>NZ_JBIVVR010000016.1:101089-183482 GCF_044757755.1 Streptomyces sp. NPDC091209 | reverse complement strand
AGCGACCCCGGCCGCCTCTTCCTCCCCACGATCATGGACCCCGTCTACGGCTACCAGGTCACCAACGTCGAGGCGTCCATGTCGTCGCCCTCCTCACTGCTGCACTGGACCCGCCGCATGATCGAGATCCGCAAACAGAACAAGGCCTTCGGACTCGGCTCCTACACCGAACTCCAGTCCTCCAACCCCGCCGTCCTCGCGTTCCTCCGCGAAGCTCCCTCGACCGCGGACGAAGGGGACGACGACCTCGTCCTGTGCGTGCACAACTTCTCCCGCTTCGCCCAGCCCACCGAACTCGACCTGCGCGAGTTCAACGGCAGGCACCCGGTCGAGCTGATCGGCGGCGTGCGGTTCCCGGCCATCGGTGAACTGCCGTACCTGCTGACCCTCGCCGGTCACGGCTTCTACTGGTTCCGTCTCCGGAAGGAAGCCGTCTAGCGGGCTGCGGCAAGCCGTCCAGGACTCTGTCCGGAGCCCAATCGGGTTCCGGACAGAGGCGGTTCACTACCCATCAGATCCAGACACATCATCCGGGAAGCCCCAATAGCACCCGTCTCGCCACCTTCAAACCATCTCGATATTACATTCCGGTAACACGGCCTCCACACTTCATCCACACACTTCCCATCGTGCACACACATGCTTAATCTGATCTTGGCCACCTCGACGGAGGCCACTCCCTGGGGGGGAGTTCACGGCATGCGTGTAACGCGGGAGTGGATGAGATTGTCCAGGCCAGGCACCGTTTTATAGCGGCTCACCTACTCGGCGAGCCGGCGCCCCGCATCAGCGGGTGACCTCACGGCCGACCGGCCGCCCACCCGACGTTGTGCGCGTCCCGTGAAGACCGCGGCGACGGGACGACCCGGGAACCCGCTCTGCATCCCGGGTAAAAGGCCCGCCCTGTCGCCGCCACGCTTCCGACTCGCACTCGGACACGGAATCCCGCGGACTCCGCGACTCCTCCCCATGACCGGCGCGGGGGATTCGAACGCCCCCGAGCGATATCCCCCGCGCCACCCCCTATGGCTCGTCGGCCGCGCGTTCCGTAAAACCCGTAAGCCCGAACTTGTCCGCAGGAGAGAACAGTTGAAGCTGGCAGTACGCAGAGTGACGGAAGGGCCCGCCGAGGCGCCGGCCACCCCGCAGCCGCCCCGGCGCCGGCACTGGGCCCACCGGGCCCTCTCGGCCCTCCTGAGCCTCGTGGTCGTCCTGCTCGCCGTCGGCTTCGCGGTGGCGGCATACTCGGTCAAGTCCGGCAATTGGGAGGGCAGTTCAGTCCTCAGCGGCAGTATGGAGCCGAAGCTCCCGACCGGCAGCGTCGTCATCGCGCAGCGGGAGCCGGTGAAGTCGCTGAAGGTCGGTGACATCGTTATCTTCCACCGCCCGGACGAGCCGGACCGCCAGGTCGTCCACCGGATCGTGACGATCACGCCCTCCGAGCAGGGCCCGGTCCTGGAGACCAAGGGCGACGCCAACCGGACGAAGGACCCCTGGCATGTCCGCCCCGACGGCGACACCGCCTGGATCGTCCGTCACGACGTGCCGTACATCGGCTACATCGTCACCTCGATCCACACCGAAACCGGCTTCAGGGTGCTGCTCGGCGCCGCCGCCGTGCTGATCGTGGGCGGCGTCGTCGTCCTGCTGTGGCGCCCGAAGAAGCCCACCCCGCAGACCACCACCCCATAGGGCACGGGACTCCTTCCCGTGACACGACGCCGGGCGGCCCCCACCAGGGGGGCCACCGGGGGCCGTGTCGCGCCCTGGGCGCAAGCCCGAACCCTCACCCATCCAAGAGAAAGGCCCACACCGTGGCCATTTCCACCAAGAAGAAGACGATCGCGGCCGCCGCGATCGCCGTCGGCGGCCTCGCCCTCATCGGCGCCGGCGCCGGTGCCACGTTCACCGACACGGTCACCGCGCAGACGGACCTGCGCTCCGGCCACGCCGACCTCAACATCGTCAAGGCCGAAGGCGCCACCTCGGCGTACGACGGTGTCGCCCCGCACGCCACCTACACCTGGGGCGGCACGTCGGCCTGGAACATCGTGTCCGGCAACTACGCCGTTCTCGAGGGCGAGCAGCTCCTGGGCTCCTCCACCAGCCGTCTGGTCACCAACTTCACCGTCGAGAACGACGGCACCGCCGGTGCGGGCGTCGCCTTCGACGTCGTGAAGAGCGGCGACCTGGGCGGCGCCCTCAACGTGAAGGTGACGCGCGTCGACGCCGCCACCGACTCGACCTGGCTGAACAAGGGCGCCAAGGCCACCTACAAGGTGGAGATCGAGGTCAAGAACCTCGACAACTCCTGGCAGAACCTGACCGGTTCGGTCGCCGTCAAGGTCACCGCCACCTCCTGATCCACCCCGCGCGAGTGGGCCGGATGTTCCGACCGCTTCCATCGGCCGGAACCTCCGGCCCACCCCGCAACACGCCTTGGTCCAGTGACCACCGACCCGCCGCGGGATTGCCGTCCTGCAGCGGGTTCAGGCGCTGCGGCCACCCTACGGGCACACCGGCCCGACCCGGGCCGACGCCCCCGCACGCCGGAGCACCGCTCCTGAAAGGGTCTTTCACATGGCCATTTCCAACAAGAAGAAGGCCGTCGCCGTCGCGGCGATCCTCGCCGGCAGCATCGGCCTGGTCAGCATCGGCAGCAGCGCCGTGTTCACCGACACCGTGACCGCCACCTCGTCCGTCAAGACGGGCACCGCCAAGCTGCGGATCGAGGACTACAACGGCTGGACCATCACGCCCGGGACCGACGGCCACAAGGCCACCCTTCCCCAGCAGGTCTTCTTCGACAAGTCGACGATGACCTACAGGACCCCGATCATCACCGTCCACAACGACGGCGACATCGACCTGCCCTTCGAGGCCACGGTGACGCCCACCGGCATCGAGGGCCTGACGGCCAGGATGGAGCGTGTCGGCGGCAGCGCCGGCGACGGCCAGCCGCACGTTCCCGCGCAGGGCTACGTCCAGTACCAGGTCGTCCTCTCGGCCACGGACCTCAGCAACGACGTCTCCGGCCAGACGGCGAACGTCGTCTTCAGCCTGACCGGTACCGCCTGATCCTTGCCGGTCACGGCAGGAATCTGAACGGTCCGCCGACAGCCCACCCGACCCGACCTGGTGACATGCCAGTCGGACCGGGTGGGCCTAGGCATTTTCCACCACCGCTCGCACCCGGGCATCCCGGTGTGACCGCCCTGCGGCCGCGCCGCCCGGAACACGAGACAATCCCGGCTCTATCAGAAGGGCTCTACCCCCATGGCCATCTCCGACCGGAGAAAGATCGTGGCGGCGTTCACGCTCGCCGCGGGTGGCTTTGGCCTCATCGGCGTGAGCAGCGGTGCCACGTTCACCGATACCGTGACGGGCTCCTTCACGGTCAAGGCGGACTTCCCCACCCCGACGGCCACGGCCACGGCCACGGCCGAGCCCACGGTGTCGGCTTCCGAGCTTCCCACCGACCCGACCCCCTCGGCCACCGGATCCACCGCTCCCGCTTCGCCCCCGCCGACCACCACCGCCCCGCCGAAGACCGCCAGACTGACGACCAGCGCGCTGAACACCAGCGACTGGTTCACGAGCAGCGCCCCGGACTTCCTGTACAAGAACAAGGAGATCAAATTCACCGGGGCCGGTGCCCTGATGGTCGGAGGCTTCACTGCGCAGAACACGGGTGAGGCCGATCTGAAGGTCACGGCCACCGTCATCCTGCCGGCCGGCCTCAAGGACAAGGTCACGGCAGAGATCAAGCCGATCGGCACAGCAGCCGTACTGAAGGCCGGTGACACCGGGAAGTACGAGCTCTGGCTCATGCCCGTGAACTCGGGCGACACCATCTCCAAGAGCCTCGCGATGCAGATCCATTTCATCCTCGCCTACACCGCCGTCTGACCCGGGCCCCTCGGCCCGGTCCCACGCGGCACGCACGACCGGCCGGCGGGCCACCGCCGGCCGGTCACCGCGCGGCCTTCGGCCGGTACCGGTGAGAGTGAACGTCGCAAGGGTGTCCATGTCTGGTATCACACACCGGAATTGGACACCCTTGTGCCGTGTCCGCAGGAAATCTCCTGGACCCGCTCGACCGAAAAGGCCCCAGGGCAGGGCGGTTTCCACGGCTGCGCCCGGGGCACGCATCAGTAACACCCCGCCCCCCGGGGAAAGGACGCGACCCATGTCGGAAGCCGTCACACGCACCGCACCCACAGGTCCCGGTCTCCTGGCGTCCCTCGATCCACTGCTGCGCACCTGGCTGCCGCGGCAGCGCTGGTTCGCCGGCAAGGGACGGCCTGTCACCGGCCTCTCGCTGGTCACCTCCACCGAGTTGCTCCCGGCGAACGGCCCGCTCGGCCTCCACCACCTGCTGGTGCGCGCCCACCAGCCGCCCGTTCCGGGTGCCCCGGCCGTTCCCGGCGACTGCTACCAGTTACTGATAGGCGTACGCGAGGCGCTGCCGCCCCGGCTGGCGCCGGCGCTGATCGGGCACCTGAGCGAGGGACCGCTCTCCGGACGCACCGTGTACGAGGCCCTCTACGACCCCCAGCCCGCCGATGTGCTCCTGGAAGCCCTGCGCTCCCGGGCCCGCATCGGCGGACTGCGTTTCGAGCGGGACACCGGGCAGGAGATACGGCCCGGTCTCGTACCGCGGATGATGACCGCCGAGCAGTCCAACTCGTCCGTGGTCTACGGGGACACGTTCATCCTCAAGCTGCTGCGCCGGGTCGTTCCCGGGATCAACCCCGACCTCGAACTGCCGCTGGCCCTGGCCCGCGAGGGCTGCGCGCGGGTTCCGGCCCCCACCGCCTGGCTGCGGGCCGAGCTGTCCGGGCAGTCGTATGTCCTGGGCGTGCTCCAGCCGTTCGTGCAGGGCGCCTCGGACGGCTGGGAGCTGGCGCTGCGGGAGCTGGCCAAGGGCGAGGACTTCGTCGCCGAGGCTCGGGCGCTGGGCCGGGCCACCGCCGAGGTGCACATGGCACTGGCCCGCGCGCTGCCCGTAATGACCCTGGGCCACGCCCAGGTGAGGCCGCTGGTCGACGCGATGGCCGGGCGGCTGGACGCCGCCGCACAGGCGGTGCCCGCGCTACGGCCCCACGCGCCCGGCCTGCGGACCGCGTTCGCGGCTCTGGCCGAGCTGTCCGCCGAGGGTCATACGTGGACGGCCCAGCGCATCCACGGGGACCTGCATCTCGGCCAGTGCCTGCGCTCCCCCGACGGGGAGTGGTCGCTCATCGACTTCGAGGGCGAGCCGTCGAAACCGCTCGCCGAGCGCCGTATGCCCCAGCCGCCGGCACGCGACATCGCGGGCATGCTGCGCTCCTTCGACTACGCGGCCCACTCCGTCCCCCAGGCTCCCGGCTCCCCGGGGACACCCCTGGCGTCCGGCTGGGCCGACACCTGCCGGGCCGCCTACTGCACCGGATACGCGGAGGTCAGCGGCCTCGACCCGCGCACGGATCCCGTATTACTGCGTGCCTTCGAGACGGACAAGGCGGTGTACGAGGTCGTGTACGAGGCCCGGCACCGCCCGGACTGGCTGCCGGTTCCGCTGGCGGCGGTACGGTGGCTGGCCGCGTCACCCTGATCCCCCTGCTGTTCCCGAGCTCACCCTCCCGAGGAGGCCCTGCCCGTGACGCCCCGCCCCCCGTCCGACGACAGTCCGAAGAAGAACGGCGCGAAGAAACCGGCCGCCGCCGAGAAGACGCCCACCAAGAGGCCGACGGCCAAGAAGGCGGCGACCGAAGAGGCAGGGACCGAGACAGCACCGGCCAGGAAGACAGCCGCGGGCGAGACAGGGCCCGGCCGGGCCGAGAACGCTCCAACGGCACCCGACCCGGATCCCGCCCGGGGCAGGACGGACTCCGGCCCCGGCGAGACAAGCCCCGGCCCAGGGACGGCCCCCCGCGAGGCAGGTCCCGGCCCGGACAGGCACAGCCCCGCCGCCGGCGGGACAAGCCCCGGCCCGGACGAGACGGACCCAGGCCCAGACAAACGCAGCCCCACCGCCGGTGGGACAAGTTCCGGCCCGGGCGGGACGGATTCCGGGCCGGGCGGAAGTCGTCCGGGCTTCGCCGGTGTCGGGGCGGCGGACCGGCAGCGGCTGCTCGACGGTACGCACCACGATCCGCACGGAGTGCTGGGCGCCCACCCGGTCCCGGACGGTGTCGCCTTCCGGGCCTTCCGCCCGTACGCGCTCGGAGTCACCGTGGTCACGGACGACCTGCGCGCCGAACTGCGCGACGACGGGGACGGATTCTTCTCCGGGCTGCTGCCGCTGCGCGCGGTCCCCGACGCGTACCGGCTGCTGGTGGCGTACGAGGAAACGGTGCTGGAGACCGAGGACGCGTACCGATTCCTGCCGGCACTCGGCGAGTTGGATCTGCATCTGCTCGGTGAGGGCCGGCACGAGGAACTGTGGCGGGCGCTCGGCGCCGAGCCGATGGAACAACAGGGCGTAGCCGGAACCCGGTTCACCGTGTGGGCTCCGAACGCGCGCGGTGTCCGGCTGGCCGGCAGCTTCAACTTCTGGGACGGCACTGGCCATCCGATGAGGTCGCTCGGTTCCTCGGGCGTGTGGGAGCTGTTCGTACCGGCGATAGGCGAGGGCGAGCTCTACAAGTTCGACATCACCCGCCCCGACGGTTCACACACCCTGCGCGCGGACCCGATGGCCCGCCGTACGGAGGCCCCGCCCCGCACGTCCTCGATCGTCCACGCGTCCCGTCACCCCTGGCAGGACGCGGAGTGGATGGCGAAACGGGCCGCCCGGCCGGCCCACGAGGCGCCGTTCTCGGTGTACGAGGTCCATCTGCCGTCCTGGCGACCCGGCCTGACCTACCGTCAGCTCGCCGACCAGCTCCCCGCCTATGTCTCCGACCTCGGCTTCACCCACGTCGAGCTCATGCCCGTCGCCGAGCACCCCTTCGGCGGCTCCTGGGGCTACCAGGTCACCGGGTTCTACGCCCCGACCGCCCGTCTGGGTACCCCCGACGACTTCAAGTACCTCGTCGACGCCCTGCACCGCGCCGGGGTCGGCGTCCTCATGGACTGGGTCCCCGCCCACTTCCCCCGCGACGACTGGGCCCTCGCCGAGTTCGACGGCCGGCCCCTCTACGAACACGCCGACCCCCAGCGCGCCGACCACCCCGACTGGGGAACCCTCGAATTCGACTACGGCCGCCGCGAGGTCCGCAACTTCCTCGTCGCCAACGCCACCTACTGGTGCGAGGAGTTCCACATCGACGGCCTGCGCGTCGACGCCGTCGCCTCCATGCTCTACCTCGACTACTCCCGCGAACCCGGCCAGTGGACCCCCAACGAACACGGCGGCCGCGAGAACCTGGACGCCGTCGCCTTCCTCCAGGAGATGAACGCGACCGTCTACCGCCGCAACCCCGGTGTCGTCACCGTCGCCGAGGAATCCACCGCCTGGGACGGCGTCACCCGGGCCACCCACCATGTCGGCCCCGGAGGCTTCGGCGGTCTGGGATTCGGGCTGAAGTGGAACATGGGCTGGATGCACGACTCGCTGGACTACGTGTCCCACGAGCCGGTCCACCGCAAGTACCACCACGACGAGATGACCTTCTCGATGGTGTACGCGTACAGCGAGAACTACGTCCTGCCGATCTCCCACGACGAGGTCGTGCACGGCAAACGCTCACTCGTCTCCAAGATGCCCGGCGACTGGTGGCAGCAACGTGCCAACCTGCGCGCCTACCTCGCCTTCATGTGGGCCCACCCCGGCAAGCAACTCCTCTTCATGGGCCAGGAGTTCGCCCAGGGCGCCGAATGGTCCGAGGCCCACGGTCCCGACTGGTGGCTCCTCGACCCGGCCTACGGCGCCGAAGCCGACCACCGCGGCATCCGTGACCTCGTCCGCGACCTCAACAGGACCTACCAGGCCGAACCCGCCCTGTGGGAACGCGACACCGACCCGGCCGGCTTCGCCTGGATCACCGGCGACTCCGCCGACGACAACGTGTTCGCCTTCCTGCGTCACGCCGCCGACGGCACCCCGCTGCTCGCCGTCTCCCACTTCTCCCCCGCCGTCCGCCACAACTACCGCCTCGGCGTCCCCGAGGACATCCCCGCCTGGCGCGAAGTCCTCAACACCGACACCCTCCGCTACGGCGGCAGCGACGTCACCAACCCCGACCCCGTCAAACCGGAACCCCAGGGCTGGCACGGCCGCCCGGCCAGCATCCAGCTCACCCTGCCACCCCTCGCGACGGTGTGGCTGCGGCCGGCCTAGAGGCTTGGTCGCGGCGCTCCGCGGCCGTCCCCCGGTGGCCCGGCCACCGGGGGATGCCCATGGGGGACGGCCGAGGCCACGGGGGCTGCCCCCTCCGCGACCTCACTCCAGTCCGGTGCCCCGCAGCGACGCGGGCAGTTCCCCGGTGTGCAGGATGCCCAGGCTCTGGGTGGCCCTGGTCAGCGCCACGTACAGGTCGCTCGTCCCGTACGCCGCGGGCTCGACCACCAGTACGGAGTCGAACTCCAGCCCCTTGGCCTGCCGGGGGTCGAGGAGCACCACCGTGCGGGTGAGATCGGGCTCCTGCCCCGCCGTCACCCCGTCCAGCCGGCCGGCCAGCGCGGTGTGCAGGGCGCGCGGCGCGATCACCGCGAGCCGCCCCTCGGCGGGGGCCAGTTCGGCGACGGCCTTGGCGACCGCGCCGGGCAGGTCGTCCCCCGCGTCCCGCGCCCAGGGCCGTACGCCGGTGGAGCGGACGGAGCGCGGCGGCTCGAACCGGGGGCGCTCGGCCCGCACCACACCGGCCGCGACGTCCATGATCTCGGACGGGGTGCGGTAGTTGACGCCGAGCCGGGTGTGCTCCCAGCGGTCCTCGACGTACGGGGAGAGGATCTCCTCCCACGAACCGACGCCCGCCGCCTCCGCGGTCTGCGCGGGATCGCCGACCAGCGTCATCGACCGCGTCGGGCTGCGTCGCATCAGCAGCCGCCACGCCATCGGCGACAACTCCTGCGCCTCGTCGACGATGATGTGGCCGAAGGCCCAGGTCCGGTCGGCGGCGGCGCGTTCGGCGGCGCTGCGGTGGTCGTCCTCCTCGTGCCGTTCGGCCATCCGCTCGGCGTCGATGATGTTGTGCGCGGACAGGATCTCGGAGTCCTCCTCGTCCTTGTCCTCGAACTCGTACGTCCGCGAGGCGTAGGACACGTCGAGCACGCCCTGCGCGTAGGCGATCTGGGTACGGCGTTCCTGGTCGGCCAGTGC
This sequence comes from Streptomyces sp. NPDC091209, assembly GCF_044757755.1. Classification (NCBI taxonomy): domain Bacteria; kingdom Bacillati; phylum Actinomycetota; class Actinomycetes; order Kitasatosporales; family Streptomycetaceae; genus Streptomyces; species Streptomyces sp. NPDC091209. The sequence goes on along the minus strand of NZ_JBIVVR010000016.1, from coordinate 174,235 downwards.
CCGGGCGACCCGGTCGTCCTCGCCGAGGAGTTCGGCGGCCTCGTCCAGGAGGGGGACGTCCGCGACGGTCCAGTCACGGGCGCCGGTCAGCGGGCGGTGGATCGCCGCCGCGTCCTCGTCCGGGACGTAGCCGTACGGATCGGCCAGGAAGTCGGCGACCAGCCGCTGCGGGGTCAGTCTCGGCCACAACTGGTCGATGGCGGACCAGACTTCGGGGTTCTCGGCGAGCTCGTCGCGGATCTGCGTGATGTCGCTCGGGTCGAGGAGGTTGGAGCCGTCGAAGGGGTCCGTGCCGATACGTTCGGCCAGCATGTCGGTGAGCGTGTTGAGGATGTGGCCCTCGAAGTGCTCGCGGGCGACGTTGTGGGGCAGATCGGCGGCGCGGGCGCGTTCCCGGGCCACCTGGACGAGGCCCGCGTCCAGCATCAGGACGTCCCGGTCGTGCTCGATCGCGATCACCGGGTCGGGCAGGGCCTGGCGGTCCCGGACCACCTCGGCCAGGACGTCGGCCATCCCGGCGCGGCCCTTCACGGCGGCCGCCTCGGGCGGGTCGACGGCCGTCGCGTGGACGCCGGGGAAGAGCTCACCGACGGTCGAGAGCAGCACGCCGGTCTCGCCGAGCGAGGGCAGCACCTCGCCGATGTAGCCGAGGAAGGCCGGGTTGGGGCCGACGATCAGGACGGCCCGCTTGGCGAGCAGTTCCCGGTGCTCGTAGAGCAGATACGCGGCGCGGTGCAGGGCGACGGCCGTCTTGCCGGTGCCGGGGCCGCCCTCGACGACCATGATGCCCCGGTGCGGCGCGCGGATGATCCGGTCCTGCTCGGCCTGGATGGTCTGCACGATGTCGCTCATCCGGCCGGTGCGGGCGGAGTTGAGCGCGGCGAGCAGCACGGCGTCGCCGGTCGGGTCCTCGTGGCCGGTGCGTTCACGGTCGCCGAGGTCCAGGATCTCGTCGTGCAGGTCGGTGACGTGCCGCCCCGAGGTGCCGATGTGCCGACGGCGGCGCAGTCCCATCGGGGTGTGCCCGGTGGCCAGGTAGAAGGGGCGGGCGACCGGCGCCCGCCAGTCGATGAGGATCGGGGTGCGCTCGATGTCGTCGGCGCGGATGCCGATCCGGCCGATGTGGTGGGTGACGGCGGCGGGGGGCGCGCCTTCCACGGGGGATTCCACCGGGGCCAGGTCGATACGGCCGAAGCAGAGCGAACCGTCCACGGCGTTCAGCGCGGCCAGCAGCCCTGAGCGTTCGGCGACCAGGACGTCCCGTTCGAGCCGGGCCTGCATGGGCGTGTTGCCCTGGGCGAGCGCGTCGTCGACGGAGGCCTCGGTGACCCCGCGCAGGGCGTCCACCCGCGCGTACAGCCCGTCGATGAATTCCTGCTCGCTTCGCAGTTCATCGTCGGGGAATTCTGTGTGCGATCCCTTGTTTGACAATTCCGCTCCCACCCAGATACACTGCGCCTACTGAACTTCTTTGCGACTCGATCCCTCGAAGTCGCGAATCATTGAATATACGCAGAGAAATCCCCCGGGCGCAATTGCCCAGGGGATTTTTTGTGTGCCGGGTTCTCTGCCCGGTGGGATCAGAGCACGTCGGACAGCTCCTGCAGCAGCCGTCGCTTGGCCCGGGCACCCACCATCGACTTCACGGGCTCACCGTCGCGGAAGACCATGAACGTCGGCATCGAGAGGACGCCGTACGCCAGCGTGGTCTCCGGATTGGTGTCCACGTCGAGCTGGACCACCTTGAACCGGTCGCCCTCCTCGAAGGCCAGCTCGCTGAGCACCGGGCCCATCTGCCGGCACGGCGGACACCAGTCGGCCGTGAACTCCACCAGCACGGGCAGATCCGACCCGATCACCTCCGCCCCGAAGTCCGCGTCCGTCACTTCGGCCACACCTGCCGCCTTGATCACCGTGTCCGCCCTCCCAGTTCGCATACGGGTTCCGGACCGCCCGGAACCTCAGCGTCGGCCGCCAGCTCGTCGCGTGCCCGTTCCGCCCGCGCGAGCTGCTCGCCGACCTGCGCGCGCACCGACCGCAGCTCGTCGATCAGCGCGTCGAGCTCGCCGAGCTTGCGGCGGTAGACGTCCAGGGACGCCGGGCACGAGTCGCCCTCGGGATGCCCGGCCCGCAGGCACTCCACGAAGGGCCGCGTCTCCTCCAGGTCGAACCCGAAGTCCTGCAGCGTCCTGATCTGCCGGAGCAGCCGCAGGTCGTGCTCGTCGTACGTCCGGTACCCGTTCTCGCCCCGTCGCGCGGACAGCAGCCCGCGCGACTCGTAGTAGCGCAGAGTCCGCGTGGTCGTCCCGGCCCGTGCGGCCAGCTCGCCGATTCGCATGACCCGACGGTAGTCCTTGACGCCGACGTCAAGGCAAGCGTCCATGACCACCGGCCGCCCGGGCGCGGGCCGACGGGGCTCAGCGTGAGGTGCGGGGCAGCAGCGGCTTGTGGTCCACCGGAGACGACAGCACGATCGAGGTCGTGGTCCGCCCCAGCGCGGAGGTCTGCTCCAGGACGTCCTCCAGATGGATCGTGTCCTCGACGGCGACCTTGAGGATCCAGCAGTCCTCGCCGACCACGTGGTGGACCTCGGTGACCTCGGGACGGGCCAGCAGTTCCAGGGTCCGGGGATGCTTCAGCGTGTACCCGCCGTGCGGGTCGACGCGGATGAAGGCCTGGATCCCGTAGCCGAGGCGGGGCGCGGACACCCGGGCGCCGTAGCCGGTGATCGCGCCCGTCGCCTCCAGCCGGCGCACCCGCTCCGCGACCGCCGCCGGGCTCAGCATGACCCGGCGGCCCAGCTCGCTGAGCTTGATCCGGCCGTCGCTCTGGAGCAGTTCCAGGATCTGCCGGTCCAGCGCGTCGAAACCCACCGACGTTTCGCCGGAGACGGCACGCGAATGCCGTGTTTCCTTCGGTACGACAGCCGGATCTCCCACGTCTCCCCCTTCGGACCTGCCCCCTGCGACGGGAGAATTATGACCACGGCCCGAAGCGCGGATGACGCCCCGCGGTCGGTTACGGGTGCGTGGAGAGCGGGTGCCCGTGTGCGGGGACGCAAGGAGCACGGGTGCGGGGCAATAGGGAGGGCGACATGCGAGAGATCTGCGTCATCGGCGGAAACCGGTATTTCGGAAAGCGGCTCATTGCCCGGCTGACGGCCGCGGGCGACCGGGTCACTGTCATCAATCGCGGCTCGTCGGCACCGCCCGCCGGGACCATTCATCTGATCGCCGACCGCGATGACGAGAACGCGCTGGAAAAGGCGCTGGGTTCACGGACTTTCGATGTCGTCGTCGACCAGGTCTGCTACACGCCGCGGCAGGCGGAGATCGCCCGCCGGGTCTTCGCCGGGCGCACGCGCCGGTATGTGATGACGTCCACCGTCGAGGTGTACGCGGACGAGGACACGGCGGACCCGGTCGGCGAGGAGGCCGTGGATCCCCGCACGGTCGCCGTCGATCTCGGACTCCCCTGGGACGACACGGCCTTCCTCGACGCGCACTACGGGGAGGGCAAGCGGCAGGCCGAGGCGGTGTTCGCGGCCGGTCCCGGCTTCCCGTACGTGGCCGTGCGGGTCGCCCATGTGCTGGGCGGGGACGACGACTTCACCGGCCGGCTGGAGCACTACGCCGACCGGATCCGCAGGGGCGAGACGATCGCCGTGCCGCCCGTGAACCACCCGGCGACCTACATCCACGTCGAGGAGATTGCCGACTTCCTGTTCTGGACGGTGGGCGAGGACTTCACCGGCCCGGTCAACGCGGCCTCCCACGGTCCGCTGACCACACGGGAGTTGTGCGAGGCGATCACCGCGCACCTCCCGGACGGCACGGCGGTCCTGGGTGCCGTCGAGGCGGGCGAGGTCTCCCCGTTCTCCTTCAGCCGTTCCTACGCCATGGACAACTCCCGGGCCGCAGCGCTCGGTTTCCCCTTCGGCGACGCGCGGGCCTGGCTGCCGCGCGCCGTGGCCGAGACCCTCGGAAAGGGCGGCTGACGCGCACGGGACGGTGCGTCCCGGCCGTGCGCCCGAGGGTCAGACCATGACCCCGGCCGACTCCTCGACCTCCAGAAGCGACGCGCTCTGCCGCTCCGCCTCGAACGCCTTGTGTCCACCGCGCAGACCGAACAGCCGTTTGGCGAGGGCGATGTAGAGAACCGCGAGGACGTTCAGGATCAGCGTCGCGATCTTCACCCAGCTGATGTGCTCGGTGAGTTCGTAGATCTCCAGCGGGAGGAAGGCGGCGGTGGCGACGACCGTGAGGTACTCCGCCCAGCGCCTGGCGTACCAGAGCCCGACCGCCTCGACGAGTTCGATCAGCGCGTACACCAGCAGCAGGACCGCGACCAGCAGCAGCGTGGAGTGCTTGTAGCCGAAGGTCTTCTGGATGGTGCCGACGACGGGCGAGTGGTCGAGGTCGTAGTGGAAGTGCCGGAAGACCGGCCTGAAGACGTCGAGGTACTCGTCGAAGAGCCGGCGCACCGCGAACTGGCTGTTGCTGAACTTCCAGACGGCGGCCGCGACCAGCACGATGAACACCCCGCGCACGGCCCGCTCGATCGCGAGGAAGCGCAGGATGAACAGATCACGGAGCACCTTGCCGCGGGGCACGAGCGGCGCCTCGTCCGCGGGGCCGGAGCCGTGCGGATCGCCGAGCGCGAAGTCGCCGCAGCGCAGACAGCGCCATGCCTCGCCGAGGCCCGTCTCGGCGCGCAGCCGCTCCCGCAGCACCTGCTCGTCGGGCGCGTACGTCACGTGGCCGCGCCGCGCGCACGTACGCCGGTCCCAGTCGATCTTCATGCTCGGTGTCCTCCGCAGAACGTGCCGTGCCGTGCCGGTCGGTCCGGCACGGCACGGTAGTGCATGTTCTACGAGACGGCGGCCCGGGGGGTCGCGGTTCCGGCCGCGTCGGCGCTGTGTCCTTCGGCCACGCCGTCACCCTCCCCCTCGGCAGCCTTCCCGGCCTCGGTCCCGGGCTCGGCGTCCGCGGTGGTGTTCCCGGCCTCGGTCCCGGCCTCAGCCTTGCTTCCGGCCTCGGTCTCGGTCTCGGCCTGGCTTCCGGCCTCGGTCTCGGTCTCGGCCTCCGTACGGCCCTTGCCCGGCAGCAGCACCGCGACCAGTACCGTGCCCACGCCCAGGATCACCGCTCCGACGAGGCTGGTGTGCGCCACCGCGTCCGAGAAGGACGAGCCGACCGCCTCGGCCATCTGCCGCGCTCCGCTGGCGAGTTGACCGGCCTGCGCCTTCAACTGCGCGGCCTGCTCCGGGGTCGCCGCGTGCGCCGCCTGTTCGCCGATCTGGCGGGCCTTGTCGCCGATGCCCTGGGCGACGGCGTATCCGGCACCCACCGAGTCCTGGGCCGTGGCCAGGGTGCCCGCCGGGAGCTTGCTGCCCGCGGTCGCGGTCGCGAGGTGCGAGGAGTAGGAACCCGCCAGCACCGAGCCGAGGATGGCGATGCCGAGCGAGCCGCCGAGCTCCAGCGAGGTGTCGTTGACGGCGCCGCCGACACCCAGTTCGGCCTCGGGGAAGGCGCCCATGATGGCGTCCGTGCAGGGCGAGAGCGCGAGTCCGATGGCGAGGCCGAGGATGACGAGGGGCAGCACGAAGTCGCCGTACGCCGAGGAGGCGTCCACCCGGGTGAGCAGCGCCAGTGCCGCCGTGCCGCCGACCATGCCCGCGGTGACCGTGAACCTCATGCCGATGCGCGGGGTGAGGTACCCGGTGAGCGCCGAGCCCACGAACACGGCACCGGCGAGGGGCAGCATCCGCACTCCGGTGTCCAGGGCGTCGTAGCCGAGGACGAACTGGAGGTGCTGGGTGAGGTAGTAGAAGGCGCCGAACACGGCCAGGAAGAACAGGGCGACGGCGAGGTTCGAGCCCGCGAAGCGGCGCTGGGCGAAGCGTCGTACGTCGATGACCGGGCGCGGGTGGCGCAGCTCCCACAGGACGAAGAGGATCAGTCCGGCCCCGGCGACCACCGCGGCGGTCACGGCCTTGACGCCCCACCCGAAGTGCGGGCCTTCGATGATCATGTAGACCAGCGAGCCGATCCAGACGACGGAGAGCAGCCCGCCGACGTAGTCGATGCGGTTGTGGTGCGCGGCCTTGGACGGCGGTACGAGGACGAGCGCGCCGACGATGGCGAGGGCCGCGATCGGCACGTTGATCAGGAACGTGGCGGACCAACCGTGGTTCTCCAGCAGGGCGCCCGCGACCAACGGCCCGGCGGCGATGGCGAGTCCGGCGGTGGCGGTCCACAGGACGATCGCCTTGGCCCGCTCGGCGCGCGGGAAGGTCGCGGCGAGCAGGGAGAGCGTGGCGGGCATGATCAGCGCGGCGCCGACCCCCATGACGGCGCGGGCCGCGATGACCCCGGTGGAGCTGTCGACGAGCGAACCGGCGACCGCTCCGCCGCCGAAGACGACGAGCCCCAGGATGAGCGCGCCGCGCCGGCTGTACTTGTCCCCGATGGCGCCGAGCACCAGCATCAGCGCCGCGTACGGGACGGTGTAGCCGTCGATGACCCATTGCAGGTCGGCGCTGGACAGGCCGAGGTCCTGGGTCATGTCGGGAGCCGCGACCGTGAGGGCGGTGTTCGCCATCACGATGATCAGCAGGCTCAGGCAGAGCACCAGCAGCGCCCACCAGCGCCTGGCGTAGGGCCGGTCCATCCTCTCGACCGGTTCGTTCATGACGAGACGCATGGCTACGGTCGCCCTTCCTTCGTCGACGGGTACGGAGATCCGTCCGCACCAGGACTCGCACTGCGGGACTTGCACAGTGCAGTGCAATTACACAACGCTGTGCAATGTACGAGATTGCACAGCGCTGTGCAAATGGAGGAGGTGGAGACGCCGTGACCGCGGAACCGGAAGTCGCCCGGCGGCCGGGCAGAATGGCAGCCATGACCACGGGTAACCCGAGCCGCGCCGATGTGAACCGCCGCCGCATCCTCGACGTCGCGCTCGCCGAACTGCTGCGTGACCCCGACGCGTCCATGGACCAGATCGCCCGGGCGGCGGGTGTCGTACGGCGCACGGTGTACGGGCACTTCCCCAGCCGCGAGGCGCTGGTCGGCACCCTGACCGACGAGGCCGTGGCGGCGGTCGCGGCGGCGCACGCGGCGGGCCGCGAAGGGGTCGCGGACCCGGCCGAGTCACTGGCCCGCTCGACCCTGGCCGTCTGGGAGATCGCCGACCGTTACCGGCTGCTGGTCGCCCTCGCCCAGCGCAGCGTCACCATGCAGGGCATCCGGGAACGCCTCACGCCGGTCCGCGAGGCCTGCGCGGAGATTCTCCGACGCGGCCTGGAGCAGGGCGTGTTCGCGTCGCCGCTGCCCCCGAACGCGCTGGCGTACGTGCACGAGCAGACCCTGTTCGCCCTCATGGAGGCGGTGAACGACGGCCTCCTGGCAGCGGAGGAGGCGGGCAGCTCCGCCGCGGTCACCATGCTGACCGCGGCGGGCGTACCCGCCTCACGCGCCACCGAACTCGTGGCCGAGTTGAGCGACTGAGTCCTCGGAGGAGTCAGGGACCTCCGAGGACTCCGTCACCTCCATCGGCGCGCCGGGCGGCCGGGCTCGTGGGGCGCCCGGCCGCCCGGCGTCCGAGGGGTCCCTACGCCGTGGCAGGCTCCTTCTCGCCGCCCTGCTCCGGCAGGTCCGCGTGACCGTCGCCGACGGCGGTGCCCGCGTCGTCCTGCAGGGTCTTCTCGTCGAAGGGCAGCTGTCCGGCGAGGACCTGGGCCACCCGCTCCCTGTCGATCTCCTTCGTCCAGGTGCCGATCAGGACCGTGGCCACGGCGTTGCCGGCGAAGTTCGTCAGCGCGCGCGCCTCGCTCATGAAGCGGTCGATGCCGACGATGAGGCCGACACCGTCCACCAGGGCGGGCTTGTGCGACTGGAGGCCGCCGGCCAGGGTGGCGAGGCCCGCCCCGCTGACGCCGGCCGCGCCCTTGGAGGCCACGAGGAGGAAGAGCAGGAGCGGGATCTGCTCCCCGATCGCCATCGGCTTGCCCATCGCGTCGGCGATGTAGAGCGAGGCCATGGTCATGTAGATCATCGTGCCGTCGAGGTTGAAGGAGTAGCCGGTCGGGACGGTGATGCCGACCACCGACTTGCCGACGCCCAGGTGCTCCATCTTCGCGATGAGCCGCGGCAGCGCGGACTCGGAGGACGAGGTGGACAGGATCAGCAGGAACTCCCGGCCCAGGTACCTCAGCAACGTGAGGATGTTCAGGCCCGTCACCACGCGCAGCAGCGTGCCCAGCACGATGAAGACGAAGAGGAAACAGGTGACGTAGAAGCCGAGCATCAGCACGGCCAGACTCTTCAGCGCGTCCAGGCCGGCGGAACCGGTGACGGCGGCGATGGCGCCGAAGGCACCCAGCGGGGCGGCCCACATGACCATGGCGAGGATCCGGAACACGAGCCGCTGGATGTGCTCCACCCCGCGCAGGACCGGCTGCCCGGCCGCTCCCATGGCCTGCAGCGCGAACCCGGTGAGCAGCGCGACGAGCAGGGTCTGCAGAACCTGGCCCTCGGTGAACGCCGAGATCATCGTGGTCGGGATGATCGAGAGCACGAAGTCGACCGGCGGCAGCGCCTCCGCCGACACCTGCCCCTGCCCGGCCTGCTTGACCGCGTCGGTCATCGCCAGGCTGCTGCCCGGCTCCAGGATGTTGCCGACGACCAGACCGATCGCCAGCGCCACGAGCGACATGACCAGGAAGTAGCCGAGCGCGATGCCGCCGACGGCGCCTACCTTGGCGGCCTTGCGGACCGAGCCGATGCCCAGCACGATCGTGCAGAAGATGATCGGGGAGATCATCATCTTGATCAGGTTCACGAAGCCCGTACCGATGGGCTTGAGCTCGACGGCGAAGTCGGGGGCGATCAGGCCCACCGCGATCCCGAGGATCACGGCGCCGATCACGGCGATGTACAGATAGTGCGTGCGGTCCCGCTCGGCGGCGGGTGCGGCAGGTGCCGTTTGCGGCGTGCTGGCCACGGCTGCTCTCCTTGACGACGTCGTCGGCATCATCCGGCGTGCGGCTCACGACCGGCGGAACCCGGCGTGCGGCTCACGTCCGGGGAAACCGGGAGGCGTGGACTCCCGGGGGGATGAGGGGACTATCTCCCGGTGTGTGAGGGCGGTCACCCTTCCGTTCATTGAGTTCACGCGCCCCAGCGGAGTCCGGCGCCCCGCCGTCCCGGAGAGCCCACGTCCCGAAGGCACCGGTCCGGAGAGCCCCCGCCCCGCAGGGCCGGGCCGGACAGCCCCCGCCCCGCAGGCACCGGGCCGGACAGCCCCCGCCCCGCAGGGCCGGGCCGGAGGGCCCCCGTCCGGGCGAGGCACACTGAACGGCATGCGTCTCCCCCGTGTCCCGCGACCCCGCAGCCTGGCCGGCCAGCTCTTCGGCATGCAGGCCGTGCTGATCGCGGTCCTCGTCGCCGGGTACGCGCTGTTCACCTACGTCGGCGACCGCGGCCAGGCCGAGGAGGCCGCCGGCCGCCAGGCGATGGCGGTGGCCCGCTCGGTCGCGGACGCCCCGTCCGTCCACGCGGCCATCGGCACCGCGAACCCCACCGCCGAGCTCCAGCCGTACGCGCTGCGGGTGCAGCGGGACACCGACGTCGACTTCGTGACGATCATGAATCCGAGGGGCATCCGCTGGACGCACCCCAAGGAGAAGCTGATAGGCAAGCACTTCCTCGGGCACATCGGTCCGGCGCTGGCGGGCAGGTCCTTCACCGAGACGTACACGGGCAGCCTCGGCGCCTCCGTGCGGGCGGTCACGCCGATCCAGGACGGCGCGCGGACCATCGGCCTGGTCAGCGCGGGCATCAAGGTCCAGGCGATCACCGAACGCGTCCAGGACCAGGTCACGGCCCTGATGGGGGTCGCGGCGGGCGCGCTGCTGCTGGGCGGTGCCGGCACGTACGTCATCAACGCCCGGCTGCGCCGATCCACCCATGGCATGAACGCGGCCGAGCTGAGCCGTATGCACGACTACCACCAGGCCGCGCTGCACGCCGTGCGTGAGGGGCTGCTGATGCTGGACGGGCAGTTCCGGGTGGCGCTGATGAACGACGGCGGGCGGGAACTGCTCGGCGTGACGGACGACGCGGTCGGCCGTTCGGTGGCCGAACTCGGGCTGCCCGCACCGCTGACGGGCGCGCTGCTGTCGGCTGAGCCCCGGGTGGACGAGGTCCATCTGACGGACACCCGCGTGCTGGTGGTGAATACCTCCCCGGTGTCCGGCGGCGAACGCCGGGGCACGGTGGCCACTCTGCGGGATGTGACGGAACTCCAGGCGCTGACGGGCGAGTTGGACTCGGAGCGCGGGTTCACCCAGGCGCTGCGCTCGCAGGCGCACGAGGCGGCGAACCGTCTGCACACGGTGGTCTCCCTGATCGAACTGGGCCGCGCCGAGGAGGCCGTCGACTTCGCCACCGCCGAGTTGGAACTGGCGCAGGCCCTCACCGACGAGGTGATCTCCGCGGTCAGCGAACCGGTCCTCGCCGCGCTGCTGCTGGGCAAGGCCGCGCAGGCGAACGAGCGCGGTGTGGAGCTCGTGGTCTCGGAGGACAGCGGCATCGACGACGGGCTGCTCCCGGCCTCGCTCTCCGCGCGCGACCTGGTCACCGTCCTCGGCAACCTGATCGACAACGCGACGGACGCGGCGCGGGGCACGGTCGGTGCCCGTGTCACGGTGACGGCGTTCACCGACGGCTCGGCCCTGATCCTGCGGGTCGCCGACACCGGCTCGGGGGTGGACCCCGCCCACACCGAGCAGGTCTTCCACCGCGGCTGGTCCACGAAACCGGCGGGCCCCGGCGGCCGGGGCCTCGGTCTGGCCCTGGCCCGCCAGACGGTGAACCGTCACGCGGGCACGCTGGAGGTACGGCAAGGGGCCGACGGCGGAGCGGAGTTCGAGGTACGGCTGCCCCTCCCGGCGCCGCCCCCGGCCCCGGACTCCACCCCGGGCCGGGCCCCGGCCTCCGTCTCGGACCGTGACTCGGAGCCGAAGCCGCACCCGGATCCGGACCCGGACTCCGCCTCGCTCCGGGACTCGGACCAGGGCTCAGACCCAGGCATGGCCCAGGACTCGGACCAAGGCTCAGACCCGCGCACAGCCAAGAACTCGAACCAAGGCTCAGACCCAGGCATGGCCCGGGGCACGGGGCCCGACCCGGACTGGGGCCCGGACACGGGCACAGAGCCCGCATCCGCCGGCTCCGTGCCGTCCGGGTCCCGCCGGACGTCTCAGCCGCCTCGGCCCGCCCAGTCACCCCGGCCCACCCGGTCCACCCGGCCGTCCGAGCCCGTTCTGCCCGGAGGCGGCGCATGACCGATCCGATCCGTGTGCTCGTCGTCGAGGACGATCCCGTCGCCGCCGACGCGCACGTCATGTACGTCGGCCGGGTTCCCGGTTTCACCGTGGTGGGCAAGGTCCACACGGGTGCGCAGGCGCGCCGCGCGCTGGACCGTACGCCTGTGGACCTGCTGCTGCTCGACCTGCATCTGCCGGACACGCACGGCCTCCAGCTCGCCCGCTCTCTGCGCGCCGCCGGGTATCACGCCGACGTCATCGCGGTGACGTCGGCACGCGACCTGGCGGTCGTACGGGAGGGGGTGTCGCTCGGGGTCGTCCAGTACGTGCTGAAGCCGTTCACGTTCGCCACCCTGCGCGACCGGCTGATCCGGTACGCGGAGTTCCGCGCGGCGGCCGGCGAGGCGAGCGGCCAGGACGAGGTGGACCGCGCGCTGGCCACCCTGCGGGCGCCGGGCCCGGCGGCGCTGCCCAAGGGGCTGAGCGCGCCGACCCTGGAACGCGTGACCGTCACCCTCCGGGACCACGCCGCCGGGCTGACGGCGGCCAAGGTCGCCGAGGCCGTCGGCATCTCACGGATCACCGCCCGGCGCTATCTGGAACACCTGGTGGAGGCGGGCCTGGCGGCCCGCGCTCCGCAGTACGGGGCAGTCGGGCGGCCGGAGTTGCAGTACCGCTGGGTCAAGGCCTAGCCCGAGAAAGGGCCGGACTTCCGGCAGTCCGGGGCCGAAAACCTCGATCCGCTCGCGCCCGGAGTCCCGGCCGGGTGCGGCCCCGGGCGCGGGAACGGCCCCGGGCCCGGGTCCGGCACAGGCACAGGCACAGGCACAGGCACAGGGCAGCGGGCCGAGAGAGCCGGCGGCAACTTCCTGGCCGCTTACGCGACTTGCACCACTGCACAGTCATTGACCTGACATCCGCACAGCTTTACGTTCGGCGGGCAGACAACTCGGCTCGCACGACAACGATGTCGGTCCGTAGGAGGTCCTGCCCGTGCGCCCCACCGCCACCCCCGTTCTCCTCGCCACACTGCTCGCCGCGACGACGCTCACCGCTTGCGGATCCGGATCCGGTGGCGATCCGGACACCGTGAAGGTGTCCTACAAGCAGTCCACGGACAACTCGATCCGCGTGATGGACACATCCCTCGGCGAGATGAAGAAGCAGTTCGAGAAGGCGAACCCGGGTAAGAAGGTCGAACTCGTCCCGATCAAGGCCCCGGACTCCGAGTACTACACGAAGCTCCAGCAGATGCTGAGGTCGCCGAAGACGGCGCCCGACCTGGTCTACGAGGACACCTTCCTCATCAACTCGGACATCACCAGCGGGTACTTGAAGCCGCTCGACCCCTATCTGGACAAGTGGCCCGACTGGGGCCGGTTCATCGGCACCGCGAAGGCGGCCGCCAAGGCGCAGGACGGGAAGACGTACGGCGTCCCGGACGGGACGGACACCCGCGGACTCTGGTTCGACAAGGGCGTCTTCGCGAAGGCGGGACTGCCCGCGAACTGGCAGCCGAAGACCTGGGACGACATCCTCACCGCAGCCCGCACCATCAAGAAGAAGGTCCCCGGCGTCACCCCCCTGAACGTCTACACGGGCAAACCGGCGGGCGAGGCCGCCACCATGCAGGGCTTCGAGATGCTGCTGTACGGAACCGGGGACGGCACGACGGATCCGCTGTACGACACCGCTTCCAAGAAGTGGGTCGCCGGCAGCCAGGGCTTCAAGGACGCCCTCACGTTCGTGGAGACGGTCTACAAGGAGAAGCTCGGCCCCGACGTCACCGACGCGCTCGACCCGAACTTCGCGACCAGTGTCCGCGGAGAGCTGCTGCCCAAGGGCGAGCTCGGCATCGACCTCGACGGCAGCTGGCTCCCGCAGGACTGGCTGACGGGCTCGGGCCACGAGTGGCCCGAGTGGTCCCACAAGCTCGGCCTCGCCCACATGCCCACCCAGCACGGCCAGGCCCCCGGCGAGGTCAGCATGTCCGGCGGCTGGACCTGGTCGATCCCCTCCAAGGCGTCGAACCCCGACCTGGCCTTCAAGTTCGTCGAGACGATGCAGACGAAGGCGAACGCCCAGAAGTGGTACATCGCAAACTCCGGTATCGCGGTCCGCGAGGACGTCGCCGCCGACCCGGCTTACGTGAAGGCGCAGCCCGGCATCAAGTTCTTCACGGACCTGGTCGCCAGCACCCATTACCGGCCCGCCTACCCGGCGTACCCGAGGGTCTCGACCGCCATCCAGGAGGCCATGGAGAGCGTGACCACCGGCGACAGTTCCGTGGACAAGGCCGCCGGCGCGTACGACGAGGAGCTGAAGACGGTCACCGACGACCAGGTGACCCGGAAGTGAGTGTCGGCACGAAGGCGGCTTCCCCGCCGGTCCGGCCACTGAGGACGGGGGCCGCCTCCCCGCGCCGGGGAGGCCTCCTGCGCTCCCTCACCCGTACGCTGCCGCTCGCCCCCGCCGTCGTCCTCCTGCTTCTCTTCCTCGCGGGGCCGATCGCCTACTGCGCGTACATCGCCTTCACCGACCTGCAGTTGACGGGGCAGGCGCACTCGTCGTTCGTCGGCTTCGCCAACTTCCGGGCGGCGTTCAAGGACGACGCCTTCATCAACGCCGTATGGCTGACGCTGGTGTTCACGGTGCTGTCGTCGCTGGTCGGCCAGAACACCCTGGGCCTCGCCCTGGCCGCGCTGATGCAGCGGGCGTCGAAGCCGGTGCGCACGCTGGTCGGCGCGGTCGTCATCACGGCGTGGGTGCTGCCGGAGGTGGTCGCGGGCTTCCTTCTCTACGCCTTCTTCCGCCGCGAGGGGACCCTGAACGCCATCCTGGACTGGCTCCATCTCCCGTCCCAGAACTGGATGTTCACGCTGCCGATCCTGGCGGTGTCGTTCGCGAACGTATGGCGGGGCACCGCCTTCTCGATGCTGGTCTACTCGGCGGCGCTGGGCGAGATCCCGAAGGAGATCACCGAGGCGGCGGAGGTCGACGGAGCCGGTGGCTGGCGGCGGATGTGGCACATCACGCTGCCGATGATCCGCCGCTCGATCGGCACCAACCTGATGCTCAACACCCTGCAGACGCTGTCGGTGTTCGGGCTGATCTGGGTGATGACGAGGGGCGGTCCGGGAAACCGCAGCCAGACCCTGCCGCTGTTCATGTACGAACAGGCCTTCCAGAACAGCATGATCGGGTACGGGACGGCGGTGGCGCTGCTGCTCCTGGTGGTCGGCTCGCTGTTCTCCCTCGTGTACATGCGGCTGCTGCGGACGGAGGTGTGAGATGGCCGTACTGACGCGCGGCGCAAGCCTCAGGTCCCGCCGCTCAGGACGGCGGCTGGCGGCGGACGCCGGCCTGCTGGTGGTGGCGGCGGCGTTCGCGCTTCCGCTGGCCTGGGTGGTCCTGTCCTCGCTGGACGCGCACGCGGACCTGCGGGTGAAGATGCCGGACGGGGTGACCCTGTCCAACTTCGACGCCGTACTGAAACCGGACATCACCTTCACCCCGCTGCTGAACAGCCTGATCCTGTGCGGCGGCGGCACCGCGCTGACGGTCGTGTGCGCGGCCCTCGCGGCCTACCCCCTCTCGCGTTTCCGGTCCCGGCTGAACCGCCCCTTCCTGCTGACGATCCTCTTCGCGACCAGCCTGCCGATCACGGCGATCATGGTCCCCGTCTACGCCCTGTTCGTACAGGTGAACCTGATCGACACCACGCAGGGCACGATCTTCTTCTTCGCCGCCTCCCAACTGCCGTTCGCCATCTGGCTGATGAAGAACTTCATGGACGGCGTGCCGAAGGAGCTGGAGGAGGCGGCCTGGACGGACGGGGCGTCGTCCCTGCAGTCCCTGGTGCGGATCGTGCTCCCGCTGATGGGCCCGGGCGTGGCGGTGGTGACGGTCTTCTCGTTCGCGATGATGTGGGGGAACTTCTTCGTCCCGTTCATGCTGCTGCTCACCCCGGACCAGATGCCGGCGTCGGTGAGCATCAACGAGTTCTTCGGGAACCGGGGGACCGTGGTCTACGGGCAGCTGGCGGCGTTCTCGGTCATTTACTCGACGCCGGTGATCCTGCTGTACCTGCTGGTGGCCCGGCGGCTGGGCGGGGGATTCGCTCTCGGCGGGGCCGTCAAGGGGTGAACTACCGTTCCGGTACGGCGAATTCAAAGCCACGGCCGAAACCGTATGTTCCTACAATCTGTGATTGTGGCCGAACAGACCGTAGTCATCGCTGTCCCGGACCCATACTTTGTGCGCGTGCACCGACCGCAAGCCCAACAGCCCACCCCGCCCTTCAACGCCCCCGCCGCCCGAAGACTGCGGGCAGCGCTCGGAATGGGGCCCGAGCATGTCGCCTACGGACTGAGAGCCTCGTACGGGCTGCCGTACGTCACCCCCGATCTCGTCACCGCCTGGGAGCGCGGTATCACCGCGCCGAGCAGCCCCGAACTCACCGCCCTCGCGGGCGTGTTGTGGTGCTCGGCGGGTGAACTCATAGGCGCCCCGCGTACCTTGCGCGAACACCGCGTCGCACGCGATCTCGCCCCGGAGGACGTGGCGCACGCCGTCGGGATCGAACTCCCCGCCTACCAGCGGATGGAGGAGTCCGGAAGCTGGCGCGGCACGGAACGGCAGTCGACCGCGCTCGCCGAGGTGCTGGAACTCTCGCTGCCCGATTTCATCACGGTGACGGGCCGCGACGACCGGCTCTCCGACCTGCTGCGCAGCGCCGTGACCACCCGCTGGCAGGCCTACGTGCGCCCGGTCGGCAAGGTGGTGCCGCTGGACCGGGGCATCCTGGAGACCGCGCTGGAGGAGCTGCACACCGACTACCAGGGGCAGATGGTCGCCACACTGAACTGGGGCGGCGTTTCGGCCACCACCGGTTCCGGCGAGTCCGGCCGGGAATTCCTCGACCGGGTCCTCGAACACTTCTGGGCCACGGTCCGCCGAAGCACGTACTGAGGCACCCGGCCACGAGCGCGGGCCCCCGACCGCGAGGTCGAGGGCCCGTCCACCGGCCCGGTTCCGGTCCCCGAGGGGACCGAGGGGACTAGAACACCGACTCGGCCTCGTCCATCCGGTCCTTCGGGACCGTCTTCAGTTCGGTGGTCGCGTCCGCGAGCGGCACCATCTCGATGTCCGTGCCGCGCAGCGCGGTCATCATGCCGAAGTCACCGCGGTGCGCGGCCTCGACGGCGTGCCAGCCGAAGCGGGTGGCGAGGACACGGTCGTACGCGGTCGGCGTGCCGCCGCGCTGGACATGGCCGAGGATGACCGGCTTGGCCTCCTTGCCGAGCCGGCGCTCCAGCTCGTACGCGAGAGCCGTGCCGATGCCCTGGAAGCGCTCGTGGCCGAACTTGTCGATCGCGCCGTGGCCGTAGTCCATGGTGCCCTCGGCGGGGTGGGCGCCCTCGGCGACGCAGATGACGGCGAACCGCTTGCCGCGCGCGAACCGCTCCTCGACCATCGCGACGAGGTCGGAGGGGTCGAAGGGGCGCTCGGGCAGGCAGATGCCGTGGGCGCCGGCGGCCATGCCGGACTCCAGGGCGATCCAGCCCGCGTGCCGGCCCATGACCTCGACGACCATCACGCGCTGGTGGGACTCGGCCGTGGTCTTCAGGCGGTCCATGGCCTCGGTGGCGACGCCGACGGCGGTGTCGAAGCCGAAGGTGCGGTCCGTCGCGGAGATGTCGTTGTCGATCGTCTTCGGCACGCCGACCACGGGCAGTCCCGCGTCCGCCAGCATCCGGGCCGCGGTGAGGGTGCCCTCGCCGCCGATCGGGATGAGCACGTCGATACCGAACTCGCGGGCCATGTCCTGAGCGTTGTCACAGGCCTCGCGGAGCCGGTCGCGCTGCAGCCGGGAGGAGCCGAGGACGGTGCCGCCGCGGGCGAGGATGCCGCTGACCGCGTTGAGGTCGAGGGTGCGGTAGTGGCCGTCGAGGAGCCCGGCGTAGCCGTCCTCGAAGCCGATGACCTCGTCCCCGAAGTTGGTGACCGCTCGGTGCACGACCGACCGGATCACTGCGTTCAGGCCAGGGCAGTCGCCGCCTGCGGTGAGAACTCCGATGCGCATCGTGCTGTGTCTCCTGCTCCCTGCTGGTTCGTGTGAGCCGCTTCGATTGTTTCACGGCCCGGGGTGGGCCGCCGATTCCCTCCGACGGCCCAGCCGCCGGGCCACCGGGACGCCGGTTCCGGCGGCCCGGCACGTCTGCCCTGGCGGGCGTCCTAGCCAGCGCCGGAGGTATTGTCAAGAGGGTTCTGCTCACGTTGGTGGGCCCTTTTTCCGAGCCCAGAAATCAGCCTGGCGACGAAACGGATGGAGAGCACGCGTGACGCGCAGCGTGTACGTGACCGGGATCGACCGAGGTGACGGCCGTCAGGTCGTCGAACTGGGGGTCATGGAGCTCCTGACCCGCCAGGTCGACCGGGTGGGGGTGTTCCGTCCGCTCGTGCACGACGGTCCGGACCGGCTCTTCGAGCTGCTGCGGGCCCGCTACCGGCTGGCGCAGGACCCGGCGACGGTGTACGGCATGGACTACCACGAGGCGTCCGCGCTCCAGGCCGAGCAGGGTACCGACGAACTGGTGTCCACGCTCGTCGACCGGTTCCACCTGGTCGCCCGTGACTACGACGTCGTCCTCGTGCTCGGCACCGACTTCGCCGGCACGCAGGTCCCGGACGAGCTGGCGCTCAACGCCCGTCTGGCGAACGAGTTCGCCGCGTCCGTGATCCCGGTCGTCGGCGGCCGGGACCAGAGTGCCGAGTCGGTGCGCTCCGAGACGCGCAACGCCTACCGCGCGTACGACGGGCTGGGGTGCGACGTCCTCGCCATGGTGGTGAACCGGGTGGCCCCCGAGGACCGGACGGCGGTCCTGGAGCGGCTCGACTCGCGGCTTCCGGTGCCCTGTTACGTCCTTCCGGACGAGCCCGCGCTCTCCGCTCCCACGGTCGCGCAGATCACCCAGGCGCTCGGCGGCGAGGTGCTCCTCGGCGACGACGCGGGGCTCGCCCGTGACGCGCTCGACTTCGTCTTCGGCGGCGCGATGCTGCCGAACCTCCTGCGGGCGCTGACCCCCGGATGCCTTCTGGTCACCCCGGGGGACCGGGCCGATCTGGTGATCGGCACGCTCGCCGCGCACAGCGCTGGCACCCCGCCCATAGCCGGCATCGTGCTCACCCTGGACGAGCGGCCCAGCAGCGAGATCCTCACGCTCGCGGCCCGCCTCGCGCCCGGCACCCCGGTCGTCTCGGTGGCCGGGAACTCCTTCCCCACCGCGACCGCGCTGTTCGCCATGGAGGGCAAGCTGAACGCGGCCACGCCCCGCAAGGCGGAGACCGCGCTCGGCCTGTTCGAGCGGTATGTGGACACCACCGACCTGCTGAAGCGGGTCTCCGCGCCCAGCAGCGACCGGGTCACCCCGATGATGTTCGAGCACAAGCTGCTGGAGCAGGCCCGGTCCGACAAGCGCCGTGTCGTGCTTCCCGAGGGCACCGAGGAGCGGGTCCTGCACGCCGCCGAGGTGCTGCTGCGCCGGGGTGTTTGCGATCTGACCCTGCTCGGCCCGGCCGACCAGATCCGCAAGAAGGCCGCCGACCTCGGCGTCGACATCAGCGCCACGCAGCTCATCGACCCGCAGACCTCGCCGCTGCGGGACTCCTTCGCCGAGAAGTACGCGAAGCTGCGCGCCCACAAGGGCGTGACGGTCGAGCTGGCCTACGACGTGGTGGCGGACGTGAACTACTTCGGGACGTTCATGGTGGAGGAGGGCCTCGCCGACGGCATGGTGTCGGGGGCCGTGCACTCGACGGCCGCGACCATCCGGCCCGCCTTCGAGATCATCAAGACCCGGCCGGAATCGAGGATCGTCTCGTCGGTCTTCTTCATGTGCCTGGCCGACAAGGTCCTGGTCTACGGCGACTGCGCGGTGAACCCCGACCCGGACGCCGAGCAGCTCTGCGACATCGCCATCTCCTCGGCCGCCACCGCCGAGCAGTTCGGGGTGGAGCCGCGGATCGCGATGCTGTCGTACTCCACGGGCACCTCGGGTTCGGGCGCCGACGTCGACAAGGTGCGCGAGGCCACCGAGCTGGTACGCCAACGCCGCGGCGACCTGCGGATCGAGGGACCGATCCAGTACGACGCCGCCGTCGAACCGTCGGTCGCGGCGACCAAGCTGCCGGAGTCGAAGGTCGCCGGGCAGGCGTCCGTGCTGATCTTCCCCGACCTCAACACCGGCAACAACACCTACAAGGCCGTGCAGCGTTCGGCCGGCGCGATCGCCGTCGGCCCGGTGCTCCAGGGTCTGCGCAAGCCCGTCAACGACCTGTCCCGCGGCGCGCTCGTCCAGGACATCGTCAACACGGTCGCCATCACGGCGATCCAGTCCCAGACCCCCGACCGGAAGGCTGCCCGGCAGTGAGCGCCCACCCGTCCCCCTCCGCCGCCCCCGCCGACGAGCCCTCCTCCCCGTCGGCCACCCGCGTCCTCGTCCTCAACTCCGGTTCCTCGTCGGTGAAGTACCAGCTGCTCGACATGCGCGACAGCTCGCGGCTCGCCGTCGGCCTGGTGGAGCGCATCGGCGAGGGGACCTCGCTGCTGCGGCACACCGCGCTGACGACGGGTGAGACCCGGGAGAGGGCCGCGGAGTTCGCCGGCCACGAGGCCGCGCTGAAGGCGGTGGCGGCGGAACTGGCGGTGGACGGACTCGGCCTGGACTCCCCCGAACTGGCCGCGATCGGCCACCGGGTGGTGCACGGCGGGCGGTCCTTCAGCGCGCCGACCGTCATCGACGAGGCGGTCCTGGCGGAGATCGAGCGGCTGATCCCGGTGGCGCCGCTGCACAACCCGGCGAACCTCACCGGCATCCGCACCGCGATGGCGCTGCGCCCCGACCTCCCGCAGGTCGCGATCTTCGACACGGCGTTCCACACGACGATGCCGGAGTCGGCCGCGCGCTACGCGATCGACGTGGCGACCGCCGACGAACACCGCATCCGCCGCTACGGCTTCCACGGCACCTCGCACGCCTACGTCTCCCGGGCGACCGCCGAACTCCTCGGCAAGGCGCCCGAGGAGGTCAACGTCATCGTGCTGCATCTGGGCAACGGGGCCTCGGCGTCGGCGGTCAGGGCCGGCCGGTGCGTGGACACCTCGATGGGGCTCACGCCCCTGGAGGGCCTGGTGATGGGAACACGCTCCGGCGACGTGGATCCGGCCGTCATCTTCCATTTGGAGCGCGTTGGCAAAATGTCCACGGACGAGATCGACACTTTGCTCAACAAGAAGAGCGGTCTGATCGGTCTGTGCGGCGACAACGACATGCGGGAGATCCGCCGCCGTGTCGACGAGGGCGACGAACAGGCCCGGCTCGCCTTCGACATCTACATCCACCGACTGAAGAAATACATCGGCGCCTACTACGCGGTCCTCGGCCGGGTGGACGCCGTCGCCTTCACCGCCGGAGTGGGCGAGAACGCCGCCCCGGTGCGGGAGGCCGCGATCACGGGCCTGGAGGAACTGGGGCTCGCGGTCGACGGCGAACTGAACGCCGTGCGCGGCGGTGAGCCCCGGCTGATCTCACCGCCGTACGCGCGCGTCGCGGTCGCCGTGGTGCCGACGGACGAGGAACTGGAGATCGCCACACAGACGTATGCGCTGGTCGGAAAGGGCAACGCCTGAGCGGGCCGGAAAGCCACGCCTGAGCGCCCGCCCGCCCATTTGTATCTTCCACCAGACGGAATATTCCGTAGCGAAACAAACCGATAGGATCGCCCCATGCGCCGTTCGAAAATCGTCTGTACTCTCGGCCCCGCGGTCGACTCCCACGAGAAGCTGGTCGAGCTGATCCAGGCCGGCATGAATGTGGCCCGCTTCAACTTCAGCCACGGATCCCACGCCGAGCACCAGGGCCGGTACGACCGTGTCCGCGCCGCCTCGGCGGAGACCGGTGTCGCCATCGGTGTGCTCGCCGACCTGCAGGGCCCGAAGATCCGCCTGGAGACCTTCGCCGAAGGCCCCGTCGAGCTGGAGCGTGGCGACGAGTTCGTCATCACGGCCGAGGACGTGCCGGGTGACAAGCACATCTGCGGCACGACCTACAAGGGTCTGCCCGGGGACGTCTCCCACGGCGACCAGATCCTCATCAACGACGGCAACGTCGAGCTGCGCGTCGTCGAGATCGACGGCCCCCGGGTCAAGACGGTCGTCATCGAGGGCGGCGTGATCTCCGACCACAAGGGCATCAACCTGCCCGGCGCGGCCGTGAACGTGCCGGCGCTGTCGGAGAAGGACGTCGAGGACCTGCGCTTCGCCCTGCGGATGGGCTGCGACATGGTCGCGCTGTCCTTCGTGCGTGACGCCAACGACGTGAACGACGTCCACAAGGTGATGGACGAGGAGGGCCGCCGCGTCCCCGTCATCGCCAAGGTGGAGAAGCCGCAGGCGGTCGACAACATGGAGGGCGTCGTCGCGGCGTTCGACGCCGTCATGGTGGCCCGTGGCGACCTGGCCGTCGAGTACCCGCTGGAGCGGGTCCCGATGGTACAGAAGCGCCTCGTGGAGCTGTGCCGCCGCAACGCCAAGCCGGTGATCGTCGCGACCCAGATGATGGAGTCGATGATCACCAACTCCCGTCCGACGCGCGCCGAGGCCTCCGACGTGGCCAACGCGATCCTGGACGGCGCGGACGCGGTCATGCTGTCGGCCGAGTCCAGCGTGGGCGCGTACCCGGTCGAGACCGTGAAGACGATGTCGAAGATCGTCGTCGCGGCCGAGGAGGAGCTCCTCTCCAAGGGCCTGCAGCCGCTGGTGCCGGGCAAGAAGCCGCGCACGCAGGGTGGTTCGGTCGCCCGTGCCGCCTGCGAGATCGCCGACTTCCTCGGCGGCAAGGGCCTGGTGGCCTTCACCAAGTCCGGTGACACCGCCCGCCGGCTCTCCCGCTACCGCGCCGCCCAGCCGATCCTGGCCTTCACCACGGACGAGGGCACCCGCAACCAGCTCACGCTGAGCTGGGGCGTCGAGTCGCACGTCGTGCCGTTCGTGAACAGCACCGACGAGATGGTCGAACTGGTCGACCGCGAGCTGCAGAAGCTCAAGCGGTTCAACGAGGGCGACGTCGTCGTGATGACCGCGGGTTCGCCCCCCGGTGTTCCCGGCACCACCAACATGGTCCGGGTGCACCACCTGGGCGAGGTCGACCACGCCTGATCCCCCGGCCTCCGTACGCCGCTGAGGGCGCCCCCTGCGAACAGGGGGCGCCCTCAGCGTTTTGTGCGGCTCCCGGACGGGCTCTGGACGACTCAGCCGGTCGTGTACTGGTGGAGTCCGGGGACGGTCAGGGTGCCGCCGAACTGACCCGCCTGAACGACCGTCACCTTGGTGAAGTAGATCAGCGGGATGTTCAGCGGCGGAGGGTTGTCCGGGTCGAACGTGATCGGGATGAGCCCGAGCAGGTTCCCGGAGATGCTCTCCGTGTACATGATCGTCTTGCCGTCACGGATGGTGGACGTCGAGCCCTTGGCCGCCTGCACGTGGTAGGTCTTGCCGCTCAGCTTGTCGTCCACCGTCTGGTGCAGGTCCCCGATGTCGGTGCCGTCGGAGATGACGTACTTCAGGACCTTCTTGATCGTGCCGTCGGCGGTCCGCACCTTGACGATGCCCTGGTAGTCGGCGCCCTTGAGGGTCAGCGAACTGGCGCTGAGGTGCCAGGGGTCGACCGGCAGGGTGACCGCGTTGTCCACACCGCCCGTGTCGTCGGTCGCGACCGGGCAGTCCGCGGCGTTCGTGGTGGCGCTCGCGGACGGGCTGGGCGACTCGGTGACCGCGTCGGCCGCCTTCTTGTCCGTCTCGGTGGTGTCCGAGGCGGCCTTCGACGCCGTGTCGGTGGCCTTCTTGGTGGTGTCGTCCACCGTATCGGCGACCTTGCCGGTCGTGTCCTTGACGGTGTCGGAGACGCTCGTGCCGTCGGACGCGCTCGCGCTCGCACTCGCCGAGGCGGACGGCGCGGGGGTGGAGCTCGCCGTCTCGTCGGGCGTGAGGATGTCCTTGATGGCGTCGCCGACGCCCAGCGGGTCGAGCGGGTTCGTGGTGCTCGCCGACGCCGAGGGGGTCGGCGTGGACGCGCTGCTGTCCGCCACCTTGCCCGACGTGCTCGCGGCGGAGGACCCGGAGGGCGTGGGCGTGGCCTTGTCGTCGGAACCTGAATCCGACGAAGAGGTCTTGCCCGGTACCGCGGACTCCGACGACGCGGAGGGGGTCGGTGTGGCCTGGTCGGAGGACGCGCTCGCGCTCGCCGAGGCGGACGGCGTCGGGGTGGCCGACGCGTCCGTGCCGGTCACGGCCTCGACGCACGCCTGGTACTCGTCCGCCGTGAGGGTCTTGGACGTGGAGTGGTCGTCGGCCTGGGCGAGCGTCGGGACGAAGCCCATGCCCATGAGGACGGCCGTCGGCATCGCCGCGATGGCTATCGCCTTGCCGGCAGGCATCTGGATCCTGGTGAGCAGCGGCTTCCTCGGGGCCGCATGGCGCGGCCCGGTTCTCACACGGGACGCCTCCACATCAGTCCCGTGGGTCACCTCGTCAGCCGGCACTGTGCCTCCCGTCCGCCCCGTTGCTCGGGCTCGTTCCTGACAGATCGTTCGGGTCGTCCGCACCGTCCGCCGCCTCGGGTCCGACGGGCTCGGCCGCCGCACTGTCCGGCAGGCCCTCCTTGCCGAGGGACCGCTGCGTGGAGTACCCCTCGTCGGGTTCGCCGGGAACCCAGGAGACCGCCATGGCGCCGCCGACCAGGGCGAACAGGAAGCCGACCAGGAAACCGCCGAGGTTGGCCACCGGGATGGACACCAGAGCGAGGAGGATCGCGGCGACACCCGCGAACGTCCGTACGTGCTTCTGGAACCAGAGGCTGATCCCGAGCACGACGAGGAGTACGCCGATGATCAGGGAACCGGCGCCGGCGGTGGTGGACATCGCCAGCGTCAGATGGCCGAGCTGAAGGTGCGCGTACGGGAAGTAGGCGATGGGGACACCGCCGAATCCGATGAACAGACCGGCCCAGAACGGGCGGTCGCCCCTCCAGTCACGGAAGTTCCGCCGGAACACCTGAAGGTAGTGCTCATCGTTCTGGCCGGGCGCGGCAGGAGTCTCGGCGCTCATGGAAACAGCTCCCTGGAACGGCATTGCTGTGAGAAGTACGCGTTGAATGCTCCGCGTACGACGGGCGGAGCGGGCGGGGCGGGCGAAGCGGCCTGGGCCTCCTCGCCCACCCCTGGGGTGCTCAGTAGCACTCGTGGGTGCCCGCGGACACCGACATCCTCAGACCGCTGAGCTTGAACGTGCCGGCGGTGGTCGCCCACGCCGTCTGCTTCACGTCGGTCAGCGTGGCCGAGTCGGCCTGCTGGGCGAACCCGTAGGGGTTGGCCTGCTCGTTGCCACCCTTCATGCCCGGACCCTTGGAGGCGTCCTTGGCGGCAACACCGATGTCGATGCCACGGAACGTCGCGTCGGCGCCGAGGTCCTCGACGTCGATGTACAGGTTGTCCGCGTGAACCGGCGTACCGCTGCCGCCGGCCTTCAGCACGAGGCTGACGGAACCGAGGTAGGGGATACCCGGGGTCACGACGGACTGGCACATGTTGGTGATGTCAGCGCTCTTGAACGCCGACACCGCGACGGGGTGCAGCGCCGACTTGCCGTCAAGGCTGGTACCGGTGTCGAGGGCTCCGTACTGCGAGAAGCCCGTGCCGTCAAGCTTGTCCGCGGACACCTTGAACGACTGACCGGAAACGCTGAACGACGCGGCGAGGGCACCCTGCGCGAGGGCGACACCTATCGCTGCCGTGGCTGCCACGCTGGGCACCATGACGACGGCGAACCGCTTCCATCTGGTACCGCCACGCACCTGGGACATCATAATTTCCTCCTTCTCGGACGTACATCTCCTGGCCCTGACTGCCACGTTGCGGCGGCTCAGCCGGGCAGGGATGGGAGAAGTGCTACGTCCTCGGGAAGGAGAGCGCCTGTACCCGGAGGTGCAAATGCACCCGAATCACCGGCGATCACCCCCGAGCGACAACCACTGGTCGCGCCTGACACACATCACGCACAACCTGCTGGACAGGCTCTGCCGAACGGCAAAGACCCCCCTGCCCAAGAACCGACCGCACTGGCCGCCGGCCCTACTCGGTGGGGACCCAGAAAGTCCGCCGACCCGATTGGCTGTCGGGGTGCGGGAATGGACCGAGCGTCGCCGATCGTGGTGCATTCTCGCCGCGTGCACAAGGGGGTTCGTTACTCGCTAGTAACGGCGGGATAACCGAAGAACGACCCGTCGGTATCGGGCGGCGACTCAGGGTGGCACCACCGGGGGTGACACAACGGTCAAATGCCGGACGGAACCAGACAGTTCAACGCCCTCGACTTACTACGAGTAACAGCGGCCGCGTTTACCAAGTTTTGGTAAAGCGCGGCCACATGTACCCCTCTCGCCCAATCTTTCACCTGGGCGTCACAGGCCCTGACGTTTAGGGACTGGTCAGAACAGAGCCCGGGCCAGTGCCCGGCGCGCCGCGACCACGCGCGGGTCGTCGGCCCCGACCACCTCGAAGAGCTCCAACAGCCGCAGCCGTACGGAGTCCCGGTCGTCGCCCGCCGTGCGCCGCACCGTCTCGATGAGCCGCCCGAAGGCGTCCTCGACATGGCCGCCGACGAGGTCCAGGTCGGCCCCGGCGATCTGCGCCTGCGCGTCACCGGGCTTCTCGGCGGCGTCCTTGCGCACCTGCTGCGGGTCGAGGCTCTGCACCCGGTGGAGCAACTCGGCCTGGGCCAGACCCAGTTTGGCCTCCGTGTTGCCCGGGTCGTCGCCCAGCACGTTCTTGTAGGCCTGGACGGCACCGCCGAAGTCACCCGCGTCCAGCGCCTGGACGGCGGCCTCCAGCAGCGCGTCGTGCGGTCCGGCCGGCATCTCCTGCGCAACGGGGGCCCCGCCCGGCTCGGCGTCGGCGTCGACCGCCAGACCGGTCAGTCCGAAGCGCTGCTCGGCGACCTGGACGAGCTGGTCGAGGGTCCCGCGGATCTGCGCCTCGGCGGCGGCTCCCTGGAAGAGCGGCAGGGCCTGTCCGGCCACCACCGCGAAGACGGCCGGGATCCCCTGGACCCCGAACTGCTGCATCAGCATCTGATTGGCGTCGACGTCGATCTTGGCGAGCACGAAGCGCCCGTTGTATTCGACGGCCAGCCGCTCCAGGACCGGGCTGAGTTGCTTGCAGGGCTCGCACCACTCGGCCCAGAAGTCGATGACGACGGGCACCTCGGTGGAGCGCTGCAGGACGTCGTGCTCGAATCCCGCCTCGTCGACGTCGATGACAAGGCTCGCGGGGGTCACCGCGCCACCCCCGCCGCCCTGCCTGGCGGCTTCGGCGCGCGCCTGCTCCGCCTTCGACTTGGCCTCCTGGGCCGCCTTCACCGCGGCGAGGTCGACGACTCCGCTCATGGACATGTTCCGTGGCTGCATGAGTACATCCTCCCCCTTCCTCGCGCACGTGTGAAAAGCGTTGTGAAAGCCAAGCCGTTTCCTGCGTGTTCGGCGCCGGGTCCCCACCTGGCGCCAGTGCGGTTGTCGCCGCGTTCGAGCTTTCGCTACGAGTCGTAGCGTAACTGGACGGGAGCATGCCCGTGCGCCGTCTCCCGGTGATCTCCCTCACGACTTCACAGAACTGCCGGATATGGCCACCGAAGCGGCCGGATATGGTCACTGACATGCAATGTCGCTCCCAGGCCGCCCGTACGGGCCGCCCCCGCAGCGCCGCCGCGGACGCCGCGATCCTGGAGGCGACGCGCACGGCCCTGGTCGAACTGGGCTGGTCCAAACTGACGTTGGGGTACGTGGCGACCCTCGCCGGGGTGGCCAAAACGACCCTCTACCGTCGCTGGGCGGGCAAGAACGAACTCGTCGTGGACGCGGTGGCCGAGCTCTTCGACGAGCTGGAACTCCCCGACCGGGGCAGTCTGGCCGCCGACATCGAGGGCGTGGTGCTGCAGTTCGCGGCGATTCTGGACCGCCCGGAGGCGAAGACGGCGCTGATGGCCGTGGTCGCG
The DNA here is from genome assembly GCF_044757755.1 of Streptomyces sp. NPDC091209. Classification (NCBI taxonomy): domain Bacteria; kingdom Bacillati; phylum Actinomycetota; class Actinomycetes; order Kitasatosporales; family Streptomycetaceae; genus Streptomyces; species Streptomyces sp. NPDC091209. Next base: position 146,795 of record NZ_JBIVVR010000016.1, on the reverse strand, counting down.
GAGTCCACCCGGGACGAACCGCTGCGCGAACGCATCCGCACGTCCATCGTCGACCGGCAGAAGCGTCTGGTCATGGAGGGCCGCGCCCGCGCCCAGGCGCGCGGCGAACTCCCCCCGGAGGCGGACCCGGCCAGCGCCGACCGCACCGCCGCCCTGATCTTCGACGTGGTCGCCGGAGCGGTCGTCCACCGCACGCTGGTCAGCGCGGAGCCCGCGGACGAGGAGTGGGTGCGCTCGTTCACCCGGATCCTGCTCCTGGGCCTGACCGGAGCGGCAGCCGACGAACCGGCGCCTCCCTCGACGGAGGGCCCGGCCGGAGTCTGACAGGGCGGCCGGGAACGTCGTGGGTCGGGGCCGCGCCGGTGCATCAGCCCGTCGCTGTCGGACGAGGCGTGACCGTCGGTGGCGACGGGCATCGATGTACCGGCACGTCCCCTCGCACCGGATGCCGACTGCGGGTGCATCGTGGCGGCCGCGCCACATTTCAGCCCGGCCGCGGCAAGTTTCAGCCCCGGCCAGGGAAATCCAGCCCCTCCGGCGATTGAGGAGCGGGGGTCCGGGGGCGGAGCCCACGGGTACGGGACGGGTAGGGGTGGAGGGGGCGCGAAAAGGGCACCCGGCGCCGGGCAGGCCTCGGTGGCGGAGCGAGGGCCCGGAGCCCCGGGCCCGGCCCGGATGCCGGGCAGCCAGGAACGCCGGGCTGCCAGGGGCGCCGGGCTGCCAGGGGCGCCGGGCTGTCCGGAGTGGGTCAGAAGCCCGCCGGCTCGGTGTACACCCCCCACTCGTCCCGCAGGACACCGCAGATCTCGCCCAGGGTGGCCTCGGCGCGGACCGCCTCCAGCATGGGGGCGATCATGTTGGACCCGTCGCGCGCGGCGGCGAGCATGGCGTCCAGCGCGCCGCGCACGGCGGCCTCGTCACGAGCCCCCTTGCGCGAGCCCAGCTCCCGCACCTGCTCACGCTCCACCTCATGGCTGACCCGGAGGATCTCCAGGTCACCGGTCACGGACCCGTGGTGGACGTTGACGCCGACGACCCGCTTGTCGCCCTTCTCGACCGAGCGCTGGTACTGGAACGCCGACTCGGCGATCTCCCCGGTGAACCACCCGTCCTCGATCCCTCGCAGGATGCCGGAGGTGATGGGACCGATGGGGTGCTTCCCGTCGGGGTGCGCCCGCAGTCCGCGCTCCTTGATCTGCTCGAAGATCTTCTCCGCGTCGGCCTCGATGCGGTCGGTGAGCTGCTCGACGTACCAGGAACCGCCCAGCGGGTCGGCGACGTTGGCGACGCCGGTCTCCTCCATGAGGACCTGCTGCGTCCGCAGGGCGATCTCCGCGGCCTGCTCGGACGGCAGGGCGAGCGTCTCGTCCAGCGCGTTGGTGTGCAGCGAGTTCGTCCCGCCGAGAACCGCCGCGAGGGCCTCCACGGCCGTGCGTACGACGTTGTTGTACGGCTGCTGGGCCGTCAGCGAGACACCGGCGGTCTGCGTGTGGAAGCGCAGCCACTGCGCCTTCTCGGAGGTCGCGCCGTACACGTCCCGCATCCAGCGGGCCCAGATCCGGCGGGCGGCGCGGAACTTGGCGATCTCCTCGAAGAAGTCGACGTGCGCGTCGAAGAAGAAGGAGAGACCGGGGGCGAAGACGTTGACGTCGAGCCCGCGGGAGAGCCCCAGTTCCACATAGCCGAAGCCGTCCGCCAGCGTGTAGGCGAGCTCCTGCGCGGCCGTGGAGCCCGCCTCCCGGATGTGGTAGCCGGACACGGACAGCGGCTTGTACGCGGGGATCTTCTCGGCGCAGTGCTCCATCAGGTCGCCGATGAGGCGCAGGTGAGGCTCGGGCTGGAAGAGCCACTCCTTCTGCGCGATGTACTCCTTGAAGATGTCGGTCTGGAGCGTGCCGTTCAGTACGGCGGGGTCGATGCCCTGGCGCTCGGCGGCGACCAGGTACATGCAGAAGACGGGCACCGCGGGACCGCTGATCGTCATCGACGTCGTGACGTCACCGAGCGGGATGTCCTGGAAGAGGACCTCCATGTCGGCCGCCGAGTCGATCGCGACACCGCAGTGCCCGACCTCGCCGAGCGCGCGGGGGTCGTCCGAGTCTCGGCCCATCAGCGTGGGCATGTCGAAGGCCACGGAGAGGCCCCCGCCGCCGTTGGCGAGGATCTTCTTGTAGCGCTCGTTGGTCTGCTCGGCGTTGCCGAATCCGGCGAACTGCCGGATGGTCCACGTGCGCCCTCGGTAGCCGGTCGCGTACAGCCCGCGCGTGAAGGGGTACTCCCCGGGCCAGCCGATCTGCTCGAAGCCCTCGTAGTTGTCCCCGGGCCGGGGACCGTACACCGGCTCCACGGCATCGCCGGAGAGCGTGGTGAAGTCGGCCTCGCGCTTGCGCGAAGCGTCGTAGCGGGCCTGCCAGCGTCGGCGGCCTTCCTCGATGGCGTGAGCGTCCATGCTTCAAATTTACTAGGACGTCCTAGTAAATGTCGATGGCAAACCGCCGTACGGTCCCGTACGGCGGTGTGGATCAGGCCTTGGCGACCGCGGGAGCTGCCTCCGCGACCTGGGATTCGAGCTCGTGGCTGATGCGGCGCTCCACGAAGAAGGCGGCCGTGGGGATCGTGCCCGCCAGCAGCACCCAGAGCTGCTTGCCGACCGGCCACTTCGCCTTGGAACCGAGATCGAAGGCGAAGATCAGGTAGACGACGTACAGCCAGCCGTGCGCGATGGCGACGACACGGGTGAAGTCCGCGGCCCCGTCGACGCCCATGCCGTACTTGGCGATCATGCTGAGGCACAACAGGACCAGCAGCACGCCGGTGACGTAGGCCATGACGCGGTAGCGGGTCAACACGCTCTTCTTCATGGCACGAGGGTAACCACCCTTTTCGCGCGATCTTCACGCGCCCCCACGCCTCGCCGCCCGCCCCGGTCCGGCGTTCCGCCCGCCGTCGGACCACCGGCTGCCGGACCACGCGCCGTCGGACTACTCGTCGTCGAAGTCGTGCGCGGCGACCCGCAGCGGCCGCAGCATCGCGAAGATCTCCCCGCACTCCTCGGCGTCGTAGACCCCGAGCCCGAAGTCCATCGCCATCAGGTCGCGGGTGGCCGCGTCGCAGACCTCGCGGCCCTTGTCCGTGATGGAGGCGAGGGTGCCGCGCCCGTCCTTCGGGTTCGGGCGCTTGTCGACGAGCCCGGACAGCACCAGCCGGTCCACCGTGTTGGTGACGGACGTCGGATGCACCATGAGCCGCTCGCCGATCTTGGACATCGGCAGCTCGCCCGCCTTGGAGAACGTGAGCAGCACCAGCGCCTCGTAGCGCGCGAAGGTCAGTCCGTACGGCTTGACGACCGCGTCCACCTCGGCCAGCAGGATCTGGTGCGCGCGCATGATCGAGGTGATCGCGGCCATGGACGGCACGGAACCCCAGCGCTGCTGCCAGTGTTCGTCGGCGCGGGCGATGGGATCGAAGGCAAGACTGAGCGGCTTCGGCACGCCAAAGACCTTACCGGCCGGTCACATCGTGGTCAGCCCTGTCTCGCGTTTCGGTACACGACCCCACGGCGGCCGGGTTCAAGGCCCCGCCGAGCGACCGGATCCGCCTGCCGTCCGCGCCGCCCTCCTCACCTGTCCACCGTGTCTACTCGCCCCGCGCCCCGCCGTGTTCGGTCCGCCGTGCCGCGACCGCCAGGCCCACGCAGAACACGGTGCCGAGCGCTCCCGCGCCCACGACCGTCGCCCGCACCCCGGCGAACTCCGCCACCACGCCCGACAGCGCCATGCCCACGCCCTGAACGGTCATCAGCCCGGCCGAGTTCAACGTCATGGCCCGCCCGAGCAGCTCGTCCGGCACCGCCCGCACGAACCACTGGTCCAGGCCGAGGGTGTACGCCGATCCGGCGCCGGCGAGCGCGAGCAGGGCCAGCGACCAGCCGAGCCCGGGCCGCAGCGCGTACCCGGCGAAGGGCAGCAGCGTGACGCAGACCAGCGGGAGCGCGAGCCGGTTCCGGGTGGCCGGCCGCAGCCGAGACCCCGCGAACAGCTCCCCCGCGATCGTGCCGACCGGCATCGCGCACATCAGCAGGCCGAGCCCGGCGGTACCCGCCCCGAGCCCTTCGGCGTACGGCGCCGCCAGCGCCTCGGGGGCCACGATGAACATCGGCGGCACCCAGAACAGCAGGAGCAGCACGAGGATCCGGCGGTCGGCCAGCACCTGACGGGCGCCACGGAGGGAGTCCCGCACGAGCGCCTGGCCCCCGTGCGCCCGCGCGGGCCGCCGCCGGGTGCCGAACCGCAGCAGAACGGCGGAGACCAGGAAGGTGCAGACCGTCACGAGCAGCGCGTGACGCGGGGACACGACGGTGAGGAGCAGGCCGCCCGTCCCGAACCCGGCCAGCAGCGCGCTCTGCGAGAGGATCCGCAGCAGGGAGCGCCCGAGCACGAATAGTTCCCCGTCGCCGAGGACGTCCGCGAGGGTCGCCGTCCGCGTCCCCTGGAAGACCGGGGCGACCAGGGCGAGCGCGGCCCGCATCGTGAGCAGCACCGCGATGGGCGCGCCCGGCACCACCATCACGGCCACACAGCCCGCGCACACCAGGTCGCACACCACCAGGACCCGGCGGGCCGGGAAGCGGTCGGCGACGCCGGCGAGCAGGGTCCCGCCGATCAGATAGGGCAGAAAGCCGAGCGCGAACGTCAGGGCGCTCAGCAGCGGAGAGCCCGTCAGGTCGTAGACGAGGACGGAGAGCGCGATCTCGCTGACGACGAGTCCGAGCAGCGAGAACGCGTGCGCGACGAAGACGGCCCGGAACTCGGGCACGGCGAACACGGGTCCGTACCCGGTGCGGCCGGGGACGGTCCCGGGTGCGCCCTTCGCGCCGCTCGAAGCACCCGAAGCACCCGAAGCACTCGGGACGCCCGGAGTGCTCCCCGAGCCGGCCTCCCCGACACCCTCGACGCCAGGCGTCCCGGCGTTCTCGACGACGGGAGTCACGGCACTCTCCCCAACGGGCGTCCCGGTGTTCTCCGCGGCGGGCGTCACCGTGTTCTCCACGACCGGCGTCACCGTGTTGCCCCCGGCGGGCGTCACCGTGTTCTCCACGACCGGCGTCACCGTGTTCTCCGCGGCGGGCGTCACCGTGTCGTCCGCCGCGCTCGGCGGTGCGGGCACGGTCGTCGTGCCCCTCGTCTCTGCTCACCCCGCGCGGGGCATCGGCGGCCTGTGGGCCGAGCCGACGGACCGCACCCCCGACGCGCTCGTACGGCTCCTCGGGCGCGGCCGGGCCGCCGTGCTCACCGCGCTCGACGAACCGGCCGGCACGACGGCCCTCGCCGCACGGCTGCGCCTCGCGCCGTCGTCGGTCTCCGCGCACCTCGCCGCCCTGCGCGACGCGGGCCTGCTCGTCTCGCGCCGGTACGGCCATCAGGTGCTGTACGAGCGGACGCCGCTCGGGATCGCGCTGGCATCGGGCGGGAACTGACCCGAGGACACGGACCCGAGGACGCCGAGGCGCTCGCTCACTGCGCCACGCCGCTCCCCCGCCCGCATTGAATGTCCCCTTATGCAACGATTGGTGACCGATCGTCACCCTCGCGCAAGGGAGCAGCATGCCCCGGCTGATCCACGCCCTCGCGGCGCTCGCGGCGCTCGGACTCGGGGCGGGCTGTACGCCCGCGCCCGAGGCCGGCGAGGCCTCCGTCGTCAGTGCCGCCTCGAAGCAGGCGGGTCCCGCCTCCCACTCGCCCTTCTGGGTCGACCCGTCCGGCCCGGCGGCCCGGCAGATCGAGCTGTGGCGGCAGCAGGGCCGCACCCGGGACGCCACCTTGCTGGAGCGGATCGCGGACGAGCCCGTCGCGCTGTGGCCGGCCGGTGAGCTCGACCCGGGCCCGGCGGTCCGGTCGGCGACCGCGTCCGCGACCAGGGAGGGGCGGACGGCGCTGTTCGTGGCGTACGACATCCCGCACCGGGACTGCGGCCAGCACTCGGCGGGCGGGGCGGCCGACGCGGACGCCTACCGGGAGTGGATCGGCCGGTTCGCCGACGCGCTCGGCGACGGCCGGGCGCTGGTGATCCTGGAACCGGACGCGGTCGCGCACATCGTGGACGGCTGCACGCCCGGCGAGTACCAGGACGAACGCGTACGCCTGCTGAACGAGGCGGTCGTCCGGCTGAAGCGCCAGCCGGGCACCAAGGTCTATCTGGACGCCGGAAACCCCGCCTGGATCCTCGATTCCGGGAAGCTGGTCGAGCCCCTGGAACGGGCGGGCATCGCGGACGCCGACGGCTTCTCGCTCAACGTCTCCAACTTCCAGACGAACGCCGCCGACAAGCAGTACGGAGTCCGCCTCTCCGACCGGCTCGGCGGCAAGCACTTCGTCGTCGACACCAGCCGCAACGGCAACGGCCCGCTGGAGGGCGTCTGGTGCAACCCGCCGGGCCGGGCGCTGGGCACCCCGCCGACCACGGCCACCGGCGAACCGGTCCTGGACGCCTACCTGTGGATCAAACGGCCGGGCGAGTCGGACGGAGAATGCGGGGGCGGACCGGCGGCCGGCCGGTGGTGGCCGGACTACGCCCTGGAACTGGCACGCGATTCCACCGGCTGAGGACGGCCGACACCTGCCCGCCCGGCTGCCCGCCCGTCCCTCTGTCCCGGCGTCCGACCGTCGTACGCCGTCACCTGACGTGGATCCATTTCGCCTCGGACGGCGTGCCCTGGGCGTCCGTCACGAACAGCATGTACCAGCCGGGCGGCACCAGCGCGGGGTCCCGCGGTACGTCGACGGTGACCGAGTCCGCGGTCTTCGTCAGCCCCAGTTCGATCGACCGCTGCTCGACGTCCGTGGTGTGGGTGACGGCGCTGGGGCGCATCAGCCGCGCCTTGACGACCCGTTCCGGGTGGTCGGTGGCGAACGTCGCCCGGTGGTTCCCGTCGAGTTCCTCGGGGCCCCGGCCGAGCACCGGACGGTTCTTGCCGTTGCGGTGCAGGGCGGGCGGGGTGAAGACCTCCATGCGCTGTTCGAAGTGGCCCAGTTTGGTGTTCCGCCGGTCGTCGAACAGCGGGTCGGAGCCGAAGGTGGCGACCCGGCCGTCGGGCAGGAGCAGCGCCTCGGAGTGGTAGTTGCGGCCCACGCGCGGGGACGCCGCCTCGTGGAAGGCGTTGGCCTTGGGATCGTAGAACTGCGCCTTGAGGATGTTGCTGGCGCCGCGGCCTCGGTAGTCCTTGGAGCCGTTGGTGGTGAAGACGGAGTCGTCCGGCATGATCACGCTGTTCAGATAGCGCGTGCCCTGGGGAAGGTCGGGGCCGTCCTGGAAGACCGGGCCGGCCTTCTTGAGGTCGACGACGGCGGTGCGGGCGGTGGACTTCCGGGACTCGCCGACGCCTCCGCCGCCGAGGATCATCACCTTCTGGTCCTGCGCGGGCGGGAGCAGGAGCGAGGCGGAGGTCTCCGTCCGGTCGGCGTCCCGCAGGCCGGGCACCTTCTGGAACGTGTTGGTCCCGAGGTCCCACAGGCCCGGCTCGCGGCCCTGGTCGGCGGGTCCGTATCCGGCGTTGGAGGCCGGGTAGAAGAGTTTGCCGCCCTTGGTGAGGAAGAGGGCCGGATAGGTGGGGAAGTAGCGGTGCGGGCCGGGGCTCCACTTCTTCGTCACCGGGTCGTAGATCTCGTTGTCGCCGGGGTCGATGACCCCGACGTCGTCGAGGCCGGAGACGGCGAGGACCCGTCCGTCGTCGAGTCCGACGAGGGTCGGGTACCAGCGGGCCTTGGCCATCGGGGCGACGGGGATGTACTTCTCGGCCTTCGGGTCGAACTCGTAGGCGGCCCTGATGCCCTGGAAGTCCTGCTTCGCCAGGGTGATCTTCTCCGAGAGGCCGTACGTGTTGGACGCGTCCTCGCCGCGCAGGCCGACGATCTCGTACTGGGCCTGCCGGTCGGTGACCGCCCCCGGTCCCTTCTCCTCCGCCTCCACGAAGACACGGGCCTCGCCGGCGGTGACCTCGGTCTTCCACGGCTGCATGACGCCGGCCCTGTCGTACGTGATGACCTGGTTCCGACTGGCCCTGGGGACCGTCACGTCGGCCCTGCTGACGTAGTCGACGCCGGCGGGTGAGCGGAAGACGGTGCCCTTCTTGAGGACGATGGCCCTGTCGGGGTTCTCGTTCTTCACGCGCATGCCGCCGCCGGCCCGGACGACCTCGCCGTCCAGCCGTTCGTAGCGGGCGGTGCCGCCGGCCACGAGCAGTCTGCCGTCGGGGAGCTGGGCGTGTCCGGAGCAGAAGAAATCGTCCGGGGTGGGGATCCTCTTGAAGGTGTCCGTCCTCGGATCCCACAGGACCGTGTCGAAGGACCCCGCGTCGAACTTCTTCTGTTCGTTGCCCGACCCGGCGACGATGAGCACCTTCCCGGTGTGCAGCAGGGCCGCGTGGATCGCGTTGGTGCGGTACTCCGCGGGGATGTCGACGCCGCTCCACGAGCCGTACTTCGCCTGGTAGGCGGGCCGGGAGATCTTGTACTCGTAGTACTGCTCCCCGGCGAAGCCGAGCGCGGCCGGGGCGTTGAGTCCCGCGAGGACGGCGATTCCCGTGATGCCGAGCAGCGTCTTCTTCGTCTTCTTCGTCTGCCTGGAGGGCCGGTGCGCCATGGCCTAGGTACCTCCTGTCGTGGAGCCGGTGACCGTGACGGGGGTGGCGACCGCGGCGGGCACCGGTTCCTTGCCGCCGGGGACCCGGGCGGGGGCGGGCAGTACGAGCCTGGTCCGGCGCCCCGCGACGCGGGTGTGGGCCCAGACCGCGACCGGCGCGAGGGCGATGCCCATGGCCAGCAGCGCCCAGGTCCGCATGGCCGCGTGCGTGTGGCCGAGGACGGCCGACGCGCCGAGCGAGACGGCGAGCAGCGCGGCCCAGCCGAGGTGGACGCGGAAGGTCGAGAGCCGGTCGGGGCTGGCGCCGCCCTTCGGGGTGACGACGAACCGGCTGGGGCGCCGTATCAGGGCCTCACCCAGCGACTTCAGATAGATGGGGGCCGACAGTGCCGACATCGCCATGCCGGCCAGGCCGCCGGATCCCTCGGGTTCGTGCGGCGAGACGTTGTGCCGTCGGTTCCACAGGTACAGGCAGATCTGGAGGGCGGCGGCGTCGCTGTAGAGCATCAGCCACAGGGAGGCCGTGACCTGTGTCCCGGAGGCCCCGAACCACAGGAAGAGGAAGCAACTGAGCATGCCCAGAAGCCAGTTGACGGCGGTCATCGGGTAGTAGAGGAGCATCAGGGTGTACGAGAACAGCCGGCCGGGAGGCATGGTGAACGGTGCCTTCCAGTACTGCTTGAACAGGGTCTCGTAGGTGCCGCGCGACCAGCGGGTCTGCTGGGTGAAGAAGTCGGTCCAGGAGGAGGGGCCTTCGCCGACGGCGAGGACGTCCGGGGTGTAGACGGACCGCCAGTGCCGGCCCGTCCGCGGGTTCCGGTGCCGGTGCAGTTCGAACCCGGTGGCCATGTCCTCGGTGATGGAGTCGTACAGCCCGCCGATCTGCTTGAGGGCCGCGATGCGGACGACGTTGTTGGTGCCGACGAACATGGGCGAGCCGTAGCGGTTGCCGGCGCGCTGGATCAGGGCGTGGAAGAGGAACTGCTGGGACTCGGCGGCCTTGGTGACGGGGTTCTCGTAGTTCCCGTACACCTGGGGGCCGACGACGAACGCCACGTCGGGGTCCCGGAAGTAGCCCATCATCCGCTCCAGGAATCCGGGCAGCGGGACATGGTCGGTGTCGACGGAGGCGAAGAAATCGTACGCGTGACCGTAAAGGGAGAGCCACGCGTTGTAGTTGCCGTGCTTGGTGCGGGCCTTGTGTCGTCCCTCGGGGCGGTTCCACTCGGGCACCCCCCTGCGGGTGAAGTGCCTCACCCGCAGCTCGGCGCACAGGGCCCTGGCCTGCTCGTCGTCGCCCTCGTCGAGGAGCCAGACGTCGAGGGGACCGGTGTGGGTGAGCCCGACCGCGCCTTCGAGGGTGGCCCGGAGCGTGGCGAGGGGTTCCTTGCCCGGGACGTAGGTGGTGAGGAACGCGACCCGGGTCCCCTGCGCGGGGAGGACGGGAACGGGGTCGCGCGCGACCATCGCCGCGTGGGCGATGCTCATGACGTTGACGACCATGAAGAACTCGATCAGGGCGATGGCGACGAGCATGGTGGTGTCGAGGGCGATCAGCCAGGGCTCGCCGCCTGCGCGCTCCACCCAGTGGGTGGGCCACACGAGGTAGACGAGGAGCGCGCCGGTGAGGACGGGCGCGAGGGTCATCAGCAGGACGGCCCTTTTCCGGTGCGGTTCTCGCGAGAGGAGCTGGGTGTACTGCACCCGGTAGCCGGTGCCGGACGGCTGGGTCAGGGGTCCGGCGAGTCGGCTGCAGGTGTCGTAGTCGTAGCCCTCGGGCCGCACATCGCCCTCCAGTGGTGGAACGTGCCCCGCGATCGTTCTGGCTGGTACCCACACATAAGTGGAGTTTTGACGACGTGTCGAACGGGGCGCGTCCGGTTGGGTGCGGGGGCGTGCGGGCGGGTGGTCTTTCGTCCCCGCCCGCCCGGGACACGAAAGAACCCCGGTCCTGGGGACCGGGGTTCTCGGTACGGGGCGTGCGCCCGGGGTCATGCCCGTCGTGCCGACGTGCCGTCATACCCTCACGCCGACAGGTGTCGCTCCACTGTCTCCACCTTGGAGGTGAGGCCGTCGGTCACGCCGGGGCGGATGTCCGCCTTGAGGACGAGCGAGACGCGGGGCGCGCGTTCCTCGACGACGGCCACGGCACGCTTGACGACGGCCATCACCTCGTCCCAGTCACCTTCGATCGAGGTGAACATCGCGTCGGTGCGGTTGGGCAGGCCGGACTCACGGACGACACGGACGGCGTCGGCGACGTACTCCCCCACGTCGTCGCCGACACCGAGCGGTGTCACGGAGAACGCGACGATCATGCGTTCACGACCCCTTCCTTGCGGGCGCGGGACGCGATGACCGCGTCCTCGGTCTCGCGCTTGAGCTTGCGCTCGGCGAAGAAGCCGCCGGTGGGCAGGACGGAGAGGACGAAGTAGAGGACGCCGGTACCGGCGCTCCACCGGGTGCGGTTCCAGGCGTCCGCCCAGAAGATCACGTACAGGATGAAGAGGACGCCGTGGACCGCGCCCATGACGGGGACGGCGTTGAAGTCCGTGGTCCGCTTCAGCACCGAGCAGACGAGCAGCAGCAGGAAGGAAACGGCTTCGGGCGCCGAGACCAGACGGAGCCGGCGGAGTGCGGTGGCGGTCTTTATGTCCACGGGTCACCTTCGGTGGGATTCGCTGTCGGGGGGAACGCTTCCTTGTGAACGCACGCACAAGCGTCCCGGACATTGTGGCATCCGAAGGGCGCGATCCCGGTTCCGGGGCCCTTAGGGGTCGGCTCAGGGGTGAGATCCACCTCTGGACTCTGTCCGCGGTCCGGCACTGCGGCTACCTTCACACCGTGGCGATGTTTCGACTTCAGGGCAGCAAGGTGCTGGCCGTCGACATGACCGGGGACGCCGTGAAGGCGAAGAACGGCTCCATGGTCGCGTACGACGGTCAGATGGCCTTCAAGAAGCTCAGCGGGGGCGGTGAGGGGATCCGGGGGATGGTGACCCGGCGCCTCACCGGTGAGCAGATGACGGTGATGGAGGTGAAGGGGCACGGCACCTGCTGGTTCGCGGACCGGGCCTCGGAGATCAACCTGGTGGCTCTTCAGGGGGACAAGCTGTACGTGGAGTCGAGCAATCTGCTCGCCACGGACGCGGGTCTGCGCACGGGCACGACATTCACGGGCCTGCGCGGCGCCTCGCAGGGCAACGGACTGTTCACGACCACCGTCGAGGGCCACGGCCAGGCGGCGATCATGTCGGACGGGACCGCGGTGGTGCTGCGGGTCAGCGACCGGTACCCGCTGACGGTCGACCCCGGGGCGTACATCGCGCATCAGGGCAACGTGCGCCAGTCGTTGCAGTCCGGTGTGACGTTCCGCACGTTCCTCGGCGAGGGCGGTGGCGAGGCGTTCCAGATGCGCTTCGAGGGCGACGGGCTGGTCTACGTCCAGCCCAGTGAGCGCAACACGATCGCGGGGGATGTGTGACATGCCGTTCCGCGAGGTGAACTCGAAGATGGTCGAGGCGACGGTGGTGCCGGGCCAGCGGCTGTTCAGTCAGCGCGGCGCGATGCTCGCGTACAAGGGCGAGGTGTCGTTCACGCCCAACATCCAGGGCGGGCAGGGCGGCGTGATGTCGATGATCGGCCGCCGGCTGGCCAACGAGGCGACTCCCCTGATGACCGTCGAGGGCGCCGGCACCGTGCTCTTCGGGCACGGCGGCCACCACGTCCACGTGATCAGCCTCACGGGCGACACGCTGTACGTCGAGGCGGACCGGCTGCTGGCCTTCGACGGGGCGCTGCAGCAGGGCACGATGTTCCTCGGCTCGCAGGGCGGCGTGATGGGCATGGTGCGGGGCCAGGTGACGGGCCAGGGGCTCTTCACGACCACGCTCAAGGGGCACGGCGCGGTGGCCGTCATGGCGCACGGCGGAGTCTTCGAGGTCCCGATCACCCCGCAGCGGACGGTGCACGTCGACCCGCAGGCGTACGTGGCGCACCACGGCGACGTGCGCAACAAGCTGTCCACCGCGCTGGGCTGGCGCGACATGGTGGGCCGCGGTTCGGGCGAGGCGTTCCAGCTGGAGCTGAGCGGAAGCGGTTCGGTGTACGTCCAGGCCTCGGAGGAGAAGCTGTGAGCGGGTACGGAGCCCCCGGCGGCCCGGTGATCCACGATCCGATGTCGCTGCCGGTCGACGACAATGTCAACAAATACACCTTCTGCGTGGAGCTCAAGGGAAGCGAGTGGTTCCTGCAGAAGGGCAAGATGATCGCCTACTACGGATCGATGGAGTTCAACGGCATCGGGCACGGCCGACTTGACCGTCTTGTCCGTACGTCTTTTCATTCGCCTCTGCACGCGAGCGACTGGGTCGTGGCGCAGGGCTCGGGCAAGATGCTGCTCGCCGACCGGGCCTTCGACGTGAATTCGTACGACCTCGACGACGGCAACCTGACCATTCGCTCGGGCAACTTGCTCGCTTTTCAGCCAAGTCTCGCGCTCAAGCAGTCGATCGTGCCGGGCTTTCTGACCCTGATCGGAACCGGCAAGTTCGTGGCCGCGTCGAACGGTCCGGTGGTGTTCATGGAACCCCCGATCAGGGTGGACCCGCAGGCCCTCGTCGGGTGGGCGGACTGCCCGTCCCCGTGCCACCACTACGACCATGGGTACATGACAGGCGTGATGGGCGGTCTACGTGCGATGACGGGCCTCGGAGGGGCCTCGGGCGAGGAGCACCAGTTCGAGTTCGTCGGGGCCGGCACGGTGCTGCTCCAGTCCACCGAGATCCTGATGGCGGAGCAGGCCACGGGGGCGGTCCCGCACCAGGCCGGAGTGCCCGGCGCGGGAGGGGTGCCCGGTCAGCACGGAGGGCAAGCCGGCGCACCGCGCCTTCCCGGACAGCTGGGGGACCTCCAGCGTCGCTTCGGGCTGTGAGCGGTAGTCTGCGGAGTGTGACATCGAACGCGCATCGAACGTGTGCGCACGGTCACATAACCCCTCACTAGTTCGCCTTTCAACATTTTAGGTAGACTTCATTCATGGAGACCGAGACGGCCACGCGCTGGCTGACCGATGCGGAGCAGTGCGCCTGGCGCACCCACCTGGAGGTCAACAGGCTGTTGACGTACCAGCTCGAAAGGGACCTTCAGCCGTTCGGGCTGACGATGAACGACTACGAGATCCTGGTGAACCTCTCCGAGTCGGAGGGCGTACGCATGCGGATGAGCGATCTGGCGTCCGCCACCCTCCAGTCCAAGAGCCGCCTCTCGCACCAGATCACGCGCATGGAGAACGCGGACCTGGTGCGCCGCGAGAACTGCGAGTCCGACCGGCGAGGGCTCTACGCGGTCCTCACCGAGCACGGCATGGAGACGATGAAGAAGGTCTCGCCGCATCATGTGACGTCCGTACGACGGCACTTCATCGATCTGGTGTCACCCGAGGCGCTGGAGGACCTGCACAAGTCGCTGCGGCCGATCGCCGAGCACCTGCTGGGACAGCGCGGCAAGCCGTAGGACTAGCACGGGAGTTGCGCGCCGTCCGGTTCGACGGGGGGCGCGCTCCCGGCCGCACGGTGCCCCGCGTCCGCTTCCGGACGCGGGGTTCTCGCGCTTCGCGCGCAGACCAGGGCCGCCGCCAGCGCCAGTGCCCCCGAGAACGCGAAGCACAGCCCCAGGGGCAGCCGGCCCACCAGCAGGCCCGCGCCGGCGGAGCCGCCCGAACTCCCCGCGTTCACCGCGGTGTTGACCCAGGCTCCGGCCTGGGTGCGGAAGCCGGGCGGGGCGGCCGCGTCGGCCATCAGATAGGACGTCGTAAGAGCCGGGGCGACGAAGAAACCGGCGCAGGCGACGGCCACCGTCAGCGTGCCGAGGCCGGGGGCGAGCCCCGCGGCGAGCAGCGTGAGGCCCAGGCAGCCGGCCAGCAGTGGCAGCCGTACGCCGGGGGCCGTACGCCAGTCGACCGCGCCGTTCAGCACGCCGCCCAGCGCGCTGCCCAGCGACAGCGCGGCCAGCACCCAGGCCACCGCGCCCGCGCCGTGGTGATGCCGCCCGGCGAACGCCATGACCAGGAGGTCGACGGCGCCCAGGGACAGGCCGACGCCGAGCGCGACGACGACGGGCTGGGCGAGGGCCCGTCCGCCGCGCCACCGGCGGCCGCCGCGTGTCGCCCCGGCCGCTTTCGCCGCGGCCGGACGGACGCCCGCCACGACCGGGGACAGAACGAACGCCAGGGTTCCCGACCACACCAGCAGGGCGCTCAGCGCGACCGCCGCGGCAGGCGGCGCCACCTGGACGACCGCGCCGACGAGCAGCGGTCCGGAGACGAACAGGATCTCCTCGACGACACCGTCGAGGCCGTACGCGCGCTGCAACAGCCGTTCGTCCTGGACCACTTCGCCCCACACGGCGCGCATCGTGGGGCCGAGCGGGGGTGTGCAGGCGCCCGCGGCGACCGCCAGCGCGCCGATCGCCGCGGCCGGTGCGCCGGGCCGCCAGGCCGTGGCCGCGAACACGGTGAGCAGGCCCGCGTACAGCGAGGCCATGGGGACCAGGGCACGGCGGGCGCCGTACCGGTCGATCAGCGCCGCCCGCGCGGGCGACAGGAACACGCTCATCGCGCCGAACAGCGCCATGACCGTGCCGGCCACGGCGTACGAGCCGGTGGCGCGGGTGGCGGTGAGCATCATGGCCAGGGAGACCACGCCGTACGACAGACGGCCGGTCATGGCCGCCGCGAAGGTGCGGCGGGCGTGGGGAATGCGGAAGAGCGCGGCGTAGGACGGCCGCGAAGGTGACGCAGACATGGGTGGAGTTCCTCAACAGCGAGGCGGGACAGGGGTCGCCGGAGTGCCGCGACGCCGCAGCCACGGTGCTGCGTTCACGTCGCGGGCCTGGGCGGGCCCTATGCCAAGAGGAGGAACATGCCGCCCAAGGTAACAGCGGCCACGGAGGGTCGGCCAGGTATTTCCCGACCGCGCTACCCGGACCAGCACCGTCCCGCTCGACACCGCCTGACCCAGCCCCCGGAGCACACACGCCCCGCTGGACGCCACCGCGGGCCCCACGGCCCGGCTACCCGGCACCCGCACGCGGCACGCGGCACGCGGCACGCGGCACGCGGCACGCGGCACAGCCTCCGCCGCCTCCGCCGCCTCCGTCGCCTCCCGGCCCTGCGTCCGCAGGACACCGCCTCGCAACGGACAGCCCAAGCACCCGGCGGGCGCCGGGCGCCGGGAGCACCACCGCATCAACTCCGCCCGGTGCCGTCGCCGCACGGCACCGCACCGCAGCGCCGCCCCCAGGGGCCACCCGCGCGGCTCGGCGCCCCGGGACCGCACGGCGGTGCCCCGCACGGGCGCGCGCCGGGAGCACCGTCGCATCAACTCCGCCCGTCCGCTGATCGCCTTCGCGGCGCGCGTCGCAGGGCTCCGCCCGGGAGGGAAGCCGGACGGCCTCGTACCGTCCCGGCGCGCGGTTCGACGTCGGCGGCGGCGTCAGAGGGGAGTGTGGGTGGTGCGAGGTGCTATCTCGGACTGTGGGACGGGTGTGCACCGCTTCGGCGGGCGCCGTGCCGTGCGACACGGCACAGCCGGGCTCGTCGGCACCCCGAAGCTCACCGCGCTGCGGTGGCCCCCTGGGAACGCACGGCGCGCGCCGAGCTGTGCCACATCGCGCCGGGGCGCACCGCGCCGACTACGGCCCGGAGTGCGCGCGGCGGCTCCGGAGTGTGTGCCCGGAGCAGAGGCCGGGCCGGCTCGCGTCGGCGTGCTCAGCTCTCCGTCAGGCCCTCGATCAGGGTGTCGGCGGCTCGGTAGGGGTCCAGTTCGCCCGCGACGATGCGCTCCGCGAGGGCGCTCAGTCGGCGGTCGCCATGGAGGTCGCCGATCCGCCGGCGCAACGCCGTGACCGCGATCGTCTCGACCTCCTGGGAGGCCCGGGCGAGCCGGCGCTCGGTCAGTACGCCGTGCTCCTCCATCCACGCCCGGTGCTTCTCCAGGGCCTCGACGACCTCGTCGATGCCCTCGGCGCGCGCGGCGACGGTCTTGACGATCGGCGGGCGCCAGTCCCCCGGACGCCGGGACTCACCGAGGCTGAGCATGTGGTTGAGCTCGCGGGCGGTGGCGTCGGCACCGTCACGGTCCGCCTTGTTGACGACGTACACGTCACCGATCTCCAGGATTCCCGCCTTGGCGGCCTGGATGCCGTCGCCCATCCCGGGGGCGAGGAGGACGACGGAGGTGTCGGCCTGGGAGGCGATCTCCACCTCCGACTGGCCGACGCCGACGGTCTCCACCAGGATCACGTCGCAGCCCGCCGCGTCCAGGACGCGGATCGCCTGGGGGGCCGACCAGGCCAGTCCGCCGAGATGGCCGCGCGTCGCCATCGAGCGGATGTAGACGCCCGGGTCCGAGGCGTGGTCGGACATCCGGACACGGTCGCCCAGCAGCGCGCCCCCGGAGAACGGCGAGGACGGGTCGACGGCGAGGACACCGACCCGCTTGCCCTGCCGCCGGTAGGCCGTCACCAGCGCCGACGTCGACGTCGACTTGCCGACGCCGGGCGAGCCGGTGAGGCCCACCACGTACGCGTTGCCGGTCAGCGGGGCCAGCGCGGCCATGACCTCACGGAGCTGTGGTGCCGCTCCCTCCACGAGGGAGATCAGCCGGGCCACCGCCCGCGGCCGTCCTTCCCTGGCCTGGGTCACCAGCGAGGAGACGTCCTGCATCACAGCTCCGTTCACGAG
Organism: Streptomyces sp. NPDC091209; assembly: GCF_044757755.1. Classification (NCBI taxonomy): domain Bacteria; kingdom Bacillati; phylum Actinomycetota; class Actinomycetes; order Kitasatosporales; family Streptomycetaceae; genus Streptomyces; species Streptomyces sp. NPDC091209. Next base: position 129,416 of record NZ_JBIVVR010000016.1, on the reverse strand, counting down.
AGGTCGGTCGGTCGAACGCGGGTCAGGCCTTGGCCACCCGCACGATCAGCGCGTCGCCCTGACCGCCGCCGCCGCACAGGGCGGCCGCGCCCACACCGCCGCCGCGCCGCTTCAGTTCGAGGGCGAGGTGCAGCACGACCCGGGCGCCGGACATGCCGATCGGGTGACCGAGGGCGATGGCGCCACCGTTGACGTTCACCTTTTCCGTGGACACCCCGAGGTCCTTCATCGACTGGACCGCGACCGCCGCGAAGGCCTCGTTGATCTCGATCAGGTCGAGGTCCTCGACCTCCAGGCCCTCCTTCTTCAGGGCGTGCAGGATCGCGTTCGAGGGCTGCGACTGCAGGGAGTTGTCCGGCCCCGCCACATTGCCGTGGGCGCCGATCTCCGCGATCCACTCAAGACCGAGCTCCAGCGCCTTGGCCTTGCTCATCACGACCACGGCGGCCGCGCCGTCCGAGATCTGCGAGGAGGTGCCGGCGGTGATGGTGCCGTCCTTGGCGAAGGCGGGGCGCAGCTTGCCGAGCGACTCGGCGGTCGTCTCGGCGCGGATGCCCTCGTCCTTGCTGAAGACGACGGGCTCGCCCTTGCGCTGCGGGATCTCGACGGGTGTGATCTCCGCCTCGAAGATGCCGTTCTTCTGGGCGGCGGCCGCGCGCTGGTGGGAGAGGGCGGCGATCTCGTCCTGCGCCGGGCGCTGGATCCCGAGGCGGGTGTTGTGCTTCTCCGTGGACTCGCCCATGGCGATGCCCTCGAAGGCGTCCGTCAGACCGTCGTACGCCATGGCGTCGAGCATCTCGATCGCGCCGTACTTGTATCCCTCACGGGACTTCGGGAGCAGGTGCGGGGCGTTCGTCATGGACTCCTGGCCGCCGGCGACGACGATGTCGAACTCGCCGGCGCGGATGAGCTGGTCCGCGAGGGCGATGGCGTCGAGGCCGGAGAGACACACCTTGTTGATGGTCAGGGCCGGGACGCTCATCGGGATGCCCGCCTTGACGGCGGCCTGGCGTGCCGGGATCTGCCCTGCCCCGGCCTGGAGCACCTGGCCCATGATCACGTACTGCACCTGGTCGCCGCCGATGCCCGCACGGTCGAGGGCGGCCTTGATCGCGAAGCCGCCGAGGTCGGCCCCGGAGAAGGACTTCAGCGAGCCCAGCAACCGTCCCATGGGCGTACGGGCGCCCGCGACGATAACCGAGGTACTGCTGTTCGTTCCAGACATGAGGTGCGATCCCCTTACCGGCTTGCACAGCCGAGGAGTGAACGAGGGTTTACTGAGAATGTACTGAGCGGTAGGCCAACCGTCATCCGGCCCGCAGTGTGATCGCGCGCACGTTGCGTAACCACGCCAGGAGCGCTGCACTGACTCCATGCTGACGCGAATCGACCACATCGGGATCGCCTGTTTCGACCTCGACGCCACTGTCGAGTTCTACCGTGCGACGTACGGCTTCGAAGTCTTCCACTCCGAGATCAACGAGGAGCAGGGCGTCCGGGAGGCCATGCTCAAGATCAACGAGACGTCCGACGGCGGCGCCTCCTACCTCCAGCTGCTCGAACCCACCCGCGAGGACTCGGCCGTGGGCAAGTGGCTGGCCAAGAACGGCGAGGGCGTGCATCACATCGCCTTCGGCACCGCGGACGTCGACGGCGACGCCGCGGACATCCGGAACAAGGGCGTCCGAGTCCTCTACGACGAGCCCCGGACCGGGTCCATGGGGTCCCGGATCACGTTCCTCCACCCCAAGGATTGCCACGGAGTACTGACAGAACTGGTCACTTCGGCGGCGGTTGAGTCGGCTGAGCACTGACCTCCGTATATCTGGGCCGGTAGGGTTGGGGTCGGCCGTCGCCTTTCGAGGGGGACGGCCGTGGTCCCGGCGCCTTCCGGCGAGCGGGACCAAGGGCCGGGGTCCAGGTTTCGGGGGGCGAGCGTCGGGGCAGCAGCCCGTGCTCAGCCGTTGATCTGACACCATTCCCCGGGGGCCCCGTTCGGCGGAAGAACGGTGCTCGTTCGGATTTACTTGCGACCAGGGGACGGATGGGACCGCGCAGTGCGGGGCTACGAACGCCAGGAGCGAGAGCCGGCGGCTGACGTCGACCACCTCTCTCGGTTCGAGGCCGAGATGGAACGGCTGAAGACCGAGCGGGAGAAGGCCGTCCAGCACGCCGAGGACCTCGGCTATCAGGTCGAGGTGCTGCGCGCCAAGCTGCATGAGGCGCGCCGCAGTCTGGCGACCCGTCCTGCCTACGACGGGGCCGACATCGGCTATCAGGCCGAGCAGATGCTCCGTAATGCCCAGATGCAGGCCGACCAGCTGCGCGTCGACGCCGAGCGCGAGATCAGCCAGGCCCGGGCGCAGACCCAGCGCATCCTCCAGGAGCACGCCGAGCAGGCCGCCCGGCTCCAGGCGGAGCTGCACCAGGAGGCGGTCACCCGCCGTCAGCAGCTCGACCAGGAGCTGGCCGAGCGCCGGCAGACCGTCGAATCGCACGTCAACGAGAACGTGGCGTGGGCGGAGCAGCTCCGCGCCCGCTCCGAGTCCCAGGCCCGCCGTCTGCTGGACGAGTCGCGTGCCGAGGCCGAGCAGGCGCTCGCCGCGGCCCGCGCGGAGGCCGAGCGGGTCGCCGCCGAGGCCCGCCAGCGGCTCACCAACGACGCCGAGGCGACCCGCGCCGAGGCCGAGGCGCTGCTGCGCCGGGCCCGCACGGACGCCGAGCGGCTGCTGAACGCCGCGTCGACGCAGGCCCAGGAGGCCACCGACCACGCCGAGCAGCTGCGCAGCTCCACGGCCAACGAATCGGACAACGCCCGCCGTCAGGCCACCGAGCTGAGCCGGGCCGCCGAGCAGCGGATGAGCGCAGCCGAGAACGCGCTGCGCGAGGCGCAGGCCGAGGCCGACAAGGTCCTCAACGAGGCCAAGGAGGCCGCGGCCAAGACGGTCGCCGGTGCCGAGTCGGTCAACGAGCAGCGCACGCGGACGGCCAAGGAGCAGGTCGCCCGGCTGGTCAGCGAGGCCACCAAGGAGGCCGAGACCACCAAGTCCGAGGCCGAGCAGATCGTCGCCGACGCCCGTTCGAAGGCCGAGACGATCGTCGCCGAGGCCGAGGACAGCGCCCGCAGCCTCACCGCCGAGGAGACCGCCTCCCAGCTCGCCAAGGCCGCCCGGACCGCCGAGGACGTGCTCAACCGCGCCTCCGACGAGGCCAAGAGGACCACGAAGGCGGCGGCCGAGGAGGCCGAGCGGATCCGCACCGAGGCGGAGACCGAGGCCGACCGGCTGCGCGCCGAGGCGCACGACATCGCCGAGCAGCTCAAGGGCACGGCGAAGGACGACACCAAGGAGTACCGCGCCAAGACGGTCGAGCTCCAGGAGGAGGCGCGGCGGCTGCGCGGTGACGCCGAGCAGCTGCGTTCGGACGCGGTCGCCGAGGGCGAGCGCATCCGTGCCGAGGCCCGGCGCGAAGCCGTCCAGCAGATCGAGGAGGCGGCCCGGACCGCCGAGGAGCTGCTCGGCAAGGCGAAGGCGGACGCGGACGAGCTCCGCCAGGCCGCCACGGCCGACAGCGAGAAGGTCCGCACCGAGGCCATCGAGCGCGCCACGAACCTGCGCCGGCAGGCCGAGGAGACGCTGGAGCGGACCCGCGGGGAGGCCGAGAAGCACCGCGCGGACGCCGTCGAGCAGGCCGAGACGATCGCGGCCGACGCGGAGCGGGCCGCCGAGCGGCAGCGCGAGGACACCGAGCGGGCCATAGCGGCCCGTCAGGCCGAGGCCGCCGAGGGTCTTGCCCGGCTGCACACGGAGGCCGAGGACCGTCTCACCTCCGCCGAGCAGGCGCTGACGGAAGCGCGTGCGGAAGCCGAGCGGATCCGCCGCGAGGCCGCCGAGGAGACCGACCGGCTGCGTTCGGAGGCCGCCGAGCGCATCCGTACGCTCCAGGCGCAGGCCGAGACGGAGGCCGACCGGCTGCGCGACGAGGCCGCGGGGGACGCGTCGGCGTCCCGGGCCGAGGGCGAGGCCATCGCCGTACGGCTGCGTTCGGAGGCCGCGGCGGAGGCCGAGCGGCTGAAGGCGGAGGCCCAGGACAGCGCCGACCGGGTGCGGAGCGAGGCCCAGGCCGCGGCCGAGCGTCTGGCGACCGAGGGTGCCGAGACGCTGGCCGCCGCCCAGGAGGAGGCCGCCCGGCGCCGCCGCGAGGCCGAGGAGACCCTCGGTTCGGCACGCCAGGAGGCCGACCAGGAGCGTGAGCGGGCCCGCGAGCAGAGCGAGGAACTGCTCGCCTCCGCGCGCAAGCGCGTCGAGGAGGCCCAGACCGAGGCCGTACGGCTGGTCGAGGAGGCGGACCGGCGCGCGACCGAGATGGTCTCCAACGCCGAGCAGACCGCGCAGCAGGTGCGCGACTCCGTGGCGGGGCTGCACGAGCAGGCCCAGGAGGAGATCACCGGGCTGCGCTCGGCCGCCGAGCACGTGGCGGACCGTACGCGCACCGAGGCGCAGGAGGAGGCGGACCGGGTCCGCGCCGACGCTTACGCCGAGCGCGAGCGGGCGTCCGAGGACGCGGCACGGGTACGGCGCGAGGCGAGCGAGGCGTCGGAGGCCGCGAGCGCCCTCGCGGAGCGCACGGTCGCGGAGGCGATCGCCGAGGCGGAGCGGATGCGTTCGGACGCGGCCGACCACGCCCAGCGGGTGCGCACCGAGGTGTCGGACGCCATCGCGAACGCCGACCAGGACGCCGCGCGCACCCGTGCGGACGCCCGGGAGGACGCGAACCGGATCCGTTCGGACGCGGCCGCGCAGGTGGACACGCTCATCACCGAGGCGACGGCGGAGGCCGAGCGGCTCGGGATCGAGACCGCGGCCGAGGCCGAGCGGGTACGCGCCGAGTCCGTGGCCAAGGCCGAGAAGCTCATCTCGGACGCGACCGGTGACGCGGAGCGGCTGCGCGCCGAGGCCGCCGATGCGGTCGGTTCCGCGCAGCAGCACTCCGAGCGGATCCGCACCGAGGCCGAGCGCTTCAAGGCGCGGGCGACGGAGGAGGCCGAGCGGCGCACGGCGGCGGCGCGCGAGGAGGCCGAGCGCACGCTGGACGCGGCCCGTCAGGAAGCCAACAAGCGGCGCTCCGAGGCGGCCGAGCAGGTCGACACGCTCATCTCCGAGACGGCTTCCGAGGCGGACAAGCTGCTCTCCGAGGCGCAGCAGAGCGCGCAGAAGACGACGGCGGACGCCGAGTCGCAGGCCGACACGATGGTCGGCGTGGCGCGGGGCGAGGCCGAGCGGCTCGTCTCGGAGGCGACCGTCGAGGGCAACACCCTCGTGGAGCGGGCCCGTACGGACGCGGACGAGCTGCTGATCGGCGCGCGCCGGGACGCCACGGCGATCCGGGAGCGCGCGGAGGAGCTGCGCGACCGCGTCACGTCCGAGATCGAGGATCTGCACGAGCGGGCCCGCCGTGAGTCGTCCGAGGCGATGAAGAACGCGGGTGACCGGTGCGACGCGCTCATCAAGGCCGCCGAGGACCAGCTCGCCGAGGCCGACGCGAAGGCCAAGGATCTGCTGGCGGAGGCGAACTCCGAGGCGAGCAAGGTCCGTATCGCCGCGGTGCGCAAGGCCGAGGGGCTCCTGAAGGAGGCCGAGCAGAAGAAGTCCTCGCTCGTCGCCGAGGCCGAGAAGATCAGGTCGGAGGCCATCCAGGAGGCGAAGGCCGCCGTGGAGGAGGGCAAGCGCGACCTGGAGGTCCTGGTCCGCCGGCGTGAGGACATCAACGCGGAGATCTCCCGTGTCCAGGACGTCCTGGAAGCGTTGGAGTCTTTCGAGGCGCCATCGGGTGGCAAGGACGGTGGGGTGAAGGCGGGTGCTGCCGCGGGGGCTGCCCGTTCGGGTGGCAAGGCGTCGGAGAGCTAGCCGGAAGCACTGATTCCGTGCTTTGTGGGAGGTTTGTCACAGGTTCTGGCAAGCCATCCGACAGCTAGCCACCCAAAAGGAGTGTCATTCTCCAGATCAAACACGTATCCGCTCGATGACACACCGCATTGCCCCCTAGGATTCCACCTATCACCTCACCGGTCTCATTCGACAGGAACCCCATGAGCGACACTTCCCCCTACGGCTTCGAGCTTGTGCGGCGTGGATACGACCGCGCTCAGGTGGACGAACGCATCTCGAAGCTCGTCTCCGACCGTGACAGCGCTCTGGCCCGTATCACCGCCCTTGAAAAGCGCATCGAGGAACTCCATCTCGAAACGCAGAACGCCCAGGCCCAGGTGAGCGACGCCGAGCCGTCGTACGCGGGTCTCGGCGCGCGCGTCGAGAAGATCCTCCGCCTCGCCGAGGAGGAGGCCAAGGACCTGCGCGAGGAGGCCCGTCGCGCGTCCGAGCAGCACCGCGAGCTCGCCGAGTCGGCGGCTCAGCAGGTGCGCAACGACGCGGAATCGTTCGCCTCGGACCGCAAGTCCAAGGCGGAGGACGAGGGCGTCCGGATCGTCGAGAAGGCCAAGAGCGACGCCTCTCAGCTGCGCGGCGAGGCACAGAAGGACGCGCAGTCCAAGCGCGAGGAGGCGGACGCCCTCTTCGAGGAGACCCGTGCCAAGGCCGCCCAGGCCGCCGCCGACTTCGAGACGAACCTCGCCAAGCGCCGCGAGCAGTCCGAGCGCGACCTGGCGTCGCGGCAGGCCAAGGCCGAGAAGCGCCTCGCGGAGATCGAGCACCGCGCCGAGCAGCTCCGTCTGGAGGCCGAGAAGCTGCGCACGGACGCCGAACGCCGTGCCCGCCAGACGGTGGAGACGGCTCAGCGCCAGGCCGAGGACATCGTGGCCGACGCGAACGCCAAGGCCGACCGCATCCGCTCGGAATCCGAGCGCGAGCTGGCCGCCCTCACCAACCGCCGCGACTCGATCAACGCGCAGCTCACGAACGTCCGCGAGATGCTCGCGACGCTCACGGGCGCCGCGGTGGCCGCCGCCACCGGCCCGGCCGACGACGAGCCGATCTCTCGCGGGGTTCCTGCCCAGCAGTCCCGGTGACCGCACACCGGTACCGGTAACCGCACAGCACGACACCAGGGCCCGTTCCCTCTCCCGAGGGCGCGGGCCTCGTCGTGCCCGCGAGGGAGTCCTCGCCCAAGTGGCAGGCCCCCGGGGGCCGTCTTAGCGTGGCCGCATGATCGAGCTCGCGGGGCTGACCAAGCGGTACGGCGAGAAGGTGGCGGTCAACAACCTCACCTTCTCCGTCAGACCGGGCATCGTGACCGGCTTCCTCGGTCCCAACGGTGCCGGGAAGTCCACGACGATGCGGATGATGCTCGGGCTCGACCGTCCCACCGCGGGCGACGTACGGATCGACGGACAGCACTACGACCATCTCAAGGACCCCCTGAAGTACATCGGCGCCCTGCTCGACGCCCAGGCCATGCACGGCGGCCGCAGTGCCTTCAACCATCTCCTCTGCCTGGCCCAGAGCAACGGCATCCCGAAGGCGCGGGTGCACGAGGTCCTCGACACCGTCGGTCTCACCGCGGTCGCACGGAAGAAGGCGAAGGGGTTCTCGCTGGGCATGGGCCAGCGGCTCGGCATCGCGGGCGCCCTCCTCGGCGACCCGCGGATCCTGATGTTCGACGAGCCGGTCAACGGCCTCGACCCCGAGGGCATCCACTGGATCCGCAACCTGATGAAATCCCTGGCCACGCAGGGCCGTACGGTCTTCGTCTCCTCGCACCTCATGAGCGAGATGGCGCTGACCGCCGACCACCTCGTCGTCATCGGCCAGGGCAGACTGCTCGCCGACACCTCGATGGCCGACTTCATCCAGCAGAACTCGCGCTCGTACGTCCGGATCCGCTCCCCGCAGCGCGAGCGGCTGCTCGACGTGCTGCAGGGCGCGGGGATCACCGTCGTCCGGACGGGCAGCGGCGCACTCGAAGTGGACGACGGGAAGCCGGAGCACATCGGCGAGCTGGCCGCGCGGCACCAGATCGTGCTGCATGAGCTGAGCCCTCAGCAGGCCTCGCTGGAGGAGGCGTTCATGCAGCTCACCGCGGAGTCGGTGGAGTACCACGCGCACACCGACGAGCCGGGTCCGCAGAGCCTGCCCAGCTCGTCGAGCCCGCCGAGCGCGCCCCCGGCCCCGCAATGGGGCGGCGACTGGAAGAAGGACTGACGATGGCGGCCACCCAGGTCCTCAAGTCCGAGTGGACCAAGATCCGGTCCGTGTCGTCCACGGTGTGGACGCTGAGTCTCGCCGCGGTCGTCACGATCGCCCTGGGCCTCCTCATCTCGCTCCTCTCCAACAACGAGTGGGACAACCTGAGCGCGCGGGACCGGCTCACCTTCGACCCGACGTTCATCAGCTTCGCGGGCATGACACTGGGCCAGCTCGCGATGATCGTGTTCGGGGTGCTCGTCGTGGGCAACGAATACAGCACCGGCATGATCCGCACCTCGCTCGCGGCGGTTCCCCAGCGCGGCACGTTCCTCTTCAGCAAGATCGCGGTGGCGGCCGGCCTCGCCCTCGCCGTCGGCATGGTCACCAGCTTCATCACGTTCTTCGTGGGCCAGGCCGCGCTCGGCACGCACAAGGCGTCGATCAGCGACCCGGGGGTGCTGCGCGCCGTGATCGGCGGGGGGCTCTACATGACGCTCATCGCCGTCTTCTCGATGGGCGTCGCGGCGATGCTGCGCAGTCCGATGCTCTCGCTCGGCATCCTGATGCCGTTCTTCTTCCTGATCTCCAACATCCTGGGAGCCGTGTCCGCGACGAAGAGGGTGGGCCGCTACCTCCCCGACCAGGCCGGCAGCAGAATCCTCCGGGTGGTGACCCCTCTCGACGACACCCCCTACGGGCCCTGGGGCGGCCTCGGCATCATGCTGCTGTGGGTGGCCGCGGCCCTGATCGGCGGCTACGCGCTGCTCAAGAGGCGGGACGCGTAGGGGCGAACTTCCGGATCGCGTCAGGGGTGACGGGGGTGAAGAAGTTGACGAGGTTGCCGTCGGGGTCGCGGAACAGCAGCGAGCGGTTGCCCCAGGGCATGGTGGTGGGCTCCTTGACGAAGTCGGTGACGAAGGCGGTCAGGTTGGCGTGGACCCGGTCCACGTCGTCCACCAGGAACTCGATGATCACACTGTGGTTGTCGGCCGGGTGGGAGGAGCCCGGCGCGAACAGCGGGACGGTGCGGGTGCCGGCGATGGCGAGGGTGGCACCGGGGGTCTCCAGTTCGGCGAAGTCCTCGGTGGACCAGGTCGCCGGCAGTCCGGTGACCTTCTCGTAGAACTCGACGAGGCGGGCGACGTCGCCGGTGATGACGCGGATCGAGACGAGATTCATGACGTTCTCCCTGGGGTCGTGATGTCGTTGCCCTTCGCACGCTAGGACAGATAGTGGACAGAATCGGTCCACTATTCGCGTTAAGGTCGGTCCGTGTCCCGACCCACCGGCCGCGTGCTCACCCTGCTGGAGCTGTTGCAGTCGGGCGGCACCCGGACCATGGCCGAACTCGCCGACCGGCTGGGCGTCGACGGGCGCACCGTGCGCCGGTACGTGGAGCATCTGATCGACCTCGACGTGCCGGTCGAGGCGGTGCGCGGCCGCTACGGCGGTTACCGTCTCGCCCCCGGCTATCGCCTGCCTCCCCTCATGCTCGGCGAGGAGGAGGCGGTCGCCGTGCTGCTCGGTCTGGTCGCCGGCCGCCGGGCGGGGCTGACGACGAACACCCCCGCGGGCGAGACGGCGGCGGCGAAGATCCGGCGGGTGCTGCCCGAGCGCCTGGCCCACAGGGTGGACACCGTCCTGGAGTCCCTCGCGTTCACGGAACCGGCCGACGCGTTCGCCGGCCCCGACGCGGAGGTCCTGCTCACCATGGCCGACGCCGTACGTCACCGCCGGCCGGTCTCGTTCAGGTACACCGACCGCGCCGGGCGGCGCGGCGACCGCACGCTGCACCCGTACGGGGTCGTGGCCCACGCGGGCAAGTGGTACGTCACCGGGACGGACCCCGGAGCCGGGGAGGAGCGGACCTTCCGGCTCGACCGTGTCACCGGCGCGAGGCCCCTGCCCGGTTCGTTCGAGGCGGTCGACGAGCCGGATCCGGCGCGCCGTGTGCTGTCCGGGTTCGCCACGGCGGCGTACCGGCACGAGGTGACCCTGCGGATCGACGGGACGGTCGAGCAGATCCGGGCCCGGCTTCCCGCGAGCGTCGCGACCGTGGAGGAACCGATGTCCGCGCCGGGCGCGGAGCCCGCGAGCGCGGAGAACCCGGCGTCCGAGCCAGACGCGGAACCGCCGAGCGCGGAGAACCCGGCGTCCGAGCCAGGCGCGGAACCGCCGAGCGCGGAGAACCCGGCGTCCGAGCCAGACGCGGAACCCGGATCCGGGCGCTGGCTGATCGTCGACCTGCGGGTGGAGCGGCTCGACTGGCTGCCGCCGGTGCTCGCGGCCCTCGATCTGCCGTTCGTCATCGAGCGCCCCGAGGAACTGCGCGACCTCGTCGTCGCGTTCGCGGCCCGCTTCGCGGCCCGCGCGCGCGAGGCGTGACGCCGACGGGAGCGACTCGTCCGGGTCGCCGGTGCTCACGGCCCGCGCGCGAGGCCCGGCCTGGGTGTCCTCGGCGTCCTGGGTGTCCTCCGCAAACGCGGGACACCGAGGACACCCGGGACACCCAGGACACCCAGGACACCCGGGACACCCGGGACACCCGGGACACCCGGGACGCCCGGGGGCACCCCGCGACACCAGGACACCCGGGGACACCCGCGACACCCAGGACCCGGGACCCCCAGGACACCCGCGACGCCCAGGGCAGCGCCCGCGACACCCGCGGCGCCCAAGGCTGCAGGAGCCGAAGAAGCCGGTACCAGGGGGACGGGGGAACCGGGGTCACGTCTGGGCGGGCTCGTCTCCGTCGGGTCCGGGGGCGGTGGTCAGTCCGTCGAAGTCGGACCAGCCCTCCCAGCGCCACACGTCCTTGTCGAGGTCCGGCTGGAGCGGCACGAAGCGGCCCAGTTCGAAGTCCCCGGCCTCCAGGTCGAACCAACGCTCGTCGGCGACCTCGGTGCCGAGCCCGACGGTCCGCGCGGTCAGCCGGACGAGAAGCTTCACCCCGGACGAGCCGGCCAGGTCCTTGCCCTGGATCCTGCGGAACGGCAGCTCGGCCACGGGCGCCTCGACCGGTATCCACACCGTGAACGGCGCCCCGCGTTCGACCGCGAGCCAGCTCCGCTCGTCGGCCGGCTCACCCTTCGCGTCCAGGACCTTCAGCCACTGCTTGTAGATGACGAGGCTGCCGTCGTGCGGGGAGCGTTCCAGATAGCGCAGATGGGCGCGGGCCCGCAGGTCGACGACCGAGAGATTGTCGAAGCGGTTGTAGAAACGGACGGCGATGATGGCGTCGTCGCTGCCGGCGTTCATTCGCGAGTAGCCCGGGAAGTCGGCGGTCCAGGCGTGCGAGATGCTGGCCCGCCGCCGCCAGACGAAGGGCCGCAGCGCGAACAGCTTGATCAGGACAATGCCGAGCAGCACCGCCGGCACCAGCGCGCCGGTCACGGAGGCGACCGTGGCGAGGAACTGGTGGGCGGTGCTGTCCGGTTCGGGGCTGAGGTTGTCGGTGCCGACGCAGGCCCGCAGCACGGCCAGGCTGAGGTCCAGGAGCCGCTCCTCGTCGGAGAACCTGTCCGCCATCGAACGCGGTGAGTTCTCGGTCAGCGTCCACGCCGCCGCCACGATCACCGAGAGTCCGCCCAGCGCGCCCAGCGTCATCAGCAGCAAGGCGTGGACCGTGCGTCCCGCGATCCACCAGCGAACGGACGTACGGAACCGCGGATGCGCCGATCCCCGGCCCGACCGCCCCGCGCGTCCCAGCGCCCGTCTCGCCGCGCCTCCCACCTCGCGTCCCATCGGCCTCAACTCGCCTCCCCCGTAACCCATTTCGACCCCACTCGTACAATGGGGACGGCATGATTCCCGGCGCCGGTTCAGGCCAACCCCGCTCAGCCGGGGAGTCCGGGACCCGCGCCGGGTACATCTCATGTGAAGGCCCGGGTACATCCCGCGTGAAAGGCTGTGCCCGCATGCGCGCGACACCACCCCCGAAGGGCGTCACCGTGACGACGAAGGACCGAAGCCTCGCGGCGCTGGGCCTGGACGACGTGCCCGCGAAGAAGCCGCTCACCTATCCGGGCCGGCCCACCACCGAGCCGTCCCTGCTGACCGGCGGTGAGCTGCTCCAGCTCGACGTCCGGCCCCTGCGGCTCGGCGAGTGGTTCGTCGAGGAACGCCGGGAGCAGCAGCGGCTGGACGAGGCCCTCGCCGACCTCGGCCAGGTGGGCACCGGGCTGCGCCACCCGGTCATCGCCGTCGGCTCGAACGCCTCCCCCGGCCAGGTCGCCCACAAGCTGACCCGGCTGGGCATCCCGGCGACGGTGCCGATGGTTCCGGTGCGGGTGCGCGGAGTCGCGGTGGGCTGCTCCGGGCACATCAGCCCGGCGGGTTACGTGGCCGGGACGCCGTACGTGGACCGGACCGCCGAGTCGACGCTGGTGGTGACCTGGCTGGACTCGGCGCAGCTCAAGGCCGTCGACGACACCGAGTTCCCGGACTACCGGCGGGCCATACTCCCCGGTGACGCGTTCACGATGACGATGCCCTCGGGGGAACGGCTCGGCGGCGCGTACATCTACTTCAGCGCGCACGGTGTGCTCGCCGAGCCGGAGACCGGGCGGCCCCGCCGGGGCGGCGGCGACCAGTCCGACCTGCTCTCCGCCCTGCTCGCCGACTCCGCGCGCCTGCGGGACCTGCTCGGGCCCGACCCCGCGGCCTGGGTGCGCCGTGCGGGGGCCGACCGGTCGCTGCGCGAGGCGGGCACGCTCATCTTCGGCGAGGAGGGCTGGGTTCTGCCGCAGACCGACTTCCTGCCGTACCTGGACGAATCGGCCGAGCTGCGGCTGTACGACGACCTGCCGCCGCTGGACGATTCGCTGCCCGAGGGGCTCTGAGAATTCCCCGTCGACCGGACGGACGCGGATTCCCTTTTCCCGTCTGACCAGGAAAGACGAGTACCTGACAGGACACCCGTACGAAACGTCGCCCTCTACTGGATCTTTCACCGGGTCATGGGCACGACTTTACTTTCTCTTGAGTGGAACCACCCGCGCCCGGATATCCTCCTAAGCCTTACGGGGGCGCGCGCCCCGACGTCCTGAACCTTTCGATGGGTGCGGAGAATGATCGAGGCAGTCGGCCTGACGAAGCGCTATGGCGCCAAGACAGCCGTGTACAACCTTTCCTTCCAGGTCCGGCCGGGTGCCGTCACCGGTTTCCTCGGGCCCAACGGCTCGGGCAAGTCGACGACCATGCGCATGATCCTCGGACTCGACAACCCTTCCTCAGGGCAGGTGACGATCGGCGGCTTCCCTTATCGCAAGCTGCCGAACGCCCCCCGCCAGGTCGGCGCGCTGCTCGACGCCAAGGCCGTGCACGGCGGCCGGAGCGCCCGCAGCCACCTGCTGAGCCTGGCCCAGCTTTCGGGCATCCCGGGCCGCCGCGTGGACGAGGTGCTCGGCGTCGTCGGTCTCCAGGACGTGGCCCGAAAGCGCTCCAAGGGCTTCTCGCTCGGCATGGGCCAGCGGCTCGGCATCGCCGCCGCGCTGCTCGGCGACCCCCAGGTGCTGCTCTTCGACGAGCCGGTCAACGGTCTCGACCCCGAGGGCATCCTCTGGGTGCGCAACCTGATGAAGTCCCTGGCGGCGGAGGGCCGTACGGTCTTCGTCTCCTCGCACCTGATGAGCGAGATGGCGCTGACCGCCGATCACCTCATCGTGATCGGCCGCGGCCAGCTCCTCGCCGACCAGAGCATCAAGGACTTCATCTCGCACAACTCGGCCGACTTCGCCCGGGTACGCACCCCCGACACCGAGCCGCAGCAGCGCGAGAAGCTGACCGCCGCGCTGACCGAGGCGGGCGGCCAGGTGCTGCCCGAGCAGGACGGCGCGCTGCGCGTCACCGGGCTGCCGCTCCCCCGCATCAGCGACCTCGCGCACTCCTCCGACGTCCGCCTGTGGGAGCTGTCGCCGCACCAGGCCTCGCTGGAGGAGGCGTACATGCGGATGACGCAGGGCGCCGTCGACTACCGCTCGACCATCGACCAGAAGGCCGGGCTCCAGCAGCAGCTTCCGCCGGGCGCCATGCCCCCGCCGCAGCTTCCGGTCGCGGGCCAGGGCCAGCCCGGCTGGTACGCGCCGCCGCCGCCCCAGCAGGGCGGGCAGCCCTTCGCGATGCCGCAGACCGGGCCGTACGGCGCTCCCGTCGCCCCCGGCGGCACGGACGTCAACCCGTACGCCCAGACGGCCCCCCAGGCCCCGGCGGGCTCCCCGGCCCCCGCCGCCACCCCCGCCCCCGCCCCCGTGCCGGCGCCCACGCCTGAACCCGCGCCCGCGGCCGCCGCCGACCTGACCAAGCCCGAGGACGCCCGATGAGCACGCCCCAGCCCCCGATGCCGCAGCAGGCCGCCGCTGCCCCCGACTGGCAGGCGGCGCCCGGCACTTCGTACACCTCGCCGATCCCCGTCACCCCCACCCACCTGGGGCACGCGCTCAACTCCGAGTGGACGAAGATCAAGTCGGTGCGCTCCACGATGTGGACGCTCGGCATCTTCCTGCTCCTGGTGATCGGCATCGGCTTCCTGGTCGCCACGCAGACCACGAACGAGGACTTCCACGACACGCCGTACACGATCCCCGCGTTCTTCGGGCTGATGCTCGGACAGATCTGCCTGCTCACGCTGGGTGTGCTGGTGGTCTCCTCCGAGTACGGCACGGGCATGATCCGTACGACGTTCACGGCCTCGCCGCAGCGGCACCGGGTGCTCGCCGCGAAGCTGATCATCTTCTTCGCGGTCGCGTTCGCCGTCTCGGCCTTCGCGATCGCGCTGGTCGGCCTGCTCACCGCGGGATTGCACAGCGGTGAGGCCGGCGTCCCGTGGGGCGGCACCGTCGTGATGGCCGCGCTGTACGTCTCGCTGCTCGGCGTGCTCGCGCTCGCGGTGGGCTCGATGCTGCGTCACTCGGCGGGCGCGATCACCACGATGCTCGGTGTCGTGCTGCTGCCCTCGATCATGCCCGCGTTCCTGATGATGTCCGACAGCCTGCGGTCGTTCGGCGAGAAGATGCAGGAGTACGCCGCCCCCAACGCCCTCGCCAAGATCTTCCGGCTGGGCAGCGAGGACAGTCACGGCGGCGCGCAGCTCGGCCTGCTCGCCGCGGTGACGGCGGCGGCGGTCGTCGGCGCCTTCGTGCTCCTGGACCGCCGGGACGTGTGACGGGGGCACCCGTCCGACAGTCCGGACCGTCCGAAGTCGCCTAGAACCTGGGCGCGTTACGGGACCGCTGCACCCGCGAGGTGCGGCGGTCCTTCGCGTTCCAGCAGGCCTTGTGCCAGTGCCGCCGCTCGTCGACGCCCGAGTGCTCCGGCCAGGCCACCACATGCGGGACCCCGGACGGGATCAACTGGTCGCAGCCGGGGCAGCGGTAGGTCTTGCCCTGCGCGCTCGCGCCCGCCACATGGCGCACGCTCCACCCCTCGCCCCGCCAGCTCTCCGTGGACTGCCAGCCGCCGTAGCGGTCCGACGCGTCCTCCTCGGGGCTCCTGCCGGACGATCCGGCGTCCTTCGGACGGTTGCGACGCGGGGACAAGGGACACCTCACGGAGCTATACAGGGAGCAGGGGCCAAGTCCAGCCTACGCGGCACGCACACGGGTACGCGTACTCCGCCGACCCGCACAGATCCCCCATCGGACAGCCCAATTCCCAGACAATCCGCAAATCTCTCCGCAAGGCCGTGTCTTCGGCACGTGTCAGGCGGTTATGCCGGGTGGGGGAGCTCCGTGTCGGAGCCGAGGAAGCAGGAAGTTCGATGCACGTTGGAAGCTTTGTACTGGCCGCCCAGTTCCCTGGGCAGGGCCAGGGGGAGGCCCTGCACCGCGCGGTGCGGTCGGCCGAGGTCGCCGAGGAGGCCGGTCTCGACGCGGTCTGGCTGGCCGAGCACCACTTCGTGCCGTACGGCACATGCCCGTCGGCCATCACACTCGCCGCCTATCTGCTCGGCCGCACCCACCGTATCCGGATCGGTACGGCGGTCAGCGTGCTGCCCACCGTCCACCCCGTGGCCCTCGGCGAGCAGGCCGCGCTGCTGCACCTGACGTCCGGCGGGCGGTTCTCGCTGGGCGTCGGCCGCGGCGGCCCCTGGGTCGACCTGGAGGTCTTCGGCGCGGGCCTCGCGGCGTACGAGCACGGGTTCCCGGAATCACTCGATCTGCTGGTCCGCTGGCTGCGTGAGCCGTCGGTCGCCGGCGCCTCCGAACGGTTCTCGTTCCGTGAAGTCCCCGTCGTGCCACGCCCGTCGGAGGCATTGAGCGGGGTCCCGGGTCCCGAGGTCGTCGTCGCGTGCACCTCGCCGGCGAGCGTCCGGCTCGCCGCCGAGCGCGGTCTGCCGATGCTTCTCGGCATGCACGTCGGGGACGAGGAGAAGGCCGAAATGGTCGCGCTGTGGCGGCAGCACGCGCGCACGGCGGGCCGCTCGCCGGACGAGATCCTCACGGCCGCCCATGTCTCCGCCGGCGTCTGCCAGATCGCGGACCGCCGTACGGACGCCGTCGAGACGCTCGTCAAGGCCATGCCGGGCTGGCTGAAGCAGGGGCTGGACGCCCATGTGACGGTCGACGGCCGGCCCCGCTCGATGCGGGACCCGGTGGCGTACACCGAACTGCTCTGCGGGCTGCACCCGGTGGGCACACCGCGGCTGTGCGCCGACCGGCTCGCGGCGACCTCGGAGCGGACCGGCATCGCACGTTTCGCCCTGCTCGTCGAGGGCTCGGGCGATCTGGCGGCGACCGAGGAGAACGTACGACGGCTCGGGGCCGAGGTGCTGCCTCATCTCAGGTGACCGCACGGTCCGGCCCCAGGGGCCGGGACCGCGGGGAGCTTGCCGCCCCGGTACCAATGCACCTCCCGCGTACGGAGCGGCAAGCAATGCGGCTCAGTGCGTCAGCAGTCCCTGAACTCCGGGGACTGGTTGAGCAGCTGACTGCGGACCGAGGTGAAGCGTGCCAGTGTGTCGTCCACCGAGTCGTCCAGTGGGAACACCGCCACCCGGTGGCAGTTCTGGAAGGCCAGCCGCACTCCGAAGTGCCGCTGCAGCGCGCCGCGTATCGCGTCACTCGCGAGCGCACGCAGCAGCTGGCCACGTGCCTGCTCGTCCGGCGGGGGCGTCTGGTTGTCGGCGAACTTGCCACCGTCCACCTTCAGCTGGGCCACCAGGGAGCTGACCATCTCCCACGCGTAGGGCAGGGAGGTCCGGACGCAGTCGACGAAGTCAGCTTCGTCGACCTCGCCTCGCTCGGCCTGTTGGAGTAGGGCCGGTGAGACGTCGAGCGACATGGGTTCTCCTCTCGCACCCCCATACCTCGGGGGTTGCCGGACAGGGACGGGGATCGCAATATCGAACACGCTGAGTACATGCATCGCGACCTCCCGTTCATACGGTAAGCATCGCCAGGTAACGGCACCAGGAGAATGCGCACATAGCGAACGCCCAGTAGGCCGACTATCAGCCACGACCGAACAGGGAACCTTCAGGATCAATGGGGTGACCCGCGAAAACGCCGGCCGGGCCGGGCGACGGAAGCCAGGAGAACAAAAGGGGTGAACCGCGGGTTCTCCGTCGGGGCCGACGGCCGGGGACGGGTGGGATCCTGGCCGGAGAATCGCGTGCACCACCGCCGGTCGAGTAGCGTTGCCGACCATGCGTCTCGTCATTGCCCGCTGTTCCGTGGACTACGCGGGCCGGCTCACCGCCCATCTCCCGTCGGCTCCCCGCCTGATCCTCGTGAAGGCGGACGGCAGCGTCTCGATCCACGCGGACGACCGGGCCTACAAGCCCCTCAACTGGATGTCGCCGCCCTGCACACTGAAGGAGGGGTCAGGCGACGACGAAGGCACCTGGACCGTCATCAACAAGGCGGGCGAGAAGCTCATCATCACGATGGAGGAGATCCTCCACGACTCGTCGCACGAACTCGGCGTGGACCCCGGCCTGATCAAGGACGGCGTGGAAGCGCACCTTCAGGAGCTGCTGGCCGACCGCATCGAGACCCTCGGCGAGGGCTACTCGCTCATCCGCCGTGAGTACATGACGGCCATCGGCCCGGTCGACATCCTGTGCCGGGACGCCGAGGGGAAGACCGTCGCCGTGGAGATCAAGCGCCGCGGCGAGATCGACGGCGTGGAGCAACTCACGCGCTACCTGGAGCTGTTGAACCGCGACCCGCACCTCGCGCCGGTCCGCGGCATCTTCGCCGCCCAGGAGATCAAGCCGCAGGCCCGCGTCCTGGCCACCGACCGCGGCATCGGCTGCGCGGTCCTCGACTACGACGCCCTGCGCGGCATCGAGGACGACAAGCTGCGGTTGTTCTGATCCCTCGGGTTCGTATACGAAAGAGGGCCGGGTCCGATGGCGGACCCGGCCCTCTCCTTTGCCCGTACGGTCAGATCACCGTGCCGCTCGGCGACGCGGCGACGCCGGTGCTCGCCGGAACGCTGCTCGCCGGGACGCCGGCCGACGTGCTCGCCGGCGCGCTGCTCACCGGGCCACTGGCGGAGTTCGAGGTGGCCGGAGGGGTCGGCGTGCCGGCCGAGGGGGACGCGGACGCCGAACCGCTCGGCGAACCGGACGCCGACGGCGAACCGCTCGACGACTTCGAGGGGGACGACGACGGCCTGCCCGTGGACGACTTCGAGGGCGACGCGGTCGCCGACTTCGAGGGCTTGCCCGAGGCCGTGTGCGTCCCGCTGGGTTCGCCGGACGGCTGATGGCCCGTCGTGGCCGTGGCCGGGGGCGTCGGGTCGTCCGAGGTGCCGTACGTGCCGTCGGGACCCGGGTCGGTGGGCGAGGGCACGACGGAGGGAGTGGAGTCGTCGCCCTTCTTCGCCTTGTCCGCGCCCAGGCTGTCGTCCTGGCTGTCCTGCGTGGCCGAGGGGTTGACGCCGACCTTCTCGGACGGGAGTTCGTTCTTGTGTTCCGAGGTCGCGCCGAGGGTCACCACGGTGCCGAGGACGGCGACGAGGAGCGCGCCCGCTCCCGCCGCCACCAGGTTGCGCCTGGTGCCGGTGACCAGCCGCCCCGCGACGCCCTGCCGCTTGGCCGCGGAGGTACCGGGGCCGGCCGGGTGGGCGAGCACCGTGACGGTGTCGCCGGACGGGTCGGTCCGGGAGTAGGCAGCCACCACACCACCGGGCGGCGACATCGACTCGTCGTGCCGCGCGTCGGGCACCTCTTCGCCCGCCGGGGTGCGCCCGGC
Organism: Streptomyces sp. NPDC091209; assembly: GCF_044757755.1. Classification (NCBI taxonomy): domain Bacteria; kingdom Bacillati; phylum Actinomycetota; class Actinomycetes; order Kitasatosporales; family Streptomycetaceae; genus Streptomyces; species Streptomyces sp. NPDC091209. Next base: position 110,077 of record NZ_JBIVVR010000016.1, on the reverse strand, counting down.
GGTGAGCTGCAGGGTCCCGGAGCGGTCGGCGACCAGCGCGAGGGCCCGGCGGCCGGCGGTGGTGCCGCGCTTGTCGGCGAGCGCGCCCCGCATGGCGACCGAGGCCTCCAGCTCGGCGCGGGCCCGGTCGAGCTGATGGCCGCAGAGCGCGAGGACGCCCAACTCGTGGTGGAAGTAGGCCTGTTCGCCGACGTCCTCGGCCAGTTCGGAGGCCTCGACGCCGAGGCGCAGGCCGCGTTCCCAGGCGCTCCAGTGCAGCCCCGCCGCGAAGGCGGGCGCGGCCGTGCGGGCGAGCTGGACGGAGGCGCTCTCATCCTCCTCGTCCGCGGGGGCGGTGGTGACCGGGACGAGCACGTCGAGCGCGGCGAGCAGCGCGTCGGCCTCGGCGCAGACCCGCTCCGGGGTGACCGAGGGATGCCCGGCCCACCAGGTGTAGTGCTGGGCGGCGGCGAGCGCGCTCTCCTGGAGGGTTTCCGCGTATCCGGAGGCCTCCAGCTGGGCCTGCACCCCGGCGGCGAGCCGGTAGCGGGAGCCGACCGGGGAGACCAGCGCGCTGTTCGCGAGTTCGGCGAGCGCCGCGTCGGCGTGGGTGTCGCCCACGAGCGCGGGCAGATGGGCCTGGTGGGGCACCTCGCCGCCGAGCGCGACGGCGAAGCGCAGGGTGGCGCGCGCCGAGTCGCTCAGCCGGGAGGCGAGCAGCGCGGCGGGCGCGGCGCCTTCCGCGAGGGAGGGCAGCGGTGTGTCGTGGCCGTCGCCGACCTCGAAGGGCGCGTCGGCCGGGGTCTCCTGGAAGACGCCGTAGTCGTCGAAGGCGTCCTCGCCGGCCTGCAGCCGGTCGCGTTGCCGCAGCAGGGCGCCGGCCTGCATGAAGCGCAGGGGCAGTCCCTCGGACTCGAACCAGAGGTCGCCCGCCCAGTTGGACTCGTCCTCCGTCAGGACCCGTCCGACGGCACGCTCCAGCAGTTCGAGACCACCGCTGCGGTCGAGGCCGCCGAGGACGACCTCCTCGACGAGCGCGTGCGCGGACGGGGCGGGTATGTCGGGGGTGGCGGCGATCACGAAGGCGCACTCGGGAGTGGCGTCCAGCAGCTCGTCGAGAGCGCTGCCGCCGATCTCCGCGTCGTCGAGGACGACGACCGCGCCGATCTCGTGGACGAGCCGGAGCAGTTCCTCGCGGTCCGGGCGGTGCAGGGGGGCTTCGTAGACGACGGCGAAGAGGTCGTACACCAGGTCGCTCGCCGTGCGCCGGTAGCCGGAAAGGCGGATGACGCCGTCGGGGGCGAGGTCCGCGCAGTCGTCGGCCACGGCGTCCAGCAGGACGGTACGGCCCGATCCCGAGGGGCCGGTGAGGCGCACCGAGCGCCCGCGCGCGAGGAGGCGTACGAGCTGCTCGCGCTCCTCCTGACGCTCGAGGAGCGGCAGCCGCGGCTGCGCCGGGCCGGGCGGAACGGGCGGCTGCGCCGCGCGGGCGCGCTCGGCACGTTCGGCGGCTCCGCGCTTGACCGGCGGCTGCGGGCGCTCGTGCGGCGGGCAGTTCTCTATCTCGCTGCCGTCGACGGGGTTGACCGTCAGCAGGAATTCGCCCGCGACGAGCCGGACCGTGCGGACGACCACGGGCTTGTGCTGGCCCAGGTCGGTTGCGAGCGGGTCGCGCGGCGGGCGCGGGCGAGGCGCCTGGCCGTCGTCGTCATGGCCGTACTCTTCGGATCCCCGGTTGTTCGGGTCCATGTTCCCAGCCCCCCAAAAGCGTCGTGTGCCGATGCCCTCCCGGCCTGGCTGCACACCGCTCTGTCGCTTCTGGTCCGGTGCCCGCTCGTAGGGTTTCGGTCGGCGGGCAGCCGAACCCTAAACCTTCGCACAGTATCTACGAACAGGCGGGGTACCGCGCCGTCCGAACCGTCACAGCTTCGTGAGGATTGTGCACGTGGTGCGCCTCGTACGCCGGTCAGGGCGCGTACGCGGTCGCGCGCGCGGAGCGATCGGGGCGCGCGCTCAGGTCACACCCGGGGCAGCGAGTCGACCCCGATACCGCCCTCGATCGCCAGGATCCGGTGCAGCCGGGTGGCGACCAGGAGGCGCTGCATCTGTGGTGGTACGCCGCGCAGTACGAGCCGTCGGCCGCACCGGCCGGCGCGTCGGTGGGCCCCCATGATGACACCGAGCCCGGTGGCGTCCCAGGAGTCCAGCTCGGACAGGTCCAGCAGCAGATCGCCGGCTCCGTCGTCGACGGCCGAGTGCAGGACCGTACGGGCGTCCGCCGCGCTGCGTACGTCGAGGCGGCCCCCGACGACCAACTCGGCGTGGTCGCCCCTGATGTACATATGCGCTCCCCGAGAATGCGTCTCGTAACTCCGCGTGTGTCTGTTTCCGCGTCTTCGCGTCTGCATGTTGTGCATGGTCTGACTGTCTGAGGGCCGCGGAGGTTGCCGTCTGTAAGCGAACCGATACCGAATTCACCTCATGGGGTGACACCCGAGAGGCGCGTACGGCTTCCGCGGCACATGCGGCGACCGGTTCTCCGGTCGCCGCGTGATCATTCAGTGCTTGTAGAAGCCCTGCCCGCTCTTGCGCCCGATGTCACCGGCGTCAACCATCCGGCGCATCAGCTCGGGCGGTGCGAACTTCTCGTCCTGGGTCTCGGTGTAGATGTTGCCGGTGGCGTGCAGCAGGATGTCGACGCCCGTGAGGTCGGCGGTGGCCAGCGGCCCCATGGCGTGGCCGAAGCCCAGCCGACAGGCGAGGTCGATGTCCTCGGCGGTGGCGACGCCCGACTCGTACAGCTTCGTCGCCTCGACGACGAGGGCCGAGATGAGGCGGGTGGTCACGAACCCGGCGACGTCGCGGTTGACGACGATGCAGGTCTTGCCGACGGACTCGCTGAACTCCCGCGCGGTGGCGAGCGTTTCGTCGCTGGTCTTGTAGCCGCGGACCAGCTCGACGAGCTGCATCATCGGCACCGGCGAGAAGAAGTGCACGCCGACGACCCGCTCCGGGCGCTCCGTGGCCGCCGCGATCTTGGTGATCGGGATCGCGGAGGTGTTGGAGGCGAGCACGGTGTCGGGGCGGACGATCTTGTCGAGCGCCTGGAAGATCTCGTGCTTGACCTCGAGCTTCTCGAAGACCGCCTCGACGACGATGTCCGCGTCGGCGGCCGCGTCCAGTTCGGTGGTCGCCGTGATGCGCGCGAGCGCCGCGTCCGCGTCCGCGGCCTCCAGCTTGCCCTTGCTCACGAACCTGTCGTACGAGGCCCTGATGCCGTCGAGGCCGCGGTTCAACGCCTCGTCGGTGACATCGCGCAGGACGACGTCCCAGCCCGCCTGTGCGGAGACCTGGGCAATACCGGACCCCATGAGTCCGGCTCCGATGACGGCGAGCTTCCCTGCCACTCCGACTCCCTCAACACGCTTAACACGCTGCTTGTGTATGCCTCTTCGGCGGAGAGTAGCGTTCGGGAGGGGCCGGGAAACCCGTAAGTAACGCGTGTCACGGTCTCAGGGCGTGAGACGCCGGTCACGTCGCGTCCGACGGCCCTCACCCGTGGGCGGGTCACCCGACCGCCCGTACGGCGTAGTTGAGGACCTTCCGGCTCAACAGGTCCTCGATGTCGTCGAGGAGCACGAGGATCTCGCGGGACACTTCGTCCGGATTGCGTCCCGCCATCATCTCGCGGGCGATGGCCGACACGACGGTCTGGTGCACCCAGTTGATCTGACCGGCGACGAGGCCCGGCAGCGGATCCTCGGGCGGTGCGCCGGTCTCCTCGCGCAGGGCTTCCGCCAGGTTCCCCAAGGCCTCCTGGCCGATCGCCCAGAGCCGCGAGCGGAGCGCGGGGGCCTCGTCGACGACCTGCATGAAGCGGGCGACACCCGCCGCCAGGCCGAGCCGGGGCGAGACCGCCTCCACCTCCTCGCGCAGTTCGCGCAGGACGGCGACGGCGGCGGACTCGCCCTTCGCACGGCCGCGCACCCAGCGGGCGAGCCGGTCGACCGCGCCCGCGGACCGGTCGAGGAAGAGGTCCTCCTTGGCCGGGAAGTAGTTGTAGACGGTGTTCACGGAGACGTTCGCGGCGTCGGCGACCTCCGCGACCGTCACCCCGTCGAAGCCCCGCTCCAGGAACAGTCCCGTGGCGACATCGGAGATGTACTGCCTGGTCTGCCGCTTCTTCCGCTCTCTGAGTCCCTCGGCCATGTCCGCATCGTAGCTTTCGCTGGACATCCTGAAATTTTGGGGTCATTGCAAAATTGCAGGGACTCTGTTTTTCTTGACGGCATGCCCATCATCAGCACGGCCGGTCTTGCCCGCACCTTCCGGACCAGGCACGGCCCCGTGGAGGCGGTGCGCGGCATCGACCTCACGGTGCGTCCCGGCGAGATCCTCGGCTTCCTCGGCCCGAACGGCGCGGGCAAGACCACCACCCTCAAGATGCTCACCACCCTGCTGGCGCCCACCGGTGGCGCGGCCACCGTCGCGGGCTGTGATCTGGTTTCCGATCCGGCCGGTGTGCGCCGCGCCTGCGGTTACGTGGCCCAGTCGGGCGGCGTCGACCCGCAGGTGACCGTGCGGGAGGAGCTCGTCACCCAGGGACGGCTGTACCGGCTGGCGAAGCCGCAAGCGAGGGAGCGGGCCGAGGAGCTGGCACACGAGCTCGGCCTCGGAGACCTGATGGACCGCAGGACGGCAGCGCTGTCCGGCGGCCAACGACGGCGTCTGGACATCGCGCTCGGCCTCACCCGCCGCCCCCGGGTGCTCTTCCTCGACGAACCGACGACGGGCCTCGACCCCGCCGCCCGCGCCGACCTCTGGGACCTCGTCCGCCGGCTGCGCGACACGCACGGCACCACGGTCTTCCTGACCACCCACTACCTCGACGAGGCGGACGCGCTCGCCGACCGGCTCGTGATCGTCGACCGGGGGGTGGTGGTCGCCGACGGCACGCCCGGCGCGCTGAAGCTGGCCCACGGCGGCTCCCTCGACGCGACCCTCCAGGACACGTTCCTCGCCATCACCGGCCGCGGCCCCGAGCCGGCCGGGACCACCCCCGTAGCCGTATAGGACGTATCGACCGATGCTTCTCCACGACACCGCGCTGATCTTCGGGCGCTACGCCCGTCAGACCCTGCGTTCCCGCTTCGCGATGCTCTTCGGCGTCCTGATGCCGCTGCTCTACCTGTTCTTCTTCGGCCCGCTCCTGACCGGTCTGCCGCTCGGCACCCGGGGCACCTCCTGGCAAGTCCTGGTTCCCGGACTGCTGCTCCAACTCGGCCTGTTCGGAGCCGCGTTCGCCGGGTTCGGCGTGATCGTCGAGAAGAACCTGGGCATCGTGGAGCGGATGCGGGCCACTCCCGTGAGCCGCCTCGCGCTGTTGCTCGGCCGCATCCTGCGCGACGCCGCCGTCATCGTCCTCCAGGCGGTGCTGCTCGTCCTGGCGGCGCTGGCGATGGGCCTGCGCGCGCCGCTCGCCGGCGTCCTGATCGGCCTCGCCTTCGTCGCCCTGCTGACGCTCTCGCTCGCCTCCCTGTCCTACGCCCTCGCCATGAAGGTCCGTACGCCCCAGGAGTTCGGCCCCGCCGTCAACGCGCTGACCATGCCGTCCATGCTGCTGTCCGGCTTGATGCTGCCGATGACGCTGGCCCCCGGCTGGCTGGACGTCCTCTCGCGTCTCATGCCGTTGCGCTACCTGGTGGACGCGGTGCGGGACGCCTACGTCGGCTCGTACGCCACGGCGCACATGCTGTACGGGGTGCTGGTGGCCCTCGCCTTCGCCGCGACCGCCGTGACCGTGGGCACACGGGCCTTCCGGAGGGCCGGGGCGTAACTAGGCTGGGCCCATGGTCAATCTGACGCGCATCTACACCAGGACCGGCGACCAGGGCACCACCGCCCTCGGGGACATGAGCAGGGTCGCCAAGACCGATCTGCGGATCTCTGCGTACGCCGACGCCAACGAGGCCAACGCGGTGATCGGTACGGCGATCGCGCTGGGCGGCCTGGAGGCGGAGGTCGTCCAGGTCCTCACCCGCGTCCAGAACGACCTGTTCGACGTGGGCGCGGACCTGTCGACGCCGGTGGTCGAGGACCCGAAGTTCCCGCCGCTGCGGGTGGAGCAGTTCTACGTCGACAAGCTGGAGGCGGACTGCGACCTCTTCAACGAGCGGCTGGAGAAGCTCCGCTCCTTCATCCTGCCCGGCGGCACCGCCGGCGCGGCCCTCCTGCACCAGGCGTGCACGGTCGTGCGCCGGGCCGAGCGCTCCACCTGGGCGGCGCTGGAGGTCCACGGCGAGGCGATGAACCCGCTCACCGCTACCTACCTCAACCGGCTCTCCGACCTTCTGTTCATCCTGGCCCGCACGGCGAACAAGGACGTGGGCGACGTGCTGTGGGTCCCGGGCGGGGAGCGCTGACCCGACTCCTCGGCCCCGCACGCCGTACACCCGCACACCCCCTACACGCCGTACAAGCCGAACAAGACCAGGGCGTCCGCGCCGGGCTCGAAACGACCTTCGAGCCCGCTGCCGCAGGCGCCCTTCGTCGTTCCCGCCGAAGGCTCCGGCCGACCGCACGCGGGAACGCGAAGCCCCACGTCATTCGCCTGCCGGACCGTCAGAACCGGGCGAACCGGTCGCCAACCCGCCTCGGCGGCAAGGGAGTTGATGATCAAGTGCAAGAATGAACAAGTGGTCCAGACCTATTGACCTATGGTCCAGACCTTCCTATTCTCACGGGCACTGTGGGCGTGAAGGCTCAGTTACGCCCCTCCCCTCCCCCAACTCCCCCGAGGAGCGGAATGCGCTTCAGACAACGAGCTACGGCAGGGCTCGCCACCCTGCTGCTCCCCCTGGCCGGTCTGGTCGGTCTCGCGAGTCCCGCCCACGCGGCCGACACCGCCACCGCCACGTACGCCAAGACCCAGGACTGGGGCACCGGCTTCGAGGGCCACTGGACCGTCAAGAACACCGGTACCACCGCGATCAGCTCGTGGACGATCGAGTGGGACTTCCCCTCCGGCACCTCGGTCACCTCGGCCTGGGACGCGGACGTCACGAGCTCCGGCAACCACTGGACCGCCAAGAACAAGTCCTACAACGGCAGTCTCGCGGCGGGTGCCTCCGTCTCCTTCGGCTTCAACGGCGCCGGTGCCGGTTCTCCGTCCAACTGCAAGCTGAACGGCGGCAGTTGTGACGGCGGCACCACCGTCCCCGGTGACAGCGCGCCCTCCGCGCCGGGCACCCCCACCGCCTCCTCCGTCGCCGACACCTCGGTGAATCTCTCCTGGAGCGCGGCCACCGACGACAAGGGCGTCAAGAACTACGACGTCCTGCGCGGCGGCACCAAGGTCGCGACCGTGACGACGACCTCGTACACGGACACCGGTCTGACCGCCGGCACCGACTACTCGTACACCGTCCAGGCCCGTGACACCGCCGACCAGACCGGTCCGGTCAGTGGCGCGGTCGCGGTCCACACCACCGGTGGCACCACCACCCCGCCGCCCACCGGCAACGCCGTCCGGCTCGGCTACTTCACCGAGTGGGGCATCTACGGCCGCAACTACCAGGTCAAGAACCTGGTGACGTCGGGCTCGGCCGCCAAGATCACCCACATCAACTACGCCTTCGGCAACGTCACCAACGGCCAGTGCGCGATCGGCGACTCGTACGCCGACTACGACAAGGCCTACACCGCCGACCAGTCGGTCAGCGGCGTCGCCGACACCTGGGACCAGCCCCTGCGCGGCAACTTCAACCAGTTGCGCGAGCTGAAGGCCAAGTACCCGAAGCTCAAGATCCTCTGGTCCTTCGGCGGCTGGACCTGGTCCGGTGGCTTCGCGCAGGCGGCGGCCAACCCGACCGCGTTCGCGGACTCCTGCTACAACCTCGTCAAGGACCCGCGCTGGGCCGATGTCTTCGACGGCATCGACATCGACTGGGAGTACCCGAACGCCTGCGGTCTGTCCTGTGACACCAGCGGTGCCGCGGCCTACAAGAACCTGATGCAGGCCCTGCGGGCCAAGTTCGGCACGAGCAACCTGGTCACCGCGGCCACCACGGCCGACGGCACCTCCGGCGGCAAGATCGACGCCGCGGACTACGCGGGCGCCTCGCAGTACGTCGACTGGTACAACGTCATGTCGTACGACTTCTTCGGCGCGTTCGCCGCGCAGGGCCCGACGGCCCCGCACTCCCCGCTCACCTCGTACAGCGGCATCCCGACGCCCGGCTTCGACACGGCCGACGCGATCGCCAAGTTCAAGTCGAAGGGCGTGCCCGCGAGCAAGCTGCTCATCGGCATCGGCTTCTACGGCCGCGGCTGGACCGGTGTCACCCAGTCCGCGCCCGGCGGCACGGCGACCGGCCCGGCGGCCGGTACGTACGAGCAGGGCATCGAGGACTACAAGGTCCTCAAGACGTCCTGCCCCGCCACCGGCCTGGTCGCCGGCACGGCGTACGCCTTCTGCGGCAACAACTGGTGGTCGTACGACACCCCGGCCACCATCGGGACGAAGATGTCGTGGGCCAAGAGCCAGGGCCTGGGCGGCGCCTTCTTCTGGGAGTTCAGCGGCGACACCAGCAACGGTGAACTCGTCAGCGCCATCAACTCCGGCCTGAGCTAGTCCCCGCCCCACCCCGCACCACCGCCGCGGGCAGACCTCCGGGTCTGTCCGCGGCGCACTTGTGTCCGGCTTGCGGACCAGGGGCGGAGAACGGGGCACCGGGCTGCCGAGAACCTGGACGCGAACCCTGGGCGGGGTGCGGAGCGCGAGGTGTGGGACGCCGGGCGCGGGACGCCGGACGCGGGCGGGGGACGCCGGACGCGGGCGGGGGACGCCGGACGCGGGCGCGGAACGCGGGACGCGGGACGCCGGACGCGGGACGCCGGACGCGGAACGCGGGCGCGGAACGCGGGCGCGGAACGCGGGCGCGGAACGCGGGCGCGGAACGCGGGCGCGGAACGCGGGCGCGGAACGCGGGCGCGGAACGCGGGCGCGGG
>NZ_JBIVVR010000016.1:0-100992 GCF_044757755.1 Streptomyces sp. NPDC091209 | reverse complement strand
GGAACGCGGGACGCCGGACGCGGGCGCGGAACGCGGGACGCCGGACGCGGGCGCGGAACGCCGGACGCCGGACGCCGGACGCGGGCGCGGGCGCGGAACGCCGGACGCCGGACGCCGGACGCGGGCGCGGGCGCGGAACGCGGGACGCCGGACGCCGGACGCGGGCGCGGGCGCGGGACGCGGGACGCCGGACGCGGGGGCGGACGCCCGGCGCCGGGGCTGCCCGGACCGCGTGAAACCGGGCGGCCGGGTGTGGGACGTGGGAGTGTGAAACGCGGTGCGGCTCGGGGAGCGGGGCCGCGCGGTCTCAAGGGGCGGCGGGACGTCAGCCGTGCAACCGCAGGGGGCAGCCGGACGCTGCGCTGGGCCGCGGGACTGCGGTCCGGGGCATGCCGGATCCGCGGTATCGGCGGGGCCGCTGAGCGGGCTGTGCGCGCGCCGGGTGAGGGCAGGGGCCGCGCGGGATCCGGGGGAGGTCCGTCCCGCGCGAGGAGGGGCGGGGGTCAGGCGACGTTCACCCGCTGGCCGGGCGGGGCCGCCTCCAGCCAGGCGAGGAAACCGGTCAGCGCGTCCTCGCTCATCGCCAGTTCCAGGCGTGTCCCGCGATGGAGACAGGCGAGGATGATCGCGTCGGAGAGCAGCGCGAGCTCCTCCTCGCCGTCCGCGGTACGACGGCCGGCCACCTCGATCGCCGAGCGTTCGAGAACGCGGCGCGGGCGGGGGGCGTACGAGAAGACGCGGTACCACTCGATCCGGTCACTGTTGTAGCGGGCGACGCCGTAGCTCCAGCCCTTGCCACTGGGGTCACCCTTCTCTAGGACGTCCCAGCGCAGGCTGCAGTCGAACGTTCCGCCGGAACGCTGGATCAGCCGGCGACGGAGGCCGAAGACGAACAGCCCCACCACTACAAGCGCTACTAGCACTCCGCACACAGTCAGAGCGAGGACCATCGACACCGACCTCCTCGTCTCCTAGGTAACGGAAAAGAAAAAACTTCCGGATTTGCCTCAGCCGCGGCCAGGGCCGGAGTGATCCGGTCCCAGCCGCGGCTGAGTCAAAGCTTCACACAGTGCTAGCCCAGCGCCTAAAGGGCCGGGGTCGCACCGATGGTCAGCGGGGCGCCACCGCACGCAGGCGGACGTCCGCGCGGCGCTCGGCGGACGCGTCGGCGTCCGACTTCGCGCGCTCGAGCGCCCGCTCCGCACGCTGGACATCGATCTCGTCCGACAGCTCGGCGATCTCGGCCAGCAGCGACAGCTTGTTGTCAGCGAATGAGATGAAACCGCCGTGCACCGCGGCGATGACCGTTCCACCATCACTCGTACGGATGGTCACCGGGCCCGACTCCAGCACACCGAGCAGCGGCTGGTGACCGGGCATGACGCCGATGTCGCCGGACGTGGTACGCGCGACGACCAGGGTGGCCTCGCCGGACCAGACACTACGGTCCGCGGCGACGAGCTCGACGTGCAGCTCAGCAGCCAAGGTGGGCTCCTCGGGTCACCACCCGGCGTTGCTGCCGGGTGTTGGGTCAAAGTCTAGTAGGCGTACGGAGGGGGAAGGACCGCACCCCGCGAGGCGCGGTCCCGCCCTCTCACTCAGAACACGAGGTTCAGGAGACGCCGAGCTCCTTGGCGTTGGCCTTGAGGTCCTCAATGCCACCGCACAGGAAGAACGCCTGCTCCGGGAAGTGGTCGTACTCACCGTCGATGATCGCGTTGAAGGCCACGATCGACTCGTCCAGCGGGACGTCCGACCCGTCGACGCCGGTGAACTGCTTGGCGACGTGGGTGTTCTGGGACAGGAAGCGCTCCACGCGACGGGCACGGTGGACGGTGAGCTTGTCCTCCTCGCCCAGCTCGTCGATACCGAGGATCGCGATGATGTCCTGAAGGTCCTTGTACTTCTGGAGAACCGACTTGACGCGCATCGCGGCCGCGTAGTGGTCCGCCGCGATGTAGCGGGGGTCCAGGATGCGGGACGTGGAGTCCAGCGGGTCCACGGCCGGGTAGATGCCCTTCTCGGAGATCGGACGGGAGAGAACCGTCGTCGCGTCGAGGTGGGCGAACGTGGTGGCCGGGGCCGGGTCGGTCAGGTCGTCCGCGGGGACGTAGATCGCCTGCATCGAGGTGATCGAGTGACCACGGGTCGAGGTGATGCGCTCCTGGAGGAGACCCATCTCGTCGGCCAGGTTCGGCTGGTAGCCCACCGCGGAGGGCATACGGCCGAGCAGGGTCGAGACCTCGGAACCGGCCTGCGTGAAGCGGAAGATGTTGTCGATGAAGAACAGCACGTCCTGCTTCTGCACATCGCGGAAGTACTCCGCCATGGTCAGACCCGCGAGGGCCACGCGCAGACGGGTGCCCGGGGGCTCGTCCATCTGGCCGAAGACGAGCGCGGTCTTGTCGATGACGCCCGACTCGGACATCTCCTCGATGAGGTCGTTGCCCTCACGCGTGCGCTCACCGACACCGGCGAACACGGAGACACCGTCGTGGTTGTTGGCGACGCGGTAGATCATCTCCTGGATGAGCACCGTCTTGCCGACACCGGCACCACCGAACAGACCGATCTTTCCACCCTTGACGTACGGGGTGAGGAGGTCGATGACCTTGACGCCGGTCTCGAACATCTCGGTCTTCGACTCGAGCTCGTCGAAGCGCGGGGCCTTGCGGTGGATGGACCAGCGCTCGCCCGAGTACTTCTCGTCGCTGTTCAGCACCTCACCGAGGGTGTTGAACACCTTGCCCTTGGTGAAGTCACCGACCGGGACGGTGATGCCCGCGCCGGTGTCGGTGACGGCGGCCTGGCGGACCAGACCGTCGGTGGGCTGCATGGAGATCGTGCGGACCAGGCCGTCACCCAGGTGCTGGGCGACTTCCAGGGTCAGCGTCTTCTTCTCGCCGGCGTTGGCCGGGTCGGCCACCTCGACGTGAAGGGCGTTGTAGATGTCCGGCATCGCGTCGACGGGGAACTCCACGTCGACGACCGGGCCGATGACCCGGGCGACGCGGCCCGTGGCAACGGCCGTCTCAGAAGTCGTCGTCATTACTTGTCACTCCCCGCGGTCGCGTCGGCAAGGGCTGCGGAGCCACCGACGATCTCGCTGATTTCCTGGGTGATTTCGGCCTGGCGGGCCGCATTGGCAAGTCGGGAGAGCGTGGTGATCAGGTCTCCCGCGTTGTCGGTCGCCGACTTCATCGCGCGGCGCGTGGCGGCGTGCTTGGAGGCAGCCGACTGGAGCAGCGCGTTGTAGATACGGCTCTCGACGTAGCGCGGCAGGAGGGCGTCGAGGACGTCCTCCGCCGACGGCTCGAACTCGTACAGCGGAAGGATCTCGCCCTCGGGCGCTTCCTCCGCCACGACCTCTTCGAGGCGAAGCGGCAGCAGCCGGCCGTCGATGGCCGTCTGCGTCATCATCGAGACGAACTCGGTGTAGACGATGTGGATCTCATCCACGCCGCCGTCCGCCGTGTCCTTCTCGATGGCCTCGATCAGCGGACCCGCGACCTTCTTCGCGTCCGCGTAGGTGGGCTCGTCGGTGAAACCCGACCACGACTCCGCGACCTTGCGCTCGCGGAAGTTGTAGTGGGCCAGACCGCGGCGGCCGACGATGTACGTGTCGACCTCCTTGCCCTCGGCCTCGAGACGGGCGGTCAGCAGCTCCGCCGCCTTGATGGCGTTGGAGTTGAAGGCGCCGGCCAGTCCGCGGTCGCTCGTGAGGAGCAGAACCGCGGAACGGCTGGCCGTCTCCGCCTCCGTGGTCAGCGGGTGCTTGGTGTTCGAACCGGTACCGACCGCCGTGACCGCGCGGGTGAGCTCGGTCGCGTACGGCGTGGAGGCCGCCACCTTGCGCTGCGCCTTGACGACACGCGAGGCGGCGATCATCTCCATCGCCTTGGTGATCTTCTTGGTCGCGGTGACGGATCGGATGCGACGCTTGTAGACCCGGAGCTGGGCTCCCATGAGTCAGGTCCCTTCCTTACGTCACTTGGCTGCGGCCGGAGCGTCCTCGCCGAGAAGCTTCCCGTCCGAGGTCTCGAACTGCTTCTTGAACTCCGTGATGCCGTCGGCGATGGCGGTGAGCGTGTCGTCCGACATCTTGCCGCCCTCCTTGATGGAGGTCATGAGGCCCTGCTCCTTGCGGTGCAGGTACTCCAGGAGCTCCTTCTCGAAGCGGCGGACGTCGACGACCGGAACGTCGTCCATCTTGCCGGTGGTACCGGCCCAGACGGAGACGACCTGGTCCTCGGTGGCCATCGGCTGGTACTGAGCCTGCTTGAGCAGCTCGACCAGACGCTGACCGCGCTCCAGCTGCGACTTCGACGCGGCGTCCAGGTCGGAACCGAAGGCGGCGAACGCCTCCAGCTCGCGGTACTGGGCCAGGTCGAGGCGGAGCCGGCCGGAGACCTGCTTCATCGCCTTGTGCTGGGCGGAGCCGCCGACGCGGGAGACCGAGATACCGACGTTCAGGGCCGGACGCTGGCCGGCGTTGAACAGGTCGGACTCAAGGAAGCACTGGCCGTCGGTGATGGAGATGACGTTGGTCGGGATGAACGCCGACACGTCGTTCGCCTTGGTCTCGACGATCGGCAGACCCGTCATCGAACCGGCGCCCAGGTCGTCGGAGAGCTTCGCGCAGCGCTCCAGCAGACGGGAGTGCAGGTAGAAGACGTCACCGGGGTAGGCCTCGCGCCCCGGCGGACGGCGGAGCAGCAGGGACACGGCGCGGTAGGCGTCGGCCTGCTTCGAGAGGTCGTCGAAGATGATGAGGACGTGCTTGCCCTCGTACATCCACTGCTGACCGATGGCCGAACCGGTGTACGGCGCAAGGTACTTGAAGCCGGCCGGGTCGGACGCCGGGGCGGCGACGATGGTCGTGTACTCCAGCGCGCCGGCCTCTTCGAGGGCGCCACGCACGGAGGCGATGGTCGAACCCTTCTGACCGATGGCGACGTAGATGCAGCGGACCTGCTTCTTGGTGTCGCCCGAGCGCCAGTTGTCGCGCTGGTTGATGATCGTGTCGACGGCCAGCGCGGTCTTGCCGGTCTGACGGTCGCCGATGATCAGCTGACGCTGGCCGCGGCCGATCGGGGTCATCGCGTCGACGGCCTTGTAGCCCGTCTCCATCGGCTCGTGCACCGACTTGCGGACCATGACGCCCGGGGCCTGCAGCTCGAGGGCGCGGCGGCCGGACGTCTCGATCTCGCCGAGGCCGTCGATCGGGTTGCCGAGCGGGTCGACGACGCGGCCGAGGTAACCCTCGCCCACGGCGACGGACAGCACCTCACCGGTGCGCTGCACCGGCTGACCCTCTTCGATACCGCTGAACTCGCCGAGGACGACCGCACCGATCTCGCGCTCTTCCAGGTTCAGCGCGAGGCCGAGGGTTCCGTCCTCGAACTTCAGCAGCTCGTTCGCCATGGCCGAGGGGAGACCCTCGATCTTGGCGATACCGTCGCCGGCGACGGTGACCGTACCGACCTCCTCGCGCGAGGCCGCGTCCGGCTTGTACGACTGGACAAAGTTCTCCAGCGCATCCCGGATCTCCTCCGGCCGGATCGTGAGCTCCGCCATCTGGGTTCCCTGCTCTCCTTGTTGGGCCCGAAGTTTCACTTGGGGGGATGGACTCCCCCCTATGAGAGGTGAATCCTCTGCACGGCCCAACATGGGCCGTAATTGCGTACTGCTTATGGGATTACTAGCTCGCCATGCGGCGGGCGGCGTCCTCGAGACGGTCCGCGATGGAACCGTTGATGACCTCGTCGCCGACCTGCACCCGGATCCCGCCGAGGACATCGGGGTCCACGTCGAGGTTGAGGTGCATCGGGCGGCCGTAGAGCTTCGCCAGAGCGGCGCCGAGGCGCTGCTTCTGTCCGTCGCTCAGCGGCACCGCCGAGGTGACCACGGCGACCATGCGGTTGCGACGCTCGGCGGCGAGCCGGGACAGGGACTCGAGTCCCGCTTCCAGGCTACGTCCGCGAGGCGCGGTCACAAGGCGCGTCACCAGACGCTCGGTCGTCACGTCGGCCCGGCCGCCGAGCAGGCTGCGCAGCAGCTCGCTCTTGGCCGCCGTGGTGGCGGCCCGGTCGGTCAGCGCGGCGCGCAGCCCGGTGTTCGAGGCGACGATCCGGCCGAAGCGGAACAGCTCGTCCTCGACGTTGTCGAGCGCGCCCGTCCGCTGCGCCGCCGTGAGGTCGGCGGTGGCGGTGAGCTCCTCAAGGGCGTCCACCAGGTCGCGGGGCTGCGACCAGCGGGAACGCACCATGCCGGACACCAGGTCGGCGGCGGTGCCGCCCACCTGGCCGCCGAGCAGGCGCTGGACCAGCTCGGCCTTGGCCTCGCCGGGCTGCGCCGGGTCGGTGACGACCCGACGCAGCGACACCTCGCGGTGGAGCAGCGCGGTGACCGCGGCCAGCTCGTCGGCGAGCTGTGCCGCGTCCACGGACGTCGAGTCCGTCAGCGCGTCGAGACGCTCACGTGCGGCTGCGGTTGCCTCGCGGCTCGCTCCGTGTGCAGTCATCGAGCCGCCTCGGCCTTCTCCTCAAGCTCGGAGAGGAAACGGTCGATGACGCGGCTCTGCCGGGCGTGGTCCTCGAGGGACTCGCCGACCAGCTTGCCGGCCAGGTCGGTGGCCAGGTGGCCGACGTCCTGGCGCAGCGCCTGAGCGGCGGCCTTGCGGTCGGCCTCGATCTGCGTGTGACCGGCGGCGACGATTTCCTCGCGCTGCCGCTGGCCTTCCGCGCGCATCTCGGCGATGAGCGTGGCGCCCTGCTCCGTTGCTTCCTGGCGCAGGCGCGCGGCCTCGTGACGGGCTTCGGCGAGCTGAGCCTTGTACTGCTCAAGAACGCTCTGGGCCTCGGTCTGCGCGGCCTCGGCCTTTTCGATACCGCCCTCGATGGCCTCGCGGCGCTGCTCCAGAACCTTGTTGATGTTCGGGAGAAGCTTCCAGGCCAGGAAGCCGAAGACGATGACGAAGGCGAGCAGGCCGATGACAAGCTCGGGGATCGGCGGGATGAGAGGGTTTTCCTTCTCGGCCGCCAGAATGAGCATGTGGCTCATGTCAGTGCCTTTCGTCTAGTGGGCTGTCGCTGATCGGGTGGATCAGGTGCCGTAGACGAACGGCATGACCAGACCGATGAGGGCGAGCGCCTCACAGAAGGCGAAGCCGAGGATCTGGTTGGCGCGGATCAGACCGGCGGCCTCAGGCTGACGGGCGAGGGCCTGGGTGCCGTTACCGAAGATGATGCCGACGCCGACGCCGGGGCCGATGGCCGCGAGGCCGTAACCGATCGAGCCGAGCGAGCCGGAGACAGCGGCAAGGGTCTGCATGCCAGTTATTCCTTTTCTTTACGGACCGGTGGGGGTTGGCCACCGGACGACTGCGGGGCGGAGAGGACGGGCGCTCAGTGGTGCTCGGCCAGCGCGCCCTGGATGAAGGTGCAGGTCAGCAGCACGAACACGTACGCCTGCAGGGCCTGGATGAACAGCTCGAAGGCCGTCATCACGATGACCATGATGAACGAGACGCCCGAGTAGGCGATCCCCCAGCCGTTGAGCAGGTACCAGGTGGCGATCGTGAACAGCAGCAGCAGGGTGTGGCCCGCGAACATGTTCGCGAAGAGTCGCACCGCGTGCGTGAACGGCCGGACGATCAGGTTCGAGAGCAGCTCGATGAACATGGCCAGCGGGAGAACCGGGCCCAGCGACTTGTCGTAGCCGCTGATGTTCTTGAACGCTCCGACGAATCCGTGGCGCTTGAACGTCAGGGACACCCAGACGACGTAGACGATTCCGGCCAGCACCGCGGGATACGAAATGATCGCCGTGACCGGGAACTGGGCGACCGGAATGATCGACCAGAGGTTCATCATCCAGACGAAGAAGAACAGCGAGACGACCAGGGGTACGTACTTCTCGCCTTCCTTCTTGCCGATCGTCTCGTAGACGACGCCGCGGCGGATGAAGTCGTAGCCGGCTTCGGCGACCATCTGCAGCTTGCCCGGGACGACCTTCGGCTTGCGGAAGGCGGCCCAGAAGAAGGCGACGACGATAACCGAGCCGAGCAGCGCCAGGAGCATCGTCTTGTTGAAGTACAAGTTGCTGTCCCCGTTGCCCCAGAGAGGCTCGAACAGGAACGAGTGCAGGCCGGGTGCCGGGAAGCCACAACCGTTGTTCTCGAAGATGTGGCAGTCGGTCTCGAAAGCGAGCACCTGCGTCGGGTCAGCACTCACCGCGGGCTCCTTCAGCGTGGCGCATAGGTACGGCAACCTCGTTGTGTCGGCGCGGCGCACAGCCGCGGTTCGGCACTGGACTGGTGTTACGGATGTGGGGGCGGCAGTGGGGCATCAAGCCTCGCGATTGAGCAGGCGTCAGCTCAGATGCCCGCGCCCGCGATGCCGCAGTTGGCACCGGACGATAGCAGGATCTCCTACGTGCACTTATCCCGGCCCTACCCCTCACGACGAATGCCCCTTGTTCTCGGGCTTGTCGCCCTTCGAGGAGTCGGGTTCGACGTAGAGGATCTTGGCCTTCATATGGGCACGCGCCTGTGCGCCGATCCACACGAGAGTGGTGACGACCAGGGTGAGCGCGAAGGACTTGGGATTGAACAGCGAGGTGTTCTTGAACACGGCGACAAAGATGAACAGCAGAAGAATCTGCGCCGTGTAGAGCAGGAGACCCATCGCCTGGAACAAGTGCGGAAGCGATGTCGCCACGCGCTGCAGAACGTAGAGCCCGAGCCCCATGAAGAGAATCACGACCAGCGTCGCGACGATCGCCCCGATCGCTCCTTTGCCGCCGGCGACCACACCGCTGACGACGGCGGCAATCGCGCCGACGGCAGCTGTGGGTACAGCGGCCTGCAGGAGGATCCGGGCGTCATTGGACGGCATGGCGGCAACTCCGCTTGCTAAGGGGGGCGTGTCGTCATGGACGAGCGTAGTCCCGGGCTGAGAGAGAACCTCACGCCAAAGGACCGTGGTACTGGGGTCCTTCGGCTCTGCCCTGGGTTCTCGTGAACCGTATCACAAACTATTTGATGAGGTCTTTACCTGGTTGGTGTGCTGACTGTCACACATGAGAGTGAAGGTGCGCGTCTGTGCGCGCAGGCGACCAACTTGTCTGATATTGGGGTGCTTTACTACCCCACGATTTGGTCACGCGTTAGTCAGATTCTTACCTTGGACTCAGTGCGAGGACTCGGCCTCGCGCCGGTCGAGAAGTCGCGGACGGGCACCAATCGCCGTCGCTCCATTGACTCCTGAGACCCCGGCAGCCGCCGGCGCACGGTGCTCGCGTGCCTCGTCAGGCTCGCCCGCCACCGCCGCCTCGTGGGTCACGGGCGACCCCGCTCCGGCAGCCTCTCCAGCGGCCGCGGCGGCGGCCCTGCGGCGCCGGTAGCGCGGCGGCAGCAGGTGCTCGGCCCAGCGCGGGGCGCGCGGCGTGAAGCGCGGCAGCAGGAGCAGGACGAGACCGACCGCGCTGAGTGCCGCGATGGCGAGCACGCTCCACATGGCCCCGGAGTTGACCGAGTACGCGAGGGCGCCGAAGGCGATCAGCGCCGACCAGAAGTACATGATCAGGACGGCCCGGCTGTGCGAGTGCCCGACCTCCAGGAGGCGGTGGTGCAGATGGCCGCGGTCGGCTGCGAACGGCGACTGCCCGCGCCAGGTGCGCCGCACGATGGCGAGCACCAGGTCGGCGGCCGGGATCGCGATGATCGTCAGCGGCAGCAGCAGCGGGATGAACACCGGCACCGTCTGGTGCACGGTGTTGCGCTCGGAACCGGAGAACAGGTTCATCACGTCGGGGTCGATCTGCCCGGTGATGGAGATGGCGCCGGCGGCCAGCACCAGCCCGATGAGCATCGAACCGGAGTCGCCCATGAAGATCCGCGCGGGGTGCATGTTGTGCGGCAGGAAGCCCAGGCACATGCCCATCAGGATCGACGCGAACAGCGTCGCCGGGGCGGCGGCCTCGATGCCGTACGAGTACCAGATCCGGTAGGCGTAGAGGAAGAACGCGGCGGACGCGATGCACACCATGCCGGCGGCCAGTCCGTCGAGACCGTCCACGAAGTTGACCGCGTTGATGGTGATGACGACGAGCGCCACCGTCAGCAGGGTGCCCTGCCACTGGGTCAGCGCGACGAGGCCCACCCCGGGGATCGGCAGCCACAGGATCGTCAGACCCTGCATGACCATGACGCCCGCGGCGATCATCTGGCCGCCCAGCTTGATCAGGGCGTCGATCTCGAACTTGTCGTCCAGCACGCCGATCAGCCAGATCAGCGCGGCCCCGGAGAGCAGGGCGCGTGGTTCGTTGGAGTTGGAGAAGACCGCGTTGAGGTTCTTCAGGTGGTCGGCGACCAGCAGGCCGGCGCACAGACCGAAGAACATCGCGATGCCGCCGAGCCTCGGCGTGGGTTCACGGTGCACGTCGCGCGCCCTGATTTCCGGCATGGCTCCGGCCACGATCGCGAATTTCCGTACCGGCCCTGTCAGCAGGTACGTCACCGCGGCCGTGATGCAGAGCGTCAGCAGGTATTCACGCACGGGCTTCCCCACAGGTCTCGCTGGCCATCACAGCCCCACACCCTAGCGATGCACGCATATGGTTGAGGACTTTCGGGTAGCGACGATGGTTGCACGAGTGGCTGTGCAGCGCGGTACGCGTACCCCCGGTCAGTCCGGATAAGGCGGAAATCTACCGGTCAGTTCCCGTACTTCCTCCCGTGCCGTCCGGCCGTCGATCTCGTCCCGCAGCACCCCCGCGAAGAGTGCGGCGACCCGTGCCATCTCCGGCTCGCCCATCCCCTGGGTGGTCAGCGCCGCGGTGCCGAGCCGCAGGCCACGGGCGTCGCCGTGAGGCAGCGCACACGTGTCGAGGACCATACCGGCGGCGGCGAGACGGCCACGCGCGGTGCGCCCCTCGACACCGAGCGGGGCCGGGTCCGCGGCGAGCAGATGGGTGTCGGTGCCGCCCGTGGTGATCGCGAGCCCCTCCGCGTCCAGTCCCTCGGCCAGCACGCGGGCGTTGGCGACCACCTGACGGGCGTACGCCGTGAACGCCGGGGTCGCGGCCTCGCCGAACGCGACGGCCTTGGCCGCGATGGTGTGCATCTGCGCGCCGCCCTGGGTGAACGGGAAGACCGCCCGGTCGACCCGCTCGGCCAGTTCGCCGCCGCAAAGGATCATGCCGCCGCGCGGACCGCGGAGCACCTTGTGGGTGGTGGCGCACACGATGTCGGCGTACGGCACCGGGTTGGGCGCCGCTCCCCCCGCGACCAGCCCGATGGGGTGGGCGGCGTCCGCGATGAGATAGGCGCCGACCTCGTCGGCGATCTCCCGGAACAGCGCGTAGTCGATGTGCCGGGGATACGAGATCGATCCGCACACGATCGCCTTGGGGCGACGGGCCCGGGCCAGGGTGCGCACCTGCTCGTAGTCGATCAGTCCGGACTCCGCCCCGACTCCGTAGCCGACGAAGTCGAACCAGCGGCCGGAGAAGTTCGCGGGCGACCCGTGGGTCAGGTGACCGCCGAAGGGCAGGCCCATCGCCAGCACGGTGTCACCGGGGCGCAGCAGGGCCGCGTACGCGGCCAGGACCGCCGAACTCCCGGAGTGGGACTGGACGTTGGCGTGCTCTGCGCCGAAGAGTGCCTTGGCGCGGTCGACGGCGACGCGTTCGGCGGCGTCGACGAACTCGCAGCCGCCGTGGTGGCGGGCGCCTGGATATCCCTCTGCGTACTTGTTCGCCAGCGGTGAGCCGAGCGCGGCCAGCACGGCCGGCGAGGTGAAGTTCTCGGCCGCGATCAGTTGCAGCGTGGTCGACTGCCGGTCCAGCTCGCCGATCAGGATCTCGGCGAGCTCGGGGTCCTGGCGGCTCAGGACATCCGCTTCGAGCGTGGTGGCGACCGGCATGGTGGACTCCGGACATCTACGGGGGACGCTTACGTCCAATGTAGAACCGGGACCGGTGGGACGCCCGGTGTCACGTCCGCGCGGGTACCCCCGTCAGAGCGGTGACGACGGGATCCAGTGCCTCGTTGATCTCGTCCCCGATGGACCGGAAGAACGGCAGCGGCGCCCCGTAGGGGTCGTAGACCTCGTCGGCCTCCGCGGTCGGGGCCAGCAGCCAGCCGCGCAGCGCCGCGGCGGCCCGCACCAGGGCGACGGCACGTTCGATCACGCCGTCCTGGAGGGGCGGCAGGGTCGCCGTGTCTATGGCGCGGACCAGCCGGGTGAACTCCTTCAGGGTGAAGGTGCGCAGTCCCGCCGAGTGGCCCATGGAGATGACCTGGGCACGGTGGTCGCGGGTGGCCGTCAGGACCAGGTCGGCGCGGATGACGTGGTCGTCGAGGAGCTCGCGCCCGACGAAGCCGGAGGGGTCCGCGCCGAAGTCGGCGAGGACGGTCTCGGCGTTGGCCTCCATGGGCGCGCCCTCGTGGCCCCAGGTGCCGGCGCTCTCCACGATGAGGCCGCCCCACAGGGGGTCGCCGAGCCGGTCCGCCAGGGCATGCCGGGTCAGCCGCTCGGTGATCGGCGAGCGGCACACATTGCCGGTGCTGACGTGGAGGATGCGGAAGGACCCCCGGGGGGACCCACCGGTCCCCGTGATCCCCGTGCCTATCCATCCACGCCCCGCGTCAGGGGCTGTCAATTCGCCACCTCGAGGTCGGGTACGACCTTCCGGAGCTCCTCCGCCGACAGTGCGCCCGCGCGCAGCAGCACGGGCACCTTGCCGGTCACGTCGACGATCGAGGAGGGCACGTTGCCCGGGGTCGGGCCGCCGTCCAGGTAGACGGAGACCGAGTCGCCGAGCATGCCCTGCGCGGCGTCGCAGTCCTCCGGCGCCGGGTGGCCCGTGAGGTTGGCGGAGGAGACGGCCATCGGGCCGACCTCGGTGAGGAGCTCGATGGCGACGGGGTGCAGCGGCATACGGATCGCCACCGTGCCCCGGGTGTCCCCGAGGTCCCACTGGAGGGACGGCTGGTGCTTGGCGACGAGCGTCAGGGCACCGGGCCAGAACGCGTCGACGAGCTCCCAGGCCATCTCGGAGAAGTCCGTGACGAGGCCGTGCAGGGTGTTCGGGGAGCCGATGAGGACAGGGGTGGGCATGTTGCGGCCCCGGCCCTTGGCGTCCAGCAGGTCGGCGACGGCCTCCGAGGTGAACGCGTCGGCACCGATGCCGTACACGGTGTCCGTCGGGAGGACCACCAACTCGCCACGGCGGACGGCGGACGCTGCCTCACGCAGACCTGTGGTGCGGTCGGTCGCGTCGTTGGTGTCGTATCGCCGTGCCATTTAGCGGGCCTCCTCATACACGTACTGCTGGCTGGGGGTGCGAAGAAACGCGGTGCGGGGAAACGCGGTGCGAAGAAACGCGGTGCGGGGGAAGGCGCTGCGGGTGCGCAGGACGGCGCCGCGCGCCCGGGCCCCGTCGGCCGTGCTCACGGCATCGCCTTGCGGGCGGTCGCGAACCGCGGCCGGTTGTTGAGGTCCGGGTGGTCGGCCGCGTCGGCCCAGCCCCGCTCCTCGGTGAAGATCCAGGGCACCTGTCCGCCCTGGGTGTCGGCGTGCTCGATGACGACGACGCCGCCGGGACGCAGCAGCCGGTGCGCGGTGCGCTCGATGCCGCGGATGAGGTCGAGTCCGTCCTCGCCCGAGAAGAGGGCGAGTTCGGGGTCGTAGTCCCTGGCCTCCGGCTGCACGTACTCCCATTCGGTGAGCGGGATGTACGGAGGGTTGGAGATCACCAGGTCCACCTGGCCGTCGAGGTCGGGGAAGGCCGCGAGGGCGTCTCCCTGGCGCAGGTCGACCCTGGACCCCTCGACGTTCTTGCGCGTCCACCGGAGGGCGTCCTCGGACAGCTCCACGGCGTGCACACGGGAGCGCGGGACCTCCTGGGCGAGGGCGAGCGCGATGGCGCCCGAGCCGGTGCACAGGTCCACGATCAGCGGTTCGACGACATCCATCGCGCGGACGGCGTCTATGGCCCAGCCGACGACCGACTCGGTCTCCGGGCGCGGGACGAACACGCCCGGACCCACCTGGAGTTCGAGGTAGCGGAAGTAGGCGCGCCCGGTGATGTGCTGGAGCGGCTCGCGGGCCTCGCGGCGCGCGGTCACCTCCCAGTAGCGGGCGTCGAAGTCCGTGTCCTTGACACTGTGCAGCTCGCCCCGCTTCACGCCGTGCACGAAGGCGGCGAGCTCCTCCGCGTCGTTGCGCGGCGAGGGCACGCCGGCGTCGGCCAGCCGCTGGGTGGCCTGGGCCACTTCCGCGAGCAGCAGGTTCACGCTGGTCCTCCGGGACTGAGCTGGTGTCGTTTGCTGTTATGCGTTGGCGAGCTTGGCTGCCGAGTCCGCGTCGACGCAGGCCTGGATGACGGCGTCGAGCTCACCGTCGAGGACCTGGTCCAAGTTGTACGCCTTGAAGCCGACGCGGTGGTCCGAGATGCGATTCTCCGGGAAGTTGTACGTACGGATCTTCTCGGAGCGGTCGACCGTGCGGACCTGGCTGCGGCGGACGTCGGAGGCTTCCCGCTCCGCTTCCTCCTGCGCCGCCGCGAGGAGCCTGGAGCGCAGGATACGCATCGCCTGCTCCTTGTTCTGCAGCTGGCTCTTCTCGTTCTGGCAGGAAGCGACGACTCCGGTGGGAATGTGCGTGATGCGCACCGCGGAGTCGGTCGTGTTGACGGACTGGCCGCCGGGGCCGGAGGAGCGGTAGACGTCGATACGGAGATCGTTCGCGAGGATCTCGACCTCGACCTCCTCGGCCTCGGGCGTGACGAGGACACCAGCGGCGGAGGTGTGGATGCGGCCCTGCGACTCGGTCGAGGGCACGCGCTGCACCCGGTGCACGCCGCCCTCGTACTTCAGCCGGGCCCAGACGCCCTGGCCGGGCTCCGTGGCACCCTGGCCGCCCTTGGTCTTCACGGCGACCTGGACGTCCTTGTAGCCGCCGAGCTCGGACTCGGTGGCGTCGATGAGCTCGGTCTTCCAGCCGACGCGCTCGGCGTAGCGCAGGTACATGCGCAGCAGGTCACCGGCGAACAGGGCGGACTCGTCGCCGCCGGCGCCCGCCTTGATCTCCAGGATGACGTCCTTGTCGTCGCTGGGGTCGCGCGGGACCAGCAGCAGGCGGAGCTTCTCGGTGAGCTCCTCGCGCTGCTTCTCCAGGTCCTTGACCTCGGCGGCGAAGTCGGGGTCGTCGGCGACGAACTCCTTCGCCGTGCCGATGTCGTCCCCGGTCTGCTTCCAGGAGCGGTACGTCGCGACGATCGGGGTCAGCTCGGCGTAGCGCTTGTTGAGCTTGCGCGCGTTGGCCTGGTCGGCGTGGACCGACGGGTCAGCGAGCTTCTTCTCCAGATCGGCGTGCTCGCCGATCAGTTCCTCGACCGCCTCGAACATCTCCGGCTCCAATGGACTGTCCCCAGCTCCATGACGGGCTCGGGGACGTAGGTACGGCGTGGGGTTCCCCTGCTCGAACGGGTCGAGAGCCCGGGGAGGGGGCTGGACCGCAAAGCGCCGGTCCCGGCGTCCCCGTACGGGAGACTCCGAAGACCGGCGCTGTGGGCTCGCTACTTGTTGGCAGCGGCAGCCTTGCCGAAGCGGGCCTCGAAGCGGGCCACACGGCCACCGGTGTCGAGGATCTTCTGCTTGCCCGTGTAGAACGGGTGGCACTCGGAGCAGACCTCGGCGCGGATGGCACCGCTCGAGATCGTGCTGCGGGTGGTGAACGACGCGCCACAGGTACAGCTGACCTGCGTCTCGACGTACTCGGGGTGGATGTCGCGCTTCAAGGTGTCTCCTAGTTTCGGGAGGGCACCGGGTCGCCGCCGCTGGATGCGGATGCGTGAACCGGGGCCGACGTACCAGTCTGCCAGCACTGGCCGTATCCCCCAAAACGGGGGGACGCGACGATCTATTCCCCGGGGGTACGCAGCGGGTACGCGCGCAGGTCAGCCGGGGCCGACGACGCCCTTCGCCTGGCCGGTGGCGGTTCCCTCGGTGGCCGCCTTCGGGATCGGCCGGTCGGCCTTCAGCGCCTTCCAGACCAGTTCGGCCTTGGCCTTGTCGACCAGGACGCGGTTGGCGTCGGCGCGGTCGTACTGGACCGGCATCGTCACCATGTTCATGTGGGACGAGCCGATGCCCTTGAGGCCGCCCGCGAAGGAGGCGAGGCGGGTCACACTGCCGATGTCGGTGTCGGTGGTCACCGTCTTGGTCGCGGTGTCGGCGAGGTCGAACAGCTTTTTCGGGCTGGACAGGATCCCGATGTGCTTGACCTGGTCGACCAGCGCCTTCATGAACGCCTGCTGGAGCTGGATGCGGCCGAGGTCGGAGCCGTCGCCGACGCCGTGCCGGGTGCGGACCAGGCCGAGCGCCTGCTTGCCGTCGAGGTCGTGCGACCCGGCCGTCAGGTGCAGATGGCTCTCGTGGTCCGAGATGGCCTTGGTCGTGGTGACCGTGACGCCGCCGAGGTCGTCGATCAGCTTCTGGAAGCCGCTGAAGTCGATCTCGATGTAGTGGTCCATGCGGATGCCGGACATGTGCTCGACGGTCTTCACCGCGCAGGCGGCGCCGCCGGTGGAGTAGGCGGAGTTGAACATCGCGCCGGAGACCGTGCCGTGGACGGTGCCCTTCGAGTCGGCGCAGGAGGGCCGCTCGACGAGGGTGTCGCGGGGGATGGAGACCACGCTGGCCCTCTTGTGGCCCTTGTACACGTGGACGATCATCGCGGTGTCGGAGCGGGCGCTGCCGTCGTCGGCACCGCCGCCCAGCTTCTTGTTGGTGCCGGACCGGGTGTCGGAGCCGAGGACCAGGATGTTCTCGGAGCCGTTGTCGACCTTCATGGGCCGGTCGCTGCCGAGCGCCTGGTTGATGTCGACGCTCTTGAGGTTGCCGTTGAGCTTGAAATACAGGTAGCCGGCCCCGGTGCCACCGAGCACCACGATCCCCGCCGCGGTCCAGGCCGTGACGATCAGGGCCCTGCTCCGCGTGCTGCGGGTCTTGCGGCGGCGGCCCTTCGGACGGCGCGGGGCGCTGCTGGCGGGGTCCCCCGGTATGCCGGGTTCCGGCGTGCTCTCGGCAGGCATGTGCTCCTCAATCCGTTTGCGGTCGGTTACCCCCTGCTTTCAGGGCCAGGCCCATCTGGTCGTGACGAGGCGTACCGCTCCATGGTCACTCCGTACGGTCAGACGGGGAAACTCGGGAAAGGGTTGCACAACGCAGTGTGCCCACCGCGTCACGCGATGGGCACACTGTGTGTTCGGCCGGAGCGGGGAAAACCCGCTCACCTGCGAGGTCAGCCGAAGATGTCGTACTGCTTGAAATCGGTACCGACCGAGATCCTTGTGGCAAAGATCTCGCTGGTGGCCTTTCCGGTACCCGGGTACAGGTACAGCGTGCCGGCGGGGGTGCGGGCGAGGAAGTCGGCCTTGCCGTCGCCGGTGATGTCGCCGACCGCGTCGAAGGCGTTGTAGCCGGGCCAGGTGCGCACCTTGATCCGGGCGGAGAAGGCGCCGCTGCCGGTCTTGCCGGTGCCCTTGTACAGGTACATGTACGAGCCCGAGCTGCTGCGCGCGATCAGGTCGGCCTTGCCGTCGCCGGTGAAGTCGCCGTGCCCGCGCACCGAGTTGTACTGGTTCCAGCCGGTGCCGATCTCGACGCGGGCCGAGAAGGTGCCGTTGCCCTTGCCCGGGTACTCCCACATCGCTCCGGCGGAGTCGACGGAGAGGACGTCGGGCAGGCCGTCGCCGGTGAGGTCACCGGGGGCGAGGATGCGGGTGCGGGTGCCCCAGCCGCTGAAGATCCTGTCGTTGGCCCACTTGCCCGTCGCGGGCAGCCAGTGCATCCAGTGGACGTCACCGGTGGCGCTGTCGCGGACGACGAGGTCCTGGTAGCCGTCACGGTTGAGGTCGCTCTGGAGCACGATGTTGACGCCGGCCCAGCTCGACCACGACTGACGCGCGCCGAACGAGGTGCCGTTGGAGTCCTTCTCGTAGCCCGTCTTGGTCGACGAGTTGCGGACCCACAGGTCGGCCTTGTGATCGCCGCTCAGGTTGGCGTCCTCGACGCGCGGCCAGGCGGCGCCGACATAGGTGCTGACCTTCGAGAAGACGCTGTACGCGCCCTTCTCGACGCAGTCCTCGACACCCCAGGAGACGACGCCCACGATACGGGCGGCGGTGCCGCTGCCGACGATGAGCGGGCCGCCGGAGTCACCGTTGCAGGCAGACGTCGTACCGGCGTCGCTGCCGGTCGCCTTGGGGCCGGCGCAGACCATGTGGCCCTTGATGAAGTAGCTGCCGAAGGCGGCGGCGCAGGTGGTGTCCGAGTTGATCGGCAGCGTGGCCGTCTTCAGCGTCTCGGAGATGTCCTGGCTGGTGGAGGTGGTGCGGCCCCAGCCGTACAGCGTCGCCTTGGTGTTGGCCGCGTACGACGTGGTGTCACCGGACGTCGTCATGTTGATCGGCTTGGCGGTGACGGGGTTCGCCAGCGTGATGACCGCGATGTCGTTGTCGATCTTGGCCGGGCTGTACGAGGGGTGGGTCCACTGCCGCAGGGCGCCGGTCACCGTGCCACCGTGCAGGACGACGTTGCCCGCGGAGTCGCTGGTCGGAAGCTGGGCGGTGCCGGTGACGACGACGCCGTTGGCCTTCCAGTCGTAGATCTTGCCGCTCTCGTCCTTGGTGCAGTGCGCGGCGGTGAGGATCTTCGTCGGCGAAACGACGGAGCCACCGCAGAAGAAGCCGAGGTCGTCGGCCGTGCTGGTGGTGCCCTTGTCGTCGTAGTACCAGAGCTGGGCCATCCACGGGGCCGTGCTGATGGTGGTCGTGGTGCCACCGATGATCTTCGGGTCGACATGCGCCGGCGTCGTGGTGGCGCTCAGCGATGTCTTCCGGGTCGTACGGCCCGCGGTGTCGTCACCGGCGAGGGCGCCCGCGACACGCTTCTCCAACACGGCCTGGGAAGGCGTGGAGTTGGCGAGGCTCACGGTGGGTGTGGGCACCGTCGTGCCGGGCGCGGCGTTCGCCGACGACATCAGGAGCGCTCCGGCGACCACGGCGGCGAGGCCGGCCGCGGCGACCGGGACGGCGATCCGTATGCGACGTCTGTGCCGACCGCTCCCGGACATGGACGTATCCACTCAGGTCCCCCCTCAGAGACTGAAAGTTCAGATCTGCATCAGCAGAAGTTCAAGGGCGCGATCGTACACGCGTACCGAACAGCGCAAAGGGCCGCCCCCGTCACGTGTGTGACGGGGGCGGCCCTTGGTGGTTCTTGCCCTGAGGACCTAGTCGTTGCCGTTGCCCGGCGACGGCGTGGTCTTCTGGATCTGGAGCAGGAACTCGGCGTTCGACTTCGTCTGCTTCATCTTGTCGAGCAGCAGCTCGATCGCCTGCTGCTGGTCGAGCGCGTGGAGCACGCGGCGCAGCTTCCAGGTGATGGCGAGCTCGTCGCTGCCGAGCAGGAGCTCTTCCTTACGGGTGCCGGACGCGTCGACGTCCACCGCCGGGAAGACGCGCTTGTCGGCGAGCTTCCGGTCGAGCTTGAGCTCGGCGTTGCCGGTGCCCTTGAACTCCTCGAAGATGACCTCGTCCATGCGCGAGCCGGTGTCGACGAGCGCGGTGGCCAGGATGGTCAGCGAGCCGCCGTCCTCGATGTTGCGCGCGGCACCGAAGAAGCGCTTCGGCGGGTACAGCGCGGTCGAGTCGACACCACCGGACAGGATGCGGCCGGAGGCCGGGGCGGCGAGGTTGTACGCACGGCCCAGACGCGTGATCGAGTCGAGCAGCACGACGACGTCGTGGCCCAGCTCCACCAGACGCTTGGCACGCTCGATGGCGAGCTCGGCGACCGTGGTGTGGTCCTCGGCCGGACGGTCGAAGGTCGAGGAGATGACCTCGCCCTTGACCGACCGCTGCATGTCGGTGACCTCTTCCGGACGCTCGTCGACCAGGACGACCATCAGGTGGCACTCGGGGTTGTTGTGCGTGATCGCGTTGGCGATCGCCTGCATGATCATGGTCTTGCCGGTCTTCGGCGGGGCCACGATCAGACCGCGCTGGCCCTTGCCGATCGGCGCGACGAGGTCGATGATCCGGGTCGTCAGCACGCCCGGGTCGGTCTCCAGGCGGAGCCGGTCCTGCGGGTACAGCGGCGTCAGCTTGTTGAACTCCGGCCGTCCGCGCCCGGAGTCGGGGGCCATGCCGTTGGTCGAGTCCAGGCGCACCAGCGCGTTGAACTTCTCGCGGCGCTCGCCGTCCTTGGGCTGACGGACCGCTCCGGTGACGTGGTCACCCTTGCGCAGACCGTTCTTGCGGACCTGGGCGAGGGAGACGTACACGTCGTTGGGACCCGGCAGGTAGCCCGACGTACGGATGAACGCGTAGTTGTCGAGGATGTCGAGGATGCCCGCGACGGGGATCAGCACGTCGTCGTCGGCGACCTGCGGCTCGGCGATCTCGTCACGTCCACGACGCCCACGGCGGTCGCGGTAACGGCCGCGGCGACCGCGGCGACCGCCCTCGAAGTCGTCGTCGTCCTGCGGGCCGTTGTCGCGCGGACCGTTGTCACGGGGTCCGTTGTCGCGCGGGCCACTGTCACGCTGCTGCTGGCGGTCCTGGCGGCCGCCGCCCTGCTGCTGACGGTCCGGACGGTCCTGGCGCTCCTGACGGTCCGGGCGCTGCTGTCCGGCGCCCTGGCCGCCCTGCTGCTCGTCGCCCTTGACGGGACGGCGGTCGCGGTCACGGCCACCCCGGTCGCGGTCACGACGGTCACGGCGCTCACGACGTCCGTCGGCGCCCTCGGCGTCGCCCTGCGTCTCGGTCCTCGGCTCGCTCTTCGCCTCGGCCGCGACCGTCTCCGGGCTGCCCGCCTCGGCGGTGGCACGGCGACGGCGGCGCTCGGCGGGGGCGTCGTCGCTGAGGGGCTGGCCGGGGATCTCGATCTGCTGCTGGGCCACGGCCTTCTCGGCGGCGACCTTCTCGGCCTTCTGCTCGGCCGGGGCCGCGACCTCGTCACCCGTACGGGCCTTCGAGGTGGTCCGGCGCTTCGGCTTGGTCTCGGCGGCGGCGTCGTCGGACGTCGTCTTGGCCGGAGCGCCTCCCCCGGCCTGCGCCTCCTTGATGACCTCGATCAGCTGGCTCTTGCGCATACGCGCGGTGCCCCTGATCCCGAGGCCGGATGCGACCTGCTGCAGCTCGGCCAGCACCATGCCTTCGAGGCCGGTACCGCGGCGTCGCCTGGAGCCGGCACCGGTGGCAGGCGCGGAGGCGTCCGTGGCGGGCGCGGCAGCGGTCTCCTCGACACGTGCGCCCATCAGATCGGTGGTGTCGCTCACGAAGGGTCCTTCCCTGGAGCGGACGTCGGCCTGTCTGGCTCGGCGACCGGTTGTGCTGTCCGGCATTGGTCCTTGCTGTGTGGACCGTGCCGGGGCGGTGGTCCGCCAAAGCGGCGGAAGACATTGCTGGTGATGACGATTACGCAGCCGTGGCACTGAGGTTCGGTGTCATCGGCTCGGTCACGCCGGTTCCGGAGCGTGCTCAGCACTGCTCAGCGCATAGCACCCAATGCAAGGCACGTAGCAGTTTGGGAGGCTCCCGGAAGAATGGGTGTCCCGGACGGGGACGCGAAGCACCTCGCCATGGTGGGGTCGGGTGCAGACTTGAGGTTAACACTACCGGATCCAACAAACATTCCCCCTCTCCAAATCCGGCAACCGTGCGTCGTCAATTGACCCCGACAGGTGCGAGCGGCAACACGCACGCCCCCTGGGCGTCGAGGTCCAGACGGTTGGCGGCCCAGCCCTGACCTGCGAGATCGGCCACCTTGTCGGCCGACGCGCGGTCCGCCAGCGCGAGGACCGTGGGCCCCGCACCGGAGATCACCGCCGGGATGCCGTCGGCGCGCAGGCGCTCCACGAGCGCGGCGCTCTCCGGCATCGCCGGGGCTCGGTACTCCTGGTGCAGCCGGTCCTCGGTGGCGGGCAGCAGCAGCTCGGGGCGCCGGGTCAGCGCCTCGACGAGCAGTGCGGCGCGTCCCGCGTTGGCGGCGGCGTCGACATGCGGAACGGTGCGCGGCAGCAGACCGCGCGCGGTCTCGGTGAGCACGGGCTTTCCCGGTACGAAGACCACCGGAACGATGGAATCGGCGGGCTCCATCCTGATCGCCCGCGCGGCGCCGGACTCCATCCAGGAAAGCGTGAACCCGCCGAGCAGACAGGCCGCGACGTTGTCGGGGTGTCCCTCGATCTCGGTCGCGAGCTCGAGGAGCGCGGCGTCGTCGAGCCTGCTGTCCCCGCCTATCGTCACCGCGCGGGCGGCGACGATGCCGGCGCAGATGGCGGCCGAGGAGGAGCCCAGACCCCGGCCGTGCGGGATGCGGTTGGCGCAGACGATCTCGAGGCCGCGCGGCTGGCCGCCCAGCAGGTCGAAGGCGGTGCGCAGGGAACGGACGAGGAGATGGTTCTCGTCGCGGGGCAGCGTCTCGCTGCCCTCACCCGCGATGTCGATGTGCAGCCCGGAGTCGGCCACCCGGACGACCACGTCGTCGTACAGCCCCAGTGACAGCCCGAAGGCGTCGAAACCCGGGCCGAGGTTGGCGCTGGTGGCGGGGACGCGCACCCGGACGGCGGCGGCGCGGAACGCTGGACCGGCCATCGCTCGATGACTCTCCTTGAGCTGCGTGATCTACGAGATTTTCGAAGAACTGCGAGATGAACTGCGGGATGAACTGCAACGGACGGGCACCAGGTCCCGGAGTCCGCGAAGACCGCGCGACACCGCGGCATATGCGGCGGGCGGGTTCGGTACAGCCTATCGAAGGAAGGTTCAGTGGCGACATAGGGCGCACAGGAGGCGCACGATGCGTGTCGTAAGCCCCTCGTGCACCCCCTGTCGGGTCGCCGCGGGGGACGACCCCCACGAGCGGACGGTTTCCGACGGCTTTCTGACGGTTTCCCGCCCGCCCGGGGCGCGTTCCGCACTGTTCGACGCGTTCCGCCGGGTCCGGCCGGCCCCACCTGGCGGGTTCACGCCTGGCGGCTTTACGCCATCCCGGTCCCGGTATGACGCCGGACCAGGCCCGGTTCCACGCCGACCCGACCTGGATGGGTGCCGGACCAGGCCCGATTTCAAGCCGAACCGGGTCGGGATTCACGCCAATCCCGGCCCGATCCAGACCGGACCGGGCCCCGATCCAGACCGGACCGGGCCCGGATTCAGCCTGGAGCAGGCCTGGATTCAAGCCGGACCGAGCCTGGATTCAAGCCGGACCGGACCCGGATTCAAGCCGGACCGGACCATGTCTCGACCTACGCCAGACCGAGCCGTTCGGCCGCCGTCGCCGCGTCCACCGGGACGGTGACCGGCTGCGGAGCACCCGCGACGGCCCAGTCGGGGTCCTTGAGACCGTTTCCGGTGACCGTGCAGACGATGCGCTGGCCCGGGTCGACCTTGCCCTGCTCGGCGGCCTTCAGCAGACCGGCGACGGACGCGGCGGACGCGGGCTCGACGAAGACGCCCTCCTGAGCGGCCAACAGCCGGTAGGCGCGCAGGATCTCACGGTCCGTCACCTCGTCGATGAAGCCGCCCGACTCGTCCCGCGCGGCCAGCGCGAACTTCCACGAGGCCGGGTTGCCGATACGGATCGCGGTGGCGATGGTCGACGGGTCCTTCACGACCTCCCCGCGCACGATCGGCGCGGAGCCGGACGCCTGGAATCCCCACATGCGCGGGGTCTGCCGGGCGATGCCGTCGGCGGCGTACTCCGTGTACCCCTTCCAGTACGCGGTGATGTTCCCCGCGTTGCCCACCGGAAGGACATGGATGTCGGGCGCGTCGCCGAGCATGTCCACGATCTCGAAGGCGGCGGTCTTCTGGCCCTCGATACGCACCGGGTTGACCGAATTGACCAGCGCCACCGGGTAGTTGTCGGACAGCGAGCGCGCCAGCGTCAGACAGTCGTCGAAGTTGCCGTCGACCTGGAGGATCTTCGCGCCGTGGATGAGGGCCTGGCCCATCTTGCCGAGCGCGATCTTGCCCTGCGGCACGAGGACGGCGCAGACCATCCCGGCACGTACGGCGTAGGCGGCGGCACTCGCCGACGTGTTGCCGGTGGAGGCGCAGATGACGGCCTTCGCGCCCTCCTCCTTCGCCCGCGTGATGGCCATGGTCATACCGCGGTCCTTGAAGGAACCGGTCGGGTTGGCGCCCTCCACCTTGAGGTGGACCTCGCAGCCGGTGCGCTCGGAGAGCACCTGCGCGGGTACGAGCGGCGTGCCGCCCTCGCGGAGCGACACGACCGGCGTGCTGTCGGACACCGGAAGCCGGTCCCGGTACTCCTCGATGATTCCGCGCCACTGGTGGGTCATTGCTGGTTACTCTCCTTCAACCCGCATGATGCTGGCGACACCCCGCACGGTGTCGAGGCTGCGCAACGCCTCGACGGTCCCGGCGAGGGACGCGTCGGACGCACGATGGGTGACGACGACGAGGGAGGCCTCGCCGTCCTTGCCCGACTGACGCACGGTGTCGATGGACACTCCGTGCTCGGCGAAGACGGTGGCGACCTGGGCGAGGACACCAGGTTTGTCGGCCACGTCGAGGCTGATGTGGTACCGCGTGACGACCTCGCCCATGGGTGAGACGGGCAGCTGGGTGTACGCGGAGTCGCCGGGGCCGGTGGCACCGCCGAGCTTGTTGCGGCAGACGGCCACCAGGTCGCCGAGGACGGCGGAGGCGGTCGGCGCGCCGCCGGCGCCGGGCCCGTAGAACATCAGCTGACCGGCGGCGTCCGACTCGACGAACACGGCGTTGTACGCGCCGCGCACGGAGGCGAGCGGGTGGGTCAGCGGAATCATCGCGGGATGCACGCGCGCCGTCACCGAGCCCCCGTCGGCGGCCCGCTCACAGATGGCGAGCAGTTTGATGGTGCAGCCCATCCCCCGCGCCGAGGCGAAGTCGGAGGCGGTGACCTCGGTCATGCCCTCGCGGTAGACGTCGTCGAGGCGCACGCGCGTGTGGAAGGCGATCCCGGCGAGGATGGCGGCCTTGGCGGCGGCGTCGAAGCCCTCGACGTCGGCGGTGGGGTCGGCCTCGGCGTACCCGAGCGCGGTGGCCTCGTCGAGAGCCTCCTGATAGCCCGCACCCGTGGAGTCCATCTTGTCGAGGATGAAGTTGGTCGTCCCGTTGACGATCCCCATCACCCGGTTGATCTTGTCGCCGGCGAGGGACTCGCGCAGCGGCCGGATCAGCGGGATGGCGCCGGCGACGGCGGCCTCGTAATAGAGGTCCCTGCCGTGCTCCTCGGCCGCCGCGTGCAGGGCTGCACCGTCCTGGGCGAGCAGCGCCTTGTTCGCGGAGACGACGGAGGCGCCGTGCTCGAACGCGGTGGTGATCAGCGTACGGGCGGGCTCGATGCCGCCGATGACCTCGACGACGACGTCGATGTCCCCGCGTTTGACGAGGGCGGTGGCGTCGGTGGTGACCAGGGCGGGGTCGATGCCCTCGCGCACCCGGGAGGGCCGGCGGACGGCCACGCCCGCGAGCTCGACGGGGGCGCCGATCCTGGCCGCGAGATCGTCGGCGTGCGTCGTCATGATGCGCGCCACCTCTGAGCCGACAACCCCGCAGCCCAGCAGCGCCACCTTCAGCGGACGCGTACGCATCATCCGACCTCGTTTCCTCATACCGTCTTCGGTTGGACCAGTCTCACTCACCGGACGGGAGTTTCTACCCTTCGTCCGGATCGTGAGACGTCCATTTCATTTTTCTGGTAGGCGACGACAGGAGATCTTCCGCCCGTCCTCACCCGTACATCCGATCACCTGACGTCACCCCCTGTCACCTGACGTCACCCGACATCGAGGCGCAGGAGGTCCTCCTCCGTCTCGCGGCGGACGATCACCCGCGCCGCGCCGTCCTTCACGGCGACGACCGGCGGGCGCAGCGCGTGGTTGTAGTTGCTGGCCATGGACCGGCAGTACGCGCCGGTGGCCGGGACCGCGATGAGGTCGCCCGGGGCCAGGTCGGAAGGCAGGAAGGCGTCCTTCACGACGATGTCACCGCTCTCGCAGTGCTTGCCGACGACGCGCACGAGCATCGGCTCCGCGTCGGAGGTGCGCGAGACGAGGGCGACGCTGTACTCGGCGTCGTACAGCGCGGTCCGGATGTTGTCGGACATGCCGCCGTCCACCGAGACGTACGTCCGCAGCCCGTCGAGCGGCTTGATGGTGCCGACCTCGTACAGCGTGAACGCGGTGGGGCCCACGATGGCGCGCCCGGGCTCCACGGAGATCCGCGGCGTGCGCAGCTTGGCGGCCTCGCACTCGCGCGTCACGATCTCGCTCAGCGCCTTGGCGATCTCGTGCGGCTCACGGGGGTCGTCGTCGCTGGTGTACGCGATGCCGAGACCGCCGCCGAGGTCGATCTCGGGCAGTTCGACCCCGTGCTCGTCGCGCACGGCGGCCAGCAGCGCGACCACGCGTCGGGCGGCGACCTCGAAGCCGGCCATGTCGAAGATCTGCGAGCCGATGTGCGAGTGGATCCCGACGAGTTCGAGCGCGTCGAGAGAGAGTGCCCGCCGTACGGCCTCGGCGGCCTGCCCGTCGGCGAGCGCGATCCCGAACTTCTGGTCCTCGTGCGCCGTCGCGATGAACTCGTGCGTGTGCGCTTCGACGCCCACGGTCACCCGGATCTGCACCCGCTGCGTCTTGCCCAGGGACTGGGCAACGTGAGCCACCCGCACGATCTCCTGGAAGGAGTCGAGCACGATCCGCCCGACCCCGGCCTCGACGGCCGTACGGATCTCGTCCCCGGACTTGTTGTTGCCGTGGAAGGCGATGCGGTCGGCGGGCATCCCGGCGGAGAGGGCGGTCGCCAGCTCACCCCCGGAACACACGTCCAGGTTGAGCCCCTCCTCGTACAGCCAGCGCACGACGGCGCGCGACAGGAAGGCCTTGCCCGCGTAGAAGACATCGGCGTCGTGCCCGAACGCGGTGCGCCAGGCACGCGCCCGCTCACGGAAGTCCGTCTCGTCGAGGAAGTACGCGGGCGTGCCGAACTCCTCGGCGAGCGCGGTGACTTCGAGCCCGCCGACGCGCACGACACCGTCGTCCGTACGGCTGACGGTGTGCGACCACACCTTCGGGTCGAGGGCGTTGAGGTCGGCGGGCGGAGCGCTGTAGTGGCCCTCGGCGAAGACATCGGCGTGGCGGGGTCCGGCGGGGTGTGCGGAACGACTCATGTCTGTAGAGCTTTCTGCTGTGTCTTCTACTGGGTCATCTGCTGGTCAGAGGTATTCGGGTGCGCTGATGCCGAGCAGGGACAGGCCACCGGCGAGCACCGTCCCGGCGGCTTCGGCGAGCGCGAGCCGGGCACGGTGGGCGGCCGAGGGTTTCTCGTCGCCGAGCGGCAGCACGACGTGCTGGAAACCGAGAAGAGCGTCGGCGGTCACCACGAGATGCCGCGCCAGCCGATCGGGCGCCCGATGCCGCGCGGCGACACACAGGGCGTGCGGATAGTCGGCCAGGGCGGCGAGGAGATCGGCTTCGTCCTGGTGGGAAGGGACGGGGACGTCCGTACGGCGGATGCGGGTGACGGCCAGGCCACGGGTGTCACGGGGGGTGGGCGAGTCCTCCGCCGAATGGGCGCGCGTGGGTGCGGGCGAGCCCTCCGCCGAGGGGGTGGGCGTGGACGACGGCGAGCCGCCCTCATCGGGAACGGCGTCGGCGACAACGAGACCACCGGAACCGTTCGGAGGATGTACGTCCTCGTGGGCACCGGAGTAGCCGAGGGTGGCGGCGTTGCGGCGCAGGGCCCGGGTGCGGGCATGGGCGTACCGAACACGGAAGAGCGGGTTGCTCTCACGCTGGAGAAGGTGGTCGGCGCTGATCCGGGGCCGGTCGTGGGGCGCTGGATGCAGCAGCGCCCAGCGCGAGGCGTCGGGGCCGAGGCCGGCGGGGTCCTCGGCCGCCGGCACGGGCACGGGCCGCAGGTTCACGGGCTCCGCGTGCCGGACCTCGGCACGTCCGCCCTGGGTGGCGACGATCCGTACGAGGGTGTCGGCGACGACTTCGGCCCGGGTCTCGTGGGGCACGCGCAGCTCGACGACCTGCCCGGCGAGGGAGTCGCCGTACCCGTACCGCGCCCCCCGCTCCAACACCTCTCCCACCAGGGCGGCGACCGCTCCACCCCCGAGAGTGATGTTGAGGAACCCGGGCCCGGTCACGGTCACGTCGGCGACCCCGGCAGCACCCGCGATGTACGGCCGCAGGATCTCGGCGACCTCCCGAGCCGGCCGCCCGGCCGGACCGGCCAGCCGCAACGCGACGCTCGTCGCGTAGTCCCCGCACCCACCCGGCCCCGGCGGGGTGACCGCCGCACCCGCGGGCACGGAGACACCCAGTTCCCCCACGTCGACAGCACGACGCACCGCGCCCAGCACGACACGAGAGAGCTCAACGGGAGTCACGGGACAAGCCTAGGGGAGGAGGGGGGTGGGTAGGCGAGCCGGTTTAGACGATGGTCCGGGATGTGGACGGGGGGATGGGGGCGGTGGGGGGCCGGGCTCGGGGGAAGGGGTGGTCGCCGGGGGGGTGCGGCTGGGGCCGAGGCGGAGGCGGAGGCGGTGCTTCGGGGGGCAGGGGGCGTCGATGGGGGCTCGGCCTCGGGGGAGGGGGTGATCGCCGGGGGCGCGGCTGGGGCGGAGGCGGTGCTTCGGCGCTCCGGGGGCAGGGGGCGGTCGCCGGGGGCGCTACGGCGAAGGCGGTGCTCCGGCGCTTCGGGGGGGGCAGGGGGCGGTCGATGGGGTTGGGGGTGCTCTCCCGGAGGGGGCTCTGGCGACGGCCGCTGGAAATGGGGGGCTGCCCCACCATGCCGTCGGGTCCCTGCCCCACCACGCGACCGAACCCCTTCACCCACCACACAACCGGGCCGCTTCGCCCACCACGCAACCGGGCACAGCTCAGTGACCGGTACGCCCCGCACGCTCGGTCTCCTCGACGGCGCCGCCCGCGCCACCGCCCACCTCGCCCCGCTCCATCAACTGCCGTACCAGCCGCACGAGTTCGGCGGGCTCGAAGGGCTTGGCGAGAAAGGCGTCGACACCGACGTCGAGCCCGGTCTCGACCTCGTACTGCGTACAGGCGCTGACGATGGCGAGGGGAAGATTCCGCGTCCTCGGATCGGCGCGCAGCCGAGCGGCGGTGCGCAGCCCGTCGAGCCGGGGCATCACGACGTCGAGGGTGACGACATCGGGCCGAACCTGATGGACGACGTCCAGACACTCGGCACCGTCAGCCGCGGTCACGACCTCGAGACCCTCCAGCTCGAGGTTGACCCTGATCAGCTGCCGGATGACCTTGTTGTCGTCCACAACAAGCACCCGACCGGACACGCCTGGCACAACTCGAGAGTAGGTCCGCGCCCACCGCCGCGTCCGGGTTTTCCCCACTTCCACCCCGTGCGGACCCCACCACCCACGCCGGGCGCACCCCACCCGCCCGGCACTCCCCCGGCCCTCCCCGACTCCCCGCAACACCACCGGGCCCCGACCAAAACACGTGGCGATCACCCCTGAAAGAGCTGGTAGGGTTCTACCCGTCGCCGCACACAAAGCGCCCGACACGCCCCCGTAGCTCAGGGGATAGAGCAACGGCCTCCGGAGCCGTGTGCGCAGGTTCGAATCCTGCCGGGGGCACTCGCCACACAGCCAGCCTGAATCAAGCGCTGAGCTGGGCGGATGCCTAGATGAGAGAGCGGGAGTCAGTCTCACTGACTCCCGCTCTTTCTCGTTCTCTCTCACTGTTCGCGCACTATCTGCGATACACGCGATACGCCCGCCCCGCCCCGCTCATACGCAGGGCGCCCCCTGACGACGCCGGGGGCTGTGCGGACGTGTGTGGACATGCCTAGACCGAAAAGCTTCACGGCGTGATCGAAGACCCAAGCCGACGCGACAGCGGTGGGGCCAGCACCTGTCTACGCTGACCCACGTCCGCTATTATCGTCGTACTGACGTAAAGCTGCTGTGGTCGAAGCGGTGAGACGCCAGACAAGAGAAGGGCCAACACTCCAACTGGCGCGCACCTTGATGGCCAGCGCCACCTGTGAGAAGAGAGCCGATGGCACCTGCCGGTACAAGCGACGGAAGCGACAGCCGACGAGATGTAGTGGAGTTCACTGCGCACTCACTTGAGGAGTATCAGCGCATCTGCAAGTCGCTGAAGAACCGAGATGACGGCAAGCAAGTCTTCTTCCGTGGGCAGGTTCATGGCTACGAGCCGCAGTCCTCGGAAGAGCGGCCGCCGGTGGACGACGAAGACCGGATTCGCCGGGATCTCCTACGGCATGCATGGGAGACGACGGCGTACGCCACACTCGTCGGCTCCGGCCGCGGATCCGTAAGCCCGGCTGCGGTCATGGGTGTCCTACAGCACTACGGGTTCCGGAGCTGGTTCATCGACGTCACCGACGACGAAATGGTCGGACTTTGGTTCGCGCGCCACAAGTACACGGCCTCGACAGGGTGTGCACCCCGTCCGCTGGCTGAGGTCGACGATGCGAGCCCTGAGCATGAGCACGTCCATATCGACCTGTCCGAACTGCTGATGTTGGACATCGTTCGCCACGAACCGGTAAAGGACGATGACGACGGGAGAGTCGAACCAGGGTTCGTATTCGTGTTTGCCGTTGACAGCGACTCACCTCACTTGCTGGACCTAAGGTCCAATGTGCCGACATCGGCGTTGCGAGTGCACAGACAGAGCGGGTCGGGCCTACTTCCAGACGACGGCAGCTACGTACCCTTTCTCCTGGCGCGCATCGCGGTAACCTTCCCAGCTCCGGCCGAGCTATACAGCGGGTCAACCCTGCTCAGCACCACCGAACTGTTCCCCGGCCCCGACGAGGACGAGTTCTACAAGCTCCTGCTGCGGACGCCACGGTTCCCAGTCGATGAAGGGAAGCCGATGGTGCCTGACCAATCGCCCGATGACGCCTCGACACCGACTCCGACGCATCGACGTTTCGCCGACCCTCTTGGTATCCCACTTTACGAATCGGCCGGGATGGTGGGACATATTCCGCTGCTGTGGGATCGCGCCGTGAACAACTGCACGGGGGAATGCCTGACGTGTCTCGGGATGACGGAGGCAACCGTCGACATGCCATTCACCGCACCCGGCGGTGCACAAGGCAGCCGATTCAGGCCCGAGGAGGTTCTCGACGAGACGCGGACCGAATCGCCAGGCGAAGCCCATGCCGGACAAGCCATCGAGGGCCGAGCAGGCGCCAGCGGAGCGCCCCAACCGAGCGAGGAACACCCCCTGCTCGCCTCCGTGCCTGCGGAGCCCGTTGACTCCCAGGGTGAGCGATGTCTGACCACTCCCTTCGCGAACTGGCCTGCTGAGTCTCGCCTGTTCCTACGCACCATGGTGATGGGGAACCTGCCTGAGTTCGTGAGTAGCGAGAACCCCTTCCCGCTGCTTCGAGGCTTCATCGTCCAAGAACACGCCAAACACATCGAGGTCTGGTCAGTCTCTGAGTTGACTGACGGGGCTCTCTGCTCGTGGCCACCCCTCGCAGAGCCGGGGCTGCGCTACCCGTGGCCGCTCGAACCACAAGCGTTTGCAGCCAAACTGGGTGAAGTGGTCGGCGACGAGCTAGACGCTGCCCTAATCGGCATGCTTATGGGTGGCTATTTCAACGCGATCGAGCGTGGCGAGGCTGCGCTGTTTCAGACTGGCCCCCATCAGTTCGGCTTCTACTGGGTGCACTCGGATGGAGTGGCGCCAATCGGCAACCCATGGACGCCGGCTACTACCTAGTGATGTGGGCAGCCAGTCGATGCTCTAGCAACCGTAATCGAGCTCGCCAATCTCCTCCAGCCCGACGATGTCGGCCTCGGAGCTTATCTCGTCCGCGCCGATCAGGGAATTAGAGGGCGGTCCGAGCCTTCCGGACCGCCCTCGCAGCGCGGTGACACGGACCGCGCTATGCCGAGTCCCCGTCCTCTTCCAACGCCTTTGTGATCTTCGCGTTGGCGGCTTCCTCGTGCCCGTCGATGCAACCGTGATAGCGCCGGTGGATCACCTCAGGAGAATTGCCGACCCGTCGGGCCACCTCAGCGATCGGGACCCCGGCGTTCAACCACCTCGTGATGCAGGCGTGCCGCAGGTCGTACGGGCGTCCGGCGAGCGGCGATTCGACGCGCTCCGGTGGGAGGGCGAACACTCGCGCTTCTTCCCACACGCGCCAGTACGTCGACGAACCGACCACTCCCTCGCGCTCGTTGCCGAACACCCGCCCTTCCTTGGCGGTCCCGAACTCCTTCAGGTGAGACCGCAGGATGGCGACCAGGACGGGCGGGATAGGGACCGGGCGGTCCGTGTCCGCCTCGCGCGCCTTTAGCCCCCGGCGGTCGTGGCGCTCCCCCGAATCGGTCCACTGCTTGCCAGAGACGGGACGCGTCTCCCGCAGCGTCAACGTGCCCCAACCCTTCTCCGGTAGGTGACAGTCAGAGAGCCTCAGCCCAACCGCCTCAGCAGGCCGGAGTCCCGCGTAGTACAGGACCCCGTAGAACGCCACCAGGCGGCGCCCGCGACTGCGATCCCACGAGCCGACGTACGAGACGGCAGCGAGCAACTGGCGCCCCTGTACGGCGTTCACGAGCACGCGGCGGTCCACCACCCCAGCGGAGCCCACGCGCTTTCCGCGGGCTCCTTGGAGCGGGTTCCCGGGGAGTTCCTTGGCTGCGACTGCGTATTCGAGGGCCGTGTTCAAGGCGCGCCGCCGCCGTCTGTACGTCTCCCCCGCCGCCGGGGTGCCGTCCAGCCGATAGCTGAGGCGGTACACCACGTCCTCGAACACCCCGATGTCCACCAGATCGGCAACTGGCCTGTCCTGCGTCGTGAGCCACTCGTACGCGGCTTTCAGTTCGGCCGGCGGATCCTCCCCCGCGTTCGCGGGGACGATCCCCCACCGGAAGGCCAGCCGCAGGTCCTTGTCGTCAGGTGCGTCGTCCCCGCGCTTCACCATGGCCAGCGCCACGGCCGCGAGCCCGTCCGCGATGCCTTCACGCGTCTTCGCGGCGCTCATGCGCCACCGCCCGGCGACGTACTTCCGGCAGAACTCGAACCACCGCAACGACGGCTTGGCCTCAACGGCCTTTGCCGCCGCGTCAGCCGCCGCGCGGACTTCGGACTCAGGTTGTCCGCTCGCAATCTCGAACGCTTCGCCCCGGCGCATGGCCTGCCGGAGCTCCGAGCGTCGGCTCTCGGCGAGTGCCGACGTGGCGAAGGTCGCGCTGCTCACCTTCCCGCCCACGACCCACCGGAGTTGATACGGACGTGCCTTCCGGTCGACCTTCGTGACCTTCCACAGCCGAACGTCGAGGGAGTACCCCGGCCGGCCCTCCCCGTGGGGGCGGAGAGCCGGGGTGTCTCCGGTCGTGCTCACGCGGCGTCCTCCCGCTCCGCAAGCCACCGCTCGTATTCCGACCTGCGGATGCGCACGTCGCCGTTCGGCAGCTTGATCGAGCGCGGGCCCTTCCCGAGTTGACGCCACCGGTAGAAGGTCGACGGAGCCACCTTCAGATCAGTGATGACCTCGGCGACGGTCAACTTCTCGTCCAGTGCGCGGGCGCTCATACCGCCGTCCCTTCGGCTTCGGTCGACCCGGACAGCCCGGACAGCTCCAATTCCGACTGTCCGGGTCGTTCTTGCAGCTCAGGGGGGTTAACCGGACAGCCGGACAGCCCGGACACCTCCGGGGCGCCCTGTGTCCGGGTCTCGGTGTCCGGGTAGTACCAGCCGCCGGCGTCCCTGGTGAGCTGTCCCGCCTCGGCCATGCGGGCGCAGGTCCGGCGGATCGTGTCCATGTCGACGTGCGGCAGCTCGCCCGCCATGTCCTTGGGCTTCGCGCCGGGATGGGCACGGACGTACCGGAGGATCACGGCGCGGGTGTCTCCGACGGTGTGGTCGGTGGCCGGACCGTCCAGCAAGTGCCAGGCTCCGGAGGCCGGTTGGAAACTGAGGGCGTACTCGGCTTCGTCCACGTCGCGGCCGGTGACGTGCAGGATGCCGTCCGCCTGCCCGCGCGCCCGCTTCAGTACGAGCGTTGCGTCCGCGGCACCCGCGATGCCGTTGGTCCCGGACACCTCCGTCAGAAAGTCGTCCGAGCCTGCCTTGCGGACGTGGTGGACCAGGACGACCGCGATGCCGTAGTGGTCCGCAAGGCGCTTCGCGTAGCCGACAGAGACATAGTCCGCGTCATACGCGGACACGCCCTGTGGTGCCTGTCCGCGCATCTTGGCGAAGACGTCGATGACGACCATGCGGGCGTCGGGATTGCGGTCCAGCCACTGCGCGATGGCCTCGGTACCGCCCTGCGGGAAGGGCGGGCACTCGGTCACGAGGGTGAGCCCGGCGGGTGCGGGCTGGCCTCCCAGGAGCTTGCCCATGCGGGTCTGAAGACGGCGCGGGGTGTCTTCCAGGGCGAGGTAGAGCACGGGGCCGCCGTCGACCGGCACGGAGTCGAAAGCCTGGCCTCCGGCTGCGACAGCGAGGGCGAGTCCGAGGGAAAGCCAGGACTTCCCGACCTTCGGCGGTCCGGCGAGCAGGCTCACGCCCTCGGCGAGGATGCCGGGCACGGCCCACTTCGGCTCGGGAAATTCCGCAGCCATGAGCTGATCAGCCGTCCACGCGGTCCGCGGACGCTCCCGCTTCGGCGGCGGCACGGCCGACGGTTGGGGATCGCTGGGCACGGAATACAGGTGCAGCGGCGGAATCGGGTTGGCGCTCACGCGGCGACTGTCCGGGGGCGCCGTACCCCGGCCCGCAGGCCGGAAGCGATGGTGCGACGTGCCTCGCGCTCGCCCTGCCTCACTTGAAGCGCCGCGGTCAGGAGCCAGCCAGTCACGTCGGCCTCGCTCAACTCGCCCCCGGCGACGAGCTGCCCGAGTGCAACGGAGGCGATGTAGAGGGCGTTGTTGTGCTGGTCCTCGCCGGAGGTGGTGACCCGCTGCACTTCCCCGTTGACCGCGGCCCGCAGGAACCCGGTACGACGGCCGCGACCGGACAGGGCAACCCTGATCGGCTTCTGCGGAGGCAGCGGAGCGGGGCGCAGGAGTTCGGCGAGCCAGCCTGGCAGCGGCGCCGCGGGGGCGTCGTGGCTGACCTCGTAGGGGCGTCCGTTGAAGGTGCTGCCCGCCCCGACGACGAGTCCGCCGACGGCGCGGGTGTCGACCTTCCAGCCGAGCCCGCGGGCGCTGTCCCCGGCCGTGTTGCGCAGGGGCTCGCCTTCGGGGGCGGTGAAGTAGAGGTGGGTGCCGCCGCTCCAGGTGCGGACCGTGTACGTGTCGGAGGGGAAGGACTGGCCGTGGCGTTCGCAGAGCACGGCGAGGACGTCGGCGCCGTCGGTGACGCCGTGTTCGGCCCAGTGCGCCGGCGGGGTGTCGTTGTCGTGCTTGGGCCGGTCCAGGTCGATGACGACCAGCTTGGAGGGGCCGGTGGCGATGCCGAGGTTGAAGGCGCCGACGCACCACGCGACGGTGATGCGGTGCGGGTCGGTGGTGGCGCGGGGCTCCCAGTCGCTGAGGGCGGGGCGCTTG
Source organism: Streptomyces sp. NPDC091209 (assembly GCF_044757755.1). Classification (NCBI taxonomy): domain Bacteria; kingdom Bacillati; phylum Actinomycetota; class Actinomycetes; order Kitasatosporales; family Streptomycetaceae; genus Streptomyces; species Streptomyces sp. NPDC091209. The sequence goes on along the minus strand of NZ_JBIVVR010000016.1, from coordinate 65,372 downwards.
TCTCCGGGGATCAGAGGGAAGACGTGCCAGCCTCGTGACGCTGCGTCGAGCGCTGAGGTGAGCTGGGCAGAGCCGTCCGTGTGCGGCATGCTGAAGGTTCCTGTTCTCTCTTTTCGGGTGGACAGGGAGAACCGCGGCGGCGGGCGACCTTGCTGGGGAGTCCCGCCGCCGCGGCGTAGCTAGGCGATATCCAGGGTGAGCTGGGCCGGTGCGGACTCTGCGGCTTCGCTCGCGAGGGTGGCGAGCAGCGTGCGGTAGGCGAGTGCGGCTTGGTGGATGACGACACCGTTGCCGAGGATCTTGAGCTGGTCGGAGCGGGACAGTCCCAGGTCCGTGCCGGTGACCCAGCCGGGATCGGCGCCCATCATCCATTCGACGAACGCCGGGGACAGGCGCCGGTTTCCCTTGGTGCCCGCTTCGGTCGGCTCGGGCGCGGGACGTCCCAGAACCGCTTCCCAGCGGTGGATGGCGGGTCCGTAGTCGGTGTCGTTGGTGGCCACCCATCGGCCGTCCAGGCGTACGGCCTGGCCGGGGAGGTAGTAGTTCCCGGCGGTGTCGCGCTGGTTGGGTCCGCCGTGCGGTCCGTCGGACGCCTTGGGGGTGGGCAGCAGGTTGACGACCACCTCGTTGAGTGGGCGGGAGTTGGTCCCGAGCAGGTTGGAGGCGCCGGACTTCCAGTCGCGTGCCGCGGGGGTGGGCAGCAAAGTGACGGCGGTGCGCAGGTTCATCCCGCCCTGCCGCTTGGGGGAGGTGCCGGGGCCGCCGGTGCCGTCGGCCGCGGCCGGGGTGGGCAGCAGCCTCAGGTGGCCGTCGGGGGCAGCAAGAAGACCACTTCGTCCTCCAGCGTCGGCCCGTGCCCGCCCGCTTTGCGCTTGTCCGGGTGCTGGGGTCCGCCGTTGCGTCCCAGCTGTGAGGTGGGGGTCTTCAGCAGCGGGATAGGCGACGGCGAACCAGCGGTCGCGGCGGTGGCAGGCTCCGACTTCGGGATCTCCAGCGCGTAGGCACATCCACCGCGCGTCGTACCCGAGCGCGGCCAAGTCCGCGGCGACGACGTCGAGCCCGCGGCTGCGGATGGCGGCGACGTTCTCCAGGAAGACGAGGCGGGGTCGAAGGTGGCGAATGGCGCGGGCGATGGTTTTCCACAGTCCTGATCGGTCACCGGCGATCCCTCCCCGAGGTCCGGCGTTGGAGATGTCCTGGCAGGGAAACCCGGCGGTCAACGCCCGAGGGCGCGGCAGCGAGGCGGAAAGGGCCGCGAAGTCGACCGCAGTGATGTCCCCCAGGTTGCGGGCGTGGGGCAGGCGGGCGGCCAGCAGCCGGGACGCGGCCGGGTCCTTCTCACCGACCAGGACTGTGGGCAGGCCGGTGACGGCTTCCACGGCCTGGTCCAGCGCACCGGAACCGGTGCAGAAACTGATGTTGCCGCCCTCCAACGGCGCGACGGGATAAGTCATGAGCGGTTCTCCTTACTGCTCTCGGTGGAGGGGAGTTGGGGCAGGCCCACCGCTTCGAGGGCCGTGGGGTCGAAGCCCGGCAGTGCGGCACGGGTGACGAGAGCCTGTGCAAGCTGTTCGGCGTAGACGGCGCCAGTGCGGGCCACCTCGATCTGCGTGGTGCCGCGGATGGTCTCGACGCGCTCGATGTGGGCTCGTTCCTCTCGCCGGTCGCTCACGTGCCGCTCGTACGCGACGCGCTCGCGGCGGTCGGTACGCCAGTACCGCGCGGCGAGCCCGTACGCGACGGCGGTGGTCAGCACCCACAGCAGCAGCGGCAGCGAGGGGCCGTCGGCGTATCCGGCAACTCCGGCGAGGGCGAGCCCTCCGGAGGCAGCGAACGCAGTTCCGGCGATCACCGGGTCTCCGGCGCGGCCGATGCTCGTGCACACGCCGGCCGTCGCTGCGGCGAGCGAGAGCGCGGTCATCAGCACGGCGTTACCGATGGAGTGTTCGCCGCCGTTGGCGTTCCAGATCCGGGCCAGGATCAGCACGGTGGACGTGGCGAGTGCGGGCGCTGCCTTGGGGGCGATGAGGGCGAGCCAGTGCCGGGCGATGATCTGTTCGTTCACGGCAGGACTCCTGTCACAGGTCGGGGATGGCGTTGATGACGGCGCGGGTGAGTTCGTTGATGGGTCCGGCGGCGCCGGTCGAGGCGAGGAAGAACCCGAACATCGCGGCGATGAACGCGGCGCCGTAGCCGAGGGACTTGGAGCGGAGCAGGAAGAACAGGACGAGTCCGAAGAGCAGGACCAGGGAGACAGTCACGGCCATGGGGTGGCCTCCTTTCGTGTCAGCGGGTGCCTGCGCGGTAGATCCGTGAGGCGCGGTTGTAGAGCCAGCGGCCGATGCGGACGCGTTTGCCGCGGCCCTTGCAGCGGCGGCAGTGCTTGCCGCGCTTGGGCCGTCCCTTGCGGTCGGTGGTGGTGGCGAAGCCGAAGCCGTTGCACTTGCGGCAGGTGCCGAACGGGCTCCCCGCACACAGAGCGCCGTAACAGAGTGTGATGGCGAGCAGGCATGCGATAGCGAGGGCTATGGGGGTCATCGGGGTCCCTCCGGGCCGTTTTCCGGGGTTTTCGCAGGTGGGGTGCTATCCGCTAGATCCCTGATCGGATGCTGTTTGTGGTGCTAGCGGGGGTGCTACCGGTAGCAGGTGGGCCCGCTACCGGTAGCGGTGGTGCGGGGCTAGGCGGCGCCCCGGTTTCCGTCACGCTCCGCAATCGCGGTGGTGAGGTCGTCGCGGACGATTCCGCGGCGGGTGGTGCGCTCTCCGTCGTCGGTGGTCCCGGCGATGCCGGTGGTCTTGATGCCGTGCGGCTTGAGCGCGCTGGTGACGTTCTCGCCCTTCCAGCCGCCGTAGATCTCCGGCCGCAGCTCCGCGAGCCGGGCGGCGATCCGCTCGTTCCACACCCGCTTCTCCGAGGCCGGCACGACCGCGGCCACGTCGGCGAGCAGGTCGTAGGACGGCCCGGCCGCGCTCTCGGCCTCCTCCCCGATGGCGACGCCGGACAGCGTGCCCTCGGCCTTGCGCAGCGCGAGCGCCCGCTGAGCGATCGCGTGGGTGGCGTTGTCGTCCAGGTAGGCGGTGCGCACCACGACCGGCAGCGCGCCGGCGCCTCCGAGGTAGCCGTTGCCTGCGTCGATCTCCGGGCGGAAGGAGGTGGCGCGCACGCCGTTCTTGTACGCGGACGTGCCGAGGATCATGTCGTTCTCGACCTGTCCCGCGACGCGTAGGCAGAAGCGGATGGACACGTTGCCGCTGATCCCGGTTGGCAGCGAGTCCTTGTCCGGGCGCTGGGTGGCCAGGACCAGGATCACCCCGAGGGCACGGCCCAGCTTGATGATGAACTCGGCGTCCTCACCTGCCTGTTTGCCGTACTTGGAGTGGGCGAACAGGTTCTGGCACTCGTCGAACACGGCCAGCAGCGGCCACAGCTTGAGCGAGCGCTTGTCTGCGATGGCGCGGGTGATGCGCTTGTCCGGGCACAAGTCCCGCGGCAGCTTCTTGATGGCCGCGGCGCGGCGCATGACCTCGGCGCGCAGCAGCTTGAGTGAGTCGGCTGCGTACTCGATCGCTTCGTCATGGATGCCGGAGACGAACCGGTGCGAGACGCATTCGAGTTCGTCCAGGTCGCCGGTGCCCTTGTTCTCGTGCAGCCACAGTTCCACCGACGGGTCCAGGGCCGCACCGCAGGCCAGCACCCGCACGGAGGCGGTCTTGCCCTGGCCAGGCTGCGAGCCGATCAGCACGTTGTGCTGGATCAGCGGCACCGCCTGAGCCCGTCCCCGCGGGTCGATGCCGAACGGCACGCGCTTGAAGACGTCGTGCCGGCGGGCGCCTGCGAGCTGCCACTTGACGATGCCGGTCTTGGACAGGTCCCGGTCCCCGACCCACAGGATCAGGCGTCCCTCGTGCTCGTTGGGGTCGGCGTCCGGCCACACGCACCCCAGCGGGCGGCGCAGGCCGGAAGCGAGCCGGGCCCGCCGGTCCGCCACGTCCGCCGGGGTCACCCCGAGCGGCAGGTCGATGTCGGCGCGCCAGCCCGGTCCCTCGCGGGTGATCGGGGCGACGAACTTGATGCCGTCCTGTCCCTTGGCGACCGCGGACGTGATCTGGCCGATGCCGATGGAGGCCATGGCCTTGACCACGATGTCGCTGGTCAGCTTCTGCACCTCGGTCTTGACGACCGCGCGCGTCGCGAGCGGCGCATCCGCTGGCGCCCCGGCCAGGCCGAAGCCGAGCACCGCCACCGCGGCGGCGATGACCTGCGTCATCGGCTCCGCGCCGTAGACCAGGAACAGGGCGAGTCCGAGAGCGAAGACGGCCCCGAGGACGGTGAGGATCATCCGCAGGCGCACTCGGCGGTCGCGCTGCCGGGAGAGCTTCAGGTACTCGTCGACCTGCTCGTTCGTGGCCGTGTACTGGCGCAGGGCCTCGCCCTCGGCGTCCACGGACCAGCGGCCCACCTTGCCAAGGGTGTTGAGGGCGCCGCGAGGGGCGCGCCAGGCGAGTTTGGGCAGGTAGACGAACGGCACGCGGACCGCGTGGAAGGCGACGGTGTGCCAGGCGTGCCCGGCCAGCCAGCCGAGCGCTTCCTTGAACTCGTGGCCCGACTTGAGCCAGGCCGGGAAGACGTCCAGCCGCTTGGAGTTCTTGATGCGGTCGATGACGCCGGGGCCGGACACGGTCGGCACGGTGCTGTCGACCAGGGTCGGCCGTCCGTCGGCCGACTCGGTCGGTTCCGGGTCGGCCGACTTCGACGGCCGGGAGTCGGCCGACGGGTCGGGGCTCGGGGCGGTCGACGGGTCGGGAGCCGGGTCGGTCGACTCGCCGCGCGCGGTCCGTGCCTTGCCGAAGTCGACCACCTCGCCCCCGGCCGGGCCTGCGGGGTCGGTCAGTTCGGCTTCGAGCCGGTTGAAGAGTTCGTTGTCGTCGTCGGGGTGTTTCACTGACAGTTCCTTCTCTCGGGAGGGAAAGGTCGGGCCCGGCCGTCGCTGTAGGAGGTGGGCGGTCGGGCCCGCCGCGGGGGTCATGCGGCGCGCTGTTCCTCGGGGTAGGCGCAGGACACGCACAATCCGAGCGAGGTCGGGATGACGTATCCGGCGTCCAACCGGCACTGCGGGCAGGTGCGGCGGGCGAGCATCGCCAGGGCGAGCGCGCCCCACTTGCGGGAGGTCATCGGCCGCACCGGGCGGGCGCGGTCGACGCGGTAGAGGTAGGCGACCTGCACCCCGGACTTCCGGCCCCGGTGGCAGCGCATCACCTGCGCGGCGATCGGCTGTCCGCCGGGCCGCAGCCCGCGGTCCCGGAGCTGTCGTCGGGTGGCGTAGCCGTCGGGGGCGAAGTGCCACGGGTAGGTGGGGACCCCGTACCGCGTGCCGTCGGGGTCGTAGCACTTGCCGAACGCCGTGGACATCAGGCCCCCACCCCAACAACCGGCGCATCGGTGCGAGCGCCGGTCCGGCCGGCACGACGACCGTTGACCGTGGCGAACAGCCAGCCAAGACCTGCCCGGCGCATTCCGGCGCGGGACTGCTTGGCCGCGTACATCGCCTCATCCGCCCGCCGCAGCAGCCCCGACAGATCGTCGTCGGGGAAGTCCGCGGCGCGCACCCAACCGAGCGAAACCGTGGTGTGTACGGCCGGGTCCTGGCCGTCGACCGGACGGGCGAGCACGCCGTGCAGAACGGCGAGCAGGTCGCCCGCGGTCCCGTGGTCGTCGATGACGACGGCGGCGAACTCATCGCCCCCGAGCCTCCCAGCCACACCGGAGTCCTGGACGTAGTGGGTGAGCCGGTCGGCGGTCGCCTTCAAGAGCGCGTCCCCGGCCGGATGCCCGTGGGTGTCGTTGATCTGCTTGAAGCGGTCCACGTCGGCCAGCACCACCACCGCGCGTGGGTCCTTGAGCAGAGCGGTGGCGCGGCGGGTGAACCCGTCGCGGGTCCATAAGCCGGTCAGCGGGTCACGCCGTGCCGTGTTGAGACGGGCTGACAGCCTCCAGGCGTGGACGGCCCAACCTGCGGCCGGGGCCAGTGCGGACAGCAGGGCGGTGGCTTGGGTGCTCACGCTGCCGCCCCCTCGCCGCTGTCGGTGCTGTCGATGGGGTGCAGGCGCCGGCCGTCCGCGCGCTCACTGAGCAGCAGGTCCCGCAGCACGCGGGAGTTCGCGGCCGAGCAGTGCAGCGTGGTGCGGATCGCTTCGGCATTGATCGCGTCATCCACCCACCCGGCCGTGGCCTCGCGGGCTTCGGCCAGCAGTTCAGCGGGAGTCCGCGGCGCCTTGCCGGTCTTGCCCTTGGGTTTGGCGGTGCGCTTGCGCGGCGGCTTGGGCGTCTCCTGCTTCGGCAGCTCCGGGTCCTGCGGCGGAACAGGCGACAGGTCGTCACTGGCCGGGGCCAGCTCACCCAGCTTCAACAGCACCCGCTCCGGCCGCGGCGTCTTGGAACGCCACCGCCAGCCGAACCGCTCGCGCAGCTCCGCACGGGCCAACTGCCGCTCACGCTCCCGCCCCAAAGCATCGGAGTAGGACGTGACCTCCCATAGCGTCATGCGGCGCCACAGGGCGAACGTCGACAGCGGGGCGAGCAGCCAGCGAGAGCGCCGGATCTTCTCCATCCGCCGACCAGTGACGGCACCGATCCGGGAGGCGTAGACGTGCGCGGCCACCTCGGACAGGACCACCCACAGCAGCGGCATCGTGCCGTGCGCGAGCTTCGCGGAGAGCGAGTGCCCGGCCGCGATGTTCAGCCAGCACGTCACCCCAGTCAGCGCCCACGGCACGAACCGCACCCAGCCCAGCGGCATGTCCGTACGGATCAGCAGCAGGAACGCCGCGGTGAACACCGGGATCGCCGTGTCGATGCCCACCGGCAGCATCCACGGGGAAGCGAACCCCCAGCGCGCCCCGGCCGCGGACACAGCCTCGAAGGAAGAAGCCAGGCCCAGGCCGCCAACCCCGGCCGCGAGCACGGCGACCGCGCCTAACAGCCACAGTTCCGGCGTCGTCAGCGGCGGCACGACCGGACGCTCGATGGTCTCTGGCGCGCTCATGCGCTCTCACCGTCCTGCGAGGCCCGGAGCTGTGCCTCCATCAGTTCGGTTTCCACGTCGCCGACCTGGCCGTCGAGGATGCGTTGATAGACGGCCTCGCTCTCCAGGAACATGCGGTTCTGGAAGTTCGGGTCCTCGCTCATGCCGCCGCCCCCTTGCGCACCGGGCGACGGCCGGCGGGACGGGCCAGCGGGATGACATTGAACAGCTCCGGCGCGTACGCCTCGATCGCCTCAGCGGCGATCCGACTCACGTCGTCGGGCAGATGCGGGTAGTCGGCGAGGATGTCGCGCGCCGCATCCAAGCGGGCCGCGCGCTCCTCGTCCGTCTCGCCCTCCACCCCGAGCCACAGTTCAACCGGGGTGCCAAGGGCGAGTTCTACGAAGTCATCAGCGGAAACCGCCTGTTGATGGCCTACGTATGTGCGCATGGACGTTCTCCAGGGTCGAAGGAGCAGGGAGAGCCGCGACGTTGGGCGACCTTGCTGGGGAGTCCCGGCGCCGCAATTTCAGATTGACCTATGTCAATCTGACTGTCAACAGGGTCGGGCCGAAAACCAGAGATTGACCTAGGTCCAGCTACTCTCGGACCTATGGAGCAGAGCCCAGACGCGCACAGGCAGGCCCCCACGGCCAAGGAGATCGCTGCGGAGTTCCGCGAGAAGATCACGGGACCGCGCCCCGGGTACGACCCGGGAGATCAGCTTCCCGCCGCCCGCAAACTCGCCAAAGACCTCGGCGTACAGCTCATGACTGTGCAGAGCGCGTATGGCCAACTCCGCGACGAGGGGCTGGTTCTCACTCAACAAGGCCGCGGAACGTTCGTCCGTGACCCATCGCTGCCGCTCGGGACCGAGCCAGGCAGCAGTCCGGCGTTCACCGCCCTCGCGGCAGAACTCAGCTCGATTCATGACGCACTTCGCCTGCTCGGTGAGCGGCTGGACCGCCTGGAACACCTTGTCGGCGACGAGACTCCACCCTCGCAATGAGTTCATCCGCACGCCTCACCAGCTGCTCTGCCGTGGCGCGTGCCTTGCTCAAACTCGCTTCGATCACGGCAAGTTCCGCAGGAGTTAAGCCTCCTAACTCGCCGATCCGATCATTGATCCCTGACATGCCAACGAGCATGCGGCCCTCAACAGGCGAGGACCCGGACAGAGTGTCCGGGTCCTCTTTTTCGTGCAGGTCAGGGAGGACAGGGCGTCAGAGAGTGGCCGCATCCACGGCGTCCAGCACGGCCGCCCACGGCAGGTCCCGTCCGGCCGGCGCTTCCCTTGGCTCGTACAACGGCCAGACATCGGGGCCGTAGACGATACGAACTCCCCCGGCGACGAGGACGTCGATGTGGCCCTGCCACGCGGGATGGCGAGCATGCGCCGCGTTCACGCGCGGGAAGACGACAACCGGTAGACCGAGGGTGCCGATAGCCTCACCAACCTGGGTCAGAGCCTGGTTGTCCATCAGGCCGACCGCGAGCTTGGCAACCATGTTGGCCGAAGCAGGAGCGACCGCGTAACAGTCGACCGCTGGATGTGGTCGAGCCTCACCAGGTAGACGCGGTTCGTCACGTACAGGCAGGCCGGTGAGCTTTTCCAGCCGGTCAACCTCGCCGCTCATTCGCAGCCACTGACCAGCAGTCGGCGTCAGAGTGACAGCCACCTGCCAGCCTCGCGCCATCGCTGGCTCGACAAGGCCAGTACGCAGCGCCTCAACACCTCCAGCTGCGGATCCGACCACGCCGAGCACCCCACGCTTGCCTGAACTCACTGCACCGCCCTGCACCGCTGAGCCATCACGAGCACCTCGGATGAACGCGATCCGCTGGTCACGGGGGACTGCTTGATCAGGTCCCTGAGCGTCTCGCGCACTCTCGGATTGTTGCGCACGAGCTGCGGCGAAGTGCGCTCGGCCATACGTAGCGCAGTGAATGCTTCGTCACCCTGGCCGGCGAGCGACAGGGCGCGTGCGTAGTCGATGCGATGCGAGACGCTGCGCTCCTGCGGCATGTGGTCGACGTTGATTCGGCCGTGCTCCACAACGTACGAGACATTGTCGAGATCCAGCTCAATGGACAAGCGATGGAGCAGGACATTCGTCGGCCCAAAACCGGTCTGCCAGTAGTTTTCATCCGACCCGAGGTCGCCTGCGAGTTCTTCGGCACGATCTAACAGGCCCGTAGCCGTCGGCCGGTCTTGATACCGTGCTGCGGCGACAGCCGCTCGGAGATGGATCATCCCAAGCAGGCTGAGCGCCGCTGGATCGTGCACGGACACCTGGGACGCCAGCCAGGCTGCGGCCGCGTTGCCCAATTCGAGGGCATCGTCGTAGCGCCCGTTGGCGAGTAGGGCATGGGTGCCGGACCGTGCCGCGGACGCCAGCACGAGCGGGTCGTCCGACTCGTCAGCGGCTCGCATCGCACGCTCGGCAGCGAGCCAAGAGATATCCGATTCGCCGATCTTCGCCAGCGTTGTAGCGGCGAGATGGTGTGTACGGGCCGACACTGCCCAGCAATCACCGCGCTCTTCGCCGCGCCGCGCTGCTCGCTCTTCCAACTCCTGTGCAGTCTGGAGCAACGCAGGAAGTGCAGCGACGACAGTGCCGAGCCGTCCGCCCTGGTAGTCGTTCCACGCCTGTTCCACACGTACAGCCACGGGTGCGGGATTCGGGAGTTGAGCCTCAGCATCGGGACCGAACAGCAGGCGTGAGAGGCGGCGCGGGCTCATGAGGGCGTCACGCACAGCGGGGACGTCATCCTGTTGCCGCTCATCCTCCATGAGGACGGTCTGCCCAAGCAGATCTCCGAGTTGGACACGCAGGATGCGGGACAACTCCGCGAGCATGTCGATGCGCGGCGGCTTCCGCCGCCCCGTCTCGATCTTCGCGAGCCAGTCGGTGCTACGACCGACCAGGCCAGCCAGCACCTCCTGCGTATAGCCGCGGCGCTTGCGGTAGAACGCAATGCGCTCGCCGATGCTGAGGTGATCTCCAAGACCACGCATGGGGTGTTGCCTCCCGCTGCTGAGTAGGGGCATCTCTCACGGTACCGACGCGGCGGGGAGCTAGTAGGCGATCTCGGCCTCCAACAGCCCCACGGCGAGTGTGAGGCACTGAGCAGGAGCGAACCCGGACAGATTGTCCGGGTCTGAAGGACCCGTGCTTGAAGGTGTCCGGGCTGTCCGACTGTCCGGTTAGCACTCTCACCTGCACAAACGGTCCGGACAGTTCATTGGGCCGCTGTCCGGGCTGTCCGGTCACAGACGGCTGCAACACCCTGGGTGTTTCAGCCCGTCGGCGAAGCCGACCTTTCACTGGATGTAGGAGCCGGAGGTGACTTCCGATCCGATCTGCGCCTCACAGCGGGACGACCAGGAGGACGTGGAATTTCCCCTACCTGGTTCAAGGCGGCTCGCTCCGTTCCCTGCGGCGGCCCCGCCCCGGCCAAGCCTGCGCTCCTGCCACCGCCCCACTCCAAGCTGGCTGGCGCCCGTGCCGCGCACAAAGCAATCAGCCACCTGATCCCAGATAGGGGCACGTCGTGGCTGGGGCGGCCGGATCCACGGCTTTACGGGCCATGATCACTCGCCCCAAAGCAGCGGCACCCCAAAGCCGATCCGCCGACCTCGCTTCCGGCAGCTAAGCGGTGCCCGTGGCCTCGCTCTCGGCCTGCGCAAGGAACCACTTCTCACTAAGCGCCCTTGTTAGCACGCGGGCCAACTCGTTCATGAATTCTTCGCACTTTTTGAGATGCGCAGAGAAAAGACCACCTGGAATCTTCTCTTTGCGCCCGCCGTGCGCGATATCGTTCCGAACATTTTTCACAAAGTCAATTGCCGTATATTGGTCACGCTTTACCTTCTCTACGGAGATACCCAAGGCGACGAGGCACTTCTTTAGGACATCTGACCCTAGGTTCATCTCCATCGACACAGCCACCTCCGCGGCGATAGAAATGGGCCCTTCATTGAGCTCTTGAAGACGTTGAACGAAGGCAATCTGGTGACGGGCGCGGGAAGTCATCTTCCCTTCGTCCCCGGCCAAAGGTATACCGCGACGCAACGTGTCAAACTCGCCGGAGAGTGCAGCCGCAAGGAGTTCGGGTCTTAATGATTTAGCTGACAAACCTTGGCTGTTGATCGCATCGACATAAAGAGAAAGTGCGGTTCTCGTAAACCCCTCCAAGTGCGCGTACTGCATCACCAGAATCGCACGGAGAGAATATACGGAAGCCTTGTCTGGATCATCGCCTTGCAGGAGCAAGTTGCGAAGGTGACGTATTTCGTCTAGGCGCCAGAGGATGTCTGCCTCAAGTTGGGCCCGCATGTCGGACACATTCATCATGACAGCGCTCGCGTGAAGCTGTCACGGAAGAAGCCGATGCGGGTCTGAAGAGAAATACGGTCGTTTTTACCTCCCCCGATAGCCTTGGTGAATCCCGGGTTGGTCTTGCCATCTTTTACCGCTTCGGCAAGTTTCTGCATTTCCTCTTCATCTTCGAGGTTGATTCTATTGAGAGCATCTTGCATCCCCAGCACAATGCCTTCAAAATGGTGGACCGAGAATTGCCAGCGCGGCTCACCATTTCGACCAACAGTACCCAAGACCCTCGGGCCCCAACCGAGCAGTTCGCCAAGCTTCGTGACCACGCGGAAGGTCTTCTCGAATACCTTCCTTTCGTGCTCATAATCGAACTGGGTGACACCCGAAGGATCGGAGACGTCCTCCATGTATTCAGTCATGAAGTCGGCAATATCGTGCCTGTATTGAGCGCCGGCGTTCTTGAAGGCAAAGAATCTTAGAATGAGTTCTTGATCAAACCGCTCATTGCTTGCCTTCTCGGTGAGCGTCTCTACGCAAATACGGAAATCGACATTCTCCGACAGGTCGATAATAAACTGATTGAACTCATTGGCCAGCAGGCGGATTGTCGCGTTCCTGACCTCTTGATTAGAGAGCGCCAAGCCGCCGGTGTTCAATCGCTTGAACATGTAGTAGCGAAGACGTGGGTCGCTTTCCTTACGAAGGATCTCCGCTCGGATGTAGCTACGCTTCAGCTTGATCTCAAGGGCTTTCGGAAGAGAAGCGTATGTGCAGCCATTGAGCTCGGGAACGATGTCACAGTCGGACAGCACAAGAGGCGGCACTTGGCTGCCATTGACTGTGAGCTCACCCCGAAAGTGGAGATAGGAGGAAATACGCTGCAGACCATCGATCAATTCATAAACCCGATTCTCTCTCTCAATGAGGAAAATCGGGGGAACAGGTAGCTCAAGGAGCAACGACTCCACGAAACGTGACTGCGCACCCTCGGACCAGCGGAACATGCGCTGAAAATCTGGATCAATAATCAATTCCTCCGAGGCGTACATATCCGCCAGTTCATTGAAGGAGAAATCGTTACTCTTCGTTCGGACGGCGGTGATCTTCTGATCCACCGCTTCGATCAGCTCTTCTGCGCTAAGGTGGCTGGGCACCCTATTACCCCCTACTGAACGTAAGGACAGACTCGACTACGTCGCCCTTTTTGTATGTTCGAGCCGACTTGTTCAGCGAAGTGAGTGTCCGGCGCACCGGAAAGCGTTCCGGTTCGTTTTTCAGAACCCATCCCCGCATCGTTGCTTCATCAATACAGATGTCAGCCAGTGGCACGTGCACGTCCTTGTAGAAGGAATCCTGCACTACGAGATGAGCCGTCGCGGAATCCCGGGCCACGCGCGTAATCTCATCAAGACCTGACGCTAGATCTGCTAGGTACTGCTGAGCCTGCTTCAAGTAGTACCCGGATGACGCTTTACTGTCATGCTTCTGAATAAGCGACAGTAGGTTCGATCCAACTTTCCCAAAATCGGCAGAGGTTTCCCCCTGCCGTCGGATTAGCGTGGTCCCCATAAGGCCTGACCGAAGAGAACGATCGCTTGAGATGTTAACGCCGAGCAGTGCCAGCTCTCGAGAGTAGGCGACAGCGTAATCAATTCGAGTTAGATACGGCGGGGAAGTGACGATGACGTCGACCGAGTTGGACGCAATCGGCATCTGTCGAGAGTCTGCCGTAATTACGCATACTGGTCGGCGCAGCGATTTGACACCAACACGCGAGGAAACGAATCCGACGTGCCGCGCAATAATCGAATCTAGCTCTTCACCCGTGATCAGGACTCTTTCAGTGGAATCTTTGGCCCGCTTTACCCACGTGGGATTGCTACCCTCAAACCGTTTGGTCACCTCGCGAATAGCGCGAAAAAGTGAAACAATCAGCAAATCTTGGGTAGGACCTCCAACATATTCGCCCGTCTTGAACCACTGTCGAATCCTGCGGACAGTAGGATCGGCAAGCCAAGCCGCTAGCGGATCATCGTCTACGCACACGCCAGTATCCGCATGAGGACGTTTTATCTCTTCGATTTGCGAGTAGTCTTGAGCTCGCAACTTGGCAATTACGTTTGCGACAGGATTGAGATCCAGACCAATCGCATTAAAACCGAGGCTCTGCGCTGCAAGGGTTGTGGTGCCACTACCGTTCCAGGGGTCCAGAACGGTCGCACCACTAAGCTGCTCGGCCTCGTGCCCTGCCAGTTGATGGCATGCCCACTCGAAAGAAAAGCCAGCGTAGTACGGGAAAACATCCGCAAGCCCCGCAGTCTCCACTGCTGGCCGCTTCGGCGACAGGGCTCCTGCCCTGCGGACTCCCGGCAACACGCCACTCAAGGGCATCACCAAGGCCTCCTGCACAGGCAAGGCTCCTAGAGTGTCCTGCGGCGTATCCACTGTCCCTCTTTCACGCTTCTCGGCAGCGGGCGTCGGGTCAGTCTAAGGGACTACGGTTCCCTGAACCGAGGCATGGTACCAGCGGCCCGCAGTGACCGGCGCTCACTTGTCAACAGGCAGTGGGCTCGCCCGGCGGGAACGTGTCAAGGCTCCCGGACCCCTGTGGCCAGTTGCTGGGGTGTCTCGACGAGGCCCCAAAACGAGCACTGAGCCCCTGCAAGGTCCACCCGGAGCCCGCCCGCCCTACGTAGACGCTGCGTCCCAAGCCGACGGCCTCTTTGTACGCTCCGTGGACCTAGCAGTGCCTGGGAGGCACCTGCCCTCCCAGGCACTGCTAGGTCCACGGAGCGTGAAGCGCTCGATAGGGGGCGGGACTCGACCAAGGCGACACCTTTGACGGCTGCCGCTGTCGGCCCACCTGAGCCTTCCCTGCCTCATCGAGGGCCCTCACTGTTCGCCGGCGCCCGGCTTGATGCAGGTCGCGTACAACACGAGCGGGTGCTGTGCCTGATCGACCGTTCACAGGACAGCGACCCCCAAACGTTTGGAGTCGGCTCTAGTTCGCGTATTAGGTTCGCGTATTAGGTTCGCGTATTAGGTTCGCGTATTAGGTTCGCGTATTAGGTTCGCGTATTAGGTTCGCGTATTAGGTTCGCGTATTAGGCGTATCAACTACCCCAAAATTGGGGTAGTTTTCCTAGCGGTTTAGGAGGAACGCTCCCTGACCTGCCAGTTTGCCCTTCTTGGTAAGCGTCCTGAACAATCGACAGAACACGGCCTCGGGACACTCCCAAGGGGGGAGGGAAGAGGCCACCCGTGCGCCTAGAGAACGATTCGGGTGGCCTCTTGGTCCGCAGCCCTCGCAGACAGGGACCTCTGTCAGTATGAGAGATCGAGTTCGGCAAATCCAGGCAGCAGCTTCCGGCGAAGCTTCTACTCGCGTGCAGATCGTTGCGCTCCTAGCAGGCGCCGCGCTCATCGCTGCTGGGCAGACGACTGTGGCAGAAGCGGGTGCCTACGTGGCTCCCTTCCTGCTCATCAGTGAGCGGCTCGCTACACGTCAGGGAGACATCACGCCCATGCAAGATCAATCGAGCAGACCTCAACAACCGCCCCGCCCCTAGTTCGAGTGGCGAGGGTCTTCCTGTGTGACAACGCTGACGGACGCCTGCGGACCATCAACGCAGGTGACCAGCACACCATTCGGGACGAAGAGATCGATCGGTTAGCGGGCTGTGCATGACCAGCGAGATCCTGGCTTGTCCCGAGTGCGGCGAACCTCTGACGTCAGGCGGCTTCGCACTGTACGAGCGGGGCCGGTCCGGCGGCTCGCGCCAGCGGGCGAGAGGGCCAGCACGGACACGGGCCAGCCCCGGCTTCGCACTATCTGCGATACACGACGCCACAGAACGTCACCCACGATCAAGAAACCTGCTGGTCAGGGACCATTCTCAAGCCGAACTCTGATTGTGCTCCGGAGCCGTGTGCGCAGGTTCGAATCCTGCCGGGGGCACCCCTTATGAGGTGCCCAAAGACCCCGTCACCAGCGGAAACGCTGAGGCCGGGGTCTTCGCGTATCCACAGCCATGTGCAGCCGAATGCCGCCCTGTGCGGCCCTACGTCGGCGTCTGTGGACTATTCGTGGACAGGATCTTGGAGTGTTTTCCCTGGTCAGTCCCGACGAGCGGCAAAGCCCGCAGCCAAGTCGGGAGGCTGGGTGGCGGCCACCCGGTAGTACGACCGCGGACGACGCAGCGCCAGCGGAGGCTCCTCCGGACCATCAGCGTTTGGGCCAGAGAGTACGGGCTCGTTAGCTACCGTCTCCACGTCATGAGAACTCAGGTGAGTGCCAAGGGGTGGGGATGTCCGGCGCAACCGTCTCTCTAATCGTTGCAATCGTTGGCGTTGGCGGCACGCTGGCCTCCGCGGTGATCACCCAAGTCCTCGCTCAGCGGGCAGAGTCACGGAGGCTGGATCGAGAACAACAAATCCGCGCCGCTGAACAACGGGCTTCTGAAGATCAACGCAAGATCGATCAGCTGCGAAGCTGCTACGCCCAACTGAACGCCCACGATCGCCAGTACAGGGACGCAATGCTCGCGTACGCATACGAACTCAAATCAGGATCCACCGACGCGGATGCAACGGAAGTGAGTAGCGCGCGACGCGCTCAGCGAGACACCCGCGCTGAAGCCCAGCTGCTGGCAAGCGACGCAGTACTCGCGGCCGAGAGCCCCGTGAATGAACGACTCACGACCGCATACAGACACCTGATGAACGTCGCAG
The DNA here is from genome assembly GCF_044757755.1 of Streptomyces sp. NPDC091209. NCBI lineage: Bacteria > Bacillati > Actinomycetota > Actinomycetes > Kitasatosporales > Streptomycetaceae > Streptomyces > Streptomyces sp. NPDC091209. The sequence goes on along the minus strand of NZ_JBIVVR010000016.1, from coordinate 49,282 downwards.
GCGAGTCAGACCCATCCACACGTCGGGCAAAGATCACTAGGATCATCGGCCTCTTGGACTCGATCATCCCGCTGCAGGGCCATGTGCGGGATCTCATGCGCCTTGAGGTACGCACCACTGAAGAGCTCCCGGACGCGCACCACTCCGAGAGCGGGCTAGCAACGCTCCATCAGACCGACTCCTGACGTTCCACGACTGCCGTTGCTGGAGGCTCGACTACGGAGACTTCCAGGGGGCTCCACCTGGCAGAGCCGTGATCACTCGTACTCGCGCAACAGCTCCTCGATCTTCCGGTTGGCGATCTCCTGCCGCCCGTCGATGCACTTGGCGTAGCGGCCCAACAGGACCTCAACGCTGTTGCCCGCCCGCTCGGCGACCTCGGTCGGGTCGACCCCGGCGTTGAGCCACGTCGACAGAGCGGAGTGGCGAAGGTCGTACGGTCGACGGCCCAGCGGCGAAGCCACCGCGGCTGGCGAAAGGGCAAGCGTGCGGGCTTCCTGCCAGGCCCTCCAGTACGTCGACGAGGCGACCACTCCCCCGCCCTCGCTGTAGAATAGGCGTCCGTCAGCGGCGGTCCCGAAGGTGTCGAGGTGTTCGCTGAGTATCGCCACGAGTTGCGGCGGGATAGGGACGCGGCGCACGTCCTCGGCCGGTCGATTCTTCAGCCCGCGGTCGTCGTGGCTCTCCCCGGAATCTGTCCACTGCTTGCCGACGCTCGGACGCGTGCGATGCAGGAGCGCGGTGCCCCAGCCTTGCTCAGGCAGTGTCAGGTCAGCTTCGGCAAGGCCGATAGCCTCGGCAGGCCGCAGGCCGGCGAAGTACATGCAGGCGAAGAGGCCGACCAGTCGACGGCCGCGGGCCCTGCGGTAGCCGCCCACGTAGGACACGGCGTGGAGCAGTGAGAGAACCTGCTGCGGATTCACCACAACGCGCGGGTCCACCTCGCTGGACACCTTGGGCTTCTGCCACCGCACGGCGGTCAACGGATTCTCCCTGAATTCACGGAGGTCAACGGCGTAGTGCAGAGCGTTGACGAAGGTGCGGCGCTTGCGGCGTACGGTCTCGGCCGCAGCGGACTTCCCATCGAGACGGATCTTGAACGAGTCGAGCACCTCACGTGCCGTCACAGGATCTGCCAGATCATTCAACGGGCGCGACGCCTTGGCGATCCAATGCAGGGTGTTCTCGATCTGGGTAGGCGCCTCCCGCTCAGCCGGCCCCGGGAGGACAAACGCCCAGTTTCGCAGGGCCTGCCTGATCAAAAGGGCACTCGGCCGTCCCGGGCGGTCGTCGAGCAGCGCGATCGTCACCGAGGTCAGTGATTCGTTGATCCCGTCGCGGGTGTTGGGCGCGGCATGCGGCCATTTCATCGCCAGGTACTTCAAGGCGAAGTCGTACCAGGTGAGCTTGGCCTTCATCTCTGCCATCGAGTCCGGAAGGCCAGTGACGTCGTCGAATTCCTCACCGTCCCGCGCAGCGCGCATGAGCTTGGTGCGGTAGTGGTCCGCCAGAGCCTTGGTCCGGAACGTCTCGGAGAAGACCTTGCTGGCAACCGACCAACGCACGTCGTAGGAAGACCGCTTCGCAGCACGCTTGCGGACCCCCCAGATCTTCACATCCAGGGACTTCACGCGGCTTCCTCTCGCTCGCGAAGCCACGCGGTGAAGTCGCTTCGCCACACCCGCAGCTCGCCGTTGGGGAGCTTCAGGGCTTTCGGCGCCTGACCCAGCTCCCGCCAGCGGTAGAAGGTGCGCCGCGAGACCTTCCCCAGCTCGTCGAGGATCTCCGGAACGGTCATCAGTTCATCCCTCACAGGTGCGCTCCTTCCAGGGCTAGTTGGTCGGGCAGGGCTTCGCGTGCGGTTTCGCGGTTGATCTGGAGGTCCCGGGCGATGCCAGCGGCGAGGACGGATTCCCCGGGCGTGTGGCCGTGGCCGGCGTACTGCCAGCTCGCCAGCACGAGGACCGTGTCCGGCTCCGTGTCATCGAGGCCGCGGCCTTGGCGCTCTTGAGCAGCGCGGTAGTCGGCGCGGATCTGACGCAGGGTGCCGAGGGTGGTCGAGTAGCGGCGGGACTTGGTGGAGAAGTGGCCGCGGAAGCCGAGCATGTGCGCCCAGGCCCGCAGGCGCCGGGCCGGGTAAAGGGAGTCAAGGTCGAAGCAGGCTTCGATGAGGCGGCGGGCGTGGTCGGGGACGCCGAGGACGACCGGGGCTTCGCGGTTGCCGATCGGCCGGTCCAGGGTGCCTGTGTTCTCAGCTGCCTTGGTGGCGTACTTGGCGACGTAGGAGGCGACCGCCTGCTCTGTGATGTCGGAGCCGTCGCCGAAGGCCTTGACGGGGCGAATGTCGAGCTGAGTGCCCCACCGGAAGGAGCGGGCCGGCTGCTGCCCCGCGGCGGGCGTGCTGACGGTCGAGTAGCGGTGAACGGCGGCGGCCCGGATGGACTCCGTGAGAAGCCCGGTCGTAGCCCAGGACGGCGGCGGATCATCCGGACCGTCGGGTCCGTCAAGGCGGATCACAGCGTGGAAGTGGACGGCGCCGCGCTTCTGAAATTCGGCGACCTTGCCGTAGGAGAGGCGGCAGGTGTCGACGAGTTCGCGTTGGGTCAGCCCCGCACGGGCGGCGATCTCACGGCGCAGCCGCTTGACGAAGCGGTGCCACAGGTCCCCAGCGTGGTTGTTGAAGAGCACGGCGCCCGCGTAGTCGTACGTCGCCGGATCCAGGGCCGTACCGAGCGCGGGGTCGTCCTCGGCGTGCCGACTACCGCAGCGGCAGCACCCACGGGTGGGCCGGTTGTGGACGGGCCCGAAGGACGGGGCGGTAAAGGTGGCGAAGACGCGGGGGCGTTCGCGGACAGTGGCAGGAATGCCGTGACGGTCGTCTCCGGCGAGGCCCGCGCGGATCAGGTGATAAGTGTCGCCCGCATAGGTCCAGGCGCAGGCCGGGCAGCGGGAGGCACGGCGGTTACCGCAGGCGATCCGTAACCGCGCGCCCGGCTCGTGGTCGGTGCTGTAGTAGTGGAGCGTCTCACCGGTCGTCCTGTCCTTGGTGAGGGTCCAGCCCGTGAGGTGGATGGGGTTGGCACAGCCGCCGGTGCGGCGGATCTGGTCCTGCCAACGGTCGAAGCCCGGGGAGCCGGCCACCCGGAGTGTGTCGGTGAGGGTGGCCGGGTCTAGGCCCGCAAGGATCGCGGAGTCGGTCATGCGGCGGTCACCGCCGTCTCTCGGTCGAGCGGGGTGCCGGTGATGGTCTCGGTGAGGGCGGAGACAAGGACCTCCGCGACGGGTGGGGTGACGGCGTTGCCGTACTGGCGTACGCGTTCACGCTTGGTACCGAGCACGGTGTAGGCATCGGTGAAGGCCATACCGCGGCCGATCTCGTACGGCTCCAGCATCCGGAACAGCACGTCGTCCAGGTCGACATGGCTGCCCGTGGTCAGGCCGTAGCGGTCGTGCGTGGTCAGGGTGCCGACGGGTTCGGCCACCGGGCGCGCGGTGCCGGTGCCGTAGTACGGGATGAGGAGGCTGTCCCAGTGGACCTGTTGGAGACTGGACGGGGTGACCAGGCCGTGGTGGTTGCCGGAGGCGGTGACGGTGGCGAGAGCGTCCAGGACGGGTCGGGCGTCGGAGTTGCCACCGCGCAACTCGGCGATGAAGGGCAGCCAGGCCAGGCCGGTTTCGTTGCGGGCGGTCTGAGTGCGCAGCGGTTCGCCGGCCGGGGCGGCGTGCTTGCCGTCGCGGCCTTCCACCGGGACCAGCAGCGGAGGCAGGGCCAGGGCGTCGTTCTCCCGGGTGGTGCGGGTGGGCAGCGGCACCGTGACAAGGCTCGCCTCGGCGCGCCAGGTGCCGCCTGCCGGGACGGTGACGGGCAGCGCGTAGCGGTCGAGTCCGGCGCGAATCCGGGCAAGGGTCTTGGGTGACAGTCCGCCAGGGCGGGCGCCGATCGGAGTGCCGGGCCGCGACCAATCGACGGCGACGGCGGCCGGGAGGACGGAGGGCTCCACGAGGGCATTGCGGCAGGTGGCGTGCGGGCATCGGTAGACGTACTGCTGCCGGTATCGGCCCATGTCGCGGCGAAGGTTCTTGAACACCTGCACCGCGTACACCCAGGTCTCACAGACGGGGCACCAGGCCGACGGCCGCAGCCACTTGTCCCAGTCAGGGGCGCGACCGAGCGAGCGGCGCCAGTAGGCGAGGTAGAGCCGGTCTCGGGACTGGGGCGCGTACGGCGTGCGAACCGGGCGGGCGTGCATCGAGTTCAGGGCGATCAGCCGGGTGTCGTAACCGAGTTCGCGGATGGTGCCCCGCCAGGTGTGCCACAGGTCCCAGGCCCGGACGTCGATGACGTTCTCGACGATCCCGGCGAGCACCGGCCGGCCCTTGGCCAGGCAGGCTTCGAGGTAGCGAGGCACGTCCCACATCAGGGCGCGTGAGCGGTCGGCGGCCGGGTCGGGCAGGGTCTCACCGAACAGGTCGGGCTGTTTGTCGAAGTCCCGGCGGCGCCCACGCGCGTTGGACCACTGGGGGCATTCCGGGGAAGCCCAGAACACGTCGGCGGCCGGGAAGCGGGCGACATCAGCGTCGTGCAGGTCGCCGCGGAAGTGGTCGGTGTCGGGGAAGTTCGCGCTGTGTGACTCGATCGCACGGTCCCAGTGGTTGGCGGCCAGGACGGGGCGGATGCCGGGCACGCAGACGGCACCGTAGGACGAGCCACCGACCCCGGCGAAGAAGTCGATGTAGGTGAGGTCAGACACGGTCCACCGCCCGGCGCGCGATCGCCGCGTCGTACACGTCGGCGATGAGCTGGAGCGGCAGCCAGCCGAGGCCGTTGCAGCCGATGCAGTTGGCGAAGACGATCGTGTGGGAGCCGCCGTCGTGTCGGGTGCCGACGGTGACGGCGGCACGGCCGAAGCCCCAGCAGTTGGGGCACGTGCGGCCGTCGTCGGGGAAGAGTTCGGTGTAGTGCGCCATGATGGGCGTTCCTTCCGGTTGAGAGATCGGACGGGGGCACGGCGCCCGGAGCGGACGAAACTTGGCGGTAGAGGCCGCTCCGGGGGCCGGTCAGCGTCGGGTGTCCCTGGCGAGGATCGAGCGGACGACGAGCGCGCACACGGCCAGGGAAGCGGCGGTGATGGCGATCGCGAGCAGCATGGAGACCAAGACCACTCCCACGACGAGGACCACGGCGACGCCCGCGCCGGCGACGGCCACGACGGCGCCCGGGGTGAGCTGGACAGCGGGCCGGGACGGTGCGGAAGCCATGGCGGCCGGCACGTGGTGTTGGCAGCCGCAGGCGGCGGCCGTGGCGTGGTGGGACTGGTCGACAGCGGTCGGAGTGACCACGGGGACGATCTGTTGGCCAGGGGTCGGGTTGACCGGGATACGGGGCTGGAACACGGTGGAACTCCCTTCTAGATCAGCTCATTTGGTGGTGGCGTCGATAGCGGGGGCGAGGAAGCTGCCGGCGAGGAGGTAGCCGCCGATCAGCAAGACGATCACGAGCCAGAGCGGTGGGCGGACGAGCTTGATGCCGACCAGGCCGACGCAGGCGATGAAGAACCACAGCGGTACGGACACGGCGCCGGTCCCCTCTCAGCAGACGGGGCAGCGGTGGCCCTGAGCGGCGATCATGGCGGGGCTGATGTCGTCGTATTCGACGGCCCAGCCGCAGTCGTCGGCGGCGCAGGCGGCGACGTATTTGATCTGGCCGCGTCGTCCGTGGGCGGTGCCGACAGTGACCTTTCCGACGCGGTGCAGTTCGCGCCAGATCTGGTAGATGCCCATGGATGGTGCTCCTTTCGGGGTCAGGTGAGGTGGGCTGAGATCGCGTCGGCGAGGTGGGGCGGGACGCCGAGGCGGATACGCAGGGTGTCGGTGTCGATCGGGGTGCCGGTGCGGGCGCGGTGGTCTTCGGCGACCTTGCGGGCGTGGTCGACCAGTGCGGCCGGGACCGGCGGAAGAGGAGCAGCGGCGGGGAGGGCGGGCGGGTCCTCGGCAGCGGGCAGCGCGGCGGGCTCTGCCTCACTGGCGGGCCCCCGCTCGATGTCCAGGTCCATGTCCGGTGTGGTTGGCGAGACTTCGGTTGCCGGTCCTGCGGGCTCCGGGTCAGGTGGCACGTAGGAGTGGGCAAGGAGCGTCCCGCCGAGGAAGGCGAGCGCGGGCCATCCGGCGATGCCGAATCGCAGCCAAGCCGGCGGGTGCACCAGGTCGAGGAATCCGGCCGTGGCCACGTTGGCGCCGAGCGAGGCGACCAGGGCGATCAGAAACCAGGACCAAGCCAACCGAGACGGCCCGTCGGAGCGGAGGCGTCGCCAGGCAGCCACCAGGAGCAAGTCGACCGAGACCGGATAGGCCCAGGCTTTCCATCCGTCCTGACCAGCAGCATCGGCCAGGTCATGCAGGTGGGCGAAGGACAGCGCACCAGCGATCACGGCTTGAACGAGGACGGCGTCCGGGCGGATCGAGCGGGACATGTCTTCACCTCCTTCTGTGGTGTGGGGCGGGACCGGGCGGGATCGTGTCCGGCCGCCCGGGCCCCGGCGCGGTTCAGTCGGTGGGGGCTTCGCCGCTGCCCCAGCAGGTGAGGCAGAGTCCGGCCTGCTGATCGGCGGTGGCGCGGCCTTTGCGGGAGCCGACCCGGACGGCTTCTGTGCTCTCGCCTGTGCCGTCGCAGTCCGGGCACTTCGCGAGCTTGGGTACGGCGGTCCTACGGCGGCCGGCGGGCTTCTTGGCGGTGGCCATGGTCACCGGCCCTGGCCGGGGTACTCGGGGCCCTCGTTCGGGTCGTAGCCGGGCGGGAACATCCCCGGCGGCGGCTCCGGCAGGGACGCGGCCAGGCACGGGCCGACGGTGTCGATGAACGTCTGGTCGGCGTCGTGGAGTTCGGCGTAGACGGCCAGGGAGCCGAGCATCAGCACCGTGCGGTGGAAGTCCTCGCAGTGCTCACACATCGAGTGGTCCTCCTGTTTCAGGCATGGCTCGGGTAGGGATGTGGCGCGAGGCGGTCGCGCCGGCCGGTGGAACGGGGAAGGATCAGGCGGCTTGAGCTACCGCCGGAGCCTCAGCGGGCGCGACATCGAGCCCGGGCCGGAAGCGGGCCAGCTCCGGGAGATCCGGCACCAGGTGGGCGTGCCGGTTGCAGGCGGCGACGGCCTGCCGCATCGAGGTGTGCGGCGTGCGGATACGGGTCCAGTCCCCGGTGGAGTAGCCGACCACAGCCATCCCGCGGCGGGCATTGGGAATCTGGGTCGCGGCGAACACCGCGTGCGGGGAGACGTCGCCGAACGCCATCTTGGCCGTCGATTCGTCGTTGACCCGGTGCACGGTCCGACCGGTCAGCTGGGCGCGGAGCATGGTGATGCCGTCACCGAGTTCGGAGCCGAAGCGCTGCCCGTAGATGTCGAGGAACATGCCCGCCGCACGGCCGAGCTGGGCGAGACGGATCAGGGCGGTGACGATCCGGTCCCGTCGCGGATCGTTCCGCTTGGCGCTGAGAGCGAGTTCGGCGATCTCGTCGATGGTGACCACGACGGGCACCGGGCGCAGGGCTTCGGGCAGGTCCCAGATGTTCGCGGCGATCTCGGCATCCGGGGTGTCGGCGCTGATCCGCTGCTCGCGGCGGACCACGTCGTAGATGGACTCCATCCGGGCCACTAGGGCTTCGAGCAGGTCGGCGGCATCATCGGGATTGTCAGCCAGTGCGGAGAAGCGGCGTGCGAACGGTCCGAGTTCGATCTTCTTGCAGTCGATACCCACCAGCGCGACCCGCTGTGCGGCGAGCTCCTTGATCACGGTGCGCTGAAAGACAGACTTGCCGGACTGCGTGGCGCCGACCGTCACCGAGTGCGGCACCTCCCGGTAATCCCGGTAGTGGACCGATCCGTCCTCCGCGAGCGCGACCGGGATCTTCAACAGGCTGCGGTCAGCCTTGGCTGGCATCTGTACGTGCCTGAGCACGTCGTAGCCGGTCAGGGTGATCTCGACAACGCCCGGCTTCACCTCGCGGGAGGTCACCTGATGGACGCCGAAGGAGTGGCGCAGCCGGTCAGCGGCCGCGGAGAACTCGAATGCGTCCTGACCTGGACGCATCTTGATCCGCAGCCGGATGCCGGTCCGTGTCGGCCGCAGCCACAGCAGTCGGGGCACCCTCTGCTGCGGTACGGGCTGGTTGAACCATCGGGCGAGCGCGAGCCGCAGGCGCGAGGCCGGCACGGTCAGGTGGCAGGCGTCCATGACGGCCGCGTAGCGGAAGCGGATCCGGAGCGCGGCCAGGGCGACGCCGAAGGTCAGCCAGTACCAGGCTGGGCGGCGCCACCTCAGAAGCAGGGCGAACCCGACCACGACCGCTAGCGCGATCATTAACCGGCCCATGATCAGGCCGCCTTGGGCTTGGCCGCCTCGGTCACCAGAGAGGTGACGGCGACCGCACGGAAGCTGATCCCGTGGCGCTTCTGGCCGTTGAACTCGTTCTCCCACGGCCGGGCCACCAGACCGGTCAGGGCGACCGGCGTGCCCATGACCAGCTCGCCGGAGATGTCGGGCTCGGCCACGGTCACCGTGATGACCTCGGCGTTTCCGTTCATCACGAACAGAACGTCGACGGTCACCAGCGCACTGCCGGTCTCCTGGTCGGTGGCGATCTCACCGGTCCGACGGTCCTTGACCTTGGGCTGCGGGGGCTGCGCCACCATCGCGGTGGCGGACGAGGTGTCGACAGGGATCTGACGCATCGTCTCTTCTCCTGATCTCAATGGGAGTTACACCGACTTTTGTCGGCGAGATCAGGAAACTGCGAATAGTGCGGACGTAGCACCGGCCCTATGGACCTTTGGGGACGTTCTCGCTACCGTCGAAAACGTCCCTGCGTCCTAGAGTTCTCCTGGGAGCAAGTCATGGCGAACGAGCGCTTACGCGCGGCGATCTCCGCAAAGGGCGAGACCATCCAGACGCTCGCAGATCACGTCGGCATAGACCCGAAGAGCGTCGAACGATGGATCTCGAAGGACCGCACGCCGCATCGCAACCACCGGTGGAAGGCAGCAAACTTCCTCGGCTCTGACGAGGTCTACCTCTGGCCCGCAGTCGAGAAGCAGGTCGAGACGGCAAGCACGTCCGAGCTGATCACGTACTACCCGCACAGGGGCGCCGTGCCAGCGTCGCTCTGGTCGCACTTGATCGAACGGGCGACCAGTCAGATCGAGATCCTCGTGTACGCGGGCCTGTTCCTCTTCGACGGACACCCCGACCTTCCCGACCAGCTGGCGGAGAAGGCTCAGCGCGGGGCGCACGTACGCATCCTGCTTGGTGACCCGGACTCGGAGATGGTTCATCAACGAGGCGAGGAAGAAGGTATCGGGGACGACTTGGCCGCACGCGCCAGGATCACACGCCGCTACCTCCAGCCGGCCGCCACAACACCCGGTGTGGAGATCCGAGTGCACGACACGATCCTCTACAACTCGATCTATCGATTCGACGACGACATCCTTGTGAACCCTCACGTTCTCGGCGCTCCGGCAGGGCAAAATCCCGTCCTGCACTTCCGCTACCTTCCCGGAGCCCGCACATTCCGGCACTACATGCGGAGCTTCGACTACGCATGGGAGCGTGGGACTCCCGTGGCGTCGTGACCCCTGAAGAGTTCCCGCTGCTCGCAGACGTGTTCCCGGCGCTCACGGCGAACATCCTGCGCCTGCTCGACCCAGACGACACGGTGCTGATTGATCAGGTCCCAGCCTTGCGGTACCACGGCGTCTGCACCTGCACGGCCACATGCCACAACCTTCTGACCGCGCCACAGGGCTCACCCACCCCCTACCTATGCGAACTGGAGGAGAACGACAAAGCCGTGATCTGGCTCAATCTCGACCCGACCGCGACGGTCATCGTGGACAGCGAGGTCTTGGACGACAGAGTCCTCTAACTAGTCCTCATTGGCCCGGATCGCGGGCTCCGGGCCAAGGGCAACCTCGCTGATGCCGAGCGCCTCACGGGGTCCTCTATGCTCGCGGGGCAGTTGGTATGAACAGTCCATTTAGGGGGCGCGGAGCCGCATGGCTGACGAGATCAAGTACGAGTACAAGACCGTGCGGGCAGTGCGCGGCACCAACGGCGTGATGATCTCGAAGATGCAAAAGGATGGCTGGGAGCTCGTGGAGCAGACCCAGGGCACGCTTCGCTCCGCCCTCAGTTTCCGTCGGCCGAAGAAGCCGCTGCCGTGGCCTCTGATCGGCGCGTTGGCCGCCGTCCTAGTGATCCTGGCCGTCATCATCGGCGTTGCCTCTGCACTCAGCGGCGAAGGAGAGAAGCAGGACAAGCCGGTAGCCGCTGCGCGCGAGAAGCCTTCCGCTACGCCGACTCCGACCAAGTCGACTGCCGCTGAGGTGATCACGCCTCAGAACAACCCTGAGTTCGCGGCGCTGCTGAAGGCGGACTCGTGCGACGACGCGAACCTGGACTTCGCGACCAAGCACGCGGGCCAGACTGTCGCATTCAACGGCTCGATCGTGAACATGGTGCACCACGGTGACCACGACACCCGCTACGACTTCCTCTTGGGTCCGGGCGACAAGGGGCCGAACACGACGGTCGGCCCGGCCTTCAAGTACGAAGACGTCAACACCCTTGACCTGAAGCTGACCGGCAAGAAGATCCCCGCCGCCGTTGGCGCAGGCGACAAGTTCCGCTTCGTCGCCGAGGTGGGCGAGTTCAACGCCGCCTCGTGCCTCTTTCTCCTCGACCCGGTCGCAACGGAAGTCCGGTAGGCAGACAGGCAGCCGCGTCATCACGGACCAGCGTAGTGACAGCGCAGTTGGCCCTGCCCACGGCGGAGCACACGTGCGAGGCTGGATGCATGGCCCGCATCGACTACTTCAATGATCCCAACGCACCGAAGGCAAACAGCATCGTCCCGTCGGTGACCGCTGTAGCACTCAACGATGCCGGAGAAGTCCTGCTCATCCACAAGACAGACAACAACCTGTGGGCGCTTCCCGGCGGCGGAGTCGACGTTGGGGAGTCAGCTCCCGATGCCGCGGTGCGGGAAACCAAAGAGGAGACAGGCTTCGACGTCGAGGTAACCGGGTTGATCGGCCTCTACACGAACCCGGCACACGTCATGGCGTACGACGATGGAGAGGTCCGACAGCAGTTTTCGATCTGTTTCGCGGCCCGCATCATTGGCGGAGAGCTTCGCACAAGCAGCGAGAGCAAGGAAGTTGCCTTCGTCCACCCCGGAAGGCTGGATGATCTGAACATCCATCCGTCCATGCGCATGCGGATCGATCACGGCTTGGCCAGCCGGCCCAAGCCCTACGTCGGATAGAAGGTTCCCCTGCAATGCCAGTGGCCTACGAGCCGTTCACACCTTGATCTGATCTGTTCGCCAGACGTGCCCGCGTCCGCGCGACAGCGGCTCCGAGGTAAGGCTTCGCCTTACTGATCGCGGTGTGCACCTCGCTGCCCGGCTCATACCGGACCAAGATCTCGTCGATCCGCCGGTCGAAGTCGAAGGACTGGCCGGCGGGGCCGGTCGTCATGTCGGCGTAGATCAGCGCATCGAGCAGCGGTGAGTCCTCCCGCTGATACTCAGCCAACTCGCCTGACAGCCCTCGCTGTTCCGCCTCGTACACCGCGCCAGAATGGTGAGCGACCAGCCTCACGACTCGAGCTGGAGCGCCCAACGATTCCAAGTAACGAGCGCCGTCGAGAGGGTGAAACCCCGTCTCGCGCAGCTCTGGGGCATAGCCGATGTCATGCAACCAGGCAGCTGCCACGAGGAGATCCCGCTCCCCCTCGGACACAGCCAGCGCGGCCTGTCGCGCTCGTTCCGCCACGGCCTGAGTGTGCAGCCAGCGGTTCCCGAGCGGCGGCAACAACGACTCGGCCAGCTCGGCCGCTCCCTCAGGCGTGTCCAATGCTGATGGCATGAATCGCACGGTAGCTGATCGAGCGCACTCACAGACAGCCTGACGCCAGCATCTCCGATCATTGTCGGATCCCAGCTGATGCCTGACGTTCTGGTCCCACGTGATGCTTGACGGTGGGCCTAGACAACATAGGGAGCCCCGTGGGGCTTGTTCGCCTTCACGTTACGGACCGGGACGTCGGTCGTGCGCCGGATCACCCGGACCTGGCCGTCCAGGTCGACCGTGATCGTGGAGTCCGACACGTGTGCGGTCACGGTCTGTCCTGCATACGTCCGGCCGAGCGAGACGACCTGCCGACAGACCATGATCGTGCCCGTTGTGCTGATCCGACGCTGCACCCGCACCGGCTCGACGCCCGGACGCGGTGGCGGTCCGGCCGGACGCAGTCCCCGCAAGCGACGGACTTCTTCGCCGCTCAGCGGGTTGGGCCGCACCCGCAACAGTTCCCGTGAGGACAGGTCGAAGAACGACAGCGTCTCGTCGTCGATGCGGATGCCCACCTGGCGGCCGCCCAGGATCTCCGCGGCCAGCACCTGGCGTCCGCCCAGGCCCACCAGGCCGCTGTTGTTCACGACCCGGTCCACCTCGAACGCCGCCCCGTCGTCGGCGGGAAGCGGGGCCGCTCCGGCAGCACGACCGCCCCGGCCGGCCAGCCGTCCCAGATCCGCCACCGACAGATGCGAACGCACGGTCTTGATCCGTGCTCCCGCGATCAGCAGATGAATCACCGAGGTGTCGGCCCAGAACGTCACCGTCAGCCCTGAGCGGGCCGGCCCCAGCCAGAACTGTTTGCCCGCGACCTGCAGATTCCCGCTCGCAGGCACCACCCGCTCGAACTCCACCGGCCCACCGGGCTCCACCGGCACCACGGCCGGAACCGCCTTCGGCGGCGCCACCTCGGCGGCATCCGGCACCACAGGCGGAACTGTCCGCTGCTGCGGGACCAGCGCCAGCACGCCGGGCACCCTCAAGCCCAGTACGTCCCGCTCCTGCTCGGGCACCGGGGCAAACCGGTCGGCAGGAGAGTCCATGCCCAGCGCCTGATGCGGCCGGACGGAGTTGTATTCCTCGACCCACGCATCCAGCGCTGCCTGAGCCGCCCCGATGCTCTCGAACGCACCGCAGTCGTCCAGGAGTTCACGCCGCAGCGTCTGATGGAACCGCTCGACCTTGCCCGTCGTGGTCGGAGAGGCCGGCTGGGTGAGCCGGTGCGCGATCCCGTTCTCCCGGCAGATCCGGTCGAACAGCACCTCACCGCCCTGCCCGAACCGGTCGGTGAACTGCTTCCCGTTGTCGGTCAGCACCTCCTCCGGCACCCCGAACGCCTGCAAGGCCCCGGCGAACGCCGAGCACACCGCCCTCCCGGTCGCCCGCTCGACCACCGACGCGATCACGCAATACCGGGAATGGTCATCCACCCCGGTCACGACCTTGGCCTCGGACAACTCCCCGGTGACCGGGTTGACCAGCATCACGCCGCCGACGATGTCCATCTGCCACAACTGCATCGGCCGATCCCGCTGCCAGCGCTTGTAATCCGACCGCTTCCGACGCCGCACCCCCGGCTCCACCAGCCCATGCCGGACCAAGATCCGATACACGGTCATCCGCGACGGCACCGGACTCACCACCCCGGACCGCTCCAGCACATGAGCGATCCGCCGCGGCCCCCACCGCGGATGCTTGCGCCGCAGCTCACACACCGCCGCCTCCACCTCGGCAGAAGCCTGATGCGGACACGACGCCGGCCTACGCGAACGATCAGCCAGCCCGGCCAGACCCGAAGCGGCATACCGGGACTTCCACCCGCTGACCGTCTGCCGCGACACCCCCAGCGACGCGGCGACCTCAGTCACGGTCGAACCCGCCAGCACCGCAAGCACAGCCCGGTATCTCTGCTCGACAACCGACAACTCCACCAGCGCCAATCCCGGCCTCCCCACACGCACCGCAACGACGCGCACAGAAAACCCGAACACGGCCACTGTCAACCATCAGCTGGGACCGAACTGTCAAGCATCTACCGGGATCGGACAGCATCTCCGATCATGGCGCGGCCAAACTTTCCCTACCTCATCAAGGCTCGCTGCGCTCGCTAGTCCGGCGGCCAACGGAGCTCATCGATCATCGCCAACCCGACCGCCGCACACTCCGCCAAGCGCATCTACGGCCGTGGCGGCCCGCATGCCACCGCCACCACGATCCGGCCTCAGGAAGGAAAGACACAACTGCGGTCGGACCTCAAGGCCCCGCTTCCGGGGCCACGCCGCACCCCTTCCGCCCGGTTGCCTACACGAGTAGGTCGGATCAACCGAGGGCCACACAAAGTGCGGCGGCGACGGACGGTCGCCGCCGCGCCGCCTCAATGTCTTCGCCACCGGCCGCACGTCGCCGCCCGTCCGTCGCCGCACACAGCGGCCACATTCCAACACGGGCACGGGGACTAGCTGTGATCCCCAACGGTGCAGGTCAAAGACGCTCTGTGTCACCGAAAGAGGCCGGATCGTGGTGGCGGTGGCATGCGGGCCGACGCTGCCAGACGCGCGGCGTACTTGCGGCCCGCTGATCCCGCACGAGGCCACCGGCCGGACAGCGGGTGCGGCCACGATGCAAGGGAGAACCCAACCCCACGCGGGGCCGGTCGGCTCCGAGACTTTAGGCAGCCACCATGGGGCGAGCCTCGAAGATCATGGCCCCAACGTCGTGCTTTAACGGGCAGGTCCACAGACTGCCCGACTCGCCGGAAGCTTACGGGGCCATAATCACTCACCCCATGGCAGCTCCCGCCCAAAGTCTCGGAGCCGACCTCTGCGGTAGTAGCCTGCGGCAGTTGCTCGAACATGCTGGAAGGAACGTGCACCATGCGAGATCGCACCGGTCGAGTGCTTGCCCCAGAGGATCCGGTGACTGTCCGCTTCCCCAGCGATCGTTCCTCAGGCTTGTACTCCGGCGCCCATGGAGTCGTTGAAAGTATCGGAACCAAGCGGGTGCGGATACGCATCACGCGTGGGCACTCGGAGTACACCGACGGCAGGAGCGAGACCTTCCTTCCCGGCGATCTTGAGTATGGGCACCACGGGAAGCCCCGAACCAGCGACCAAATGGCTGACGCCATGCTCGGTCTCAGGCGCGCCAACGTAGGCGAAGCCACGGACCTTGCCGTTCACGCTGGCGTCATCACGAGAGAACAGGCCACAGAGATAGTGCAGTTGTGGATCAAGCACACTGAACCTACTGCCCTCTGAGTCGCTGCTGTTGGTCCCGAGAGGTTCAGCGACCGCTGCACTCATGGTCGGCGCGGTGCCCGTTCCACTCTCGTACCAGAACGGGCGGTAAACCGAGGGGAATCACGGTGTACAGCGGGACGCGCCGGCCGGTCGACCCAAGGCAGGGGATCCGCACGCCAGGCCGGTGATCGCCCAACTCACACACAGGGCGGGATCGTCGGCTGTGGGCAGGGTGGTGTATTCAAGTACCAGCATCGGTACGAGCCGCCGCACATGGGCGGTGCCGGTATGGGGAGGGGCCGCGTTGAGCGTTCTTGGGGAGCCGGTGGAGCAGATAGATCTGACGCCTTCACCACAGCTGTTGGAGGCACTGGGAGACATCCCATACAAGCCGTGGCAGTGCCTGGCCGAGCTAATCGATAATTCGTTCGATGACTTCCTGTCGGATCCAGACCCGGATCCAAGGGGGACCCGTAGCGTGTCGATTACGCTGCCGAAGGCGACCTCCGCCGATCCCCAGGTGACCGTGGTCGACAACGGTCGGGGAATGAGCTTGGAGATGCTGCAGAGCGCGCTGCGTGCGGGCTACAGCGGCAAACGGCGGTATGGCAGCCTCGGCCTGTTCGGGATGGGTTTCAACATAGCCACCGCGCGCCTCGGCAATCTCACCGAGGTACGCACCACGCGAGCGGGTGACGATTCCTGGCTGGTCGTCGAAATCGACCTGCGCCGGCTGGCCCGCAACGACAGCTACGCCGCCCCCTTGCGCCGCGAACCGAAGCGTGATGCAACCGTTCACGGAACCGAGGTAACGGTACGTCGCCTACGTGACGACATCGCGGAGGAACTCAAGCGGCCCCAGCGGCATGCCGCCATCCGCAGAGAACTGGGGCGTGTCTATTCCTACCTGTTGCGGGCGGAAGGCTCCGTGCCGGGCCTCCCCGACGGCGCGGCTGCGGGACGCGGTTTCCAACTCAAGGTGAACGACAAGAGTGTCTCTCCACGGCTCCCGTGTGTATGGGATCACACCAGGTCCGTAACCCGCGAGGGCCGCGAGATACCGGCCGTGCTACCGGTCGACATCGAGCTCACACCCGCGCTGGCTTGCATGGATTGCGGTCACTGGCACCGTGCCGACCTGAACCTCGACCGGTGCGCCGAATGCGAGAGCGAGGACCTGCAGGTCCGCGAACGCCGTATCCGCGGTTGGATCGGCGTGCAGCGCTACCTGGACGAGACGGACTTTGGCATTGACTTCCTGCGCAATGGTCGCAAAATCCGCCTAAACGATCGCAGCCTGTTCTCGTGGGAACACCCCGAGACCGGAGCGCTGGTTCCGGAGTACCCGGTCGACATCCCCGCAACGCAAGGTCGCATCGTCGGCGAAATCCACCTGGACCACGTGCCGGTGGGCTATCAGAAGCTGGATTTCAACCGCGAGAGCCGGGAGTGGCGCACCGCCCTTACGCAGCTGCGCGGCGATGGCCCGATGAGGGCAAGGAAAGCCAAGGATCTCGGATACGGAGAAAACCAGTCGCCACTAGGACTGATTTTCAAGGGTTACCAGGAGAACCGTCCTGGCGCCCGGTGCCTGATCCCGGGCAACGGCCAGAAGGCCATCCACGATAGCGCCCGGACGTGGGGGAAGAACTTCCATACCGGGATGGCCGAGTACATTTCGGACGAGGTCTGGTTCCGGCATGTCGTGGGGCATGACGAGGAACACGGCAGCGGTACTGGCAAAGCCAGCAAACAACGTC
Organism: Streptomyces sp. NPDC091209; assembly: GCF_044757755.1. Classification (NCBI taxonomy): domain Bacteria; kingdom Bacillati; phylum Actinomycetota; class Actinomycetes; order Kitasatosporales; family Streptomycetaceae; genus Streptomyces; species Streptomyces sp. NPDC091209. The sequence goes on along the minus strand of NZ_JBIVVR010000016.1, from coordinate 32,371 downwards.
CCTCGGCAAGTGGTCCGGCCACCTCCCTCGGGGCTCGTCTGGGCCTCGGTCCATTGCCGCCCACCACCCCATCGGGGGCTGAGAAGGACGATGAGGCACAACCTGATCCAGAACCTGGCGAGACGGAGACGGAAGAGCAGCGCTTCGAACGCTACCGACGCGGCGCGCGCAAACTGCTCGACCTGGTCGGCGAAGTCTCGCTTCCCGGACGCCTGGGACGCCGGCAGGTAACGGTATATGAGACCGCTCATCCCTTGCGGGACGACCGCGACCGCGATGCACCGTCGCTGGCGCGCTTGGCTGCCGGGAACAACCTCGAGGTCTACGTCTACGGAGACCACGCCGTCTTCCGCCAGTTCGGACGGGACCCCCGGGACTATGCCCTCATGGAAATGGCGCAGACGCTTCAGGCCACCCAACCGGACGGCCCGAAGGCCACCACGATCGCTGCGGACATCACTCAGCAATTTCCCGGCCAGCGCGTCACCGACTCGGCACTCCGCGACAGAATCGAGACCGTCCTCGAAAACGTACGCCGTCGTATGCGATTGCAGGCGCGGGCCGACGAGCCCGTCGACTGGTGGACGGCTCTTCCTGACTCCTGCCAGCTGCAAGCGGAGCGTGCTGCAGGACGCGCGGACTCCGCTTTGGATTGGCGTGAGGCAATCAAGACCGGCAAGTTCGTTGACCACCTCGACGCCGCTGGCGTGGCCGCGCTAATCCGAGCGGCACCTGGACGCTTCCTCGACGGCAGTGTCTTCTCAACTACCTGGGCCAGCTGGTCGGATGCCGACACGAAGGAGCGCCAGGTGGCCCAGGTCACCCGGCCGTTCGAGGTCCTGCACGAATTCATGGTCGAGCAGGGTCGAAAGTCGCGTCTGGAGTTGTCCTTGGCACGGATCACGTTGGACATGCTCGACGTGATCGTTACCCGGTTGGAGTAGGTAGGTGAGCATCTCTTTCGTAGAACCGGCGTTCCTGCGCGAAGTCGGCCCGATCGGGTTCACCCGCCAACTGGAACGCCTGGCGCTACACCTGGGATTCACTAATGTCGTGAACATCGACGGACCTGGCGACCAAGGCGGTGACCTTCTGGCCGAGCGAGAAGGTCGCCGTTGGGTCTTCCAAGCGAAGTGGAAAAAACGGGGTGCACCCGTTCCTCCAGGCGCCATAGAGGAGGTCTTGGACGCCAAAGCCCACTACGGCGCCTCGCACTGTGTTGTCGTCACGAACAGCCGATTCGGTCCGGAGACATACAAACGCCGCGATCGCCTTGCGTCAGCCGGAATGCGCGTGGAACTTTGGTCAGGCGTTGACCTGACCGAATTGTACGCGGACCCTTCCTATATGCTCGAACACCTCCCTGAACGCACGCTCCGGGATTACCAGGTGACAGCATTCGAGGAAGTCGTCGGCGATCTAGACGCCTCGGGACGGGCCCTGTTGATCCTGGCCACCGGACTCGGCAAGACCGTCATCGGGGGCGAGGTGATCGCCCGGCACCTGCGCAGCCGACCCGACGACAAAGTTCTGGTCGTCGCTCCCACGAAGGACCTCGTAGAGCAGCTGGAGCGTGCGTTGTGGCACCACCTATCCAAGAACGTGCGCACCCAATTGCTTACCGGCGACCACCGTCCCGACGACCTGCGCGGGGTCACCTGTGCCACCGTCGCTAGCGCGCTCTACTGCGCCCGGGCCGGCTATCGACCGGGGCTCGTCATGGTCGACGAAGCGCATCATGTCTCCGAGAACGGCCAGTTGGCGGACCTGCTGAACGTTCTCTCCTCAACTGAGCAGTTCGGGGTCACTGCGACCCCGTGGCGAGGGGACCGATTCGACATCCAGGAGCGTTTCGGCGAGCCGAGCTACAGCCTAGGCATCGAAGACGGCATGCGTTTGGGCTATCTCGCGGACGTACGTTATCGATTGTTCGCGGACACGATCGACTGGGACTTCGTACGGGACGCGAGTAAGAACGAATACTCCATCAAAGATCTAAACGCTCGCCTGTTTCTCCCCGAGCGCGACGAAGCGGTGCGCGACCGACTTATCGAGGTATGGAAAGCCACCGAGAAGCCGCGCGCGGTCGTATTCTGCCGCACAATCGAACACGCCGAACGCATGGCAGACCTGTTGAATGAGGTTCCGCAATGGCCGGGAGCACTCGCCGTACACGCTCGTCTTGACCAACGCGAACGCCAGTCGCGCCTGATGCGCTTCCGCAGAGGGCAGGTCCCCATCATCACCGCCGTCGACATCCTCAATGAGGGTGTCGACATCCCAGATGTGAACATATTGTGTTTCGCGCGAGTCACTCATAGTCGTCGCATCTTCGTCCAGCAGCTCGGCCGCGGACTTCGCCTCCGGACAGGGAAATCTCATGTGGAGGTACTCGATTTCGTAAGTGACATCCGTCGAATCGCCGCCATCCTGAACATCCGCAGCCAGATCGCCGCCGATGAGGTCGAGGTGTTGCGTCTCGCCGAACGCGGCACCACCTTCGAGTTTAGTGACCAACGAGCCGAAAGTCTTATGCGTGAATGGATAAAGGATGCCGCGAGCCTTGAGACGGCACTAGACGAAAGTCGGCTGCAGTTCCCCGACCCAGCGGTCTTCGGAGGCTGAGGCCAGCCACCCCTGGGCACTGGCCTGGACGGAGGCGGCCGCCGTTCCAGACGAATTCAGGCACGGCGGCCGCTTCCAAAGGCTGCTGCCGACAGCGTGCCGGGGAGCTCTTGTAGCCCACGACTTACGTCAGTTTGTCTGTGGGAAAGAGCTTCTCGGCAGGCCCCTCCGCCCGACGACGCGTCATGGGCCCACTCCATCGGCTGTCGACTGAGGCGGAGTCAAGCAGCGTGCGGGACGGCAGCAAACGGTAGGACAGTTGAGGACGGCCTGCGGGTTCGCCGGGTCAGACAAAACAGCTCGCTAGATTTTACAAGCCCACAAGACCCAGCCGCGCCTTCGCTACAGCAATCGCCACATTTTCTGCAGCCGTGCTGGGGTCATCGTGCTCCCACACACGAAGCACCGTCCAGCCAGCAGAAAGAAGGAGCTCGTTTGTCTCTGTGTCGCGCTCCACATTGCCTTTAATTTTAGTCGACCAGAAATCTGCGTTCTTCTTTGCCGGGCGACTGTGCTTGGGGCACCCATGCCAGAAGCAGCCGTCTACGAAAACTGCAACGCGCTCCCTAGGAAAAACCACGTCTGCACGCCGACGAATCTCCGGGATGGGGCGTGCGTCTACACGGTACCGCAGTCCCGAAGCGTGAAGGAGAGAACGCAGCGCTAGCTCGGGACCGGTGTCACGACCACGGTTGGCTTGCATGTTGGCGCGCACCGCGACAGAGGAGGCCTTTGAATTTTCCGGGAGGGGTTTTTCAACTAGGAACCCTTGCTCCCACGCGCATCGCCATGCTTCCGCTAGGTTGGCTCCGCGCCAATCATGTGCGACCTCGCAGACGTACCGCTCCTGCGTCTCTCCGTCTTTTGACCAGCGCAAGTATGCACGGATTCTTCTCGTCCGGCGATAGAGACGCAAACTGATAGAGGCTCGAGCATAACGATTATCATCGAGCGCCACCCAGCGGCGGTTCCTGCCACCAGCAGCCTTGTCCTGCTCGGCAGTAGGCGCTGCGGCTCCAGCCCGCCGCTTATACGCATGCTCGGGCGGGACCTCTTCCTTCCAGTGCCGACCTGCCGAATCCATAAAAGGGTCACTGCCCTGCATCATCGAGGGTATCTGCTACCGCCCGCGCAAAGTGCTCGCCAAGTAGTACTGGTACGGCGTTTCCGAGCTGGCGCATTTTCTCACCCCGCGGCCCACTGCCTTCCCAGTCATCAGGGAACGTCATGACTCGTGCGGTCTCCCTGACGGTCATGTAGCGATGCTGATAGGTCGCACCATCCCCAGGAACAGAGCCGGGCGCCAAGTCATCGAGAAGGACTACGGATTCGCCGCCAGGAACTCCGTGCACTCCGGCTTTAACAGTCTTTGCCGGACGGTCTAGTTCGTTAGGGGTATGCCCCTTGTAGATCCGCGCATCAGGCCATCCGACATGATCAGAGATCCCAAGATGGTCAGCCTGATTAGTCTTCTTATCCAACGCCTCGAGGTTGACGTTCGGAAGCGCTGGCAACCTTTCACCAGTACCGTATCCCTGAATTGCGTCTCGAAGGGTTCGCCAGGGGGGAAGATCCTCTTCTCCCAACTTAGGCTGAACACCCTTCGGAATACGCGCCCGAACTCGCTCCCGTACGTGCGGCTCAACGTGACCATGCCGCGTCCAGTACTCGCTGTTATCGTCGAGCAGCGACAGGTAGAGAGCTTCTTCGGAGTGCTTTCGCGCAGAGTAAATCTCGTAAAATTTCTCAACATCGACGGGAAGATCAGCCCGGAAGGCAACCATCACGACCCGATTACGCACCTGGGGCACACCGAAATCGGCCGCATTCACAGGGAACACCTTGACTCGATAGTGCTCCGCATTATCATCTTCGTCGGCAAGATCGACTGTGTCGCCCAGAATACCTTCCAACTTACGGTTGTGATCCTGCCACAGATCCTTGGATCCCCGGGACTCAAACGGCAAGGCAAGTTCGCGCTGGATATAAGTGAAGTAGTCCAGGAAGGAAGGCCTCAGAAGACCCCGCACGTTCTCGCAAATAACAGCCTTCGGACGCATCTCGCGAATGGCCTTGAACATGGCGGGGAACATGTTTCGCTTGTCCTCATCCCCCTTCGCCACGCCTCCAGCGCTGAAGGGCTGGCATGGCGGCCCGCCGGCCAACACATCCACCTGCCCCTGGAAGGCGCTCAGGTCCAGTTGACTGACGTCCAACGGGAAGAGGGGCGCAGGCTCACCCACGGCCGGCGGTACGGGACTGAACGACTCCGTACGCTTGACCCCGTCAACCCCGAGCGTCCTATTCGCGTTAGCCTCAAGGGTCTCGCACGCCCGCGCGTTGAACTCGTTCAACAGGAGAGGGCGGAAGCCAGCGCGGTGCACCGCCATGGCGAGGCCGCCCCCACCTGCAAACAGTTCAACGCTGGTGCGGGGCTTCTTCACGTCTCCTGGCAGGTCAACCATGGGCGAACCATACCGCGGAGTCGCCGATCCTGAGGAGCGTTCCTCCGAACGAGCTCGCAACGGCCCGTGTCGCGCCCTAGAGTGCCCTTGATCATCTGGCCAGGAGGGGAGACAGGGATGCCGAACACGGCGGGGCACCGCGGGCAGGTCACGAATCATGGTGACTTCAGACTCAGCATCACGCAGGCGCTCGGCGATCAACTAGCTGACGCTCTGGACGATCTGTCCCCTGCGCCATTGACAGAGCCCAACTTGAACGAACTGGAAGATCGCCCCGGCGTCTACCAGTTGTATCGAAATGACAAGTTCGTCTATGTCGGCAAGGCGGATAAATCACTACCGACGCGGATCCTTAAGCACCTGCGGAAGGTGTCGGGTCGCCAGGGCATCTCTCTTTCCGAAATGACTTTCACCTGTCTCTACGTGGCCGAAGATTTCTCGGCACTCGCACCCGAAAAACTGCTGATCAAGAATTACAAGAAACGAGGGGAAATCCCTTGGAACAACAACGGCTTCGGCAATAACGATCCGGGTAAGCGCCGGGACGAGACCGTCGTCAAGGAGAACCACTTTGATGCACTTTTTCGCATCGACTTGGGTCGGACGATTCCCAGAATCAAGCCGGGGGCGACTACGCTCACCAAGCTGTTGGCCCACGTAAGCAAGGAGGCTCCCTACACCTTCCGCTACGAGAAGAAGAAGATGGGAACCGCTTACAAGAAAGAGATACAGGTCCCCGAAACGGATCTGACGATTGCCCAATTGTTCGAGCTTATAGCAATTAACTTGCCGGAAGAGTGGCAGATCACCGTACTTCCGGGCCGGGCCATCATGTATCCCGACAATCGGCGCAACTATCCGAGCGCATGGCGGTACTATCGCGGAGGTCAGGTTCTCGACGTCGAACCGGAAATTGGTGAGGCAGGCGAGATCCCTGAGGAGCCTGACGCAGTAGACGATGAGGACTGACCCAACGCACGCCCGACGGCTTACAGGGTGACTTGGGGGGGCGACCGATGTCGCCCCGCCAGACTCGAGCAAGGCAGGCGCTGTGGACTATGCGTGGACTGGCGTAAGCCGAAACAGCAGTCACACTCACCTGACCAGCAAGGATCCGTAAGTAGCCTAGGGCCTCCGGAACTGTGTACTCGGATGCCGCGGCGCAAACCCACCCAGTGAGCCTGGCATCCAGCCAGAGCCGGCTCTCACCCGATTGCCGCGAGAGGGGGATGGACGGTCGATTCGCGATCGGGCGTCTTACCGTCGTTCGCCTTGGCATCGAAGGCGCCCCCACACACGCGACTCGATGAGAACGCCCTCGCTCTTCTCACGCGTTAGCGGGTCAGCGCGTGTCGTCGTCCAGCCTCCCCTCCGCGGCCTTCAGCGACTGCAGGAGTCCGTCGACGGATGTCCTGATCGCCTGTCGATCCTGGTTCGACAGGGGATCCGGAATATGCGCACCCGGCATGGCATACCTCAGCCACAGGCGGGAACGCTGAAGCGCCCGGTGAACCTGCGCGGGCATCTGGGACTCCGTGCCGGAGCGGGCCGCCTTCTCCTCCAGACTCGCGATCGCGTCGCTAACCCTGCGTCGGTCCCCGGGGGTGCTCACTGGCGCCTTCACGTTCCGCGTGACCGCTATGCGGCCGACCAACGCGTTCACCTTCCGGGTCTGCTTCCTGGTCAGCACATGGGCGTCGGCCTGCGCGCCCTTCAGAGGCATACGGGGCCGCACAGGACGTGGTGGACTCGCGTGCACGGCGAAGGCACGGTCCCGTTCGCGATCTGCCCACTCACGCAGGACGGACGAACCGGCCTGCACACTCTGCGCGTTGGCGACGCCGAGCCCGACTACAACGGCATGAAGACAGGACACGGGCTCCTGCCAGTTCCTGTCCCAGAGCAGAGCGGTGAGGACCGGCTTGCTCTCCCACAGCGGGGTGTCGATTTCGATGAGGAAACCCGCGCGCTCCTTCTCCGACATGTCGGGGTACAGGGCGCCCAGTCGCGATGCCAGATTGGCCCAGCGCAGGGTACGGCCGTGCCTGGCAGCATCGCGCAGTAGCTCGCGAGCGCGGACGGCGGCCTGGCCGCGGCTCAGTACTCCGGGGTCTTTCCCCTTTGCCCTGTCAACGGCCGGCGGGGGCGTCCGCGCAGCGACGGAGCGCACGCGCTGAGACTGCTGGGCCGGCTGCGGTGGTGCTTTCACCGCGGGCGGCTGGACAACAGGGGGCGTGTGCGGCTCGGAGGGGTCACCCGCCAAACCCGTCCGAGCTGCCTTCGCCGCGTCGAGGCGGACGTATCGGTCGAGCTGGAGAGCCCATGCTCCGTTTTCCTGAACGAGGAGTCGGGCATGGTCACCGGCGCGGTAGACGTGCTGTGCCGGGGGCAGGTCCGTGTCGTCGGGCAGGGACAGCGCCGTGCGGACGACGGGGCTGTCCATGGCTTTCACATACGCCATGACCAGGCGGCGCCCCTCGGCGGCGAACGGCGAATTGTCGGGTGCAGGCGCTTCAGGATCGAGTGCGAAGACGACGGAACCGTCGACGGGGAAGGCGAACGGCTTGGGGCGCGGCGGGGCCAGCCGTATCGCTTCTATGGCCGGCGCCATCAGACCGCCGGGCGTGATCCGGCAGTCCTCCAGTCGGCTCCATCGCACCTCCAGCTCGGCGTAGCTCTGGGCTCCGATGTGGACCCGGCGCTCACCGCCGACGGTCTCCAGCCGGAACCGCAGGCTGTAGCCCTTGCGGGCGAGGAGTTCCCTAGTGAGGGTGCCGTCTGTGCCGAATAGCCAGTCGACCTCGTCCACGTCGTCCCCAAGGGCCAAGTCGGCCGCTCGCCAGCCCCGGTGGTCGAGGCCGGCGAGCTGGAAGCGCAGTCTGCGACGGGCTGCGGGAAGGTGCAGGTCCACGGCGCCGCCCGGGCTTGACCCGAGGTCTCGGCTCTCCACGGTGCCTCGCTGCTTGTCCCTGCCGAGGAGGTCGCGCAGGCCCCGCTTGATGAAGAGGTGGTCCGCGCTGGACTCGCCCACTGCGGAACGGCCGCACGTCGGACCGCCAGGTTGGTGGGCGAAGTGGCACACCTTGTCGTGGTAGAGCCTGTCGCTCAACTTGCTGCCGCAGCCGCCAAGTTCGTATCCGCACCAGTAGGTGTAGCCGGGGTGGCGCCGACGCCAGGCGTCCAATTCCCCGGCGTCCATAGGCAGGATCACCGGGTGATCGGAGTAAGCGTCGCCGACCACAGCCGTCTGAACGAGACGGTGGTCGTATCCGAGAACGGGGCTCACGCGAAGAGTCGCCTCCTCATACCTCGCGCCCGCTTCGACTTGGGCGCGCTGCGGATACACGGACGGACACATGGATCCGGACACGCACGGCGCGATGAGTGTCCGGCAGACGCCTGATGTCGGAGCCAGGCACACTCAGACGTTGGAGCGGAATATAGAGCACGAGCCGCCACCTGCGAAGATGCGGTTCTGACATAGGTCGTCCCGGCACGGCCGCAACACGGATCTTTACCAAGTTCTGTAAGAGCTTCGGCCAAGCCATGGCGGACTGCAAAGAGCTGCCAAGCAGCGGAGACGCGCTCTAGTAGCACCTGTGCCACTTCCGGCAGGAACGCGGCGAGTGTCCGTGTCCGGGCCGCCGGCCACAGACGGCTGTAACACCCTGAGTGTTACAGCCCGTCAGCGAAGCTGGCCTCTTTAGGTTTTGCCCCCCAGACCTTCGTGCAGCTTCAGGGCTTCGACACGGAGGGCCTCTGTGAGTGCCTCCCTACCCGCGCCATACGTCTTATTGGCGTGACAGTTGGGACAGAGAGCTATCATCGCGCTCGGATGGTCGCGTCCTCCTGCGGCATGATCGTCGATGTGGTCCACCTGGAGTAGCGACTTACCGGCAGACGTGCGGTACGGCAGGTCGCGTTTGAAACACTGAGGGTTCTCGCACTGGTCCTCGCAACGCAGCAAGACGGCTTGACGCGCTTCGCCGTCTCGCACCCGGCGCTCACCCGTGTGCTGTCGTCGTTCCTCGTGAAGTCCAGCCCGTTCCCGCTCCAGCACACGACGGCACATTGCTCGGTACGCGGCTCCCCGAGACATCCGCACGCGCATTCGGCGTGACGCGTACGGCATCGGCTCAAGCCAAGCGGGCCGGGCAGGAGCATCCCACGCCTTCCTGAGCTGCGGAGTTGCCCCGGGGAATAGCTCAGCCAGCGCCAGAACTCGGTGCTGCCCATCTACTACTACTGCAAGTCCCGTATTTGTCTTGCCGGAGCCGGTCCCGAGCTGAGCTAGAGCGGTCACTTCCGAGGAGCCAGCCGACATCGTCTGCGCGTGGGCAGCAAGTACGGCCTTGATCCCCACGCCGAAACGCCCGAGCTGGCCGCTCCGCTGTCGCGGCCCCGTCACTTTGCGCAGAATCTCCGGATACGCGCTGTCATACGTATCTTCCACAGCCCCTCCCCCAAGTTGCCCTGTCGGGGCACCATCCCACATGCCACTGACAGCGCCCGTGATACCGCTTCACCGGCCCCAGATGATGAGCGGCGCGAGTCGAGCCTCGCCGGTTCGGGAATCCGGACGTCATCTAGTTGGTGGCGCAGCCCGTGGCGAAGCCGTTCTCTCAATAGGCCCAAGAGCCGGAGGCGAATTCCAACTTCGCACTATCTGCGATACACAAGGGCGCCGCACACCTGGCGAGATCAAGGAGCCTGCTGGTCAGGACACATTCGCAAGCCGAACTCTGATTGTGCTCCGGAACCGTGGATGGAGGCAGGGGGCGAGATCGGGTTACGTCAGAAGCTGCCACTGGTCCCGCCAAGCGGTGACGTCCTCGGGCTTTATGACGGTGCTCCTTGAATCGGGGTTGCGAGGGCGTACACCTCCCACTTGCTCCAAGAACCGCTTGTGGCGGGTTTGTACTTCGGCACGCAGCGTGTCGCCGTCAGCAACGTAGAAGTACCTCCCGTCCGCTGTGATGTGGACCAGTATGACTCGGGTACAGGTCAAAGCTGCGAACTTCTCGATGTCCGCAATCATCCAAGCGCCCTTGGCGGCCACCATCACTTGCGCGGTGTGGCCGCCAACCTCGATGTAGGTTTGGGCGCCTTTTAGTCTGGCCGGCAGCCCCCGCAGGAGCGCCTCGGCAACAGCAAGGTGACGTCCTGCCTGGTGAGTTTGTGCGTGGGTGCGAGAAGCCATGGGCATGGCGACCAGCATGCCCCACGATGTGGCGGGAGTGAAGCGGCGTCATGCCCCGGATCAAAGTCAGCGTCTTCTGGTATTGAGTCGCAGCAGTCTGTGGCTGCCCAAGGTCCGTGCGTGCCAGACGTGCGCCAGATCCTTCGGGGAACAACGGGGAACGGCCCCGGGTTCACTGTTCCCAAAGATCCCGCACCCAGCTAATTAGCCGAGTGCGGGGCCTTGTCACCTGTTCAGCCGAATGCGGCGGAGTACAACACTCTGCCAGTGATCACGTAATGGCGACGTCAGGCGTCACCACGTCGCCCGCGAGGCGCATTCACCGCAGGTACTTCACGCAGGTGAACAACGCGGCTACAGCGCAAAGTCCGAGAAGAACCCTAGGGTTGGCTTATCGAACGTACCGATCACCAAGCCTCGGTCGAGGAAGCGATTGAACTCCTCGCAGCTCGTCTCAGGCAGCAGTGCACAGCCATGACAGGCGGCCAAATTACACGAATCGGGGCCTTGGCCCTTCTCTCCTGCATCCATACACACCGGATCCGTCGAGCACCAGCGTGCATCGCTCAAAGCGGACGCGAAGACGGCTCGCAAGTGCTCTTGCCGGGCCATCCGGACAAGGCCTCCCATGGTGCCCTCAGAGTCGCCAGCTGCGGTGTAGATCAGCAGACCAGCCATGTCACGCCCACTCTGTTGTGATACGTAGAGACGCTCCCGCAACGATGCTGAGCTATAGCCACTGGTGAATACAAGCTCGTTGATCAGAAGGTGTCCGAGCGTGTGCAGCATTACGAACCTCGGACTGAGGTCTCGGAGTCGCCCGCCCCGATCCGTGATCACTTGCGAATGGCGCTGCGCAATCATGTCTGCACGCGCCTGAACTTCGCCCTGAGCCTCCCACTGCGCGAGCCGGTCGGGGTCGAGCTCGAGGTAGATGCCCTCGCCCTTCACCACATACGCCGGGAGCCAGTCCCTGTCCGGCGGCAACGCGCGGCGCCGGAGCATGGCCTTGCCTACCGGCAGCTTTAGCTCACCGTCGCGTCCTCTCGTGAAGCCCCGCAGGGCACGCGTCTCCTGGAGGACCCTCACGCTTCTCACCCTGCCGATGTGTGAACTCAGATCAGCGTGGATACCGGGGTCGGTCGCGCGCAGGGCATCGTCATCGGGGGTCTCGCGGAGCCTCTTGAACTCGGGGTAGCGCCAGATGTCGTCGCTAGTCAGGTCGTCCGCGCCGTCTCCCCCGCCCTCGTCATCGATCCCAATGCCGTGCCGATCGTGGTACATGGCGAGAAGTTGCTCGTCGCTGTACGAGTCGAAGAGCTCGGGTGCCAACTGCTTCCGGAGCATTGCAGGGGTCGCGTCAGGACCCGCGAACGAGTGGACGATCTCCATGACCACGCCGACGTCAGCCCGCTTCAGGAGCTCTCGCATGGCATCGGTTACGACTCCCTCCTGTTGTGGCAGGAAGATCGATGATTCGACCCGCGGGAAGTAGACGTTGCCGGCAGCTCGGAGGGCGCCACGAATGGGCTTGTCGCACGGCCCGTCTACCTCATGGAGCCACGGACGGGCTCCCGAGCAGCGGTAGGGGTCGCTGCGTCCGGCTAGGTTCTCGGTGAGGACGGTGCTTTCCAGGCCGTCGTCACCGCGACGGCCGCCCATCGTGATGCCCTGCAGAGTGCGGGACTCCCCACACCCCAACCGTTCGTCGTGCTTACCCTTGTCGTCGAACCCGCAGCGGACGACCTGTCCTTCAAGCCCTCCGCCGCCGGTCGAGAACAGCCGCAGCACGCCAGTGCAATGCGGGATCCTGGACCGGTGCACCCACTTGTCGAACGGGAAATCGTCGACGTGTCCGCTCTCGCAGATGGCCACGAAAGGCACTTGTGCCATACGGGGACCTTTCCCACGCCCTCCCTCATGGGAGAGGTCTCCGCAGCGGACGACGTCCTGGAAGCTCAGCGTCGTCAGTTTGAGCCGCTTGCAGTACATGCAAAAGCACCAGCGGGGGAACCGCAGAACAGGAACCGTCAGCTTGACGTTGCGCTGGTCCTTGCCGCTCCCAACCGACCGGAAGTCCGGAGGCAGCCGGAACCCGGCCACTTTGAGACGAGCTTCAAGGCGCCAGTCGTGGACGACGAACTCCTCCAGCGCGAGGTTAGGATCATCCTTCGGGTACCAGTGGTCTAGACCGGCTGTAATCACCGACGTACCGTCAACGAGCACGCTCATCGCACCCACGCCGAACGGCGCCACAAGCTGCGCCCGCCGAATGCTTCCGCTACTCATGCCTCACTGTCCTCTGCTGCCAGGTCATCCATGACGTACGCCCGCGTGATCTCCAGTCGGCACTCCGCGTCGACGCTGCGCATGCTCATGGGTGTATCCCAGGTGATCGTCTTATTGTCGGGATCGGCGAGCTCGCCGGCCGGGCGCATCAGGCCCTGCTTTGGGTCGCCATCGAAATACGTGCTCGCGGCCCACGCTGTCCGCTCACCCAGGCCCCACTGACGGGCCCGCTCCGCGGCCCAGTGGTCAAAGATGGGGACCTCGTCGGGGTCTGCGAGCTCGGCACGCTGTCGCAAGAGCGCGACCGCCGCGTCGTATGCAGCCTTCGGGAAGGGATACGGCTCGAGGTCGGGATCCAGTTGCCGCATGCGGGAGATCACCGCAGCGTGGAGTGCACGCTTCAGAACAGGCTCGGCAAACGGCGTAACGGATGTCGGTTCGACTTGGGCGTACAGCTGCTGGTGGTACGTCCGAAACCGCTCGTAGTGGCTCCGGTCGCGCGGCTTCGCGGCGCCGTAGATCGTGATGACAAGGCCGGGCGCTCTCGGATCGCGGCCGACACGGCCGCTGACTTGGATGTACTGGGCAGTCGTCTTCGGCTGGCCCACGATCGTCATGAGGCCGAGGCGGGACACATCGATACCGACCTCGATGATGTTGGACGCGAGGCAGATGTCGATGCAGTCCGGCGAAGGGAGCTTCTCCTGCAACTGCTCGATCGCCTTGGGGATCTCGTCGCTACGCCGACGCGACGTTAGTTCCATCGCGTTGCGGGGCCAGCGCGGCGCGATGCCGTCGCGGCGCTGCAATCCAACGAGGTAGTCAGGCACGTCGGACTGCAGAAGCGAGACCGTGTTGCCCAGCTCTCGCAGGCTATTCAGGAAGTTGAGGTTCGTCCAATAACTGTCTCGGTCGGTCTCGTCCGGAATCTGCGGTCCTGCCTGAAGCGTCGCGGCGGCAACGCGGACCTGCACGGTCTGCGTCGAGCCAAGCGAGGAACTCATGACCCCCAAGTACTTCCGGCCGGGGGCGGGCGTTCCATCCTCCAGTGTTGCCGGCTCGGCGAAGAACGAATGCCCCTCGGTCAACCCGTGCGGCGGGAACAGCGCCACTTCAGTGCGCCCGAACAGTCCCTTGATCTGGTCCTCGTAGCGCCGGACGGTCGCGGTCGACGCGATGATCTTCGCGGGAATCGGATCCCCTTCACCCGGATCGGTAGTCAGATCGTCGATCACCGGCTCGTAGAGGCCAACCATCGACCCGAGCGGGCCGGAGATTAGGTGCAGCTCGTCCTGGATGATGAGACCCGGTGGCGAGTACAGACGCTTGCCATGCTCATCGAACCCGAACAAGTAGCGCGCCTTGGGGCGCCACGCCATGGTCGCGAACTTGTCGACGGTGCCGATCACGATCGACGGCCTGGACTCATAGATGTCGTCGTCGACGACATGCACCGGCAGCGTTCTGCGCCCGCTGAAGCGGCAGTGCTCGTCGATACACTTGAGCACGAAGCGGTTGCCCGACCATACGTACCCCGGCGTGTCCTGCCCCTTTTTGGCACGTCTTACGGGTCCCATCTTTGTGCCACACCAAGGGCACTTGAGGAGCAGGAACCGGTTCGACGCGGTGGAATCCGAACGCAGCTTTTTGAGACTCGATTCGGCGCTCTTCCACGTGTTCGGCGTTGAGTCGCCACCAAGCCAGACGCCGATACCGAATGGCGTCTCCCCGAGCTCTTCCTCGTTCTTGGAGCGCATGTCCTCAAGCACGCAAATCAGGGATGAAGCCCGAAGGAACTGCTGGGCGGTCAGGAGCCGCAGGGTGTAGCGCATCAGGGTGTCAGTGCCGGCGTCGTCCCGATTACGCAGACGACGAGCGATGAGCGAGATGGCCGAAGCGCCCAAGTAGGCCTCGGTCTTTCCGCCACCAGTCGGGAAGAAGATCAGGTCGACCACGGACCGCTTCGAGTGCGTCGGGTCGACGAGCTCTGGCAGGCTCGCCAGCACGAACGCGACCTGGAAAGCACGCCACCGCCCGTCACGGGGTCCGGGCACGGCGTCCGGATGTGCGCCGACAGGACTATAGACGCCCTGCGCGTCAATTTTGACCTCGCGGGTGTCAAGGCGAGAGCGAACCTGCTGATAGAGCATCGCGAAGTTGGCGAGCTGGAAGGCGCGCGCCGCCAGAGGGTCATGCAGCACGAGCTGCCAACCCTCGTCCATCCGCTTGAGCGCCTCGCGGCAGAGCCGCATGTGCCGCAATGCCGCCGGGTGGAAGCGTTTGTCGAGATCGTGGATCGAGGCCTCGCGCTGTTCGATCCATTCGCGGTACAGGCTGAGCACCTTCTCGACCTGGGCATCACCCTCAGGGGTCTGCTTCGCAAGCTCGGCCATGCTGACGCTGACTGAGGTCCGACTTCCGTCCTGATGTACCTCGTAGACGTCAGGCGTCAAACTCGCGACTTCGTACGCCGGCATGGTGTCCGCCTCGACCCAGGTCACGGACTCGGAGTCCTCCCAAGCGGCGGCGCAGCCGTGACCGATCGCGTACGTGAGACGCTCGCGGTAAAGCAGCGCGATCGACTCCTCTTCCTCGTCACTATCTGGTTGTTCGACGTCCGGGTAGGGCTCGATCCGGAGGCCTCCCTGTGCAGTTGCTTTGAACCCCATCTGGAAGAAAGCGCTGCTCGGTCCCGTACCGGGTACCTCGTTGGTCACGGCCAGGGTGACGAGTCGGAGATCTGTATCAGGCTCCCCCGGCACCATCCGGCTGAAGACACTGAGAGTCGGCACCTTGGCGGGAGCAATCTTCGGCTCACTCACCGACGCCGCCGTCGGCACGACCTTGATCCTGTGCACCTCGTTGAGGAGCGTGGTGCCGGATACCGTCGCCTCGAGCTCGAACGGTCGGCGCACCCACCAGTCGAGATCCGAGACACCGGGAATTGTTACGACGACCCGGTCGTAGTACGCGCCGGTCACGCGCACGCCGAGCGAACCATCTGACGGCACCCTGACCTTGAACGAGATCGCCATAGCCGAAGGTTTCCGCCGGTTGGCGTCGGAGAGGTCGAAGTCGTCCGTGTCAACCTCATCCCGGGCGACGTGCCCCTTCACTTCGACCGGCGCCTGATCAGGGTTTTCCTCGCTCTGGGGAGTGCCGCCGATCACGACAGGGTCCTCGTCGACGGCTGTGCCCCCGGCGCTCCCGCCGCTGGAGAGGACACCCACGCCGTACCGCCGCAGCGGGTCGGAACGCGTCAGCACCTCCTCAAGGGTGTCGCGGTCATGAAACTGCCCGTGGCTCTCCTCCTTGGTCGTGAACCTGCACTTCGGTCCCGAGCAGTCAATCGGGGTGCCAAGCGGCTGCTCGCCCGATTCCGGTCCGAACAACTCGCGGCGCACCGCGGCCTCGACGATGCCGCGCGCTTCCTGACCAGTCACCGCTCACCCTCCATACCTGCGCGCAGCGTGTCAGCCTCAATGACTCCGTACAACCGGTCGGTCGCTCTGGTGAGTCCGACGTACATGAGCGACTCGAAGTTAGGCACGAGCTTCCGGTCGAGATCTGTGACCACGACCGCCGGCGCCTCAAGGCCCTTGAACGCCTGAATCGTGGCGTACTGCACTTCACCCTTTCTCCGCACCTGGCCGGTCACCGGTTGCAGGATTTGCCGGAGCCACTGATCGTTCGTAGACGCCGCGACTGACCCTTCCGCCAGTGGGCTGAGCACGACAATCTCATCCAGCTTGTAGTGGTCATCCCGAAGCCGCCGGATCGCCTCCAGCAGCAGTGACGTCTGGTCACTCCCAGCCTCGTACTTCAGCCATCCGGGGTTTATTCCGTCGTCGCCGCGGCGGAACTTCCGGTAACCAGGCTGGAGGCCACTGAAGATGTTGACGCTGTGACCGATGCGCGGCAGGTTGCGGCAGTTCATCGTCAGTCGATAACTGGGCAAAAGGGGCATCCTCGCGCGAAGCAGTTCCCGGCCCGCGCCATCGTCGTAGATCGCCTGCCGCTCAAAGTCACCGAACAGCAGCACACGCCCTGACCGAAGACCCCCTTTGACCATCAGATCAAGAACATCGAGATACGACTCGCTGAGGATGTCTTGGACCTCGTCGATCACGAGGAAGTCCACCGCCGCGTCGTCGCCCATCGCAACGATGCGCTCCATAGCTCGTTCCGGAAGCTCCTCGGTCCAGAACTCGGCCGGTGGGTCGACGGGCGGCTTCACCCCGGCGACCGCCAGCAGTTGACGATGCAGGGTACCGACCTTCAGGTCTGGGTCCTCAGGCATGTCGGTCATTAGGCGCCTACCGAGCAGACGGTTAAAGCAGAGCAAGCGGCCCTGATGCCCCTGGGCAAGCTCACGCCGCGCCGCTTCCATGGCCAGGAGTGTCTTGCCAGACCCAGCCGGCCCGGTGAAGAGCACCGCCTGATTGTCGGTCATAGAGTCGAGGGCCTCGTATTGCTCTTCGACGAAGTGGACAAGCTGGTCCTGGCGGGCGTGCCTGAGGTCGCCGGCGACCACTGCCACCTCGAACTGGGGCCGCAGCAGAAACGCGACCCGTTGGGCAGTCGCCTCATCGGGGCCGACCCCGCCGTACGCGACATACGTGGTCTTGTCGAGGTGCGCAGTGCCTGTCTTGATCGTGCGCATCACGGCAGCCGTGACGCCGTTCTTGAGGTCCTCGGAATCAAGCACCTGCCAGTCGTGCCACTCGGGCGACTCGGGAAGCATCGTCCGCGCGCGCACGGCTGTGAACCACGCGGCGCTGAGCACTGGAATCGAGCTGAGGTTGACCTTCTTCTTCAACAGGTACTTACGCAGGCTGTGCATCGCGTCGCTCGCCTGCTTGAACGGAGCCCGCGCAGTCGGAGCGTCATTGCCAAGCTTCCACACCCCATTCCGGTAATCGAACGTCAGGTGCGACTTCACTTCGATGACCAGTATCCCGTGGTCTGGCACGATGACGATGAAGTCAGCCTCCCCCTCAGGCTTCTTCACATGTTCGGCAATCGCAAGCGAGTGCAGCACGATCCAACCGTCGGTGCCATCACTCTCGGCGAGTGCCTTGTATAGCGCCTGCTCCCCCGGCGGTGCACTCGTCGGGAAGTATGACGGAATCATTCGAGCCATTCGCCGCTCCGATCGAAGAAGGGGGCCCGCATGTGCGGCCGCGACACGATCTCTGTGTACGGGGAACGCGCCTGCACCTTCGCGACCACCATGCTCCGGAAGCCCTCGCGCTCGATCTCCAGACTCATGCGGCCGTCACGTTCGAGGGCCGCCAGATCAGCGCGGCTCACCGCGTCCTCCAGTTCTTCGCGCAGATCCGCGCTGGCCTGGTAAACAGCGCGGCGCAGTGCCATCGCATTCCGATGCGATGGCTCCACAGCCAGGCCCAGCCACTCAAGCAAGAGAACCAGATCATGCTCATGCTTCGGGCTGATCAGTCTCGCCTCAGTCCACGCCTGGACGCGCGCCGCCGACTTGACGCCTCGCCCTCGCAGCTCTGAGATGCTCGCTCTCGCACCCCTGCTCGCGAGCCGTTCCTCCAACGCCGTCTTCCATCCGCGCTGGGTCTCCTCGATTGCTGCGGCGCGCGGTCCCATGAGACGCAGCGCAGCCTCGTACATGGCGCCATGCTCCGTCTCTCCATCGCGCAGCACCAGGTACGTTCCCGGCACGACGTCCTCGACCGCGGCGTACGTCACCCGTTCGCCCTCAGGCTGACGCGGGTCAAGCACCCGGATCCGGTCGCCATCATCTAGCCAGATAGCGAGATTGCCTGCGAGCAGGACCTTCCACGCCTCAGCTTCGTCCGGTCCCGGCTCACGATCACCAGAAGTACGCCCGCGCCATACCGGCTGCGGATAGTACGTGTCCTCTATCGACTCAGCGTCGGAGACAGGCGACTCTGGCTCGCTGAGATCGCCGACGGTCCGCTCCCTAACCCTGGCTTTCATGGCACCGTCGGCATGGTCGGCGAACCGCGATACCGGAATTGCCCTATGGCGGAACCATGCTGGCATGAGGAAGGTGAGCTCGTCCGCCGTCGGCGCCGTCACCAGGGACGGCGGGAAGAAGCACGGTGGCCCGGCAACATATAGCTGCTCAACGCGCTCGCCCACGTGGCTGAGCTCGCCGGGTAGCAGCACGGGAACGGAGAGCGAGTTAAGCCACTCCTGCAGTCCCGCCCGGGCCCGACCGCTGCTGGCCACGACAGCGCAGATCGACGGGTCCGCCTCTTCGATCGAGCGCCAGAGCTCGTCGCCGACCGGCGAATCCGTCTGACGTACGCACTGGGCTGCTGTGGCGATCTCATCTAGGAGTGCCTCGTCTGCTACTGCGCCGCGGAGTATGCGCGCTTCACGGACGACCGCGTTGGCGGCCTCGGTAAGAGCAGGATGGAATTCGCCGGGCTGGGGCTGCGTCATACGGCGCCAGCGCAGGGCATTCGCCGCACGCAGCAGGTCACCCATAACGTCGTTGCCGTTCTCGCTGACGGTGTGCGCGAGGCGTCGAACCGCAGCATTGAGCCGTGCACCCGCCGGATCGCCAATCACGAAGATCTCAACGCCGTGGCGTACGACTTGGACGGATGCCTTATACCGCCTGATGACGTCGTGCACCCGGCTCATAGCGCCACCGTGAACGCAAGCGCCTCGACGCCGCCGACAGGCTGCCAATACAGCTCATCCTTCAGGCCGACGGGGCGGCTGTTGGAGCTCCGGGCTTCCATGATCGTCTCTGCGGCGGACTCGTCCGCAACCGATCGGTCGATCACGCAGACGACAATCGGCGCAGGAATGTCGTTGAGGTACTTAATCGCACCATAGCCGTCGAGGATGGCGGCTTGCTGCTGCTCGACGAGGTGCGGCTCGTCCGCCAGTTTCGGGGCCGACACCACCTGGGTCGACCACGTCGCCGCTCCCTTCACTTCGGGCAGCACATAGTTCGAGAGCGGGCACGGCACATCCTTCGGATCCCCAACTTTACCGATACACGCTGCTAGGTCCTCTCGTAGCCACTTGGCGGTGCCAACGAGGACGAGGTCCAACGGAGGAGCGGCCATCCGCTCCGCCCATGAATCTGACGCACCAACGAGCTGCGCCAGGAAACCCGGTGCCGGCAGGACTGAGTGCGACGATTCCACCGCCGAGTCGAGCTCGAACACTGCCTTGTATCGCGCCACCGGCAGCACTTTGTCGGCGACGAGGACCCGCAACTCTCCGGAAGCGGCTTGAAGCCACGTAAACGCGCCGGTGTTAATACGGTTGCTCGTCACCGCACGAAGGTACGTCCCCTGGGATGCCGCCCGGAAGACATCGATCGGATCCGCAAGCTCAGGCGCTGGGCTGGACAGCATCCAGCCGCTGGCGATGAGCGCGGCCGCATAGTCGCGCTGCGGAACCGAGATGGCAAGCACCAACTGCCGTCCATTGAGCTTCGGTATGAAGTCACGGAGCCTTGAGCCAAGCACGATGAACGATCCGATCCACGGAGCCCATTCGACCGCTTGGTCAGGACCGTCCGCCAGGCCGACCCTGACTGGCGAGCGTCCCTCCGTCACCGTGGCTGACTCCCTCCGGCCTGGCATGTGACTCTTTCTTGGGGCTGGACCGGATACTTCTACCTCGGCGTCAACATGCGGGACCGTGTTCCACAGCGCATTGCCCTCACCGAAGAACTTTGCCGAGTGCGCCTCGTGCTGCTGCTTGTACTCAGACCTCATCTAACCTTTCCAGCTTCCCCACCCCAGGCCGTGTCCCCATCCACGGCTGTAGGCCCATGCTCTCGCGCCCCGTTCGGCGGTGGCCCTGCCATCCGCCGAGACCAGCACACGCCACTTACGGGGCTCTTCACGCGATAGGCGTACGCGCTTGTTCGCTCACCCAGCTTGTTGGGCTTACTGGCGCATCACTGACCGTTCTCCCCCGCCGCAAGTTGCCAGAAGGCCTGCATTTCCCTGTATCCGGGCAGCACTCCATGCCGTCACCGAACCGCTGACCGGACCAGAGGCCTTCAACCCGGCTGCGGTCACGAGAGGCGGCAGGCGCCGAAGGCGGCACTAGCCAGAGGACCGCAGCTCGTACCCTCCAGCAGCGATGGCCGAGGTCCTGTAAACACTTCCCCCGATCGAAACGCGAAGGTTGGCCCCGACGCCAACTGACTCCCCATCAGTCAAGCGACATGACGCCAGCAGATCCCCGCACCGGCGTCCACTCGACCCGGAGGGGTAGAGGGACGCAAGGAACCCGGGGTATACACAGAATATCCACGCCCTCTCCACAACATCACGCCCGTGTCGGAATCGTGATGCTGCCTGGCGGGCAAAAAGACCAGGCCGAGCCGCATGTCACAGCCCACTCCTGCTGGCCACGCGCCAACTCCAGGCGTGCTCCGGTCTGTCGATCCGCCTGTGCGCGCAGTCCCTCACTCGGGCGCATTGGGCGCTCACTCCATACGATCACCGCAGGCTGGCATGAGCTTCAGCGAAATGCGCTCGATGCTGCTGCCTTCGGCACGCCCTCCCGGCCCCAACGAGCAGCTCACAAAACGTCCGTGGACTACCTGCGGACGAAGCTCGCGCCAACTGGCGCCCAAAGGCCTGTGACCTTCTGAAACGTGAGCAACGCACGGGCCCTCCGGAGCCGTGTGCGCAGGTTCGAATCCTGCCGGGGGCACCCCTTATGAGGTGCCCAAAGACCCCGTCACCAGCGGAAACGCTGAGGCCGGGGTCTTCGCGTATGTGCGGGGAGGTTCAGTCGTTGCCCGGCGTGGGTGGCGGGGTTGTTGGGAGCGCCCAGATTGGATCCTGGGGGTCTGGGCGGCCGTGGAGGCGGCTCGGGATCGGTCCTGGGACAGCCAGTCGATGGCGGGCGATTGCGGTGAAGGACCGGCGTCGGTCCTCGACAAGGTCTCGAAGCTCGAACCAGCGCTCCTGCGTGGATACCTCGCGGACAAGAGCAAGCTGAGCTCGCCAGATCTCCTCGTCGATCGCATGGGCGGCGTGGGCGATGTCGTGGTCAGCCACAAGACTCACCATCGCTAAGGCGTCGTTCCACGGCCGCCAGTCGATGGTCGAGACCCCGTCTGTCGATTCGCCCGCCGGCTGACCCCTCACTTCCCGAGCCAGCCGGCTCAGTGCTATCAGGATCGCGGCGGACTCCCGCAATACCTGTGCACAAGCATCCGTCTGCCGTTCCCAGGAGCGCTGTCCTCGTTGCGCCCGGCTACTGACGGCGGAGCCCGCGATGACGCCCAGCAGAGTTGTTACTACGGCACCGCCCGTGGTGGCGATGAAGTTCCAGTCGATGGTCACACCTCCCAGTCTCAGTGCCACACACAGCCTCCGGGAAGCATCTTGGTGGCCGGACTCGCTCGGCAGAAGACCTCCCTGGCCTGCTCGGCGCCGTGAGGTGGTCGAGGGCTACGGCGTCACCGAGTCTTCGGTTCACGGCGGTGCCGCAGGCCCGGTCGACGTCCAGCCAAGGGAGTTCGACCGGGGCTTCTGATCGCTGACCCGCGTCACGCGCAGAAATGCATGCTCGATCGGTGTTGAGTCCCGGAGCAGGCGGGCAGTCAGGCCCTGGGGGCGTTTCTCATGTGCTCGACCCTGGCCGTTCCGCCCAGTTGGATGCGGGGTCCCCGGGGGCCTGGGGTGGCTGTGGTCGTGATGGTGGCGGGGCTGCCCAGGGCGTCGCCCATGTCGATGGTGAGCTCAGTGGTGCCGTGTGCGGCCAGGTAAGCGGCCAGGCAGGCGCTGCTGTTGGCGTTGGCTATGTCCTCCGGGACGCCGATCGACGGTGCGAACATGCGGGCCGCAAGGGAGCCTGAGGGTGACGGCGGGGAGTAGACGTACGCGCCCAGCAGGCCGAAGCGGTCGCAGGCGGCGCGGAGTTGGTCGAAGTCCGGATTCAATGCGGTGAGCGCCGCGCGGTCGGGAACGGGGACCAGGAGGCGCTCCCTTCCCATCGCCGCGACGCGTACGTCCTGGCCGGGCCCGTCCGCGCCGGGCCTGTCCGCGCCGGGGCCGTCCGCGCCGTACTCGTCCACGCCGGGCTCGTCCCGTGCCACGCCGAGGGCTTTCAGCGCTAGGGCCCGCTCGGGCTCGGTCGGTTCGCGCAGGTCCACGGGGCCTGGATCGAAGGCGGCGGCGAAGTGGCCCCCACGCGGTTCCGACCAGCCTTCGAAGACGCGCCTCGCTGTCCGGAGGGTGGCCTGGTAGGACTCCGGGGCGCCGTTCCGCGACGCGGAGTGCGCGAGGTATGCCAGCGCGGCGACCGTTCCGTGGCCGCAGGCCGGCAACTCCCCCTCCGCGGTGAAGAAGCGCAGGTCCACCGTCGGTTCTCGGGTCTCGCCGGGGTGCACTCTGACGTAGACGGCGTGCGAGGTTCTCGCATTCACCGGTACCCGGCGCCGCTCCTCGTCGCTCAGGTTCGGATGTGCCTCCTCCAGCACCACGGCGGTGGGGCTGCCGCCCGCGCCCCCGCGCAGGCAGGCATGGACGAGGGTCACGGGCGGCGCGCTCATCGGCCGCCCCCTGGGCGGTGGTTGGGCCTGCGGACGGGCCTCTCGCGCGGCGCCGCGCATCCGCCCGGCCTTCCCCGTAACTCCGCGTATCGGCCCGGCCTTCCGGGCGGCTCCGCGTACCGCCCCGTGCTTCCCCGTAACTCCGCGTACCGTCCGGGCCTTCCCGGTAACTCCGCGTACCGTCCCGGCCTTCCGGGCGGCTCGCATCGTCCTGGCATCCTGAGCAACTCCTCGTATCGCTCCGACCTCTGGGCACCTCACATCGCCCCAGCCGCCCCGCCACCCCGCCGACGTCAGGGGCGAGTTCCGCGCACCGTGGGCGCCACCGGCGCCGCACGTCTCCGTCACTCTAACCAGGCCCGGGAGGGCGGGGAGGCGCGTCCCTCGGGCTCCCAGGCCTGCAACCCGGCCCGGGTATCCGTCAGGCGGACGCCCGCTTGTGCGAGGTCGTCTTCTTCGCCGGCGCCTTCTTCGCGGCGGTCTTCTTGGACGTCGTACGGGAGGTCGTCGACTGGGAGGCTGTCGTGCCGCCGGAGCGCTTCGCCGTGGTGCCGGTGGTCGTCTTGGCGGTCGACTTCCTCGCCGTCGACTTCTTCGCCGCGGTCTTCTTGGCCGCCGGCTTCTTCGCCGTGGACGTCGACTTCTTCCCGCCGACTTCCTTCGGTGTCGTACGGGTCGACCCACGGGCGGCGGTCTTGCCGGCCGGCAGCGGGGTGACCTCGGCGTCCTCGCCGGTCGCGGTGGTCTCCTCGGCCTCCTCGCCCCGCGACTCCTTGGCCGCGCGCACGCTCTTCTCCAGGGCGGCCATCAGGTCCAGCACCTTGCCGCCGGCCTTCTCCCCGGAGGGGGCGGCGGGTGCCTCGTGGCCCTCGGCCTTGGCGGTGACGAGTTCCTCGACGGCCTCGCGGTAGTCGTCGTGCAGGTCTTCGAGGTCGACCTCGCCGAGGGTGTCCATCAGGGCGTCGGCCAGGTCGAGCTCCTTGTCGCGGATCGTGATGGCGGCGTCCGGGGCGACCTCGTCGGTGGCGCGGATCTCGTCCGGCCACAGCAGTCCGTGCATGGCGATGACATCGTCGACGACGCGCAGCATGCCGAGCCGCTCCCGCCCGCGCAGCGCGAACTTCGCCACGGCGACCTTCTGGCTGCGTTTGAGGGCCTCGCGCAGCAGGACGTACGGCTTGGCGGCCGGGACGCCGTTCGCGGCGAGGTAGTACGCCGTGTCCATCTGGAGCGGGTCGATCCGGTCCGCCGGGACGAATGCCACGATCTCGATGGTCCGGGTGGTCGGGATGGGCAGTGAGGCCAGATCCTCGTCCGTGATGGGGATCAGCGTGCCGTCCGCGTCCTCGTAGGCCTTGCCGATCTCGGCGGTCGAGACCTCGCTGTCCTCCAGCTCGCAGACCTTGCGGTAGCGGATGCGGCCGCCGTCGTCGAGGTGGATCTGGCGGAAGGAGATCGCGTGGCTCTCCGTGGCGTTCACGACCTTGATGGGGATGCTGACCAGGCCGAAGGAGATGGCGCCGTTCCAGATGGATCGCACGTGCAGCACCCTTCCGATCACGTTGAGCGATTTTTGTGCCGTTTTCGTGGGATTGTCATGGTATGACGCCGATCACGGAGGTGGAGGGCAGAAGGCTCGCGCTCACCAATCTCGACAAGGTCCTCCATCCGGCCACCGGCTTCACCAAGGGCGAGGTGCTGCACTACTACGCCACCGTGGCGGACGTACTGCTCCCCCATCTGCGGGACCGGCCGGTCTCCTTCCTGCGCTATCCCGACGGGCCGGACGGGCAGCTCTTCTTCACCAAGAACGTGCCGCCCGGTACGCCCGGCTGGGTCACCACGGCCGAGGTTCCGCGCACCGAGGGGCCCGCGCGCATGGTCCTCGTCCAGAACCTGGCCTCCCTCATGTGGGCGGCGAACCTGGTGACGGAGTTCCATACGCCGCAGTGGACGATCGGCACGCCCGGGATCGCCGACCGGATCGTCTTCGACCTCGATCCGGGGGCGCCGGCGACGGTCGTGGAGTGCTGCGAGGTGGCGTTGTGGCTGCGCGAGCGGCTGGCCGCCGACGGGATCGAGGCGTACGCGAAGTCGTCCGGGTCGAAGGGGCTGCATCTGCTGGCCGCCGTCGCACCGACACCGTCCGCCGACGTCAGCGCGTACGCGAAGGAGCTGGCCGTGGAGGCGGAGAAGGCGCTGCCCCGCCAGGTCGTGCACCGGATGACGCGGAGCCTGCGGCCCGGAAAGGTCTTCGTCGACTGGAGTCAGAACGCCGGCCGGAAGACGACCGCCACTCCTTACACGCTACGGGCACGGGCGGCGCCGACGGTGTCCGCGCCCGTGAGGTGGGAGGAGGTCGAGGAGTGCGGGTCGCCGGACCGACTGGCGTTCCAGGCAGCGGACATCGCGCCCCGCGTGCGGGAGTTCGGCGATCTGCTGGCCCCGCTGTTCGACCCGGAGCGCGCGTGCCCGCTGCCCTGAAGGGCCCGGCGAGGGCCGCGGGCGGGCAGCGCCCGGTCCGGGTTCACACCCGCAGCCAGGTGTGCCGGTCGCGGGCCATCGCGTGCAGGGCCTCCACGTCCGCCGGCTTGAGCACCCCGCCGAGCCGGGCGAGGCCCGCGAGGTCGGTGTCCCGCAGGACGCGTACCTCGCGGGGGAGCACGGGTGTGTCGAGACGGGCGGGTCCGACCACGGCGAGGACCGCGCGGACCTCGGCCGTCAGGGCGTGGGACGCGCGGTCGGCGTCGGCGCGGACCCGGCGGAGCAGCGGACTCGGTTCCCGGCGGCCGACGGTGACCATCGGGTCGGCGACCAGGACCCGCTGTTTACGGGCGTACAGGCTGTGTACGCAGAAGAGACCGGCGGGGCCGATCACCAGGTGGTGGACGCGGTCGCCGCCCGGCAGCGGGACCGAGTGCAGGGTGTGCCAGCCGCCCCCTTCCAGCTCGTCGAGGGCGGCTCCGACGGCCTGCTCGGCGGCGAGCGCGCGGCGGCGCGGGTCGGGGCGCAGCCGGTGTGCCGGGCCGGGGTCGCGGTCGAGGTCGATCACGAGGGCCTCGCCGGGCCGGTTCGGCGCGAGATCGTCGTCCGGGTGGAGTGTCAGCCGGGCCAGCTCGGCCGGGGTCGGCACGGGCGGCGGCCCGACGGTCACCGGGCCGGTCAGGAACGGGCCCAGCACTCCGAGCACGTCCTCGCGCCGGTCCTCGCTGAGCAGATTGACCCTGGCCGTCTCACGGTCGTACCAGGCGACGCTTCTCCCGTCGGTCAGGCACACATACAGACGCTCCTGTCCGTGCCGCCGGGCCGGTACGACGCGCAGTCCGTTCATGCACCATCACCCCACGACCATGGGAACAGGCGGGGTGCTCCCCGGGCAAGAACCCGGTTACCTTTGGCAGGAGTTGGGGGAGTTGGGCGGGAGGCGCCGGTGCGGACTCGTAGAAGATATCCGGATGTTCCGGCACCGGACAGCCCGTGGAGTGAGATCGTGCCCGGCCTGTGGATGGGCGGCCATGAGTTCGCGGGGCGTTCGGGACAGCCCGAATCCGCCGTCGTACACGATGAGTTCGACCTGGTCCTGACGCTTCTGCGGCTGCCCGGGCACGGGCCCGACCCGGGCGTCGAGCACCATGTGTGGCCGATTCCGGACGGGCCGTTGGACGGAACGCAGCTCACGGGGGTCATGCGGCTCGCGCGGGCCGCCGACGACGCGCTGGAGGACGGGCGCCGAGTGCTCGTCCGCTGCTATCACGGGTACAACCGCTCGGGACTGGTCGTCGCGCACGCCCTCACGCTGGCGGGGCACGGCGCCGAGGACGCGATCCGGCTGATCAGGGCCCGGCGCTCGCCCTGGGCCCTGCACAACGACCTGTTCGTGGAGTACCTGCGGGCCGGGCTCGACACGGCACGCCTCCTCGAGGAACTCGCGGAGTAGCGGGGTAGCGGGGTAGCGGGGTAGCCGAGTAGAAGAACTCGCGGAGCGGCCGTGGAGGAGCAGCGGCACAGGCGTCGGGCGTCCGTACGGCCCGGGCGGCCCGGGCGTCCGTACGGCCCGGGCGGCCCGGGCGTCCGTACGGCCCGTACGGACTGCGCGTGCGAACAAAAAGGACGCGCGCCCAGGATCCGACGCGCCCGCAGGACGAGGTGGCCGCGGTCGCCGGAGCCCTCGACACGATGGCGTCGTCGTTGCAGGGCAAGCTGCAGAGCGAGCAGCGGCTCACGGCGGACGGGGCGCACGAACTGCGCACTCCGCTGACCGGGCTGCACGCGGCGGCCGAACTGCTGCCGCCGGGGCGGCCGACCGAACTGGTGCGCGACCCGGTGGCCGCGCTGCGCACCCCCACCGAGGACCTGCTGGAGATCTCCCGGCTGGACGCCCGCAGCGAACGTCTGGAACTGGACTCGGAAGCGCTGGTGCCCCTGGCCGAACGGGTGGTGCGTGCCTCGGGCACCGACACCGAGGTCCGGGTGACGCGGGGCGCGCGGGTCGAGACCGACCGGCGCCGGCTGGAGCGGGTGCTCGGGAATCTGGTCGCGAACGCCCACAAGCACGGCAGGGGGCCGGTGGTGCTGACCCTGGACGGCCCGGTGGTCACCGTCCGGGACCACGGGGACGGCTTCCCCGGCTACCTCCTGGAGCACGGGCCGCAGCGCTTCCGCACCGAGGGCGGTTCGAAGGGCCACGGACTCGGCCTGACCATCGCGCTGGGCCAGGCGGAGGTCCTGGGTGCGCGCCTGGTTCGCGAATGCCCCGGACGGCGGAGCGGTGACGACGCTGACGCTCCCTCAGGGCGGGTGGGAGGAGCCGGGCATCTCCGATGGCGGAGTGTGACCTGCGTTCCCCGGCTCCCGATTCTAATGTGGCGGTAAGTCAGGTTCGCCCCCTTTCCGGAGGAGCCCTCCATGTCCCTGCGATCCACATACACCCGAATCGGCATGGCCCTCGCCGCCGGCAGCCTCGTCGCCCTCGCCGGTGCCGCCCCAGCCCTCGCCGACGGCGAGGGCGGCACCGGAAGCGGCGACACCCACCAGTGGAACACCAGCGGTGGTGGGGGCGATGGCGGTGGCGGTGGCGGAAACGGCCAGACCTCGAACAACGGGGGCGGTGGCGGCGGAAACGGCCAGACGTCGAACAACGGCGGGGGCAACGGCAACGGCCAGACCTGGAGCAACGGCGGTGGCGGGGGCGACGGCAACGGCCAGACCTGGAACAACGGCGGTGGTGGTGGAGGCGGCAACGGTCACGAGCAGGGGAACGGGGACGGGAACGGAGACGGGAACGGCAGGGACGACGGTTTCGGTCAGAACAACCCGCGCCTGTACCAGGGCAGGGTCACCGCCCGCGGCGGCCTGGCCCTGCGCAGCTCCCCGACCCGCGGCAGCCAGCTGATCCGGGTCGCACGGCAGGGCGAGATCGTCTCCATCTTCTGCAAGACCCCGGGCCAGACCGTCGAGGGCAACCCCCTCTGGTACCTCCTGACGGACGGCACCTGGGCCTGGGGCGCCGCGCGCTACATCGACAACATCGGTCCGTCCCCCCGCTGGTGCTGACCCGCCGGTGCCGAAGGATGACGAACCGGACCGGCCCGTTCGTCATCGCGTAACGGGACATCGGGGCGCCCGCTTGCTACGTTCCGGACATGATCCTGCCCGGAATGTCCGGAACGGCCGTGGCGGCGGAGCCGGCCCCTCCCGCTGAACGCCTGCCCAGGCGCCGTGGCATCGAGCTCACCCTCATCGTCGTCGCCGTCCTGCTCTGCGTGTACGGCTACTGCGCCGTCGGTCTGGCCAGGAACGGCACCGTCCCGCCCGGCGCCGCCGGATACGGCGCCGGGCTCGGCGTGCTCGCGCTCCTCGCCCATGTCGCCGTGCGCCTGCGGGCCCCGTACGCCGATCCCCTGCTGCTGCCCATCGCCGTCCTCCTCAACGGCCTGGGCCTGGTGCTGATCTACCGGCTCGACCTGGAGACCCCGGCCGACCAGGCGGCGCCCATCCAGCTCATGTGGTCGACGCTCGGCGTCGCGTTCTTCATCGTCGTCGTGCTCTTCCTGCGCGACCACCGGGTCCTCCAGCGCTACACCTACGTCTCGGTGGTCGGCGCGCTCGCCCTGCTCGTGCTGCCGATCTTCTTCCCGGCCGTGAACGGCGCCCGCATCTGGATCCGGATCGCCGGATTCTCCATCCAGCCGGGCGAGTTCGCGAAGGTGCTGCTCGCGGTCTTCTTCGCCGGCTACCTCGCCGCCAACCGCAGCGCGCTCGCCTACAGCGGCCGCCAGGTCTGGCGGTTCAGACGGCTCCAGCTTCCCACCGGCCGGATCCTCGGCCCGATCGTGGCGATCTGGCTGCTGAGCGTCCTGGTCCTGGTCCTGGAGCGGGACCTCGGAACCTCGCTGCTCTTCTTCGGCCTGTTCGTGATCCTGCTCTACGTCGCCACAGGCCGCACCGGCTGGACCGTCGTCGGGCTGTTGCTGGCCTGTGTCGGCGCGGTCGCCGTCGGCCGTCTCGAACCGCATGTGCACAGCCGGGTGCAGGACTGGCTGGACCCGTTCGCGTCGATCGCCGCGGGCCAGGGTCCCAACCAACTCGCCCAGTCCCTCTTCGCGTTCGCCGCCGGAGGCATGCTCGGCACCGGGCTCGGGCTCGGCCACTCGATCCTCATCGGCTTCGCCGCCAAGTCCGACTTCATCCTGGCGACCGCGGGCGAGGAGCTCGGTCTGGTCGGCCTGTCCGCGATCTTCCTCCTCTACGGCCTCCTCGTGGAGCGCGGCTACCGCGCGGGCCTGTCCCTGCGCGACCCCTTCGGCCGGCTGCTCGCGATCGGGCTCGCCTCGATCGTGGCCCTCCAGGTCTTCGTCATCGCGGGAGGCGTGACCGGCCTGATCCCGTTGACCGGCATGGCGATGCCGTTCCTCGCGCAGGGCGGCTCCTCGGTCGTCACCAACTGGATCATCGTGGCTCTGCTGATCCGGATCAGCGACTGCGCCCGCGGTCAGTACGACGGGACACCGGCCCCATGACCAAGTACATCCGCCGGGCCGTCGGACTGTGCGCCGTGCTGCTCGTGGCCCTCCTGGTCAACGCCGCCCGCGTCCAGGTCGTCCAGGCCCCGTCGTACGACCACAACCCCGCCAACCGCCGTCCGGCGATCGCCCGTTACGGCCAGCCGCGCGGCGACATCGTCGTCGACGGCCGGACGGTCACCGGCTCCAAGGACACCGGCGAGCAGCTCCGCTACGAACGGACGTACCGGGAAGGCCCGTTGTACGCGCCCGTCACCGGCTTCTCCTCGCAGCTCTACGGGGCGACGCTGCTGGAGGGCACCGAGGACGGCGTCCTCTCCGGCTCCGACCCGATGCTCGCCCCGTTCCCCCTGCTGAACGGCCTCACCCGGGCCCGTAGTCCCGGCGGCGGGGTCGTCACCACCCTCGACGCGGCGGCGCAGCGCGCTGCCTACGAGGGGCTCGGCGGCCGCCGGGGCGCGGTCGCCGCGATCGAGCCGACCACCGGCCGGATCCTGGCCCTGGTGTCCACGCCGTCGTACGATCCCGCGCTGCTGTCCGGGACGGGGCCGGCCGTGTCGGCGGCGTGGGCGCGGCTGAACGGGCGGTCCGACAAGCCGATGCTCAACCGGGCGATCCGCCAGACCTATCCGCCGGGGTCGACGTTCAAGGTGCTGACCGCCGCCGCGGCGCTGGACTCGGGTGTGGTGGCCGATGTGGACGCGCCGACCACGTCACCGGACCCCTACCGGCTCCCCGGCACCACGACGCGGCTCACGAACGAGATCGAGGGCTGCGAGGACGCCTCCCTGCGGTACGCCTTCACCTGGTCCTGCAACACGGTCTTCGCGAAACTGGGCGTGGACGTCGGGCTCGACGACATGACGAGGACGGCGGCGAACTTCGGCTTCAACGACCGCAAGCTGCGCATCCCCTTCTCGGTGGCGCCCAGCAACTTCGATCTGCGGCTCGACAAGGCACAGTTGGCGCTCTCCTCCATCGGCCAGTTCGACACCCGCGCGACTCCGCTGCAGATGGCGATGATCTCGGCGGCCGTCGCGGGCGACGGTTCGGTCAGGACGCCGTACCTCGTGGAGAGGACGACCGCGCACGGTGGCGGGACGCTGGCCACGACCGGCCCGCGGACCCTCCACCAGGCGATGAGCGCGTCGACGGCGCAGCGGATGCGCGAACTGATGACCGACGTGGTGGAGAAGGGCACCGGAACCGTGGCCGCCATCCCCGGCGCCACCGTCGGCGGGAAGACCGGCACCGCCCAGCACGGCATCGGCAACTCCGGTACCCCGTACGCCTGGTTCATCTCCTGGGCCCGGGCCGACGACTCCATGGAGCCCGCGGTGGCCGTCGCGGTCGTCGTCGAGGACGCGGCGGCGGACCGGGGGGACATCACCGGCGGCGGGTTCGCGGGGCCGATCGCGCGGGCGGTGATGGAGGCGGTGCTGGGGTCGTGAGGGGGTCTCCTCACTCGGGCCGTGAGGGGGGCCTCTTCTTTCTCTCACTCCGTGAGGGGGTGGGCGAGGCGCGCCCGCGAACGGGGCAAGAAGGCGTTCCCTCACTCCGTGAGGTGGTGGGTGAAGCGCCCGCGAAGGCGGCAAGAGGGCGTTCTCTCACTCCGTGAGACGGGGGGTGTGGTCGTCGCCATGGCCGACCTACCGTTCGGTCATGACTGAGTCGACAGCCTCGTACGAGCTCGCACAGGTCAATATCGCCCGCCTCAAGGCACCTTTGGACTCACCCGAGTTGAAGGACTTCGTCGAAGCCCTCGACCCCGTGAACGCCGTCGCGGACGCGGCGGACGGATTCGTCTGGCGTCTGCAGAACGACACCGGCAACGCCACGGACCTCCGCGTCTTCGGTGACGAGTGGCTGATCGTCAACATGTCCACCTGGCGCGACACGAACGCGCTGACGGCGTTCATGTACCAGGGCCTGCACCGTGAGCTGATGGCGCGGCGCCGTGACTTCTTCGAGCGGCTGGAGGAGGCGGTCACCGCGCTGTGGTGGGTCCCGGCCGGCCATCGCCCCGCGGTCCCGGAGGCCGAGTCCCGCCTGCTGCATCTACGTGAACACGGGCCCACCAGGCACGCGTTCACCCTGCGGACGTCCTTCCCGCCCGGGGCGGCGGAGGAGTCCTAGTGAGCTGGTTGTGAGTTGGTTCGGCACCACGTGGGTTGCTTTCCGTACCACTTCACGGGTTCGCATACCTGGTGCCGATTGGCTGCGGTCT
>NZ_JBIVVR010000015.1:145648-191032 GCF_044757755.1 Streptomyces sp. NPDC091209 | reverse complement strand
AATACGCCCAGTATGAGGACGACCCTCCGCCTTGCGATGCACCGCATCTGACGCCGCGCGCTGATCCACCGGGGATTACGGGACAGCCCTTAGGCAGCAGCTTTACAGCGGGCGCCGTCCAGTTCCTGTGACCTGCGGATTCACCCGTTCTCGCCGTCCCTGGGGCACACCTGGGGGAAACAGGGTCCTGACCACCTTGCCTACAGGCTGCACCAGCGACCGGCCACCGCCGAGGCCAGTGGACAGCGGGAACGGAAGCATGGAGTAAGGCGGCTAAGCCCCCACCAGCACCGCGGCATCAGCAGCGGACGCGGCTTGGGCCGGTAGACGCTGCCACCAATCAAGCTTCGCAAGCAGCTCCTCACCCGGAGGAGGCCGACCCAACGCGGCGCCTAAAAACATGAACCGCCAACCATGGAGGCACTGCGTTCCCGATCTGCTACCCAATGCGGCGACAGGACCATGGCTAGTCAGCAGGCCTGAAGACGTCTGACCTCGGAGTAACTGAACAGATCCAGTTTAGAACCTTCGAGGGAAACGACAAGATTGCTGATTGGCCGCCAGCCAGAGCAAACGGCCAATCAAAAAAATAGAGCCTCAAAAACAAACCCCTAGGGGTTTAGCTCCAACGCTGATTCTTACCACCATTATCGGGCAGCGTATAGACAGATCCAGACGAATTGCTATCCAGAATACGCCCAGTCTCCTTATTCTTCAGCCGCCATCCGGTGGAAGTCTTCGTTTCGTACCACTTCTGATGGTCGTTGCTGTTGCAGGAAATCGCGTACACGGACCCCGTGGATTTACTGTCCAGGCAGTGAGATCCCGTACTGAATCCGGTCCATTCAAGAGTAAACGAACCGTCGGAGTTCTTGGTTTCGTCCCATCCGCCGACGTTTCGTTCATCCGTGGACACCCGCTTTACCGTATGGCACAAATTGACCCGTTCTGCGTAAGTTGTCTCTACGGCGCATAAAAAGTGTCTGCTCGCGTATCGTCATCCAGCAGCTCCCCATGCGGGTATTCGGCGCCCCCTCTACCCTCCGGTCGCTAGCCGCTCCCCAAACAACATCGAGCCTCTGGTAGGATCAAATAACGTCTATTTTAAGACTCGAAAAATCCGGGCATTAGGGCCCGAGCTGGAGGCGGGGAAATGGAAGAAAGCCACCTCGACAGGGTGCTGACAATTCCTAACGCGTTGAGCGCCCTACGTGTCGCCGGAGTTCCGATATTCCTGTGGCTCGTCCTTCAACCCTACTTTGGCAATACAAGTCTTGATGGTTGGGCTATCGCTCTTCTGGTAGTAAGTGGTGCCACCGATTACCTTGACGGAAAGCTGGCTCGTCGCTGGAATCAGGTAACCCGCCTTGGTCAAATCCTGGATCCGGCAGCCGACCGGCTTTATACGATCTCTACGCTGCTTGCGCTACTGCTGCGAGACATCATCCCTTGGTGGTTTCTGGTACTGCTTCTCGCGCGTGACGTATTCATGGCTCTCAATATCACATCTTTGCGCAAGATCGGGTATGGACCGCTCAAGGTCAACTTTATCGGGAAAGCCGCCACCTTTAACTTGATGTACGCATTTCCACTGCTTCTTTTGGCCGACGGTGGGGACTCGTTGGCCAACTTTGCGCGGATAGTTGGATGGGCGCTGGCGATTTGGGGGGCTGGACTGTACTGGTGGTCCGCGGGGCTTTACACGACTCAAGTACGCAGACTGAAGTCGACCGCGCTTGGCACAGGCGGAACCTCTAGTGCGGTTGGGGGCCCAGCAAAAGACCCCGTCTCTCTGCCCCTCCGCGGCAGTCGCGAATCGCGGGAGTCTTGAAGTCTCTATTACTCCCACTCCGGGCCTACGAAACAGCTGAAATCCACGAACTGATCCGTCGTGAGATCGTGCGTCGAATTACGTCTCCAGGCTCGCAGGCAATTCAACCAAATCCCGTCGAGCAGCACGATCGGGCTCTGAAGGCTGTCAACGATCTGGCGTCTTGGCTGGGAGTGACGCAGACCAAAGCAGCTGACTCGGCAGGGGGATATCGCCGCTCGTATTACAACTGACTCAAAGGGGCCATTCCGTACAGGGCGACGACACTGAACCTATTTGAAGCGCACGCTTTCGTGGCGTCTCTTGTCGACGCCATCAAGGGTAGAGGCGCGAGGGAATGGTTCCTCATGCCATACACCGATGGCACGAGGCTAGACCTCTTGGGCAGCTTTGAAGGCAGAGCCACTCTGAGTCGAATCGTCAGCTCGGTGACCTTTACGGCACCTGACACGGGCCCAGAGTGGAGCCCTGACGATGAGCTAACTCACACTCCGCCGCCTAGCGCCAACAAAGAACCCCTTAAGCCTCGTTTGGTGCAGCGGCCAAAGAGAGGCTACAAGCAGTGAAGGACCAGGCAGCGAAGGACGTTTCTCGGCATGTTGGAGGGCACTAGTTTTTATCAGGGTGCGTCTTCAGCCGAGCACTGGAACAACGCTCCCGAGCTGCGGTGCGGCAGATCTACGATCCGTACGAGCTTGAAGCCCGCAGCCGGGTAGTACCGGTGCAGCCCTGCGTTGCCCTTCCGCGCGTCCGGTCGGAGCCATTTCTTGCCCTGAGTCGCCGTGCGGTCTGCCGCTGGCCTGTAGGGGGTGTCTTGCTAGTTGTGGCGGCGACAGCCGATCATCAACCCATGAGACCCGAAGTGCAGGCAACGGAGGTCTCATCTCCGGAATCTGAGGGCCCCGGCTCGTAAGGCCAGGGCTTTTCTCTACAAGCGGCGATCACCAGTGACAAAAGGCGACGGACGCGTCGTCGCCCGACTTGTAGCGTGGCCACCGTCTCCCCGTGGGGTCCGTGGCCTCGGCCTTCCGGACGGTGTCGATCAGCTCCTGCGGCCCCCCAGACCGAAGCGTCGTGAAGACTTCGGACCACGTCGCAAGGGCGTACTCGGTGACGAGACGCGACACGCCGTCAGACAGGACCGCTGCGGCGCGTACGGCATCGGCGGGGGTGGTGCCCACAGTCGCGTGATCTGCCGCTTCCGGGCGCGCTGCCGCCACCCAGTAGCCAGTTGGCGTGTTGCGGGTTTGCCTCTGCGCGGTAATGAAACGCCGCAGAGCCTCTTTGTGCTCTGCCGTATGGGTCTCGTACTGCTCGACCTCGGCCCGCAGCTCGGGAAGGACTTCGTCCACCTGTAGGTCAGTGATCACGCTGAAGCCCTGGTGCCCTTCGAGCACGACAGGCGAGTCCGCCAAGACGAGGTGATCCAGAACCCCGCTGCGTTGCCGAAGGACTGCGACCGTTGCCGAGGGCGTCCCCGGGTGGCCCAAGTCGCATTCAGGGTGCAGCGCTGCCACCCGTTCGAGCGCACCCGCCAAGCCGGCCGCGAGCGAGGAACCCGGGTCCGCCAAAGCCGCGACGAGCTGACTGCCGAGGTGGGCCACGTACCACGGGACGCCGTGGCGGCATCCCGTGTCCAGGCCCGCCGTGCTGAGTCCGTCCAGCACGACGGCGAGACTTGGCGTAGCTGCCACCCAGTCCTCATTGGGAGCGGCTCCACCGGGTTGGGTGTCAATGGCGACGCGCATCCTCAGCCTTCGTGTCTGTACAGCGGGGTGACGCGTCGACTCTCCAGCACTTCGAGCGTCTTCGGGTCGTAACGGCACGAAATCAAGGTGGAGAAGCGGCGCGTGCGGACCTCTCGATATAGCTCTGCCAGGTTGTTTTCCAGGAAGTGAACGACTCCACTCGCCCCGATGGCATGGACGCCGGCGATGTAGAGGAACGTCCCCTTACCGTCCAGGCGAGGGAGTCGCCCCAGGTAGCCAACGTCGCCGTCCGACCCGTCCACGTCGAAGGCTGACCGGTACGTCTTCCCGTCCACCTGGTCGACCACGTGCCACGCTCTGTCCTTCTCAAACCGAAGGCTGTCATCCCCTTCGAGTACCTGGGCCACGATCGGGGAGCGGCGCGGACCGCAGATGACGACGTGGTTGTCCTGGTTGAGATTGACGATTCCCGTTGGGGGATCACCTCGTACTGCGCGTCAAGCTTCATGCCGATGACCAGCTTGCGCAGGAGTTCGAAGTTGTTCAGGTCCTCCCGGGTGACTACCTCGCTGGGGTGCTGATCGGGCCCCTTGCCCCCTTCGTACATGCCGGCGACCGACACGGTGACCAGGTCTGTGCCGAAGCTTCGATCGCTTCCCGGCGGATGCGCGACAGCTCGTTCACGTGGCTCTGATACCGCGCCATCAGGTCGATTGCAGCTTTGGCGCGGTCAGCGGGGTCCGTGACCCCAGAGACCTTCTCCATGTCGTCCTGAACGAACAGCCGGATCGACGCGGCCCTTCGGGAGTGGAACGAGCCGGAGTGATCAAGCTCTCCCCCGGGGGACACCTGGGGGACACGCACTGATCAGAGGTGGGATACGGGCCGGTACGAGGTGAGGCACGTCCACTCCCCGTCCACACCGAATCGAACGGAAGCAGGAACGAAGAAACCCCCTCCGACCAGCCATTGAGGCTGGTCGGAGGGGGTTTTCCCTACTGTGGCGGCGCCAGGGTTCGAACCTGGGTAGGCTAAGCCGGCAGATTTACAGTCTGCTCCCTTTGGCCACTCGGGCACACCGCCGGGGTTGCTGCCCCTGAGCCCCACTCTTCGGCGGTGCTCCTTGGCAACGACGTAAACGATACCTGATGCCCAGGGATGCTTCGCCACCCAATTGATCGACGTTTGGAGGGAGGGGGGTGGCTAGGCTTATGCGGATGCGGCCGGAGGCCTACGCCGGGCTCGACCGCCGCCCCTACGCACCCGATACAAGGAGCCACAGGACATGGCCGACTCCAGTTTCGACATCGTCTCGAAGGTCGAGCGGCAGGAGGTCGACAACGCCCTCAACCAGACCGCCAAGGAGATCTCGCAGCGCTACGACTTCAAGAACGTCGGCGCTTCCATCTCCTGGTCCGGCGAGAAGATCCTCATGGAGGCGAACTCCGAGGAGCGGGTGAAGGCCATCCTCGACGTGTTCGAGACCAAGCTGATCAAGCGGGGCATCTCGCTGAAGTCGCTGGACGCCGGTGAGCCCCAGCTCTCCGGCAAGGAGTACAAGATCTTCGCGACGATCGAGGAGGGCATCTCCCAGGACAACGCGAAGAAGGTGGCGAAGATCATTCGCGACGAGGGCCCCAAGGGCGTGAAGCCCCAGGTGCAGGGCGACGAGCTGCGCGTCAGCTCGAAGAGCCGTGACGACCTCCAGGCCGTCCAGGCTCTCCTCAAGGGCAAGGACTTCGACTTCGCCCTGCAGTTCGTGAACTACCGGTAGAACGCCGGGCACGCCGGGGACGCCCCGGTACGCCTGGCATGCCCTGGTACGCCGGCTGCGACGAGCGCACACCGGCACCGGGGTGACAGCGGCCGCGGCCGCGCTTCGCCAACCTCACTTCAGAGGCGGGTCGTTGCGGCCGTTCCGTCGCGTGACGGGTCTTGTTCTGGCCGCTTCGTGCGCGTACCCGAGACGTGGCCGAAGCGGTGGTTGAAGCAGTGGCCGAAGCTTCGAGGAAGGGTGGGCACCCACGCGTGCCCGCCCTTCTCGGCTGTGGACCGACGTCTCTGGGACGGGTGCTCAGCGGCGCGAGTCGCCGAACAGGACGCGGTAGAGGATGAGCAGCACGAGCGAGCCGCCGATGGCCGCGGCCCAGGTGGCGCCGTCGTAGAAGTGCTTGGTGATGGGATGGTCCAGCCAACGGGCCGATATCCAGCCGCCGATGAACGCGCCCACGACACCGATGACGGTCGTTCCGATGAAGCCTCCCGGGTCGCGCCCCGGGAGCAGGAACTTGGCTATGGCGCCTGCCAGCAACCCCAGAATGATCCAGCTGATGATGCCCATGTCCTGAGCCTGCCCCTCCGTGCTCTCTCCACGCTGTCCCGGCCCTGTGAGTTCGGTCCGGGCGGGCCGTGCCCGGGCTGTCCGTGTCCGGTGCGGTCACGCGTGTACCGATGTTGAGTTGATGCCCTGTTGATGAACAGGACGTCGCCGCGGCTCCCGCCGGTTGCAGTGATCAGTAGGGTGCGGCCCATGACTCAGTCCAGTCCCGAATTGCGCCGCACCCTGGGTGTCGGGGATGCCGTGCTCATCGGGCTCGGCTCGATGATCGGTGCCGGGATCTTCGCCGCGCTCGGCCCCGCCGCGCGTGCGGCCGGATCCGGGCTCCTGCTCGGACTCGCTGTCGCCGCCGTCGTCGCCTACTGCAACGCGATGTCCTCGGCACGGCTCGCCGCCCTGTACCCGGCTTCCGGCGGTACGTACGTCTACGGGCGTGAGCGGCTCGGCGTCTTCTGGGGATATCTGGCGGGCTGGTCGTTCGTCGTCGGCAAGACAGCCTCCTGCGCGGCGATGGCGCTCACCGTGGGCGCGTACGTCTGGCCGGCGCACGCCCACGCAGTGGCGGTCGCCGCCGTGGTCGCGCTGACCGCCGTGAACTACGGCGGCATGCGGAAGTCGGCCTGGCTGACGCGGGCGATCGTGGCAGTGGTCCTAGCGGTCCTCGCTTCCGTGGTCGTCGGGTGTCTCGGCTCGGACGTCTCCGACGCCGGGCGGCTGGGCGTCGGACTGTCGTCCGGAGTGAGCGGAGTGCTTCAGGCGGCGGGGCTGTTGTTCTTCGCGTTCGCCGGGTACGCGAGGATCGCGACGCTCGGTGAGGAGGTGCGGGATCCGGCGCGCACCATCCCGCGCGCGATCCCGTTGGCTCTGGGCATCGCGCTCGTGGTGTACGCGGCGGTCGCCGTCGCTGTCCTTTCGGTGCTCGGATCGGCCGGGTTGGGGCTCGCCCCGGCGCCGTTGGCGGACGCCGTCCGGGCGGCCGGGCTGCCAGGGCTCGTGCCGGTGGTACGGGTGGGGGCCGCCGTGGCCGCGCTCGGTTCTCTCCTCGCCCTGATCCTGGGTGTCTCGCGGACCACGCTGGCCATGGCCCGCGACCGTCATCTGCCGGGCGCCCTGGCCGCCGTGCACCCGCGCTTCCAGGTGCCGCACCGGGCGGAACTGGCCGTGGGCGCGGTGGTTGCGGTGCTGGCCGCGACAGTGGATGTGCGTGGCGCGATCGGCTTCTCCTCCTTCGGTGTGCTGGCGTACTACGCGATCGCCAACGTCTCCGCCTGGAACTTGAGTTCGGCTCCGGCGTCTCGGGTCGTGCCGGCGCTCGGACTGCTCGGATGCGTGACGCTGGCGTTCGCCCTGCCCGGGGTTTCGGTGGTCTTGGGCGCGGCCGTCCTCGCGGTTGGGGCGGCGGCATACGGCGCACGGCGGTGGGCGGGTCCGCGCTAGCGGGTCAGGAAGCCTGCGTCACCGTCGTACGTATGTGGAGGTCGGGCCACAGAGGGAGGTCGGCTCCGTCGCTGGACTCCTCGTACCAGCCCGTTCCCTCGATCCAGGCGAGCAGCCAGGTCGCGAGACTCGGTGCGTCCACATACCAGGCGTGGTCGGGCTCGTCGGCGTTCGGCTCGTAGAGCAGGACCGTGCCGTCGGGGCTCTGGCAGTCCACGCACGCGTACATTCCACAGCCCCAGTGGGATATCGGCAGAACCCCCGCGGGCCACGGCCACTCGGGGTCCTTGCGGCCGCTCTCGCGGCTGGCCAGATACTGCTGAACGACCGCGGGCTCGCCGGAGGGCGGGCCGTCGAGCAGGGGCAACAGACCGTATTCCGG
Organism: Streptomyces sp. NPDC091209; assembly: GCF_044757755.1. Classification (NCBI taxonomy): domain Bacteria; kingdom Bacillati; phylum Actinomycetota; class Actinomycetes; order Kitasatosporales; family Streptomycetaceae; genus Streptomyces; species Streptomyces sp. NPDC091209. Next base: position 183,335 of record NZ_JBIVVR010000015.1, on the reverse strand, counting down.
ACCGAATCCGCCGTCCCCTATCCGCAGGTAGAGCGCGGCGAGCAGAGCGGGCAGCGGGAAGCCGAGGACGGCCTCGGCGCGGGCGACCTCAGCCGGGCCCACGGGCGCGGGGAGCGAAGGCCAGCCCCACGGGCGGGTGTTACGGGCCTCCACAGCGACCCGTTCCAGCAATTGCTCGATTTCGGTCATGGGTTCATCATGCAGCGCGCCACTGACAATCGGGGAGCCTATGGACAACCCTCACGCGAGACGGACGTCCCCGGCGTTTTCGGCACCGCGAGCGAGGAGGGCGGGGAAGCCGAGAGAGTCCGGGAAGGCCCTCCGGGTCGGCGGTGGCGCCGACCGGACGTGGGCCCGCCGGGGGACCTGGCCCGTGCCCCGGCGGGCCCGTACGGCTAGCGCGACGCGAACGGCTGGTCCGTGCGCACGATTTCGCGCCCCAGCGGGAACAGCGAGACCGGGATGAGCTTGAAGTTGGCGATACCGAACGGGATGCCGATGATCGTCAGGCACATCGCGATGCCCGTGACGATATGGGCCAGGGCGAGCCACCAGCCCGCGAGGACCAGCCACAGGACGTTGCCGATGCAGGACGGCGCACCGGCGTCGTGGCGCTCCACCGTCGTATAGCCGAACGGCCACAGCGCGTAGACGCCGATGCGGAACGCGGCGATGCCGAACGGGATTCCGATAATGGTGATGCAGAGGATGACGCCTGCGGCCAGGTATCCGAGGAACAGCCAGAAGCCGCTCAGGATGAGCCAAATGACGTTCAGAATTGTCTTCACGGCTGACGACCTGCCATCTGCTCGAGCCGGGAGATGCGCTCCGCCATCGGCGGATGCGTAGAGAACATCTTCGACATTCCCTGTCCCGGGCGGAAGGGGTTCGCGATCATCATGTGGCTCGCGGTCTCGATGCGCGGCTCGGGGGGCAGCGGCAGCTGCTTCGTGCCGGCGTCGAGCTTGCGCAGTGCGCTCGCGAGGGCGAGGGGGTCACCGGTGAGCTGGGCACCGGACGCGTCCGCCTCGTACTCCCTGGAGCGGCTGATGGCGAGCTGGATGAGGGAAGCGGCGAGCGGGCCCAGGATCATGACCAGGAGCATCCCGAGAATGCCGGGACCGTCGTCGTCGTTGGAGCGGCCGACCGGGATCAGCCAGGCGAAATTGACCAGGAACATGATCACGGAGGCGAGGGCGCCGGCCACGGACGAGATCAGGATGTCGCGGTTGTAGACGTGACTGAGCTCGTGGCCGATGACACCGCGCAACTCGCGCTCGTCCAGGATGCGCAGGATCCCCTCGGTGCAGCACACGGCCGCGTTGCGCGGGTTGCGGCCCGTCGCGAACGCGTTGGGCGCCTCCGTCGGTGAGATGTACAGGCGCGGCATGGGCTGGCGGGCCTGGGTCGAGAGATCGCGGACCATGCGGTACAGGGCCGGGGCCTCGAACTCACTCACCGGGCGGGCGCGCATCGCGCGTAGAGCCAGTTTGTCGCTGTTCCAGTACGCGTACGCGTTCGTCCCTATCGCGATGAACAGCGCGACGATCAGGCCAGTACGCCCGAAGAAGCTGCCGATGACGATGATGAGTGCGGACAGTCCCCCGAGGAGTACGGCTGTCCTGAGCCCATTGTGCCGGCGGTGCACGGTACGCCCTCCAAGTCGTGCGGCAGGGGAACCCATTGCCTGCTGATGCTCTGCTTCCACTCTTCAGTGGACCCTCCCGTACTGGTCAACGCCAGACGGAGAGCACTAGTTCCCTTGTGCGCACTGCCTGGCGCGTGGGCCGTCCGGGTGATTCGAAGGGCGGTGCGCACGCGCGCGTGCCACTTGAACGGGGCGGGGAAACCGGTTGGATCCGGCGGCCGAACTCCGTTGGGACCGGGACGGGAACCGGTCATGGCTTCGGGAAAGAGCCATCCGCGGAGGCGCTTCAGAAGAGCCGCTTCAGAAGAGAACGGTCTCCGAGAAGCGCAGGATCAGCTGGGGCGCCCCGGACAGGACGACACCCAGGACGGCCGTCACGGCGATGGCCGCGGTCAGCGGAACCGGTGCGCGGCGTGTGCCCGGCTCGCCCTCGGGAGCACGGAAGAGCAGCGTCGTCCACTGGAGGTAGTAGAAGAGCGCGATCACCACGTTGACGGCCATGACGACGGCCAGCCAGCCGAGCCCCGCGTCGACGGCCGCCGAGAAGACGGTCACCTTGGCGAACAGGCCGATGATGCCCGGCGGCAGACCGGCGAGGCAGAGCAGGAAGAAGCCGAGGACCAGTGCGGAGAGGGGGCTCTGGGCGTACAGGCCCCGGTAGTCGCTGACGCGGTTCAGGGGGCTTTGGCGGGCCACCAGGGCGGCCACGGCGAAGGCGCCGAGGTTGACGGCCGCGTACATGAGGGCGTACGCGACGGTGGAGCCGATGGCCTTCTGGGCGTCCTTGGAGTAGGCGGCGGCCGCGATCGGGACCAGGAGGTAGCCGGCCTGTCCGACGGAGGACCAGGCGAGCAGTCGTACAGCGCTGTACGCGCGCGTGGACTGCTGTCGCAGGGCGCCGACGTTGCCGACCGTCATGGTGAGGGCTGCCAGCGCCGCCAGCGCCGGGCCCCAGACGTCCGCGTACGAGGGGAAGGCGATGACGGTGACGAGGATCAGCCCGGAGAACCCGACGGCCTTGCCGATGACCGACAAGTAGGCGGCGATCGGCAGGGGCGCCCCTACGTAGGTGTCGGGCACCCAGAAGTGGAAGGGCACGGCGGCCGTCTTGAACGCGAAGCCGACGAGGGTGAGGACGACGCCGGTCTGGGCGAGAGTCTGGAACTGGCCGTCGACGTGCTGGATCCGGTCCGCGACCTGAGTGAGGTAGAGGGTGCCGGTCGTCGCGTAGACGAAGCTGACGCCCATCAGGCTCACCGCGGTCGCGGTGACGGAGGACAGGAAGAACTTCAGGGCCGCTTCCGAGGACTTCTTGTCGCCGCGCTTGATGCCGACGAGCGCGAAAGCGGGCAGCGAGGCGACTTCCAGGGCGACGATGAGGGTCGCGAGGTCGCGGGAGGCGGGCAGCAGGGCGGCACCCGCGGCCGAGGAGAGGAGCAGGAACCAGTACTCCCCTTCAGGGAGTTCCCGGTCGGCGTCCTTCAGCGCGGTGACCGACAGCAGGGCGACGAGGAGCGCGCCGCCGAGAACCAGGAGCTGGATGGCCAGGGTGAAGCGGTCCGCCACGTAGCTGCAGGTGTCCGCGTCGCCCGTCAGGCAGAACGTGGCCCGGTCGCCGTCCCGGAGGGGCAGCAGCAACAGCGCGGAGGCGGCGAGGCCGGCCACGGACATCCAGCCGAGTACGGCCTTCCTCGCGTCGCCGATGAAGAGATCGGTGACGAGCACGACGATTCCGACGACCGCCGCGAGGGTGGGCGGCGCGATGGCGAGCCAGTCGACGGACTGGACCAGGGAACTCATCGGGTGCCTCCTGCGAGGAGCTGCTGTACGGCCGGGTCGGTCAGGCCGAGCAGGGCCCGGGGCCACAGACCGGCGACGACCGTGAGGACGACGAGCGGCGTCCAGGCCGCGAACTCGTAGTTCTGGACGTCGGCGAGTTTCGGCGACCCCTTCGGCGTCGCGCCCATGCAGACGCGGCGTACCACGATGAGCATGTACGCGGCGGTGAGCAGGGTGCCGAACGCGGCGATCGCCATGAACGTCAGATAAGCGGGACGGCTGAGGCCGGCGGCGGGCTCGAACGCGCCGAACATCGCCAGCATCTCGCCCCAGAACCCTGCGAGGCCGGGCAGCCCGAGCGAGGCGACCGCGGCGAAGGCCAGCAGGCCGCCGAGGCGCGGGGCCTTGCCGTACAGCGCGGCGCCCGTCTCCTCGGCGAGGGTGTCGAGGCCGGTGGTGCCCGTGCGGTCCTTCAGCGCTCCGACGAGGAAGAAGAGGAGGCCGGTGATGAGGCCGTGGGCGATGTTGGCGAACAGCGCGCCGTTGACGCCGGTCGGGGTCATCGTCGAGATGCCGAGCAGGACGAAGCCCATGTGGCCGACGGAGGAGTAGGCGATGAGCCGCTTGAGGTCGCCCTTCGCGCCCTGTTTGGCGAGGGCCAGGCAGGCCAGGGAGCCGTAGATGATCCCGACCACGGCGAAGGCGGCGAGGTAGGGGGCGAAGGTCCGGAAGCCGTCCGGCGCGATGGGCAGCAGGATCCGGACGAACCCGTACGTGCCCATCTTCAGCATGACGCCGGCCAGCAGGACGGAGCCGACGGTCGGAGCGGCGGTGTGGGCGTCGGGCAGCCAGCTGTGCAGCGGCCACATCGGCGTCTTGACCGCGAGCCCGATTCCGATCGCCAGAACGGCGGTGACCTGCACGGATGTACTCAGCGACCGGCCGTTGTCAGTGGCGAGTGCCACCATGTCGAATGTGCCCGCTTTGATTCCGATCAAGAGCAGGCCTAGCAGCATGACGACCGAACCGAGCAGGGTGTAGAGGATGAACTTCCAGGCCGCGGCCTGGCGCTGGGCACCGCCCCAGCGGGCGATGAGGAAGTACATCGGGATGAGGACGGTCTCGAACGCGAGGAAGAACAGCAGCAGATCGAGGACGGCGAAGGTCGCGAGCGTGCCGGACTCGAGGACGAGCACCAGTACGACGAATGCCTTCGGGGTCGGGCCCGCGGGCATCTTGAAGTAGGAGTACAGCGCGCAGAGGAAGGTCAGCAGCGCGGTCAGGACCAGAAGGGGGAGGGAAATGCCGTCGACGCCGATGTGGATCCGCACGTGGAGTGCGGGGATCCAGCTGATGTCCGTCGTGGCCTGCATCTTCGACGGATGGTCGTGGTCGAAGCCGAGTGCGAGGACGATCGCGGCGATGAGGACCACGCCCGTGACGGTCACGCCGTGCCGCAGCACCGCCTGCTCGGGCGACTTCCCCTTCAGTCCGGGCGGGGCCGGCAGAAGGGTCGCGGCGGCCCCGATGAGCGGGCCGACGACGATCAACGCGAGAAGAATCTGCATCACGGATTCACTGATATCGATCACGCCTGCTCACGCTCCCGTGGCGACGAGGAGGGCGGCGACCACCAGGACGACGGTGCCGGCGAGCAGCGCGCTCACATAGGTCTGCACATTGCCGGTCTGCGCACGCCGTACGGCCGTGCCGAGCCAGCGGGGTAGGGCGCCCGCACCGCGTACATAGGTGTCGACGACCTCTCGGTCGAGGAACCGGACGAGCGATGCTCCAGCCTGGACCGGGCGGACGAACAGCACGGTGTACACGGCGTCGAGGTGGAAGCCGACGGCCGCGTGGCGGTGCAGCGGGCCGAGCAGCAGTCGGCCCGGGTCCGCCGGGTCGGGGGCGTAGGCCACATCCCCGAAGGCGGGTGCGTGGGCGGCGATGGCCTCGGCCTCGACCTGTCCGCCATCGGCGCCGGGGTGGGCCGCGACCGAACCCAGGGGAACGCTGGCCGCCAGGGCGGTGGTGTGCCGCCAGGCTCCGTAGGTGACGATCCCGCCGACCAGGGCGAGTCCCGTGCCGAGCACGGAGGTGGTGAGGACCGGCGTCAGGTCGAGGCCGTCGAACCAGTCGGGCAGCGGGCCGAAAGCCAGACCGAACGCGAGCGAGGGGATGGCGAGCACCCACAGCACGGCCGTCATGGTGATCGGCTGTCTGCCGTGGTCCGGGGCCTCGGCTCCGTGTCCGCGGAAGGCCAGTAGCCACAGCCGGGTCGCGTACGCGGCGGTGAGGACGGCGGTGACCAGGCCGGTGACCAGGACGATCCAGCCGGAAGCGCCGGGCGCCTGCTCGGTGTGACCGGTGGCGACGTGTTCGGCGGCGCCGAGGACAGCCTCCTTGGAGAAGAAGCCGCTGAAGGGAGGGATCGCGGCGAGCGCGAGCAGCGCGACGGTCATCGTCCAGTAGGCGTCGGGGACGCGGGTACGCAGGTCCTTCATCCGGGACATGACGGCCAGCGAGTTGGTGCCGGAGGCGTGGATGATCACGCCGGCGGCGAGGAACAGCAGCGCCTTGAAGGCGCCGTGCGCGAGGAGGTGGAAGACGGCGGCACCGCGGTCGCCGACGGCGAGGGCGCCGGCCATGTAGCCGAGCTGACCGATCGTCGAGTAGGCGAGGACCCGCTTGATGTCGTCCTGGGCGAGCGCCGCGAGCCCCGAACCGACCATCGTGACACCGGCCATGACGGCGAGCACGACCATCGCGGCCGCGGAGGCCTGGAAGACGGGGAGGAGACGGGCGACGAAGTAGATACCGGCGGCGACCATCGTCGCGGCGTGGATCAGCGCGGAGACGGGTGTGGGGCCCGCCATCGCGTCGGGCAGCCAGGTGTGCAGCGGGAACAGCGCCGACTTGCCCGCCACGCCCGCGAGGAGCAGCAGGGCGACCACGGTGGCGTGGTGCAGTCCGCCGCTCGCGACGGTGCCGAGGACTGCGGTGATCTGGAAAGAGCCGGCGTCGGTGGCCAGCGCGAACAGGCCGATGAGGAAGGGGACGTCGCCGAGTTTGGTGACCAGGAAGGCCTTGAGGGAGGCGGCGCGGGCTTCGGGTGTCTCCCAGTAGTGGCCGACCAGGAAGTACGAGCAGATGCCCATGACCTCCCAGCCGACGAGGAGAACCATCAGGTCGCCCGAATAGACGACGAGCAGCATCGCGGAGGTGAACAGGGAGACGAGAGCGGCGTACGAGGGGTAGCGCGGGTCGTCGCGCAGGTAGCCACTCGAGTAGATCTGCACGCAGGTGGCGACGACGCCGACGAGTACGGCGACGAGGGCCGCGAAGCCGTCGATGTACAGGCCCAGTTCGATGGGGACCGAGCCGGTCGGGGTGAGTTCGGTGTGCGTCTCGATGGCCTGGCCGCCGCCCTGGTGCACCGCGACCAGCACGGCGAGGACGAGCGAGGCGAGGGTCGGCAGGACGGCGAGCGGGCGGACGAAGCCCGGGGCCGTGCGGCCGAGGAGGAGTCCGGCCGCGGCGGCCAGGAACGGAAGGAGGGGGACGAGGACGGCGAGGGTGGTCGTGGTCACGCGGTGGCCTCAGCCTTCTCGGCCGCGGGGGCGTCGCTGTCGGGGTCGTCGGGGCCGTGGCCCTCGGCGGTGGCGCGGAGCTTGTCGATGTCCGAGGTGCCGCCGTTGCGGTACACGGCGAGGACGATCGCCAGGCCGATGCCGATCTCGGCGGCGGCGATGGCGATGGTGAACAGGGTCAGTGCCTGGCCGGAGTGCAGCGTGTCGCGGGCGGCCTTGGAGAGCCAGACGTCGAAGGCGACGAGGTTCAGGTTGACGGCGTTGAGCATCAGCTCGACCGACATCAGGACCAGGATCGCGTTGCGTCGCGCGAGGACTCCGTACAGGCCCGTGCAGAACAGGAGGGCGGCGAGCACGGCGGGATAGGCGAGGTGCATCAGCGGGCACCTTCCGTGTCTTGCGTGGCTCGCTTGCCGTCACGGGTTCCGGGGACGCGCGGCGTGGTCGTCGCACTCGTCGCGGCGGCGTCCGCCTTCGCCTTGCGGGAGAGAACGATCGCGCCGACCAGGGCGGCGAGGAGGAGGACGGAGAGCGCTTCGAAGGGGAGGACCCAGTTCTGGAAGAGGCTCGCTCCGGTCACCTCGGTGGAACCGGCGGCGGCGCCGTTGAGATCGACCCAGGTCGTACGGAAGGCGTCGACGACGACCCAGACGAGGGCGCCTGCCGAGGCGACGGCGACGGTCAGGGCTGCCCAGCGGTTGCCGGAGTCGGCGTCCGGGGAGCGGCCGATCGGGGCCCTGGTGAGCATCAGACCGAACAGAAGGAGGACGACGACGGAACCGACGTAGATGAGGACCTGCACCCAGGCGATGAACTCGGCTGTCAGCAGCAGGTATTCGACGGCGAGGCCGCCGAGGGCGACCACCAGCCACAGTGCGGCGTGCACCAGTTGCTTGGTGGTGACGGTGACGATCGCGGCGCCGAAGGTGAGCAGGCCCACGAGGAGGAAGGCGATCTCGACGCCGGTCGGGGAGAGGAAGCCGCGGTGTTCGGCGGCGAACGTGGTGCTCGCGTGGGCCGCCGTGGCCGTGGCTGCTGCTGCTGCGAGGGTCACGACTGTTCCTCCTGCGGACCGGAGGGGGGCGTGGCCGGGGGCTCGGCCGGAGCGGAGGCCGAGGGATCGGCCTGTGCTGCCTGCTCGGCCTCCGCTGCCCGGGCAGCGCGGGCTGTCTCCTCGGCTTGCCCTGCCTGTGCTGCTTGCTGGGCCTGTGCTGCCTGCTCGGTGGCGAGTTTGTCGGCGGTCTTGCGGGCGGCGGCGATTTCCTTGGGTTCTTCGGCGCCGGGGTCGAGGGCGGGCGGGGCCGGGACGGTCCACATCCACTCGCGGAGCTTGTCGCGTTCGTGGGTGAGTTCGTGGATGTCGGTCTCCGCGTACTCGAACTCCGGGGTCCAGAACAGCGCGTCGAAAGGACAGACCTCGATGCAGATACCGCAGTACATGCACAGGGCGAAGTCGATGGCGAAGCGGTCGAGGACGTTGCGGCTGCGCTCGCGGCCACCCGGGGCGGCGGGCGGGACCGTCTCCTTGTGGGAGTCGATGTAGATGCACCAGTCCGGGCACTCGCGGGCGCACAGCATGCAGACCGTGCAGTTCTCCTCGAAGAGGGCGATGACGCCGCGGGTGCGGGGCGGGAGTTCGGGCTGGGCGTCCGGGTACTGCGCGGTGACGGTCTTCTTCGTCATCGTGCGGAGGGTGACGGCCAGGCCCTTGGCGAGGCCGGAGCCAGGAATGGGGGCCATGGTTACGCGATCACCACCTTGACGATGCCGGTGAGGGCGATCTGGGCGAGGGACAGAGGGACGAGGAGGGTCCAGGAGAGTTTCTGGAGCTGGTCCTCGCGCAGGCGGGGATAGGTGACGCGGAGCCAGATGACGACGAAGGCGAGGATCGCGCTCTTCAGGAGGGTCCAGACCCAGCCGAGGCCGTCGGCTCCCCAGGGGCCGTGCCAGCCGCCCAGGAAGAGGACGGTGGTCAGGCCGCACAGGACGACGATTCCGGCGTATTCGGCGAGCAGGAACAGGGCGAAACGCAGGCCCGTGTACTCGGTGTACGCGCCGAAGATGATCTCGGAGTCGGCGACGGGCATGTCGAAGGGGGGCCGTTGGAGTTCGGCGAGACCGGCGGTGAAGAACACGATCGCGCCGACGATCTGCCAGGGCAGCCACCACCACTGGAAGGCGTCCACGATGCCGGGGAGCGAGACCGTGCCGGCCGCCATCGCGACCGAGGCCGCGGTCAGGAGCATCGGGAGCTCGTACGCGAGGAGCTGGGCGGCGGTGCGGAGGCCGCCGAGGAGGGAGAACTTGTTGGCTGAAGCCCAGCCCGCCATGAGCGAGCCGAGGACGCCCACGCCCATGACGGCGAGGACGAAGAAGATGCCCGCGTCGACGACCTCGCCCACCGCGCCCTCACCCGGGCCGATCGGGATGACGAGGAGGACCAGGAGGTACGGGAGGAGGGCCACGGCGGGGGCGAGCTGGAAGATACGCCGGTCCGCGCCCGCCGGGACGATGTCTTCCTTCTGCGCGAACTTCACGCCGTCCGCGACGAGTTGGGCCCAGCCGTGGAAGCCGCCCGCGTACATCGGGCCGAGCCGGCCCTGCATGTGGGCCATCACCTTGTGCTCGGTCTGGCCGACGATCAGGGGGAACGTCAGGAACACGACGAAGATGACGAGGAGGCGTAGGGCGACGTCGAGAGCGTCGTTCACTGCGTACCTCCGGTGGTGTCGTCGGGGGCGGGGGCGGGGTTCGAGTCGGGAGCGGGGGGCGACTCCGGGTCGGTGGAATTCGAGCCCGCGGAGTTCGAGTCGGGGGATTTCCGGTCGGCGGATTTCGGGTCGGGGCCGGGCTTCGCCTTCGGCTCCTGCCCTGGCTCCGGCCCGGACTCCGGCCCGGGCATCGCCTCTGACCGGGGCTCGGATTCCTGCCCGGAATCCGGCTCGGGCCCAGACTTCGCCGCAGGGGTCGTCGCAGGCCCGGAATCCGGCTCGGGCTTGGACTCCGGTTCGGGCTTGGGCTCCGGTTCGGGCTCGGGTCCAGAATCGTGCTCGCCGTTCGCCTCAGGGGTCGGCGCGGGGCCGACCACGGGCTTCGGGTCCGGCGTCCCCTCCGGCGTCTTCGGTCCCCGGTCCGTCTTGGGTTCCGAGTCGTCGAACGCGGGCTTCGCCTGGTGCCAGGGAGCATCGGAGCTGCGCGGCGCGGCGGGCCTTCTGACGGGCGTCGTCGCCGAGCCAGGCTCGGCTGCCGGGGAGACACTCGCCGGAGCGGTCGGTTCGGAGGGAACCGTCGGTTCGGTGGGGGCCGTCGGCGCGGAGGAAGCCGCCGGATCCGTCGCAGCCGTCGGTTGGGAGGCCGGCGTCGGGTCCTTCGCAGCGGTCGGTTGCGAGGCAACCGTCGGGTCCGACGCAGGCGTCGGTTGCGACGCAGGCGTCCGGTCCGAAGAGGCTGTCGGGTCCGCAGGGGCTGTCTGTTGGGCCCGTTGGGTGGCGGAGCCCTGGCTTGCGCTGCGGGCTCGGCGGGCGGGCCGCGTGACCTCCGTGCCGGAGACGGCCCCCGCCCCGGCGGTAGCCGCGTCTGCGCCCGTAGCGCCCGCTGTCGCGCCGGCCTCGGCCGGGGCGGCGGGCGTCTGACTGGCCGAGCCCTCCCCCGCCGTACGGGCCCTGCGCACCGGGCGGTCGCCGGCGGGGCGGCCCGCGCCACGGGCCGGACGGGAGGGAGCCGGGGGGAGTTGACCCTTGAGGGGGCCCCACTCGTTGGGGTCAGGGACGCCGGGCGGCAGCATCTGGCGGCGCTTCGGGCCGCCGTGCTCGGACTCGCCGGGTTCCTTCGCGCCGGGCCAGGCCTTGGCGACGCGGGCGGCCAGGACGAAGTCCTTGCGGAGGGGGTGGCCTTCGAAGCCTTCCGGCAGGAGCAGGGGGTCGAGGCCGGGGTGGCCCTCGAAGGTCACGCCGAACATCTCGTGGGTCTCGCGCTCGTGCCAGGCGGCGCCCGCGTACACGGCAACCGCCGACGGGAGGACCGGAGCCGTGTGCGGGACGGTCGTACGGACGAGGAGGCGGCGTACCGGGGACAGGGCCACGACGTGGGCCGAGACGCGAAAGCCCGTGCCGGGTTCGTCGACGGCGCTCAGCCAGTCGAAGTAGGTGCAGCCGAGTGAGTCGCGGGCCGTCTCCAGGACCGCGATCCAGGAGGTCGGCGGTACGTCGACCGTCAGGACCTCGTACGACTCCTCGGCCGTGGAGTCGGGGCCGAAGAGTTCCTCGGCGGGGCCGGGGAGCCAGCCGACGGTCATCGGTCCTCCTCGCCGGGGGTGGTGCGATCGACCCCGGGGGCGGTCGAAGCCGCCCCGGGAGCGGTCGGATCCGTCGGAGCGCCGGTCGATTCGTTCCCGGAGGCGGCCGGACCGTTCCCGGATGCGGCGCGATCCCCCTGGGACACGGCCGGACCGTCCTCGGATGCGGCCGGCTTCTCCGTGGGCGACGCCGGTGGCTTCAGCAGACCGCTCTGGAGTGCGGCGGCCGACGGGCGCGGCGCGTCGGACCCGTAGCGCTCCCCCAGGGATTCCCGGGCGATCTTCTCCTGGAGCTTGAGGATGCCCTGGAGCAGTGCCTCGGGTCGGGGCGGGCACCCCGGAACGTAGACGTCGACGGGGATGATCTGGTCGACGCCCTTGGTGACGGAGTAGGAGTCCCAGTACGGGCCGCCGCAGTTGGAGCAGGCGCCGAAGGAGATGACGTACTTGGGCTCGGGCATCTGCTCGTACAGGCGCTTGACGGCGGGCGCCATCTTGTCCGTGACCGTGCCCGACACCACCATCAGGTCGGCCTGGCGGGGGCCCGGCGCGAACGGGATCACACCGAGGCGGATGAAGTCGTGGCGGGCCATCGACGCGGCGATGAACTCGATCGCGCAGCAGGCGAGGCCGAAGTTGAAGACCCAGAGCGAATAGCGGCGGCCCCAGTTCAGGACCACCTTCATGGGCTCGGGTGCGAGCCGGGCGAGCGCGCCGAGCCGCTTCGGCTCGGGCAGCGGCACCGGCGCCGACTGCTCCTGGGCGGAGGGGGTCACGTCCATGTCAGGACGCCCTTCTTGTATGCGTACAGCAGGCCCACGGCCAGGAAGCCGAGGAAGATGAACATCTCGACGAGCGTCGCGGCGCCGTAGCCGGGAGCGGCGAAGACCGTGGCCCAGGGGAAGAGGAAGATCGAGTCGACGGCGAAGATGACATAGAGGAAGGCGTACACGTAGTAGCGGACCTGGGTGTGGGCCCAGCCCTCGCCGACGGGGTCGACGCCGCACTCGTACGTCAGGAGTTTCTCGGGGGTGGGGATCACGGGCCGCAGCAGGCGGCCGGCCCCGAAGGCGACGGCGACGAACAGCACGCCCACGACGGCGATCAGCCCGACGACCGAGTAGGACTGGAAGTAGTCCGCCGCGACGACGGCCCCGGTCGCCGTGACAACGGTCGGTTCCGGCACGTCAGCCCCTCACTCCCTGACCTCGTTGCGCCCCGTCGTGCGCCGTCGCGCACTCTGTGATGCGCCATGTTCGACGATCTGTACGGACGGGAGTCTAGGGCCTGCTAAAGAGAGCGTAAGCAGCCCGTCACGCCTCGACCATCCCTCGACCACCGGTGACGCGTTCCCGTCTCACGGTGTGAACGGCTCCCGGCGGCACCCCGCCGTCACATCCCGTGCCGACTCGTCGGCACGTCGGTCCTCACCTCTGGGGGTGGGGTTTTCCCCAGTGCATCGCGGCGGCCCACCTCATGGCGCGGCGGCGCGCCGCCGGGCAGGCTAGCGGATATGACCGAACGCATCACGCCCACCAGTCCGCCGGACGAGCCGTCCGACCGTGACCGACTGCCCTCCGCGAGACTCGCCCTCGGCCGGCGGACCTGGCTGGAGATCGCCCACCTGCTGGCGAACCTGCCGGCCTCGATCATCGGATTCGTGTACGTGGTGACGATGCTCGCCACGGGCGCGGGGCTCGCGGTGACGGTCGTAGGACTGCCGCTGCTCGCGGCGGGGCTGCGGGGTTCGCGGCAGCTCGGCAAGGCGGAGCGGGCGCGGGCGCGGCGGTTGTTGGGGCTGCGGATCGACGAGCCGAGCCCGTTGCCGGTGCGACGGACGGGCTTCTTCGGCTGGCTGTGGTCGAGCCTGAAGGACCCGGTGGGCTGGCGGGCGGTGCTGTACGACCTCATCCGGCTGCCCTGGGGCATCGCCACCTTCGTGGTGACGCTCGTGTCGCTGTTCGTGCTGTGGCCGGTGCTGCCGTTCATAGCGCGGGGGCTGACGAACGTGGACCGGGCGATGGTGCGCGGACTGCTGTCGCCCTCCGACGAGTTGGAGCGGCGCATCGCCGAACTGGAGTCGGACCGCGGGGTCGTGGTCGACACGGCCGCCGCCGATCTGCGCCGTATCGAGCGCGATCTGCACGACGGGGCGCAGGCCCGGCTCGTCAATCTCGCGATGGGGCTCGGTCTGGCGAAGGAGAAGCTGCTGGAGGACCCCGACGCCGCGGCGTCGATGGTCGACGAGGCGCACGGCGAGGTGAAGCTAGCCCTTCAGGAACTGCGTGATCTGGCCCGCGGTATCCACCCGGCGGTCCTGACCGACCGGGGTCTGGACGCCGCCCTGTCCGCGATCGCCTCGCGGTGCACCGTGCCCGTGAAGGTGACCGCCGAACTGGACCAACGGCCGGCCGCCGCCATCGAGGGCATCGCCTACTTCACCGTCTCCGAGCTGCTCCAGAACGTCAGCAAGCACAGCGGGGCGAGGTCCGCGTCGGTCGACGTCTGGCGGACGGACGAGCGCCTGCTCATCCAGGTCCGGGACGACGGCCGCGGCGGGGCCGGGCTCGACGGCGGTACGGGTATGGCGGGGCTCGCGGACCGGCTGGGCGCGGTGGACGGGCTGTTCGTCGTGGACTCGCCGGTCGGCGGCCCGACGGTCATCACGGCCGAACTCCCGTGGCGGGAACGCCAGAACGAGCCCGCACAGTGAACGGGACCCCTGAGGACAGAGGGCCGGACAAGGCTGACCCCGCCCGGTTCACTCGATGGAGACCTCAGCCGGGAGACCTCCGCCGGGATCACGCGCGGAGGACCCTGGAGGAAGGGCCCGCGGCGGAGGCGCGCCCGGGTTCACGGAGGTAGGGAAAACCCCCCGCTCAAGACGCCGATCCGCTCCATGTCCGACCGGCGTCCCGAGCGGCACGCTTGAGGAAGCAGCCGACGCGCGGGACGAGACGGTCGCAGCGCGGGACGAGACGGTCGGGGCGCGGAGCTGGACGGTCGGGGCGCAGGGCGGGACGAGAGAACGGACGAATCGATGGCCACGGAGTACGGACACGGATACGGGCACCGGAGCGGGCCCGGATTCGACGAGGCCGGTGCCGGTGGGCGGCGGCACCGTCTCCCGGCCCCGCTGCGGGCCCCGATCGAGGCCCGGAGCTGGCGCGAGTTCGGCTACGTGATGCTGGGCCTGCCGCTCGGCATCATCATGTTCACGTTCGCCGTCACGATGGTCTCGCTCGGCGCGGGCCTGCTGATCACCTTCCTGGGCATCCCGGTGCTCGCCGCCGCGCTGGCCGGCTGCCGCGGCTTCGGCTCGCTGGAGCGGGACCGGGCGCGCGGGCTGCTCGGTGTCGAGGTGGCCGAGCCCGAGCCGCTGAGGATGAAGAAGCACGGGGCGATGGCGTGGATGGGCGCCGTGCTCAAGAGCGGCACGTCGTGGCGGCACCTGCTGTACGCGGTGGTCCAGTTCCCGTGGTCGGTGTTCTCCTTCGTCGTGGCCCTGACGTTCTGGACGTACGGGTGGGCGCTGCTGACGTATCCGCTGTGGTTCTGGGTCTTCCCGGTGTACGTCGGTCAGGGCGGACTCCAGTTGTACGGCGACGGGTCGCACTCGGTATATCTGGACAACCCGTTCGAGATCACGGTGACCGCGCTGGTGGGGCTGCTCTTCACGATGGCGACCCCGTGGATCGTGCGGGCGCTGACGAGCGTGGACCGGCTGATGGTGCACGGGCTGCTCGGCCCCTCGCGGCTGGCCACGCGCGTGGTGGAGCTGGAGTCCGACCGGGGTGTCGTGGTCGACACGGCCGCCGCCGATCTGCGCCGTATCGAGCGCGATCTGCACGACGGGGCGCAGGCCCGGCTCGTCGCCCTGGCGATGGACCTGGGGCTCGCCAAGGAGAAGCTGGCCGAGGACCCCGAGGCCGCGGCGCGGATGGTGGACGAGGCGCACGGCGAGGTCAAGACGGCGCTGCAGGAGCTGCGGGACCTCGCGCGCGGTATCCATCCGGCGGTGCTGACCGACCGCGGGCTCGACGCCGCGCTGTCCGCGGTGGCCTCGCGGTGCACGGTGCCGGTGCGGGTGGAGGTCGATCTGCCGGCGCGGCCGGCGCCCGCGATCGAGGGCATCGCCTACTTCACCGTCTCCGAGCTGCTGCAGAACATCAGCAAGCACTCCCGTGCGACGCGGGCGACCGTGGACGTGTGGCGGGTCGAGAACCGGCTGTTGATCCAGGTCGGCGACAACGGGGTCGGCGGGGCCGACGTCTCCGGGGGATCGGGCCTGGCCGGGCTCGCCGAGCGGCTCGACGCGGTGGACGGAATCCTGGTGGTGGACTCGCCGGCCGCCGGCCCCACCCGGATCACGGCGGAACTGCCCTGGCGGGGCTGAGACACGTCGCCGCGGGTACCCCGGTGCACCCCACCGGGGTACCCGCATGCGCTGGGTGACCAGGGGACCCGCGTGCGGTGACGCCGAGCGGCGCGTACCCCGGTGGGGTGACAAGGCCCCAGGACAGGGCCCAGGACAGGGCCTCGGAGCAGGCCCCCCGGACCCCATCCGGGACGACCCCTGTTCACGTCGCTCTTCACGTCGCTCGGGCGCGTCCCGGTCCGAATGCTGGAATGCTGGGGTCTGTCGTACGAGCGGGCATGAAACCGGCGGAGCCGGGGGCGGCCCGGGGTGGGCTCTGGGGGGCCGAGGAATCGTGGAGGACAGGGTGCGGGTCGTCATCGCCGAGGATTCAGTGCTGCTCAGGGAGGGCCTGACCCGGTTGCTGACCGATCGCGGGCACGATGTCGTGGCGGGGGTCGGGGACGGCGAGGCGCTGATCAAGACCATCACCGAGTTCGCGGCGCAGGACGCGCTGCCGGACGTCGTGGTCGCGGACGTACGGATGCCGCCGACGCACACCGACGAAGGCGTGCGGGCGGCCGTGCAGCTGCGCAAGGCATATCCGGGACTCGGTGTGCTCGTGCTGTCGCAGTACGTGGAGGAGCGCTACGCCACCGAACTGCTGGCCGGTTCGAGTCATGGCGTCGGCTATCTGCTCAAGGACCGGGTCGCCGAGGTGCGCGAGTTCGTGGACGCGGTGGTGCGGGTGGCCCAGGGGGGTACCGCGCTGGACCCGGAGGTCGTGGCCCAGCTTCTCGGCCGCAGCCGCAAGCAGGACGTACTGGCCGGGCTGACGCCGAGGGAGCGGGAGGTTCTCGGGCTCATGGCCGAGGGCCGGACGAACTCCGCCATCGCCCGTCAGCTCGTGGTCAGCGACGGAGCCGTCGAGAAGCACGTCAGCAACATCTTCCAGAAACTCGGCCTGTCACAAAGCGACGGGGATCACCGGCGTGTTCTGGCCGTCCTCACGTACCTGAACTCATGACGAGCTGACAGTCTGTCAGTTGTCGAGCCGAACCAAAGCGCGAGCGGGGAGCGTCATTCGAGGAAAGGACCGAGGGCGGGAAAAATCGTGACAAGTCGGGGTGTCAGGCGTCTCAAAACAGCGTCCATCATGCGAATGGCCTAAGGAAGGCGACCCTTACCGACGTAGGGTTGAAAAAGGAAGGGTCTGCGGGAAGGCCACTCCCGGACAGCCGCCTCAAAGGAGGTCCAGTTCAGTGACGAGCAAGGTCAGCAGCCCAACGGAACAGGCCGACGAAGCCGTCGTAGGCGAGCAGCGCAAACCGCCGGGGGCGAAGGACGTCCGCCGGCTCGACCGGGTCATCATCCGGTTCGCGGGGGACTCCGGTGACGGTATGCAACTCACCGGCGACCGCTTCACATCGGAAACCGCCTCCTTCGGCAACGACCTCTCGACCCTGCCGAACTTCCCTGCCGAGATCCGCGCGCCCGCAGGCACCCTGCCGGGCGTTTCGTCCTTCCAACTGCACTTCGCCGACCACGACATCCTCACGCCGGGCGACGCGCCCAACGTCCTCGTGGCCATGAACCCGGCCGCCCTGAAGGCGAACATCGCCGATGTGCCGCGCGGCGCCGACATCATCGTCAACACGGACGAGTTCACCAAACGGGCGATGCAGAAGGTCGGCTACGCGACCAACCCGCTGGAGGACGGCTCGCTGGACGGCTACAACGTCCATCCCGTCCCGCTCACGACGATGACCGTCGAGGCGCTCAAGGAGTTCGAGCTCTCCCGCAAGGAGGCCGAACGCTCCAAGAACATGTTCGCGCTGGGCCTGTTGTCGTGGATGTACCACCGGCCGACCGAGGGCACCGAGAAGTTCCTGCGGACCAAGTTCGCCAAGAAGCCCGAGATCGCGGCCGCCAACCTCGCGGCGTTCCGGGCCGGTTGGAACTTCGGCGAGACGACCGAGGACTTCGCCGTCTCCTACGAGGTCGCGCCGGCCTCGAAGACGTTCCCGACCGGCACCTACCGCAACATCTCCGGGAATCTCGCCCTGTCGTACGGCCTGATCGCCGCGTCCCGGCAGGCCGATCTGCCGCTGTACCTGGGCTCGTACCCCATCACCCCGGCCTCCGACATCCTGCACGAGCTGAGCAAGCACAAGAACTTCGGCGTGCGCACGTTCCAGGCCGAGGACGAGATCGCGGGCATCGGCGCCGCACTGGGCGCGGCCTTCGGCGGCTCGCTCGCGGTGACGACGACCTCCGGTCCCGGTGTGGCGCTGAAGTCGGAGACGATCGGGCTCGCCGTCTCCCTCGAACTGCCCCTGCTCGTCATCGACATCCAGCGCGGCGGACCCTCGACCGGCCTGCCGACCAAGACCGAGCAGGCCGACCTGCTCCAGGCGATGTACGGGCGCAACGGCGAGGCCCCGGTGCCGATCGTCGCGCCGAGGACTCCGGCCGACTGTTTCGACGCGGCGATGGAGGCGGCCCGGATCGCGCTGGCGTACCGGACACCCGTACTGCTGCTCTCCGACGGCTACCTGGCCAACGGCTCCGAGCCGTGGCGCGTCCCGGACACCGACGAACTCCCCGATCTGCGCGTGCAGTTCGCCCAGGGCCCCAACCACACCCTGGACGACGGCACCGAGGTCTTCTGGCCGTACAAGCGCGACCCGCAGACGCTCGCCCGCCCCTGGGCCATCCCGGGAACTCCCGGCCTGGAACACCGGATCGGCGGCATCGAGAAGCAGGACGGCAGCGGCAACATCTCCTACGACCCCGCCAACCACGACTTCATGGTCCGCACCCGCCAGGCCAAGATCGACGGTATCGACGTCCCCGACCTCGACGTCGACGACCCCACGGCGGGCACCGAGACGGCGGCCAACACCCTTGTCCTGGGCTGGGGTTCGACCTACGGGCCGATCACCGCGGCGGTCCGCCGGCTGCGCACCGCCGGGGAGCACATCGCGCAGGCCCATCTGCGTCATCTCAACCCCTTCCCGCGGAATCTGGGCGCGGTGCTGAAGCGTTACGACAAGGTGGTGATCCCCGAGATGAACCTCGGTCAGCTCGCCACCCTCGTCCGGGCGAGGTATCTGGTGGACGCTCACTCGTACAACCAGGTCAACGGCATGCCGTTCAAGGCTGAGCAGCTCGCCACGGCTCTCAAGGAGGCCATCGATGGCTGACACGTCAACGGAAGGCTCGGGCACGATCGAGGCGCTTTCTCTCGTCCCCAAGGCCGAGGCCAGGCAGTCCATGAAGGACTTCAAGTCCGATCAGGAAGTGCGCTGGTGCCCCGGCTGCGGTGACTACGCGATCCTGGCCGCCGTCCAGGGCTTCATGCCCGAACTCGGCCTGGCGAAGGAGAACGTCGTCTTCGTCTCGGGCATCGGCTGCTCGTCCCGGTTCCCGTACTACATGAACACGTACGGGATGCACTCCATCCACGGCCGCGCCCCCGCCATCGCGACCGGGCTCGCCTCCTCGCGGCGCGACCTGTCCGTGTGGGTCGTCACCGGTGACGGCGACGCCCTGTCCATCGGCGGCAACCACCTGATCCACGCCCTTCGCCGCAATGTGAACCTGAAGATCCTGCTCTTCAACAACCGTATCTACGGCCTGACGAAGGGCCAGTACTCCCCGACGTCCGAGATCGGCAAGATCACCAAGTCGACGCCGATGGGGTCCCTGGACGCGCCCTTCAACCCGGTGTCGCTGGCGATCGGCGCCGAGGCGTCCTTCGTGGCCCGGACCGTGGACTCGGACCGCAAGCACCTCACCGACGTGCTGCGGCAAGCGGCCGCCCACCCCGGAACAGCCCTGGTGGAGATCTACCAGAACTGCAACATCTTCAACGACGGCGCCTTCGAAGTCCTCAAGGACAGGCAGCAGGCCGAGGAAGCCGTCATCCGCCTCGAACACGGGCAGCCCATCCGCTTCGGCACCGACGGCGCCCGCGGGGTGGTCCGCGACCAGCGCACCGGTGACCTCGAGGTCGTCACGGTGACCCCCGACAACGCCTCGCAGATCCTGGTCCACGACGCGCACACCGCGTCCCCGACCACCGCGTTCGCGCTGTCCCGGCTCGCCGACCCCGACACCCTGCACCACACGCCGATCGGGGTGTTCCGCTCGGTCGACCGGCCGGTCTACGACACGCAGATGGCCGACCAGCTCGACGCGGCCATCGAGCAGAACGGCAAGGGCGACCTCGCCGCGCTCCTCGCCGGCGGCGACACCTGGACGGTCGTCGGCTGAGTCGGCCCGCACGTGGTTTCGGCCCGCGGACGGTCTCTGTCCGCGGACCGAACCCGTTCGCGAACGTCCCGGTCCGCGGGCGGTTCCTGTCCGTGGGCGGAGGCGGTTCCTGTGCGCGGGCGGTTCCTAGGAGGCCCGGGTCTTGAGCGCCCGGGCCTCGTCGTACGCGCCGCGGGCCCGCTCGACGTCGGCCATGCGCTCATTGGTCCACAGCGCCAGCGACCGCACCTGCTCGGCAGCCTCCCGGCCCAGGTCGGTGAGGGAGTAGTCGACGCGCGGCGGAATGACCGGCTTGGCGTCGCGATGGACGAGTCCGTCACGCTCCAGCGTCTGCAGAGTCTGGGTGAGCATCTTCTCGCTGACCCCCTTCCCGACCCTGCCGATCGCCCGGCGCAGCTCGCTGAAGCGGTACGAACGCTCCAGGAGCTCGATCAGGACGAGGACGCCCCAGCGGCTGGTGACATGTTCCAGGACCAGGCGGTAGGGGCACATCGCCTCGCCGGCGTCGTACCCGTCCGCTGCCTTGATGCTACTTACGGCCATGCCAGTACCTTACTTCAAGGTGGGTACTTTCCAACAGTTAGTGCAGCTCCTAGGGTGAGTGACATCCGCACCCCACAAGGAGATGTACGTCATGAGCATCGTCGTCACCGGAGCCACCGGACACCTCGGCCGCCACGTGGTCGAGCAGTTGCTGGAGAAGGTCCCCGCCGAGCGGATCACCGCGGTCGTGCGGGACGAGTCCAAGGCCGCCGATCTCGCGGCCCGCGGCGTTCGACTCGCTGTCGCCGACTACAACACGCCGGAGACCTTCGACGGCCTGTTCTCGGCCGGTGACAAGGTGCTGCTGATCTCGGGCAACGAGTTCGACAAGGGCCGCGTCGAACAGCACCGGGTCGTCATCGACGCGGCCAAGGCGGCCGGAGTCTCCCTGCTCGCCTACACCAGCGCCCCCGGCAGCCTGACGGCCGCGCTGGCCGACGACCACCGCGCCACCGAGGACGTCCTGCTCGCCTCCGGACTGCCCTACACGCTGCTGCGCAACGGCTGGTACCACGAGAACTACACCGAGAACCTCGCCCCCGTACTGGCGCACAACGCCGTCGTCCAGGCCGCCGGCGACGGCCGGATCGCCTCCGCCTCGCGCGCCGACTACGCCGCCGCCGCGGTCGCGGTGCTGACCGGCGAGGGCCACGAGAACAAGACGTACGAGCTGAGCGGCGACGTGGCCTGGGGCTTCGCCGAGTACGCGGCCGAGCTGAGCCGGCAGACCGGCCAGGAGATCGTCTACAACCCCGTCTCCCCCGAGGCCTTCGCCGGCATCCTGACCGACGCCGGGCTGCCCGAGGTCTTCGCCGGGATCCTCGCGGGCGTCGACACCTCCATCGAGAAGGGCGAGCTCGCCGCCACCCCCGGCGACCTGTCGCGCCTGGCGGGCCGTCCGACCACGCCGATCGCCGAGGCCGTCGCGGCGGCACTGAAGGGCTGACGTCCCGGCGGCGCGGGAGGACTGACGTCCCGGCGGCGCGGAAGGGATGGCGGCGCGGGAGGACTGGTGTCCCGGCGGCACGCAAGGGCCGGTGTCCCGGCGGCACGCAAGGGCCGGGGTTCCGGGGTTCGACGGACGCGCTGTCCCACCCGCCCCGCCTGTCATGACCGTATAGCGATACGGGCATGACAGGCGGGGGTGTCCGGCGCTACCTTCTTTCATGCTGCACGGAAGTTCCCCGACCGCACGGGAGCTCCGGAGCGCGGGGGGCGCGCCAGGCGTCCGCGATCGTGGAAGAGGAGACGCCGGTGGCCGGGGAGTCGAGGGGCGAGCAGCGCACAGGTCTGCTGAACGGCTTCGCGGCGTACGGGATGTGGGGGCTCGTCCCCCTGTTCTGGCCGCTGCTGAAGCCCGCCGGAGCGGTCGAGATCCTCGCCCACCGGATGGTGTGGTCGCTGGCGGTGGTCGGCGTGGTGCTCCTCGTGATGCGGCGCTGGGCCTGGGCGGGCGAACTGCTGCGGCAGCCGCGCAAGCTGGCTCTGATCACGGTCGCGGCGGCGGTCATCACCGTCAACTGGGGCGTCTACATCTGGGCGGTCAACTCCGAGCACGTGGTCGAGGCCTCGCTCGGCTACTTCATCAACCCCCTGGTCACCATCGCGATGGGCGTGCTGCTGCTCAAGGAGCGGCTGCGGCCGGTGCAGTGGACCGCCGTGGGCGTCGGCCTCGCGGCCGTCCTCGTCCTGACGATCGGCTCCGGCCGCCCGCCGTGGATCTCCCTCTGCCTCGCCTTCTCCTTCGCCACGTACGGCCTGGTGAAGAAGAAGGTCAACCTCGGCGGCCTGGAGTCGCTCGCCGCCGAGACCGCGATCCAGTTCCTGCCGGCGCTGGCCTATCTGCTGTGGCTGGGATCGCGCGGTGACGCGACGTTCGCCGCGCAGGGGCCGGGGCACGCCGCGCTGCTCGCGGCGACCGGCGTGGTGACGGCGATCCCGCTGATCTGCTTCGGCGCCGCCGCGATCCGCGTGCCGCTGTCCACCCTGGGCCTCCTCCAGTACATGGCCCCGGTGTTCCAGTTCCTCCTCGGCATCTTCTACTTCCACGAGGCCATGCCCGTCGAACGGTGGGCCGGGTTCGCGCTGGTGTGGCTCGCGCTGTCGCTGCTGACATTCGACGCGCTGCGCGCCGCGCGGCGGGGTGCGCGGGCCCTGCGGGAGTCGGCCCGCGCGACCGGGTCGGCGCCCGCCGCCGATGCCGTGAGCACCGACACCGGTGCCGTGGTCACCCCCGCCGGTCCCGTGGCTCCCGCCACCGCGGTCGCGGGAGTCGCCGCCCTCGCCGCGGGGACCGTCGAGCCGGCCGGTCCGGCGGGTTCGGCGGGTTCGCGCAGCACCTCGTGACAAGAGGGCGGCCTCGCCCGGATCGAAGCGGTAGGGCCCGCTCTCGTACGGCATGAAGGCCGGCCCGGCGATTCCGTTGCCCGTCCGGTCGCGGAACCACTATGAGTGGCTCCATGACGCCGACTCCCGCCTCCGCACCCATCCCAGTGGTCCCGGTCCACTGGAAACTCGTCATCGACGCCGCCGATCCGCACGCGCAGGCCGACTTCTGGTCCGCCGCGCTCGGTTACGCGGTCGAGGACAACAGCGCCTTCATCGAGCAGCTCCTGAGCCTCGGCGCTCTGCCGGCCGAGGCCACCGTCGACTTCCACGGCCGCCCGGCCTTCCGGGACCTGATCGCGGTACGGCATCCCGACGACCCGTACGACAAGGAACGCGGCACCGGCCTCGGGCGGCGCCTGCTCTTCCAGCGGGTTCCCGAGCCCAAGACCGGCAAGAACCGGCTCCACCTCGACCTGCACCCCGGCGAGGGCCGGCGCGCCGAGGAGGTCGGGCGTCTGACGTCACTCGGGGCGAGCGTGCTGCGGGACATGAACGAACCGGCGGGCGCATGGGTGGTCATGGCGGACCCCGAGGGGAACGAGTTCTGCGTCCACTGAGGCCGCGCGCCAGGACAGGTCCCGGTCCGTTCGCCTTCCGGCTCCCGGGCGCTCCCCCGCCGCCGCTCGCCGCCCCGTGGACCTGCTCCTGGCGTTCCCCTCGTCACTCGCCGTGCGCGCGAGGCGTCCAGGTGTACGGGTTGTCCACCGTGACGTGGGCGCGTTCGGCGAGGCGGCCCATACGGGTGCGGGCCGATGCGAGCTGTTCGAGGTCGTCGGCGGCGGGACCGTCGTCGGCCGTGAGCTCGGTCCACACGCCGATCAGGTCGCGCCCGAGGTGCAGACCCTGGAGCGGGTCGCGGACGGCACGCCACGCGGTGGCCGCGCTCTGGACGTTGCCATAGGCGGCCCGCGCGTCCCGGTGGCGCCGGCGGACCCTCGCGAGATCCAGGGACAGGTGGAACGACCTGAGGGCGTCACCGGCCAGGTAGGCGATGTACGCGGTCAGTTCGCGCAGTTTCAGTACCTCGGGGTGTTCCTGGCCCAGCGACCGCGCCGCCTCCGCGACGGCCTGCTCGGCCATCCCCGCGGCGGCCTCGATACGGCCCATCTTCACGGCCTCGTTGATCCGGGCGACGGGCTCCGCGAGGAACGCCGCCGCGGCGTCGCGTTCCGAGGCCGGCTCCTGCGGACTCGGCGCGAGGACCGCCTCGGCGACGGCGTCGAAGCCGCGCACGGGAGCGGGCTTCGGTTCCGGATCCGGAGCCAGCAGTGCCAGGGCCTCCATCGCGGAAGAGGGCTTCCGCTCGGGAGCGGCTGCCCTGGGCTCGGGGGCAGGAGTCCGGTCGGGGGCGGGCATCGGGTCGGGTGCGGGCATCCGGCCAGGGGTGGCGGGTACGGGCTGCGACTCGCGGGCGGGCCGGGACTCCGGGGCGGGGACGGTCGTCGGAGGCGGGCCGAACTCCCCCTTCGGGGCGGACGTCACCGGGGCCGCCGACTCCGGCACGGCCCGCAGCACATGCGTCGACGCGGCCCCGGGCAACGGCTTCGGTTCCGACACTTCCGGCACTTCCGGTACGGCCCGCAGGACGTGCGTCGCCTTGTCCCGGCGCGGAGCGGCCGCTGCCTCCGGGGCCGGCGCCGATCGCTCGGCGGACACGGGGGCGGGCGGAAGCGGCGGAGCCGGCGGCTCCGGACGCCGCTGGGCCGGCGGCCGCGGCGCCTGGACCGGCGAGTCCGGCACCCCGTGGACCGGCGGTCGTGAAACGTCCCGAACCTGACGCTCCGGGCGCTCCTCGGTCCCGGAGTGGGGGTATCCCTGGTCAGACGCCTGCGGGACCTCCCGGGCCGGCGGCTGCGGGCGCCGCTCGTGAGCCGGGGACTCGGAGTAGGTGTGGGCCGGGGGCTGAGGACGGACCTCGGCCGGGGGGTGCCGGTGTTCCTGGGCCGGAAGGTGCGGGCGCCGGTCGAGCCGCTGCTCGTGCGACTGCACAGGCGGCTGCATGGGCAGCCGCGTGGGCGGCGCGGGGGGCGCGGGCGGCTGCGCGGGGGGCCCTACGCGTGCCGGCTCCGCCGCATAAGGGGGCGCTAGGCGTGCCGGCTCCGCCGTATAGCGGCTGGAGCCGTCGACCTGCACCTGGAGCGATACGACGAAGCCGATGCGTTCGTCGTGGATGCTGGCGAGGACCGGGCGGCCGGTGGCGAGGGCGATGCGGTGGAGGTGGTTCAGGATCGCGCCCTGGACCGTCTCACCGGGCGCGGCCACGACCGGCCTCCCGCCGACCGTGGCACAGCTCGGAGCCCCCGCGGCACCAAGGACCGCGGCCCCGGCCGCCGCGTCCGCCGACGCCGGTACGTGGACCTCGATCGGTGTCGTCCCGGTGGCCGGTTGCCCCCCGGCCTCGGCCGCCGAGCGCTGCCGCTTGAGTTCCCGCTTCTGTTCGCGGCTGAGTCGAGACATCGGTTCCCTCACGAAGGGGTGATCGAGGACGAGGACGAGGAGGAGGGCGGGGACGAGGAGGAGGGCGGGGACAGGGTTGAAGGCCCGGGCGAGGCCGTGGACTCGGAGGGTGTCGACAGCGAGGGCGGGGGCGCCGCCTCCACGGTCGGCACGCCCACGACATCACGATGGTCCCGCAGGCCACAGCCCGTCAACGCCGGTACGTCGGTCACGGACACGACCGCCGGTGCGGCGAACGTCTTCTCGCGCATCCCCGCACGGACTCCCGTGCGCGTGCCCGTACAGACGCTCGCCCGCATCGCCGTACGCGACTTCGCGCCCGTTCCCTTACGCGCCTCCGTGCCCATGCTCGTACCCGCCGGTGTCGCGCCCATGCCCGACCCACCAGGTCCGTGCCCATGCCCGTACCCACCAGGTCCGTGCCCATTCCCGTACCCGCCCCCGTACCCGCCGGTGTCGTCCTCATCCTTGCCTCCCTCCGCGCTTCGGTCTCGGCCAGGATGCCGGATCCCCGTACCTGCCTCCTGCCGGACCTCGAAGTGCGTGCGCGGGAGGCCCACGCGGTCGCCGTAACCCGTTGGACCAGCCGGCGACGCTGACCGTGCCGTCCCGCGCCGCCTGGAACGGCGTACTCTCCGCGTGCCGAAGTCGATGCGGTGTGCGGCTCGCCGTCATACGGGATCGGGTGGGTGCGCCTACCGAACGATGGGGCCAGTCTCTCGGCTCCCACGCGATTCCCGCGTCACCACGGCGTCACAGACTCGTCCCAGGAACCCACGCCCCGTTACCCGACTCGCCCGGGCGCCGGGAGGATCGGTGCGCCGACAGGGAGAGGGCACCCGATGCAGGGGATCGAGGGGGTGGCGATGCGAGCGAACGAGGGGCTGGCCGTGCGCGCGAGCGAAGCAGTGCCGACACGCGGGAGCGAGAGCGCGGTGCCGCACGGGGACGGGCCGCGGGGGCCGGGCGGCCCCGAGATATGGCTGCGCGGGGCAGTCGACGAACCGGAACAACCGAGGCAGCGGTACGAGGAGAACCGTCAACGCGTTGTGAGCGCACGTCAGTTCTCCTGGGTCGCCACCCATGGCGGAGCCGGCGCCTCCACACTCGCCACGGTCTTCGGCGGGCATGACGCGGGCCGCGACTGGCCCCGCCAAGACCGGGGCGAGCCGGCCTCGGTCCTGCTCGTCGGGCGCACGCACGCGACGGGTCTGGACGCCGTCGCGCACGCCCTGGACATCTTCCGGCGCGGCGACGCGCCGCCGGGGCTCGACCTCGACGCCATCGTTCTGGTCGCGGACGCGCCCGGCCGCCTGCCGCGTCAGCTCGCCCAGCACATCAAGGTGATCAACTCGGTCATAGACGTCTACCGGGTGCCCTGGATACCCGCATGGCGCACCGGAGACCTCGTCGCACCGCTGCCGCGCGAGACCGCGCCATTGACCCGCCTCACCGGGAGAACCGCCCCCTGACCACCCGCCCACGGTCGCCCGCTCGCCGTCAGCACGCCTGCCGATGGCTAGCCTGCCGATGGCTCGCCGGCCGCGCGGATCGGGGGCCGCGCGGATCGGGGGGCCGCGCGGATCGGGGGACCGTGAGCGGGTCCGGGCCGTGCGAGGGTCCGGGCCGCGCGAGGGTCCGGGCCGCGCGCGGACGGCCGCGGGCGCATGGGGCTCGGAAATCACACCTCGGCCAGAGTCGGATTCGGGGCGGCGCGCCGCTGGGCTAATTCATGCGTGTGCATATATTGTGCACGCATGTAATCGACGCCGTTCTCGGCGCGCATCCCTGGGAGAACCCATGACCCGCAGATTCCTGTTCGTGCTCGGCAGCAGCCGCACCGGGGGCAACACCGAGTCGCTGGCCCGCGCGGCCGCCGAGCAGTTGCCCGCCGATGTCGAGCAGCGCTGGCTGTCCCTGGCCGAGCATCCGCTCCCCGACTTCACGGACCTGCGCCGGGACGCCGACCATGTACGCCCTCCCGCCGAGGGCACTCCGGCCCTGCTGCTCGATGCCACGCTCGCGGCCACCGACATCGTGATCGCGTCGCCGCTGTACTGGTACTCGGTGTCCGGACTGACCAAGCGATACCTGGACTACTGGTCGGGCTGGCTGCGCACGCCCGGCGTGGACTTCAAGGCCACCCTGGCCGGTCGCACCCTCTGGGGCGTCACCGCGCTCGCGCACGCGGAGCCGGAGGTCGCCGACCCGCTGATCGGCACGCTGAACCACACGGCGGCGTACATGAGGATGCGCTTCGGCGGGGTCCTGCTCGGAAACGGCAGCGGGCGCGGCGACGTACTGAACGACACCGACGCACTGGCGCGCGCGAAGACCTTCTTCGCGCAGGAGCCACCGCTCGCCCGCTTCCCGCACGAGGTGTGAGGCGTCCCTCGTACGGGCGGACGGTGACGTCCCCGCGCGGGCGGACGCCTGGGCGGCGCCTAGGCGGTGATGTCCTTCGCCGTGAACCGCGCCCACGCCGCCGACCCGAACACGGCGGCGTACAGCCCCTGGAGGCCGAGATTGCGGACCAGGTCGTCCCAGTAGACGGGCTCGCGCATGAGGTCGGCGAAGGACAGCCAGTAGTGGGAGAAGAAGTACGGCTGGAGCGTGTGCAACTGGGGGATCTGGTCGAGGATCTGGACGGTGATGACGAGGCCGACCGTCGTCGCCATGGCCGCGATGCCGCTGTTGGTGAGGGTGGAGACGAAGAGGCCGAGCGCGGCGACACCGGTCAGTGACGCGGCGACGACAAGGGCGATGAGCAACGCCCGGCCCAGCCCCTCGGTGAAGCTGATGCGGGTCCCCGAGATCGTCGTCAGCTCGCCCAGCGGGAACAGCAGGGCGCCCACCGCGAACGCCGAGACCGCCACCACCAGGGTCGCCACCAGGCAGAACGTCATCGTGGCCGCGTACTTCGTGAGCAGCAGTCGGGTGCGGCCGGCGGGCGCGACGAGGAGATACCGGAGGGTGCCGGCGTTGGCCTCGCCGGCGATCGCGTCGCCCGCGATGACGCCGATCGCCATCGGCAGGAAGAAGGGGAGGGTCACGGCCAGCGCGGTGAACACCAGGAACAGGCCGTTGTTGGTGATCTGCGCGATGAACGCGGGCCCCTCACCGCCGCCACCGCCCCCGGGCGAGCCGCCTCTCGTCTCGACCCTGATGGCGATGCCGATGAGGATCGGCACGGCCGCGAGCACGCCGAGCAGCGCGATCGTCCGCCAGCGCCGGAACGTGGTGACGAGTTCGTCGCGGAAGAGGCCGAGTGTCCACAGCGGGCTCGGTGCCCGTCCGGCCCTCGGCTCCGCCGTCGCTCCAGCGCGCGCCGTCGTCCGGCCCGCTCCACTGTCCCCCGGCCCCGACCCCGATCCCGATCCCGACGCCGGATCCGCGCCTGCCCCTGCCCCTGCCCGTGCCCCCGTCTCAGACTCCGTCTGCGTCTCGGTGCCCGTGCCCGTACCTGTGCCTGTGTCCGACTTCGGCAGACTCTCAGCCCGCGACATCGAAACCCTCCCCGGTCAGCGCCACGAACGCGTCCTCCAGCGATGCCCGTTCGACTCCGAAGCCGCGGACCCGGACGCCCGCCGTGACCAACGCGGCGTTCAGTTCGGCGAGTTCACGGTCGGGTGGCTCCGCCGTCACTCCCGTCTCGGTCACGACGAGGTCGGTGACGCCCTGCTCCTTGAGGATCCGGGCCGCGTCCCCCGCGTCCGGCGTGGTCACCACCAGCCGGCCCCGCGCACCCGCCGCGAGGTCGGCCACCGGACCCTGCGTGATGAGCCGCCCCTGGGCCATCACGGCCGCGTGGGTGCAGACCTGCTCGATCTCGTCGAGGAGGTGCGAGGAGAGGAAGACGGTCGTGCCGTCGGAGGCCAACTCCCTGACCAGCGAGCGGATTTCGCGCATGCCCTGGGGATCGAGGCCATTGGTCGGCTCGTCAAGGACGAGCAGCCGACGGGGCTGGAGCAGCGCCGCCGCGAGTCCGAGCCGCTGCTTCATGCCCAGGGAGTACGCCTTCGCCTTCTTGCCCGCGGCGGCGGTCAGTCCGACCCGGTCGAGCGCGGTCGCGACGCGTGTCCGCCGGGTACGGGGGTCGGCGGCCGGGTCGGCGGCGTCGTACCGGATGAGGTTGTCCCGCCCGGAGAGGAAGCCGTACAGGGCGGGGCCCTCGATCAGTGCCCCGACGTGCGGGAGCACGGCCCGCGTGGACCGGGGCATGGGCTGCCCCAGCACGCGTGCCGTGCCCGAGGTCGGCTCGATCAGGCCCATCAACATGCGGATGGTGGTGGTCTTGCCCGAGCCGTTCGGCCCGAGGAAGCCGAAGACGCTGCCCGCCGGGACGGTCAGGTCCAGGCCGTCGACGGCGAGCTGTCCGCCGCGGTACCGCTTGCTCAGCGCGCGGGTGGAGATCACCGCGTCCTCGGCGGACACCGCGCCCGCGTCCTCGGCGGAGACGGCACGCACGTCCCCCGCCGCGCGCACGGACACGGCACCGATGCCTCCGCGCGCGGGCACGACGCCGACGCCTCCCGCTCCGCGCGCGGGCACGGCGCCGGTGCCTCCCGGCTCCCGGGCAGGTACCGTGCGGGCGCTCCCCGCCTGCCCGGCGGGGACGGCGGCGCCCTCGGCCTGCGCCGGATCGGGCTCGGCGGCGGACAGCTCGTCCATGGGCTCCCTCGGTTCGGTTCGCCTGGGACCTACTGGGCCGCGTTGGCCGCCTTCACCAGCGCGGCCTTGGTGACGGCACCGGCGTACACCTTGCCGTCGTCGGTGATCAGCGCGTTGACCAGGCGGGTCGAGAAGACCGTGCCCGAGCCGAACGTGCCCTTGACGTGGTCGCCGAGGGAGTTCAGGAACCCGTCGACGTTGCTGTTGCCGGTCTTGCCGGACGCTCCGGACGGCATCCCCTTGCCACCGGTGTTGAACACGGCGATGGAGTTCCAGCCCTTGCCGATGGTCTTCAGACCGTCAGGGCCCTTCGCCGTTCCCTCGTGGCCCTTCGGCAGGGCCTTCTCCACGCCATTCGGGGCGCCGCCCTTGGCGTCCTTGGACTCGCCGCCCTTCGACGCGTCGCCCTCGGTGACCTTGGCGCCCTTGGGCGGGGTGAAGGCGAACGTCGACGCGGCCGGACGGGAGAAGTCCACCTGGGTGAAGCCCGCGTCCACGACGGCCGCGCCGCCGCTGGCCGGGGTCAGCGTGAACTTCAGCGGCAGCCCCGTCTTCGCGTCCACCGCGATGCTGATCGCGCCGACGGTGGTGCCGGACTGCCTGGGCTTGATGACCAGCTTGTAGGCGTCGCGGCCGGCGACGTGCGCGGTGCCGTCGACGGTCACGGAGGTCGTGTCGTCCACGGACTTGAGAGCCTCGTCGGCGAAGTCCTTGGGCGTGGCCGGGACATCGCTCGGCGCCTTCCCCTTGGTGCCCTCGTCGGCGCGCCCGGACTCGGCGGACGTCGCGTGGTAGACCTCGTTCGACTTGCTGTCGTACCCCCACACGTCCTTGCCGTTGTGGATGACGCTGTACTCGGCGGCCTTGTCCAGCAGGGAGACCTTGGCCTTGTCCGGGCCGTCGGCTGCGACGCGCAGCGTGTGCGTGCCCGAGGCCAGTTCGAGGATCTTGGACTGCGGGTCGGCGGAGGAGCCTCCGTGGGACCCGGCCGCGCCGGACATGAGGCCGCTCTCCAGACCACCCAGGTCGGGCAGTCCGAGATCGGTGCTGATCTTGACCGTGCCGGACAGCTGCTGGACGTCCGACTTGGCGATCTTCTCGATGAGTTGCTGCGCGGTGATCTTCGGCAGGTTGGGGTCTCCGGAGTCGGCGAGCGCCGGGACGAGCCCGATCGTCGCCGCCGCCACCCCCACCACCGCGACCGGAACGACGTACCGCGCGGCCTTGCGTCGCCCGGCGAGCATGTCGTCGGCCTCTGCGGCCCTCGCGCTGTCGTCGGATTCGTACGGTGCCATGTGTGCCTTACCTCCGTCGTCGGCGGCGGCCCTGCCCTCGTTCCGTGCTCCACCCCTAAGCCGCCATTCTCACCCGAACCGGTGAGGAGTGGTGTTGTCCATCTGACCAAACACACCGAATGAATGCGTCAACCCCCGGGCTCAACTCCGCGTAGTCCTGCGGTATGACGCGAGAGGGCGGCGCCTCCCCCGACCCGTAGGGGTCGTTCCGGGAAGGCACCGCCCCGGCCGCGCGCCCGGCCGGATTCCGGCCGAACCGGGCGCTCGTCTCAGCGCTGCACGAACACGTAGTCCGCCCTGTAGGGGACGCCCACGATCGTGCCCGGCGAGCAGGAGCCGGACGGGGCGACGCCGCCCACGGTGTTCAGGCGCAGGATCTCCTGGGTGTCGGCCAGCAGGCCGTGACGCCTGCCGGACCGCGTGGCCCTGAGGTCGAGCTCGGGAATGTTCGTCGCGCCGTTCGGGGTCTTGGCGATCAGTGTGCCGGTGACCGCGCTGCGGTCGGGCGCGATCCACTGCGGGGTACCGGAGTTGGGCTTCACGAACGAGTGAACGATGTGACCGCCGAGCAGTGCGGCGACATCGCGCTGGGCGAAGGCGTAGCCGCCGCCGTCGGCCGGCTTGCACTCGTAGATCTGCTCGCCCTTGACCACGGACGCCTGGAAGTTGTGCGGCGCGTCCCGGAAGTCGAAGGCGCCCGTGACCGGGTGGAGCTGGCCACGGACGGCGCCGCCCGGGAACTCGGTGGTGTGCAGGTTGGCGTAGAACGAACCGGGGTCGGTCTTCAGCGTGTCGAGCAGGGCGCGGTCCTCGACCTTGACGGTACCGACGACGGTGTGGCCCTTGATCCGGTCGAGCAGCCCGCCGAAGTCGATCTTGACGCCGCCATTGGTGCCCTTGGCGCCCTGGTGGATGTGGAGCGAGGTGGGCCTGCCGGTACCGCGCCAGGTCACGGCGACGGACACCTTGTTCCCCTTGACCTTGATGAACTCCAGCGCCGCGCCGTCCTTGTCGCCGACGGCCGGGCCGCCCTGGACGGGCACTTCATTGGCTCCGCGCAGGCTGGCGACGAGGACGGCGCCCCCGCTGCCACCCATCACTCCGTGCTGCGTGACGACGCTCCCGTCGCCGTGCCCGGAGTGGACCATGCCGCCGACCCCGCTCCGGTTCGTACCGACGCTCCCGCCGTGAGCGCCGTGGTCGGCGGCGACCGCCGGGACGACGGCTGCGGCGACACCGGCCGCGGCGGCCACCGCGACACCGGTCAGGATCAGGCTCTTGCGACGCGTCGTGAACGTGGCGTTCGATCCCATGATTCTGTTTTCTCCCCGTAACTCGGCCGACGCCCCCTGCGTCAGCTTCTGTGCAGGAGTACGGACCCGATCCGATCCTGGACTCATTCCAAGCATGTGACGCCAGTCACATCGCGTCACATCGCCAGAACCCATCAAATCCGGCGGCGATTCGAGTGAAAACCGACGCGAATCCGTACTTACGGGTGGCAGCGATCGGGATCGCCCAAAACTCCAGGGATCACAGGATCGAGGGATCACCATGCTCGCCATCAGGCACGTCACGGGATACGCCGCCGTGGGGGCCGCCGTTCTGGCACTCACGCTCGCCGGATGCGGAGGGGGAGGCGGCGGAAGCGGTGGCGGGACCAGCTCCACACCGAGCGGCGGCTCCACGCAGAGCAGCGGCTCGGCGCAGAGCGGTACGACGGGATCGGCGACGTCGATGCTGACCACCGCCAACGTCGCGAAACTGGGCACGGTCGTGACCGACGGCAAGGGATACGTCCTGTACCGCTTCGACGCGGACTCGGCGAATCCGACGAAGGTCAGCTGTTACAACACCTGCGCCACGGTCTGGCCGGCGGCCACGACCCAGGGGAACGTGACCACGAAGGGCATCGACAAGAGCCTGGTCTCCACGGTGAAACGCACCGACGGCGGCACCCAGATCACCCTCGCCGGCTGGCCCCTCTACCGCTACTCCAAGGACGACGCGCCGAAGGAGCCCTACGGCCAGGGAGTCGACGGAACGTGGTTCGCCGTGACGCCCAGCGGAGCGAAGATCACCACGCCCGCGTCGACGGCTCCGACGCCGACATCGTCCTCCACGAGCACGGGAGGCGGCGGCTACTGACAGCCGTCGCGGCCGACGCGGTACATCACTCGGCCGGCCCGGTGCGTCACTCGGCCGTACGGCACTCGGCCTTCTCGGCCGACCTGGCGCACCACCCGGCGCGCCACCCGGTGAGCCTCGGCCGACGTGGCGCGCCAACCCGGTCGCCTCGGCCGGCCCGGTGCACCGCCCCGGCCAGTCTCAGTCGACCCGGTCCGGCGTCCGGCCGTCCGAGCCGACACCACGGGCGACCCGGTGACCACGCGGTCGCCCCGACCGCATCGGCACTCCACCAGGTCGCCTCGGCCGCGTCGGGGCACCGCCTGGGTCGCTCTGCCTACTCGGGGCACCCCCGGCCGACTCGGCCGGGCCCGTATGCCCAAAGACCGTCCCAGGAAGACCGTCCCAGCGACCCCGTGCACCGATGGGACCAGTCCCGGTCCCGGCCCCGTACGCCCGTGGGCCGGTCTCAGCCGGCCCGGTGCACCACGGCGTCGACCAGTTCGACCAGCGCGGCCTTCGCGTCGCACTCGCGCAACGGGACCAGCGCGGCGCGCGCTTCCTCGGCGTAGCGCACGGTGTCGCGGCGCGCCTGTTCGAGCGCGGGGTGTTCCCGCAGCCGGGCCAGCGCCTCCGCGTGCCGCGCGTCGTCCGTGAGGTCGGAGTTCAGCAGTTCGCACAGCGCGATGTCCTCGGCGAGCCCCAGCCGCTCCGCGCGCTCACGCAGCCGCAGCACCGGCAGCGTGGCGATGCCCTCGCGCAGATCGGTCCCCGGCGTCTTGCCGGACTCGTGCGAGTCCGACGCGATGTCGAGGACGTCGTCCGCGAGCTGGAAGGCGACACCCAGCCGCTCGCCGTACTGGGTCAGCACGTCCACGACCGTCTCGTCGGCGCCCGACATCATCGCGCCGAACCGGCACGCGACGGCGACCAGCGACCCGGTCTTGCCGCCGAGCACATCGAGGTAGTGATCGACCGGATCGCGACCGTCGCGCGGCCCCGCGGTCTCCAGGATCTGTCCGGTCACGAGCCGCTCGAACGCCTCGGCCTGGATCCGGACGGCCTCGGGCCCGAGGTCGGCCAGGATGTACGAGGCGCGGGCGAAGAGGAAGTCACCGGTGAGGACGGCCACCGAGTTGCCCCAGCGGGCGTTGGCGCTGTCCACCCCGCGCCGGACCTCCGCC
Source organism: Streptomyces sp. NPDC091209 (assembly GCF_044757755.1). Lineage (NCBI taxonomy): Bacteria > Bacillati > Actinomycetota > Actinomycetes > Kitasatosporales > Streptomycetaceae > Streptomyces > Streptomyces sp. NPDC091209. The sequence continues at coordinate 148,724 of NZ_JBIVVR010000015.1, read as the reverse complement.
TCGTCCATCACGTCGTCGTGGTACAGCGTGGCGAGATGGGTCAGCTCGACGACGACGGCCGAGGGCACGACACCCGGCGCGTAGGGGTCACCGAACTGTGCGGCGAGCATCACGAGCAGCGGCCTGAACCGCTTCCCGCCGGCCCGCACGAGGTGCTGGGCGGCTTCCGTGATGAAGGGGACCTCGCTCTTGGTGGCTTCGAGCAAGCCCTCCTCGACAGCCGCCAATCCGGCCTGGACATCGGCTTCGAGAGCCTGGTCCCGCACGCTCAGCCCGAACGGCCCGACGACGGTCACGAGAGGTTCTCCTGTCTGCTGACGATCACATGGCGAACTCGGTCGATCATTCGGTCGATGACACGGTTTGTCGATGTGTCGCTGCCATCACTCAAGTCAGCGTATCCGGTCACGTTTCGATCACCACGAGCGCCCACCGTCCCCCGGCCGACTTCGCTCCGCCAGCAGGTATGCGGGAGTACACCCGGAAGGCACACGGGAAGCACCTGCGTGCCCCAACGGCGGGTACCCCGACTCACGGGCGCCACCCGATCACCGGCGGTATGTTCATGATCAGATGATACGAACCGATATGCGATGACATGCGACGAAGTACCTGGAAGCGGTGCCGGTGCCCCATAGCTCCGCCCAACCCGCGTCCGGCCCGGACACGACGGTCCCCCGGCTCTCGGCCGCGCCGCGCGACACACACGGTCCTCTGAGGTGAAGCTCATGCACATCCGTACGTCCTTCCCCTACGAGACCACTCATGAGGACGTCCTCGTCCCCCTCTCGGACGGCACCCGTCTGTACGCCCGCGTCTGGCGTCCGCTGACCGAGGAGCCCGTACCGGCGCTCCTGGAGTACCTCCCGTTCCGCCTGACCGACTGGACGGCTCCGCGCGACTGGCAGCGCCATCCCTGGTACGCCGGGCACGGGTACGCCTCCGTCCGCGTGGATGTGCGCGGCCACGGCAACTCGGAGGGCCTGCCGAGGGACGAGGACTCCGGGACCGAGCCCGACGACGGGGTGGAGGTGGTCTCCTGGCTGGCCGCCCAGCCCTGGTGCACCGGCCGGGTCGGCATGTTCGGGATCTCGTGGGGCGGTTTCAACTCCCTCCGGATCGCGGCCCGCGCGCCCGAGCCGCTCAAGGCGGTCGTCACGGTCTGCGCGACCGACGACCGCTATGACAACGACGTGCACTACGCGGGAGGTTCCGTTCTCGCCGCCGGACTGCACGCCTGGGCGGCCACCCAGTTCGCCTTCGCCGCCCGTCCGCCGGACCCGGCGCACGTGGGCGGGGTGATGTGGCGCGACATGTGGGTGAAGCGCCTGGAGGCGGTCGAACCCTGTGTGCACACCTGGCTGGCCCACCAGACCCGGGACGCGTACTGGCGCGACGGCAGCGTCCGCGAGGACTACGGCGCCGTCCGCGCGGCGGTCCTCGCGGTCGGCGGCTGGCACGACCCGTACCGCGACACGGTGCTGCGCCTGGTGGAGAACCTGCCGCCGGATCGCGTACGAGGTCTCATCGGTCCCTGGTCGCACCAGTACCCGGACCGTGGCCTGCCGCCCGGACCGGCGATCGGTTTCCTCCAGGAGACGCTGCGCTGGTGGGACCACTGGCTCCGGGACGAGGAGACGGACGCGCTCTCCGTCCCTCTTCTGCGCTCCTACGTCATGGACGCGCACCCTCCGGCGACCGTGTACGGGGAGATCCCCGGCCGGTGGGTGGGCGACCCGGCCTGGCCCTCGCCCTCGGTGACCCCGGTCGCGTACGCGCTCCAGGGCGCCCCGGTCCTGGTGCGCTCCCCGCAGCACACGGGGGTGGACGCGGGCCGCTTCTTCCCCTTCGGCAACGACGCCGACCTGCCGCCGGACCAGCGGGAGGAGGACGGCCGGTCGGCCTGCTTCGAGTTCGAGGTGGCCGAGGAGACCTGGGTACTGGGCCGCCCCCGGGTCAATCTGCGGCTGACGTCCGCGTCGCCCGGGGGCCAGGCGATCGCCCGACTGTGCGACGTGGCCCCGGACGGATCGTCCACGCTCGTCACCCGAGGTGTCCTGAACCTGTCCGCGCGCCAGGGCCGCGACCAGGCGGTTCCCTGGAAAGCGGGTACTACGGAGAACGTGGTGTTCGACCTGAACGCCATCGGCTACGCGTTCCCGGCGGGCCACCGCATCCGCCTGGGCGTCTCCTCCGCGTACTGGCCCTGGATCTGGCCCCGGCCGGGCTCGGAGGCGGGCTTCACCCTGGAAGCGATCGGCAGCACCCTGGAACTTCCCGTACGGACAAGGGAGTCGGACCCCTCGATCACCTTCGGGGAGCCCGAGGAGTCCGAACCCCTCGGCGTGACCGTCTCGGAGACGCTGGACGAGCCCCGCCCGGAACGCCTGGTCCTGCGCGACGTGGCCGCGGGCACCTGGCGCGTGGAGGTGGACCCGGGGCACGGCGGCACCCGAGTGTTCCCGGACGGCCTCGAATGCACGGAGGACGCGCGGGAGACGTACACGATCGACGAGTCGGACCCGCTGTCCGCCCGCGCCCGCTCGACCTGGTCGATCCGGCTGCACCGCCCGGACCTGCCGTGGGACGCCCGCGTCGAGACGGTCTCCGCCATCACCTGCGACGCGGGGAGCTTCCTCACCACCGACGAGGTCGTCTGCAAGGACGGCGACGAGGTCGTCTTCCACCGGACCTGGGAAAAGAGAATCCCGCGCACGGCCGGCTGACGGGGCCGGCCCGATCTAGCCCAGCCTGGCCACGCCGGGCCAGGCTCGGCTAGGCCGGGCCGAGTCGAGTCGAGTCGAGTCGAGTCGAGCTGAGCCGGGCCGAACCAGACCGAACCGAACCGGACCGGGCCGCACCGGACCGAACCGGACCGAACCGGACCGGACCGAGCCGATCCGGGCCGGGCCGGGCCGATCCGGGCCGATCCGGGCCCGACGGAGTCGAGCCGGGCCGAGTCGAGCCGGGCCGGGCCGAGCCGGGCAGTGCCGGACCTCGCCGCGCGCCTCGCCTTGTCGCGCCTGACAGACCGTGCCTCGCCTCTCAGACAGGGCTCGCCTGGTCGACAGGGCCT
>NZ_JBIVVR010000015.1:0-145551 GCF_044757755.1 Streptomyces sp. NPDC091209 | reverse complement strand
CCTGGCCTGGCCGACAGGGCCTGGCCTGGCCGACAGGGCCTGGCCTGGCCGACAGGGCCTGGCCTGGCCGACAGGGCCTGGCCTGGCCGACAGGGCCTGGCCTGGCCGACAGGGTTTACGGGGAAGGGAGTTGGCCCCCGTGAGCTCCCTGTGCGTCGCGCGTCCGACTCCGATCGGCCTGGGCGTCCCAACTCCGATACACCGGGCCTCCCCGCGCCGGTCCGCCGGTCGCACTGCGCCAGTCCACCGGTCACCCCCGCGCGGGTCCGCCGGTCGCACCGCGCCAGTCCACCGGTCACCCCCGCGCCGGTCCGCCGCACACCCCCACGCCGGACTGTCGTACGCCCCGACACTGACATCCCGCGCGTACGCCGAACACCGGTGCCACGGACCGCACTTCGCCCCGCGCTCAGCGGGGCTCGGGTCGCGCTCGGCCCGGCGACGGAGCAACTCGGTCCGGCTTGCACGGACTCGGCCCCGCGCCCGGAGCGGCCCGCTTCGGGTCACCGAGCCCGGCCGGCGTCCGGCCCGCGCCGCGGCCCCCGACGGGCCGCGCCCGACGTGTCCCGCGCCACGAATCTCGCTGCGCGAGGGGCCGCTCGACGTCCTCCGAGGGCACCGCGCCCCACCACCACCCGAAGCGCAATGCCCGAATTACCCCGCATGCCGCCTTGATGACCCTTGGTCTCGTGAATTGAGTCACCAGCGAGCCGGGGTGCCACCTCGCGCCGCCTTCCGACCAACCCCTTTGCCAAAGGCAAGTTGAGGATCCAATTCCGGCGCAATCGGACTTTTTCCCCGGGCTCTAACCAGGCGAAAGCGATCTTCGCAGTCAAATCTGGCCTTGTTCCGGACATGTGCTCTCGCATACGTTCTGGTCGATCCCGGGCGGATCGCCGAATCCTGCCGCCGCCCGGCAACCCACCAACCCACGCACGGCAGGAGCGGGGGAACCACAGGTAAGCCGCCGATCCGGACACACCGGACCGGCTAGGGGTGAAGCCGCGCCTATAACGCGGCCGGGCATCTCCCGCCCGAACCCGACAGCTCACCTCGCAGGCGTCGGAGAGGAAATTCGTCATGCCCGTACGAGGCAAGCACCGCCGCATGAAGACCAACGTCATCACCCGGGGCATGATCGCCGCCGGAACCGGTGGCATCGCCCTCGCCCTTCCGCTCGTGAGCGCCACCGGCGCCCACGCCGCGACTCCGGCGCAGGCCCCGCAGCTCACGAAGGCCGCCCACACCGCGGTGATCCCCAACGTGCAGCTCGTCACCTACAAGGTGGTCGCGGGCGACACCCTCTCCAAGGTGGCACAGAAGCACCCCGCGAGCGGTGGCTGGAAGAAGCTGTACGCGGCGAACCGCGCGGTCATCGGCGACAACCCCGCACTGATCCGTCCGGGCCTGAAGCTGACCGTGGGCACGAAGAAGCTGAAGTCGACGGTTGTGCGGACCACGGCGAACGCGACCCCGGCCGTCGCCAAGTCCACGGTGGCCACCGCCACCCAGGCGTCTCTCAAGACGTACGCCAACAACCTCGACGGCTGGATCAAGCAGTCCCTGGACGTCATGGCCAAGGCGGGCATACCGGGCAGCTACGACGGCATCTACCGCAACGTGATGCGCGAGTCCTCCGGCAACCCCAACGCCATCAACAACTGGGACTCCAACGCCGCCGCGGGCATCCCCTCCAAGGGGCTGCTCCAGGTCATCGACCCCACGTTCCAGGCCTTCCACGTCGCCGGCACGTCGATGAACATCTACGACCCGGTCGCGAACATCACGGCTGCCTGCAACTACGCGGCCAAGACCTACGGCTCCATCGACAACGTCAACGGCGCCTACTGATCGCACCCCGGTTTCCTCGGCTTCGCCCGCACCCGTCGGCGGCACCTTCCCGGTGCCGCCGACGGGTGCGTCGGCGCCGCTAGAAGCCGAAGAGGCGTTCCAGGACCACCGCGATCCCGTCGTCCTCGTTCGACAGGGTGACCTCGTCGGCCACCGCCTTCAGTTCCGGGTGGGCGTTGGCCATCGCCACGCCGCGGGCGGCCCAGTCGAACATCGGGATGTCATTGGGCATGTCACCGAAGGCGAGCGTCGCGCACGGGGTGAGTCCCAAGTGCGCGGCGGCCAGAGCGAGGCCCGTCGCCTTGGTCACCCCGCATGGCTGGAGTTCGACGGTACCGGGCCCCGACATGGTGACCGTCGCGAGCGAACCGACCACTCCCCGCGCCGCCGAGGCCAACTCGTCGTCGGACAGGGACGGGTGACGGAGCAACACCTTGCTGATCGGCTCCGTCCAGAGGTCGTCCCGGCGCGGCACCCGCACGGCCGGCAGGGTCGGATGCGGCATCACATACCCCGGCTCGATGAGCGTCAGTCCGTCCACGCCGTCCTGGTCGACCGCCGCGTACAGCAGCCCGACCTCCGCCTCGATCTTGCCGAGTGCCGTCTCCGCCAGTTCCCTGTCCAGGGTCACCGACCACAGCATGCGGTCCGCTCCGGCGTCGTACAGCTGCGCCCCCTGCCCGCACACCGCCAGTCCCTCACCGCCGAGTTCATCGAGGAGCGGTCGCACCCGCGGTGCGGGGCGGCCCGTCACCACGAGGTGCTGGGCACCCGCCTGGATCACCTTCGCCAACGCGGCGCGTGACCGGTCGGAGAGTGTGTCGTCGCCGCGCAGCAGCGTTCCGTCCAGGTCAGTGGCGATGAGTGAATATGCAGTCGGAGCGGCCATGATCCGAAGAATACGGATCGAACGACTCATCGGCCCGGCGTGAACCGGACGACGTCCGGTATCCCGTCAGCAACGCCGTTCACCGTACGGTGGTAAGCGCGTTGCGACCGCTTCGGATCACGCACGGTCCGCTTCCGCCCACACCGACTTTCCCGCACACGACCGACCACAACACCCCAACACGCCCTGGCGGCAGGCCAACTCGGTGACGGGTCACTCGGCGACAGGCCGAGCCGATGAAAGGCCGACCTGACCGGCCGACTCGGTAACGGCACGCATCTCGACGGGAATCGCCGGGGATCATCGCCAAGTCCGAGGAGAGACACGCCTGTTGGGCCCGTATTTGTTGAGCCCCCCAAGCCCCCACGGACGGGATCAACTTCGAGCGCGTCGACGTGAGGGCGTGGACAAAGGGCCGAGGGCCGAAGGCCGAGAGCCGAAGGCCGAGAGCCAAGGGAACCGGCACCCCAAGGAGCCAGCGGCCGAGGACCCAGCCGTCCCGAGGAACCGAGGGCCGAAAACCTATCCGCCCGGAGGCACCCGCCGCTCCGAGGAGCCGGCAGCCCCCAAGGAGCCGCGGGTCCACACCCCGGCCGCCCGAAGGGACCAGCCGGCTGAGGGGCGACGGCCGCCGCCCCTCAGCCGCTCCCACCGTCGGCCGTGCTCACCCTCGGCCGCACCCACCGTCGGCCGTGCTCACCCTCGGCCGCACGCAGCGTCGGCCGTGCTCACCGCCGGCCGTCCCTCACCTCACCCGTGCGCCGCCACCAGATGCCCCGCCAGCCGCGAGGAGGCGAACTCCGTCCCGCACACGAAGCGCATCACCGGCCCGTACGAGGCCGCCGCAGGCAGACCCGTGAAGTACAGCCCGGGAACGGAGGACCGGAACCCGGCACCCAGCCTCGGTGTGCCGCGGCTCACCGCCAGCTCCGCGCGGAGCTCGTGCCCGAGGAAGTCCATCGCGGCGATGTCGACGCGATAGCCGGTCGCCGCGATCACATGATCGGCGGAGATCTCGTCCACCCGGCCGCCATGGGTCTGCACCGTGAGGACCGGGCTGCCGTCGGGGGCCGAGGCGCCGACGATCCGCTGGACCTCACGGACCGCGACCTTGCCCTCGAAACGGTCACGGAGCCACCAGGCACCGAGCGGACCGAGCACCCGGCGGACCAGGTAGTGCCGGGCCTGGGCGGGCAGATAGCGATAGGGCTGCGGATAGTAGCTCAGCGCCCACAGGGACCAGGCGCGCCCGAACGGCGACTCGGGACGCAACCTGGGCTGCTTCCACGGCGGCGCGCCGAAGTCGACGGCGCCCTTGCCCCGGGACACCACCAGCACCTGCGCGCCGGCCTCCGCCGCGAGTGCCGCCGTCTCCAGGGCGGACTGCCCCGCGCCGACGACTATCAGCTCCTTGCCGGAGAAGCGGCTCAGGTCGTGCTGCTGCGAGCTGTGCGAGACCGGGCCGGTCGGCGTGGGACCGTCGGCCGCCGCCCCCGCGAGCTCGGGAGGCAGATGGGCCAGCCCGGAGAGCCCGGTGGCCACCACGACCGCCCGCGCGGTGAACGACTCCCCCGAGTCCAGCTTGAGTTCGAACCCCTCGGACCGGCCCGCCCCCTCCCGGCCGCCCTTCCGGTCGATCGACACGACCCGCACCCGCTCCAGGTCGGGCACCAGCTTCTGCTGGAACCACTCCCCGTACGCGATGAACGTGTCGACCGGGATGATGTCCTCGTCCGTGACCAGGCGCGGTATGCCCGCCGCGGTGCAATAGTCTCCGAGCGTGTGCCCCTGCTGCGGAGCGTCGATACTGGACGCGGCCGGGGTCGACTTGAGGAGCATTCCCTCGGGCATGTGGTCACGCCAGCTGACCATGGGCTCGCCGAAGACACGCACCGGGACACCACGCGCCCGCAGATGGGCGGCGGTGGACAGGCCGAACGGCCCCGCACCGATGACTGCTACCGGATGAATCACGAAGTCCCCTCCCCAGGACGTACTACGCCTACTTCGCGGTAGAACTGTTCGTGCTGCCGCGGCGGTTGGTCCGCCACAGCTGATAGAGATGTTTCGCTCCCGGCCCCACGAAGCGGGCCAGCATCGTGAAGAACGGCCGCAGGTCGTCACCCGCGAGCCACGCCAGCTCCGTACCGCTCGCGCGGGCCGGCGCGTGCGGGGTCGTATAGCCGCTGCGCCGGTAGGCGAGCAGAGCCGGCAGGTCGATGTTCTCCACGATGTAACGGTGACCGGCCCGCTGTTCCCCCTCGGGAACGGCACGTCCGGTCACGTCCAAATGCATGGCACGGACGACGTCGATCCCCGACTCGTTCTCGAAGAGCCGGAACTGCGCGCCCACGCGCGGGTTGAAGTCGAGAAGCTTGTACTGACCGTCGCGGCGGTCGAACCGCAGGTCGAGGTCGACGATTCCGCTGAAGCCGATCTGTTTGATGAAACGCGCGGCGAGGTCCGCGAGTTCCGGATTGTCCACGACGTACGCGTTCGCCGTCATGCCCGCGTGCGGCGGCCAGGAGCGGACCTTCACCCCCGTGAACATCGCGAGCGGCGCCGAGTCCGCGCCGAAGTAGGCGTGCACGATCCAGTCCTCCGCCTCCTCCCGCGGCAGGTACTCCTGGAGGATCACGCCGGGCTGCGCGCCCCACTCCCGGGCGAGGGTGAGCAGTCCCTCGCGGGTCGCGATCTTCGTGGTGCCGTTCACCGCGGGGCTGCTGCGGCGCACGAACGCCTCGCGGTTCTTGGCGACGACGGGGAAGCGCGCCTTCTCGGCGAACGCCTCGATCTCGTCGTACGACTGGGGAAAGGCCGCCTCCGGGCTGGGGATGCCGTGCTCCACGCACAGTTCGTGCAGCCCCTGCTTGCTGGCCAGCCGGCGCGGCAGCTTGGCGTCCACCCGCGGGAAGAGAAAACGGTCGGCCAGTTCCTCCTGGTGCTCGGCGATCAGTACGGCGGCCTCTTCGTCCGTCGGGACGAGGACCGTGGGACGGCCGATGCGCCGGCCCATGCGCAGCAGCCCCTCGACGAGCCGCTCCGGTTCCTCCGTCCCGGTGGTCGGCCAGACGAAGGCGCGCCGCAGATAGCGCGAGCTCGCGGCCGGTGTGTAACGGTCCTCGGTGATCGCGTACATCGGAATGCCGAGTCGGCCCAGACTCCGTATGGCGCCCACACCGCCGTGGTGCAGCGGGTAGTCGCCGAACTTCACTATGAGGCCCGGAACTTCCCGGTCGACGTCGACCGGCACACTCCTGGAGCTCCTGGCCATGGGTCCCCCCACATGTCCCCCCTACGGACCGGACCCACCCCGTCCGTGTCCCCCAAAGGACGCTAAGCCGGAATTACCGCGTCCGACAAGGCCAATTCGGACATTGCAAACTCTTTAGGCCCTGCCACAGCATGGTCACTCCCCCGTAACGTGTGCCCCGACCACATGAAACGCGTGGAACGCATCGATCACATGGCGCGTACGAATCCGAAAGCGAGGCACCAACCGATGCCCCCCTTCGATGTCCCCGAGGGCGATCCCTTCGGCCCGCACAACCTGCCGTACGGCGTGTTCTCCCTGGCCGGCCCGGCCGGCGCCCCCGAACGGCGCGTCGGCGTACGGCTCGGGGACCACGTCCTCGACGCGGGCGCCGCGGCCCGCTCGCTGGGCTCCCCGTACGCCGGGCTGCTCGCTCAGCCGAGCCTCGACCCGCTGCTCGCCGCGGGCCGCACCGCCTGGTCCGATGTCCGGCGCGCGCTGACGGCCTGGGTGACCGTCCCGGCCCACCGGGAGACCCTCGCTCCCCATTTCCACCCGCTCTCCGAGGTGACGCTGCACCTCCCGTTCACGGTCGCGGACTACGTCGACTTCTACGCTTCCGAGAACCACGCCCGGAACGTCGGCCAGATCTTCCGCCCGGACGCCGCCGACTCCCTCACGCCCAACTGGAAGCACCTTCCGATCGGCTATCACGGCCGCTCCGGCACGGTCGTGGTCTCTGGCACGGATGTCGTACGCCCGTCGGGCCAGCGCAAGGCCCCCGCGGACGCCGCCCCCGTCTTCGGCCCCTCGATCCGCCTGGACATCGAGGCGGAGGTCGGCTTCGTGGTCGGCACCCCCTCGGAACAGGGCCGGCCGGTGCGGCTGGGCGACTACCGCGACCACGTCTTCGGCCTCTGCCTCCTCAACGACTGGTCGGCACGGGACATCCAGGCCTGGGAGTACGTCCCCCTCGGCCCGTTCCTCGGTAAGTCGTTCGCCACGTCCGTGTCGGCGTGGATCACCCCGCTCGACGCCCTCGACGAGGCCCGCGTGGCGTCTCCCGCCCGCACGCACCCCCTCCTTCCCTATCTCGACGACGCCTCCGAGGACCCGGGCGGCTACGACCTGCGGATCTCCGTCGCCATCAACGGCCACGTCGTCTCCGAACCGCCCTTCTCCACCATGTACTGGACGGCCGCGCAGCAGCTTGCCCACATGACGGTCAACGGAGCCTCCCTGCGCACCGGTGACCTCTACGGCTCCGGAACCGTCAGCGGCCCCTCCGAGGGCGAGCGCGGCTCCCTGCTCGAACTCACCTGGAACGGGCGCGACGCCCTCGAACTCCCCGACGGCAAGCGCACGTTCCTGGAGGACGGCGACGAGGTCACCCTGACGGCCTGGGCCCCCGGGCCGGGCGGAACCCGGGTGGGCCTCGGCGAGGTCCGGGGCCGCATCACGCAGGCCGTCCCCCAGTAGGGGTTCCTCCCGGGGAAACGAGGTCCGTGTCACGGTGGCCAGGATCCTGGCCACCGTGCCCCCGGTGAAGCAGTCCGGGAGGCTCGGACGAACCGGCCGCCCGGCACCCCGCGCCGACCCGATCACCGCCTGGCGCCCCCGCGCCGACCCGCTCCACCACCCAGCACCCGTGCACCGACCCGATCAACGCCTGGCGCTCCTGCCCATGCCTGATCAGCCGCCCGGGTCCCGGCCGGTGCCGCTACATCCAGTCCTCGGGTTCCGGCTCCTGGTCCAGCTCGGGCCAGTCAGGGTCCGGTCCCGCAGTGGCCGCCGGAACCGACGCGGGCACGGGTCTGCCCGCGGCCGACGACCGTCCTGCGGGTGTGCCGGTGGCTGCCGACGGCGCCGCGGGTGCGCCGGGGACAGTCCGGGGTGCGGGCGCGCCGTCGCCCAGCGAGGCGAGCACCCCGATGACACCCTCCCCGTAGGTCGCCAGCTTCTTCTCGCCCACTCCGCTGATGCCGCCCAGGTCCTTCACCGAGGTGGGCCACACCGTGGCGATCTCCCGCAGCGTGGCGTCGTGGAAGATGACGTACGCCGGGACGCCCTGCTCACGCGCCTGCTCACCGCGCCAGGAACGCAGCGCCTCGAACGCGGGGACGAGCTCGGGGGGCAGCTCGGCAGCCGCGGCCTTGGCCTTGCGCTCGCCCTTGGGTGCCGACGACCGGGACGCGGCCGGCTTCGGCGACTCCTTGCGCAGCGGCACATCGCGCTCGCGCCGCAGCACGGTCCCGCTGGCGTCGGTCAGCACCAGCGTGCCGTACTCGCCCTCGACCGCGATCAGCCCCTGAGCCAGCATCTGCCGTACGACACCGCGCCATTCGGCCTCCGCCAGCTCCTCGCCGATGCCGAAGACGGACAGTTGGTCGTGGTCGAACTGGATCACCTTGGCGGTCTTCCGCCCCAGCAGGATGTCGACGATCTGGCCCGCGCCGAACTTCTGGCCCCGCTCGCGCTGGAGGCGCACCACCGTGGACAGCAGCTTCTGCGCCGCGACCGTACCGTCCCAGGTCTCCGGGGGCGTCAGACAGGTGTCGCAGTTGCCGCAGGCCGGGGTGTTGGGGTCCTGGCCGAAGTAGGCGAGGAGCTGGGAGCGCCTGCACTGGGCCGTCTCGCACAGGGCGAGCATCGAGTCCAGATGGGCGGCGGCCCGGCGTCTGAACGCCTCGTCGCCCTCCGAGCCCTGGATCATCTTGCGCTGCTGGACCACGTCCTGGAGGCCGTATGCCATCCAGGCCGTGGACGGGAGCCCGTCACGGCCGGCGCGGCCCGTCTCCTGGTAGTAGCCCTCGACGGACTTCGGCAGGTCCAGGTGGGCGACGAACCGTACGTCCGGCTTGTCGATGCCCATGCCGAAGGCGATCGTGGCGACCACCACGAGGCCGTCCTCCCGCAGGAAGCGGGACTGGTGCGCGGCACGGGTGCCCGAGTCCAGACCCGCGTGGTACGGCACGGCCTCGACGCCGTTGCGGGAGAGGAACTCGGCCGTCTTCTCCACCGAGTTGCGCGAGAGGCAGTACACGATGCCCGCGTCGCCCGCGTGCTCCTCGCGCAGGAAGGACAGCAACTGCTTCTTCGGGTCGGCCTTGGGAATGATCCGGTACTGGATGTTGGGGCGGTCGAAGCTCGCCTCGAAGTGGCGGGCCGTGGGCATGCCCAGGCGCTGGGTGATCTCCTTGTGCGTCGCACGCGTGGCCGTGGCCGTCAGCGCGAGGCGCGGGACGTCCGGCCAGCGCTCGCCGAGCAGGGAGAGCGCCAGATAGTCGGGACGGAAGTCGTGGCCCCACTGGGCCACACAGTGCGCCTCGTCGATCGCGAAGACCGAGATCTTCCCGCGGGACAGCAGGTCGAGCGTGCTGTCCAGACGCAGCCGCTCCGGGGCCAGGTAGAGCAGGTCCAGCTCTCCGGCCAGGAACTCCGCCTCGACGACGCGCCGCTCGTCGAAGTCCTGAGTGGAGTTCATGAACCCGGCGCGCACGCCCAGCGCCCGCAGCGCGTCGACCTGGTCCTGCATGAGCGCGATGAGCGGGGAGACCACAATGCCCGTACCCGGTCTGACCAGGGAAGGAATCTGGTAGCACAGGGACTTTCCGCCACCGGTCGGCATCAGGACGACGGCGTCACCGCCCGCCACCACATGCTCGATGATCGCTTCCTGCTCGCCGCGGAAGGCGTCGTACCCGAAGACCCGGTGGAGAGTGGCCAGCGCCTCGCTCTCGCCCAGCGTCTCCGTCGCGTCCGCTTCGGTCATCACACCCGTCCCGCCCATCGTTCTGTCCCCCGTACGTCGCGCCTCGACCACTGCGTCCACGATAGGGGTCCGCACCGACAGTCCGAGAGTTGTCCACAGGCTGCGAGGGACCGGCTTCCCTACGTACCGGCGCCAGACCCCTCTCACTCCCCTGCACGGCGCGCCCCTCCCGGGTTCAACCCGTTGGACCCGCTTGCATGGCGGCCCTTCGTGGCCGAGGGCCATGCTGCTCGGGCGGGAGGAGGGGGCCCGCATCCGACGGACCCGCGCCGTCCGTGCACCTGTCAAGCGTCTCTAGGAGCCTTCGCATGTCCCAGCGCCCCCTCAGGACCGCCCTCACCCTCGTGACAGCCGCTGCCGCCTCGCTCGCCCTGTCCGCCGTGCCCGCCCCGGCCTCGGACGGTCCGGCCGACCGGAAGGAGATCCGCGACCTGGCCACGGCGTACATGGCCAGCGTCAAGTACCTCGACGAGAAGGTCGCCCTCGCCGACGGATACGTCCCTCATCAGTGCTCCACGGATCCCGCGGGACACGGCAGCATGGGTTACCACTACTTCAACGAGTCCCGCTACGGCTCGCTCGACCCGGCGAAGCCCGCGGCCCTCCTCTTCGAGGACGGCAAGGACGGCAAGCGCAAGCTGGCCGGGGTGGAGTGGATCGTGCTGGACTCGGACCAGAACATGAAGACCACCAAGGACCGGCCCTCGATGTTCGGCGGCCAGAAGTTCGACGGTCCGATGCCGGGTCACTACCCCGGGATGCCGATCCACTACGACCTGCACGTCTGGCTCTGGAAGCACAATCCCAGCGGCCTGTTCAACCGCTGGAACCCCAGGGTGAAGTGCCCGGCCGCCCCGGCTCAGTCCCACTCGTCCGGCACAACCCACTCCGGATCGTCGGGCAAGGCCCCCTCCGGCGCGTCGGGCAAGGCCCCCTCCGCATCGTCGGCCACCGCCCACTCCGCCCACTGAGAACGCCTCGGGCCCCGCTCCCCTTGGAGGGAGCGGGGCCCGAACCGCGCAAGGCCCTGCTCAGCGCACGAAGACCCCGGCCTGGCTCGCCAGGTTCAGGAAGTACTGCGGCGCGACACCGAGCACCAGCGTGACCGCCACCCCCACCGCGATGGCCGTCGTGGTCAGCGGGGACGGCACGGCGACCGTCGGCCCCTCGGGCTTCGGCTCGCTGAAGAACATCAGCACGATCACGCGGATGTAGAAGAACGCCGCGATGGCCGACGAGATCACACCGACCACGACCAGTGCGCCCGCGCCGCCCTCGGCCGCCGCCTTGAACACGGCGAACTTTCCGGCGAACCCCGAGGTGAGCGGGATCCCCGCGAAGGCCAGCAGGAACACCGCGAACACCGCGGCCACCAGCGGAGACCTGCGTCCGAGACCCGCCCACTTGGACAGGTGCGTGGCCTCGCCGCCCGCGTCCCGCACGAGCGTGACGACGGCGAAGGCGCCGATCGTGACGAACGAGTACGCGCCCAGGTAGAAGAGGACCGACGAGACGCCGTCCGGCGAGGTCGCGATGACACCGGCGAGGATGAATCCGGCGTGCGCGATCGACGAGTACGCCAGGAGCCGCTTGATGTCGGTCTGGGTGATCGCGACGATCGCGCCGCCCAGCATGGTGACGATCGCCACGGCCCACATGACCGGCCGCCAGTCCCAGCGCAGGCCCGGCAGGACGACGTACAGCAGGCGCAGCAGCGCGCCGAACGCGGCCACCTTGGTCGCCGCCGCCATGAAGCCGGTGACCGGGGTCGGCGCGCCCTGGTAGACGTCCGGTGTCCACATGTGGAAGGGCACGGCGCCGACCTTGAAGAGCAGACCCATCACGATCAAGGCCATTCCGATGAGCAGCAGTACGTCGTTGCCCATGGTGCCGGCGAGCGCCGGGTCGACGTTCGTGACCGTGCCGTCGACGACGTGCGCGATCGTCGCATACGACACCGAGCCCGCGTAGCCGTACAGCAGGGCGATGCCGAAGAGCGTGAACGCGGAGGCGAAGGCGCCGAGCAGGAAGTACTTGACCGCGGCCTCCTGCGACATGAGCCGCTTGCGGCGGGCCACGGCACACAGGAGGTACAGCGGGAGGGAGAAGACCTCCAGCGCGATGAACAGGGTCAGCAGGTCGTTGGCCGAGGGGAAGACCAGCATGCCGCTGATCGCGAAGAGCAGCAGCGGGAACACCTCGGTGGTGGTGAACCCGGCCTTCACGGCGGCCTTCTCGCTGTCGCTGCCGGGCACGGACGCGGCCTGCGCGGCGAAGGAGTCGACCCGGTTCCCGTGCGCCTCGGGGTCGAGGCGCCGCTCGGCGAAGGTGAAGACGCCGAGGATACCGGCGAGCAGGATCGTGCCCTGGAGGAACAGGGATGGTCCGTCGACGGCGATCGCGCCCATCGCGGCGATGTGCGCCTTTGTCGTGCCGTATCCGCCCGCCGCGAGCGCGACGACCGCGGCGAACGCCGCGGCCAGTGCGACGACGGCGACGAACACCTGTGCGTAGTAACGCGACTTGCGCGGCACGAAGGCCTCGACCAGCACCCCGATGATCGCCGCGCCGATGACGATCAAGGTGGGCGACAATTGCCCATATTCGATCTTCGGTGCGTTGATCTTGGAGATCGGCTCGGCTGCGGTTGCCGCCGTTGTCCACAGGCTGTGGACGGCTGATGCGCTCACTTGGCCGCCTCCACCGCGGGCTGGGGGTCCGTCTTGTGTACATCTGACATGGTCTGGTTGACCGCCGGGTTGACGATGTCGGTGAGCGGCTTCGGGTAGACGCCCAGGAAGATCAGCAGAGCGATCAGCGGGGCGACCACCAGGAGCTCGCGCACCCTGAGGTCGGGCATCTCGGCGACCTCCGCCTTGACCGGGCCCGTCATCGTCCGCTGGTAGAGGACGAGGGTGTAGAGCGCGGCGAGGACGATGCCGAAGGTGGCGACGATGCCGACGGCCGGGTAGCGCTCGAACGCGCCCACCAGAACCAGGAATTCACTCACGAAGGGTGCGAGACCCGGGAGCGACAGCGTCGCGAGGCCGCCGATCAGGAAGGTGCCGGCGAGCACCGGGGCGACTTTCTGCACCCCTCCGTAGTCGGCGATCAGACGCGAGCCGCGCCGCGAGATCAGGAAGCCGGCCACCAGCATCAGGGCGGCGGTCGAGATCCCGTGGTTGACCATGTAGAGCGTGGCGCCCGACTGGCCCTGACTGGTCATCGCGAAGATGCCCAGGATGATGAACCCGAAGTGCGAGATCGACGCGTAGGCGACCAGTCGCTTGATGTCCCGCTGTCCGACCGCGAGCAGCGCCCCGTAGATGATGCTGATCAGTGCCAGGACGAGGATCACGGGCGTCGCCCACTTGCTCGCCTCCGGGAAGAGCTGGAGGCAGAAGCGGAGCATCGCGAAGGTGCCGACCTTGTCGACGACCGCCGTGATCAGCACGGCGACCGGCGCGGTGGCCTCACCCATGGCGTTGGGCAGCCAGGTGTGCAGCGGCCACAGGGGTGCCTTCACCGCGAAGGCGAAGAAGAAGCCGAGGAAGAGCCACCGCTCGGTGCTGGTCGCCATGTGCAGCGACCCGTTGGCCCGGGCCTGGACGATCTCCTGGAGCGAGAAGCTTCCGGCCACTACGTAGAGGCCGATCACGGCGGCCAGCATGATCAGGCCGCCGACCAGGTTGTAGAGGAGGAACTTCACCGCGGCGTACGAGCGTTGGGTCGCCGCCGCCGCGTCACCGTGTTCGTGGGCGCGGTCCCCGAAGCCACCGATCAGGAAGTACATCGGGATCAGCATGGCTTCGAAGAAGACGTAGAAGAGGAAGACGTCGGTGGCCTCGAAGGAGATGATCACCATCGCCTCGACGGCCAGGATCAGGGCGAAGAAACCCTGGGTCGGACGCCAGCGCCTGCTTCCGGTCTCGTGCGGGTCGGCGTCGTGCCAGCCCGCCAGGATCACGAACGGCATCAGCAGCGCGGTGAGCGCGACGAGCGCCACCCCGATCCCGTCCACGCCCAGCTGGTAGCTCACCCCGAAGTCCGGGATCCAGGCGTGGGATTCGGTGAGCTGGTAACGGTCGCCGCCGGGGTCGAAACGCACCAGGGTGACCGCGGCGAGCACCAGGGTGCCGAGGGAGACGGACAGTGCCAGCCACTTGGCGGCGACGCGCCGCGCGGCCGGCACGGCGGCCGTGGCGATCGCCCCGAGGGCCGGGAGCGCCGCCGTCGCTGTCAGCAGAGGAAAGGACATCGGTATCAGACCGCCCTCATCAGCAGGGTCGCGGCGACGATGATCGCCGCACCGCCGAACATCGAGACCGCGTAACTGCGCGCATAGCCGTTCTGCAGCTTGCGCAGCCGCCCGGAGAGGCCGCCCACCGAGGCGGCCGTCCCGTTGACGACTCCGTCGACCAGAGTGTGGTCGACGTACACCAGGGAGCGGGTGAGGTGCTCACCGCCGCGCACCAGCACGACATGGTTGAAGTCGTCCTGGTACAGGTCGCGTCGGGCCGCCCGGGTGAGCAGGGAGCCGCGCGGGGCGACGACCGGGACGGAGCTGCGGCCGTACTGGAGGTAGGCGATGCCGGCGCCGACGACCAGCAGCACCATGGTGGCCAGGGTGACCGTGAGGGCGCTGACGGGCGAGTTGCCCTCCGAGTGCCCGGTGACCGGCTCCAGCCAGTGCAGGAAGCGGTCGCCGATGCTGAAGTAGGCGCCCGCGAAGACCGATCCGAAGGCCAGCACGATCATCGGGATCGTCATGGACCGGGGCGACTCGTGCGGGTGCGGCTCGTGGCCCTCCGCGTCGGGCTGCCAGCGCTTCTCCCCGAAGAAGGTCATGATCATCACGCGCGTCATGTAGTACGCGGTGATCGCCGCGCCCAGCAGGGTCACGCTGCCGAGGATCCAGCCCTCGGTGCCGCCCTTGGCGAAGGCCGCTTCGATGATCTTGTCCTTGGAGAAGAAGCCGGACAGGCCCGGGAAGCCGATGATCGCGAGATAGCCGAGGCCGAAGGTCACGAACGTGATCGGCATGTACTTCCTGAGGCCGCCGAACTTCCTCATGTCGACCTCGTCGTTCATGCCGTGCATGACCGAACCCGCGCCGAGGAAGAGACCGGCCTTGAAGAAGCCGTGCGTCACCAGGTGCATGATCGCCCAGACGTAGCCGATGGGGCCGAGGCCCGCCGCCAGCACCATGTAGCCGATCTGCGACATGGTCGAGCCGGCCAGCGCCTTCTTGATGTCGTCCTTCGCGCAACCGACGATCGCACCGAACAGGAGCGTGACCCCGCCCACGACGGTGACGACGAGCTGGGCGTCGGGCGCCGCGTTGAAGACAGCGGCCGAGCGCACGATCAGGTAGACACCCGCGGTCACCATGGTGGCGGCGTGGATGAGGGCCGAGACCGGGGTCGGGCCCTCCATCGCGTCCCCGAGCCAGGACTGCAGCGGCACCTGGGCGGACTTGCCGCAGGCGGCGAGCAGCAGCATCAGGGCGATGGCCGTGAGCTTGCCCTGGGTGGCGTCCCCGGCCACTCCCGGGTGCCCCTCGGCGCCGAGCAGCGGCCCGAAGGCGAAGGTCCCGAAGGTCGTGAACATCAGCATGATGGCGATGGACAGGCCCATGTCGCCCACACGGTTGACCAGGAACGCCTTCTTGGCGGCGGTGGCCGCGCTGGGCTTGTGCTGCCAGAAGCCGATCAGCAGGTACGAGGCGAGACCGACGCCCTCCCAGCCGACGTACAGCAGAAGGTAGTTGTCGGCGAGGACGAGCAGCAGCATCGCCGCCAGGAACAGGTTCAGATAGCCGAAGAAGCGGCGGCGGCGCTCGTCGTGCTCCATGTACCCGATCGAGTACAGGTGGATGAGCGAGCCGACACCGGTGATCAGCAGGACGAACGTCATCGACAGCTGGTCGAGCTGGAAGCCGACGTCCGCCCGGAAGTGTCCGACGGCGATCCAGCTGTACAGATGCTGCGTGAAGGTCCGGTCCTCAGGACCCTTCCCCAGCATGTCGGCGAAGAGCACGGCGGCGATCACGAAGGAGGCGGCCGCGAACGCGGTGCCGATCCACTGGCCGACGGCGTCGAGCCGCCGTCCGCCGCACAGCAGGACGACCGCTCCGAGCAGAGGCGCCGCTACCAGCAGCGCAATCAGGTTCTCCACGATTCAGCGACCCCTTACAGCTTCATCAGGCTGGCGTCGTCGACCGAGGCCGAGTGGCGGGAACGGAACAGCGACACGATGATCGCGAGCCCGACCACGACCTCCGCGGCGGCGACGACCATCGTGAAGAAGGCGATGATCTGGCCGTCGAGATTGCCGTGCATCCGGGAGAAGACCACGAAGGTGAGGTTGCAGGCGTTGAGCATGAGCTCGATGCACATGAACACCACGATCGCGTTCCGCCTGATCAGCACACCGGTGGCGCCGATCGTGAACAACAGGGCGGCGAGATAGAGGTAGTTGACCGGATTCACTTGGACGCCTCCTCCGTCTTCGTGCGCTCCAGGCGCTCCTCGGCGCGCTGCTCCAGCGCCTTCAGGTCGTTCAGCGCCTCGGCCGACACGTCACGGATCTGCCCGCGGTCGCGCAGCGTCTTGCTGACGGTCAGCTCGGACGGAGTGCCGTCGGGCAGCAGGCCCGCGACGTCCACCGCGTTGTGCCGGGCGTACACACCCGGTGCCGGCAGCGGCGGTACGTGCTTGCCCTCACGTACGCGCTGCTCGGACAGCTCGCGCTGGGTCTTGGGCCGCTCGGTGCGCTCGCGGTGCGTCAGCACCATGGCACCGACGGCGGCCGTGATGAGCAGGGCGCCGGTGATCTCGAAGGCGAACACGTACTTCGTGAAGATGAGGGCGGCGAGGCCCTCCACGTTGCCGTTCGCGTTCGCCTTCGCCAGGCCGTTGAAGTCCTTGATCGACGCGTTGCCGATTCCGGCGAACAGTAGGACCCCGAAGCCGAGTCCGCAGACCAGGGCCAGCCAGCGCTGCCCCTTGATGGTCTCCCTCAGCGAGTCCGCCGCGGTGACACCGACGAGCATGACGACGAAGAGGAAGAGCATCATGATCGCGCCGGTGTAGACGACGATCTGGACGATGCCCAGGAAGTACGCGCCGTTGGCGAGGTAGAACACCGCCAGGATGATCATGGTCCCGGCGAGGCACAGCGCGCTGTGCACGGACTTCCTCATGAAGACGGTGCACAGGGCGCCGATCACCGCGATGGTGCCGAGCACCCAGAACTGGAATGCCTCTCCGGTGGAGGTGGAGTACGCGGCCAGGTCGGTCATGCCTTCTCCCCCTCTCCGGCGGCCGTACCCGAAGGAGTGGCCGAGGGGTGCGACTCGCCCTTGGAGACGGCCACCTGGCGCTCGGTTCCGGGCGCGGCCTCGGTCACCAGACCCCGGTAGTAGTCCTGCTCGTCCGTGCCCGGGAAGATCGAGTGAGGTGTCTCGACCATGCCCTCCTCCAGGCCGGCGAGCAGCTGCTCCTTGGTGTAGATGAGGTTGGCGCGGCTGCTGTCCGCGAGCTCGAACTCGTTCGTCATCGTCAGCGCGCGCGTGGGGCACGCCTCGATGCACAGGCCGCACAGGATGCAGCGGGCGTAGTTGATCTGGTAGACGCGACCGTAGCGCTCGCCCGGGGAGTAGCGCTCCTCCTCGGTGTTGTCCGCGCCCTCCACATAGATGGCGTCCGCGGGGCAGGCCCAGGCGCACAGCTCACAGCCGACGCACTTCTCCAGACCGTCAGGATGGCGGTTGAGCTGGTGCCGGCCGTGGAACCGCGGCGCGGTGGTCTTCTGCTGCTCCGGGTACTGCTCGGTCAGCCGCTTCTTGAACATGGCCTTGAAGGTCACGCCGAAACCGGCGACGGGGTTCTGGAAACCGGGTTTGGTCTCCTTCGGCTCCTCAGCCATCGGACCCCTCCTTTCCGTCACGAGATCCGGTAACCGGTCCATCACTCGCAGTATCGGACCCGCCACTGACAACCAGCTCCCGCTCACGGCGCGAACGGCGCCGCGGCACCGGCGGCAGCTCCTGGCCGGGCAGCGGGGGCACGGGGAATCCACCGGCCATCGGGTCGAAGGCGGCGGGCTCGGCGGGCGTCTCCTGAGCCCCCTGCTTGTCGCGGAAGATGTCCGCGATGAACGACAGCAACAGGAGGACGAGGACGCCTCCGCCGACGTACAGGGCGATGTTCGCGAAGGCCACGTGCTCGTTGCGCAGCGTCCGTACCGTCGCGACGAGCATCAGCCAGACCACGGAGACCGGGATGAGTACCTTCCAGCCGAGCTTCATGAGCTGGTCGTAGCGGACGCGCGGCAGCGTGCCGCGCAGCCAGATGAAGAAGAACAGCAGGAGCTGCACCTTCACCACGAACCAGAGCATCGGCCACCAGCCGTGGTTGGCGCCCTCCCAGAAGGTGCTGATCGGCCACGGGGCCCGCCAGCCGCCCAGGAAGAGCGTCGTCGCCACGGCCGAGACGGTCACCATGTTCACGTACTCGGCGAGCATGAACAGCGCGAACTTGATCGACGAGTACTCGGTGTTGAAGCCGCCGACGAGGTCGCCCTCGGACTCCGGCATGTCGAAGGGGGCGCGATTGGTCTCGCCGATCATCGTCACGATGTAGATGAGGAACGAGACCGGCAGCAGGACGATGTACCAGCGGTCGTGCTGCTGCTCGACGATCGTCGAGGTCGACATCGACCCGGAGTAGAGGAACACCGAGGCGAACGCGGCGCCCATGGCGATCTCGTACGAGATCATCTGCGCGCAGGACCGCAGACCGCCCAGCAGCGGATAGGTGGATCCCGAACTCCAGCCGGCGAGCACGATCCCGTAGATGCCCACCGAGGCCACCGCGAGGATGTAGAGCATCGCGATCGGCAGGTCGGTGAGCTGCATCGTGGTGCGCTGACCGAAGATCGAGACCTCGTCGTCCGCGGGCCCGAAGGGGATCACCGCGATCGCCATGAAGGCCGGGATGGCCGCGACGATCGGCGCGAGGACGTAGACCACCTTGTCCGCGCGCTTGACGATGAGGTCTTCCTTGAGCATCAGCTTCACGCCGTCGGCGAGCGACTGGAGCATGCCCCAGGGCCCGTGCCGGTTGGGGCCGATGCGCAGCTGCATCCAGGCGACGACCTTGCGCTCCCACACGATGGAGAAGAGCACGGTCACCATCAGGAAGGCGAAGCAGAACACCGCTTTGACGACGACCAGCCACCAGGGGTCGTTGCCGAACATCGAGAGGTCTTCAGCGGCGAGGTACGGCGTCATGCCTTCACCTCCTTGGGGGCCTCGGCGGCGATCGTCGCCGGGCCGATGCGGACGAGTGCGCCGGGCAGCGCGCCGGTGTCGGAGGCGACGCCCCCACCGGTCGAGTTCAGCGGGAGCCAGACCACGCGGTCGGGCATCTCGGTGATCTGCAGCGGGAGTTCGGCCACTCCGGCGGGACCCGTCACGGCGAGGACGTCGCCGTTCTTGACCCCGGCCTCGGCGGCCGTGGCGGCCGACACGCGCGCGTGTGCGGCGTGCCGGGTCCCGGCGAGCGCTTCGTCGCCCTCCTGGAGACGCCCCCGGTCGAGCAGCAGCCGGTGCCCGGCCAGTACGGCCTCTCCGGCTGCCGGACGGGGCAACTGCACCCCGGTCTCCAGGGGTTCGGTGGCACGCGGCCCGTCCCAGGCACCGAGCCGGTCGAGTTCCGCGCGCGTGGTGCGCAGATCCGGCAGCCCCAGGTGTACGTCCATGGCGTCGGCCAGCATCTGCAGGACGCGCGCGTCGGTGGGTGCCAGGGGCCGGGTCATCTGGTCGGGCTTGAGGGCTGCCTCGAAGGAGCGGACCCGGCCTTCCCAGTTGAGGAAGCTTCCGGCCTTCTCAGCGACCGCGGCGACCGGCAGGACGACGTCCGCGTGCTCGGTGACCTCACTGGGCCGCAGTTCGAGCGACACCAGGAAGCCCACCTCGGACAGCGCCGCACGCGCGCGTGCCGGGTCGGGAAGGTCGGCGACCTCCACGCCCGCGACCACCAGGGCCCGCAGTTCGCCGCCTGCGGCCGCCTCCACGATCTGGCCGGTGTCCCGGCCGTAGCGGTGCGGGAGTTCGGATACGCCCCAGGCGACCGCGACCTCGTCCCGCGCGCGCGGGTCGGTTGCCGGGCGTCCGCCGGGCAGCAGCGACGGAAGCGCGCCCGCCTCGATCGCGCCGCGCTCCCCGGCCCGGCGCGGGATCCACACCAGCCGGGCACCGGTGGCGGTGGCGGCCCGCACGGCGGCGGTCAGCCCGCCCGCCACGGCGGCCAGCCGCTCACCGACGGCGATCACCGCGCCCTCGGCGCGCAGCGCCTCGGCTGCCTTGGCCCCGTCGCCTTCCAGGCCGACACCGCTCGCGAGCGCGTCCAGCCACTCGGTCTCGGTGCCGGGCGCCGCCGGCAGCAGTGTGCCGCCCGCCTTCTCCAGGCCGCGTGTGGCGTGCGTGGCGAGGGAGAAGGTCTTCTGCCCGTGCCCGCGCCATGCCTTGCGCAGCCGCAGGAAGACGCCGGGCGCCTCCTCCTCCGACTCGAAGCCCGCCAGCAGGACGGCGGGCGCCTTCTCCAGAGAGGTGTACGTGACGCCCGTCCCGTCGAGGTCCCGGCCGCGTCCGGCAACCTTGGCGGCCAGGAAGTCGGCCTCCTCGGAGCTGTGCACGCGCGCGCGGAAGTCGATGTCGTTCGTGCCGAGGGCCACGCGCGCGAACTTGCTGTACGCGTAGGCGTCCTCGATGGCGAGCCGGCCGCCGGTGAGAACTCCGGCCCGGCCGCGGGCCGCCGTCAGCCCCTGCGCGGCGGCCTCCAGGGCCTCCGGCCAGGAAGCGGGCTCGAGGACGCCCTCGGCGTTGCGCACCAGGGGCGTGTCGAGGCGGTCGCGCTGCTGCGCGTACCGGAACCCGAACCGCCCCTTGTCGCAGAGCCATTCCTCGTTGACCTCGGGGTCCGGCGCCGCGAGGCGCCGCATCACCTTGCCGCGCCGGTGGTCGGTGCGCGTCGCGCAGCCGCCGGAGCAGTGTTCGCACACGGAGTGCGAGGAGATGAGGTCGAAGGGGCGCGAGCGGAAGCGATACGCCGCCGACGTGAGCGCGCCCACCGGGCAGATCTGGATCGTGTTCCCGGAGAAGTACGACTCGAACTTGTCGCCGTCACCGGTGCCGACCTGCTGGAGCGCGCCCCGCTCGATCAGCTCGATCATGGGGTCGCCCGCGATCTGGTTGGAGAAGCGGGTGCAGCGGGCGCACAGGACGCACCGCTCGCGGTCGAGCAGCACCTGTGTGGAGATGGGGACGGGCTTCTCGTACGTCCGCTTCCGGCCCTCGAACCGGGACTCGGACTGGCCGTGCGACATCGCCTGGTTCTGCAGGGGGCACTCGCCGCCCTTGTCGCAGACCGGGCAGTCCAGCGGGTGGTTGATGAGCAGCAGCTCCATCACACCGTGCTGTGCCTTCTCGGCGACCGGCGAGGTGAGTTGAGTCTTGACGACCATCCCGTCCGTACAGGTGATCGTGCAGGACGCCATGGGCTTGCGCTGGCCCTCGACCTCGACGATGCACTGGCGGCAGGCGCCGGCCGGGTCGAGGAGCGGGTGGTCGCAGAACCGGGGGATCTCGATGCCGAGTTGTTCGGCGGCCCGGATGACGAGGGTGCCCTTGGGCACGCTCATCTCGATGCCGTCGATCGTCAGCGAGACGAGATCCTCCGGCGGGACCGCCGCTTCCCCGCCTCCGGAGGGAGCGCTGGTGGTCACTGTCATGCGTTCACCTCCGTGTGCTTGTCCGCCCAGGCCGTGGACCTGGCCGGGTCGAAGGGGCAGCCGCGGCCCGTGATGTGCTGCTCGTACTCCTCGCGGAAGTACTTGAGCGAGGAGAAGATCGGCGAGGCGGCACCGTCGCCGAGGGCGCAGAAGGACTTGCCGTTGATGTTGTCGGCGATGTCGTTGAGCTTGTCGAGGTCGGACATGACGCCCTTGCCGGCCTCGATGTCACGCAGCAACTGCACGAGCCAGTACGTCCCTTCACGGCAGGGCGTGCACTTGCCGCAGGACTCGTGGGCGTAGAACTCGGTCCAGCGGGTGACGGCGCGGACGACACAGGTCGTCTCGTCGAAGCACTGGAGTGCTTTCGTGCCGAGCATGGAACCCGCGGCGCCCACTCCTTCGTAATCAAGGGGGACGTCGAGATGCTCGTCGGTGAACATCGGGGTCGAGGAGCCGCCCGGCGTCCAGAACTTCAGCCGGTGACCGGGGCGCATCCCGCCGCTCATGCCGAGGAGTTGACGCAGCGTGATGCCGAGCGGTGCCTCGTACTGGCCGGGACTGGCGACGTGGCCGCTGAGTGAGTAGAGCGTGAAGCCCGGAGACTTCTCGCTTCCCATCGACCTGAACCATTCCTTGCCATTTTGGAGAATTGCGGGAACTGACGCGATCGACTCGACGTTATTTACAACAGTTGGGCACGCATAGAGGCCCGCGACAGCAGGGAAAGGGGGGCGGAGCCGCGGTTGACCACGGCGGCCTTCGAGCGAGTCGAGCAGCGCGGTCTCCTCACCGCAGATGTACGCGCCCGCGCCCGCGTGCACGGTGAGCTGGAGGTCGAGTCCGCTGCCCAGGATGTTCTCGCCGAGGTAACCCGCCGCGTAGGCCTCGCGTACGGCCTCGTGCAACCGCCGCAGCACAGGGACCACTTCACCGCGGAGATAGATGAAGGCATGCGAAGACCGGATGGCATAGCACGCGATCACAATGCCCTCGATGAGGCTGTGCGGGTTCGCGAAGAGGAGCGGGATGTCCTTGCAGGTTCCCGGCTCCGATTCGTCGGCGTTGACAACTAGATAGTGGGGTTTTCCATCTCCCTGCGGAATGAACTGCCATTTCATTCCTGTCGGGAATCCCGCGCCGCCGCGGCCGCGCAGTCCGGAGTCCTTGACGTACGCGATCAGGTCGTCCGGTGACATGGCGAGTGCCTTGCGCAGGCCCTCGTACCCCTCGTGCCTTCGGTAGACGTCCAGCGACCAGGACCTGTCCTCGTCCCAGAAGGCCGACAGCACGGGTGCGAGCAGCTTTTCGGGACTTGTTTCGTTGATCTCGGCTGCCAAGGTCATCACTCCCCCTCCTCTGCCACGGGACCCGCCGGGTGGGACGGGTCGGAGGCCGACGTGTCCTGCGGCGCGTCGTGCGAGCTCGGGTGCTCGGCGGGCCGCTGGTTCTGAGGTGTGCCTCCGCCTCGCGGATGCACCACGCGCGCGGGGGCGCTCTCCCCCTTGGCCAGACGCAGTCCCACCAGTGAGGCGTGGCCCGCGCTGCCGCCGGCCTCCACCGCGCCCTCGCGCTCGTCGGGGAAGCCCGCCAGGATCCGGGCGGTGTCCTTGAAGGTGCACAGCCGGGCGCCGCGGGTCGGATCGACGTCCGCTCCCGCGCGCAGGTCGTCGACGAGACGCTTGGCCGAGTCGACGGTCTGGTTGTCGAAGAACTCCCAGTTGACCATCACGACCGGCGCGAAGTCGCAGGCCGCGTTGCACTCGATGTGCTCCAGGGTGACCTTGCCGTCACCGGTGGTCTCTCCGTTGCCGACGCCCAGGTGATCCTGGAGGGCCTCGAAGATGGCGTCGCCGCCCATGACGGCACACAGGGTGTTGGTGCAGACACCCACCTGATAGTCACCGCTCGGCTTGCGCCGGTACATCGAGTAGAAGGTCGCGACCGCGGTGACCTCGGCCGTCGTCAGACCCAGTACCTCCGCACAGAACCGCTGTCCCGTGCGCGTGACATGGCCCTCCTGCGACTGCACGAGATGCAGCAACGGAAGGAGCGCCGAGCGGGAGTCGGGGTAGCGGGCGATGATCTCGCGCGCGTCCGCCTCCAGCCGGGCCCGGACATCGGCCGGGTAGTCGGGCGCGGGCAGTTGGGGCATGCCCAGGCTGACGCCCTCGGGGGTGGTGGTCACCGGTCGACGCCTCCCATCACGGGGTCGATGGACGCGACGGCGACGATGACGTCGGCGACCTGGCCGCCTTCGCACATCGCCGCCATGGCCTGCAGGTTGGTGAAGGACGGGTCGCGGAAGTGGACCCGGTAGGGGCGGGTGCCTCCGTCGGAGACGACGTGCACCCCGAGTTCGCCCTTGGGCGACTCGACCGCCGCGTACGCCTGTCCCGGCGGCACGCGGAAACCCTCGGTCACCAGCTTGAAGTGGTGGATCAGGGCTTCCATGGAAGTGCCCATGATCTTCTTGATGTGGTCGAGCGAGTTGCCGAGACCGTCGGGGCCGAGCGCGAGCTGGGCGGGCCAGGCGATCTTCTTGTCGGCGACCATGACCGGGCCGGGCTGCAGCCGGTCCAGGCACTGCTCGATGATCCGCAGCGACTGGCGCATCTCCTCCAGGCGGATCAGGAAGCGCCCGTAGGAGTCGCAGGTGTCGGCGGTCGGGACCTCGAAGTCATAGGTCTCGTAGCCGCAGTACGGCTGCGTCTTGCGCAGGTCGTGCGGCAGACCCGCCGAGCGCAGGACCGGGCCGGTGGCACCGAGCGCCATGCAGCCGGCCAGGTCGAGGTAGCCGACGTCCTGCATACGGGCCTTGAAGATGGGGTTCCCGGTGGCGAGCTTGTCGTACTCGGGAAGGTTCTTCGTCATCTTCTTCACGAACTCGCGGATCTGGTCCACCGCCCCCGGGGGCAGGTCCTGGGCGAGTCCGCCGGGGCGGATGTACGCGTGGTTCATCCGCAGGCCGGTGATCAGCTCGTAGATGTCGAGGATGAGCTCACGGTCACGGAAGCCGTAGATCATGATCGTGGTGGCGCCCAGCTCCATGCCTCCGGTGGCGATGCACACCAAATGGGAGGAGAGTCTGTTCAGCTCCATGAGGAGGACGCGGATGATCGAGGCGCGGTCGGTGATCTGGTCCGTGATGCCGAGGAGTTTCTCGACGGCGAGGCAGTACGCCGTCTCGTTGAAGAACGGCGTCAGGTAGTCCATGCGCGTCACGAACGTGGTGCCCTGGGTCCACGTGCGGAACTCGAGGTTCTTCTCGATGCCGGTGTGGAGGTAGCCGATGCCGCAGCGGGCCTCGGTGACCGTCTCGCCGTCGATCTCCAGGATGAGCCGGAGCACGCCGTGGGTGGACGGGTGCTGCGGCCCCATGTTGACGATGATGCGCTCGTCGTCGGACTTGGCCGCCGACTGGGCGATCTCGTCCCAGTCGCCGCCGGTGACCGTATATACGGTGCCCTCGGTCGTCTCGCGGGCCGAGGCGGCTGATGCCCCGGAAGGGGTCTGCGTGCTCATGAGTACGACCTCCGCTGGTCCGGAGCCGGGATCTGGGCGCCCTTGTACTCGACGGGGATGCCGCCGAGGGGGTAGTCCTTGCGCTGCGGGTGGCCCTGCCAGTCGTCCGGCATCATGATCCGCGTCAGTGCCGGGTGACCGTCGAAGATCAGCCCGAAGAAGTCGTACGTCTCGCGCTCGTGCCAGTCGTTCGTCGGATAGACGGAGACGAGCGACGGGACGTGCGGATCCGCGTCCGGGGCACTGACCTCCAGGCGGATCAGCCGGTTGTGGGTGATCGAGCGCAGGTGGTAGACGGCGTGCAGCTCGCGGCCCTTGTCGTGCAGGTAGTGGACGCCGGAGACGCCGGTGCAGAGCTCGAACCGGAGAGCCGGGTCGTCGCGCAGGGTCTGGGCGACGCGGAGCAGGTACTCGCGTTCGACGTGGAACGTGATCTCGTCGCGGTCGACGACCGTCTTGTCGATCACGTTCTCCGGGACGAGTCCCTGTTCCTCCAGGGCGCCCTCCAGTTCGTCGGCCACCTCGTCGAACCAGCCACCGTAGGGGCGGGCGGCCGCGCCGGGGAGCCGGATCGAGCGGACCAGGCCGCCGTAGCCGGAGGTGTCGCCGCCGTTCTCGGCGCCGAACATGCCGCGCTGGACGCGGATCTCCTCGCCCTTGTCGCCCCGCTGGCCGGGAAGGTTGGAGGCGCCGAGGTCCTTCTCGGGGTTGACCCCGTTGCCGTTCGCGTCACTCACCGCAGCAGGCCCTTCATCTCGATGGTGGGAAGCGCCTTGAGCGCCGCTTCCTCCGCCTCGCGGGCCGCCTCCTCGGCGTTCACGCCGAGCTTGGAGGTCTGGATCTTCTGGTGGAGCTTGAGAATCGCGTCCATCAGCATCTCGGGGCGCGGCGGGCATCCGGGCAAATAGATGTCGACCGGGACGATGTGGTCGACGCCCTGCACAATGGCGTAGTTGTTGAACATTCCGCCCGATGACGCACAAACCCCCATGGAGATGACCCACTTGGGGTTGGGCATCTGGTCGTAGACCTGCCGCAGGACCGGCGCCATCTTCTGGCTCACCCGGCCGGCCACGATCATCAGGTCGGCCTGGCGGGGCGACCCGCGGAAGACCTCCATACCGAAGCGCGCCAGGTCGTAACGCCCGGCGCCGGTCGTCATCATCTCGATGGCACAGCAGGCGAGTCCGAATGTCGCGGGGAAGACGGACGCCTTGCGCACCCAGCCCGCGGCCTGCTCGACGGTGGTCAGCAGGAATCCGCTCGGCAGCTTTTCTTCGAGTCCCATGTCTTAAAGGCCCCTCAGTCCCATTCCAGGCCGCCGCGCCGCCATACGTACGCGTACGCCACGAAGACGGTGAGCACGAAGAGCAGCATCTCCACGAGCCCGAAAACACCCAGGGCGTCGAAGGTGACGGCCCAGGGGTAGAGGAAGACGATCTCGATGTCGAAGACGATGAAGAGCATCGCCGTCAGGTAGTACTTGATGGGAAAACGCCCGCCGCCGACCGGCGTGGGGGTCGGCTCGATGCCGCACTCGTACGCGTCGAGCTTGGCGCGGTTGTACCGCTTCGGACCGATCAGCGTGGCCATGACCACGGAGAAGATCGCAAAGCCTGCCCCGAGGGCTCCCAGTACGAGGATCGGCGCATACGCGTTCACGCTCCTCGCTCCTCTCAGTCGGCACTGACTGGTGGCGGTTTCGGCGAGCCTGCACCCCTGCCTCGCCAGCACCGTGGACCCCGCCCGTCCCGGCGAAGATCACGGACATGTGAAGCAGGTCACAAGCCCAACTGCCTCGCATCTTATGCCCGGCGGTCTGTGATCTGCGACACGGGGTATTGCACAAGCTTTGTGATCTCCACCACCTGACGAACGATCATGAAGTCGGATGAGAAGTGATCTTCACACGCGAAGCGTCAGGTCGGTCACCAGACGTGACATTTTCGTTCATCGCCGCAGGCCCAGGGGGGCGTCTCAATATCAAGAGACTTCCGCTGCATGCAAATTGGCGCTGGACGCACCCCCTTGATAGAGGGCCGCGTTCACACTTCAGGGGGACCGGTGGACGGATGTGGACACGTGCACGCGTTCACGAGCGGGGGCAGGCCGGGAGGCGGCCGGGGTTCACGCGCGGGACGCGGCGGCCCGAGTGACCGTTCCGTGACCTGCGCCACATCTACCTATGGGTCAGATAAGCCGGGCTTGGCCATCGGTTTCAACCGGTGGTAGGTGACGGGCAATCCGGACGTAATACCGAAAGGCCATGATCACGGGCTTGATGGACGGTGTCCGCAATGCCCGTTACGGCGTCAATAAAGAGTGACGCGCGACGAATTCGGCCGTCGATTGAACAACTGTGGCGCACCACACGTTTCTTGAAGGTATGAGGGAGCCCCTGGTACCGCTAGTACCCATGTCCCACACCGCACACATACGAAGCCACCGGAAACCCCGCCGCAACGCCCCGTCGCTCGCGATGCGCGCCGGAGTTGCCGGTGGCGTCCTCAGCACCCTGGCAGTGGCCGGGGCAGCGGGTTCGGCGAACGCCGCCGAGCCCGTGACGCAGACCCTGGAACTGCCGACCCTGACGGCCGATCTGGCCACTCAGGTCGCGCAGTCCGCGGACGCCACCCAGCAGACCGCGGCCAACTACGAGCTGCAGGCGGAGCGCGACGCGGCCGCCGCCAAGGCCGCCAAGCAGGCCAAGGCCGACCTGGCCGACGCCAAGAAGAAGGCGGAGGCCAAGCAGAAGGCCGAGGCCGCGCGCAAGGCCGCAGCGGCCGACGCCGTCTCGCGCTCCTCGGCGCGGACCGTCCTGTCCGCCAGCGCCTCCACGTCCACGAACGTCGCGGCCCCGGCCAGCGGCAGCGTCGCGACCGTGATCGCGTTCCTCAAGGCGCAGGTCGGCGACGCGTACGTCATGGGCGGCACCGGACCCAACGCGTGGGACTGCTCCGGCCTGGTGCAGGCGGCGTTCAAGCAGGTCGGCGTCGACCTGCCGCGTGTCTCTCAGGACCAGTCGGTGTCCGGTACGCCGGTTTCGCTGTCCAATGTTCAGGTCGGCGACATTCTGTACTGGGGTTCGGCGGGTTCGGCGTACCACGTCGGTGTGTACATCGGTAACGGGCAGTACCTGGACGCGGCCAACCCGTCCAAGGGTGTCGTGATCCAGGACCTTTCGGGCTACCCGGCGACGGGCGCGGTGCGCGTGCTCTGACCCGCGGGTGTCTTCCGGAGGGCCGCTTCCTGTGCGGGGAGCGGCCCTTCGGGCTGTCCGTGAGGCGGTTCTCCGGTGCCCGGTCCGGGAGGGGGTTCTCCTGGCTGTTCGGGCACGCCGTGCGGCGGCATGCGCCAGGGTGGGAACCGGCGCCGGAGGGTGGCGGACCGCCGCCGGCCGCGGTGCCCGCGCACCCGAAGGAGACAGCGATGCCCCGTGTGTTCGTCCAGGGAAGCCCGGTCGACTCGTACCCGCCTCTCACGCCGGAGGCCCGACGCGGAACGGTCCGGCGGATCACCGAGGTCGGGGAAGAGGTCCTGCACCGCCCCTGCCGGGACGTGACCGAGTTCGGCCCCGATCTCGCCGCGCTCATCGACGACATGTTCCTGACCATGTACGTCGCCGACGGCGCCGGCCTCGCCGCGAACCAGGTCGGTGTGGATCTGCGGCTCTTCGTCTACGACTGCCCCGACGACGACGGGGTCCGGCACGTCGGCCACATCGCCAACCCGGTCCTGGAGCGGCTCGCGCCCTCGGGCCGCCGCCTCCTCGACGAGGGCGAGGGGTGTCTGTCCGTCCCGGGGGCCGTCGTGGACGTACCCCGTCCCGACCGGGCCGTCGTGCGGGGCGTGGACAAGGACGGGAACCCGCTCGTCATCGAGGGGACGGGGTACTTCGCGCGCTGCCTGGAGCACGAGAGCGACCATCTCGACGGACAGGTCTACCTGGACCGGCTCTCCCGGCGGGACCGGAAGGACGCCCTGCGGCAGGTGGCCGAGCGGCGCGAGCGGGTGGTGGCCCGTCGCGCCGCCAAGGAGTCGGAGCTGTCCCGGTGACCGCTCGGGCGCCCCGGTCCGGTCAGGCCTTCGGGGCCACCTTCGAGAGGCCGTTGATGATGCGGTCCATCGCGTCGCCGCCCGTCGGGTCGGTGAGGTTGGCGAGCATCTTCAGCGTGAACTTCATCAGCATCGGGTGGCTCAGGCCGCGCTGGGTGGCGATCTTCATGACCTTCGGGTTGCCGATGAGCTTCACGAAGGCGCGGCCGAGCGTGTAGTAGCCCCCGTAGGTGTCCTTGAGGACCCGCGGGTAGCGCTGGAGGGCCAGTTCGCGCTGGCCCGGGGTGGCGCGCGCGTGGGCCTGGACGATGACGTCGGCGGCGATCTGGCCGGACTCCATGGCGTAGGCGATGCCCTCGCCGTTGAAGGGGTTCACCAGACCGCCGGCGTCACCCACCAGGAGCAGGCCCTTGGTGTAGTGCGGTTGACGGTTGAAGGCCATCGGGAGGGCGGCGCCGCGGATCGGGCCGGTCATGTTCTCGGGGGTGTAGCCCCAGTCCTCCGGCATCGAGGCGCACCAGGCCTTCAGGACCTCGCGCCAGTCCAGCTCCTTGAAGGAGTCAGAGGTGTTGAGGACCCCGAGGCCGACGTTCGAGGTTCCGTCGCCCATCCCGAAGATCCACCCGTAGCCGGGCAGCAGACGGTCCTCCGCACCCCGGCGGTCCCACAGCTCCAGCCACGACTCCAGGTAGTCGTCCTCGTGACGCGGCGAGGTGAAGTACGTACGGACGGCGACGCCCATCGGGCGGTCCTCGCGGCGGTGCAGGCCCATCGCGAGGGAGAGGCGGGTTGAGTTGCCGTCGGCCGCCACCACCAGGGGGGCGTGGAAGGTCACCTCCCGCTTCTCCTTGGAGTCGGCGTCGCCCAGCTTCGCGTGCACGCCGGTGATACGGCCGGTGCGGTCGTCGATGATCGGGGCGCCGACGTTGCAGCGCTCGTACAGCCGCGCGCCCGCCTTCTGCGCCTGCCGCGCCAGTTGCTCGTCGAAGTCGTCCCGCTTGCGCACGAGTCCGTAGTCGGGGAAGGAGGCGAGATCCGGCCAGTCGAGCTGGAGGCGCATACCGCCGCCGATGATGCGCAGGCCCTTGTTCCGGAGCCAGCCGGCTTCCTCGGAGATGTCGATGCCCATCGACACCAGCTGCTTGGTGGCGCGCGGGGTCAGCCCGTCACCGCAGACCTTCTCGCGCGGGAAGGCCGTCTTCTCCAGGAGCAGGACGTCGAGCCCCGCCTTCGCCAGGTAGTACGCGGTGGTGGAACCGGCTGGCCCGGCCCCGACGACGATGACGTCGGCGGTGTTTTCGGAGAGGGGTTGGGGCTCGGTCACGGCGGGGTCTCCCCAAGACTCGAAATCAACGTGCCGACGGGCACTGGACATGGGCAGTCTATGCAGCGGTACCGATCACCCGGCTGAAGGGCTGCCCCGTGAACCGAGCTCTGCCCGATGTACGACTGCGCGTCCCCACCGACGAGGACGCTCTCGCGTGGCACCGGGTCTTCGACGACCCCGAGGTCATGGAGTTCCTCAGGGGCCACGCGGCCGAGCCGTCCGTGTACGAGGAACTGACAGCGCGCCAGCGGCGGCACGACGCGGAGTACGGGTTCTGCCTGTGGACAATGGTCGGCCCCGGGGACGAGGTGCTGGGCTTCACGGGCGCGCAGCCGTGGCCACACGCGTGGGGGCCGGCCGGACAGATCGAGATCGGCTGGCGGCTGGGGCAAGGGATACGTCATGGCGGCGGCCCGGACCACTCTGGAGCGGGTCCGCGCGGCGGGCGTCACGGACGTCGTCGCGGTGGTCAACGCGGCCAACGCCCGTTCCATCGCGGTGACCCAACGGCTCGGCATGGAGCTCGCGGAGCGGTTCGCACTGCCCTCGTCGACGCAGGAGGGCCACTGCTACCGACTGGCCCTCTGAAGGAGTCCGGCAGGCCTTCTCACGGCTTCCGGAAGGGCACGGGCGAGGCTTACGCTTCCGGTACCGCTGGGGGTGACGTCTGTGCGCAAAACACCCAAGACACCCGAAGTGCGCGTACCGCGGCTCGTCGGTCTGATGGCCGTGGACGCGCGTGAGACGGCAGAGGCGCGAGGTGTACTGCTCGCCGCGCCCGACCGGCCCGACTTCCATCGGACGGTCGTCGACTACGTCGTACGACAATTTCCGCAGCCCGGGGCCGAAGTGCCGCGCGGAGCCGTCGTCACCGTGTGGTTCGACCTCGGGGACGCGGAGGGCGGCGCCGGAGTGCGTGAACCCCGGCCGCCCTTGCCGCCGTCGGGCGGGCTCCGCCGCGAACTCGACCAGCCGGGCGACCCGTTCGAGATCCTCAGGTAGCCGGCCGGTTCTCAGGTGCCCGGTTCTCGGGTGGCCGGTTCTCCGGTATCCGGTCCTCGGGTGGCCGGTCCTCAGGTCTCGGGTGGCCGGTCCGGGCTGCCGTGCCGGTCCGGGCTGCCGTCGGGGTGTGGGCGGGCCGGGCCGTTCAGGCCTGCTTGTAGCCCCGGTGGAGGGCCACGATGCCGCCCGTCAGGTTGCGCCAGGCCACCTTCGACCAGCCGGCCTTCTGCAGCCGCTCGGCCAGTTCCGGCTGGGTCGGCCAGGCGCGGATGGACTCGGCGAGGTAGACGTACGCGTCAGGGTTGGAGGAGGCGGCACGGGCGACCGGGGGCAGCGCGCGCATCAGGTACTCGGTGTAGACCGTGCGGAACGGCGCCCAGGTCGGGTGCGAGAACTCGCAGATCACGACACGCCCGCCGGGCTTCGTCACGCGGTACAGCTCGCGGAGCGCGGTGTCGGTGTCCTGCACGTTGCGCAGCCCGAAGGAGATCGTGACGGCGTCGAACGTGTCGTCCTTGAAGGGCAGCCTGGTCGCGTCACCGGCCGTCAGCGGCAGCCAGGGGTGGTTTCGCTTGCCGACGCGGAGCATCCCGAGGGAGAAGTCGCAGGGGACGACGTACGCGCCGGTGCGGGCGAAGGGGAGCGACGAGGTCGCCGTGCCGGCCGCGAGGTCGAGGATCTTCTGTGCGGGGCGCGCGTCGACCGCCTTGGCGACCTCCTTGCGCCACACCCGGTCCTGGCCGAGCGACAGCAGGTCGTTCGTCAGGTCGTACCGTTCCGCCACGTCGTCGAACATCGAGGCGACTTCGTGCGGCTGCTTGTCCAGGGATGCGCGGGTCACGGTCCCATTGTGGCAGTACGGGCCGGTCGACTCTCCGGCGCCCGGCCGCAGATTCGGGCGCTGTCGGGGCCACCTGTTCGGGACGCTCCCTCCGGGTGGTTCTTCGAGCAGGTCAGAGCCTGCTTCCGGGGTACAGGGAAGCGCCGCACCCGCCCCCTTGAACCTGGGGAGGGTAGGGCGCCTTCCGGCTGTCACCGGGGTTCCCCTCGTGGTCGGCCCGCCCGGAGCCCGCGGGGCGGTCGTCACGGCAGCAGGCGGGGCTTCTTTCGGGCTGCCGCGTCCTCGACCCAGCCGAACAGGGGGATCGCGATCCAGATCAGGGCCCAGCCGATCGCGAACATGAACCACTGGCTCTCCAGGGGCAGCCATTTCTCGAAGGCCGGCACGTTCCAGAACTGGTCGATCAGCGGGACGGCCAGTATCAGCGCGATCTCGTGCCAGAGGTAGATCGTCACCGCACGCGCGTTGAAGATCGTCACCGTGCGGTCGAGCCGCCTGAAGCGCGCGAGCCACGCGAAGTCGACGTCGTAGTACGCCTTGAAGTACATCAGCAGCGTCACGAAGCCCGCCGACCAGAAGGCCTGGGCGAGGGGGACCTCATCCAGGTCGTAGGTGCCGAACTCCGCCTGGTGCGCCAGGGCGTACCAGGCGCCGTACGCGAGGGCCGCCAGCGAGGCGAGGACCACCGCGGCCGGCTTCAGGCGCTGGAGCACGCCCTCGCGGTGCGCGAAACCGACGAGCCAGCAGAAGAGGTAGGTGGCGAGGTCCGTGAGGGCGCTGCCGAAGCGGTCGTACGACGGCTGCCAGCCGTACTGGAAGACCACGATCGGGACGAGCGAGAGCAGCAGCACCGGGATCGGGGCCTTGCGGAAGATCTTCAGGAGCAGCGGGGAGAGCAGGACGAACCAGAGGTACGTCCGCAGGTACCAGAGGATCTCCCAGGCCTGCACGCCCCACTGGTCGCCCGGCGGATCGCCGACCGGGACGACCCAGAACACGATCTGCCAGCCCGGCATCCAGCCGTGGATCAGCATCGCCGTCACGACGAAGAAGCCCCAGAACCAGAACGGCGGCAGCAGTCGCCGCATCCGGCTTCTGACCACCTTGAACGCGGGGCGTTCCAGGGACTTGGCCATCAGCGTCCCGGCGAGCGCGAACATCACGGCCATCGACGGGAAGACCAGGCCGGCCCAGGCCCAGCCGAAGGTGTGGTAGGTGACGACGCGGACCAGGGCGACGGCGCGGAGGGCGTCGAAATAGCGGTCGCGGCCCCCGGCGCCTCTCGCCTTCGCTGACGCGTCGGCCGTGTCCGTCGCTGGCGCTGCTTCCGTCGCTGTCCCCGCGCCCGCCCCCGCCCCCGTCGCCGTCGCCGTCGCCGTCGGGGCAGACTCCTCCGGAGAGGTCTCGGGAGGAGCCTGGGGAGCGATCCGGGGTGGGGCCTCGGGACCGTACTGCCACTGTTCCTCGTACGGCACCGGCTGTTCGTACGGCGCCGGCTCCTCGTACGGGACCGGTTGCTCGTACGGAACCGACTGCTCGTACGGGACCGGCTCCTCGTATCCGATCGGCTGTTGGTAGGGCACCGGTCGTTGGTACTGCGTCGGCTGCTCGGGCCGCTGTCCGTACGGCCGGGGCTGGTCGTACGGCTGCCCGTACCCGGGGTCATAGCCGGGGTCGTACCCGTATCCGGGGCCGTATCCGTAGTCGTAGCCCTGCTGTCCCTGTTGTTCCGCGCCCCAGGTCATCTAGCTCACTCCTGCCGGGGTTCCGACCTCGCCCGTGCGCTTGAGCTTCTGCCAGCGGAGGCGGCCGCCGGTCAGGGCCGTGACGCAGGAGTGGATCAGAACCAGGTACATCATCTGGCGGTAGGCGAGTTGCTGCAGCGGCAGCATCGCGAGGTAGCGGTACTTCTCCCGGTCGAGCCGGAACGCGTAGGCCGCGCAGACCAGTTGGACCGCCAGGACGGCCAGCCAGGCGAGAAGCGCGGCCCGGAAGTCCACGAAGATCATCGAGTAGACGGTGAACACGTCGATGAGCGGCGCGAACACCGGCGTGACGATCTGGAAGAGGACCACCAGCGGCATTCCCACGCGGCCGAAGCGGCCCGAAGGCCCCCTGTCCGTCAGGGACTTGCGGTGCTTCCACAGCGCCTGCATGGTGCCGTAGCTCCAGCGGTAGCGCTGCGACCAGAGCTGCCTGAACGAACCGGGCGCCTCCGTCCAGGCCTTGGCGTGCTCCTGGTAGACGACCCGCCACCCCGCCCGGTGCATGGCGATGGTGATGTCGGTGTCCTCGGCGAGCGTGTCCTCGCTCATGCCGCCCACCTCCAGCACCGCGTCCCGGCGGAACGCGCCGATGGCGCCCGGGATGGTGGGCATGCAGCGCAGCAGGTCGTACATGCGGCGGTCGAGGTTGAAGCCCATCACGTACTCGATGTGCTGCCAGGCGCCGATCATGGTGTCGCGGTTGCCGACCTTGGCGTTGCCCGCGACGGCCCCGATCTCCGGGTCGGCGAAGGGCTGCACGAGCTGGTGCACGGCGTCCGGCTCGAAGACGGTGTCGCCGTCCATCATCACGACGATGTCGTAACGGGCGTTGCGGACGCCGTTGTTGAGCGCTGCGGGCTTGCCCGCGTTCTCCTGCCGGATGACACGGACGTTCGGCATGCCGAGCGACTCGGCGATCTCGGACGTGTTGTCCTCGGAACCGTCGTCGACCACGATGATCTCGATCGGGTGCGTGCTCCTCGCCAGCGACCTCAGGGTGTTGGCGATGCATTCCTTCTCGTTGTACGCGGGCACGATCACGGTCACCGGCCGGGTGACCGTCGGCCCCCAGCTGAACCTCCCGCCCCGGCCGCGGCCTCGGTTGCGCTGCCGGTGGTGGCGGCGGGCGAGGACCAGCATCATCGCGAACCGGCCCATGACGGCGACGCCGACGACGACGAGGAACCAGGACAGCGCCGGTACGACCCATTCGGCGACCGCCACGGCGTAGACGAGCGCCTTGCCCTCGTAGAGGGTCGCGCCGGTGGCCTTCCGCTGGGCGGCCTGCGCGGCCCCGCTCGCGGTGCCGCCCGCCACCGAACCGGGGCCCGTCCGCTGCCCGTTCGCCTGTCCGCCGTTCGCCTGTCCGCCGTTCGCCCGCTGCCCGGGAGACAGGGTCGAACCGGTGGCCGTTCCGGTACCGCCGGCCCGGGACGCGGACCGGTTCAGTTCGGCCTGGGCGCCGCTGACCGTGGTGAAGGTGTAGCCCTTCGCCTTCATCTTCTTGATGTACGTGCCGAGCGCCTCGATCGTCTGCGAGCGGTCGCCGCCCGCGTCGTGCATGAGGACGATGGCACCCTGGTTGTTCTTCGGAGTCGCCCACTGGACGATCTTCGAGACGCCCGGCTTCTTCCAGTCGTCGCTGTCGGTGTCGACGAAGACGCTGGTGTAGCCGAGGCCGCCGAGCTCCTTGTAGACGGGCCAGCTGTAGTTGTCGACGGCGCTGATCTCCGACGAGTACGGGGCGCGGAACAGCGTGGTGGTGACGCCTGCCGCGCCCGCGAGGGCCAACTGGGTCTGCTTCAGCTCGCGTTGGAGGCGCGCGCTGCTCTGGTAGGAGAGGTCGACGTGGGTGAAGGTGTGGATGCCGACCTCGTTGCCCTGGTCCACCAGGGTCTTCACCACGTCCGGGTAGCGGGAGATCATCGAGCCGACCATGAAGAAGGTGGCCTCGACGTCGTTCTTCTCAAGCACCTTGAGGACTTCGGGCGTCCAGTTCGCGGTCGGCCCGTCGTCGAAGGTCAGCACGATGGTCTTCTTCGGCACGGACTGCGTCCTCGCCGCACCGTTGGCGAAGGTCAGGATGGGCCCGCCGTCGAGGATCTTCTCGGGGACCTTGTCGTAGGCCGCGCCGTCGCGCACCCGGGCGTCGTTGCCGATCTCGGAGCGCAGATAGCCGTCGAGCAGCATCACGCTGACGAGTGCCAGCAGGAGCAGCAGGGCGAGGATGACACGGGGTTTCTGCAGCGCCGCGGCCTTGCCAGCGGCCCGCTCCATCCGGGAGGGGGCGCGCCGGCGGCCGCGCGCGGGCGTCGTCGTGGTCATGGGAGTGGGTCCGCCTCCGTCAGTTGGCGCCGGTGGAGGCGGACGCCCCGGCGGTCGCCGTGGCAGCGGAGGAGGGCGCGGACCCGGTGGGCGGACCCGACGGCGGGGTGCCGGTGGGCGCTCCGGTCGGGGCGCCGCCCGGTACGCCGCTGGGGGCGAGGCCGCCCTGCTGGATGCCGTAGCCACCGCCGGGTACGGCGCCGGCCCGGCCGCCGTCGAAGGGGAGGAGCGAGGACGGCGTCAGCGAGGTGCCCCAGCCCATGAAGGCCATGCCGAGCACGACGGCGTAGCCGAGGCAGACGACGCCGACGAGCATGCCGATTCTGCTCAGCAGGCGGGCGCGGCGCCCGGAGTTGTCAACGAACACGGGGCCGTCCACGGTCCCGCCACCGCGTTTGCGGCGGCGGCCACGGACCTGGGCGTGGTTTTCGATGGCGGACTCGGATTGCATTCCGCAGACGGTAGGACGGGTTTATGTGTCAAAAACTCTGGCTTCCGTGTGAGCCGCCCATGAGGGATGGCCCAACCTGTATTTTCTCTATGAGAATCAAGGAATGTCCGCGCAGCTCAGGACCGATGGATATGGAAGATATGCACCATTACGAAGTCCGAATCACCCGGTTTGTCGCTACTCTCTCTCGTGATTCCGATGCATGATCTCCATTCGGCAATCCGGTCCGGGTGTGACACATTTCCAGTCGGGGAACGACCGTTTGTTTCCGTCCTGGGACAGAAATCGCGAGACATCACGAGAGCGGGTGCGTACACCATGCGGAGTTTCCTGAGGCCGGCCGCGGGAGTTGTCTGCCTGGTGGCCCTGGCCTGTGCGGGGTGCTCCTCGACCGGCGGCGGCGCCTCGGACGCGGCGTCCGCGCGGCCCGGCGGGACGACGGCCGCCGCGGCGTCCCCGAACGCGGGCGCGGCCAAGTCGTCGGCCACCTCGTACGCTCCGTACGTGAGCGCCACGACCGCCGTCGACACCGACTCGGCGGGATCGCCGACCACCTACAACCTGGCCTTCGTGATCTCCGACGGCACCGCCTGCACGCCGAAGTGGGACGGGATGTACGCCATCGGCGACACGGCCGTGAAGTCCCGGACAGCGGCGCTCAAGAAGTCCGGCGCGAGTGTGCGGGTGTCGTTCGGCGGCGCGGACGGCAAGGAGCTGGCGTCGACGTGCGACAGCGCGAGCGCCCTCGCGGCGGCCTACGGCGCGGCCCTGGACGCGGCCGGCTCCACGCAGGCGGACTTCGACATCGAGGGCGCCCAGTTGAGCGCCTCCGGCTCGGTCGCGCGGCGCTCCGAGGCCATCGCGCTGCTCCAGAAGAAGCGCCCCGGCCTGACGGTCTCCTTCACTCTGCCCGTGATGCCGTCCGGCCTCGACGCCGACGGTCTGGCGCTTCTCGAGTCCGCCAACGACCACTCCGTGGACGTCTCGACCGTCAACATCATGACGATGAACTACGGCAGTTCGTACGGCGCCGACATGGGCGACTACGCGATCACGTCCGCGGAAGCAGCCCACGCTCAGCTGAAGAAGGTGTTCGGGCTGTCGGACTCCGACGCCTGGCAGGGGCTCGCGCTCACCTCGATGATCGGCGTCAACGACGTGGCCAACGAGACGTTCGGCCTCTCGGACGCGGCGCAGGTACGGGCGTTCGCCGAGAAGAAGGGGGTCGCCTGGGTGTCGATGTGGGCGTCGTTCCGGGACCAGCAGTGCAAGAAGGGCAGCGCGACGGCGGGCAACGCGTCGACCGACTGCAGTGGTGTGCAGCAGAGTTCGGGGGCGTTCGCGAAGGCGTTCGCCGGCTGAGCCGGCGACACGTGCCGTGATCAGCGGCTCCGGTACACCAGCCGGCCGCCGATCACGGTCGCCACGCAGGTACCCGCACCGCGCCGGACCAGTTCGGCGCGGTCCGCCACGTCGAACACGGCGAACCGGGCGGGACCGCCCGGCACGAGACCCGGCAGCAGGATCAGCGGAGTCGGTGACAGCGCCGCCGGACCCGCGAGCCGGTCCGGCCGCCGTCCGACCGCGAGACCGACCCTGCGCACCGCGTCGACCACGACGCGCGACGTGAGCTCCCCGGCCACCGCCACCGTGCCGTGCGCCAGCAACCGCTGGATCCCGCGCCGCGCGCTCGCGCCGACGCGTGCGGGATCGGCGCGGAAGATCCGCTTGGCCCGCTCCCCGCCGATGGGCTCCGTGCCGAAGCCTTCGGCCTCGCGCGGGTCCGGGTGGTACACGGCCTCCAGGAGCTCCGGGCCGTACGGGTTGAGCAGTCCCGGCGTCAGGATGCCGGGCCAGCGCCGCACCCTCGCGTCCGGGTGGGCGGCGGCCAGTTCCTCGTACGGGCCGACGGCGGCGACGACTGCCCCGTCGACCAGGACCGAGGTCCCGGTCGACTGCTCGGCTACGTGAAGTGTCAGCACAGTGGGATCAGTTGGAGGCGAGTAGCTTCAGCTCGGGGTGCGCCGTGCCGCCCTCGATAGCCGTCGAGGAGATGTGGGACATGACGCGCTCGTCGACCGGGTCGTTCGCCGGGTCGTCGTGGACGACGATGTGCTCGTACGTCGTGGTCCGCTGGGCGGGGACGCGGCCCGCCTTGCGGATCAGGTCGATGATCTCCATGCGGTTGGAGCGGTGCTTGGCTCCGGCGGAGGAGACGACGTTCTCCTCCAGCATGATCGAGCCGAGGTCGTCCGCGCCGTAGTGCAGGGAGAGCTGGCCGACCTCCTTGCCTGTGGTCAGCCAGGAGCCCTGGATGTGGGCGACGTTGTCGAGGAACAGGCGGGCGATCGCGATCATCCGCAGGTACTCGAAGAGCGTCGCGTGCGTACGGCCCTTCAGATGGTTGTTCTCGGGCTGGTAGGTGTACGGGATGAAGGCGCGGAAGCCTCCCGTCCGGTCCTGTACGTCACGGATCATCCGCAGGTGCTCGATGCGCTCGGCGTTGGTCTCGCCGGTGCCCATCAGCATCGTGGACGTCGACTCGACGCCCAGTCCGTGCGCGATCTCCATGATCTCCAGCCAGCGCTCGCCGCTCTCCTTGAGCGGGGCGATCGCCTTGCGCGGGCGCGCGGGGAGCAGCTCCGCTCCGGCGCCGGCGAACGAGTCGAGACCGGCGGAGTGGATGCGCGAGATGGCCTCCTCCACCGACACCTTGGAGATCCGGGCCATGTGCTCGACCTCGGACGCGCCGAGGGAGTGGATGACCAGCTCGGGGTAGGCGCCCTTGATCGCGGCGAAGTGCTTCTCGTAGTACTCGACGCCGTAGTCCGGGTGGTGCCCGCCCTGGAACATGATCTGCGTCCCGCCGAGCTCGACGGTCTCCGCGCAGCGGCGCAGGATGTCGTCGAGGTCGCGCGTCCAGCCCTTGGCGGTGTCCTTGGGGGCCGCGTAGAACGCGCAGAACTTGCACGCCGTGACGCACACGTTCGTGTAGTTGATGTTGCGCTCGATGATGTACGTCGCGATGTGCTCGGTACCCGCGTACCTGCGGCGGCGTACGGCGTCGGCGGCGGCGCCGAGCGCGTGCAGCGGGGCGTCGCGGTAGAGGACGAGCGCCTCTTCCGGGGTGATCCGCCCACCCTCGGCGGCACGGTCGAGGACGGACTGAAGGTCGGCCTTCTCGGTCACCGGGAGCGTCCCTTTCGTAAGGGTTGTGGACAGACGCAACCACCCTACGCCAGCCCACCGCGCGGGCCGACGTCAGGCGGCGTAAGCCCGCCGCACCGACCCACGTCCGGCCGTGTGGGGCCGCGGTGCCGGCCGACGTCAGGCCGTGTAGGCCCCGATCAGAAGTCCCACGTACGCCCCCGCGATCAGGAAGGGGCCGAACGGGATCGACGTCTTGCGCCCCGCGCGCCGCGCGATCACCAGCCCCATTCCGTAGAGGCCGCCGAACAGGAACCCGGCGAAGGTCCCCAGGATCACCACGCTCCAGCCGTACCAGCCGAGCACCGCGCCGAGACCGAGGGCCAGTTTCACATCGCCGAAGCCCATGCCGTTCGGGTTGATGAGGAACAGCACGAAGTACCCGCCCCCGAGGGCGAGTGCCCCGAACAGCGCCGTCGGCCACGCCCCCGCGTGCTCGGGCAGGGCAGCGGCCACCCCGAGCAGGGCGAGCGCGGACACCGCGAGCGGCAGGGTCAGCGCGTCCGGCAGCCGCTGCACCCGGAAGTCGACCACGGCGAGCAGGACGCCGAGCGGCGCGAGCAGCAGCCAGACGGCCAGCTCCGGACGCGTCCCCGTCGCGACGGCGAGGCCCGCGCAGAGCAGCGCGGTGACCGGCGAGACCAGGCGCACGCTCGGGCCGTACGGGGTTCCGCCCGGTGAACGGGCGAGCCCCAGCCAACCGCGCGCGGCCCCGGTGATCGGCTGCCCTTCGGGACAGCGGTCCCGCCACGGCTCGTCCGGCTCGACGGCGAAGCGGTACGCGGGCCGGGGCACCAGGAGCCCGGCCGCCGCGCCCCAGAGCGCGGCGACGACGGTGAGCCAGAGGTAGAGATCCACGCGTTCCCCCAGGAAGATCCGTTACGACGGCCGCAGCCCAGGTGCCGGGCTCGGCCCCGGCACCGGGCTCGGCCCCGGCCGCTCAGCCCCGGCCT
This sequence comes from Streptomyces sp. NPDC091209, assembly GCF_044757755.1. Lineage (NCBI taxonomy): Bacteria > Bacillati > Actinomycetota > Actinomycetes > Kitasatosporales > Streptomycetaceae > Streptomyces > Streptomyces sp. NPDC091209. Next base: position 104,537 of record NZ_JBIVVR010000015.1, on the reverse strand, counting down.
TACAAACCCGGCCGCTCAGCCCCGCGAAGGGCGTCCACCTCGCCGGGACGGCCGGATCACCTGGTGTGGCTGTCCCGCCGGTGCGACCGCATCATCGGGGCAGCCGTTTCTCATCCCACCGCGGCCGCGCCGCTTCGCCAATTGGGCAGCAGCTCGTCGAGCAGTGCCTCCGTACGGGGCGGCAGCCCCCGCGCCCCGCTGCGGGAGACCAGATCGGCGGCGAGCCGCTTCAACCGGTCGCTGTCCCCCGTCGCGTGCGTCGCGCGCAGCAGCTCGTTCCAGAGCCGCTCGTCCGCCGGGGCCGAGTTCATCGAGGCGTTCAGCGCCTCGATGGCCTTCTCCGCCCGGTCCTTCTCCAGATGGAACGCGGAGAGAGCGAGGCCGATGTCCGCGACGAGCAGCGGCAGTTGGGCGTCGATGATCTCGTGGGTGAGCCAGCCGTAGCGCCCGCCGGGACGGTCGGCGAGCAGCGGACCGCGGACGAGGACGAGCGCGTCGGTGAGCAACCGCCCGCGCACGACACGGCTGTTGACTCCCTTGCCCTGCGTGGCCTCGTGGTAGAGGGAACGCAGCACGTCCAGGTCGGAGACGACGGACTTGGCGAGCGTGAGCCGTCCGGTCGCGTCGGCGCCGAGGCGGGGGGTGCCGTCGGGGTCGTTGCCGAGCCAGCCGCGCAACCGCTCGACGAGCGCGTCGCGCACGTCCTCGGTGACGCCGCGCGGCCACAGCGCGGAGGACAGCACCCGCGGGTGCACCCCTTCGCGGTGCAGCAGGAGCAGCGCCAGCGCCTCGTGGAGCAGCGGGCTGCGTTCGCCGTCGGGCGTCTCCAGACCGATGATCTCGTACGGGCCCACCAGCCGCGCGTAGACGGCGGGCCGCCCCTGTTCGCTGATGTCGACGAGGAACGGCGGGGAATCCGTCGGACCGTCGGGGCCGCCGTCCGGGTCCGCCTCGACGAAGAGTTCCACGACCGCCCGCTGCTGCGCGACCGGCAGCATCTGCGCGTCGAGTTCGAGGCCGAGCAGCGGCGCGAGCAGTTTGCCCTCGCGGGTGATCTCCATCTCCCATGCGGCGCCCGGCAGTTCGCCGGACTCTGTGCCGACGAGATAGCCGATTCCCAACCGCCCGGCGTCGGCGGACAGTTCGGCTAGCTTGAGGGCGTCCTCGGTGGACGGTTCGACCGCGAGGAGGACGAGGTGCGGGGCCCAACGGGTGTGCTGGGCGGGCCCGGTGCGGCCGGTGAGCACGGAGTCGTGGCCCGCGGCCCCCAGCGCCCCGCGCCGCTGCCGTGTCTCCGCCTCCATCGTCTCGACGAGCGCCTCGACGTCGTCGAGGTGGCGCAGCCGGTTGGGCGCGAGCGGCGTCAGGTCCTCGCCGAAGCCGACGAGCGTGATCGTCATGCGGTCCGACCAGCCGTTGGTGGCCAGCTCGGCGGCGACGGAGGCGAAGACGCCCGCGCGGTCGCTCGCGCTCCCGCTCAGCGAGACGATGCCGGGCACGGCCTCCAGATTGAGCAGCAGCCGCGAGTCGTCCATGGTGCCGAGGCTGACGAGGCCCGGGTAGGGGGCGGCGGTGTCGGTCTCCTCGTACCGCTCGGCGTCCGCCCGTGCCAGCATCCAGAACGTCTGGTCCTGGCCGAGCTGCCACGGCGCGGGCGGCTTTCCGGCGGGCTGGGCGAGCTGGAGGTGCAGATCGCCGTTGCCGCCGAGCCAGGCCGCGTAGACGGTCGGCAGTGGACGCGACTCGGCGGCGAGAGCGGCCGCGAGTCCGCGCAGCGACAGATCGAGGAGGCGTACGGCCTCGGGGTCGGCGCCGACGAGCAACGCGTCCTGGGCGTCCGCGGCGGACCCGGTCGGCACCGGCGGCTCCATGCCGCGCCGTCCGCCGACCGCGCCGAGGGCCGACTGCCACAGGGCCTGGCGGCGGCGCCGGCCGAGGGCGCCGAGGAGGCCCGCGGCGAGGAGGGGCGCGCCGACGAGGGCCTCGGGCAGACCGAACCCGCTCTCCCCGGAGACCTGCGAACTCCGCCCGCCGTCCTGGTGCCGCTGGTTCTGCTCGCCCTGCTGGTTCTGCTCGCCCTGTTCGTCGCGCGCGTCCGAGGCGGCTCCGGAGGAGGCGTGTTCCGGCTGCCGGCCGTCGTCGGCGCCGCGTTCGCCGCCGACGCGCTGCTGGGGCACGTGGATGTGCGCGGTGTCCCGGTCGCCCTGGTCGCTCTGCCGGTTGCCGCCGACGCCCTGCTTGCCGATGCCCTGCTTGCCGCCGGCCTGCTGGTGGTCGCCGGACCTGGAGTAGTCGTGGATCTGCTGCTGGACCTGTTCCGGGATCCCGGGCGCCGCGTCGGGCATCTCGACGAGCTCGCCGCCGTGGGCGTCACCGGGCATCTCCATGATCCAGCCGGGCCGGATGAGGCTGGCCTCGGACAACTTGGACCCGTCGGGCTGCGTACGGTCCTTGTTGAGCTGGTAGATCTCCTTGTACCGGCGTCCGTCGCCGAGGTGCCGCTGCGCGATCTCCCAGAGGGAGTCGTGGTGCCGGCCCTCGGGGGGCTGGATCCGGTAGTACTTCGTGTCGCCGTGCTGGGCGGAGGTGCCGCTGTCCGCTGGGGACGCGGCCTGGGCAGCGGCGTTGGCGGCCTGTTCGGCGACCGCGGCGGCGACGCCTGCAGCCGCTTGCTCCCGCTGCTGCCCGAAGAGGCCCGGGGTCTGCTGGGCGGCGGCGACGGACCCGTGCTGGTTGCCCTCCAGGCCCTGGCCGAGCTGCGAGAGGCCCGGCGTGAAGCTCGCGGCGGCGGCGCCGACGAGCAGGAGCGCCGCGACGAGCTGACGGGCCAGCAACTGGCTCGGCCCGCCGCCCGGTACGCGGTTCGGCAGTCCGACGCCCGACAGCGCGGCCTTCATCTCGACGAGCACGCAGGCGGTGAACTGCGCCCACGCGAACCACACGATGACCGTCAGCACGTGGATGAACGTGCCGACGGTGATCTCCTGCTGGAGCCAGTCCAGCGAGGGCGCTCCGTGCGGCAGCGGCCACCCCACGGCGACGACGAGCGCGCCGGGCACGCCGACGAGCAGCACCAGCAGGGCGACGAACGCCCCGAACGCCTTCACGAAGTCCCCGAACGTCCGACGACGCCGGGGCAGGGGCTGCGGCGTCCGATTCCTCGGACCCGGCGAGCCGCCCGTCGAACTGGAAGTGGTGCGTCGCGCCATGGCGGGTGTCCTGGGGTCGTGGGCCGAGTGGGGAGGGCGTGAGTTCGGGGGTGAACCGAGCCTACTGAGAGTTTAAGGAGGGTGTCGAAGACCGGACAGAGGCCAACAGCCGGCAGCCGCCCGTTTCGTCACCAACCGCCCGGTAGAGCCGAGTTGCCGTACCGCCCCTGCATCCCTCGACCCCCTTCACCCTTCACGCCCTTCACAACATCCGCAGGACGGTCCTCGCGATCCCCGCACAATCACCCTGTTGGCGCCTCAAGGCTCTCGATGACGGCAAGGCGCGACTGTGGACGTCGTACTCGCACGGGGTCCCGGCGCTCAAGAGGCTGACGGTTACCGGCGAGGTCGACGAAAGGGTCAACAGCCGCGGGGCCCACGTGAGCCGTCCACCAGCCCATGAGTGGTCCGTGCTGGGCAAGGACGGCGATCCGGTACCGGGTGACCCGGATGCCATCGCCCTGCTCGGCCGGTCACTCCGCGACATGGCGAACGACATTCAGCGTGAAGCGGGTGACGTCGAGGCGCTGTGCGGTGTCGAGTCCTGGAAGTGCAAGGCGGCCGACGCCTTCCGCGACACGGCAGAGCGCACAGACACCAGCGCCCAAAACATCCGGCCGGAACGCCTCGGGTCCGCACCTCTCCCCGACGGGCACCTCAGGGCCGGTCGTCGGCGAACAGATCCTCCGCCGTCCTCGCGTTCACCGCACGCCTCGCCCAGGTTTCGAGCTGCTCCAGGTCGGTGCTCGCTCGGACGCGTTCACGGACCGCGTCCGAGACCGGGATGCCGCGCCACTCGAGAATGCGCAGCGTCATCTCGACGTGAGACTCGGCGCGGCCTTCCTCCCGGCCTTCCTCTCGGCCCTCCTCCCGCACCTGCTCGGCCACCGGGTGCCGGAAGAAGTAGTTGATCGTCGCCATCAGGTCCCTCCAGATCTGCTTCGCCCGGGGATCGACCAGGCACGAGTCGACGAACTGCACGAAGACCGCCGCGCTTTCGGAATCGACGGTCCGCAGGGCGGTAGCCAGGGATTCCAGTATGGCGGCAGCCTGCGGCCCCTTGCCATGTGTCATGGCCGAGAGAACCGCGAGGGGTACATCCCGCTCGGCCTCCCGTTCGTCCGCGATCACCGGAACGTTGTCCGGTCCCAGCACGAGCGGCCGTACGGTCAGCGAATGCCACCCTGGCAGTCCGAGCCGGATGGGACGGGCCGCCCAGCGCGCGGTGGCGCTGCTCGGGGTGATGACGATGAGCACCGGCTCACAGCGGTACTTCGCGTAGAGATACGCCAGGTAGTACGCCCAGCTGCCGCGCTTGTCCTCGTCCGTCCCTCAACTGGACACCGTCGTGCGTGACGCACCGCACGCCTCGGCCTTCGTGGATTCCGAAGCTCAACTCGGCGGGTTTCGAACGCTCTTCCGTAGCGTGGAGGATGTGTCACTCGAACCCGCAAGGTCGCGTGACTTCATCCACAGACTGACGAAGGAACTGTGAGGCGCCCATGACGACCCCGCGCAGTTGGCAGAAGTCCTCCTTCTCCGGCGGCGGCGAAGGCAACGCCTGCGTCGAGCTCGCCTCCGCCCCCGCCACCCTCCACCTCCGCGAGTCCGACGACCCCGTCACCGTCCTCTCCACCACCCCGGCCTCCCTCGACCACCTCCTCGAGGCCATACGCACCGGAGCGGTCACCCCGCCCCGGACGTAACAACCCTTCGACGAAGCCTCGTTCGGCGTTCCACCAGCAACGATCAACGCGCTACGTTCACACGTACGTTCTGATGCAGAGGTTGCAGGTGTTACGGGGGAACACGTGTCGAACAGGCCGGCCGACTGGCACATACTCGACCTGGATCACGACCCGACTCCGGGCGACCCGCAGCGCGTACGCAAACTCGCGGGCTCGCTGCACGACTTCGCCGACGACGTCGCGGACATCCTGCGGGACGTCAAGGGGCTGGCGAACGACGACGCGGTCCTGAAGTCGGCGGGCAAGACGGCGGACGCCTTCGCGTCGGAGTTCGAGGACGTCCCAGGCCAGCTCAAGAAGCTCAAGAAGTCCTACGACGTCGCGGGCGACGCGCTCGCCTCGTACTGGCCGGACCTGGACGACGCCCAGCAGAAGGCGGACAAGGCGCTGCGCGACGGCCGCAGGGCCCGCCAGGATCTGTCCACGGCCAGAACCGCGCTCTCGGGCGCCGACGACTGGGTGCACACGGCCACCGCGAAGGCCGACTCCTACGACCCGGACAAGCACCGGGGCAAGAACGTGCCCCCGCCGGACGAGGCCGATGTCCGGCGCGCGACGCGTGACGCCCAGCACGCCAAGGAGCGGCAGACCGCCGCACAGAAGGACGTCGACGACGCCCAGGGACTGCTGGACGCGGCGAAGAAGCTCGCCGCCCACGCGAAGGGACTGCGCGAGGACGCCGCCCGGCGCACGGTGAAGAAGCTGCACGAGGCGTCCGACGCCGGCATCCACAACCGCCACTGGTGGGAGGAGCCCGTCGACTGGGTCTCCGACCACTGGGACGAGATCGTCACGGTGTGCAAATGGGTCGTGACGATCGTCGGGGTCATCGTGATGATCGTGGGCGGCCCGCTGGGCTGGCTGGTCTTCGCGGCAGCCCTCGTCGTCCTCGCGGACACGATAAGAAAGATGCTCAACGGCCAAGCCGGCTGGGGCGATCTGATCTTCGCGGTCCTCGACTGCATCCCCGCCACCAAGGGCTTCACGAGCCTCGCCAAGATGGGCAAGCTCTGGAAACTGGGCGGTCTGCGCGCCTTGGGCGGCGCCTTCATGAAGGGCATCGGCGGGGGGCTGCTGAAGACAGCCCGGAACCTCAGATCGGGCGAGGCCCTCCGGGGTATCTACCGCCCGTTCAAGGGATCCACGCGCCTCTTCGGGGGGACCATTCCGTACCGCGAGCTGTCCCCCAAGGCACGCCGGCTCGCCAAAGCGCTGACACGCGGCCCCGTGCGCATCAGCCCCAACGAGGTGAATGTCTCGCACATGGCCGAACTCCAGAAGTTCCACGGTGTCGAGCATGCCGTAATCCAGAATCCGGCCGGTGAACTGCGACTGTTCCAAGGGACGGAACTAACCACCAGGATTCCCGATGAACTGGCCGACGACGGCTACAAGTTCATCGCCCACACGCACCCCGAGGACCGAATACCCGGGCCTCCGGACGAGTTGGAAGCCGCACGCAACACCAGGAACAGCATGACCCGCGACCTGGACAACAAAATGAGTCCCCACATGGAAGTCGTGATCAGCCGGGACGGAAATCTGAGATTCTTCGACAACAACGGGGTGTTGGAGCTGCCTCAAGGAACCTATCCCCCTGGCGGACCCATCGGTGACCGGGGCGGGCTAGTTCCTGTGCCCGGCATATAGTCCAAGCACTCGGTGAAGCAGGCTCCCGAGACCTGACCAGCAGGAGAACCATGCCCGACATCAACCGTTGCCAGATCTGCGGCGAAGCGGCTCCCCCGATCGACGGCCAGTGTGGAGAGATCACCGGATACCGCCTGGTTCGGGATCCCTGGTCCGATTCCCCGTCCTTCCTCGACGGCAATCTCCACTTCTCATGCCTTGAGCAATCGGACAGACGCGGCGAGTTCCACGCGGAATTCGTCCACCTCGTTCAGGCCGGGCACGAAGAGATCCCCGGTCTGGAAGCGTCGCACCCGCCGTTGACAAGGATGGGCCTGAGCATGCGCCCTGTCTTCTCGGGAGACGAGTGCGACATTTTCCAGAGCCGGATGTCCGATCGCTGGATGCTCGTGAAGAAGACCGGTCCATGGTTCGGCTTCGGCCTCCCCCAGCTCCAGGCCATCGGCTCGGGCGCACTTCCGGTCTCTTCCTCGGACGTGACCCGTTATCGGCTTCCCGTCGATCTCGGGGACGATGTCGGCGCGTACGGCCTTTCCGAGCTGCTGGATTCCCTCGGAGTGGCGCACAGGTACGCCGACGCGGCCGAGCTGGCCCGAGTGGAATACCGCTTCGTCGACTACTACGCGCCGAAGAGGCTCCTCGACTACGTGGCCGCGGCGCCCCTTTCCCTGCCCGAGGAAGCCATCGCTTTCCTCGCCGCCCACGCGAAGACGTACGCCCCCGTCACCTTCGACGAAGAGGACGCGTGATCGAGTACACGTACAAGGAAGGCCCGTGGGCCGAGACCGCGGTGACGCTGGTCGTCCGCAAGCAGAATCTGGATGCCGATCTCGTGGCCCGGACCATCTCGCTCCCTTCGACGTTCATGGGGCACCCCCCGAGCCGCCCTGCTCATCACCGGGCGGAAGCTGGAACCGCAGGACATCACCGCCGAGTCGGGCATCACTCCCACGTTCTCCGGGGAGGCGACGCGCGATGCGTCGTTCCGTCCCGGCGAGGGATGCTGGGCACTCCAGGTGTCCGGTGCGCCGGAGCAGGGATTCGACGGGCTCGTCGACGAACTGGTCGCGCTCATTTCCCCCGCTCCGGGAAAGATCCAGAACATCCGCCGCCGGGGAGACTCCGTGCAGCTGGACCTGAGCGGTCACGTCCGGAGCGGGTCCCGGGCCGTCCTCTCCTCTCACGTACTGGCGTGCGCGGCCCGACCGGGGCTGCCTGTGTCCCTCACCACCGACGCCGATCCTCCCGCCCGGTCCGAGGATCTGCTGGACTGGCTGCCGGCCCCGGACGGATCGCACCGGGCTATCTGAAAGAAGGCATCCGCCCTTGACCGCAAGCTCCGCCTCCCCGGAGAGCCCGGGCCTGTCCTCGGGGTTCTCCCTGTCCGTCCCGGACTCCTGGTGGGAGTTCGACATCCGCCCGGAGGGCCGGGACGCGACCGTCCGCGGCCTCGTCGACGAGCGGATCCGTGAGGTTCCCGAACTCGCCGATTACCGAGGCGATCTGGCGGCCGTGCTGCGCAAGATGGCTAAGGACGCGTACGACTCGGGGGCCGTTTACATGGGCTGCATGGCCGAGAACTTCGACGGCGTTCCGCTGACCGCGACCCTCACCGTGTCGGTGCTGGGTTCCCAGAACAAGCGGGGCGTGGCCCTGTCGACCGACCCGCGTGCGATCGCGGAGAGCCTGCGGACCGTCACGGCCCGCCGTGAGGGTGACGCCTGGCGCACGGTCACTACCGTCGACATCCCTCAAGTCGGCGTTGCCGCGCGGACGTTCGGCGTCGAGGACATACCCGTCGCGCAGGGCGACACCCGTACCCTTCGTATGGTGCTGACCCAGACGTACATCCCGGTCCCGGGAACCACCGACCAGGTCGTTCTCGTCTCCGGGGCCAGCCCGGTGCTTGACCTGGCCGAGGCGTTCCACGACATCTTCGACGCGGTGACCGGCACCTTCCGGTTCGTCTGACCGGGACTTCAGGACTCCAGGAGGGGGACCCGACATGAGCGGTGGCGGCAAGAGCGACCTCGCGCTCCCGCTGAGCGAGCTGGAGGACTACGGCGGCCGGCTGCGGGACATCAAGACCCGGCTGAACCACACCAAGAAGCTCTTCGAGTCCTACCAGGACGACCTCGGCGACCACACCGTCTACGACGCCCTGGACGACTTCGAGTCCGGCTGGGAGGACGGCCGCGAGGACATCGGCCAGGCCCTCGACGCCCTCGCGAAGATGTCCGACGCCGTCGTCCGCGAGTTCAAGAAGCTCGACGACGATCTGGCCAAGCAAGTACAGGACGGCGTGAAGCAGGAGGACGGCAAGGGGGGCCAGGGCGGGCCGAAGTAGCCTGCGGGCGTTCGCGACCTCTCATTCTCCGCCGCCACGGCTCCCAAGAGCTGACCACCAGCAGTAACTGGAGCTGCCTGTGTCCCTCACGACGGACGCCGATCCCCCCACGCGATCCGAGGACCCCCTGGACCGGCTGCCGGCCCCGGACGGATCGCACCGAGATCAGCCCCGAGGGCAGGACAACGCCCGAACGGCTCAGACAGTTCGCCCCGCAGGGTTCTTTTCCGAACTGGCCCCGGGGTGGGGACTCCCTCTGGACGGGCCCATGCGGGACTCCGTGAAGGCGACGGGAGAACCGGACGAGGCGAAAATCATCGCCTATCTCAGAAATGGTGCGGGAATCTGGAGCGAGATGAGCGCGGGGCCCGATGTCCTGGACCCGGACGCTCCCGTCCTGTCCGGCGTCGGTTCGCTCTACACGGACGGAACCTGGCTGTGGCGCCAGGATCTGCTGTACTACCTCGGCACGTACCACGTCTGCCTGCCCCGGGATTTCCTCACGCACGTCAGGAAGGCCCGGTACCGGGTTCCGGCCGTGCCCGAGACACGGCTGCTGGAGATCCTGGCGCGGGATCTCGGGATCGCCGTGGATTGAGCGATGTCCGGGTGAGGGCGGGCGACCTGAGGAGGATACGAGGTCGATCAGCCGCCCGGCGCCCGTCTCAGCCCACCTCGTTCTCCGCCACCGCGCTGCCGTGGACGACCACGTCGCCGCCGTAGAACATGCCGGTGAAGACCGGCGAATAGGTCAACCGGACCTCGACCTGAACCTGTTCGGCGTCGGCCGTCACGCAGTGGGTGGCGGCGATGTCGGCGCCGGACATGCCCATCTCGCGGGCGAACGCCTTCACGCGGGCGTCGCAGTCCTGGAAGTTGATGGGCGCCGGGCCGTTCTGGTTCTCGTAGAGGGACTCGAGGTCTATGTCCTGGGCGGCGTAGCGGGCCGCCTGTTCGGCGATGTCTGCGGCGCGTTCCCGCTTGGAGATGGACAGGCCGCCGTCGATGACGAAGGCCGAGAGCGACAGGAAGACGAGCGCGAAGATGATGACCGCGCCCGCGCCCGAGCCCCGGTCGTCCAGGCGTGCGCGGCGTGCCGCGACCCAGCCGCCTACAGCGGAACGCGGCGTCATGCCGTCCTCCGGAACGGGTCGAGCGGCGAGCTGAAGCTGGCCTGCAGGGTGGTGGGCACGTCGAGGCCGATCATCGCGAGCCCGCGCACCTCACAGCTCACCTCGACGGTGAAGAGGGTGTCCGGTGCGAAGCCCGCGCTGGTCTGCGTCACGGCCACCGGGCCCGAGCAGATGTCTCCGAGGTCGGCCTCGGCCGCCTTCCTGGCCTCGGCCATGGCGGTCCCGTGGTCCTTCTGGATCGAGCCGGCCCGTGCCGCGTCCCGAGCGGCACCGTCCAACGCGCCACGCCCGTTGACCAGTTGCCCGAAGGCCACGAGTACCAGAATGAAGAGAATCATCACCGGGGCGAGGATCACCACCTCGATCGTGGACAGCCCCCGGTCGCGCCGAGGGCCGGACACGGACACGCGGTGCCGCAGGACGGTGAACAGGGCCTTGGATCGCATCAGTTCCCCTCCTTCACGAACCGCTCCACCGGGCCCGCCGACCGCGCGTGCACCGTCAGGTCCAGACCCGGGAACACCGCGGGAACCCGCGCTGTGATCTCGACGCCCACGGTGTTCTGCTCCGGCTGGAGCATCGTCACGTCGGGCGACAGCACCAGCTTCGGGCCGAGCTGGCGGATGTAGCTGTCGACGACGTCACCCGCCTCGCCGCGCCACGCGCCGGGCTGCGCGTCGGCGGTGGCGCGGGCCTTGCGGGCGCCCGCCTGGGCCGCCGCCTGGGCCACATGGTCCGCGAAGAAGTACAGCGCGAACTGCACCGTCGCGAAGATCATGAAGAAGAGCACCGGAGTGAGCAGCACGAACTCGATCGCGGTCATGCCGGAGTCGCCGCGGGCGGAGGCTGCCTCCACCCTGCGGCGCACCCAACGACGTAGCCCTCGATGTTCGCGCACTCGCATCCCCGTACGGCTCAGCAGGTCTTGCCCGCGTCGGCGCCCTTGATGCAGTTGCCGACCTTGTTGGCGCCGTCGCTCAGCGCGGCGTTGATGATCGCGGCGACCACGCCGACGATCGCGACGACGACGGCGGAGATGATGACCCATTCGACCGCGGACGCACCCCGGTCGAGTTCGCCGGAGCGGGCACGCTGCACCCGGCCCTGGAGGAAGGTGATCAGGAAGTCCACCCCCGGGATCCCGGTGCTGAAGTTCCGTCCGTTCATGGTGAGTTGTCCTCTCGAAGGATAGTGGTGGTCGGCTGGTGACGCTTCGGGCCCCGCGGACGAGGACGATCAGACCTGGAACACACGCATCGCCGCCGGGAAGATAAGGAAGACCAGGAAGCCCGCGCACAGCAGCAGTTGGGCGACCAGCATCGACTGCGACTTCTCACCCGCGCTGCCCTCGATCTCGGAGAGTTCGCGGTGGCGCATCGTCTCGGCGCGCGAGGCGAGCGATTCCCGCACCTTGGCGCCGTCGTCCGCGACCAGCGCCAGGGAGGCGGACAGATCCTTGAGCTCCTCGACGCCGAGTTCCTCACCGAGCGAGCCGAGCGCCTGCCACTGGCTGATGCCGGTGATCCGGGCGTCGGCCAGCGCGTTGCGGATGCGCTGCGTGGCCCAGCCGTCGGAGATCTCGGCGGCGGCCATCAGCGCCTCGGGCAGGCCGCGGCCGCCGGCCAGGCTCATCGACACCAGGTCCAGATACGCGCCGATCACCCGGCGCAGGTCGCGCCGCTTGGCCACCGCGTCCCGTCGTACCTCCAGATCCGGCAGGAAGAAGAAGACGATCGCGAAGAGCAGCGCGAGCCAGACCGGGATGATCGGGCTGCGGCCGACACCGAGCGTCCAGACGACGGCGAAGAGGAACGGGCCGAAGAAGACACCGCCGGCGGCCAGCAGCACCTTCGTCGCGAGGAACCTCTCCCAACTCCGGTCCAGCACCGCCAGATCGGCGCGCAGCGAGCGCTGCTCCCAGCCCTGCTGGAGATACAGCTCGGCGACACGGGCGCCCACCTGGGCACGGAGGCTGCCGAACCGCCCGCTGTCCTGCCGCCCGTGATGCGCGGACTCGTACGCCGCGCCGCGGGCCCGCATCGCGTCGATGCGGGCGACCTGCGCGACCGCGCTGCGCTTCGACGGCATGAGCGCGCGGACCAGGGCGTAGACGCCCAGGCCCAGAACGGCGCCGATCAGGATCGGCATGGTCAGGTTCATCGGCGTACCGCCTCATCCCCAGGAGCCGGTGTACGGGGTCGAACGAACCGCACGGACGACTCGTCCCGCACCAGGAACCGCTCCGGCGTCTCGATCGTGGACAGCTTGCGCAGCCACCAGAAGCCCAGGCCGAACAGGCCGCAGACACAGGCGAGGACGAGCTGTCCGACCGCCGTGCCGTACGGCTGGACGAACTCGCGATTGAAGATCGACAGCCCGAGAACGAAGGCGATGGAGACCGCGACGACGATCTGCACGGAGCGGCGGGTCGAGGCGCGCTGGGCCATCACCCGCTGCCGCATGTCGACCTCCTCGCGCGCCGACTTGGCCAGCGCGCCCAGCACTTGGCGCAGACCGGGACCACGCAGCCGTGCGTTGAGGATCAGCGCGGCCACGATGATGTCCGCGGACGCGTCGTCGATCTCGTCGGCCAGTTGCTGCAGGGCATCGGGCAGCGGGGTCCGGGAACGCAGCCGGTCCACCAGCGCGTCGAGATGCGGGCGCAGTACGGGGGCGGAGGCGCGCGCCGAGGCGGGGATGGCCTGCTCCAGGCCGACCGCGCCCGCGATGGTGTCGCGCAGCGACTCGGTCCAGGACGCCAGCGCCTCCACACGGCGCATCGCGGCCCGCTCCTCCGAGGCGCCGCCGAAGAGCTTGTCCCAGAAGAAGACGAGGATGCCGGCCGCGATACCGGCGACCGCCCAGCGGGTGAGGAGGAGCACGACGAGGCCGGCGATGGCGGCGATCGAGCCGCGCTGTCCGGCGAACCGGATCAGTTCACTCGCGCGTTCGCTCGCCTTCTGCTTCTCGTGCTCGGGCTTGGCGGGCAGCCCGCGCACGGCGACGGCGAACAGCGCGAGGCCGCCGCCGACGGCGATCCCGCACCCGAGCGCGTACAGCACGGGGAGCGAGAACAGACCGCCCATGGAGCCGAGCGAGTCGAGCGCCGCGAGTGACGTCCTGCCTGTCGCCGTCCCCGACGCCACGGCGGACGTCATGTCGGCCGTGATGCCGGACGTGATTCCGGACGTCGTCCTTGATGCCGTGTTCGGGATCAGGCCCGCTGCCATGCCGGACGTCAGGTCCGGCGTCATCCCGAATGTCATGTGCTGGGTCATCGTCATCACCAATTCCCGCTGCCGGGCAGCCGGTAGCCCTGCGCGACGAGTTCGTCGAGGCAGGCGATGGGCGCGTGCGGGACGATCCGGCCGTCCGGGGCCTCGGCGAACACCTCGCTGGACAGCACCCGTCCGTCGACGCCGTTGACCTCGCGCACGGAGGTCACCATGCGCTGGAGGCGGCCGCCGGACTCGTAGTCGTTGCGCCGCTGGATGAAGACCACGAAGTTCACCGCGCCCGCGATGAGCATCTGGCTCGCCTCGATGGGCAGTCGCTCGGTCGCCTGGAGCGCGTACGTGGAAATGCGGTTGAAGACCTCGCTGGAGCTGTTCGCGTGGATCGTGGAGAGCGAGCCGTCGTTGCCCTGCGACATCGCGTTGAGCATCGTCACGATCTCGTCGCCGAGGACCTCGCCCACGATGACACGCGAGGGGTTCATACGCAGCGAGCGGCGGACCAACTCGGCCATGGTGATGGCGCCTTGGTCCTCCGAGTTGGGCAGGCGCTCCTCGAAGGCCACCACGTTCGGGTGCAGATCGGCGAAGGCGTCGAGGCCGAGTTCCAGGGCGCGTTCGACGGTGATGAGGCGCTCGTACGGCGGGATCTCGTTGGCCAGCGCGCGCAGCAGCGTCGTCTTGCCCGCGTTGGTGGCGCCCGCGATCATGATGTTCTTACGGGCCCGGACGGCGCAGGCGAGGAAGTGCGCGACCTCGGGGGTCAGCGTCCCGTTGCCCACCAGGTCGGACATGAAGACCTTGCCCATGCGCGCGCGGCGGATCGACAAGGCCGGCCGGCGGGTCACGTCCATGACGGCGGAGAGGCGGGAGCCGTCCGGCAGCCGGAGGTCGAGCTGCGGGTTGGCGGAGTCGAAGGGCCGGGACGACAGACCCGAGTAGGCGCCGAGGACCTGGATCAGCTCGATGAGTTCTTCGTCGGTCTCGGCGACGGAGTCCCCCTTCGTCTCCCGGCCGTCGGCGTAGCCGATGAAGACCTGGTCGTACCCGTTGATGTCGATGTTCTCGACCTCCGGGTCGTCCAGCAGCGGCTGGAGGCGGCCGACGCCGAAGAGCGCGGCGTGCACGGCCGCCGCGTACTGCTCCTCGGTCTCCGCGTCCAGCGGCGTCCGGCCGAGGTTGATCTCGGTGCGGGCGTAGTCCTCGAGTATCTGGGCGATGACGGCGCGGGCGTAGTGCCGCTCGTCCTCGTTGGACATCGGGGTGACGCCGCGGACCTGGTCCTCGCGGCGCTGCTCGGAGATGCGGTCACCGGCGTCCTGCCGGAACCGCTTGACCAACTGGTGGTCGACAGCGGTCATCGGCCGGCTCCGGCAGCGGGCTGCCCGTGCGTCCCGGCCGTGCCGTGAGGTCCGTGCGTCCCGTGGGGTCCGTCGGCGGGTACGGACCAGGCGGCGCCGTACTGCTGGTACAGATCCGCGGTCACCTTGCGGGCCGAGCGGATGAGCAGCGACTTGTCGAGGCGGCCGCGTCTGCGTCCGGCCAACTGGTCGGCGCCCGCGGGGTCGTCGGCGAGCGTGCCCACGACGCGGGCACCCGTCTGGGCCGCCACGAGCATGTCGTTGACCTGGTGGACGAGTTTGGCGGAGTCGCCCGGGTCGGCGACGAGGACGACGCCGATGAACGGGGTCGCGAGTCCGGCGGCGCCGCGCGGGCCGCCGTGCAGCTTGGCGGAGAGGGCGGCGGCACGGTCGCGGACGCGCGCGATGGCCTCGGGCTCGGTGCGGGAGAGCAGGAGGACCAGGGCGGCGTGCGGGAAGAGTTCGAGGGCCGGGGTGTCTCCGCTGATCCGTCCGCAGTCGGCGATGACGTCGGCGGGCGCGTTCGGGGAGTCGGCGAGCTGCGCGAACGCCCGGCCCAGGGTGGGCCAGAGTCCGGCGAGACCAGCGGCCTGCTCGGCGATACCGAGTCCGACGAGGACTTCGAGTCCGCCGCTCAACGGCTGTACGTGGTCCCAGAGTTGGTCGGGCACGAGACCGCGCCTGGCGGTCGCCGCGATCGACAGCATGCCGGTGTTGGGGTTCAGCGGCCCGCCGTGGGCCGCCGCGCTCCGGTACACGAGGTCACCGCCGGCCGGGTCGGTCTCGGCGAGCAGGACCCTGCGGGGCCAGACCGCGGAGAGCGCCACCGCTGCGGTGGTGACTCCGGGGGAACCCTTGTCTGCGGCGAGGGCGATGAGCGCCATGTCTGTCTACTCACTCGCCTCTAGTTGCCGGGAACGATGACGAGGGCGACCTGGCCCGCCGAGGCCGCGGCGGTGACGGAGGCCGCCTGGCCGTTGTCCACCATCAGGGTGACGGGCAGGTTGGTGCTGCTGATCGTGCTGTCCGTGTCGCTCTTGACCGAAATGACCTTCGCCTGCTCGACGATGGGCGCGGCGTCCGCGCTCGACGAGCCGGAACCGGCAGAGTTGGACGAACCCGACGAGCGGCTGCCGCTGGTTCCGGTGTCGCCCACGCGGTAGACGGCCACCGTGTCACCGGACTTGATGCCCGCGGGGTACTGGCCCTCCTTGAGGGAGACGCCCACGGAGGCCTTGCCGTCGGGAAGCGCGGAGCCTGCGGCGAACATCTCGCCGATGACCACGGTCCCCTTGTAGATCGGGGACTTGGCCTTGAGCTTCTTGAGCTCTTCGACCTGCTCCCACGGGACGTAGTTGATGGAGGGATCGTCCGCGACCAGTACGGAGGTCACGTGACCGCTCACGGACTCGCCGGCCTGGACGTCGCTCGTCACCTTCACGACCTCGACACGGTCCCCGGCACGCAGCACCAGCATGGTGGCGCCGAGCGCGCCGACGAGGATGAGGAGCACGGCGAGAGCGGCCAGCGCGGGTTTGCGCTCGCGAGGCGGCGTGGGAAGGCGCTCTCCCATCGCCGGGTGCGCCGACGATGCGGAACGGTTGTTGCCCGCCCCCGTACGCTCTTGGATCTTCACGCAACCGCTCCCCGTACACCCAAGAAAGTGTCTGTCAATTCACGCGCCAAGTAGGACACTTCACCCCCGTGTCCCCATACGGGACGTACCGTGCGACCTGGCCGAACATCGGCGCCGGAGCGAGTGTCAAGCCATGGCACCGTATCAGCCGCGCATAAGCCCCTCAAGGCGCTTCAAGGCCCCTGAAGCGCACCCGACTCGACGTTATCGACGCGCAACGGAAGCCCTCCGGTTCCCTGTTGAGGCCGCCGATCCGTCTGTCCTGCGGACTGTGCGGCAGCGAATCCCTGACGTGCTCATTCCCTACGGTCCGTCACCGGGTGGGCACGAGGCCTGCACAAGGTGCTTACGGGTGGGACCGGGAGAGGTGTGATCTTTCAGCCACACGAGGGACCCTCGCTGCGTGGCGGGGACGCCGAGGCCTCCTGCCCGACGACCGGGACCGGGACCGGGACCGGGCT
This sequence comes from Streptomyces sp. NPDC091209, assembly GCF_044757755.1. Classification (NCBI taxonomy): domain Bacteria; kingdom Bacillati; phylum Actinomycetota; class Actinomycetes; order Kitasatosporales; family Streptomycetaceae; genus Streptomyces; species Streptomyces sp. NPDC091209. The sequence goes on along the minus strand of NZ_JBIVVR010000015.1, from coordinate 87,759 downwards.
CAGAACCCCCAAGGGTTGGGATGAGGTGTGGCGGCCGGATCCTCCGACCAGATCAGGCGGGTCTCCACGTCGTCGCCGAGGAGTTCGGTCAGGCGGTCGGCGGCCCAGCCGTTCCACTGGACCCCGACGGGGAACTGCGGCACGCGGAAGTTGGGCAGGGCGAGCGGGAGCGCGTCCGGGCGGAAGACGGTCTTCTGCATCTCGCCGGTCGCCTTCTTCGGCTGTGACGACTTCCGGGTGTCCACACAGTCGACGACCTGGTCCACGAGGTGGAGGAGGTACGCGTCCGCGGGAGACCCTTCGACGCGGACCGGCAGCAGGCTGCCCGACTTCTCCAGGTCCCCGCGCAGCCGGTCCGCGAGCCGGCCGGCGAGGATCGGAGCGCCCGGATAGTCGGACGCGAACTCGGCCCTGCGGGCCTTCGGGTCACCCGTCCACTCCGCCGCGAACACGGTGGGCCTCGCCACCCGGTCGCCTTGGAACTGCCAGCGCTTGAGGTCGATGAGCGAGTCGTCCAGACGGAGCGTGCGGAGTTCCCGCATGCTCGGCATCAGTCGGTACACGGCCAGGGGCTTCGAGTTCATGAAGGACATCATCACGCCGTCCAGTAGGCGGTGCTCGGCACCGCGGTGGTGACGCCCGCCAGTTCCCCCTCGATCTGGCGGCCGATACTGCGCAGTTCTCGCCGGAGCACGGTGCGGATCGCGCGGTCCCCGAAGCCCCGGGCGACGCGGTCCGCGACGACGTTGTGCAGATGGGCGTCGAGCCGGCCGAGGAACCGGTTGCTGTGGGTGAAGTTGTGCGGCCTCGGATGCCCCAGCGCGATGCCGTTCGCCGCGTCGTTGATGTCGACCTTGTACTTCGCCAGGAGCGACCGCATCCGCGGGCCGCCACCGCGGGAGAACCCGGAGGGGACGACGTGGGCCGCCGCCTGTCCGGCTCCCACCGCGCGGCCCTCCTTGGCCATGTTGTCGCCAAGGATCTTGGAACACTGCTTCAGGCCCAGATAGTCGGACCACAGCAGCGGGTTGACGACGTAGCGGCGCGGGTTGGGCCCGGCGTCCATGCCCAGGGGGTCGGGGCTGAGGTAGACGGCCGACGCCGGGTCGTACGTCCGGAAGCAGTTGTAGTGCAGCCCGGTTTCGGGGTCGTGGTACTGGCCGGGGAAGCGCAGCGGGGTGGACGCGCCGGAGCCCGGGTCGGGGCGGGAACCCGGATCCGGGTAGGACCCCAGTCCCCAGAGTGTGGTGTCGCCGCGCCAGACGATCCCGCCGGTCTCGTCGACGAGTTCGGTCGGGGTGCCGACCAGGTCCGTGACCATGGCGAAGAACCGTTCGTCGACGACGTCCTGGGGCGCGCCGGCCACGGTCGTGCGTTCCGTCTGGGTCAAGGGGCGGGTGTCGTCGCGCTCCCAGGTGAGCGTCGTCTCGCGGGCGGCTCGCCCGTGCGTGCCGGGCACGCGGCTGCTCTCCTCGACGAGGTGCGGACCGTCCCACACGAAGCGGGTCTCCTCGGCGACCGTGACCTCGTCCGCCGCCAGCCGCTGCTTGGCCACCCGGCGACCGAGTGCGTCGTGGAGGTAGCGCCAGCGTGTGCCGTCCGGGGTGGTGACGCCGACGAGCCGGTCCTCGGCGTCCCAGGAGTAGCGCCAGATGTCCGGTCTGCGTGACAGCCTGGTCCGGCGCCGCAGGATCACACGGCCGGCGGGGTCGTACTCGTAGTGGACGGAACCGGCGCGGACGAGGCGGTTGCCCGCGTAGGCACGCGCGCCGCGCGCCTCGGGCTGGGTGCGGTGCCCGGGCCAGTCCGCGCTGGTCACCTGGCCCGTCCCGTCATAGGCGTACGACTCGGTCCAGTCCCCGGCACGCACGGCGGTGACCTGACCCAGGGCGTCGAGGTCGAAGGTGCGGCGGCCGACGGCCGGGTCATCGACCCCGGTCAGGTTCCCGTCCCTGCCGTAGGTGTACGTCCGGCGCGCCAGGAGACGGGAGGAACGCGAGTCCTCCAGCGTCTGGGAGCCGAGGCGGTCCCCGGTGTCCCATCCGAAACCGAGGGTGAGGCCGTGCCCGAACGCACGGGCCGTCTCGCGTCCCGCCGCGTCGTAGGACGCGGTGAGGACGTGGCCCGAGGCGTTGAGCGCCGTACGGTTCCCGGCGGCGTCGTAGGTGTACGTCGTCGTGGCACCGGCCGGTGTGGTGCGGCGGACCGGCCGGCCCGCGGCGTCGTACGACGTGGCGAGTTCCCGTCCGTCCACCGCCTCGCCGACGATGCGCCCGGCCGTGTCGTAGCGGAGCGTGAGGGTGGTGTCGGGGCCCGCGGCCCGCAGCAGGCGCCCGGTCGGGTCGTGCGTGAACACCGTGGTCCGGCCGTCCGCGGTCTTCCCCACCTGGTTGCCGACGGCGTCATAGGCGAAGGTGGTGCTCTGCCCCAACGGGTTGGTCCTGCTGGTCAGTCGGCCCGCCGCGTCGTAGCCGTAGCTGACGGTCCGACCGTCGAAGTCGGTCTCGGACGTCGGGCTGCCCGCCGCGTCGTAGGTGTAGTCCCAGGTCAGTCCGTGCGGGTCGACGACCTGGCAGAGGCGCAGCTCACTGTCGTGGCGGAAGGCGTACCGCGTCCCGTCCGGTGCCGTGCGCGCCGTCAGCAGATCGAAGGCACCGTACTCGAACCGGGTGACCCGGCCCAGCGCGTCGGTGTGCGTGAGGCGGTTTCCCTCATCGTCGTACGTCCATGTCTCGATCGCGCCGTCCGGGCCGGTCCGTGCGGCGAGGTGTCCCTCCACCGTCCAGTCCTGGCGGGTCACCTCCCCGAGCGGGTCGACGACGGCGGTGACCCGTCCGAAGGAGTCGTACGCGAATCCGGTCTCCGCCCCCAGCGGATCGACCGCCGAAACGACCTGTCCTGCCCTGTTGTTGACGAACCGCTGGACGGCTCCCAGGGGATCGGTCACCGAGGTGACGGCCCCGGTACGGTCCCGCGTGAACGCCGTGGTCGTCCCGTCGGTGTCCGTGAGCGAGGTGCAGTTGCCCCGCTCGTCCCACTCCTGCCGTACGACCCCGCCGTCGTAGTCCGTGAGTTCGTCGATCAGACCCAGGTCGTTGTAACGGGCTCCGGAGACCGTCCCGTCGGGCAGACGGACTGCGGTGAGGCGACCGAGGTCGTCCCACTCCATGCGAGTGACATGCCCCAACTCGTCTGTTCGCGAGATCAGTTGGTCTCGCCTGTTCCATTCCTGGAACACGGTGTGGCCCAGCGGGCCGGTCTCGGCCGTCAGTTGATAGGCGTCGTTGAACTGGTAGGAGGTGGTGTGCCCGAGGGAGCTGACGGCGCGGGTCAGGTGCCTCTCATCGTCGTAGTCGAAGGTGTAGTCGAGGATCCCGTGCACACCGTGGACCGCCACACAGCGGCCTCTGTCGTCATAGGTGTACCGGTACCAGGCGCCGTTGCGGTCCTCCCAGCCGGTGAGACGGTTCCGGTCGTCGTAGGCCAGCTTCAGAGGCCGGCCCGAGGAGTTGCGAACCTCTGTGAGACGGCCGTGCGTGTCATAGCGGTAGGTCATCAGGGTCGGCCGCGCGGGGTCGCTGAGCAGGGTCAGGTCCACGACCCGCCCTGCCTCGCAGGTCACACCGATGCGGTAGCCGCCGTGGTGGGCGACCTCGACCGGGCTGCCGTCGGCGTCGTACCCGATCGTGATCGCGTTGTCGTTCCGGTCGCCGATCCCGGCGAGGGGCAGTTCGTGCGCCGGCCGGCCGTGCAGCGGCCGGAAGCTCAACGTGCGGCCGGTGTCCGGCTGGCTCACCGTGAGTGTCCCTCGCCGGCCGCCGTCCCAGCTCAGCGGCCAGTGCGGGCCTTCCACGGGCAGGACGGGCACGTCCGGATCGGGCACGGGGTAGGTGAGGATCATGCCGTCGGCGGAGAAGAACCGCACGCCCGTGGCGTCGAGCACCAGCCGCTGGTCGAGAGTGGAGGTCCAGGTTCGCCCGAAGTACCGGCCACCGGTCAGACCGGTGCGATGGTGGCGCTCCAGCACCAGGGGCAGTACACCGTCCAGAGCCACGTCGGTCTCGGACATCACCATCTGGCCCGTCGCCATGTCGATGGGGTCGCCGCAGGTGAAGAGCTTCTTCATCGGCCGCCCGAGAGAGCGTGTGCTCCTGCCGAACCCCTTGGCCCCCAGCGCCATGCCCTTGAGGCCGGTCTTACCGAGGGCCTTGAGTCCCTTGAGCCCCTTGGCGAGCCCGCCGAGGGTGGTGATCCCCTTCATCATGGGGATGCAGTCCAACGCCGCGAAGCCCACATCCCACAGGGAGGCCCGGCCTTTGGAGTACTTGTAGAGCGTGTCGGCGAGCACGACGAGGGCGGCGACCAGCACGATCGCGCCGAGGATCGGCCCCCCGATGATCATCGCGATGATCCCCACCACGGCCACGACGACCTTGCAGACCGCGACGATGGTGTCCCAGTTGTCGGAGAACCAGTCCCCGACCTCCTCCCACCACTTCCGGTTGTGAATACCGGCATCCGACGCCTCGTCGATCTTCGACTTCGCGTCCCGCGCCGCCTCCTCCCGCATCCTGCGGGCGTCCGCGGCCATCTTCTTCGCCGCGTCCAGCGCACTGTTCGCGTTCGTCACATCCGACTGAGCCGAGGTCTGCGCCGACTTCGCGTGCTGGGCGTCCCGGGTCGCGGCCCTCACCTTCGCCTCGTCCGGCTTCTCGGTGTCCTTGCTGCCGGTCGGATCGTCCTTGTACTTGTCCGCTTCCTTGCCGGCCTTCGTCACCCACGAATCGGCGGATGACAGACGGGACTTGGCGGAGGTCAGGTCGGACTGCGCCTCACGCCCCTTGGCGAGAGCCTTGTCCGCCAGCGTCTGGGCGCGCTCCAGCTTCGGCCAGTAGTCGGCCAGCGCGTCCCCCGCCATCTCGTACGACTTCTTCAGCTTCCGCAGCTGCTTCGGCACACCCGAGAACTCGTCCTGGAACGCCTTCGCCGACTTCCCCGCCCACCGGAGAACAGCATCCTCATCAGCCATCCCCTTGATGAGACGAAGAGCGTCCGAAACGTCGTCCGCGAAGTCGTGCAGACTCTTGGCCAACTGCCGCACCCGGTCCGGGTCCCCGGGAGTCGGATCCTTGTCCAGATCCAGGACATGCCAGTCACCTGGCCGATTCCCCGCCATGCCGTAACCCCCGTGACAGCACCATCAATGGCAACGCCGACAGCAAACGCCGTACGCACAAGCGAAGTTACTGGATGGGCGCGAGGTGAGAAAGGGAGGACGCAGTGGCCTACTCGGCCGCGAACCGGAACGTCGAGGTGACGGCGTCGAAGATGTCGAAGAAGGAGTCGGCGAGGTCGAGGACCTGGCTGCTGCCGGCGACCAGGGCGACCTTGCCCTCCTGACCGGGCACAGGGATGAAGGTCTGCATGAGCACCGCGCGGATCGTGCGCTGGAGGCTGTCGTCGGGGACGACGATGTCCTCGATGCCGTACGTCCGCGCGGCGGGACCGACCCCGGGTATCTCGACGGTGGTCACCTTGCGCCAGGCGTCGCCCTCCTTCTTCGCCTCCCGCACGGCGAGTTGGCCCGCGATGGCCTGCGGGTCGGTGGAGAGGGGCGCGCCGCTCCTCGAACGCCCGCCGACGATCGAGACGGTGACCGAGCCGGTGATCGGGACGTCACCGCCGAAGGACTCCGCCATACAGCCGCAGTACAGGGCACCGGACTTCCAGGCGTCGGCCGCGGCCTTGCGCAGAAAGCCGGTGTAGGTGTCGCGGTACTGGGCCAACTCCGGGTGCCGCTCGATCCGTTCGCTCACCATCCGCCGGATCGAGTCGTCCCGCGACTCCGGCCGCACGTCGAACTCCCACCACGACTCCGGCACCTTGATGCGAAATCCGCCGCGCTCGACGGTGAGCGTTTCGATGTAGCGGGCCATGACGTGTCCCCCGGGGTTCGTCGTCCGTCCGCCTGCGCGAACTGGTTCGACTTGTTCGGTCTGTTCGACTCGGGTCAGCCTACGAGGTGGGGTGCGGCGGGGACGCAAGGAGCGGTTGCACGGGGTCCGCGGTGCGGCGGGGACGCAAGGAGCGGTTGTACGGGGTCCGCGGTGCGCCTGTGACGTAACTCGCGCGAAGACGCACAGGCGTGGCCCGTACGGAAGTCGCCTGCGGACGTCGCCCACCGCGCGGCGAACAGCCGGGGAGGAACGGCCCGTTGATGTGATCGGCGGCACGCTCGGAACAGATCGGAACAGAGAAGGATCTACTTTGATCCGTCTTCCTCCCAGAACATCCACATTTCCAGGGAGGTCCCTCCTGGCGAAACCAAGAGCCCCACGGATACCGTCATTGCCCTTGACCGACCTCGCTCAACCGATGTCTCACGGGGAGTCCACTGTGAAGCGCCGCTCTTTGCCCGTTGCTGCCGCGTTCGCCGCGACAACAGCCCTGCTGCTCACGGCCTGCGGCGGCGGGGGTGACAGCTCGAAGGGGAACGACAAGATCGCGGGGGCGGACAGGGGCTCGACCGGCTCGACCGCTTCCCCCAGCACGAGTCCCCCGGACAGTGCCGGCCGGCCTGACATCAGCCTGCCGAGCGACGTGAAGGACGAGTTCGAGAGCTGGAAGACGGGGGACGCGACCAAGGACGCCGTCCTCGCGGATGCCGGCCGCGCACAGACGGCTACGAACGACGCCATCATGAAGGGCACCTCGGACACTCCCGGCCTCACCTTCTATTACAAGGGCAAGGCTCTGACCTCGTCGGTGCAGTGGGTACAGAAGTGGTTGGACACCGGAATCACGTACACCGGCACCACGCGCTACTACCGCCCGAAGGTCGAGATCTTCGACAGCAAGTCCGCCGGCGTCTCGTACTGCGCGGACGAGAGCAAGGCGTACAACAAGGACCGGAAGACCAAGAAGGTCGACAGGACACCCGCCGGGAACGACGCCTACGTGCTGTACAACACCCGCCTGGAGAAGAACGGTCAGGGCGTGTGGCAGACCTCCAACGGTACGTCCGTGCGAGGGAGCAAGTCATGCGTGCAGTGACCAGGACCCGGGTCGCGGCAACCGTCGGAGTGCTCGCGATCACCTGTGTGCTGTCGGTGCCCACCACCGCCTTCGCCAAGGGCCCTGGGGGGTCCCAGTTCGATGTCGAGGGAGACAACCAGAAGGACGGCGGCAAGACCCTCGAATCACGCATCGTCTACAGCGGCTCAACCGGTGGTTCCAAGGACACCCGTTCCGGCGGGTTCACTCCCGTCGGCGACTGGTTTCCGCCTGCCTGCTGGTACGAGCCCAAGTGGACGCCGGACGAATTCGCCAAGGAGTTCCAGAAGGACTGGGACATCCCGAACGCCAGTGGTGTAGGCGAGGCGTACAACCTGGCCAAGGAGCACTACAAGAACGGGCAGCCCTACGAGGACTTCAACAAGTCCGAGACGGGCAAGGGCATGTGGTGGGACGCGGTCCGTGACAAAACCCGCGAGGAATCCGGCGATCCCGCCGCCTTCGCCTGCGACACGGCCACCTTCTGGGCGAAGAACGGCGAGACCCCGAAGGTGAAGAACGCTGTGACGCCGGAGATCCTGGCCCAACTCGCCTACAGCCGGATCAAGGTTCCCGAGACCGAGATCACCCTCGCCCCCCAGGACATCACCAAGGTCAATCTCCCGACCTGGGCCTGGCTCGACAAGGCGACGTTCAAGGAAGTGGCCGTCACGGCGGCGCTCGACGTCGCCGGGCTCGACATCTCGGCGACGACCACCGCGAAGCCCGTCTCGCTCAAGCTGGAGCCGGGTACGAGCGACGCCGAGACCTATCCGGCCTCGGGCGAGTGCCAGCTGAACGACGACGACTCGATCGGCGCGCCGTACACCAAGGGCAAGGCCGGCCAGATCCCGCCCTGCGGAATCAAGTACCTGCGCTCGTCGGGCGACGGGACGTACGAACTCCGGGCGACCATCACCTGGGCCGTCAGCTGGACCGGCACCGGAGGAGCCGGTGGCGACCTTCCCGACGGGACCTTCGGGACGACCCAGGACATCACCGTCCAGGAGATCCAGTCCGTCAACCGATGACAGCATCGGCCCGAGGCACCCGCCGCCCGGTGGCCGAAAGATCAGCATCGGCCTCCACAGCGGCCAGTCCGCCGAACCCGGCGACCGACTCCATCAATCCGCAGAACACCCACGTTCCCGGGACCTCCCTCCTGCCCGACCAAGAGCTCCACGGAGACCGTCATTACTTTGCCTGCCTTCGATCAACCGATGTCTCACGGGGAGTCCACTGTGAAGCGCCGCTCTTTGCCCGTTGCTGCCGCGTTCGCCGCGACAACAGCCCTGCTGCTCACGGCCTGCGGCGGCGGGAGTGACAGCTCGAAGGGGAACGACAAGATCACGGGGGCCGGCTCCGACGACACGAAGACATCGGCTTCGCCGAGTGCGACAGGCGCGACCGATCGCCCCAGGATCACCCTCCCGAAGGATCTGAGCGACAGGTTCGAGAGCTGGCAGACCGGCGACGCCGCCAAGGACGCGGTCCTCGCCGACGTCGAGCGGAGGGTCGATACGACCAACTACGCCATCACTGAAGGCAACGCCGGCCTGCCCGCCCTCGGCTTCTACTACAGCGGCACCGCCCTGGCCGATGCTCGGGACTGGGTCACGTCCATCGTGAAGGACGGTTACTCGATCACCGGCGTCAACCGCTACTACAACGCGAAGGTCGATGTCTTCGACTCCGCCTCGGCGGGCGTCGTGTACTGCGAGGACCAGTCCAAGGCGTTCGCGAAGGACCGGAAGTCGAGCAAGATCCTCAAGACAGGCGTGACCGACAAGTCGTACGTCCTCTACGCAACGCGACTCGAGAAGGACAAGCAGGGCGTCTGGCAGACGACGAAACTCACGTCGCAGAGGGGCCACAAGTCGTGCACGCCGTAGCCACCTGCAGGCGATTTCTCGCGATCGGCGCTGCCGCGGAGGCGATCGCGCTGGCGCCGGGAACCGCCTCAGCCGACTGACCCCCGAGCGCGGGCACTCAGGGCGAAACCAAACAGAGCGGCCACTCCGACGCCGGAACCCTTCTCTCGAAGGTGACGTACTCCGGCTCCGTTCGCCCCCGGGGCAGCAAGAACGGCACCGTTCAGCCCGTGGGCAACCGGGCCCCGCGGGCCTGTTGGTACGAGCCCCGCTCTGTCGCCGAGTTCAAGAAGTACGTCGAGACGATGTACGAGGAGACAATCAACACCCCCGGCCAGGCCAACTATGCGAAAACCGCGGTCGGCCAGTTCCGGGCCATCTACAAGGACGGCAAGTACAAGGACTACAACGGGGACAAGGCCGACGAGGGGAACTGGTGGGTCGCCGTCCAGAATCCCGACCGCCTCGACGATCCCGCGAGCATGGAATGCGGTGAACTACCTTTCCGGGTCGCGAACAACGACGATCCCGGCGTCCCCCAGGCCGTCACGCCGTCACGCCGTCACGCCGAAGATCCTCGCCGAAGCCGCCTACAACGCGATTCAGCTCCCCGACACCAAAGTCACCCTCGCCCCCAGAACATCACCAAGGTCAACCTCCCGACCTGGGCCAGGCTCGACAAAGCGACGTTCAAGAGCTGTGACGTAGCTGGCGTTAATGCGCACAGGTTTGGTCCGTACGGGGGTCGTCCGCGGTCCACGCCTCGCTCGCCGCGAACGAGCTGCGGGGATGGTCCCGTTGGGGCTGCCGGCGGCTCACCCGGAGCAAGAGGGGGGATTCTTCTCTTCGCTTTCCTCCCAGAACATCCACATTTCCAGGTAGGTCCCTCCTGGCGAAACCAAGAGCCCCACGGATACCGTCATTGCCCTTGACCGACCTCGCTCAACCGATGTCTCACGGGGAGTCCACTGTGAAGCGCCGCTCTTTGCCCGTTGCTGCCGCGTTCGCCGCGACAACAGCCCTGCTGCTCACGGCCTGCGGCGGCGGGGGTGACAGCTCGAAGGGGAACGACAAGATCGCGGGGGCGGACACCGGCGACACGACGTCGGCTTCGCCGAGCGCGAGCGCGTCGGACGACATCACGCGTCCCGACCTGACGCTGCCGGGCGACATCAAAGAGACGTTCCAGGGCTGGACGACCGGTGACGCGACCAAGGACGCCATCCTGGCGGACGCCGGGCGCGCCCAGACGGCAGTCACCTATGCCGTCGTCAAAGGCGAGCCCAAGTCCGAAGCCCTCGCCTTCTATCAGGCCGGCTCGGCCCTCCCGGGCAGCCGGGACTGGGTGAAGACCATCGTCGACTCCGGCTCGACGTTCACCGGCGCGGTCCGCTACTACTCGCCCAAACTCGACGTGTTCGACAAGCAGTCGGCGGGACTGTCCTACTGCTCCGACGAGAGCAAGGCGTTCAACAAGAACCGCAAGACGCGAAAGATCGACAGGACGCCCGCGAACAACGACTCGTACGTGCTCTACAGCACTCGCCTGGAGAAGAACGCCAAGGGGATCTGGCAAACCACCAAGCTCGTTTCGGACCGGGGGAACAAGGCATGCACGCCGTGAAAAGGCAGCGCAACAGGTGGCTGGTCGTGGGTGCCATAGCCGGTGTCTGCGCGCTGGTGCCCGGTACAGCGATGGCCGGGTGGGGCCCTGGAGGCCAGTCGAATGGTGGGAGGACGGAGTCGCGCGGCGGACAGTCCGGGACGGGCATCGTCTCCATGGTCCGCTACAGCGGTAGTTCCGAGGGCGGAGGCAGCAGCAAAGGCAACGTCACTCCCGTCGGGAACTGGAGCCCTCCCGCCTGCTGGTACGAGCCGCGTACGGCCAAGGACTTCCAGAAGTACGTCGAAGACATGTTCACCGAAACCGTGAACTACCCCGGACAGCACAGCTACGCGAAGACGGCCGTGGGGCAGTTCCGGGCGATGTACAAGGACGGCAAGTACAAGGACTACAACCTCGACAAGGCCGACGAGGGCGCCTGGTGGGTAGCCGTCCAGGATCCAGACCGCTGGATGGAACCCGCGGCGCAACTGTGCAGCGAATTGCCCTTCTGGGCCACGAACGGGGACACCCCTGACGTCCCCAACGCGATCACCCCGAAAGTGCTCGCCGAACTGGCCTACAACAGGCTGCAGTTGCCGAAGACAGCAGTCACCCTGGCGCCCGAGAACATCACCAAGGTGAACCTGCGTACGTGGGCCTGGCTAGACAAGGCCACGTTCAAGCCCGTCGATGTGACCGCGCAGATCGACGTAGGGGGCCTGAACGTCCGGGCCACCACAACAGCCAAGCCAGTGGCACTCAAGCTGGAACCGGGCACGATGGACGCGGAGACCTTCCCGGCCTCCGGCGAGTGCGCGATCAACGACGACGGCTCGATCGGCGAGCCGTACTCCACTGGCAAGTCCGGCCGGACCCCGCCCTGCGGACTCAAGTACCTGCGGTCCTCGGGCGACGGCACCTTCACCCTGAAGGCAACGGTCACCTGGCAGATCACCTGGACCGGCACGGGCAACCCAAGGCCGACGGGACTCCCCGACGGCACCTTCGGAGCAACCCAGGACATCACCGTCCAGGAGATCCAGTCCGTCAACCGGAGCAACTGACCCAGGGCCGACAACCCAACACACCACCGACGACCCGGGATCCAACATGAGTGACCTCCGCCTCGAAGACACCATCTTCGAGGACCTCAAAAAGACCTTCACCAGCATCAGCGACCGTATGGAGACGACCCGCCGCACCCTGCGGGGCGCGGACGCATCGGCAGTCGGCGAGAGCAAACTCGTCGAGGATGTACAGGACTTCGCCGACGACTGGGGCTACGGCATCAAGCAACTCGGCAAGCACACCGCCGGCGCGGTCAAGATGATCAACAAGATCGGCGACTCCTTCGGCAAACTCGACCTGGATCTCGCCGAATCGCTCAAGGCTCCCAAGAAGCAGGGAACGTGAGGTGACCGGCAAGCGCCCCGCCTTTCCCCACATAGGCTGGGATCCCACTCCGGGAAACGTGGAGGACACCCGGGAGCTCGCCAAGAAACTCGGAGGCTTGGCAGCCGAGTTGGGCACCGCGCTGTCCGAGCTGGAGCAAATCGAATTCGGGGCATGGAAGGGCAAGACAGCTCTGGCCTTCACCGAGTACGTCGGCAAGGACGTCACCCCCCTCGTCCGCAAGGGTCATGACTCCTTCGACAAGGCGTCGCACGCCTTGCATCGATGGGCCGGAGAACTCGAGGCGTTCCAGGAGGAGGCGGATCGGCTCGAGAAGTCCGCGGGCGAGAAGCTCGAAGCCAGGGAGAAGGCCGAACAGCGGGCCGAGGGCAAAGGCAGCACGGAGCTCGGCAAAGCCTCCGGCGCAGTGGACGAGGTCACCAACAGAGTCCACGACCTCGAAGACCGCTACAAGCGGGCCGCCGGGCTGATCGGCAAGGATCTCGACAATGCGGCGGACATCGCTCCGAACGAACCGGGTTTCTGGGACACACTGGGAAGCGGGATCGCAAACGCCTGGGACGATACAGGTCAGTGGATCAAGGACCACGCCGATCTGATCGCCTTCATCGGCGACCTGCTGAGCGATCTGACGGCGGTCTTGGGCCTGCTCGCCATCATCACCATCCCCTTCGAGCCTCTGGGTGCCATCTTCGGTGCCGCCGCTCTCCTCACGAGCGGACTCGCTCTCTTGACGCACTCCATAGCCAAAGCGGCTGGAGCTGACGTCAGTTGGATGCAGATGGGTACGGACGCGCTCGGTCTCCTTCCCGGCATCGGCCTTTTCGGCAAGGGCGTCAAGGTAGCGAAGGCCGCTACGGCCGTGGACCGGGCGGCAATGTTCGGCAAGGGAATGCGGGGCACGGAACTGGCGGCAGGAGCACGCAACCTCTTCGCCACAGGAGATCTGGCGACGAAGGTGGAGGGTGGGCTCAGCTTGCTGGGCAAGCGAGTCGTTCTGGGCGGTTCCTTCGAGGAGATCGGCCTCATCAGCTCCGAGTCCGGAACCATGAACCGGCTCGCGGGACTCGCCGAGGCGGGCTACCACCAGGGCCAGTGGGTCGGGACGAAGGGACTGAAGCTCATCAGCGGCGGTAAGTTCTCCTTCGACCCCGAGAAACCCCTGGGCATCGCGATCGATGCCGCCGGCAAGATCGGCCCGAAGATCACCACCATCACGCAGCACATCGGAGAAGCAGTCAATCCCGGCGATCGCTTCCATGAAGCAGCCACCTCTCACTGAAGGCACCTTTTCGGATGGCTAGTTGGCAACCCTCTCCTGGCGAGACCTGTCTGGCACGAAGCCCGGGCTGCTTCGCCACGGGCACGGCCAATGCGGTCGCTGGAATGCGCTGGTTCCGGGACACAGAACGCAACGACATCCAGCACGACCTCGCCGGATGGCCCGAAGGCCCGGTCTTCACGATCCGTTCGAAGTCGGAACGGCGCGCCCGGGCTGTCGGCAGTTTCGGGGTTCGTGCTGCTGCTCTCACCGTTCTGGCCGCGGTGGAGGCGCTGTCGGCGGCTGGGAGTGTCGGCAGCAGCCCCAGAGGTACCGGTCGCTCACATGATCACGGGAACGAGGTCGCCGACTTCCCTGTCATGTGGGCGGGCCCGGGCACTCTCGCGCGCACGCTCCCGTGGCAGCTAGATCCGAGCCGGTGCCCTGAGCGGTACCGCACGCACATCGTTGTCACAGACCGCCGCGTGCTCGTCATCGGCTTCCCCGACGACGACCCCAACCAGGATGAAGTGCTGTGGCAGACGGACCGGGACAGCATCGCGCATGTCGAACGCCGAACGTTCACCAAGGTGGGCGTGGAGGCAGTGATCACTTTTACGGACGGGTCATGGTTCCGAGTCGCCCCGCCGGAGGCCAGCGACCACTGGGAGGTGGTGCGCCATCTCGCCTACGCCTCCGAGCTTGTCGCACCCGAAGCGCTGACTGCCGGCCAGAAAGGCACTGTGGCCACCTTCGCGGCGGAACGCCCGTCATTCCGCACCGTGGTGACCCGGCGGCCCAGCGGGAACTTCGCGATCGAAGTGACCTCCGCATCAGTTCCCGACCCACGCGAAGGCAGTGATCCACGGCTCAGACTCATGGGACCGGACGGTGAGCACGTGAACTTCGAACCCGGCGACCTCTGAGCGGAGCGGCTCCCATGACCACGCCCACTGAAACTGTCCCGCCCGCGCCCTCCGACGACGGGTCCGGCATCCCGCCACTCTGGTTCACCGTTCCCGACGGTCTCTTCGCGCTCCCCATGGCACCCACCGCCGAGGAGCGCAGCACCCTCGCTCACGCATTCGTTCGAGAGCTTTACTCGCGGGGCGACGAGTCGCTCTGGACCCCCGCAGCCCCTTACTACGCCGCGATCGCCGAATACATGGCGGACGAAGGCGTTTCATACTCCGCCATGGGACTCTTCTCCACCGAGGGGAGCGGTGTCGCCCAGTGCGCCTTCACCGTGGCCGCCCTGGAGACCGATCAGACAGATCCGGAGATCGCCGCGCACGGCACGCTCGCGATTCTCTCCACGGATGCGCTGAACGAAGCCCGTTGGCTGGATCTGCCCTGCGGTCCGGCGGTCTCCTGCGTGACGCTGCGCGAGATCACTCTCCAGCCCGAGGTCACGGCGACCGGGGAGGAGACCAAGCTCCTCACCGGCCAGATCCAGGTCCACGTTCCCTTCTCGACAGGTCCGTACACGGCGATCTTCACGCTCTACACGGCATCGACCGAGTACTGGGGCGAGTTCTGCGACATGGTCGCGGCGATCCTCCAGACGGTCTCGTTCGTCGAGCCTCAGGACTGAGGCGCAGCGGCCGTCGAGTCGACAACCGGTTGAAGGTCCGTCGATGGGACATCCCGCAGGTCTCGCGGCGTCTCCGGCTAGGGAAGCCGTTCTCAGCCCTGGGGGGGGCCGGACGGTAGCCGGAGGCGGCAAGGCAGGGGTGAGGTCCCCGTCGAGGCCGTGCCGTTCTCCGATACCGCGCTCATGCCACTCGCCCACCCGTCCGCTCCCCACGTCGGCGCTTGATCCGCGGCCCCCGCCCCAGGGCCACGGCGCTCGCCGGAGCCAGGATCAGAACGGCGGTCGCGCCGAGGGCGGCGAGTCCGCCCGCCGTGCCCCCGATCTCGGCCTTCGTGCCGAGGAAGGGCCGGTAGCGCCCCATCGGATCGACGACGGCCGTGTCCTTCAGACCGACCCGGTCGGCACAGTTCTCCCTGTTGCCGAGCACGCGGCGAACGGAACCGTCCCGCAGCCGGACCCGGCAGTACGTCTCCCGGGTCCCGTGGGTCCACTGATGGAGCGGCTCGGCGATCGTCACCGGCTGCTCCACCCCGCGGAGACTCAAGTACCACTGCTGGGTGCCGAAGGAGCCGGCGATCACCAGGACGGCGTACGCCGCCACCGTGATCCACCGCAGGACGAGTCCTCCGCGCGACTCACGGGTCCTGAAGGCCGCGAACAGGACGGCGAGTCCCCAGACCGCTCCCACCAGCAACGCGGTCTCGTGGAGGACGAGGGTGGAGAGTTCGGTCAGAACCACCCCGGCGACCGCCGCCACGAACAGCAGCGCCCACGGCCGTACGGCGGCCCGCTCCTCCGGACCCTCGTCGTCACCGGGCCGACGCGGGCTGGACTTGACCGTGAACTCGGAGAGCACGCCGCGTACTTGCCGCATGCCGCCGTCACGGGCGGCCATGCGGCGCAGTTCCGGCAGCCCCATGCCGACCTGTTCCAGCGCCCGGCGCCCGTCCTCGGGCAGCCGCGCGAACAGGTCGTCGACGGACTCCTCTTCCTCGTTCACCACGTCGCCCTCTGTTCCGCGGAGCGGACCGCGTCATCCCTGTCTCTGGAGTTGCCCTCTCCGCCCGACTCAACCACCTGCATGCCACGTCCAGTTGTAGAACGGGATGCCACCGGCACCGATCCCGGAAATCTCCTTCAGTCCGCTCAGGATGTTCGGGCCTGTGACCTTCGACTCCCCCGCGCCGACCGGTGCCAGGTTGGACCAGCCGAGCGTCAGCGGCAGGGTCTGACTGCCGATGTAGAGGGCCTTGCCGAATCGCGCCATGGTCTTGAACGAAGACCCGGAGATCAGCGCCAGCTTGGGTGCGCCCTCCGCGAGAAGGCTCTCCTCGCCGGGCAGTTGACCGGCGGCCACCCGGATGTCGTCCACGTACACCTTGACGTCCAGCGACTCCTTGACCACCGACCGCATACGCGGCAGGAGTTCGGCCGGCCCCTCGGCCAGCGCCTTGCCGATCTGGCCCGGCTTGACCCCGTTGAGGGCTTCGGCGAGTCCCCGGGCCGCCGCGGGGTTCAACCCCACCTCCCGCGCCAGGCCCACGTCCTTGAGCGCAGAGGCCCCGCGCGCGGCGACGGCCGCCTCCTTGGCCGTGGTGCCGAGCAGGCGTCCGGCGCCGAAGGACAGTACGCCGATCGCGTCGATGGCGACGTCCAGCCAGGTGCCCTTGCCGTCGAGGGCGGAGATCGTGTCGCAGACCAGGGCCACGACCGAGGCGATCAGCGCCAGGGCGGCGAGCACTTCGCCGAGCACCGGCACCCAGCTCAGGACCAGGGCCAGCACACCGAGGACGGCCGCGGCGACTCCGGCCCAGTGCCCGATGTCCGCGACCCAGTCCTTCCAGTTGTCCCACCAGTGATGTTGGGGATCCTTCAGCCCGTCGTGCTCCACGGCGTCATGGATGGCCGACTTGGCGTACCCGGCCTGGGTGTCCCGGTACGACAGCGCCCGCCGGAGGTCCTTCTTGGCGTCCTCCAGGTCCGTATCGGCGCACTCTTTCTGCTTGTCCAGCCTCTGCTTGTCCGGGTGGTCGTCGGGACCCGGATGCTGATCCATCTGCTTCTGGCAGTGGCTGCGGTCCGCATCAGCGGCCTTCGCCTTGATCAGAGCGGCCCGTACGAGGTTCTGCGCGTGGTCGAGCGCGGTGGCCCAGTCCGTGTGCCGGTGCTCGTCGCCGGGGGTGGCACCCACCTGGGAGCCCAAGGCTTCGGCGGCGGCCGCGTAGCGCTGGTGCGACTTGGTGAGGAGTCCGACCGTTTCGCCGGTCTTCTTCTGGAACTCACGGCCCGCGTCGGAGTCCCAGCCATTGCCGTCGACCAGGTTGTGCAGCTTGGTGGCCTGCTCCTGGATCAGGGCGGCGGTATCGGCGATGCGCTTGCCGAGCCGAGCGACCTCGTAGGGGTCACCCGGGGTGAGTTCCTTGTCGTCGTAGCGGGCGGTCTGCCAGTCGACGCCGGAGAAGTCGTCGCTCACTTGCCGCTGCCGCCCTTGCCGTCCTTGCCGTCCTGGGACTTGAGCAGCGCGTCCGCGAGATGCTGGTCGAGGCCGTCGTACGCCTTGGCGGCCTCCTCGGCCGTCCTGCCGAGGAACTCCAGACCGTCGCAGAGCACCTTGCGCTTCTTCTTCCAGTCGTCCGCGAAGGCGTCGAGCGCCCCGGCCACCTCACCCGAGCCGATCTCGGCATCGTAGGAGTCGACCAGATCCTTGGCGTGCTCGAAGTGCGTCTTCAGCTTCGCGACGGAGCGGCTGATGTCCCGCAGTTCCGTCGTGGACACCGCGATGTGATCCGCCATTGCCACCCCCGTGCACCCGCTGCCCGACAACCACCGCGACCGCCCCGTCCGGCTCACCCACCTCGCGGCGGCCACCCTTCACCCTCTTGCACGGGTTTTCGAACAAGCAACCAATGGAGAGCAAAGGGACCATACAGACCGCGTCATCGGGACCGCCCTCATCAGTTCCCGAT
Organism: Streptomyces sp. NPDC091209; assembly: GCF_044757755.1. Classification (NCBI taxonomy): domain Bacteria; kingdom Bacillati; phylum Actinomycetota; class Actinomycetes; order Kitasatosporales; family Streptomycetaceae; genus Streptomyces; species Streptomyces sp. NPDC091209. The sequence continues at coordinate 69,995 of NZ_JBIVVR010000015.1, read as the reverse complement.
AACCCGCGGTTCCCCGCCCGATCCGCCGAGACCACCGCAGACGTGGATCACCTGATCCAGCGCAGTGATCCCGCGATCGAGGTGCACAGGCGCTCCATGGGACCGACGACGCCGGTCAGGGGTACGACGAACCCGAGGACCAGATATCCCGCTGTTCCCGGCATATGGACGTACAGGTCCAGGGTGGTCCGCGTGCGGATCCGGACGGTTTCACCGGCCGGGAGAGAGACGATCGAGACCTCGGCACCGCGCCCGTTCCGGTGCTCCACCTCCTCGAACGAGGCCAGGAGATCCTTGGGCGACGGAGAGCCGGGACGGGGAAGCAGCGACACGATGAGCGATACGGGCATGATGCTGCCGTCGTCCAGCTCCGGCCGCAGGAAGAACTCCAGGGCGCCGCCCGCCACCGCGGACTCAGCGGTGTTGCGCAGGCCGGCCCAGGCCTCCTGTTTGGCCTCCGCCGGTACGTTCTTGCCCTCTGCCTGAAGGTCCACGAACGTCTTCAGTTGTCTACGCCAGCGGTCCTGGCCCAGATCGACTCTGAACCAGTCACGAGGAACGAGCAGTCGGTAGTCCTTGGGAGGAGCCGATACGTCCGGTCCGGTCGTCATCCTGGCATCACAACCGGATCGCCCTCCGTGTCGAACAGGCGCAAGCTCTTCACGACACCGGCGAACATGGACGAAAACACGTCCCACCCATCGGGCGTGGGGGTCCCCATCTCGAGCACCACAGCAGTCCCGTTCGTCAGCGGTACCTGGACCTGGATGAAGGAGGTCCGGACCGTCTCGTCCTGGCCCGACGCCGTGAGACTGCCGTCCAGGCTTCCCTTCCGGTCTCCGATGCAGCAGACAGCCGGGCCGCAGGGCAGCTCGATCTCACTGACCTGCCCGATGCCGAGGTGGCGCAGCGAAGAACCCATGAATCCAACAGGGTTGGGCCCTGCCTGAGCGTCGAGGTCGATCATGCTCACTGTCACCGTGGCCGTGCACCGAGCGCCCTCCACCTCGGTCAGAACGAAGCCCGCGTACTGAACTCCGGCTTCCACGAAGGAGTCGTAGTGAGCGGCACACATGACGGCCCACTGCAGTTGCACGTCGAAGTCCGCCTCCGGCATCGCGCTGCGCGCGAGTTCCATCAACTGTTCGGCGGTCGCGTCCAGATCCTCGGCATCCAACGGGATCTCGAAGAAGCCGTCGGGCATGATCCACCGGATATCGATGCCGTTCCCGTCGACCGAACCCCGGAGTTCACCCTCAACAGACATTGCTGTCACGACCGACCTTCCTCATCAGGAAAACGCACTTCACCAGCGTGTGGACGGTACGTGGCGGCGAAAGGGTACGGACCGTAGTGCGGATAGTGCGCCGGAATGTCCGCTCCCCCTTTGCGGGCGACATGGGCTACGTCACGGTATTTCCGAGCCCTCGCCCGCAGATTCTGCCGAGCGGGGTCTCCCCAATGCGTGGCCGCGGCTCGAATCCACAGAGCCAGCAGAACAATCACCGCAGCGCCGGTCACAGCGAGATAGGCCAGCTGAGCTCTGCTCGACTCCCAGTACTGCGCCACACCGCCCCAGTACACAGCGGCTCCGAAACCGACGAACGCGAGCGGAACCCCGGTCCGGAAACCGGCGTTGAACATCTCCTGTTCGTCCTGATGCCGAAGCCGCAGCATCCGGAGTACAGCCCCGTCGTCCAGAAGGTCGAAGCCGACTTCCCGGCTCGCGTCCTCCGCCAGCCTCCGAGCCTCGGGAACCGCGGCGATCACGTCGCCGGGCACCAGCCGTGCCGGCTCCCCGCCCCTGCGGCCGATGAACTCCCACTCCCCCAGATCACTTGAGTCACTCACGTATGCCGTGCTCCTCTCGTACGGTGCCCAACGGTGCCCATTGCGGCACAGGGCTATGCGGCCAGCGCGGCATGGAAGGGCTTCGGCGAGGCGCCGGGGGAAGGCCTCGGTGTGGGCATCGGCGCCGGTGAGGGGTTCTGGACAGGCGGCTGATATCCCGTCGTCCCGCCGTTCTCCCCGCTGAACATCCGGTGCAGGGCGCTCGCGAGGCCGGTTCCCTTGATGGCGGCCGTGATCTCCTTGCCGCCCATGGGAACGAATTTTTCCGGAAGGCCGGAAACACCCAGTTTCTGGCCCAACTTGAGCCCCCCGGCCAAGGTCTTGTTCGTCAGCGTCACGCTCAGGCCGTTGAGGAAGTTGTGGCCGATCCCGTCGACAGCGGCGATGCCTCTGAACGATCCGAAGGTGCCGAGCTTCCCGAACGCCCGCAATTTCGCAGCGCCCTTGAGGCCGACCAAGGCCCGGAAACCCTTGAGGGACCCCAGCCCAGGAAGGATGCCCAGAGCATCGGTGCCCAACTTCAGCCAGTTGACCTTCCCGCCCCGCACAGACATGTCATATGCGTGACCGGCCAGAGCCGCGGCGCTGGAGAGGACGGCGAGCGTCGCGAAGATCGGTACCAGGAACTCCAGAGGCGGAACGAATGCACAGACGACCGCCAGCACCGAGAGAATCGCCGAGAGATTGGAGAACGTATCCGCCCAGTCGGCGAGCCAGTTCATGAATCCGCCGGGGTCCCGGACGGCATCGTGGTGGACGACGTTCCTGATGTGGCGCGCCGCACGATCCCCGGCATCGTCGAAGATGTCCCGCGCGTCCTTCACCTCCTTCCGCGCCTGGCCGATCCTGCCGAGCGCTTCGTTCTGCTTCTTCTTCCAGCGTTCGTATTCCGGCCGGTCGGCCTCCGGGATCTCAGTGACAAGATGCTTGTCCGTGAACCTCTTCACCTCCCGCTCCGCCATGTCGTGGTCGTCCTTGGCCTCCCTGTAGTCCGCCAGCGCCTTGTCGGCCTTCTGCTGCGCTCGGTGCAGCTCTCCGGCGAACTCCGTCGACTCTCCGTCGACGACCTTCTCCCCGAGCGCGTTCGCAGCCTCGTCGTACCGCTCGAACGCTTTCTTCAGCCGGTCGCCCGCGCCGTCGGCCACTTCATTGAAGGCCCGCCCGGCATCGCTGTCCCACCCGTCCACGGACGACAACGCCTTGATGACTCTGGCCTGTTCATCGATCATCTCGGCGGTCTGGCGCAATTTGCGTCCAAGCGCCGCCACTTCATGAGGGTCGCCCGGCGTCGGGTCCTCGTCCCACAGGGGCGGCCAGTCGCTCGATCGCCTGCTCACTGCTTGCCGCTCCCTTTCGCTCCCGAAATGGCCTTCGCCAATTCGTGGTCGATCTCTTCATACTTCTGAGCCGCGACCGACGTGGCTTCGGCGAGCTTCTTGATTTCCTTCATGAGTTTCTTGCGTGTCTTCTTCCAGGTGCCGCCGAAATCGTCGAATGCGTCCTTCAAGCCACTGTGTCCGAGTGAGTCGTTGTAACCGTCCGCTGGATTTCCGTGCTGCTCGAACTCGCGGTGGATCTTGCCCAGTGAACGCGAACAGTCCTTGATCAGGTCCAGGTCGTAAGCGGTCTTGTCACCCATTGACTAATTCCCCCATCGTGAACATGAGACACTGCTGCGATACTTCGCCCCGCAGTCAGCGAGGAAGGTGGGACGCGTTGTCCAGGAGCAGCGACCGCACAGCACGCAACCGCCTCGGCGTAGTTCCGGACGCCGGTGCGTGGTGCGCGATAGGCCGGATTCCAGAGCCTCCCCCGGACGTGCACCAGGCCGCCGGTGGAGGCCCGTTGCGGCCTGCGTTCCTGCGACCGCTCGGAATGCTCGGCGCGGTACTCGTCGCGCCGTTCATGCCCATCGCCATGCTGTTCAGCCTTCTCGCCTCCGGCGAGGAAGTCCTCAAACGCCTCCTGTCGACGAGGGAGGAACGCGACCGTGCCCGCGCCGAGGACCTGGACATCGACAGGCGGGACCAGGCCATCGCCGAGCAGGGTCTCGACACCGCTTTCGACGGCGACTGGAACAAGGCCGCCGGCCAGTTCTTGTTGCGCTGGTACGGCCATTCCTCCCACCACCAACGTTTCGTCGTCCTGACGGAGGGCCGCATCGTGCTGGCGGCCCCGCCCAAGCGCGTATCCGTCCGGAGGGAGGACCGCATGCGTGTCGTCGCCGAGATCCCCGCAGGCACGGCGGTCATCGAGGACCCCTTGCCCTCGCACGACAACCGGAAGTTGCGTATCCGCTTCACGGACGATTCCTGGCTGATGCTGACCACGGAAGACCAGCGCAGCGAACTCCACGTGCACCTGATGCGGCAGTCGCGAGCCGAGGGGTCCAGCGTCTCCGACGCGTGACACGGCGGTGCGATGGGACACGGCATGTGCCCCATCGCACTCAAGCTGTACGCAGGCCGCGAAATGCCCTAGCCCTTGACACCCTTAGCCAGCTGATCATCAAGGTCCTCGTACGCCTTCGCGGCGTCCTCGAGGAACTTGGCCATGCCCTTGAGGCCCTCAAGGGTGTCCTTCATGCCCTTGGTGAACTCCTTGAAGGAGTCGTCGAAGGCCTGGGAGCCCTTGGACGTCGTGTAGCCGTCGGCGACGAGGCCGTCGATGTAGCTGTCGAGGCCGTGGAGCTTGTCCTCCATCTTCTCCTTCTCGTGGCCCAGTCGCTTAGCAGCGCCCCGCATCTTCTCGTAAGTGATGTCTGCGTCTTTGCCGCCGGCCATGTGGCGTCCTCCATGCTTCAACTCGCCGCAGGGCCAACCCCCGTGGCTCCTGATGCGGATGGTGCGACCGTCCGCGTCGAGCAAGCAGCTTACTTACGGCGCTTGCAGGAGCACACCCCGGTTCTGTCACGAGCCCGCACCAAGGACGGTGTGCGGCACGGGCCTTCGTGGTTCCCTCACACGGGCCGTTGCCTGCGGGAAGCGGTGAGCGGCTATCGTCGAGAGCACTGTGGCCGGCGTTCCGGAAGCGGCCTCGGGTTGTCTGGGGGAGGACGAGCGTGCGGTTGACTCTGACCGTCGTCGACCCGCTCGGCGGGGCAACCGCCGACGTGGTTCTCGATGCGGATCCCGAGTCCTCGGTGGGGGACATCGCCAAGGAGCTGGCGGAGCACGTCGGTTACGGCGGCGGTGGCGCGCAGATCATTCCCCTGGGGCACCACCAGGGGGCCGCGGGCGGCGGTGCGCCGGTCGCGTACGTCGACGGGTATCCCGTCGATCCGGGCGCGACCATCGGCACCTCACCGCTGCGCGAGGGTGCCGTCGTCAGCCTGCACGACCCCGCCGGATGCCTGCCCGGAGAGCCGACCGGGCTGGTCGAACTGCGGGTCGCCGGCGGTCCGGCGGCCGGTGCCGTGCACCGGCTCGGGATCGGCCGGTACGACATCGGCTCCGGGGCGGCGTCGTACGTCCGCGTCGACGATCCCGAACTTCCGCAAAGGGCACTGACGTTGTCAGTTGCAACGGACGGAACCTGCCGTGTCGCCGTACACGGAAAGAGGGATGAGGAAAAGGGCGGGGAGAAACAGGGTGTCAGCCTCGACGGCGAGTCCTTCGCGGAGCGCGAGGACGACACGTGGCCGCTCGGCAGCCAAGTCGCCGTCGGCAACACTCTTCTCCAACTGGACCGTTACACCCCGCCCGACGCGGCGCTCAAGTGGTCGGACGACGGCGCCGGGCTGGACTACAACCGGCCGCCGCGCCTGCATCCACCGGAGCGCGAGACGAAGTTCCGGCTGCCGAATCCCGTACGGGACTACGAAGCCCGGCCGCTGCCCTGGCTGATGGCGCTGACGCCGCTGGTCAGCGCGATCGTCATGGTGCTGGTCTTCGGCCGCTGGTACTACATGATCATGGCTCTGATGAGCCCGCTGATCATGCTGGGCAACTACCTGATGGACAAGAAACAGGGGCGCAAGTCCCATGCCAAGCAGGTCAAGGAGTACAACGAGCACAAGGCCAGGATCGAGAAGGACGCCCAGGAGGCGCTGCTCGCCGAGCGGCTCGACCGGCGAGCGGCGGTCCCCGATCCGGCGACCGTGCTGTCGCTGGGCACCGGGCCGCGCACCCGGCTGTGGGAGCGGCGGCGCACCGACGCGGACCATCTGCTGCTGCGGGTCGGCACGGGCCGGCTGCCGTCCGAGGTCGTGCTCGACGACCCGGAGCAGGACGATCACAAGCGCCAGGTCACCTGGACCATCGAGGACGCGCCGGTCGCCCTCCCGCTGGGCGAGCGCGGTGTCATCGGCATCGCGGGGCCCGGTGACTCGGCCCAAGCCCTTGGCCGTTGGGCCGTCGCGCAGACCGCGGTGCTGCACAGCCCGCTGGACGTCCAGTTCTACGTCCTGACGGAGAACAGCGGCCAGGACAGCTGGGACTGGGTCCGCTGGCTGCCGCACAGCCGGCCCGCGGGCGCCCAGGACGCGAACGTCCTCATCGGCACGGACGCCGAGACCGTCGGCGCCCGCATCGGCGAGCTGACCCAACTCCTCGACGCCCGCCAGAAAGCCGCCAAGCAGAACGGCAACAAGGCCTCGTTCGGCGACCCGGACATCATCGTCGTCTGGGACGGTTCCAGGCGGCTGCGGTCCATGCCTGGGGTGGTGCGGCTGCTGCGCGAGGGCCCGGCCATGTCCATGTACGCGATCTGTCTGGACGCCGAGGAGCGGTTCCTGCCCGGCGAGTGCCAGGCCATCGTGATCGCGGAGCCGAAGCCCGAGGAACACGCGACCGGGCAGCAGACCATCAGGACCGCGCCGGCTGCCCCGGGCGGCTTCCCCTCCTTCCACGCCTGGCACGCCACCGAGGCCGACGACTCCGCCACCGGCGCCCCCAAGGCGCTCGAACTGCGGCTGCGTGTCCAGCAAACGGGCCTCGCGCGGGTACGGGACGTACGGCCGGACTTCGTGTCGGCGGCCTGGTGCTCCCGGCTGGCCCGCGCCCTGTCCGCGCTGCGCGACATCAGCGGCGAGACCGAGGACTCGGCCCTCCCGGGGGCCAGTCGGCTGCTCGACGTGCTGCAACTGGAGCCGCCGACCGGCGACGCGATCAGTGCGCGCTGGCGGCTGGGCGGGCAGTCCACGACGGCCGTCATCGGTGAGTCGTACGACGGTCCGTTCGGCATCGACATGCGCCGCGACGGCCCGCACGGTCTGATCGCCGGTACGACGGGTTCCGGCAAGTCGGAGCTGCTGCAGACCATCGTGGCGTCGCTGGCCGTGGCCAACACCCCCGAGAACATGACGTTCGTCCTCGTCGACTACAAGGGTGGCTCGGCGTTCAAGGACTGCGTCAAACTCCCGCACACCGTCGGCATGGTGACCGACCTCGACGCCCATCTCGTCGAGCGCGCACTGGAGTCACTGGGCGCGGAACTCAAGCGGCGCGAGCACATCCTCGCCGCCGCCGACGCCAAGGACATCGAGGACTACCAGGACCTCGTACGCCGTGATCCCTCGCATGCGTCCGTGCCCCGACTCCTCATCGTCATCGACGAGTTCGCGTCCATGGTGCGCGACCTGCCCGACTTCGTGACGGGTCTGGTCAACATCGCCCAGCGGGGCCGTTCGCTCGGCATCCACCTGCTGCTCGCCACCCAGCGCCCGAGCGGTGTCGTCTCACCGGAGATCCGGGCCAACACCAACCTCCGCATAGCGCTGCGGGTGACCGACGGCGGCGAGTCGAGCGATGTCATCGACTCCCCCGAGGCCGGGCACATCTCCAAGAGCACTCCGGGCCGCGCGTACGTCCGTCTCGGGCACGCCTCGCTCGTGCCGTTCCAGTCGGGCCGCGTCGGTGGCCGTCGGCCCGGTGCCGCCGATCCGGCGGCGCTCGCTCCCTGGGCGGGTCCGCTCGGCTGGGCGGACCTCGGGCGGGCCGCGCTGGTCAAGCCGAAGGCCGAGCAGCGCGAGGAGGAGGAGATCACCGACCTCAAGGTGCTGGTCGACGCGGTGCGCGAGGCCAACCATTCCCTCGGTATCCCGGCCCAGCACAGCCCCTGGCTGCCCGCGCTCTCCGAGACCCTGCTGCTCGACGAGGTCCGGGTTCCCGCGTTCGCGGGCGGTCCGGGCAAGCTGCCGCCCGCTCCGTACGGTGTCGAGGACCTGCCCGCCGACCAGGCCCGCCGGCCTGTCGTGGTGGACTTCGCCTCCTTCGGGCATCTGCTCATCGGCGGCGCTCCGCGCAGCGGCCGCTCGCAGATCCTGCGGACGATCGCGGGCTCGCTGGCCCGCACCCACTCGGCGGCCGACGTCCATCTGTACGGCATCGACTGCGGCAACGGCGCGCTCAACGCGCTGACCCGGCTGCCGCACTGCGGCGCCGTCGTCGGCCGCAACCAGACCGAGCGCGTGGTCCGCCTCATCGCCCGCCTCAAGGGCGAACTGACGCGCAGACAGGACCTGTTGGCCGACAAGGGCTTCGCCGACATCGGCGAGCAGCGGGCCGCGGAGCCGGCGGGCGAGCGGCTCCCGCACATCGTGGTGCTGCTCGACCGGTGGGAGGGCTGGCTGCCGACGCTCGGCGAGTACGACCACGGCGATCTCACCGACCAGCTCACCGCGATGATGCGGGAGGGCGCGAGCGTCGGTCTGCACATGGTGATGACGGGTGACCGGCAGATCCTCTCCACCCGGATCGGCTCGCTCACCGAGGACAAGTACGCGCTGCGGCTCGCCGACCGCTCCGACTTCTCGCTGATCGGCGTCAACGCCCGCAAGATCCCCGAGGAGATCCCGCCCGGTCGCGGCTACCGCAACGAGCACGGCACGGAGACCCAGTTCGCCCTGCTCACCGAGGACTCCACCGGCCAGGGGCAGGCCGCCGCGCTGGCCGCGATCGGCGAGGCGGCAGCGCTCCGCGACGCCGAACTCCCGCGCGCCCGGCGCCCGTTCCGGGTCGACGTGCTGCCCACCCGGATCGGCTTCAGCGACGCCTGGGAGATGCGCGACCCGGACGCCTCCCGCTCCAGGCTGTGGAGCCTGGTGGGCATCGGCGGCGACGACATCATGGGCTTCGGCCCGGACCTCTCCCGGGGTGTGCCGACGTTCGTCGTCGCGGGCCCGGCCAAGTCCGGCCGCAGTACGACGCTGATGAACATGGCCCGCTCGTATCTGGCCCAGGGCGTACGTCTGGTCGTCGCCGCGCCGCGTCCGTCGCCGCTGCGTGAACTGGACGGCCAGGACGGCGTGTTGAAGGTCTTCGGCGAGGACGACATCGAGAGCGACGAGCTGCGCGAGGTCATCGACTCGGCGACGCCCCAGGAGCCGATCGTGGTGCTGGTCGACGACGGTGAGGTCCTGGAGGACTGCGACGCCGAGACTGTCTTCAAACGGATCGTGCAGCGCGGCACCGAACGCGGTCTCGGACTGGTCATCGCCGGGGACGAGGAAGACGTGTGCAGCGGGTTCTCCGGCTGGCAGGTCGAGATGAAGAAGGGCCGCCGCGGCATCCTGCTCTCCCCGCAGGACTCCTCCGCGGGCGAGCTGATCGGCATCCGTACGAACCGGAGCATGGTCGGCGGCCCGGTCGCCCCGGGCAAGGGCCTGCTGCACCTGGGCGACGGGGAGCCGTTGACGGTGACCACGCCGATGTGACCCGGCGGATCGGGCAAGGAATCCGGATCAGCGGAAGAGGCAGAGAGGGGCGGGTCCGGTGAGCGGATCGGCGAAGCCCGAGCGGCGCAGGGCCGCGGGGGCGGCGCTGCGCTACGAGCATGTGCGGCGGCGGCCGTCCGCGTGGCAGCAGGTGAAGAAGAAGACGCCCCGAGGGGAGTCGTTCCTCGGCTGCCTGTTCCTGCTGGCCGCCATGGCGGCGTTCGTCGGGTTCGCACTCATTGTCGGGACCTGGGGATCCGAGCTCTGGGGCGATGTCGCCCCCGCCTCACCCGGCGGCGGATACGGCTTCGCGGCCGGTGTCGGTGCCCTCCTGCCACTCGGGTCGGCCGCCATGATCGCGACCCTGACTCGGATGGACTGGAAGAGGAGCCCTCTCCGCTCGCTGGGCTGGGTGGCCTGCTCCCTGCCCGGAGTCGCCGCCTTCTTCGTGTGGGCGGTGGTCTTTTTCGCGAGCTTCCGCCCCAAGCACCGACGGGACTGGGACTCCGGGTGCTACTCCAGGGGCAACCCCTGCTGGGTCCACGTCGAGTACCCCTGGGTCTGGGCCGTCGGCCTGCTCTCGACGGTGCTCGTCGCCGCCGCGCTGATCACCGTGCTCATCAGGATCGCGAACGCCCGCGAGAAGACCCTGCCCCCCGTGTGACGCGGATCACGGGAACCCGAGGTGCGCGGATCGGCAGTTAATGAAGGTGAGCACTGACATGCGTACCCGGATACGGGCCGGGGATCCGAGCGCGTTCGCCGAGCTGTACGACAGCTACGCACGCGCCGTGTACAACCACGCCTTCCGCCTCACCGCCGACTGGTCCGCGGCGGAGGACGTGATGGCCGAGACCTTCATGGAAGCGTGGCGGCTGCGTGACCGGGTCGATGCCGAGGGCGGCAGCCTGCGGCCGTGGCTGCTGGGCGTGGCGACCAACGTCTCCCGTGGCCACCATCGCAGCAACCGGCGCTACCGGGCCGCGGCGAACGCCGCCGCGGAGGCCGAGACGGCGCTGCCCGACCACGCCGACGAGGTGGCGGGCCGGCTCGACGACCGACGGCGTATCGCCGCCGCCCTGCGCGCGCTCGCCGCACTGCGCAGACCCGAGCGCGAGGTCCTGACGCTGTGCCTCTGGGAGGGGCTGGAGTACACGGCCGCGGCCGAGGCACTGGGCATCGCCGTCGGAACGGTGCGTTCACGCCTCTCCCGCGCCCGCGCCCGACTGCGCAAACTCACCGAGGCCGAACTCGGCGGCCGACCTGCCGCCCGGGCGGCGCAGGCCCCGCACACGGACCACCCCGCCGAAGAACGCGCCGGAAAACCCGTACGAGGAAATCGGGAACTCGGCCCGCCGGATCGACAGACAAGAGGAGAACACATCCACTCGATCCGGCCCGTATCGGAAGGAAAGCGATGAAGGCGACCCAGTCCCGGCAGAGTCCGGCCGAGTGGGAGGAGAGCGCGCCTCTCCTCCCACAGACTGCGCGCGAGCTCCCGACGGGCCGTCACCAGTTCCACAAGGAGCGTTTGATGGCCCACATCCAGCAGGACACCCAGCGGGACGCGAGCACCACGAAGACCGCCCCCACCCCGCCGAAGCCCCGAGGACTCCGCCTGCTGCGCCCGGCTTTCGTGCTGCCCGCGATGGCGCTGACCGCCGCGGTCGTCGCCGGAACGCTGCTGATCGACAGCGGCGTGCACAGCGGTGGTCTCGCCACCGGACCCGCGGCGGTCATCCCCGTCGGCGCCACGACCACCAAGGGCCTGCCGCAGCTGATCGACCAGGTCGCGCTGGCGGCGGCCGAGCAGACCCACCCCACGGTCGCGCCCGGTCAGTACGTCTACATCGAGTCCCAGACGGCCGACACCTTCGTGAAGACGGTCGGCGACAGGAGCAGCCTCGCCAGCTACGCGCTGCACCGGCGCCAGCTCTGGCAGTCCGCCGACGGCACCAAGGGCCGGCTGGTCGACGCGGCCGTCAACGACAGCTCCGAAGGCGAGACGCTGAGCCTGCCCGACGAGCGGGGCGACACCCCCGAGGCCGGCCTGAACCACCCCTCGTACGACTACCTGGCCCGGATGACCACCGACCCCGACGCGCTGCTGAAGCTGATCTACAAGGAGACCGCGACGCAGGGCAACACCCCCGACCAGGAGGCGTTCACCAAGATCGGTGACCTGCTCGTCGAGAGCTACCCGCCCGCGAAGCTCTACTCGGCCCTGTTCAAGGCCGCCGCGAAGATCCCGGGCGTGGTCGTGGTGAACGACGCCAAGGACGCGCTCGGCCGCTCGGGCGTCGCGGTGGCGCGGCTGGACGAGACCAGCGGCGAACGCGAGGAGTGGATCTTCGACAAGAAGACCCACGTCTTCCTCGGCGAGCGGACCGTGCAGGTCAAGTCGGTCACTCAGGACGGGGTCGTCATCAAGCCCGGCACCGTCCGCGGCATCAGCGCCATCACCGGGCGCGCGATCGTCGACAACATGAAGCAGACGCCCGGGCAGAAGGGCTGAGGCCCCACCGCCACCGGCTGCGGCCCACCAACTCCCACCGCCCCTGTGGCCGTCGTCCTGGGACGACGGCCACAGGGCTGTACGGGCCTCGGCAGTCGCGCGGGACAGCCCTCAGCCGACCTTCGCCATCCGGGCCACCGGGTCCCCCGCCTCGGCGTTGTCCGTGTCGTAGGTGAGGTCGCCGCCGACGGGAGTCAGGCGCACCTCGTGCCGGCCCTTGGTGCAGACGTCGCGGTTGGACTCCGCGGCCACGCTCGTGGCGACGAGCTGCTTCTCCGTCACCTTCTTGAGGATGAGTACGTCGTCGCAGATGCCGCCGATCTGGTCGGTCTGCCGGAAGGTCCCCAACTCCTGCCCCACGGCCGCCTGGTGGACGGTGACGCGGAAGGTGCCCATGGGCAGGGTGCCGTTGAGGCCGAGGCCGTCGCCCTCCCAGGTGCCGAGGTAGGAGGCCGGGACGGACGGCTGCCCTCCCTTGTCGGGGGCGCTCTCGGTCGGGCCCGGTACGGGCGCGCTCGCCGTGGAACCCGGTTCCGGGGTGCTCGCGCCGACCGACGGCCCCGTGGCGGGGGCGCTGCGGCTCCCCCGGGCCGACGGAGTCCCGCCCACCGCGCCGCTCTCGTCGGTCGTGCCGCCGCCCGGCAGCAGGTCGAAGAGGAACGCCGAGCCCACGGTCGCCGCCGCCAGCGCTCCGGCGACCGCCAGCGCGACCGTGCAACTCATCCTGCGGCCACGCCCGTCGGCCCCGGGCGCGGAGGTCGCCGCCACGCTGACCGAGACCTTTCCGGGACGGTCGTACGGCCGCTGTTCCGGCGCCCCTTCGCGGTGCACGACGTCCTGGGGCCCGGGGGAGGGCCCGCTCTCGCGTTGCCCGGGTACGTACGTGGGCATCGGGGGCGGCGGCCCGAAGCCCTGCGGAGGCGGCCCGAAACCCCCGCCCGACCCCGCCGTTCCGGCCGACTCCGCCGTTCCGGCCACCTCGCCCGGAGTCACCCCACCGGACACCACCTCGCCGGACCAGATCCCGCCGGACCCGGCCCCGGCATCGCTCCCGGAGACCCGGCCGGCCTCCACCGAGGGGCTGCTGAACCCCACCGGCCCGGAGGGCGTGGCCTCCGCGGTCCCTGTCGCCTCAAGATTCAGCAGCTGTACGGCACTTCGGCTCACCCGCTCGACCAGGGAACCCGGTAGCCAGCCCGCCGAGACCAGCCGGGCGGCCCCCTGGGGTGCGAGCCGGCCGGCCACCTCGCCCGGAGTGGGCCGCGCCGCGGGCGTCTTGGCCAGACAGGCCGCCACCAGTTCGCGCAACTCGCCTTCCAGGGAGTCGAGTCGCGGTTCCTCGTGCACCACCTTGTAGAGGAGGGAGGCGGAGGAGTCGCCGGGGAAGGGAGGTTCGCCGGTGGCCGCGTACGCGAGGACCGCGCCCAGCGAGAAGACATCCGCGGCTCCCGTGACTCCCTTGCCGAGGATCTGCTCGGGGGACATGTATCCGGGGGAGCCGACGGAGACTCCCGTCGAGGTCAGGGAGGCGGTGCCGTCCGTGGCCCGGGCGATCCCGAAGTCGATCAGGAGCGGGCCGTCGAGGGTGAGCAGCACGTTGGAGGGTTTGACGTCACGGTGGACGAGGCCCAGCGCGTGGACCGCCGTGAGCGCCTCGGCCAGACCGGCGCCGAGGACGCGCGCGGAGTGGACCGGAAGCGGGCCGCCGTCCGCGATGGCGGCCGTCAGGGAGGGACCGGCCGCGTAGCCGGTGGCGACCCAGGGAACCGGCGCCTCCGGGTCCGCGTCCAGGACGGGGGCCGTCCACGCTCCGCCCACCCTCCGCGCGGCGTCGACCTCGCGGCGGAAGCGGGCGCGGAACTCCTCGTCGAGCGCGAAGTGCGGATGCACGATCTTGACCGCGACCGTACGCCCGCCCGCGCTGCGTCCCAGATAGACGCGCCCCATGCCGCCGGACCCCAGCCGGCCGAGCAGCCGGTAGGGCCCCACGACCGTGGGTTCGTCGGCTCCGAGCGGCTGCATGGCACTCACGGCTCACCCCTCCCCCGTACACACTGCCCAGCAGCGTAGTGCCGTGCGCGCCCCCGGCCCCGAAACTACCGGGACCGGGACGGCCGGCGCCTCATGGCTGAAGGAGCCGTACGTTCACATCCGCCGGGAACCCGGTGGTCGAGCCGACCCGGCGGGCGAACTCCCGTACGGCCTCCAGTTGCGGTCCGCCGAAGCGGAAGTCGAGCGTCGTGAAGTACTGCTCCAGGACGGACTCGTCGAAGGCCTCCCAGCGGGCCGCCTGCTCGGCGACCTTGGAGACCTCGTCGAGCGAGAGGTCCCGGGAGGCGAGGAAGGCCTGGTGCACCTTGCGGGTGACGAGCGGCTCGCGCTCCAGGTAGTCGCGCCGGGCCGCCCACACGGCGAAGACGAACGGCAGGCCCGTCCACTCCTTCCACAGCGCGCCGAGGTCGTGCACCTGGAGGCCGAACGCCGGCCCGTCGAGCAGGTTGGCGCGCAGCGCCGCGTCGCCGATGAGGACGGCGGCGTCGGCCTCCTGCATCATCAGGCTCAGGTCGGGCGGGCAGGTGTAGTACGAGGGCTGGACCCCGACCTTCTCGGCCAGCAGCAGCTGCGCGAGCCGCACCGAGGTGCGCGAGGTCGAGCCGAGGGCGACGCGGGCGCCGTCGAGCTGGTCGAGGGGAACCTGGGAGACGATCACGCAGGACATCACGGGGCCGTCGCAGCCGACCGCGATGTCAGGGAAGGCGACGAGGTCGTCGGCGTGCTTGAGGAACTCGACGAGCGTGATGGGCCCGATGTCGAGATCCCCCCGCACCAGCTGCTCGCTGAGCTTCTCCGGGGTGTCCTTGGTGAGCTCGAAGTCGAGGAGCGTGCCCGTTCTCGCGAGCCCCCAGTACAGGGGCAGGCAGTTCAGGAACTGGATGTGGCCGACGCGCGGCCGGGTGCGAGAATTGTCCACATCGCGAGGCTAGACCCCATGCGGCGCGGTGCCCGCTCCAGGGTCGGCGTGTGCTGATGGAAACCGTCCCGACCCCTTGTGTCAACGGGTGTGACACCTCGGAGTCAACGCACGTCAGACCCCTCGGCCGCGCGGGCCACCCGTCCGGATGACGTGATCTTTGCCTCTATTGCTTTCGGCTGCCTGCGTGCTAGGCTCGCCGCAAGTTGCAGTTTGGTTTCCCTTGCAGTACAGAGCCTGCGGAGCATGTGACCGCGGGCTCTCGTCGTTTTCAGACGTATGCAGTTGTTTACACAATCGCAGGTTCTGGAGCAGGGCAACCCTTTGGGCCCAAGGAGGGCTTATGGCTACCGGAACCGTGAAGTGGTTCAACGCCGAAAAGGGCTTTGGTTTCATTGCCCAGGAAGGCGGCGGCCCGGACGTCTTCGTCCACTACTCCGCGATCAACGCGAGCGGTTTCCGCTCTCTCGAAGAGAACCAGTCGGTTTCCTTCGACGTCACGCAGGGTCCGAAGGGCCCGCAGGCGGAGAACGTCACCCCGCTCTAAGCCTTCGGCTCCATGAGCCCAATGCTTTGATCCGGAACGGATAGCAGTACCCAAGGAGCCCCGCGCCAGCCGGTCGCGGGGCTCCTGCCTTTTCTCCTTCTCCGCGCGGGCCCGCCTACGTGGCGTACAGGGCCTCTATCTCCCTGCTGAAGTCCTTCTCGATCGCCGCGCGCCTCAGCTTCATGGAGGGCGTGAGATGGCCGGCCTCCTCGGTGAAGTCGACGGGCAGGACGGTGAAGCGGCGGATGGATTCGGGGCGCGAGACGAAACTGTTGGCCTCGTCGACGGCGCGCTGCAGAATGGCCAGCAACTCGGGGTCGTCCATGACGAGTTCGGCGGGGACCGGGTGTTTGCCGTTCATCCGGCGCCAGTGGGTGACGCCCTCGATGTCGAGGGTGAAGAGTGCCGAGATGAACGGGCGGCCGTCACCCAGGACCATGCACTGGGCGATCAGCGGATGGGAGCGGAGCCAGTCCTGCGGGGGCGCCGGGGCGACGTTCTTGCCGCCCGCGGTGATCAGGATCTCCTTCTTGCGGCCGGTGATGGCGAGGTAGCCGCCGGAGTCCAGTTCGCCGATGTCGCCGGTCGCGAACCAGCCGTCCGGCGCGGCGTCGACAACACCGCCCGCGTGCGGGTCCCAGTAGCCGCGGAAGACGTGACCGCCGCACAGCAGCACCTCCCCGTCGGCGGCGATCCGCACCCGGGTGCCCGGCAGGGGCCGGCCCACCGTGCCCAGGCGCGGCTTCTGCGGGGGCGTGACGGTCGCGGCGGCCGTGGTCTCGGTCAGCCCGTACCCCTCGAAGATCTCGATTCCGGCTCCCGCGTAGAAGGCGGCGAGCCGGCGGCCGAGCGGGGAGCCGCCGCAGATGGCGTGCCGGACCCTGCCGCCGAGGGCGTTGCGGATACGCCGGTAGACCAGGGGGTCGTAGAGGGCGCGGGCCGCGCGCAGGCTCCTGCTCGGACCGGGACCGGTGCCGTGCTGCTTGGCCTCGACCGCTTCGCCGTACTTCTGGGCGATCCGGGCCGCCCGGTCGAAGGACGAACCGCGGCCCATCCGTTCGGCCGTGGCGCGGCCGGTGTTGAAGACCTTCTCCAGGACGTACGGGATGGCGAGCAGGAAGGTCGGCTTGAACGAGGCCAGGTCCGCGAGGAGTTCCTCGGTCTGGAGGCTCGGGGCGTGGCCCAGTTTGACCCGCGCGCGCAGACAGGCCACGGCCACCATGCGGCCGAAGACGTGCGAGAGGGGGAGGAAGAGAAGCGTGGAGGCCGGGTCCTGGCTGCGGGCCTTGAAGATCGGGTAGAGCAGTTCCACGGCGTTGTCGACCTCGGTGAAGAAGTTGCCGTGGGTCAGGACGCAGCCCTTGGGACGGCCGGTGGTGCCGGAGGTGTAGATGAGGGTGGCGAGCGTGTCCGGGCCCAGCACGCCGCGCCGTACGGCCACCTCCTGGTCCGGGACGTCGCGGCCGAGTTCCGCGAGGCGCTCCACATGGCCCTTCTCGAAGACCCACATGTGCCGCAGATCGGGGATGTGCCGGCGCTCGGGGCCGAGTGCCGCGGCCTGCGCGACGGACTCCACGGCGAGCGCGACGGCCCCCGAGTCCTGGAGGATCCAGCGGGTCTGGAAGGCGGAGGAGGTCGGGTAGACGGGCACGGTGACCAGGCCCGCGGCCCAGGCGGCGAAGTCGAGGAGCGTCCACTCGTACGTCGTCCGGGCCATGATGGCGATCCGGTCGCCCGGCACGAGCCCCTCCGCGATCAGTCCCTTGGCCACGGCAAGGACCTGGGCGGCGAACTCGGCGGCCGTCACGTCCGTCCAGCCGTCACCGTCCGGCGTCTTCCGGCTGAGGACCGGCTCCAGCGGGGCGGCGGCCGCGTTGTCGAAGGGGATGTCCGCGAGGGAGCCGTGCGTCACCTGCCCCGCGATCGGCGGCACCGCGACCTCGCGCACGACACCGTCCAGCCGCCTGATCTCGGGCTCCGGGAGCGGAGGAACGAAGTCGGGGGAGTACGGGCTGGACACGGGGCGGCTCCTTGTCGGCCGGAGGCCGGGGCGGGTGCAAGGCGTGTGCGGACGCGGAGGAGCGCGGGGCGCGCATCCTCATACGGCCCTGGGGAGTGGGGGGTTCAGGGGTCTCGACAACCCGGTGAGACGGGGATCCTACGGCGCCGAAGTGTGGGGTTTGTGGCGCTTTGCGGCAGGCAAGGTGCGGGTTACCCGGGGTAGCTGTGGCTTCCCCGGCCCGACACCGACAGCCCCGGCACTTCCGACGGTTCCGGGCGACCCCGACAGCCCCCGGCAACTCCCGGAGGCCCTGTCGCCCCCCCAACCCGTCACCGCACCCCCTCACCGGGGGTCCGCCTTCAGGACATTGCCGCGACTTCTCTCGACCCGCCCTCTGCCCTGACATACCCTTACCCCGGGTAACTTACTCCGGAGTAAATTCGTGTCCGTGCCGGGACACCGAGAGCCGCACCTCCCCACCCGCCTGGAGACCTCGATGCGCACTCAGCCTCCCGTCCGCCCCGAGTCCCGGACCCACACCCTCGCCACTCCCCCCTCGCTCGTTCCGCTGCTGGCCCGCGGCGCCCTGCTCTCCCCCCTCAAGCGTCCCCACCCGGACGCACCCGTCCCCGCCACCCGGCTCGGGCTCTCCGGCGTACGCGTCGACCTCGCCCATCTCGCCGCGTACGAGCGGGTCTGCGGGTTCGCGACCGGTGCGGACGCCCTGCCGGTCACGTATCCGCAGGTGCTCGCCTTTCCGCTGGCGATGCGGATCATGGCGGGGCGCGCGTTCCCGCTGCCGCTGCTCGGGCTGGTGCACACGTCGATCGAGATCACCCAGCACCAGGAGCCCGCCGCGACGGCGGAGTACGAACTCGGAGTAGTGGTCGAGAAGTTGGCACCGCACAGGCGGGGCACGGAGGCGACCGTGCTGACCGAGGCACGGGTTCACGGCACACTCGTATGGGAGTCGAGAAGCACCTACCTCGCCCGGCACCGCCCCCGGGGCGGCAACCCGGGCCAGGACGAGAGACGGGACCGGGGCGAGGGCCAGGACGTCGGACGGGCCCAGGACGGGAGCCAGAACGTCGGACAGGGCCAGGGCCGGGACGAGGACCCGGGCCAGGACCGGAACGAGGACCGGACCCTGAACCTGGACCGGTCCCCACAGCACGCCCCGCCGACCACCCCTCCGACCGCCTCTCCGACCGCCCAACCGGCCGCCCCGCCGGCCCCTTCACCCGAGGGACCGGAGCCGCTGCCTGCCGTCGCCGAATGGCGCCTCGCCCAGGACGTCGGCCGCCGCTACGGTGCCGTCTCCGGGGACCGGAACCCCATCCATCTGCACCCCCTCGCCGCCCGGCTCTTCGGCTTCCCGCGAGCCATCGCGCACGGCATGTGGACCGTCGCGCGCTGCCTCGCCGAGTACGGACCGCAGCAAGCGGTGGCGGTGCGGGCCGAGTTCAGGGCGCCGGTGCTGCTGCCGGGGACGGTGACGTACGCCGCGAAGGGCCCGTCGTTCGCACTCCGAACCGGCGACCGGGTCCATCTGGCAGGCGACATCCGGCCACTTCGCGCGGGAAGTGAGTGAACTTCGGGCGAACACCGCATGGCGGGAGACCCTGTCGCGGACCCCTGCTGTCATCAACTCCCTGATGGTAAGGGCACGTTGAGAAAACTCTCACAGTGCGCACCCAGTGACCCAAGGCGCCTTCAAGCAGCCCCTCATCCCACCCTCAGACACCCTTCCTAGCCTCGGTCCACTCCCCCGACCGCTGCCAGGAAGGGCTCCTGAACCATGCCCCCCAGACGTATCGCCGTAGTCGCCGACTCCGACACCCGCTGGAAGTGGGGTGCGTCCGTCGCCCGGCAGATCGCTCCCGAGCACGCCCTCGACGCCCTCTTCCTGCGCACCCGGGCCACCCCGACGGAACGCCAGCTCACGGAGATCGGGATCGTGCCGGACACCCGGCGCGAGGTCACGGCGGCCGAACTGGTCGACGACGAGGAGCTCGCCGCCGCCGACGTGGTCGTCCTGGCCACCGTCGGCGGTACGACCCTCGCGCTCACCCACGGCCTGGGGATCGCGTGGGAGGGGCGGGAGCGACGGCCGGTCACGGTCACGGGGTATGTCGGGGTCGTGTACGAGAAGATGGTCGACGGGCTGATGACCCGGGCCGGCACCGATCTCGTGCTCGCCAACAGCGCGTACGACGCCGACCGCTTCCGTTCGGCTTTCGCGAGTGTCGGCGTCGATCCGGACTCGGTGGTGGAGTGCGCGCTGCCCTTCCTCGGCGGGGAGCCGTACGTGCCGTCCACGGAACGGCCCTTCACGCTCACCTTCGCCGTCCAGCCGTCGGTGCCCAAGGGCCGGGAGTCCCGGCTCAAGCTGCTGGAGCGGGCAGCGGCCCACGCGCGCCGCCACCCCGACCGGCTGGTGCTGATGAAACTGCGCAGCCTGCCTGGCGAGCACACCACGCACGTCGAGGCCGATCCGTACCAGCTGCTCATCGAGAAGACGGCCGAACCGGTCCCGGCCAACCTGCGGCTGGTCTACGGCAACATGGGTGAAGTCCTGGACCACACCGACCTGTTGGTGACCGTCAGCTCGACGGCCGCCCTGGAGTCGATGCACCGCGGCATCCCGACCGCGATCCTCACCGACTTCGGGGTCCGCGAGGCGCACGGCAACCACTACTTCGTGCACTCCGGCTGCCTCGCCTCCTGGGACGACCTGGACGCGGGCGCGCTGCCCCGCGTCGACCCGGCGTGGGCGGCGCGACAGGGCATCGGCAAGACCGATCCGTACGGCGCCGCCCGCGCCCGGGTCGCCGCGCTCGGCGCGGCGGGACGGCTGCCCGCGCTGCGGCCGTACTACTCGCCGCAGCGCGCCGGGGCGTATCTCGGCGGCATCCTGGAGCGCAACGGCCTCGACGAGAAGGGCAGGCCGCTGACCCTCGGGCCGGGCGGGGGCGGCGGAGGCCCGCTGCGGGCGGTGGTCCGCCGGGCCGCGCGCGGCGGCGCCAAGTCGCTCTACCGCGTGGGCCGCGAGAAGGTCGCTCCCGCACTGCGCCGCTGGGGCCAGAACTGACCCGGCACGGGGAGAATCCCGCACACCCCCCGCACCCCGCACATCCTGTACCCCCCATACATCCTGTACGTCCCACACGTCCCGCACCTGCGTACCGGCCGGGCGTGTCAGACCTCCCCGGCCGACTGGGGCGGGATCCCCGTGGCCGGCGGGGACCACGGGCGGCCCTGCATCATGGTGCCGAGTCCCGCCCAGGCGAAGTTCATCAGGGTGGCGGCGGCCTGCCGGGCCGAGACACCCGGGGTGGCGTTGGCCCACGCGGCCAGCGACTCGGCGGCGCCGACCAGCGCCTCGGCGAGCCCGGCGACCTCCCGCGCGGGCAGCGACGGGTCGCGGTGCGCCTCCCGCGCGGCGACGACGATCAACTGCGTGACGAACTGGACCAGTTCCTCGCGCATCGCGAAGACCTCGGCGGCGAAGGGCTCACCGTGCGTACGGGCCTGGAGGTGCAGCACGGCCCAGCCGTCCGGGTTCTCCGCGGTGTGGGTGAAGAACGCCCGCAGCCCTTCCCAGAGTTGGCGGTCGGCGGGCAGACCGGGGTGGACACCGGCGCGGACGGCGGCGGTGAGCGCCTTGGCCTCACGCCGGATGCACGCGGTGAACAGGTCTTCCTTCGAGTTCAGGTACAGATACACCAACGGCTTGGACACGCCCGCCAGTTCGGCGATCTCGTCCATCGACGCGGCCCGGTAGCCGCGCTGCCCGAAGGTCCGTACGGCCGCGTCCAGCATCTGCTGTTCGCGTACCGCGCGCGGCATCCGCTTGTTCTTCACAGCACCCATGCGCCAAGCCTACGATCGGCCGCCGCCGGGCCGGGCGCTCAGGAGTGTCAGGAGGCCTGGTTCGGGGCGCCTTGGGCGGTCTCGTCCAGCAGGGCGTCCTCCTGGCTGCGGTTGCGCTCCAGGTTGGCCTTGGCCCGGTCGACGCGGGCGACGACCTGGGCCGAGGCACGGTCGCGCTCCCCGCGCAGGACGACGAAGCTGATCGGCGCGGAGATCACCAGGGCCAGCAGGACGACCCACATGTAGTTGGAGTCGCCGAGGCCGCGCGGGGCGATGCCCGAGTAGACGAGGCCCCAGACGACCCCGAGGCAGCCCACGAAGACACCGAGGCGCATCAGTGTGTAGCGGAACATCTCAATCCACTCTTCCGTTCCGAATGTTCCCAAAGAACTCTGTCCAGTGAAGCACGCCGGGGCGGCGATCTTGCAGCGGGTCCTCGGCCGCGGAGTGAGGGGGCCTCGGCCGCGGAGCGCGGGGGCCTCAGTCGCGGAACGCGAGGGGCAGCAGCATCGTGATGTCGTCCCGTTCGTCGCCGGGCGCGACGCGGATCGCACCGGGCACCCGTCCGACCTCTTTGTATCCGCAGGAGGTGTAGAAGCGCTCAAGACCCTCGCCGCCCCGGCAGGTCAGCCGGATCGCCTCGACGCCGTCGAGCGAGCCCGCGGCCTCCTCCGTCGCCGCGAGCAGGTCCCGGCCGTACCCCTTGCCCTGATGCCGGGGGTGCACCATCACGGTGTACAGCCAGACCCAGTGCCTCATCAGCCGGTGGGTGTTGAACGTGAGGAAGGCGGTCGCGGCGACGCCGCCCTCCTCGTCCCGGCCGACCAGGAGCCGGGTGCGGCCCTCCGCCATGGCGACGAAGTGCTTCACGAGTTCGGGGCGCACGTCGCCGGCGGTCACCGGCGGCACGAAGCCGACGGAGCCGCCCGCGTTCGAGACGTCCACCCAGAGGGCGACCACCCCGTCCCGCAGGGCAGGGGTGACCGCCGGGTCCAGTTCGAAGCGCAGCCCCACGTCAGACCCGCATGGGCTGCGGCGACTCGCGTCGCGCCGGGTCCGGTCCGTCGTACTCGCGGATGATCTCGTACCGCGTGTTGCGCTCGACGGGGCGGAAACCGGCGTCGCGGATCAGGTCGAGGAGGTCGTCGCGGGTCAGCTTGTTCGGGGTGCCGTAGTTGTCGGCGTCGTGCGTGATCTTGTACTCGACGACCGATCCGTCCATGTCGTCGGCGCCGTGCTGGAGCGCGAGCTGGGCGGTCTGGACGCCGTGCATGACCCAGAAGACCTTGACGTGCGGGACGTTGTCGAAGAGCAGCCGGGAGACCGCGAAGGTCTTCAGCGCCTCGGCGCCGGTGGCCATCTGGGTGCGCGCCTGGAGGCGGTTCCTGACCTTGCCGTCCTTCATGTCCACGAAGTCGTGCTGGTAGCGCAGCGGGATGAAGACCTGGAAGCCGCCGGTCTCGTCCTGGAGCTCACGCAGCCGCAGCACGTGGTCGACGCGGTGGCGGGGCTCCTCGATGTGCCCGTACAGCATCGTGCACGGGGTCTTGAGACCCTTCTCGTGCGCGAGGCGGTGGATGCGCGACCAGTCCTCCCAGTGGGTGCGGTGGTCGACGATGTGCTGCCGGACCTCCCAGTCGAAGATCTCCGCGCCGCCGCCGGTCAGCGACTCCAGGCCGGCCTCGATCAGCTCGTCGAGGATCTCCGAGGCCGACAGCCCCGAGATGGTCTCGAAGTGATGGATCTCGGTGGCCGTGAACGCCTTGAGCGAGACGTCCGGGAGGGCCTTCTTCAGCTCGCTGAGGGAGCGCGGGTAGTAGCGCCACGGCAGGTTCGGGTGGAGGCCGTTGACGATGTGCAGCTCGGTGAGGTTCTCGCCCTCCATCGTCTTGGCGAGGCGGACGGCCTCCTCGATGCGCATCGTGTACGCGTCCTTCTCGCCCGGCTTGCGCTGGAACGAGCAGTACGCGCAGGACGCGGTGCACACGTTCGTCATGTTGAGGTGACGGTTGACGTTGAAGTGGACGACGTCGCCGTTCTTCCGCGTGCGCACCTCGTGCGCGAGCCCACCGAGCCACGCCAGGTCGTCCGACTCGTACAGCGCGATGCCGTCCTCGCGGCTGAGCCGCTCACCGGCCCGGACCTTGTCCTCCAGCTCGCGCTTGAGCCCGACATCCATGCGATTACCTCTCCCTGTGACGAATCCAGCCAACCGTACTCCCCCGCTTTCCGGCGGAAGACCCCCGTCAGGGCCTTCGCGCCGGGGGCGTTCCTACTCCTCCTCGGGCAGCTCTCCGACCCGGTTCTCCCACTTCGTGGAGAGCACGATCGTCGTACGGGTACGGGAGACGCCCTTGGTGCCCGACAGGCGCCGGATGGTCTTCTCCAGTCCGTCGACGTCGCTCGATCGCACCTTGAGCATGAACGAGTCGTCGCCCGCGATGAACCAGCAGTCCTCGATCTCGCTGAGGTCGCGCAGCCGCCGGGCCACGTCCTCGTGGTCGGCGGCGTCGGAGAGCGAGATGCCGATCAGGGCGGTGACGCCGAGACCGAGCGAGGCCGAGTCGACCGTCGCGCGGTACCCGGTGATGACACCGGCCGCCTCCAGCCGGTTGATGCGGTCGGTGACACTGGGTCCCGACAGACCGACGAGGCGCCCCAGCTCCGCGTAGGAGGCCCGGCCGTTCTCCCTCAGGGCCTGGATGAGCTGCCTGTCCACCGCGTCCATGCGATCGAAGCCTTCCGCTGAAAAGGTCTGAGAGGTCTTGAGGTGTTGAGATCAGAGGTTGAGGTGCTGAGAGGCCCCTCAGGTGGTGTCGCCCCGGGAACCGCTCCCGAGTTCGCCCTTCCACCGGCGGTACAGGTCGTGTTCCACACCCGCCGCGTCGAGGACCCGGCCGGCGACGAAGTCCACCAGGTCCTGGATGTGCGTGGCACCCGCGTAGAACGCCGGCGAGGCCGGCAGCACGGTCGCGCCCGCGTCGTCCAGGGAGACCAGGTGACGCAGCGTCTGCCCGTTCAGCGGGGTCTCCCGTACGGAGACGACCAGCCTCCGCCCCTCCTTGAGGGTGACGCTCGCGGCCCGCTGCAACAGATCCTTGGAGAGGCCGAGGGCGACTCCGGCGACGCAGGCGGTGGACGCGGGCACGATGAGCATGCCCTTGGCCGGGTACGAGCCCGACGAGGGCCCCGCCGCCAGATCGCCCGCGCTCCAGTGCCGTACGGCGTCGAGACGCTCCTCGAAGGCGTCGAAGGTGCCGGGCTTGCCGTCGGCGCCCCGCGCCAGCCACTCGCGTAGGTCGTCCCGCCAGTGGGCGTCCCGGAACGGAAGGCCGGTCTCGTCGAGCAGCGTGAGCCGTGAGGCCCTGCTGACGACCAGGTCGACGCTCTCCCCCGCTTCCAGCAGCGAACGCAGCACCGCGGCCGCGTACGGCGTACCGGACGCGCCGGACACCCCCACGATCCAAGGCCGGCGCTGCGTCTGTCCTGGCTTCATGGTGTCGAGCCTATCCGGCCACCGCCCATGGTCAGACCGTGAGCCCGCGCACCAGCAGATCGAGCAGGGCGCACACGAACAGCGCGATGCCGATGAAGCCGTTGACTTGGAAGAACGCCCGGTTCAGGCGGGTCAGATCGTGCGGCTTCACGATGGAGTGCTCGTACAGGAACGCGGCCGTGACGATCACCAGGCCGAACCAGAAGAAGACACCCGCGCCGGTGGCGGCCCCGTACCAGACGAAGAGCGCCGTCGTCACCGCGTGACAGGCCCGCGCGCCCCAGATGGCGGCCGGGATGCCGAACCGCGCCGGCACCGACATCACGCCGATCTCACGGTCGGTCTCGACGTCCTGGCAGGCGTAGATGAGGTCGAAGCCGCCGATCCAGACGCCGACCGCGAGACCGAGGACGACGGCGTCCCAGGACCAGGTGCCGGTGACGGCGATCCAGGCGCCGATCGGGCCCATCGCCTGGGCCAGGCCGAGGATGGCCTGCGGGAAGTTCGTGAACCGCTTGCCGTACGGGTAGACGACCATCGGGATGACCGCGATGGGCGCCAGCGCCAGGCACAGCGGGTTGAGCAGGGCGGCGGCGGCGAGGAAGACGACCAGGGCGACCAGCGCGCCGGTCCAGGCGTGCTTCACGCTCATCGCGCCGGTGACCAGTTCACGATGGGCCGTACGGGGGTTGCGGGCGTCGATCTCGCGGTCGATGATCCGGTTCGCCGCCATGGCGAAGGTGCGCAGGCCCACCATCGCGACGGTGACCAGGAGCAGCTTTCCCCAGTGGATGTTCTTGTCCAGCGCGAACATCGCCGTGAGCGCCGCGATGTAGGCGAAGGGCAGCGCGAACACCGAGTGCTCGATCATGACGAGGCGCAGGAACGCCCTGGTGCGGCCCGGCTGCGGAAGCGCCGCGGAAGCTGAACTCACAGCCCGTACTCCTTCCAGCGGCGGTCGACCTTCGCCGCCGTCTCCGGGTCGGACAGCACCATCTCGGGCCAGCCGCCGTCCCGGGTGTAGCCCTCCTCGGGCCACTTCCTCGTCGCGTCGATACCCGCCTTGCCGCCCCAGAACTGCTGGTAGGAGGCGTGGTCGAGGTGGTCGACCGGGCCTTCGACGACGGTGAGGTCACGCCCGTAGTCCGTGTTGCCGAGCGCGCGCCAGGCGACCTCGTGCAGATCGTGGACGTCGCAGTCCGCGTCGACGACGACGATGAGCTTCGTCAGGGACATCATGTGCGCGCCCCAGACGGCGTGCATCACCTTCTGGGCGTGCTTCGGGTACTTCTTGTCGATCGCGACGATCGCACAGTTGTGGAAACCGCCCGCTTCGGGCAGGTGGTAGTCCACGATGTCCGGCACGATGATCTTCAGCAGGGGCAGGAAGAACCGCTCCGTCGCCCGGCCGAGGGGTCCGTCCTCCGTCGGAGGCCGCCCCACCACGATGGACTGGAGCAGCGGCCGCTTCCTCATCGTCACGCAGTCGATGGTCAGCGCCGGGAACGGCTCCTGCGGGGTGTAGAACCCGGTGTGGTCGCCGAACGGCCCCTCGGGCAGCATCTCGCCCGGCTCCAGCCAGCCCTCGAGGACGACCTCGGCGTTCGCGGGCACCTGGAGCGGCACGGTCTTGCAGTCGACCATCTCGATCCGCTTGCCCTGGAGGAACCCGGCGAAGAGGTACTCGTCGATGTCACCGGGCAGCGGCGCGGTGGAGGCGTACGTCACGGCGGGCGGGCACCCGAAGGCGATCGCCACCGGCAGCCGCTCGCCCCTGCGGGCCGCGACCTGGTAGTGGTTCCGGCTGTCCTTGTGGATCTGCCAGTGCATGCCGATCGTGCGCTTGTCGTGGCGCTGGAGCCGGTAGAGGCCGAGATTGCGGATGCCGGACTCGGGGTCCTTGGTGTGGGTGAGCCCGAGGTTGAAGAAGGAGCCGCCGTCCTCGGGCCAGGTGAACAGGGCGGGCAGGGCGTCGAGGTCGACGTCGTCGCCGCGCAGCACCACCTCCTGCACCGGCGCGTCCTTCACCTTCTTCGGCGGTACGTGCGCCATCGCGCCGAGCTTCCCGAAGGCCTCGCGCACCCCGACGAAGCCGTGCGGCAGCTCCGGCCGGAGCAGTCCGCCGATCTTGTCGGAGATCTCGGCGTACGACTTCAGGCCGAGGGCCTTCAGCAGTCGCCGGTCGGTGCCGAAGACGTTCATCGCGAGCGGCATCGCCGACCCGCGCACGTTCTCGAAGAGCAGTGCGGGCCCGCCCGCCTTCTGCACCCGGTCGACGATCTCCCCGACCTCCAGGTACGGATCCACCTCAGCCTTGATGCGCTTGAGGTCGCCCTCGCGCTCCAGTGCCCTGAGCAGGGAGCGAAGATCGTCGTAAGCCATGTGTCCAAGTATCGGCCACCCGCTACCCTGTGCCCGTCACCGGGGGGCCCGTGCCGCCCCGCCACCGTTCACTGGGGGAACGTTCAGCCATGCTCAGGTATCTGCCCTTCCTACTGGTCGTGGCGCTGATGATCTACGCCTTCATCGACTGCCTGAACACGCCGGAGGAGGAGGTCCGGGGCCTGCCCAAGGTGGTCTGGATCATCATCATCCTGCTCTTCGGCGAGATACTCGTCGGTCCCGTCGTCTGGCTCGCCGCGGGCCGCATCCGCAGGGCTCCGGCCGGCGGCGCCACGCCCTCCGAGTGGCACCGCAACCAACGGACCGCGTTCGTCGCTCCCGACGACAACCCCGAGTTCCTCGACTCCCTCAAGGCCGCCAACCGCAAGGACGAGGCCCATCTGAAGGACTGGGAGGCCGACCTGCGGCGCCGCGAGGAGGAACTGAGGCGGCGTGAGGAGCAGAGCAGGTCCGACGAGGAGTCGTGAGACTGCTGCCATGGAACTGCGCCTGCTGGTGACCTTCGAGAAGGTCGCGACCGTTCTGAGCTTCACGCGGGCCGCGGCCGAGCTGGCGTACGCGCAGTCCAGCGTGACCAGTCAGATCCGCGCCCTGGAGTCCTCGCTCGGCACGGAGCTCTTCGACCGGCTGGGCAGCAGGATCCGACTGACCGAGGCGGGCGAACGGCTGCTGCCCTACGCCCGGCAGATCATCGAGCTGACCGACGAGGCGCGGGCCGCCGTCGTCGGCGCCGAGGAGCCCTCCGGCACGCTCACCGTCGGCACGATGGAGTCCCTCACGTCGTACCGGCTGCTGCCGCTCCTGGAGTTCTTCCACCACCGTCATCCCCGGGTGCGGCTGTCGCTGCGCACGACCATCGGCGACGAGACCCGCCGGGCGCTGCTCCAGGGCACGTACGACGTCGGCTTCCTGATGGAGGAGGAGACCGAGCACGCGGGACTCGAGGTCGCGGTGCTGGCGGTGGAGCCGCTGGCGCTGGTCGCCGCGCCCGGCGATCCGCTCGCCGGCACGGCACCGGACACCGCCGGCCTCACGGGCCGCTCCCTGCTCGCCACCGAACCCGGCTGTGCCTACCGGGACTTGTTCGAACGGGAGCTCAACTCCCGCCTCCCCGAAGGTTCCTCCGTCGACTTCACGGAGTTCGGCACGATCGAGGCGACCAAACGGGCCGCGGCGGCCGGCCTCGGCATCGCACTGCTGCCGGAGGTGACGGTCGCCGCGGAACTGGCGCGGGGCGAGCTCGTACGACTGCGCTGGGAACCGCCGTTCACGCTTCGGACGCAACTGGCGTGGCGGTCCGGGAAGAGGCTTCCGGCTCACGCGCGGCTGTTCCTGGAGCGGGCACGGCAACTGGTGTCCGAGGAGTCCGGCCGGTCCGAGTGATCCGGGCGGCCCGCCCGGTCCGGTCGGTCCCGGCGGCCCGGGGAAGCGTGACCTTCAGGCTGGCCGTCACGATCAGCGGGACGCCGAGGGCCTGCACGAGACCGATGTGGTGGCCGTACACCGCCCAGTCCATGAGCATCGCGACGGCCGGGTAGGTGAAGGCGAGCACGGCGATCTTCGCGGTCGGGAGCTTGGCGTAGGCGGCGTACATCAGGACGTACATCAGCCCTGTGTGAACGACTCCGAGCCCGATGAGCCAGCCCCAGTCGGCGCCGGTCCCGCGCATCGCGCCGAAGTCGGCGAAGGGGAGCAGCAGCGGGATGCCGACGAGGACCTGGACGAGCGCGATGAGGTGCGGCCGTACGCCGGTGATGCGCTTGGTGACCAGCGTGGACAGCCCGTAGAGGAGCGCGGCGAGGAGGGCCTGTCCGACGCCGGTGAGATACGGGCCGCCGTGCGCGAAGTCGGCCGGGGAGACGCCCGAGACGAGGACCAGACCGGCGAAGGCCAGCGCGATCCAGCCGGCCTTGGCGGCGGTGAGCCGCTCGCGGAAGAACAGGGCGCCCAGCAGCACCACGTAGAACGGCTGGGTGTGGTAGACGACGGTCGCCACGGAGATCGAGGTGTTCCGGTACGCCTGGAAGAGCAGGACCCAGTTGAAGACGATGAACACCCCGCCGAGCGCGGCGAGTCCGAGCGTGCGCGGGGTGAAGCCGTGGCCCCGGAAGTATCCCCGGGCCAGCGCGTAGCCGCCGAGGGCGAGCGCGCCGAACAGGACGCGGAAGAAGACGACGTCGAAGGGCGAGGCGCCGGACTCGACGACGAAGACGCCGAGGGTGCCGGAGAGCATCATCGCGGCGGTCAGCTGGACGGCGCCCTTGTTCTCGACTGCGGTGGTTGAGGTCATGCCCCGAAGGTAGGAGCGGTGACCGGGGGCGGGCCACGGGCCACTGGGGCGTCCTGCCGATGCCCCCATCGGCGGCGCCGATGCGTACGGGCAGGCGGCGTCAGACTCCGGCCTGGAGGCGAAGGCCCGCCAGTGTCAGGTCCAGCCCGGCGAGGAACTGCTCCTTGTCGTCGTGCCCGTCGAACTCGTCGACGATGTCGTGCACGAACGGGAACTCCTCGGCGTCGAGCGCGCGCCACGTCTCGGTGTAGCGACCGAGGAACTCGTCGCGGTCCACGAAGCCGTCGAGCACCTCCTGGGGCGGCTCCTGCCCCATGTCGGCAGCGTTGCCGACCACGACGCCGACGATCGCCGACACGGCGTGGAACCGCTGCGGCGGCGTGAGGTCGAGCCGCAGTGTCTGCTGCCCCAGCTTCTCGAAAAGCCGCAACGAGTTGCCCTGGACGTCGGTGCGGCGCATGAAGTGCGCACCCAGCCACGGCCGGTCCACGATCGCGTCGAACAGGGTGACGGCCATCACGCGCAGGTCGTCGACCGGGTCGTCGCTGCCGGTCTGCCCTTCGACGGCCGTCAGCACCCCGCCGAGCACGTGGTCGATGGCGCGGTCGAGCAGGTCGTCCTTGCCCGAGACGTACCAGTAGATGCTGCCGACGCCGGTGCCGAGCCGGGTCGCGAGGGCGCGGAGGGTCAGCGCCGGCTCGCCCGCCTCGTCGAGCAGGGCCACGGCCGCGGTGAGAACGGCCTCGATGGAGTGCGAGGCCCGTTGACGTCCCCGGGAAGGGCGGTCGGCGGGTCGTGGTCGCGGGCCTGTCATGGGACCCATCCAATCACAGCTTGCACAATTATCGAACCTCGTTCTATTGTCGAACACCGTTCCATTCCCGAACGTTGTTCCATTGTCGAACATTGTTCGACAGTCGACACCGTTCCGAGAGGAGGCCCGCCATGACCACGACCGCCCTAGCGCCCGCCGCATCGCGCACCTATCCGTCCCTGCGCGCGGCATGGATTCCCCTGGCCGCGCTCTGCCTGGCCTTCTTCGTCGAGATGGTCGACAACACACTGCTCTCGATCGCGCTGCCCACGATCGGACGCGACCTCGACAGCAGCACGACCGCGCTGCAGTGGGTCACCGGCGGGTACTCGCTGACCTTCGGCGGCCTGCTGCTCACGGCGGGATCGATGGCCGACCGGCTCGGGCGCCGCCGTGTGCTGCTGGCCGGCCTGGCGGTGTTCGGACTGCTGAGCCTGGCCGTCGTCGCGGTCACCACCGCGGGGCAGCTCATCACCCTGCGGGCCGGCCTCGGCATCGCCGCGGCGGCGATGGCCCCCATCACCAACTCGCTGGTCTTCCGGCTGTTCGACGACAAGGCGCTGCGGATGCGCGCGATGACCCTGATGATCGTCGTCGGCATGTCCGGCTTCGTCCTCGGCCCGCTGCTGGGCGGCACCGCCCTGGCCCACTTCCAGTGGCAGTGGCTCCTGGTCGTCAACGCCCCGATCGCGCTGATCGCGGCCATCGGCGTCCGTCTCGGCGTCCCGGCCGACCGGCCGCAGGACCTGACCCACGACAAGCTCGATCTGCCGGGCGCCGGCCTGAGCGTCGCCACCATCGGCCTCGCCTGCTACTCGCTGACCAGCGGCGTCGAGCACGGCTGGCTCTCCGCGACCACCGTCGCCTCGGTCCTCGGCGCCATCGCCGCGGGGATCGCGTTCGTGTGGCACGAGCGCCGCAGCGCGTCGCCGATGCTGGACCTCCGCCTCTTCTCCAACGGCCCCGTCCGCGGCGCCGCCATCGCGCAGATCGGCACGGCCATCGCGATGGCCGCCGTGATGTTCGGGCTGATCCTCCACTTCCAGTACGCCTACGGGTGGAGCCCCGTCCGGGCCGGCCTGGCGAACCTGCCGATCATCGTGACCATGATCGTCGCAACCCCGCTGTCCGAGTGGCTCGCGGGAAGGTTCGGCCACCGCGTCGCCTGCCTGGTCGGCGCGGCCTGCCTGGCCGGATCGCTGGCCGGCCTGTCCTGGAGCGTCGACCGCGGGTACGGCGCCATCGCGGTCTGCATGGTCGTGATGACCGTCGGACTGCGCACCGTCATGACGATCTGCGCCATCGCGCTCGTCGACGCGATGCCGAGCAACCGCACATCGATCGGCACGGCGCTCAACGACACCGCCCAGGAGGTCGGAAGCAGCGTCGGCACCGCCGTGGTCGGCACCCTCATCGCCGCGCTGGTCACCACCCGGCTGCCCGCGGGCACCTGGACCGACACCCTGGTGGCGTCCTTCTTCCACGGCGAGCGGATCACCTACGCCGTGCTGGCGGTCGTCGTCGGCCTGATCGCGGCCGGCGGCGCCCTCACCCTCACCGACTCCCACGTCACCGAAGAGCCCGCCTGAGACGTCCGAGCCGGGGGCGCGTACCACCGCGCACGGCCGGGACCGCCGCCGAGACCTCTCAGCGGGGCGGTTCCTCGCGCAGGACGAGGGCGAGGAGGCCCGGGAAGCGGGCGTCGAACTCCGGTCGGCGCAGCCGGTTGACCCGCCTGGGGCCCTCGTCGCGCTGCTCGACGAGCCCGGCGCCGCGCAGTACGGCGAAGTGATGGCTGAGAGCCGCCTTGCCGACGGGCACGTCGAAGCTGCCGCAGCTGCGGCTCCACTCCGCGGACCCCGCCAGCTCCCTGACGAGCTGGATCCGCACGGGATCGGCGAGGGCGGCGAGGGCGGCCGGTACGGGGACCTCGTCGGGGTGGGTGTGCTCGGGCGCCGCCCGATGACTGGTGCGCTCCGCCACGCCGGCCTCCCTGGTGTCTTCCCGATCCGCTTGCCGAGTGTTCGATGAAAACCATACACTCCTGAGTGTTCGCTTTTCGTTGAACAGTCAGTCGGCGCGGCGGCCGGTCCGCGCGGGCCGTCGGCTGTCCAGCCGAGTACCAGCCGAGTACGAGCCAGGAGTGAGCCATGCGTACGGTCGAATTCCAGGAGTACGGCGGTCCCGAGGTCCTGCGGGTCGTGGAGGCGAAGGTCCCCGATCCGGGCCCCGGGCAGGTGAGCGTCGACGTCGCCTACGCGGGCGTGAACTTCGCCGACGTCCTGGCGCGGTCGAAGGGCTACCGCGTACCGCGCCTCCCCTTCGTACCGGGAATCGAGGTCTCGGGCCGGATCCGGGCGGTCGGTCCGGACGTCACGGGACTGCGGGCCGGTCAGGAGGTCGCGGCGCTGACGGAGGGCGGGGCGTACGCGGACGTCGTCGTGGCCGACGCCGGCACGGTCTTCCCGCTCCCCGACGGCGTCGGCCTGCGCACCGGCGCCACCCTCCCCACCGTCCTGCCCACGGCGTACGCCCTCCTGCACACCGTGGGCCGGCTCCAGCCAGGCGAGACGGTGCTCGTCCAGAGCGCGGCGGGCGGTGTGGGCACGGTGCTCGGCCAGTTGGCGAAGGCGGCCGGGGCCGGCGCGGTGTACGGCGTCGTGTCCAGCGGAGCGAAGGCCGCGTACGCCCTCGGCAACGGCTACGACGAGGTGTTCGTCGGGGCCTTCGAGGACGAGGTCCGCGCGGCGACCGCCGGCCGCGGGGTGGACCTGGCCCTGGACCCGGTGGGCGGCGAGACCTTCCGGGGCAGCCTCGCCTCGCTCGCCCTCTTCGGCCGCCTGGTCTCCTTCGGCAACGCGAGCTCGGCGGAGCCCTGGACGGTGGGCCAGCCGGAGCTCTACCCCACCGGCCGGTCGGTCGGCGGGTTCTCGATCCTCGGCCTGGCCAGGACCGCCCCGGCCGCCCTCCGCGACATCGCCGCGCGCGCGTTCGAGACGGTGGCCGACGGCACCGTGACCCTGCCGGTGACGGCGGAGTTCGCGCTGGAGGCGGCCGGGGAGGCGCACGCGCTGATGGGGTCGCGGACGAGCACGGGCAAGTTGCTGCTGCGGGTGGCGAATTCGGATCCGTCACGGCCGTGAATGTCGGACCCCCGGTCTACTCTTCCCCGCCATGACGACCCGCCTCCACGCCACCCGCGCCTCCTACGACACCGTCGCCGCCAGTTACGCCGAACTGCTCAGGGATCATTTGGCCAGGCCTCTGGACATGGCCATGCTGGCGGCGTTCGCGGAGCGGGTGCGGGCCGCCGGGGGCGGGGCCGTGGCGGACCTCGGGTGCGGGCCGGGGCGGGTGACGCACCATCTGGAGAAGCTCGGGCTCGACGCGTTCGGGATCGATCTCTCGCCTGGGATGGTGGCGGTGGCCCGCAGGGAGTATCCGCATCTCCGCTTCTCCGTGGGCACGATGACGGACCTCGACCTCGCCGACGACTCCCTCGCCGGAGCCCTCGTCTGGTACTCCACCGTGCACACGCCGATCGACGAACTCCCGTTGATGTTCGCCGAGTTCCACCGCGTCCTCGCCCCCGGCGGCCATCTGCTCATCGCCTTCAAGGTCGGCGCCGAACACGTCCGCCTGGAGCACGCGTACGGCCATGACGTCGACCTCGACGTCCACCGCTTCCCGCCCGAGCGGGTCGCCGAACTCCTGCGGAACGCGGGCCTGTTCGAGGTCACCCGCCTGGTCCGCGAGGCCGAGGCCCCGGAGAAGACCCCGCAGGCCTTCATCCTGGCCCGCAGACCGCAGAGCGGCTGATCCGCGCCGCCTCGGAGCGAACCCCGCGCGGCGGGAGGGTGCTTCCCCGCGTTGCCCTCGTGTTCCGGCCGCACGGGACTGGAGTCCCGCGGGAGAGTGGGGACCATGGAGCGCATCGATCAGGCACAGGCCCGCGCGTGGCTCGCCACCGCCCTGGAGGAGGCCCGCGCCGGGCTCGCCGAGGGCGGTGTCCCCATCGGGGCGGCGCTGTACGGCGCGGACGGCACCCTGCTCGGCCGTGGCCACAACCGCCGCGTCCAGGACGGCGACCCCTCGGCGCACGGCGAGACGGCCGCCTTCCGCGCCGCGGGACGGCAGCGGACGTATCGCGGTACGACCATGGTGACCACCCTGTCGCCGTGCTGGTACTGCAGCGGGCTGGTCCGGCAGTTCGGCATCTCCCGGGTGGTCGTCGGCGAGGCGGCCACCTTCCACGGCGGCCACGACTGGCTCGCCGAGCACGGCGTGGAGATCGTGCTGCTCGACGATCCCGAGTGCACGGCGCTGATGCGCGACTTCATCAAGACCAACCCGGCCCTGTGGAACGAGGACATCGGTGAATGACCCGAGGGCCCACGCGGTTCCCGAGGATCGGGCAGGCCACCCGAACCCGGCCGATCCCGAGGATCCGGCCCGTCCCGGAGACCCGGCCGGTGCCGGGGATCCTGCCGGCCGGGAGGATCCGCCCGGCCCCGGGGATCCGCCCCGCCCCGGGGATCCGGCCGGTCCCGGCGCCCCCGCGCCGACCCGCATCCCCACCGTCGACCTGGGCCCCTGGCTCTCCGGGGACCCCGCCGCCCGCGCCGCCGTCGCCCGTGGCGTCGACGACGCCCTGCGGACGGCCGGTTTCCTGCTCGTCACCGGTCACGGCGTGGACCCGGAGCTGCGCAGCCGGCTGAGGGAGGCCGCCCGCGGCTTCTTCGCGCTGCCCGCCGGGACGAAACAGCGCTACGCCGCCCGGGTCGGCGGCCGCGGCTGGCTCGGTCCGGGCGCCGAGGCCAACGGCTACGCGGAGGGCACCGAGACCCCGCCGGACCTCAAGGAGTCGCTGACGTTCGCGACGAGCGAGCCGTTCGCGGACCCGGAGACCAACGCGGAGTGGTACGCGCCGAACGTCTGGCCCGCCGAGACCCCGGAGCTGCGCGGGCTCTGCGAGGAGTACCTGGCGGCCATGGGGGAACTGGAGAACCTGCTGCTGGAGCTGCTCGGCGAGGCACTCGGCCTCGAACCGGACTTCTTCACCCGGCACATGGACCACCCGACGTACGGCTTCAACATCAACTGGTATCCGGGCACGGAGGTCGTCGGCGAGCCGCTGCCGGGCCAGTTCCGCATCGGGCCGCACACCGACTTCGGCACCGTCACCATCCTCGACCGGCAGACCGGCAAGGGCGGGCTCCAGGTGTTCACGGACGAGGACGGCTGGCAGGACGCGCCCTTCGACCCGGCCGCCTTCACGATCAACATCGGTGACCTCATGGCCCGTTGGACCGGCGACCGATGGCGTTCGGGACGCCACCGGGTGCTGCCGCCGCCGGCCGACGCGCCCGCCGAGGAGCTGATCTCGCTCGTCTACTTCGGCGAGTGCACCCCGGGGACACGGGTCGAGTCGGTGCCCGCCCCCGTGGGCCGCGTCGCGTACGAACCCGTCGACTCCCATGTCTATCTCCGCCAGAAGCTCGATTCGATCACTGTCGATTGAACGGCGGACCATTTCCGTAAGCGGACCGACCCCGTGCGGACACCGACCGGCCTATCCCGAACCAACTGCCCCTCCTTCCTCAGTTGTTGATACACCTCACAGCAGCACTTCGGACCGGACCGCGGACCAGGGGGAGATGCGGTGCACACAGAACTGCACAGCCGGGGGGCGTTGTTCGACGACGAACCGCCCGGACTCGCGTCACGCCTGGTCGGACTGCGTCCGTACCAGCTCGGCGCCACACCGTACGAACACCCCGCGGAACCACCCTTCGTGGTCTTCGCGGGCGGCCGGGGGCAGGGCAAGACCACGGTGCTCCGGGCCCTGCGCGACGCCTATCGCGGGCACACTCCCATCGCCCTGATCGACGGCGAGGAACGGCAGTTCACCGCGCCTCCCCCCGAACGTCCGGCGGAGTCCTGGTCGCCGGTCGGGCAGGCGCTCACCACGGCCGCGGAACAGCTCGCCGAACCGGTGAAGGGTGCCGGGCGGATCGGCTTCCCTCGGCTGTCGGCCGGGCTGCTGGCGGTGGCGGCGGCCGGCTGGACCGAGCGCGAGGTACCGCGCATCCGGCGGGAGGCGGAGCGGATCCTGCTGCTCAACGAGACCGACTCCTGGCTGTCGGGGTTCGCGGGGCGCTGGATGGGCAAGGTGATCTCCCGGCTCGTCGCGTCGATGAGCGGGACGGGGCCGGTGGTGGAGCCGATCATCGAGGCCACCCTGGAGGTGTTCACGGAGGGTGTCTCCCCGGCCCACCGACGGCTGCGCGGGGCCGCCACCTGGTACCGGGACTACCCGGGCGCGGGAGACAGCCCGAAAATGGCGCTGGTCCTGCTCTCCCGGCACTTCCGGGCGGGCGGCGACTTCCGCAGGCACGCCGAACGCCATCTCGTGCGGGCGCTGCTGGCCGACCTCGAAGACGCCTACGCAGGGGTCGTCCAGCGCTCCCACCGGCGAGGACGCCCGGTCCTGCTGATCGACAACGTCCAGGAACCCGCGGGCCTCGGACTTCTGGAGCCGGTCCTGCGCGACCGCGCCGACGGCATCAGGGACCAGGCCGTGTTCTTCGCCGCGCTCCGGGGATACGCGCATCCGGCGCTGCGCAACGCGGGCCGGCTCGCCCTGCCCGAGGCGGCCCGGGAGACCGGTTGGCGGCCCGGCACCTCGCCGTCCTCGCGGGCGCTGCTCCTCTCACTGCCGCCGCTGACCCCCGACGGCACCCCGCGCGTCGACGAAGGCCGGCCCCGGTGACCGAGGTCACCGGGGCCGGCCTCGGCGTGTCCGGGCGGGTCAGACTCCCGCGTAGGAGTGCTTGCCGCCGACGAAGATGTTGACGCCGTAGTAGTTGAACAGCCAGCAGCCGAAGGCGATCAGGGCGATGTAGGCGGCCTTGCGGCCCTTCCAGCCGGCCGTGGCGCGCGCGTGCAGGTGGCAGGCGTAGGCGACCCACGTGATGAACGCCCAGGTCTCCTTGGGGTCCCAGCCCCAGTAGCGGCCCCAGGCGTCGCCCGCCCAGATCGCGCCCGCGATGATCGTGAACGTCCACAGCGGGAACACGGCGGCGTTCACGCGGTAGGAGAACTTGTCGAGCGAGGCCGCGGCGGGCAGCCGCTCCATGACGGAGGTGGCGAAGCTGCCGGGCTGTCCGCCGTTCACCAGCTTGTTCTCGTACGAGTCCTTGAAGAGGTACAGCACCGTGCCGACGGCGCCCACGTAGAAGACGGCGCCGCACAGGATCGCGGTCGAGACGTGGATGTACAGCCAGTACGAGTGCAGCGCGGGAACGAGCTGGTCGCTCGCGGTGTACAGGACCGTGACGGCGAGACCGAGGTCGAGGAGCACCGTGGTGATCAGCGGGAGGCCGAGCCAGCGGACGTTCTTCTTCAGCGCGAGCAGGACGAGGAAGACCGCGACGGCGACGGTGGAGAAGGTGATGTTGAACTCGTACATGTTGCCCCACGGGGCACGGCCCACGGACATCGCGCGGGCGAGCACGCCGGCCGCCTCGACGGCCCAGGCCAGCACGGTGAGGGACACGGCGATCCGCCCGTAGAGGTCCCCCTGCTCGTCACCGCCGTGCGCGCCGGGCCCGTCGGGCACGTCCCGCGCGCCCGCCGCGGAGCGGGTGACGACCTTCGGCCGCTCCAGCACGGCGGTGCCGCCGGCCTTCTGCACGGTGACCTCGGGGGCCGCCGTGGCCGCCTTCGCGCCGTTCGCGGTGAGCGCGTTGGCGGTGCGGGCGACCTTGCTGCGGCTGCCGAAGAGCCACTCGGCGATGAAGGCGAAGAAGGCCAGGGTGTAGACGGCCATCGCGGAGTAGATCAGCGTGTTGCTGATGTTGGCGAGGTGTTCGTTGGTCGCGGTGGCCAGATCGGTCACGGCGCCCAGGTCGTGTGCGGTGGCGAGCGTCACTGCTTCTTGGACCCTTCAGCGGCGGGTACGGGGGGTTCGGCGTCGGCGTCGGTGGGTGCCGCGTCTTCGTCGGGCTTGGTGGGGGCCTGTTCGTGCACGAGCGCGGCCAGGTCGCCGAGCTCCTCGGGAAGCTTCGCGGACTCGCTGCGGCCGAGCCCGGCCATCTCGACGACGGTGACACCGTCGGCGCCGGTGGTCGCGCGCACCCAGACCCGGCGGCGCTGGATGAACAGCGACCCGGCGAGTCCGAAGATCGCGGTGAACGCCCCGGCCAGCGCCCAGTCACTGCCGGGCTGCTGGGTGACCTGGAAGTTCGCCCACTCCTTGATGTCCTTGTCGAAGGTGATCGACCCGGCGCCGCCGGGCAGCGTCATCGTCTCGCCGGGCCGCAGCCGCGCCTTGACGATCTCGCCCTTGGCGTCCTTGAACTGCTTCATGTGGGTCGTGTCGAGCTGGTACACGTTCTGCGGCAGGCCCGCGTCGACCCCCAGGCTGCCGTGGAAACCGCTCAGCGCGAGCACGGGGTAGTCGAGCGCGGGGAACTGGGAGAACATGCTGCCCTTGCCGGCCCCGGCGAAGGTCGGCACGAAGAAGGCGGAGAAGCCGAGCTGTTCGCCCTTGCCCTGCGCGTTCCTGTAGCCGTCCATCACCTTGACGGCGCCCTGCGAGGTGACATTGGAGTCGAGCGGCAGCAGGGGCACGGCGTCGTGGAAGACGACCCTGCCCTTGCCGTCCCGGACCGTCACGGTGGGCGCGTAGCCGTGGGCGGTGAGATAGACCTTCGTGTCACCGATCACCAGCGGCTCGTTGACCTTGACGAGCGTCTTCTTGTCCTTGCCGTAGGCGCCCACGCTGTAGGTGACGGCCGCCTGGTACGTGCGGGGTGTGCCCTTGTTGGGGCCGGTCCGCTCGTAGGTGCCGGTGAAGTTCTTCAGATCGAAGCTGAACGGCGTCAGGTCGTCGGTGGTGAAGAGGTTGCCGGACTTGAAGTCGTCGTAGGACAGCAGCGTGTTGGAGAAGCCGTCGCCCTCGACGATCAGCTTGTCGCCCTCGGACTTGAAGAGCTGGCCCCAGGCGAAGGCGACGAGCATCACGATCAGCGCCATGTGGAAGAGCAGGTTGCCGGTCTCGCGCAGATAGCCCTTCTCCGCGGCGACGGCGTCCTTCTCGATGTGCGCCCGGAACCGCTTCTGCTTGAGCACCTGGAGCGCGATCTCGCGCACCTGCTCGGGCTCGGCCGCGGTGCGCCAGGTCGCGTACGCGGGCAGCCGGGTCAGCCGCTTGGGGGCGCCCGGCGGACGTCCGCGGAGCTGTCCGACGAACTGCCAGGTGCGGGGCACGATGCAGCCGATGAGCGAGATGAACAGCAGGATGTAGATCGAGGAGAACCACACCGAGCTGTACACGTGGAACAGGCCGAGCTTGTCGTAGACGGGTCCGAGGACGCTGTGCGCGGCCTTGAAGTCCGCCACCTTCTGGGCGTCGGTCCCGGACTGCGGGATCAGCGATCCGGGGATGGCGCCGAGCGACAGCAGGAAGAGCAGGATCAGCGCGACCCGCATCGACGTGAGCTGGCGCCAGAACCAGCGGGCCCAGCCGGTCACTTCGCGGGCGGTCCAGGCGAGCCACCCCGCGGCGCCGGGCTTGCGGGTGCCGCCGAAGGAGCCGGGCACCGCCGTCTCGACGGGCGCGGTGGACAGCTGCGACCCGGCCTCGCCGAGTTCGCCGTCGGCGCTCACCCCGATGTGCCGGCTGGTGCTCACCGGGTCCGGCGCGCCGTCGTCCTCCGGCGTCGCGGCGGACTCGGACGTGTTGCCGGTGTCGGTCGTGCTCATCGATCAGATCCCTACCGTGAAGCCGTCGGACCAGGACTGCATCTGCTGCACGATGCCGTCCCAGGCACCGGTGAGCAGGAGCAGGCCGGTCACGATCATCATTCCGCCGCCGATCCTCATCACCCAGGTGTAGTGGCGCTTCACCCAGCCGAACGCGCCGAGCGCCTTGCGGAAGGCGACTGCGGCGAGCACGAAGGGCACTCCCAGACCGAGGCAGTAGGCGACGGTCAGTATGGCCCCGCGCCCGGCGCTCGCCTGGTCCATGGAGAGCATGTTGACGGAAGTGAGCGTCGGACCCAGGCACGGCGTCCAGCCGATGCCGAAGAGCGCACCCAGTATCGGCGCGCCCGCGAGCCCGGTCACCGGCCGCCGGTGGAAGCGGAACTCGCGCTGGGTGAGCCAGGGCATCAGCCCCATGAAGAACACGCCCAACGCGATCATCAAGACACCGAGGATCTTGCTGAGCGTGCCGTTGTACTCGTGCAGCGTCGAGCCGAAGTATCCGAACAGCGCCCCGCCGGAGACGAACACGGCGGTGAAGCCGAGCACGAAGAGACTGGCCCCCGCGACCATCCGGCCGCGTCTGGCCTCCGCCAGGTCCGTGCCGCTGACTCCGGTGACGTACGACAGATAACCGGGCACGAGCGGCAGGACGCACGGCGAGAAGAAGGAGACGAGCCCGCCGAGCACGGCGATCGGCAGGGCGAGCAGCAGGGCGCCGCTGTAGACCGTGGTGTTCATGCCGGTCGAGGCGGCGAGGTTCGTGGACGACAGGAGAAGGGCCACGCCGGTCACTTCTCCGCGAGGACGGGGTCGAGCATCTCGTGCAGTTTCTCTTCGCTGAGCGCCTGCAGTGTGCGGGCCGCGATCTTCCCGTCCCGGTCGATGACGAGCGTGGAGGGGATCGTCTGCGGGTTGAGCGTGCCCTTCTTGAACCGGAGCATCAACTTGCCCGTCGGGTCGTACAGGCTGGGGTACGTGACCTTCTGCTCCGTCTCGAAGGCCTTCGCCAGTGAGGTGCTGGCGTCACGCGTGTTGATGCCGACGAACTGCACGCCCTGTTCGGCGGTCTCCTTGGCGACCTTGACGAAGTTCGGCGTCTCGGCGCGGCACGGCGGGCACCAGGAGCCCCACACGTTGAGGACGACGACCTTGCCCTTGTAGTCCGCGATGTCGAGCTGCTTGCCGTCGACGGTCTTGCCGGAGAGGTCCGGGACGGCGTCCCTCGACCCCTTGGCGACGGTGGAGATGCCGTCCTTGCCGGAGACGTAGTTGCTGTTGCCCGCGCCGCCGGAGGTGCCGCCGGATCCGCACGCGGACAGGACGAGCGCGGCGACGGCGGCCCCTGCGGTGAACAGGGCGGCGCGGGTGCGGTTCGGGCGCTGGTCTGCGCGGCAGGCGGCACTCATGTGAAAAGTTTCGCATGCCCGTTTCGAGGATCTTCCGCACCCCCCTTGCGGGTGGAAACCCGCATTTCAGGCGGCCTGCCCCCGGAGGAAGGAGTGCCAGCCGCCGTCCGGCTGCTCCGCCACGTCCATCGACTGGAGCTTCGCCAGCACCTCGGGCCGCTGCACGTCCAGCCAGTCCACGAACTGCCGGAAGGAGACCATGCGCACGTCGGCGCCCTTCTCCCTCTGCTGGGCGATGTGGGTGAACACGTGCTCCACGGCGTCCATGTAGATGCCGCCGTTCCACTCCTCGAAGTGGTTGCCGATGAAGAAGGGGGCACGATTCGTCTCGTATGCCCGCTTGAATCCCGCCACATACGACGCGGACGCCTGGGTGCGCCAGCCCGGGTAGTTGTACGAGGGCGCCCGGGTTGAGGCGACCGACTGGTTGGCGAGGATGTTGTAGTCCATCGAGAGGACCTCGAAGCGGTGCCCGGGGAAGGGCATCGCCTGCAGCGGCAGGTCCCACAGCCCCTCCTTCTTCTGCGGCCAGCGCTGGACACCGCCGGGCGAGGAGGCGTCGTAACGCCAGCCGAGCTCCTTGGCGGCGGGCAGCAGGTTGTCCTGGCCGAGCAGGCACGGGGTGCGGGCGCCGATGAGTTCCTTCTCGTAGTCGAAGGGCAGCGGGGGCAGGTCGGTCCAGCCGGTGTTGGTGCGCCACTCGGTGACGAAGGACTTGGCCTGCTCGATCTCGCTGCGCCACTGCCGGGGCGACCAGTTGCCGACCGAGCCGGAGCCGCCGCAGAAGTGGCCGTTGAAGTGGGTGCCGATCTCATGGCCGTCGAGCCAGGCCTGACGGACCAGCTTCAGGGTCGCCCGGACGTGTTCGTCACTCAGATATCCGATGTCCGAGGCGCCACGCGGGTTGTTCGGCGGGTCGTACGCGCGCTTCTTCGACTCGGGCAGCAGATACAGCCCGGAGAGGAAGAACGTCATGTGCGCGTCGTTCTCCTTGGCGAGCTGGAGGAAGCGGTCGAAGAGACCGGTGCCGACCTCTCCCGCGCCGTCCCAGGAGAAGACCACGAACTGCGGCGGGGTCTCACCGGGTTCCAGCGGCACGGGGGCCAGCGGCTGGCGCGGCTGCTTGCCGGTGTAGGCGGTGGAGCCGTCGCCGATGAGCCGCACGGCCGGCTTCTTCGGGGCGCCGGGCCGGCCGGTACCGGCCGTGGCGGAAGGCTCAGGATGCCGCTTGGCTTCCTTGTTCGAGGTGGTGCCGCACGCGGCGAGTCCGAGCGCGGTCGCCGCACCCGCACCGAGGCCGATCATTCCCCTTCGGCTGACGTCGCGCATACGGTCCTCTTTTCATCGCACCCTCTCAGCTGACTCTCAGCTTGTATCCCATGAGAGGGCGCGATGAAGTCGCGGGTTCCCTTTAACGCGCACGGATTTATATGATTTTACGAAGATGCGCCCATTTGGCCCGGCTCTTCGCATTTGACCGTCATGCCCCGAAAGCCTTGCCCTTGCCCTTCACCGGCTTGGCGCCCGCGAGGAGATGAGCCGGCACCAGATCACGCGCGGGCTCCGTGTAGCCCACGGACACGATCTTGTCGCCGCGGTAGGTGAAGGTGGTCAGGGACGCCAGCGTGCACTGCCGCTTTCGCGGGTCGTGCCACAGCCGCCGCTTCTCCGCGTAGCTGCGCACGATCCAGATCGGCAGCTGATGACTCACCAGCACCGCCTCGTGGCCACGCGCCGCGTCCTTGGCCGCGTCCAGCGCCCCCATCATCCGGACGACCTGGTCGACGTACGGCTCGCCCCAGGACGGCTTGAAGGGGTTGACCAGGTGCTTCCAGTTCTCCGGCCGCCGCAGCGCGCCGTCCCCGACCCCGAAGGTCTTGCCCTGGAAGACGTTGTCGGCCTCGATGAGCCGCCCGTCCGTCGCCAGGTCCAGGCCGTGGGCCTTCGCGATCGGCGTC
Source organism: Streptomyces sp. NPDC091209 (assembly GCF_044757755.1). Lineage (NCBI taxonomy): Bacteria > Bacillati > Actinomycetota > Actinomycetes > Kitasatosporales > Streptomycetaceae > Streptomyces > Streptomyces sp. NPDC091209. The sequence goes on along the minus strand of NZ_JBIVVR010000015.1, from coordinate 26,444 downwards.
GCCGTCTCCTGCGCCCGCTCCAGCGGCGAGGCCACCACATGCGTGACATCGCGCGAGGTGAGGTGCTCGGCCACCCGGTCGGCCATCCGCCGTCCGAGCTCGGACAGGTGGTAGCCGGGCAGCCGCCCGTAGAGCACGCCGCCCGGGTTGGCGACCTCGCCGTGCCGCATCAGGTGGACGACGGTGATGTCGTCGCCGGTGCCGCCGGTGTCGCCGTTCGTACCGATGGTCTCGCTCATGCCGTGGCCTCCGCCGCTGCCCGTGCCGCCGCCGGAAGGGCGTCGGCGATCCGCTGAACCGCCTGGTCGTCGTGGGCCGTCGACACGAACCACGACTCGAACGAGGACGGCGGCAGATACACGCCCTGCGCCAGCATCGAGTGGAAGAACGCGGTGTAGCGGAAGGACTCCTGCGCCTTCGCGCCCTCGTAGTCGCGCACCTCACGTCCCGTGAAGAAGACGGAGAACATGTTGGAGGCGCTCTGCAGACGGTGGGTCACACCCTCCTTGGTGAGCGCCTCGGTCACCAGCGTCCGGATCCGCTCCGACACCGCGTCGACCTTGGCGTACGCGGCCTCGTCGAGCAGCCGCAGCTGCGCGAGGCCGGCGGCGGTGGCGACGGGATTGCCCGAGAGCGTGCCCGCCTGGTACACCGGCCCGGCCGGCGCGAGGTGCGCCATGACGTCCGCACGGCCACCGAAAGCGGCGGCCGGGAAGCCGCCGCCCATCACCTTGCCGAAGGTCATCAGGTCGGGACGTACGCCGTCGATCCCGTACCAGCCGGCCCTGCTGGTGCGGAAGCCGGTCATCACCTCGTCGGAGATGAACAGGGCGCCGTTCTTCGCGCAGGCGTCCTTGAGGCCCTGGTTGAAGCCGGGCGCGGGCGGCACCACACCCATGTTCCCGGGCGAGGCCTCGGTGATCAGACAGGCGATCTCGCCGGGGTGCGCGTGGAAGGCGGCCTGCACGGCTTCGAGGTCGTTGTACGGCAGGACGATGGTGTCGGCGGCCTGGGCACCGGTGACACCGGGCGTGTCGGGCAGCGCGAAGGTCGCCAGCCCGCTGCCCGCCGCGGCGAGCAGCGAGTCGACATGCCCGTGGTAGCACCCGGCGAACTTGATCACCTTCGTCCGCCGGGTGAACCCGCGGGCGAGCCGGATGGCCGACATGGTGGCCTCGGTGCCGCTGGAGACGAGCCGGACCTGCTCGACGGGCTCGACGCGGGCGACGATCTCCTCGGCGAGGGCGACCTCTCCCTCACCGGGTGTGCCGAAGGACGTACCGCGCGAGACGGCCTCCTGGACGGCGGCGATGACCTCGGGGTGCGCGTGCCCGAGGATCATCGGACCCCAGGAACAGACGAGGTCGACGTACTCGCGGCCGTCGGCGTCGGTCAGGTAGGGACCGGTACCGGACACCATGAACCGGGGCGTACCGCCCACGGCGCGGAAGGCGCGCACCGGAGAATTCACGCCACCTGGCGTGACGGCCGTCGCACGGTCGAACAGCGACTGCGAGGCTGGGGCTGCATAGGGATAAGGCAGTTCGGTCATGACCTGCGACGTCTCCGACTCCGGGGGGCTAGTGACCTTCTCAGGGTAGGCCAGCGATCCCGGGGAGCCGTGAGGGGAAGAACGGGGGGCCGTGAACGGATGAACCCGGCCCGACGTACGGCTTCACGGAGGAATGATCCCGGCCATCGCGGAGCCGGTGTGACGGAGCCCGGTACGACAAACGGGTCCGTTCCCCCGGCCATCTGCGAAACTGGGCGACGAACGGACAGCTCACATGAACGACGGTGTTCAGGGGCCGCGAAGATCCCGCGGACAGGTGTTTCGGCGTACGTTTCGGCGTGCGACCGTGGGGGAGGTCACTGTCACGATGATCGGGTTGCGTGGCGGGGGTCTCGCGACTTAGAAAAGCAGTCGGGTGGAGATATGCATCGCGGTGGCGGACTGGGCGAGGGGACCGATGACCTCAACCCTCGGCGTGCCCGGCGGGGGAAGCACCGACGCGAGGCGGAGGAAGCCGCCGGAACAAGAGCTGGACAGGCACAGGGATCGCAGGGTGAGCCCGATCGGATCGAGCGACTGCGAGCGGAGAGCGGGAATGGTGGCCGGGTGGGGGTGACGTACAAATATTTCGGCGCGCCGGACGGCGCGACGGCGGCCCGGGTCCCGATCTCGATGCGCCCCGAGGAACTCGGCGGCGACGAACTCGGCATGAACGGCATGTTCACCAAGATCAAGCCGGAGACGATGGCCGCGATGGTCCTCACCGGCATAGAAGGCGTCCCCCTGCACAAGGTGCCGCCGCTCGAACTGGTCGTCCTGCACCCCGACTACGCAGTCGTCAAGCTCCCGATGACCGTCGTCGACCCGCTGCGCGGCATAGGCGAGGAGGCCGTCGGCGCGGCCGCCTTCATCTGGTCCACCGTCCCGGACCGGGGCGGCCCGCGGGACGCCTTCAACGTCTACCAGCTCCTGCACGAGTGGCAGGACTTCTCGCACCGGTTGCACGAGGCGGGGCATCAGCCTTATTGCCTGGTGTGGCCGTGAGCCTGGTTTGCACCGAAAAGGGCGAGGTCTCCGGACCTCGCCCTTTTCGGTGCCGGAGAGAAGCCCTCGGACAGTCGGCCGGCCGGCCGGCGCTCGCCGCCGGCCTCGTCCGTCAGCCGCCGTGCTGCGTGGCCGTCTTCGCGTAGTCGCCGATCCGGTAGACGCGAGTGACAAGCGCCACCGCGCGCACCGCGCCGGACGGCAGGGCCGACCGGTCCGCAGAGAGGGACCCACCGGCCGATCCGGGCACGGAAGACGGAATCGTACGATGTCGGTGTGCTTGTTCTGGTGGTCGAGGACGACCCGGGGATCGCGGCTTCTCTGGTACTGGGCCTGGAGCGGGCCGGGTACCGGGCGCGCGGCGTCGGCACCGGGCGGGAGGCTCTGGCGGCGGTCCCGGAGCCCGATGTGGTGCTTCTGGACCTGGGGCTGCCCGACCTGGACGGCATAGAGGTCTGCCGACGGATACGGAGCCGCTCCGACGCGGCGATCATCGTGGTGACGGCGCGCGGCGAGGAGGCCGACCGGGTCGCGGCCCTGGACGAGGGCGCCGACGACTACCTGGTCAAACCGTTCGGCCTGGCGGAACTGCTGGCACGGATCCGGGCCGTGCTGCGCCGCGTCCAGCCGTCCGGCTCCGAGTTGTTGCGGCACGGCCCCCTCACAGTGGACCCGCGAACCCGCAAGGTGACCGTCGACGGCCACGAAGTCGCCCTCACACCCAAGGAGTTCGACATCCTGGAGTGTCTGGCCGCCGACCCGGGGCGGGTGGTCACCCGGCAGGAGGTCCTGGAGCGCGCCTGGGACGCCCACTGGTACGGCCCCACCAAGGTGCTGGACGTGCACATCGCGGCGCTGCGCCGCAAGCTCGGCGTCCACGGGCTGGTGGAGACCGTGTACGGCCGCGGATTCCGCCTCGGCGTACCCGAGCCGGGCCAGGACCCGGACGCCGGTGGGCGATGACCCGGCGTATCGCACTGACCTTCATGGCGCTGATCGTCCTGCTGCTGGTCCTGGCGGTGGTGCCGCTGGGGCTGTCCATGACGCAGCGCGAGCACACCTCTTTCCGGGACACGACCGAGGCGGCGAACCGGACGATCGCCGCCGCGGCCGAGGAATACCTGTCGGACCATCGCTCTCCCGCCGCCATGCGACGGCTCCTGGAACAGGCCGAGCGGGCAGGCGACTGCGCCGCGGTCTTCGACACGGCGGGACAGCCCGTGGCGGCCACCCGGTGCCCCGGACGAACAGGTGAGGGCGACGAGGACGATCAGGCCGCGGGCAACTGGGGCGACCTGGCGCACCAGGTGCTCGTCCACCCGGGAACGGCGGCGCGTGAGCGCGACGACCGGCTGGTCGTCGCGGAACCGATCGGCGACACCGCGCATCCGGTCGGGGTGTCCGTGCTGTCCCGGTCGGCGGAGAGCATGCACGACCGGATCGCCTCGATGTGGTGGCGACTGGCGCTGATCGGCGCCGGCGCCCTGGTGGCGGGTGCGCTGTTGTCGGTTGCGCTGGCCCGCTGGGTCGGGCGCCCGCTGCGGGCCGTGGACGCCGCCGCTCTGCGGCTCGGCGAGGGCGTGCTGGACGTACGGGCGCCGGGCGGGCGGGGGCCGCAGGAGGTGCGCAGACTCGCCTCGACGTTCAACACCATGGCGGCCCGCATGGAGACACTGATCCACGGGCACCGGGCGGTCGTCGCCGACGTCTCGCACCAGCTGCGGACGCCGTTGACGGCGCTGCGGCTGCGGCTCGACCTGCTGGCGGCGGGCGCCGACGACGCCACGGCGGCGGAGTTCGCCGGCGCGCAGGAGGAGATCGCCCGGCTGTCCCGGCTGGTGGACGGCCTGCTGGCGGTGTCCCGGGCGGAGAACGCGGTACCCAGGCCGGTTCCGGTCCGGGTGGACCGGGTGGTGGACGACCGGGTCGTCGCGTGGGAGCCGGTGGCCCGGGAGCGGCGGGTGTCGCTCACCGGGCGCTGCGGCGCGCGGCTGACGGCGTACCTGGGGGCCGGGGATCTGGAGCAGGTGATCGACAACCTGGTGGCCAACGCCCTGGACGCCGTGGAGGAAGGCGCGGCGGTCCGCATCGAGGGGCAGGCGACGCGTGAGCGGGTGCTGCTGCGCGTGGCGGACAACGGGCCCGGGATGAGCGAGGCGGCGCGCGAGGCGGCGTTCCGGAGGTTCGGCAATCCGGAGGCGTCCGGCAGCGGCCTGGGGCTGGCCATCGTGCACCGGCTGGTCACCGCCAACGGCGGCACCGTACGGCTTCAGGACACGGCCGGCGGCGGGCTGACCGTGCTGCTGGACCTTCCCGCGCTGCCGCCGCAGGGGCCGTCAGGCGGCTTGCGGGCGGGATCTTAACCGCTTGTGAAGAACTCCTGAACCGGTTCCCGACGGGCCACGAGGCAGCCTGGTCAGTGGGACAACCGGCCTTCTGGCGAGGAGTTCATCCATGCCCCTTCCTGAGCAGCCCGCGGACTCGGACCGATCCGTGAGGGACGCCGTCCGGCGCCGTGAACGAGGGCGGCGACGCGTGAGCGTCACGACCCGGTGGGCGGCGGCCGCGGCCGTCGCGGGTACCGCGGTACTGGGCGCCGGTTACGCACACGTGATCCCCGGGATCGCCCAGACCGCCGCACCCGGCGGTCACCGCAGCGGCACGTCCACCGGCACGAGCGGTGGACTGCAGCCCTCCGGGCAGGCGCCCACGCCGACCCCGCAAGCGCCGCAGACGCAGTCGGGTGCGTCGTGACCGCCACACCGGCGGGCGCCGACGGTCGCCCTGGAAGCGGCGCGCGCACCACGCTCCCGGCCGGAACCGCCCACCCCGCCACCCCTGACCTCGTCACCGCCGGCCCGGCCCGCGCGGAACCCGCTCCCACCCGCCCCGCCACCGTCCGTCCGGCCCATGCGGAACCCGCCACCGCGGTCTTCTCCGCCCTCGGCACCACGGCCGTGCTCCTCACCGCCGACCCGGCCCGCGCCGACGACGCACTCCTGATCCTGCGGGCCGAGCTGGCCGCCATCGACGCGGCGTGCAGCCGGTTCCGTCCCGACTCCGAGTTGTCCCGTGCCAACATCACCGCGTGCACCGGACCGGTGCCGGTGAGCGCCCTCCTCGCCGAGGCCGTGGAGGCCGCCCTGCGCGCCGCCGAACTCACCGGCGGTGCCGTCGACCCCACCGTGGGCCCGGCGGTCGTGGCCCTCGGCTACGACCGCACCTTCACCCAAGTGGCCGCGCGGCGGCCCGAGGACACCGGGCCGACGGCCGCGTCACGCCCTGCCGCGGGCTGGCGAACCGTCCGCTGGGACCCGGTACTGCGCCTCCTGCGCCTCCCCGCCGGCACGACGCTGGACCTCGGCGCCACGGCCAAGGCCCTGGCCGCGGACCGGGCGGCCCGGCGGGCCGCCGCCGCGGTGGGCTGCGGGGTCCTGGTCAACCTCGGCGGCGACCTGTCGGTGGCCGGCGACCCACCGCACGGCGGCTGGCGGGTCGCGATCGCCGACGACCACGCGGCCCCGGACGCGGGCCCCGGACACCCGGTCGTCTCGATCCGTGACGGCGGCCTCGCCACGTCCGGCACCACCGTACGGACCTGGCGGCGCGGTGGCCGGACACTCCACCACATCGTCGACCCGGCCACCGGCGACGTCCCGCCGCCCGTCTGGCGCACCGTCAGCGTCGCCGCGGCCAGTTGCGTGGACGCCAACACCGCCACCACCGCCGCCCTGGTCCTCGGCGAACGCGCCCCCGGCTGGCTGCGCGGCACCGGCCTTCCCGCCCGTCTCGTCCGCACCGACGGAAGCGTGCTGCGCTTGGGGGCCTGGCCCGCCGACGGAGACGGCCGATGAACGGCGCCGTCCTGCTCGCCTCGGGTCCGAGCCCGCTCTGGTACGCCACCCGGGCCGGCGGCACGGTCTCCCTGGTCCTGCTGACCGCGACGGTCGCGCTCGGTGTCGCGGCGGCGGGACGGTACGCGCCGGTGCGCCTGGGCCGGTTCGAGGTGTCAGCGCTGCACCGCAACCTGTCGCTGCTCACCCTGGCCTTCCTGGGACTGCACATCGTCACCGCCATCACCGATGGCTACGCCCATCTCACCTGGCCGACGGCCTTCCTGCCGTTCATCGCTTCCTACCGTCCGCTGTGGGTGGGGCTGGGCGCGGTGGCCCTCGACCTCCTGCTGGCGGTCGCGGTCACCAGCGCGGTACGCGGGCGCCTGGGCCGCCGCCGGTGGAAGGCGGTGCACTGGCTGGCGTACGCGGCCTGGCCGGTGGCGCTGTTCCACGCGGCCGGTACCGGCACGGACACCCGCCTGAGCCCGCAACTGGCGCTGTACGCGGCCTGTCTGCTGACCGTCGTGGCCGCCGTGTGGTGGCGGCTGGTCCGGGCCGGGACGCAGGCGGACCGGGTCCGCCGGTGGGCGACGGCGGCCTTGCTGCTGGTGCCCGCGACGCTGGTCGCCTTCCTGGCCGCGGGCCCGTTGCGGCCGGGCTGGGCGCACCGCGCGGGCGGCATGACACCGGCGCCGGCCACCGCCCCGGCGGTCCCCCACCAGTCGCCCACACCCCAGCAACAAGCCCAGCAGGACGAACACGAGGGAGACGACGCCGAATGAACTCCGACACCGCCACCGTCCTCGCCGGAGAACATCCGGCGGCGCCCTGCGGCCCGTACGGCGAACGCCTGTTGTCCGGCTGGTACGACACCGGCCGGCCCGCCGACCTTCCCGAACACCTCGCTCGTTACGGCCCTCCCCCGCTGCGCCAGGCACGCGGCCGCGGGAGTGCCATGCCGCTGGTGCGCGCCGTGGAGGAGGCCGGGCTCACCGGCCGGGGCGGCGGGGCCTTTCCGACCGGCCGCAAGCTCCGCTCGGTCGCCGCGGCGAAGGGTCCGGCCGTGGTCGTCGCCAACGGGATGGAGAGCGAGCCGGCCAGCCACAAGGACGAGGTGCTGCTCTCCTTCGCCCCGCATCTCGTCCTGGACGGCGCGGCGCTGGCCGCCGTCGCGGTCGGCGCGAACGTGGTCCATCTGTGTCTGCCGCGCACCCGGGCGACGCAGGTGGAGCAGCTCACCGCGGCGGTCGCCGAGCGGCGCCGTGCCGGGCTCGACCCGGTGCCGGTGCAGGTCCACGCGCTGCCTCACCACTTCGTCTCCAGTGAGGAGACATCCCTGGTGAGCTGGCTGAACGGCGGCGACGCCCGCCCCCGCTCCACCCCGCCGCGCCCCTTCGAGAAGGGCGTCGCCAAACGGCCCACCCTGATCGGCAACGTGGAGACCCTGGCCCACCTGGCGCTGATCGCCCGCTACGGCCCCGCGTGGTTCCGCGGGAGCGGAAGCCCCGGAGCGCCGGGCACCACGCTGGTCACGGTCTCGGGCGCCGTCCCTCGGCCGGGGGTCTACGAGATCCCGGCGGGAGGCCCGGTGACGGCGGCGCTGAGCCGTGCCGGCGGACCGCAGGGACGGCTCGGCGCCGTGCTCGCGGGCGGCTTCTTCGGCACCTGGCTCCCGGTGCCGCTGAGCACCACGGCGCCGGAACGGGGCGCGGGCGTCCTGGTGGCACTGCCCGAAGACGCCTGCGGACTGACCGAGACGGCAGCCGTGCTGGGCTACCTGGCGGCGCAGAGCGCCCGCCAGTGCGGGCCGTGCCGGTTCGGCCTGCCGTCCGTCGCCGAGGACTTCGCCGCCCTCGCCCGGGGCAGCGTCGACGCCCCGCTGCTGGACCGGCTGCACCACCGCCTCGGGCTGCTCCCGGGGCGCGGCGCGTGCAGTCATCCCGACGGCGCGGCGCGACTGGCCGCCTCGGCGCTGCGGGTCTTCGCCGACGACGTCCACCGGCATGCGCACACCGGACCGTGCCGTGCCGCGTTCGCCCCCCTCGTCCTGCCGGTACCCGCCGACCGGCCCCCTGAGGAAGGGGAATGGCGATGACCCGTACCCGACTCCACTTGCTGGCCGTCGATTTCGCCGCATGTGAAGGCCATGGACTCTGTGCCGAACTGCTGCCCGAACTGATCGGCCTGGACGAATGGGGCTACCCCGTGCTCCGGGACTCCGCGGTCCCGCCCGATCTGCTGTCCCACGCCCGCCGCGCGGTCGCCGCATGCCCGGTGATGGCGCTCCGTCTGAACCGCGTGCGCCCTCCCGCGCCCGATCAGCTCCCGAGCCGCACCTCCTGGCCGGCGAGCGCCTGACGACGCCGCCTGTGACCTGGGCGTTTCCTCGGGTTCGCCCACGTCGCCCGGTAACCGGAACCCGGACAGGAATTCCTAGAGCCCGCCCGCCACGCGCAGGACCGCGCCCGTCGTGTACGAGGCGTCGTCCGACAGGAGCCAGGCCACCGCGCCGGAGATCTCCTCCGGCCGGCCCGCGCGGCCCATGGGGATGGCGGAGGCCACCCGGGCCGGGCGCTGCGGGTCCTCGTGGAAGTCGGTCCAGACCGTGCCCGGGGCGACGCAGTTCACCCGGATTCCGTCGGCCGCCACCTCCTTGGACAGACCGACGGTCAGCGCGTCGACGGCCGCCTTCGCCGCGGCGTAGTGGACGTACTGGCCCGGACTGCCGAGGGTCGCCGCGGCGGACGAGATGTTGACGATCGCGCCCCCGCCGGCCGCGGTCAGCTCCCGCACCGCGCGGCGCGCGCAGAACAGATACCCGAGGACGTTGACCGCGAGGGCGTCCCGCATGCCGTCCGGGTCGGCGTCGGCCAGCGGCCCGTTGGGTCCGCTCACACCGGCGTTGTTCACCAGGCCGGTGACCGGGCCGAGTTCGGCCGCCGCGTCGAAGAGCGCGTCGACCGAGGCGGGGTCCGCGGTGTCCACGGCCACCGTCAGAGCGCGCCGGCCCGCGTCCGCGACGGCGTCCGCCACCGTCTGGGCCGCCGCGCGATCGGACCGGTAGCCGATCACGACATCGTGGCCCTCCAGAGCCAGCCGCCGGCAGACGGCGGCGCCGATACCGCGGCTGCCGCCGGTCACCACCGTGATCCTCCGCCCATCGCGCATGATCGCCTCTCTTGTTCGTCCGAACGACCAGTGTGGCGGCAGCCGCACCCGTGCGCGGCTCCCGTCCCCCCGCGTCCGCGCACTCCTTGAGCCGCCGTAAGGCACAACTCGCCCATGAATCCCCCATGCCTCTCCAAAAGGACAAGAGCTGGACAAGAGCCGCCGGGGCACCGGGATCTGACGGAGGGCGACCCGCGCGGCTCATCCGGGTGAGCAGACGTGTCGCCGCCGATCGGGTCATGCGCGGGCCGCCGCACAGTGCCGCCGGATGCCGAGCGCGCGCACCGAATCAGCAGGTCAGAGAGGTCGGTCCGCGTTCGGGCGGACGTCAGGGCGGCCGCCGGGCGGGGCTTCGACCGTGGGCCGGGCGGGCTTCCCGGGTGGTGCGCCGCGCACTTCGGCTTGACGGTGGATCACGTCGGGCCGGGTTTGTGTCTGCTGACAAGAGGTCAGCTGCCCGGTCCTGACGGAAGGACTCCGAAATGCGATCTGCCCGCATGCTCCTGGCCGCCGCGACGGCCACCGCCGCCCTCGCGATCGCCGCCCCCGGCGCGTACGCCGCCTCGGCCGGCGACTGGGGCCACGACGACTCCTCCTCCTCTTCTTCCTCATCTTCCTCTTCGTCTTCGTCCAGCAAGGAGCACGAGGACTCGGGATACGGCAAGGAGCACGAAGACTCCGGATACGGCAAGGAGCACGACCAGGACAGCAGCGACCACGGCAAGGGCTCCTGGAGCCACGAGAAGCCGGAAGGCGGCGTGCACACCGGCGGCGGTGCGCTGACGTCCGTCAAGACGGACGACTCGTCCAAGGGCGACAAGAAGTACGACCCGGAGACCTACAAGGACAAGGGCTCGTCGAGCTCCGACAGCAGCGGCTCCTGGGACTCCGGACAGGACAAGGGCTCGTGGGACTCCAGCAGCAAGGAGTCCGAGCAGGACAAGCCGCACGGCGGCATGCACACGGGTGGCGGCGGTCTCGCCACGTCGTCGGGCGTCACGGCCGGCGGGATCGGTGTCCTCGGCCTCGCGGCCGCGGGCGTCTACGCGCTGCGTCGTAGAAGCGCGCAGGGCGGTGTGGCCTGACCATGCCTGACGACATAGCGGTCCGGGCCGCCACGCCCTCACCCCATGGCGGCCCGGCCGGTCTCCCCCTCCCGCTCCGACCCCCTCGCCTCCTTCCCCTCCCGACCCCAGCGCCCCTCGCCGACCCGTCTCCCGTCTCCCGCCGCCCGTCCCGCTCCGGATTCCGCTGCCGCTCCTCCCGCTCCTGCCGCTCCTGCCGCGTCTCCTGGTCGTGCTCCCTCTCCTGTTTCCCCTGCTCTTGCTGGTCTTGCTGCTCTGGCTGTTGTTGCTGGTCCTGCCGTTTCCGTCCAGTCCGCTCTGCTGCCCCGACCCGATGAGGTGGTGCCCGATGGCATCCCGGTTGTCCTCTCCTGCCGAGACCCCGTACCTGTCGCCCGAGCGGAACGCCCGGCGTCGTACGACGTGGGTCGTGTGGTGCGCCGGTATCGCGGTCCTGCTGGCCACGAACCTGCTCCACCGCCACGAAGAACCGTCCGGCCCCTCCCCCACGTCCCGTGCCGCGGCGGCCCCCGCGCCCTCGCACGCGGCCGCGTCCTCCGCCTCGCCCTCGAACGATCGCCCGGCCGGGAAGCACCTCCCGCGGTCCGAGCCGACCCGGCTGCTCATCCCGAAGATCTCGGTGGACGCGCCCTTCACCGAACTCGCCATCGACGACACCGGCAAACTCCAGCCCCCGCCCGCGGGCGACACGAACCTGGTCGGCTGGTACGCCAAGGGCGTCTCCCCCGGTGAGGTGGGTGCGGCGATCATCGCCGGGCATGTGGACACGACGACCTCCGCCGCCGTGTTCGCCGGTCTCGGCGACCTGAAGAAGGGCGACAAGTTCAGCGTCGAGCGGTCCGACGGCCGTACGGCGTCCTTCGTCGTCGACAGCGCCGAGACGTTCGCGAAGAACGACTTCCCCGACGACCGCGTGTACGCCGACACTCCGGACGCCGAGGTCCGCCTCATCACCTGCGCCGGCACCTACGACCGCACGGTCAGGGACTACACCGACAACCTGGTGGTCTTCGCCCACCTCGTCTGACCGGGCGGACGAGGGCGCCGCTCGCCGGCGCCCTCGTCGCCGGTGGCGCCCCGTCCGGGGGACTCGCGGCCGCACACGGGGGGAGGCGGCCCGCGGCTGGGCCCGGGGTGTTCCCGGCCCCGCACCCGCGCGCGTACCCAGTGCGGGATCTTCGCGCCGATCTGTCCCACCTTGACGCAACCTTGATGCCACGGCTCATCAAAGACCCGTCAAGGCACACCGCCTCCGGTTCCGCGGTTCACTACCGTCGGACGTATGGAACGCCGCAACGATCCGTGCGAAGCGGCCGAGGTGCCCCCACCGGCCGAGGAGGTCGCGCACGACCTTCTCTGGGCCCGGGACCTGCGCAGCTCGCTGTGCTGCGCGGGCGCGCTCCTCACCCTCCTCATGCTGATCGACGGGGCCGCCGGCACCCTCACCGGCCTGCGCGCCCTGTTGTGGTTCACGCTCGCGGCGCTGCTCTTCCTCGTCCTGTGCCCCACCCGGATCGCCGCGGGCGAGGGGTGGCTGACCTCGCGCGGACCGCTCGGCACCCGGCGGGTTCGCACCGACCTGCTGGTGTCGGTGCGCTGCCTGGACGGCGTCGGACAGCGGCTCGTGCTGCGCGACGCCCTCGGCGCGCGCCTGGAGATCGACCCGCGCGTCCTGGCCGCCAACCCGGCGCTGTGGCGCCGCCTGGACGAGGACGCCCGGGTCTCCGCGCTGCGCGGCTCCCTCACCTGCGGGGAGACGGCGCTGCGCCGCGTGTCGGAGCGCATCGACCGTGAGACGGCGCGGACGGTGTTCAAGGTGTCGGGGCTGGACTGAGTGTCGGGGCCGCCCGGCCCTCCTCTTCCGGCTTACCCTCCGCCCGTGCTCAACGTGACGGGGATCCTCAAACGCCTGGTGATCGGCCGGGCGATGCGCAGCGAGGAACTGACCGAGACGCTGCTGCCCAAACGGCTGGCGCTGCCGATCTTCGCCTCCGACCCGCTGTCGTCCGTGGCGTACGCGACGCAGGAGATCCTGCTCGTCCTCACCCTCGGCGGACTGGCGTATCTGCACTTCACCCCGTGGATCGCGGGCGCGGTGGTGGCGCTGATGGCCGTCGTCGTGCTGTCGTACCGGCAGGTGGTGCACGCCTACCCGAGCGGCGGCGGCTCCTTCGAGGTGGCGTCGACGAACCTGGGCCCCTCGGCCGGTCTGGTGGTGGCCGCCTCACTGCTGGTCGACTACGTCATGACGGTCGCCGTCTCGGTCGCCTCCGGCGTCGACAACATCATCTCGGCGATCCCCGGGCTCGCCCACGAACGCGTCCCGATGGCGATCGTCTTCGTGGCCCTCCTCGCGGCCGTCAACCTGCGGGGGGTGCGCGAGTCGGGGCGGGCCTTCGCCGCGCCGACGTACCTGTTCATCGGCGGTGTGCTGGTCATGGTGGTCACCGGCATGATCCGGTACGCCCTGGGGGACGCGCCGGTCGCCGAGAGCGCCGCCTACGGTGTCACCCCGGACCCCGCCGACGCGCACCTGACGGGCCTGGCCCTGGTGATGCTGGTGCTGCGCGCGTTCTCCTCCGGGTGCACGGCGCTGACCGGCGTGGAGGCGATCTCCAACGGCGTCCCGGCGTTCCGCAAGCCCAAGGCGACCAACGCGGCCACCACGCTGGCGGCGATGGGCAGCCTCGCGATCGTCATGGTCGCCGGTGTCACCACGCTGGCGCTGGTCTCGAAGGTGCACATCACCGACGACTCGTGCCGGCTCACCGGGCTGAGCGGCGACTGCGCCTCCTACACCCAGCGCACGGTCATCGCACAGGTCGCGGCTGCCGTGTTCGGCGGGGAGCACAGCTTCGGCTTCTACTTCATCCAGGCGGCGACGGCTCTCGTCCTGGTCCTGGCCGCGAACACGGCCTTCAACGGCTTCCCCTCACTGTCCTCGATCCTCGCCCAACACCGCTATCTGCCGCATCAGTTGCACAACCGGGGCGACCGACTGGCCTTCTCCAACGGCATCCTGGCCCTCGCGATCGTCGCGGGCCTGTTGCTGTGGGGCTACAAGGCCAACGTCACCAGCCTCATCCACCTCTACATCCTCGGCGTGTTCACCTCCTTCACCCTCTCCCAGCTCGGCATGGTGCGGCACTGGAACCGGGAACTGCGCGGCGAACCCGACGTGGCCGTGCGCCGGCGTCACCACACGGCGCGTCTGATCAACGCGGTGGGCTCGGTCGTCACCGGACTCGTCCTCCTCATCGTCCTGACCACCAAGTTCACCCAGGGCGCGTGGCTGGCCGTCCTCGCGGCGGCCGTGCTGTGGCTGACGATGCGCGCGATCAGGCGCCATTACGACACGACGGCGGCGGAGCTGGCGGTGACCGACCCGCACGGTGAACTCGTGCCGCCCAGCCGGGTGTTCGCGATCGTGCTCGTGTCCACACTCCACAAGCCGACGCTGCGGGCCCTCGCCTACGCGCACGCCACCCGCCCCGACCGGTTGGAGGCACTGACGGTCTCCGTCGACCCGGACGAGACGACCGAGTTGCGCAGGCGCTGGGAGGAGTACGGCATCGGCGTACCGCTGAAGATCATCGACTCCCCCTACCGCGAGATCACCAAGCCGGTCGTCGGGTACGTCCGCGCGGTGCGCCGCGAAAGCCCGCGCGACATCGTCGCGGTCTTCGTTCCCGAGTACGTCGTCGGCCACTGGTGGGAGAACCTCCTCCACAACCAGTCCGCCCTGTGGCTCAAGAACCGGCTGCTCTTCACCCCGGGCGTGATGGTGACGAGCGTGCCCTGGCAGCTCACCTCCTCGGCCCATGCCGACCGGCCGGCGGCCCGGGCACCGGGGTCCGTCCGCCGGGGGGAGCCGCCGGTGCCTCCGCGGCCACGGAGCCGGTAGCCGCGGGCCCGGCCGAGGGCGAAGGCCTCCATCGCCCTGTCCGCGACCCACGAGAGCGCCCGGACACCGCCAGGACAGGGGCACTGCCTTCACGGGCCCTGGCCCGATAGGGTGAAAGCGGTGTGCCGGGAAGTCTGGTCGGCGGGGAGCCACACGGGCTCCTCGGGGAACCCCGAGGGGTTTCCCCGAATGACCAGGGGGACGGCATGCGCGGTGTGGGAACGGTCCTGGCTCTGGTCGTCCTCGCCACCCTGGTGGCGACGTTCGCGCGCCGCTGGCGCATCCCCGCCCCCTCCCTGCTCGTCGTCGCGGGCCTCGCCGTCGCCCTGCTGCCCGGCACCCCGCAGATCGAGATCAGCCCCGGGATCATCGGGCTCGTCGTCCTGCCGCCGCTGCTGTACGCCAGCGCCGAGGAACTCTCCTGGCGGGAACTGCGCGCGGTGTGGAAGCCGGTGGGAATCCTGTCCACGGGGCTGGTACTGGCCTCGGCTGCGGCGGTGGCCTGGGTGGCCTCGCTCGTCACACCGCTGTCGTGGCCGACGGCCTTCGTCCTGGGCGCGGTCCTCGCCAGCACCGACCCGGTGGCGGTCACCGCGCTGGGCAGACGGCTCGCGCTGCCGCCCAAGGTGCAGGTCCTCGTGCAGGCGGAGAGCCTCTTCAACGACGCCACCTCACTCGTGCTCTTCCGGGTGGCGGTGACCATCGCCGTGGCGACGGCCGCCACCAGCTGGGGCACCGCCGGCGGGGAGTTCCTGCTGCTCGCGGGCGGGGGTACGGTCATCGGCGCGGCCGTCGCCGCCGTGGTCGCGCTGATCCGCCGGCGCACCGAGGACCCCGTCCTGGAGACGGTGATCGCCCTGGTCACCCCGTACGCGGCGTACGTCCTGGCCGAGGCGGCGCACACCTCCGGCGTCACCTCGGTCGTGGTCGCCGGAGTCGTCCTCGGCGGCCGCGGCGACCGGCTCACCAACGCCCGGATCCGCCTCCAGCTCCACGCCGTGTACGGCACGGTGGTCTTCCTCCTGGAGAGCGTCGTCTTCAGCCTGATCGGGCTCGCCCTGCCGGCGCAGGTACGGGCGCTGTCCGACGCCGACCGGGCCTGGCCGCTGTACGCCCTCGCGGTGGCCGCCACCCTCGTCGCCGTACGCCTGCTGTGGCTGGTGCCGCTGTCGGCGGTGGTGCAGCGCGAGGGCGGCACCGGCCGTATGAACTGGCGGGTCCCCGTGGTGCTCACCTGGGCGGGCACCCGGGGTGTGGTCCCGCTGGCGGCGGCCCTGTCGGTGCCGGAGTCGCTCACCGAACGTCCGCTGATCCTGGTGCTGACCACCTCGGTCGTGGTCGTCACCCTCGTCGTCCAGGGCTTCAGCCTCGCCTCTGTCGTCCGCCGCTCGGGCATCGCCCTGGAACCCGCCCACACCGAACGCGAAGAGGCCTCGGCGCGCTGCCGGCTGGCCAACGCCGGCCTCGGCCGGCTGGACGAACTGTCGGAACTGGAGGCCGTCCCCGACGTCGTCCTCGACCGGCTGCGCCGCGGCCTGACGGCCCGTCTCGACGACGCCCTCGACCGCCTCGCCGAACCCGCCGACGACACCACCGGCACCGAGTCCGCCGATGTCGTCTACCGGCAGTTGCGCCGCGACCTGATCGCCGTCGAGGGCGCCGAACTCCAGGCCCTGTACGACGAACACCGCATCAGCGACACCACCCGCAGGCGGTTGCGGCGCTCTTTGGACCTGGAGGAGGCCAGGCTGGCCGACGCCTGAACCGGAGCCCGATACTCCACCTCTTGGCGCCCCCGTGATGCGCGACCAGCCGGTCTTAACGCAAGCTTGACGCCTGGGGCCCCTGGACGCGTGGGCCCAGGGATCACTCTCTGCATACGCTGATGGGCGCCGTCTCCTCGATGGCCGGAACCGTTCGAAGAGCCGTACGTCAGGAGAGTCACCTATATGGCCAGCACCGAGCCCGCCCCGCCGAGCCGCTTGCGGGCGTGGATGCTGGAAGGTCTGTCCGACATGGGCAAGACCAAGGGCCGCCAACTGCCGGGCCCGGCCCAGCCCGCCCCTGTGCACAAGGGGCAGCGCTGGTGGCGGGTCATGTGCCTGACCGGCGTCGACTACTTCTCCACCCTCGGTTACCAGCCGGGCATCGCCGCCCTCGCGGCCGGACTGCTGTCCCCCGTGGCGACCGTCGTGCTCGTCATCGTCACCCTGGCGGGCGCCCTGCCCGTCTACCGCCGGGTCGCCGAGGAGAGCCCGCACGGCGAGGGCTCCATCGCGATGCTGGAACGCCTGCTCTCCTTCTGGAAGGGCAAGCTGTTCGTCCTCACCCTGCTGGGCTTCGCCGCCACCGACTTCCTGATCACCATCACCCTCTCGGCGGCCGACGCCTCCACCCACCTGGTGGAGAACCCCCATCTGAACAGCGCGCTGCACGACAAGCAGATGGTGATCACCCTGTTCCTGGTGGCCCTGCTGGGCGCGGTCTTCCTCAAGGGCTTCCTGGAGGCGATCGGCGTCGCGGTGGTGCTGGTGGGCATCTACCTCTCGCTCAACGTCGTGGTCGCCGTCTCGGGACTCTGGGAGGTGATCACCCACGAGCACCTCGTCACGGACTGGACCACCGCGCTGACCGCCGAACACGGGAACGTCCTGGCCATGATCGGGGTGTCCCTGCTGGTCTTCCCGAAACTCGCGCTCGGTCTGTCCGGCTTCGAGACCGGAGTCGCGGTCATGCCGCACGTGGAGGGCGAGGCCAGCGACACCGAGCAGAAGCCGACCGGGCGGATCCGCGGCGCGAAGAAGCTGCTGACCACGGCCGCCGTGATCATGAGCGTCTTCCTGATCGTCACCAGCTTCATCACCACCGTGCTGATCCCGCCGAAGGAGTTCCAGCCGGGCGGCCAGGCCAACGGCCGCGCCCTCGCCTATCTGGCCCACGAGTACCTCGGCAACGCCTTCGGCACGGTCTACGACGTCTCCACGATCTGCATCCTGTGGTTCGCCGGCGCCTCCGCCATGGCCGGGCTCCTCAACCTCATGCCGCGCTATCTCCCGCGCTACGGCATGGCCCCGCACTGGGCCCGCGCCGTCCGCCCCATGGTGATCGTCTTCACCCTCATCGCGTTCCTGGTCACCTGGATCTTCGACGCCGACGTCGACGCGCAGGGCGGCGCGTACGCGACCGGTGTCCTCGTCCTGATCAGCTCCGCCGCCATCGCCGTCACCATCGCCGCCCACAAGGCCGGCCAGAAGCACGCGACCATCGGTTTCGCCGTCATCTCGGCCGTCTTCCTCTACACGACCGTCGTCAACGTCATCGAGCGCCCCGACGGCGTGAAGATCGGCGCCTGCTTCATCGCCGGCATCATCCTCGTCTCCCTGCTCTCCCGGCTCGCCCGCGCCTTCGAGCTGCGGGTGACCGGCATGACCATGGACGACATGGCCGAGCGGTTCGTACGGGACATCGCGAGCCGGCGGATCCGGTTCATCGCCAACGAGCCCGACAAGCGCGATGTCGTCGAGTACCGCGAGAAGATCGAGCAGATCCGCGCCGACCACGACCTCCCGGCCCAGGAGGACTTCGTCTTCCTGGAGGTCACCGTGGGCGACCCCTCGGAGTTCGAGTCGGTCATGAACGTACGCGGCGAAGTGCTGCACGGCCGCTACCGCGTCCTCACCCTGGAGTCCGCCTCCATCCCCAACGCCCTCGCCGCCCTGCTGCTGTACGTCCGCGACACCACGGGCCGCATCCCGCACATCTACTTCGAGTGGACCGAGGGCAACCCCTTCACCAACTTCCTGCGCTTCTTCCTCTTCGGCCAGGGCGAGGTCGCGCCCGTCACCCGGGAAGTCCTGCGCGAGGCCGAGCCCGACCGGGCACGACGGCCGCGGGTGCACGTCGGCTGATCCCGGCCCGGGGAGGTCCCGGACCTTTCCGGGCACGTCCGACACACCGGAAAGGGGTGAGAGGCCGGTAAGAAGGCCCCTTGCGGACCCGCTCACCAGGTCGCATGCCGCCAACGGCTTGGCAGACTGGTCGGGTGCCCCAGAATGTGCTGCTCGCCGAGGACGACCGTGCCATCCGCCATGCCCTGGAAAGGGCGCTGACACTGGAGGGCTACGAGGTGACGGCCGTGGCCGACGGGGTGGAAGCGCTGGCCCAGGCCCACCGCACCCCACCGGACGTCCTCGTCCTCGACGTCATGATGCCCGGCATCGACGGCCTCCAGGTGTGCCGTGTGCTGCGCGCCGAGGGCGACCGCACCCCGATCCTGATGCTCACCGCGCTCGTCGAGACCGCCGACCGCATCGCCGGCCTCGACGCGGGAGCCGACGACTACGTGGTCAAGCCGTTCGACGTCGAGGAGGTCTTCGCCCGGCTGCGCGCCCTGCTGCGCCGCACCGGGAACGGCGCCTTCGACGACGTACCGGCGCCCGCGCCCCGGGAACCCCAGACGTCCAGCGCGCAGATCTCCGCGGCCGGGCTGCGCATGGACATCCAGGCACGCCGGGCCTGGCGCGGGCAGCGTGAGCTGGAACTGACCAGGACCGAGTTCGAGCTCCTCGAACTGCTCGTCCGCAACGCGGGCATCGTCCTCGACCACTCCACCATCTACGACCGGATCTGGGGCTACGACTTCGGCCCCGGCTCCAAGAACCTCGCCGTGTACGTCGGCTATCTGCGGCGCAAGCTCGACGAGCCGGGCGGACCGGCGCTGATCCACACCGTTCGGGGCGTGGGGTACGTCCTGAGGGAGGACTGAGTGCAACGACGGCTGCGGCAGGTGTCCTCGCTGCGGGCCACCTTCACCGTCTCCTTCGCGGCCGTCGCCGCCGCCGTCACGGTCCTGGTCGGATTCCTGAGCTACGACGCCGCCGCCCGGCTGGTGCGGGTCGACCAGCAGACGGTGTTCGCCGAGGTGGTGCAGGACCTGCGGGACCAGGTGCGCGAGCACCCGCTGCACACGACCGACTTCGCCTCCTCCGACCCTGACCACGACGGGCCCCTCGACGACATCATCCGGCCCAGCCGCACCGACGTTCAGGTGCTCGGGCCCAAGGGCCTGATCGTCGACCACGGCGTTCCGCCGCTGCCCGTGGACAGCCACGACCGGGCGGTCGCCGACGACGGCGCGGCCGGCAAGGTGGAGCAGCACAAGGACGTCAGCGTCGTCGGCGACCGCTACCGGCTGGCGACCGTCTCGCTCGGCGGCGGACGGGGCGCGGTGCAGGTCGCCCAGCAGTTCAGCGACACCGAGGATCTGCTCCGGGTGCTCCAGCGGCGGACCGTCCTGCTCGTCGGAGCCGTGGTCATCGCCGCGGGACTCTTCGGCTGGTGGCTGGCCCGGCGCATCACCCGGCGCCTGGTGCGGCTCGCCGGGGCCGCCGAGGACGTGGCGCGCACCGGTCGCCTCAGCATCCAGGTGCCGGTCACCGGGTACGACGAGGTGGCCCGGCTGGGGCGTTCCTTCGACCGGATGCTCGGCCGTCTCGCCCAGTCCGAGGAGGACCAGCGCCGACTGGTCCAGGACGCGGGCCACGAACTCCGTACGCCGCTGACCTCCCTGCGCACGAACATCTCGATGCTCCGCCGGATCGACGAGCTGCCGCCCGACGCCCGGGAGGAGATCGTCGCCGACCTCGCCCTGGAGTCCCGGGAACTGACCGACCTGGTCAACGAACTGGTCGCCCTCGCGGCCGGCCAGTCGGACACCGAGCCCGTGCGGCGACTCGACCTCGCGGACCTCGCCGAGGACGTCGCGATCGTCGCGCGCCGCCGCACCGGCCGGGACGTCACCGTCCGGGCCACCGGCGACACCGAGGTCGACGGCCGCCCGAGCGCCCTGCAGCGCGCGGTCTCCAACCTCGTGGAGAACGCCACCAAGTTCGACCGGGGCGGAACGGCTCCGATCGAGGTCGTGGTGACGGGCCCCGCGCCGTCCGGCGGCGGGCACGCGGGCGACTCCGCCATCGGCGCGAACGCGGGCGCCCATCACGGGCCGGTCCGCGTCGAGGTGCTCGACCGCGGCCCCGGCATCGGCGACGACGATCTCGTACGCGTGTTCGACCGCTTCTACCGTGCCGCCGACGCCCGCAGCCTCCCCGGCTCGGGCCTCGGCCTGTCGATCGTCCGCGAGGTCTCCACCGCCCACGGAGGCACCCCGTTCGCCTACCCGAGAAAGGGCGGCGGCACGGTGATCGGCTTCACGGTGGAGAGCTAGGCGCTCTTCAGGGCCGTCTGCGTTCGACTACGGGCGCGTTTCGCTTCTCTCCCCGCCCGGGGAGATTTCAGCCCCTCCGGCGTTTGAGGAGCGGGGTCCGGGGCGGAGCCCCAGGTACGGGCAGGGTAGGGGCGGAGGGGGCGAAACCCCTCTCCACCCCGCTGCACCCATTACACCCGCAGCGCCGCGAGCCGCTCCTCGAACGGAACCACGTGGAAACCGTCCGCCCGACCGGACACGCCCTGGGCAGGGACATCCGCCTCGGGCGCAGCTCGGACTGTGGCCTGAGCCGAGGCCGGCGCCTGGGCCGAGGCCTGGGCTTGGGCCTGAGCTGAGACCGGGCCCTGGGCCGAAGCCTGGGACCCGGACGGCGAGGGACCGGAGAGGGCGGTCATCAATGCCGCCAACTCCCCCGCCGCCCGATCAATCCGCTCGGCAAGCCCCTCCGCCCCCCAGTCCTCCGACGCCGCGTACACCCCGGTCGGCACGACCACCGCCCGCAGATACGCGAACAGCGGCCGCAGCGCGTGTTCGAGGACGAGCGAGTGCCGCCCGGTCCCCCCGGTCGCCGCGATCAGCACGGGCCTGCCCGCCAGGGCGTCCTTGTCGAGCACGTCGAAGAAGGACTTGAACAACCCGCTGTACGAGGCGGAGAACACCGGCGTGACGACGATCAGCCCGTCCGCGGAGGTCACGTCGTCGATCGCGGCGGACAGCGCCCGCCCGGGGAACCCGTTGGTGAAGTTGTGGGCGATCTCGACGGCGAGGTCACGCAGTTCGACGACCCGCAGGTCCACCGGGCCGGAGACCCGGCCGGCGGTCGCCGCCGCCAGCCGGTCGGCCAGCAGCCGCGTGGACGACGGAACGCTCAGCCCCGCCGAGACGACGACGAGCTTCATACGGCGGTCACCTCTTCCTTGGCCGCGGCCACCCGGGCCGCGTGGGTCGGCGCGTCCGGCACCTCGGCCGGCCGCCCCTTGGCGAACTCCTCGCGCAGCACCGGCACGACCCGCTCACCGAGCAGGTCGAGCTGCTCCAGGACGGTCTTGAGCGGCAGCCCCGCGTGGTCCATCAGGAAGAGCTGGCGCTGATAGTCACCGGCGTACTCGCGGAACGCCAGCGTCTTCTCGATGACCTGCTGCGGCGAGCCGACGGTCAGCGGGGTCTGCTCGGTGAAGTCCTCCAACGACGGCCCGTGTCCGTAGACCGGCGCGTTGTCGAAGTACGGCCGGAACTCCCGCACGGCGTCCTGCGAGTTGGGCCGCATGAAGACCTGGCCGCCGAGGCCGACGATCGCCTGCTCGGCCGTGCCGTGCCCGTAGTGCGCGTACCGCTCGCGGTAGAGCTCGACCATCTTCTTGGTGTGGTCGGCGGGCCAGAAGATGTTGTTGTGGAAGAAGCCGTCGCCGTAGTACGCGGCCTGTTCGGCGATCTCCGGCGAGCGGATGGAGCCGTGCCACACGAACGGCGCGACACCGTCCAGCGGGCGCGGCGTCGCCGTGAACGACTGGAGCGGCGTACGGAACTTGCCCTCCCACGTCACCACGTCCTCGCGCCATAGGCGGTGCAGCAGCGCGTAGTTCTCGACGGCGAGGTTGATGCCCTGCCGGATGTCCTGCCCGAACCAGGGGTAGACGGGCCCGGTGTTGCCGCGGCCCATCATCAGGTCGACCCGGCCGTCCGCGAGATGCTGGAGCATCGCGAAGTCCTCGGCGATCTTCACCGGGTCGTTGGTGGTGATCAGCGTCGTGGACGTGGACAGGACCAGCTTCTCGGTGCGCGCCGCGATGTAACCGAGCATGGTGGTCGGGGACGACGGCACGAACGGCGGGTTGTGGTGCTCGCCGGTCGCGAAGACGTCGAGGCCGACCTCCTCGGCCTTCAGCGCGATGGCGACCATGGCCTTGATGCGCTCGTGCTCGCTCGGCTCCCGGCCCGTGGTCGGGTCCGGAGTCACATCGCCGACGCTGAAGATCCCGAACTGCATGGTCGCTCACCCTCCAAGTTGTTGACTGTTCAACTATACCCTCGAACCACCACCCCTCCCGAGGTATTCCGCCACCACTTGACCGCACCCCGCCTCATGCTTGATATTTATCTGCGTGACACAGACACTGCATGACACACATGAAACGGGGCACCCTCCCGCCCGCATCCGCTGGGCGATCCTCGGCGTCGTCCTCGCCGCCGATGTCCTGGACCTCCTCGACGGCACCATCACGAACATCGCCGCCCCGACCATCAGCCACGACCTGGGCGGCGGTACCGCCCTCATCCAGTGGCTCGGCGCGTCCTACGCCCTCGCTCTCGGCGTTCTGCTCGTCCTCGGCGGACGGCTCGGCGACAAGTACGGCCGCCGCCGGCTCTTCCTGACCGGCCTCGCCGGTTTCACCGCCGCCTCGCTCGCCTGCGGCCTCGCCCCGACACCGGAAACCCTCGTCGCCGCCCGCCTGGCGCAGGGCGCGTTCGGCGCGCTCGTCATCCCGCAGGGCTTCGGCATCCTCGGCGCGACCTGGCCCCGGAACCAGATCGGCAAGGCGTACAGCCTGTTCGGACCGGTGATGGGCCTGTCCGCGGTCGGCGGCCCGATCCTCGCCGGACTCCTCGTCGACGCCGACCTCGGCGGCCTCGGCTGGCGCCCGATGTTCCTCATCAACATCGCCCTCGGCGGCGCCGCGCTCCTCGCCGCCGCCCGGCTGCTCCCCCGCGACACCGGCGACCGTACGACCACCGTCGACCTCCCCGGTTCCGCCCTCCTCGGCGCCACCATGCTCGCCGTGCTGACCGGCCTCATCGAGGGCTCGGCCCACGACTGGAGCGCGCTCCCCGTCCTTCTCCTGCTCGCCGGCCTCGCGCTCTTCGCGGCGTTCTGCCACCGCCAGCGCACCGCGCCCAGCCCCCTGATCCGGCCCTCCCTCCTGCACAACCGCGGCTTCACCTCGGGACTGGTGACCGGCGTCGTCTTCTTCGCCGCGGTCGCCGGCCTCCTCTACGTCGTCTCCCTTTTCCTCCAGCAGGGCCTCGGCCGCTCCCCCGCGTCCGCCGCACTGGCCCTGATGCCCCTGTCGGCGGGCATCGTCGTCGCCTCGATCGCGTGCTACCGCCTTATCGCCCGCCTGGGACGCCGCCTCGTCCTCATCGGCTTCCTCGTCACCCTCGCCGGAACGGTCTACCTCCTGGCCCTGGTCGCCGTCTCCGGCACGGACACCGGAAGCTGGGCCCTGGTCCCGCCGCTGCTCGTCATCGGCCTCGGCATGGGCACCTGCTTCGGCTCGCTCTACGACGTCACGATCGGCGACATCGCCCCCGCGGAGGCCGGCAGCGCGGGCGGCTCACTCGGCGCGGTCCAGCAGCTCGCCAACGCGATCGGAGCCGCCACCGTCACCACCGTCTACTTCCGCACCGGGGGCGGCGAGACCCACGCCACCACCGTGAGCCTCGCCGTCGTGGCCGCCATCACCCTGCTGTGCTGCCCCCTCGTACGCCTGCTGCCGCTCAAGGCACCGGATCAGCACCACTAGGACCACCGGGACCACCAGGAACACCGGGACCACCAGGAGCACCGGAGAACGCCTAGGGGACGAGGACCAGCCGGCCCCGCAGCCCGCCCTCCGCGAGCCGCGCGTGCGCCTTGACGACATCGTCGAGCGCGTACGTCTCGGCGACCCGGGTCGTCAGCACCCCCGCGTCGACGAGCGCCACCAGGTCCGCGAGCCGCGCCCCGTCGGCGGCGACCTCCACGGCAGCGGTCCGCACCCCGCGCACGGACGCTGGGTGGGCTCCAGGAATGACCCCCATGAAGGCGCCCCCGTCCCGCACCCACTCCAGCGCGTCCGCGCCCAGGATCGCCGTGTCCAGCACCGCGTCCACGCTCCCCGGAGCCACCCCGTCCGACACGAACCGGTCCGCCCCCAGAGCCCGTACGAGCTCCTCGTCGCCCTCCCGTGCCAGCGCGGTCACGTGCACGCCGAGCCGGGCGGCGAGCTGCACGGCGAACCCGCCGACCGCCCCCGCGGCGCCGGTGATCAGCAGGTTCTGCCCGGGTTCCAGGGCCAGCCAGGCCAGGGCCCGGTCCGCGGCCAGGGCGTTGAGCGGCAGGCTCGCCGCGTGCACCGCGTCGACCGAGCGGGGCGCCGCGGCCACCGCGTCGGCGTCGACCACGACATGATCGGCGTGCGTACCGAGGGGCTTGACCGGCCCGTACGCCAGCGCCACGACCTCGTCGCCCACGCTCCACCCCGAGGCGACGCCGGCCGCGTCCACGACCCCGGCCACCTCCCAGCCGAGCCCCAGCCGCTGCCCCGCGCCCCCGAAGACACCCGCCCGCACTCCGGCGTCCACGGGATTGAGCCCCGCGGCCGCCACCTTGATCCGTACCTGCCGGGCCCCCGGCTCCGGCACCGCGACCTCGACGATCTCGACCGCCTCCGGACCACCGAACGCCGTCACCACCGCAGCACGCATATCAGCTCACCCCATCAGCAGGTCGTCCACGGGTCTCTTTCCCGCTGCAACAACCCTAGAAAGAGTTACTATCCATTGGTAAGTAGGCACCTGAAGGTGCGTACGTCACCGGGAGGTGCGTCATGGCGACCACGACGGCGGCCGAGCGGCGCCAGCAGGCCCGCGTCGAGTACGACGCGTTCCTCAAGAACTGCCCCACCAACCAGCTCCTGGACCGCATCAGCGACAAATGGGTCAGCCTGATCGTGAGCGCGCTCGCCGACGCCGACGGACCGATGCGCTACAGCGGTCTCGGCCGCAGGATCGCCGGGGTCAGCCCCAAGATGCTGACGCAGACCCTGCGTTCGCTGGAGCGCGACGGCATCGTCTCCCGCACCGTCACCCCGTCGGTGCCGGTCCGCGTCGACTACGAACTCACGCCGCTGGGCGTCAACTTGAGCTGCCTGCTCACCGCCGTCAAGGACTGGGCGGAGCACCACATCGAGGAGGTCGCAGAAGCCCGCGAGCGCTACGACGCCTCGTCCGAGGCCTCCTGAAAGTCCCCGGACCGCAGCCGCGCGACCTGCTCGGCGCTGAAGTCGACCGTGCGCCGCATGTGCCCGATGATCAGGGCGACCTCGGCGTCGTCGAGCCCGTCGAACAGGCCATACCAACCGCCGCCCAGCCGCTCCCACATCCGCCCGAACTCGGCGATCTTCTCCGGCACGGTCGCCACCAGAACCCGCCGCCGGTCGACCACATCGCGCTCCCGCACGACATAACCGGCCTTCTCCAGCCGGTCCACCAGCCGTGTGGCCGACCCGGTCGTCAGGCCTGTCATCTCGGCGATCCGCCCGGTGGTCACCGGCCCCGCCTCCAGGCTGAGCAGATTCACACACTGCACATCGGTCGGATGCAGCCCGACGTGGTCGGCGAGGGCCTGGTTGAACAGCGCGTACGAGGCCATGTACCGCCGTGACACGACCGCCAGCTCCTCCAGCAGCCGCTCCCGCGCTTCCCCAGCCGTGGCCATACGGCCCCCTTCCACCAGCCCAGCCAAAATCGTACGCCGCACGCCCCGCACCCCCCGAAACCGGCGCCGCACCCCACCAGCATTCTTTCGCCCCCTCCGCCCCTACCCGACCCACCCCCGGGGCTCCGCCCCGGACCCCGCTCCACAAACGCCGGAGGGGCTGAACTTTCCGCGCCGGGGCCGGAAGGGCCACCA
>NZ_JBIVVR010000014.1:185739-270853 GCF_044757755.1 Streptomyces sp. NPDC091209 | reverse complement strand
GGGGCGTACTGCTGGAGGAGCAGGTTCAGAGTCCGGCAAATATCGGAAAAGGATCATTAGCCCGGGGGACCCCGCACCCGGACCGGCCCTGATGATGGTCCGCCCTGTTTCCTGCCGGACGGTAAGGCGGCGTCTGCCTCGGCTACCGCGCCGAGGTGGGGCCAGGTCTGTCAGCCGGGCCAGGTTCCGGTCAGGCCGCGGTGGTGGCGGCGCCGAACCGACGTGCGACGTCAAGGGCGAGGAGACGGATCGGTCGGCGCGGTCCCTGCCGATCCTCGGGTCCAAGCGCTGGCGCGACTGTCGCCGTAGCCCTCGTCGAGCGTTATGTGCATTTAAGCAAGGCGAAGGAAGCGGTCGGCAAGGCCACCGGTAGCGACCGGATGAAGGCCGAGGGGCAGATGGATCAGGCGGAGGGCAAGGCGAAGGACGCCATGGACGACGTCAAGGAGCCCATGCGCGGCAAGCACGGCAAGCGCGGCAAGGACAGAAGCGGAGACCGGTGAAGGACCCGCATCCGAGAGGGGCGGGCCCCTCTACCAGAGCCCCGCGGAGGCCAGAGACGCAGCAGGAGATCGACCGCTCACGGCTGTGCGATCGGGGGAGCTGGTGGTAGTGGTTCGCGCCGAGCGGAGCTGGCGTACAGCCGGGCGGGCCCTACCGTCCCTTTGTCAACTCCCCTGCCGGGCCGCGTAACTGCTCATAGTTGCGCAGGCCGGACCGTCTAAAGCGCCATCCGGGTCCACGATTGCGCGGGTTGAAGTGGTTCAAGAAGGGATGGGTCGCGGGTGTAGTCCCACGGCTCGGCGAGCATGCGCGCGGCTGTGTCCGGGCGGCATTCGGGGTGCTGAAGGTCGCGATGCACCGGCCGATGGCGCCCCGCAGATGCGGGTGACTGTCCGTGCCGATGTCGAGCCCAACGTTCGAGGAATCGTTGGAGGACAACATGCGAGAACGTGTGGACGAGCTCTTCGAGGAGCGCCGGTGGGCCCAGGATTCCGCAGGGGGAGCTGCGGGATGAGAATGCTCAGCTTCGCGAGGCGCTGGGGTCCCATGCCGTCGTTGACCAGGCCAGCGGCGTCCTCCTCGCCGTCGGACAGCTGAGGCCCGACCGGGGCCGACATGTTCTGAGGAAAGTGTCGCAGCGGACGGGCATCAAGCTCCGCCACGTCGCGGAACTCCTCATCGAGTGGGCCAGGACCGGACACTGTGTACCGACATCCGTCACGAACTGGATCAGCAACTGGCCCAGTACGCCGACACCGGCACAGCCGTGCCTGGGATGCCCCCACCCACAGCCACGCCGCGTACAGCGGATACAGGCTGATCAAATTGAGCGCGGTGGGTCGTTCCCAGTGGACGGGGGCCCTGCCGCCGTCGTCACCGTGGCAGGTCAGGACGACGGTCGCCTCCGCCCTCGTCCGGCCGACGGCCTGTCACGGGCCAGACCGGGGGGCGCGAACTCCGGGGTGGACGCGGGCAGCAGTGCGGACCTGTGTCCAGGGCTGAGGCCAGAGCGTGGCGGTCGGCTATCCCCGATTCCAGCCCAGAGCATCACCTCATGTGATAAGTGGGGCATTTCGGAGCAAGATGGAACGATCCTTGCTCACCAGCTCCTCGTGTGAAGGAAGGAGCGCAGAGCTGTGTCACGTGACGGCAGGGGATCGCATGCCATGCCTTGGACCCACGGATGGGTTCAGGGGGGTGTGAGGGTGTCGAGCCGGGCGGCGAGGTCGGGGTGGGTGGCGGCCAGGTAGGGGTGGGTGGCGGTCAGGGGGGCGATGAGATCGGCGGGGTCGTCGTGGGCGAGGGCCGCGTGGAGCTCGCCGAGCGGGCGGCGGGCGGCCGGGGGAAGGTCGGTAAGGGCGGTGATCTGGCCGGCAAAGCGGCGCAGGTCGGCGGCGTTGGTGCGGGCCCAGGTGGCGGTGGTGCGTTCGGCGGCTCGCGCCTGGCGGGTGGCCGTCACGCGTTGTTCGCCGGTGGTCCCGGCCGGGCCGGGCCGGTCGCGCAGATAGCGGCGCTCGGCTGCCTGGCGGCTGGCGACGCCAAGTGGATGGGCTAGGTCCGCCCAGCTGGCTCCTGCGTCCCGGGCCGTTTCGATCAGGCCGGTCTCCCACCCGGCCAGCTGCTCGCGCACCTGCTGCAGCAGCATCAGGGAGGCCAGCGCCTGCTCCGGCCCCGCGCCGGGACCTTCGGGCGTGTCAGGGGACTCTCGCCGGGCGTCGCGCAGGGCGTCGTCTATGGCGTTGAGGGCCGCCACGGCGGCTAGGAATGACCCCGGGCTGTGGGCGTTCGGGCTGGTCGTGGGCGGTTGGTCGGCTGCGGCCACGGGCACCTCCCTCGGATTGTCATCACCTAGACGACATTGAGTTTGTCATCCATGGGATGACATGTTACAACGGAATCAGTGAAGCGCATTGGCAGCAACTGCCTGAACCTGCTGGAGGTGTTTTCACGATGTTGATGCGCACTGACCCCTTCCGTGAGCTGGACCGGCTGGCGCAGCAGCTGATGGGCCCGGGCACCTGGTCGAAGCCGTCGGCGATGCCGATGGACGCCTACCGCGAGGGCGACGAGTACGTGGTGGCCTTCGACCTTCCCGGCTGCACCGCGGACGCGATCGACATCGACGTCGAGCGCAACATGCTCACCGTCAGGGCCGAGCGTCGGCCGCTGGCGAAGACCGACGACGTGCAGATGGAACTGTCCGAGCGGCCGCTGGGCGTCTTCTCCCGCCAGATCGTGCTCGCCGACACCCTCGCCACCGAGCACATCCAGGCCGAATACGACACAGGCGTGCTCACCCTGCGCATCCCGATCGCCGAGCGAGCCAAGCCCCGCAAGATCTCCATCGGCGTCGGCTCCGGCCAAAAGGAGATCTCCGGCTGACACCGGCCGGACCGGTGCGGAGGACGGGCACCTGATCTCCCCCTCACCCCGCCTCCGCACCCCCGTAGGCAGTCCGAAGAAGAAGGGGTGGCGGCGCCATGACTCTGCGACGCGAAGCGTTCCTCGACCACGTGAAGGAACGCGGCGAATACGGCACTGCGGAGGAAGCAGAGCGCGCGGCCCGCGTGGTGCTCGCCCTGCTCGGCGCGCACCTGGTCGGCGAAGCCCGCGCCCAGCTCGCGGCACGCCTGCCGGAGGGCTTCGCCCTGATCCTGCTCAACCCGCTGCAGAGCGCCGAACCGCTGCCCCCGGAGCGGTTCGTCCGGGCGAGCGCCGCCTGGATCGAGGGCGCCACCGACCAGACCGCGGCCTGGGACGTCAGCGCCGTGCTGTCGACCGTCGCCGACGCCGCCGGCGATGACCTGCTGGGGCAGATCCTGCTCCAGCTCCCCGCAGGCTACGACCTGCTCTTCGGCCGCCCCCAACCCACCTGACCATCACTCACGCCGGTGCCCGAACACCGGCCACAGTAAGAAAGGCCACCACCCCGTGATCTCCGACCGGCACGCACCGCCCCAGCAGTCGTACGGGACGGCATACGAGCAGATGCTGGAGAAGGTCCGCTACGAGGGCGCCTACCCCACCCGCGAGAAGGCCGACGAAGCCGTCCGCCTGGTTCTTGCCGGACTGGGGCGCCAGCTGACCGGCCACGAACGCGTCGACCTGGCCGCCTGTCTGCCCGTGGAGGCCGCACGCGTGCTGACTGCGCAGATCCCCGACACTCGGCCCCTGACCGGCTGGGCCTTCGTCAAGGACCTCGCCGCCCGCACCGGCGCCTCCCTGGCCACCACCCGCTGGGACACCGGATCCGTCTTCTCCGCCGTCGCCGCCCACGCAGCCCCCGACCTCATCACCCGCATCCTGGGCCGGCTCCCCACCGGCTACGCCCTTCTGTTCGGCCGCGCCGAACTCACCCCCGCCGCATAGCCGACGGCGTGCGGGGCGGACGCGACTGCCGCGACGCTGTCCGCCCTGCACCTCGGGCCCCGCGAGCTAACCAGCGTCGCCCGCTCGTCAGCGCGCATGGACGAGCCGGCACGCCCGGCCGCGCGCATCAGGTCCGGTAAGAACCCGCCGTCATGGCCGCTCCTCAGCCGGGGGGTTCAGGTCGCGGGGCGGGAGGCGGACCGCGAGAAGGGCGATGTCGTCGCTACTGCCAGGGGCTAGGCCGGCGAGGAGCTCGTCACAGAAGACAGCCAACGGCTCGCGGGTCAGGGATGCGGCGTGCTGACGCAGCCGGGCGAGACCGCGGTCGAGGTCTTCGCCGGAACGTTCGATCAGGTCGTCGGTGTAGAGCAGCAAGGTGGAATCCGGCGCAAGCGTGTGGGTGCTGCTGGGCCGGGGCGTGTCGGGTTCGATGCCGAGCAGCACACTGTGGCCGGTGTCCAGGTAGCGAGTATCACCGGCGGGCGACACCAGCAGTGGTCGGGGATGGCCGGCGTTGGCGAATTTCAACTGCCAGCTGTCGTGTGGGCCGGGTTCGAGACGGGCGTAGATACAGGTCGCAGTGTGCCCGCCGTACAGGGTGTGGCTGATTTCTGATCCGGCCCGCGATGACCTGCTCAACGAGTTCCATCGCCTGCAGACACGCACAGGTGTGCTTTCGGCCGCCGTGGTCGGCGTGCGGAGCACCGGCCAAACCCCCCTACCGCTCGCCCTACCAGGTCCCCTACTGGCAGCCCCTGACGGCACGTTCAGGGTTTGTGCAGTTCAGGCCCCTTGAACAGCTCCGACCGGCGGTGCCGACACCCCTTTTCCCTCTCCTCCGTTCCTGTCTAGGCCCTTGGCTGCGGTGGGTGATGGTGGGGCGCAGGCACAGAAGCACGGGAGTTCGGGAAAGGGGCACTGGGCGGCCTGGTGGCTGTCGCGCGTCGGTCGGCGGCCCTCCACGCTCGCCCCGAACAAGAGCCCGGCGCGCGAGGAAGGACCGGGCGTGGGGGGCGGGAGGGCGGGATCTGAGCGGAGGCGCAGTCCACGGCGCGGCTGCTCGTGTGCCGCACCCGCGCGGTACCCGTTCGGCTCACGCGAACTTCCAGGCGCATCTCGTTGCTCACTGCATGACGATGCAGGACGTATTGAGCAGTCGTGACGACAGCGGACCCCACACTCCTCTCACAGCCTCCCTGTCGCCGTACAACAGCCTTCAAGCCCAGCTTGCGTTGCGAGGCCTGCTGGACGACGCCCTCGCCGGCTTGCCGCTCCTGCACCCGTTCACGAGCCCGGGCGAGTACCCGAGATCGCCCCGGTCCTGGACATGATGCGGTGCGCGGCTGTGGTTCGGGATGGTCGTGGGGCGGCCCGGCCGCAAGGGGTGAGTCGGCGCCGGGCCGCCGCAACCTCACCCTGCAACAACAGGAGAACCGGCGCCAGGCGGCCACCGCACAGGGGAGAGGGCCCGAAGCGGATCTCTTGGGCTTCGGGCCCTCGGTCGGTACGCAGTCTCAAGAGCGTTGATATCCCGCGCACCGATCGGTTCAACGACATTCTGCCGGGAGCGACACGGCACAGCGTCTCCTCCCGTGGGGCGTACGAGTGAGTTTCGTCGAGCGCGGCTGGCGACGGGCGAGTCGTCGCCGCGATGGCGGAGGGCAACAGGATGACCTGGGTGTCACGTCACCTCATCGTCCCCACCTGAGGCGAATGCTCTGCCGCTGTGGTCAGCTATGGCAGAACCGGGCGGTCGTCCCCTTGCCGAGGCGACCGCCCGGGAAACCACTTCAGATCACACGTGGCGCCTACCCCTGGTTGGTGCTGGAGAGGCACTCCTGCGGCCTCGGCACGCCCTACACCCCCCGGCATCGGAGCGTTGAACTGCGCGAGCCCCCGCCCACTCCGTTCCCACCTACATCGCCCACTCCAGACCGCCCAGTTGATCACCGCCTCCGAGCGGTCGGTGCGCGTCTCGTAGTCGCGGGTCGGCCGGCGTGAGTGCATCAGCCACGCGAACGTGCGCTCCACCAACCATCTCTTCGGCAGCACGGTGAACCCCGCTGGTGTCGTCGCTGCGTCTGACCACGGTCAGCGCGATCCGCCAGGCGTCGCGGGCGAAGTCGACCAAACGCCCGTAGCCTCCGTCGGCCCACACCCGCGTGACATCGAGTGCCGTTCGCGCAGCCGGGCACAGAAGCACCGGTGATCGCCATGCTTGGCACCCGGGCTGGGTGACTGCACGGCCATCGTCGGGCACCGGTGGGGCGAGCTCAAGCGGTCAACGCATCAACGCTGTTCAGGAGGTCAGCGTAGACTTCTGTCGGACTGCGGTAGCGGACGGTGGTTGAGCTCGTGGGCGATGGCATCGAGGTCGACCTGGCTGAATGTGTGGAGGTCCGCGCCCTTGGGCAGGTACTGCCGCAACAGCCGGTTGGTGTTCTCGTTGGTAAACGAGTCGTCTGCTGTCATCGCACCTCTCACGAATGGCTCCGGCGAGGGCACCCCCATCGAGGCAGTCTGTCGCATCGTCATCCTCGAGGACCAGCTGGAAGAAGCGCAGCGCATCGACGCCGAACACCGCCGCGCCGCCGGATCGTCGAACCCGATGGGTCGGTAGCGGCTGTGGGGGGCTGGGTTGGGGGCGCAGCCTCCCTGCGCCGTTCGGGTGTGGTGGTTGAGATTGAGGCTGCTTCCCGCAGCGGAGCGAGCCTGTGGCGTTCCATGAGCGCCGGGCCCGCCTCGACTCCCGCAGAGGCCGACAGTCCCGGTGCGTCCCTGGCGGGCAGCTTCGATACCCGGGTTTCATGCTTCCGGGTTCTGCCTGCGGGGGAGTGCTCGATGCGGACGGTACGGGGGCCACATCACGCGAGGCACACGGTCGCCGGCCGACCGGCGGCCGTCGCCATGAGCTACTCCGAACAGGCGAGACGGGACCGGCTGTGCGGTGGCCGGGATGAGGGCGATGTCCGCGGTGATGCGCTTGCCGAGGGGGGTCCGCTCGACGATGACGGTTTGGGCGAGTGCTCTGACGATCTCCAGGCCGTGCTGGCCGATGCGTTCCGGATCCAGCGCCTGTGCAGTCGGCACTGCAGGATTGCTGTCCCAGAGTTCAACCCGCACCACGGCACTGGTGACCCGCAGGTGCAAGAGGGCCGGTCCCGGCGCGTATTTTCGGGCGTTGGTCACCAGTTCGCTGACGATCAGCTGGACGATCTCGACCGTGGCGGTCACCACCGGGATGCCGTGGTCGTCTCTCACCTTCGTCAGGAAAGCCGCGGCCAGATGACGGGCCTGAGCTATGCGGGAACCGTCGCTGTCCAGCGCGAGCGATGTCTCCAACAGCGAGGCCGTTTCGCCTTCGGCCCCTCTTGCCTCGTCCATCCGTGCTCGCTTCCCTCTCCCCGCCCGCTACCCCGTTCAGGGCCGGGCACGCCCGCCCGGAACGTTACCTGGGGGTAGCACCCTTATAAGGTGTAGCGCTTCCGGCGTCCTGCAGTGCGCTCGCCTTCATGGATTCCAGCGTCCTCAGCGGCCTGGCCGCACCACGCGATGCAGCGTTCCCCGGCGGATTCGGCTGGCGGCCTTGCGGGCAGGGGGTTCAGCGGGTCGTTGAAATCGTTGGTCTCGACACGGTCATTCCCTGCTGTCCCACGCTCCGTCAAGCCCTCCCCTCCTGACGACAGGCAAAGCCGCTCCGCTCCCGGTCAGCGGTCGGACTCTCCCCACAGGTCGTCATGGATGCGGCGCCCGTCGAGCAGACGGCGAACGAACACCAAAGTTTCAGCCCGCTGTCAGCTGCCATGTCCGGGTGAAGCCGAGCCTTTGAGCGCACGGCACTTCCGGAGGGCACAGTTTGCCCGACACCATCCACGGTGACGTCCCCTCACCGGATCGAACGCTCGACCACTGCTCCGGACGCGGCGATCAACGCAGGTCCGCCTCATGGTGGTGGCTGCTCTTGGCCGCTGTTCAATGCGACCCTGCGGACAGCCGCACACGCCAAAGCGCCCCGACAACCCTGGTTGCGGCTGACGACTCCGCTTTCCTGGAACGTTGCACTGCGAGTGAGTCAATATCTGTGCCCGTGAGGTGAGAGTTTGCCGGACCGCGTAGTGAGAGTTTTTACCGCAATGAGCGGAGTGGAATTACTTAACCGACGCGGACCGTTGCGGCGTGCTACTGTCCATCTCAGTTGCAGTTGTGGTTCCCGAACTTCAAGTGCTCCCACTCGGCTCCTGTCGGGCAGAGCGCTTTTGTATTTCCGGTCATTTTCCGGCGGGGTAATCATCGCGGCGACACGGTGTCCGCACAGTGCGGATGCCGGTGTACTGCCCCAAAGGAGATATGACATGGCTGCTGGTACCGTGAAGTGGTTCAACGCGGAAAAGGGTTTCGGCTTCATCGAGCAGGACGGTGGCGGCGCTGACGTGTTCGCCCACTTCTCGAACATTGCCGCCCAGGGCTTCCGTGAGCTGCTCGAAGGCCAGAAGGTCACCTTCGACATCGCGCAGGGCCAGAAGGGCCCGACGGCCGAGAACATCGTTCCGGCCTGACGCTGACGCGCACTTTGTAGCTGGGGCCCGCATCCCTCGGGGTGCGGGCCCCAGCTACACGCATTTTCCCGCAGTGGTTTCACCTGCGGGCGGCTCGGAGAAATCCGCAGTCTCACCACACGCGGCTCCTCCTTCAGGATGCAGGCGCATCCTGAAGAGCCACACCGCACCTCGACGCCCGGGACTTTACGTCCTCGCTGCGTCACCTATTTCAGAATTTACGCCCGCCGCGGATTCCCGTCGGCCGGATTTGCTTTGACATCGGTCCATACTTGTAATTCCGTGCTGCTCACCGCTTGCGGGAATTCCTTGATATGCGCCGCATCGAGGAAGGTTCCGCATGAACCGCACACGTACGAACGACCGCTCGCCCCGCGCCCGTAACGGCAGTGCCGACGCGGGAAGGGGCGGCAGCCGCTTCGGCTCGCCGGCACCGCGCCGTTCCGGCGGTCCTGCTCGTTCAGGCAGTTACGGCCGTCGGCCCGCCTCCGTGCAGGGTGAATTCGCGCTCCCCACGACGATCACCCCCGCGCTGCCCGCCGTGGAGAGCTTCGCCGATCTCTCCATGCCCGAGCAGCTGCTGGCCGAACTCGGCAGGCAGGGTGTGAGCGCGCCGTTCCCGATCCAGGGCGCGACACTGCCGAACTCCCTGGCGGGCCGTGACGTCCTGGGCCGCGGGCGCACCGGCTCGGGCAAGACCCTCGCCTTCGGTCTCGCCCTGCTGGCCCGTACCGCCGGACAGCGTGCTGAGCCCCGCCAGCCGCTGGGGCTGATCCTCGTACCCACGCGTGAGCTGGCGCAGCAGGTGACCGACGCGCTCACTCCGTATGCCCGGTCCGTCAGGCTGCGGCTGGCCACGGTGGTGGGCGGGATGTCGATCGGCAGGCAGGCCGGCGCGCTGCGAGGCGGGGCTGAGGTGGTGGTGGCGACTCCGGGGCGGCTCAAGGACCTCATCGACCGGGGCGACTGCAGGCTGAACCAGGTGGGCATCACGGTGCTGGACGAGGCCGACCAGATGGCCGACATGGGTTTCATGCCGCAGGTCACCGCGCTCCTCGACCAGGTGCGTCCGCAGGGGCAGCGGATGCTGTTCTCCGCCACCCTGGACCGCAACGTCGACCTGCTGGTGCGCCGCTACCTGACCGACCCCGTTGTGCATTCGGTCGACCCCTCGGCCGGTGCGGTCACGACGATGGAGCACCACGTCCTGCACGTCCACGGCGCCGACAAGCACGCCGCCACGACAGAGATCGCCGCCCGCGACGGCCGCGTGATCATGTTCCTGGACACCAAGCACGCCGTCGACCGGCTGACCCAGGACCTTCTCAACAGCGGGGTTCGGGCCGCCGCGCTGCACGGCGGCAAGTCGCAGCCGCAGCGCACCCGCACACTGGCGCAGTTCAAGACGGGGCACGTCAGCGTGCTGGTAGCGACCAACGTCGCGGCGCGCGGCATCCACGTCGACAACCTCGACCTCGTCGTGAATGTCGACCCGCCGACCGACCACAAGGACTACCTCCACCGCGGCGGACGCACGGCCCGAGCCGGCGAGTCCGGCAGCGTCGTCACCCTGGTCACACCGAGCCAGCGCCGCGGCATGGTCCGCCTCATGGTGGACGCCGGGATCCGGCCGCAGACCACCCAGATCCGCTCGGGCGACGAGGCCCTGCACCGGATCACCGGCGCCCAGACCCCGTCCGGCATCCCGGTCGTCATCACCGCACCGGTGGCCGAACGCTCCAAGCGCAGCACCTCGCGAGGCCGGCGCCGCCCCTCTTCGACGACCCGGCGCGCGCCCGTACGCCAGGCCGTCTTCGGCACGGCGGCCTAGAACCTTCGTGATCAGGAAGCTGACCCATCTCTGCAGGAGGCACCTTGTGACGCTGGTTCAGATGCAGCCCCGCCCGGCGAGCGCCAACCTCGGGCACAAGACGGTGGCTTAGGTCATGGACGCGGCCGGACCGCAGGTCTGTGACGACATGAGTGTCGAGGTGGCGCTGTCGGTCATGGCCGCCGCACGCACGGGCCGGCTGGTCGTCTGTGACCAGGACGGCCAGTGCACCGGCCTGGTCACCCGGACCGAACTCACCGCCGTCCGCGACAGCTTCGCCTACACGGACCGCGTCCGCCTGCGCGAAGTCCTCGGCGACCACAGGTCGTTCACTACATCTGTGGCCGCGACGGCCGAAGCCGAGCACGCGATGCGCTACCTCCGGCTCGGTGCCCTGCCGGTGGTCGACGAGCAAGGCAGCGCCCTGGGTGTCCTCGCCCTCTCCCACTGAGCCGTCTTCACCCTGGTCGGACCGTTCTCCCTTTTCTCTCTGTGAGGTCACATGCGCTGTGTCATCGCCCGCTTCCCCTTCGAGCTCACCAAGAGCGGCGTGCTGGAATCGATGAAGGGCATCAAGCCCGAACTGGGTACCGGCGAATCCGTGATCATCGGCCGCCGCCACTACCCCGTCAAGCAGGTCGGCCAGGTCATCACCCGCCAGGACCGACGTGATTTCAGCGCCGGCGAAGTCCTGCGGGCCATGACGCAGCTCGGCTTCACCTGCCGTACCCTCCCCGAGGCCGCACCCGTACGCATCCTCAGCCCGCTCCAGCACGCTTCCGCGATGCTCGGCACTCCCGTGTCCGTCTGACCGAGGGAAACAGGCACGAAGCTGACACCTGAACAGCAGTGTGGGCCCGGCCTGCATGCGCCGGCCGGGCCCACACTGCTTGCAACGGGTTCCCGTCGCAGTGGTTGCTCAGTGGTCGGAATAGCTGAAGTCGCCCACGGTCCAGGCGCCGACGTCGGCGATCGCCACGCGGTACATCCCGCCCGTCTCCGGGATCCCCACCGTGCCCTGCAGGATCCGGGCGACATGGAAGTGCAGATGCGTGGGCGGGCCGTTCTTCGCGGGGGTGTCGAAGACGGCTGAGAATTCTCCCAGGCGGGCGGAATCCGTCAGCACGTCCGACACCCTCTGCCGCCACACTGCTTCGGGAGCAAGCCGGCCGGTGATGACTGCACCACCGGTGACCACGGTCAGGGACATCTGGTTGCTCTGCCCGGACTCCACCAGGGCGGCGACGTCAACGAGCAGCTCGTCAGGCTTCGACATGCGCAGATTATATTTACTGGCCACCCTGAGGTTCCCTCGGTGTGCGGGAGGTGCTGACCGGACGGATCCGCCGCCAGATGGGCAAAGGAGGCGGAGGCCACGGTCAGCGCCTCGCAGGCAAAGCGGCTTCGACCGTGGGAAGACTCTCACGGCTCCGACCCTGGCAAAAAGGGATCAACGGCCGCCACCGCGGTCGAGTGGTCGACACTCACGGCCTGCCACTGATGGTGATGAAACCGAATTCCCTGCGGTGTTCACAGCTGGGCAGCATCGAAGAACGGAGCAGATGGTGAACGAACAGACCGGGAAGTGGAGCCTCCTCACCAACCACAACCGTGTGCTGATCGTCATCGCCCGCGCCTGTGCCGCCCGCCTTCGCTACATCGCCGCGGCTTGCCACGTCACCGGGCGGACCGCCCAGAACATCGTCACGATCTTGAACAGGCCGGCTACCTGCGCGGGGAGCGCGCCGGCCGGCGCACGCGCTACATCCTCTGCCTGGACGGCACCGCCCGCCATCCTGCGGACGCACACGGCACCGTCCGCCATCCTGCGGACGCACACGTGACCGTCCGGGCACTGCTGGAAGTGTTCACCCATCACGACAAGCAAGCGCTGAAGCTCAGACCCTGCTCCAGGCATCGAGGAATGCTTTGCGTCCTGTCGGATCGTCGGACCTGCGGTCTGCGTGCAGGACGCGCCAGGCGGTGAGTTCGAGGTCACGGAGCCATAGTTCTCCGATGACCTGTGTCTTGAGGTCGGGAAAATGGTCGGACTCGGCGAGGGCCTGACCGATCACCTCCCCGGCTGCGACGCGCTGGGGCGGGGTCATCTCATCGACAGCCGAGAGGATCTGTCGGGCCAGCACGATTCCTTCTCCCGCCAGAGAACGCAGCACCGCAGCCTTGATGTTGGCAGGCAGCAGGTACGCGGTGCCCGAAGACCTCCACAGCTCCGACCAGAAGCGTTCTCCTGCCTTGGTGGGGGCAGGCAGCGCGGCCAGCAGCCCCAGGAGGTGACCGGTGGCCGCATACCCATCGGAGTGGGCGGCCGCGACGACGGCGATGCCGGCGACGCGCTGCACATCGAGATCGCCGGCTTCCCGTTGCGGAGCCAGACCCAGTTGGTGTTCCAACTGGTCGGCGAGGGGGCCGGACAGGTGGGGGCGGACCTCAGGAAGCATCGGCGATCCTCGCGCGCAGGGAGCGGAGATACCCGCTCGGGAGCTCTGATCGTTCCCATGAGCAGCTCATCTATTCCGCTTCGTGCCCAATGGGCGGCAGCAGCAACGGGCCGGAGTTCACACGGCGGCGAAGTGACCCAGTGACCCATTTCCGGCGACGCGGCCTGGCTGTTTCGAGACCGGCCTTGCAGAAAACTGTCTGGGCGAGGTCTTTTAGCAGGGCTGCATGATCACCGGTGATGCCCAGGAGTCCGAGGGAGGACGAGAAGCCGTGTCGCACGACGCCGCTGAAGCCGAATACACGTACGTCGCCGCAGCGCGTGGAGAACACCATGAAGACGGGCTGCCCTGCGGATCACAAGGTGGGGAGAGCGGGCACTCGGTTGCCGCTCTGGTGGAGCGGGCGGCCGATCTGGCCGAACCGATCAAGCCGAGGCTGCGGGGCTGGCTGCATGCCGGGATGGTCCCCGCCGCACTGATCGCGGGCATCGTGCTCATCTGCCTGACCCGCACCCCGCAGGCAGCCGTTGCCTGCGCCGTGTACTCGGTCACCGCCTGGCTGCTGTTCGCAACGAGCGCCGTCTACCACCGTGGCACCTGGGGGCCGCGCGGCGAGGCGGTCCTGCGGCGTCTCGACCACCCAAACATCTTCCTGATCATCGCCGGCACCTGCACGCCCCTTGCGGTGGTCGTTCTCCCGCCGGGCCAGCGGTCCGTGCTGCTGTGGATCGTGTGGGCGGGCGCACTGGTCGGCATCGCCTTCCGGGTTCTGTGGGTGGGAGCTCCGCGCTGGCTGTACACCCCGTGCTACCTGGCGCTGGGGTGGGCACCGGTGCGCTACCTGCCCGACCTCCTGCACAGCGGCTGAGTGGCCGTACTCACCCTGGTCGTGGCCGGCGGTCTTCTTTTCTGCGCGGGCGCGGTCGTCTACGCCCTTCAGCGCCCCGATCCCTCACCGCGCTGGTTCGGCTTCCACGAGGTGTTCCACGCCCTGACCGTGGCGGCCTTCACGGCGCACTACATCGCCATCTCCCTGGCTGTCTACTGACCGCGACAACGTTTTGGCCAGAGCCGCTGGTCACGCACGTTGCCGCGTGCCGGGCCGCGACGGGTCGGCCGAAGCGGGGGGTGGAGCGGTCTCAGAGCCATTGTCCGCACGTGGTCTGCTCCGGAGGTGACGGGGCGGAGGCGTCGGCAAGGTTGGCGCCGGTGTCGGCGTCCCGATGGGAGTGGCCGATGCCGTGCCAGTCGAGGCACATGACGGTCGCGTCGTCCTGCAGGTGACCGTGGTTGGCCTCGACGACCGCGGCGATGAGGGTGCGGGCGGCCTCGCGGGGATGCAGCGCGCGGGTGCGGACGATCAGGTCCGGCAGATCGAGGCTGTTGGCGTTGCGCTCCAGCATGCCGTCGGTCAGCATCACCAGCCGGTCGCCCGGCCGCAGGTCCAGCGACTGGACCCGGTAGCTGTGCGGTGCGTGGAAAGCCGAACGGCATATCGATCTTCGGAGTGATCTCCCGCACCTGTCCGTCCCGCATCCTCAGTGGCCAGGGGTGCCCGGCGTTGATGAACTCGGCGGTGCCGTCGAGCAGGCTGATGCGCAGGAACTGCCCGGTGACGTAGCCGTGGCGGCCGTGCTCGCGCACGGCCTGATCGCCCTGTTCGGCGCCGGCCCGCCGTGCCCGGCGCAGGGCGCCCACCAGGAGAGTTGCGAGCAGAGCGGCACCGACATCGTGGCCCATGGCGTCGGTGACGGAGAGCTGGACCGTGTCCCGGTCGATCACGTAGTCGAAGGTGTCACCCCGACGTGATCGGCCGGCTCCAGCGCCCCGGCGACCGCGAACTGGGCCGCCTCACATGCCAGTGATGCCGGGAGCAGCCTGTGCTGGATCTCGGCGGCCAGGCTCAGCGGGGCGGTGCGGCGGTCCCACTGGTACCCGTCGGTGAAGGACCGGTTTGCGATGACGATGTACGCCAGGGCGTGCGCGGTCTCGCTGACTTCTTGCATCACCTCCGCGTCAGGCGCGACGGGCAAGAACAGTTCCAGGAGCCCGATGGCGTCCCCGCGGTTGGTCACTGGGGCGACGAGCCGCACCAGACCGCCCTCGCCCTTGTCCTCCACCCTCGGCCGCTGGGTGCGGATCACGTCGTCGTACAGGGTGCCCCGCAACGTGATGCGCCGCGCGGGCTCGGCGGTCGACGCTGCCCGCCGCCCAGCCGTACAACCGAGCCGCCGCTGAAGTCGGTGATCAGGAACGACACCACCGCGGCCCCGAGTCGCTTTTTTGAGCATGCGCGCGACCACGTCGAGCGACTCCACGGGCGCCGCGGCCTCCGCCGCCGCCAGCGTCCCCGCCAAGGTCATCGCCCCGCCCCGGCCGCCGTTGCTGTCAGGAAGACGAGTGGTCGGCCTGCCTTCTCCGCCAGGCCCGCATACGGTCACGGTGACTCCTCGCTCTTTACTGCCCGCCAGCGCAGTGCCCCCTGTCGAGTGGGCCGAGGGGGCGGCGCCAGGGCCCGGTGCCGGGCAGTGTCATCGCACCCCAGAGCCCCTGCACGGACGCCAACGTCCGCCCCGGACTCGGCGGCCGTACGCCGTGTCCGTGCCACACACCAAGCCCGCATACCGAGGTCCTCGCCGGCCAGCGGGTGAGCGGGCGGTTGTGGCGTTGACGCTCTTCGTTGGGGTCCCAGGATTTTTGGATCACGCGACGACACTCTTCTGCCCGCTGCACATTGCCTCGGACCTTTCGCCCTCTCGCCCTGGCAGCGACGGGTGCCAGCCTCCGTCGCCGTCGAGGTCGTTTACCTCCCCGCCGAACGCACCAAAATCTATGCTGGCTGGAATAGACATTGGGAGATCATCTGGCTATGGTTTCTCTCGTAGCCGAGATCAGCAGGGCCTAGCAGACACGAACTGCCAGGCAGTAGTACATGTAGTTGGAATGTGCAGGGCGGTGCGGTGGTGGAGTTTCGGAGCCAGGGTTGTCGCAGGACGGCGACGGGGCTGACGACCGGACCGGGTGGCTCGCAGTGATCAGGGGCCGCCGTGAGCAGGACCGCAGTTGATGCAGTGGCAGTACCTGTAGGTGCAGTTCGCAAGACCCAGCAGTGAAGTCAGTAAGTGGTTCCTCGGTGAAGGCGTCGGCTGCGGGCGCGCGCACCGGGACGTTCGGCAGTGGGGTTCTAAGCCAGAGCAGACGCAGGACGGGCGACGGGGCTGGCTGCCGAAGAGTGACGCTGTCACAGGTCACCGAGCAGGTCGCATCACCAGCAGTACGCAGTAGAGCAGTACCAGCAGTGAGTTGATCCCAGAGGGAAAGAACGGAGGGGCCGAGCGCCATCAGGATCGCCCGGGCGGAATAGTAGAGCCCGGGTACCGCAGGACATCGATAGTGAGGTGGTCTCCGGTCGAGCAACCGCGATCCCCGCATTCCCTACCCTCTCCCGGGTGGGCGTGCGGACACAGAAGGCCGGTGCAGTATCAGGGCCGGCGGATGGTGTAGCAGTTCCTTCGGGGCCCTGGCACACATGGTGCCAGGGCCCCTCCACGCGTTCCACAGAGAGGTGCAATGACAACAGACGACTCGTTCGGCCGACTCGATGACGATGACTACCCCGCCTACACCATGGGCCGGGCCGCCGCGTTGCTCGGCACCACCCAGGGCTTCCTGCGCGCCCTCGGCGAAGCCCGCCTCATCACCCCGCTCCGCTCAGCGGGTGGCCATCGACGCTACTCCCGCTACCAACTGCGCATCGCCGCCCGCGCCCGCGAACTCGTCGACAACGGCACCCCGATCGAAGCCGCCTGCCGCATCATCATCCTCGAAGACCAACTCGAAGAAGCCCAGCGCATCAACGCCGAACACCGCCGGACGGCCGGACCGTCCGGTCCGCCCGGTCCGCCCGTGTCCTGAGACGGTGCGTCCGGGTTCCGGCGGATCCCGCACACACGTGTCGGGGTGTGACACGCGGTTCGTTCTGTCCGGCGGCAGGGCGTTCGGACGGGCGGCGTCTGCGTCAGCCCTGGCTATTCACCGGAATTGACGGGCTGACGCCCCGACAGTAGAAAGGTGCCGTTGACCTGCAAGGATGCGTTTGTTGAGGACGTATCGGGCAGAAGATCAAGGCACCACACCATGCCCAGTAAG
The DNA here is from genome assembly GCF_044757755.1 of Streptomyces sp. NPDC091209. NCBI lineage: Bacteria > Bacillati > Actinomycetota > Actinomycetes > Kitasatosporales > Streptomycetaceae > Streptomyces > Streptomyces sp. NPDC091209. Next base: position 253,985 of record NZ_JBIVVR010000014.1, on the reverse strand, counting down.
AAGGCAACCGACCGCACCCGTGCCCGCTCCCTTCCGCTCGGGGCCGGGCACCGTGGCATTGCGTTGGCGGTCTGGTCGGCGTCCGGGTATGTGACGGCGTTCATCAGTGCCGCGAACGTCGTTTGCGACGGGACCGAGGGCTGTCCGGCGTGGAAGATCCAACGGGGATACGTCGGTACCTCTGTGAGTGTGAGCCTCGCCCAGTGTGGTCTGGCCCGCCGAGCCGACGCCTGCGCAGACGACCATGATGCCGGGAACGAACGCCAGATTGGCCGCTCAAGATGCGTCGAACCGGATACAGCCCAGAATTGATTCATGGCAGAAGAGCGTCGTCCGCGCGCAAGGAAATCCTCGACGACTACCGCTCGACGCGCACCGTCCGTGCGAGGGGCGGAACATGCCGCGCGTGCTGCCTGCCAGGCTCTGGAGGGTCTGATCGGCCATCCCACCGAGGGTGTATCAGCGGTGGGGCGTGAGGGCGACGGTTGGTGTGTCGTCGTCGACGTTCTTGAGTTGCCGCGGATTCCGGACACGACGAGCCTTCTCGCTTCGTACGAGGTGCGGCTCGACGAGGACGGCGAACTCATGGAGTACCGCCGGGTCCGCCGCTATCGGCGGGGGTCCGCCGACGAGTGACCAGTGACTGAGGTCTGCCCGACAACCGGAAGGATTCCCCATGCCTGCGACCACCTACTCCGACGAGGTAGTGGCGTGCCCACCGCGCGCCGGCACGTTGTACGACGTGCTCGAACTCATCCTCGACCGGGGCATGGTGATCGACGTGTTCGTCCGGGTGTCCCTGGTCGGCATCGAGATCCTCAAGATAGATGCGCGCATCGTGGTGGCGAGTGTCGACACGTACCTGCGCTTCGCGGAGGCGTGCAACCGGCTGGACCTGGAACGTGACTCCGGCAGCACCACCGTTCCCGAGCTGATCGGCGGTGGTGCCGCCAAGTCCATCGGCAAACGCAAGGTTCGCGAGGCCGCGGAAACCGTGGGGGACACCGTTCGCAAGGCGGTCGGGAGCGGCCATGACGACGACTCCGACGAGTCCGATGAGGACGAGGAAGAGCAGCAGGAACGGCCGAGGAAGCAGCGTGCTCCGGCCCGGGGCAGCAGCCGACGACGACCCGTGGAGGCGTGAGCCGCGACCGGCGATGGTGTGTACCTCTACGCGATCATCCGCGCGGGAAGGCCGCTGCCGGTGCCCGGATACGAAGCCGGCCTGCGCTTGGGCGAGGCCGTCTCGGCTGCTCTGAAGAGCAGAGCCGCCGAAGCCGGGCCGGCAAGTTCTCCGAGAGATCACCCCCAGGGTCCGCACGGTGACCTCGGCTCCCGAAGCCCAGGCATGCGTGCTCAACGCGTCGTTCCCCCTTGATCGCGGCGACATCGACGACTTCCAAAAGGCGGCGAGCAATTCGCCCGCACGACCGGCGACTGTGTGGAGCTGCGCCTTTCGGGCCCGATGCCCTGCTACAGCTTCGTCTCCGCCGAAGGGACTCCCGTCCGAACCGCTGGAGTCTGAGATGGGACTTATCACCGGCCTGCTCACCCTCCCCATCGCGCCGGTCCGCGGCGTCGTCTGGGTGGCGGAGAAGCTCAACGACGCCGCCGAAAGGGAGTTGCGCGACCCAGGGGTCTTCCGTGCCCAACTCGCCCTGCTGAACCGGGAGCTTGAGGACGGAGACATCAGCCTGGAGGAGTTCGAACGAGAAGAGGAACGGCTGCTCGACCGGCTGCACGCCGCACAGACGTGCTCCACGCCGAACGATCGAAGGTGACGAGATCATGGATGACAAGGAAAAGGTGGCTCTCGCGGCTGCGGTAGTGGGCGGCTATGCGCTGGGCCGTACCAAGAAGGGCCGGCTCGCTCTGTCCATTGCGACCTACCTGGCGGGTCGGCGGTTCGGTCTTGAACCTCGCCAGCTCGCCGCCGAAGGGATGCGCAGGCTGGGGGAGATTCCGCAGGTCGCCGAGTTGCAGGAGCAGTTGCGAGGGGAAGTGCTGGAGGCGGGCCGCAAGGCAATGACCGCCGCCGCTGAGCGAGGCATGAGCACCCTCGCCGGCAGCCTCAGCGAGCGGACGGCCCGACTCCTGGAGAAGCCGGACGAAGGGGAGGAGGACGAGGAGGAGTACGCGCCGCAGGATGAGGACGCGGAGTACGAGGAGGAGGAAGAGCCAGAGGGCGAGTACGAAGAGGACCGGGCCGAGGAGGAAGAGGAAGAGGAACAGCCGGAAGGCGAGTACGAGGAGGACGAGGACGAGGAGGAACCCGAAGAGGGACCAGAAGAGGAAGAAGAACCAGAAGAGGAAGAGGAACCGGAAGCGAAGCCGAGGGAGGGCCGCGGTTCGCGCCCCGACCGGTCCCGCAAGGCACCCGTACCTGCGGCACGCAAGAAGGCTGCTCCCTCCGGCGGAGAGAAGCCCCGGGCGGCCAAGAAGACTGCGCCGGCGAAGAAGACGGCGGCCAGCAAGAAGACCGCGGCCAGCAGGGCGGCGAAGAAGTCGTCGGCGAAGAAGACAGCTCCTGCCAAGAAGTCCGCGGCGAAGAAGACCACAGCCAAGAAGACGGCTCCGGCCAAGAAGTCCGCTGCCTCGAAGACGACATCATCGAAGCGAGCAGCGTCCAAGCGCGCCGGTCGTGGGAGGTAGTCAACCATGGCCGAGAAGGAAACGGACGAGTCGGCAGAGGGTACGTCGGGCATGGACAAGCTCCGTGAGGAGTTGTCCAAGTTCGTCTCCGCGCAGGTGGAGAACCTTGCCGAGAAAGCCGGCGACAAACTGACGGACGTCGCCGGGCAGCTCAGCGATTCGGCCGAGAGTGGCTCGTTTCCCGCCATCGGGTCCCGCATCCTCCAGGGCGACTCACCGCTGAAGGCGTTCGTGTCGGAGAAGGCCAAGGGGGTCAAGGACAACGTCGTGGAGAAGGCCAAGAGCGCTTTCGGGGGCGGGAAGGGGAAGCGGAAGGCCAGCGGCGGCAAGGTCATGAACATCATCGAGGTTCTCGATGTGGGAGTACCGCTCCGGGACACCTATGACTACTGGACGCAGTACGACAAATTCAGCAGCTTCGCCAAGGGCGTTCGCGACGTCTCCAAGGACGATGAGGGCGGGAGCGACTGGAAGGTCAAAGTCGGCCCTTCGTCGCGCAGCTTCAAAGCGACCGTCCAGGAACAGATCCCCGACGACCGCATCGTGTGGACCTCGGAGGGAGCCAAGGGGACCACTCGCGGCGCGGTCAGCTTCCACGAGGTGGCGCCCACCCTGACCCGAGTCGTCCTCGTGGTGGAGTATTACCCGTCCGGATTTTTCGAGAAGACGGGCAATCTCTGGCGGGCGCAAGGGCGCCGCTTGCGGCTGGACTTCAAGAACTTCCAGCGATACGTGACCCTCACCAATGAAGAACCCGAGGGCTGGCGGGGTGAAATCCGTGACGGAGAAGTCGTCGTGTCCCACGATGACGCCGTAGAAGAGGACGAGGCCGAGCAGAAAGAGTCGGAGGGCGAGAGCGAAGGCGATGCCGAGGAAGGCACCGACTCCGCACGCGACGGCGAGGGCGAAGAGGGGACGGAGGGCGCGTACGAGGACGAGGCCGACGAGGGGGCGGAGGATGTATACGAGGACGAAGACGACGTGGGAGCGGAGGACGAAGACGAGACGGAGGACGAGGAGGACGCTCCCAAGAAGAGGAGAGGACAGAGGCGACGTCGTGAGTGACGTGGACGTCCGGCAGGGCTCGTACCCCGTCTCCGGCCCTCAGAGCACCAACCTCGCCGACCAAGTGCATTGCACCGTGCCGAAGGGGTGTGAAGGTCTACGCGCCGCCCTGCCCGCTGGACGACGCGGCGCAGACGCCGATATCCGGCAGGTCACACCGACTGAGCGCTCCCGCCGGCCGGCTGGAGCCGGCCTCGCCTACCTGAACCGCGAGCGGGGCGCGCAGGAGCGCCGCGAGTGGATCCGGGACGAGGCCCTGAGGACGGCGGCCCAGGGCGCCCATGAGGAAGGCGACGGCCAGGGCAGCTGTGCCGGCCGGATCGCGGGACCACCAGCCGTAGAGCGCGGCCGCGGAGGCGAAGAACGCCGCCACGCACCCGAAGAGGATCGCCTCGACCTTCATAGCCGCCCCTCCTCCTTCGCCCGCTTCACGATGCCGGGATGATGCAGGTCGAAGCGGGCGACTTCGACCGCACACGGGGGAGCGCCCCGAAATGTGGCGCGGCGGCCGACAGGACGTCGCCCGCTCCAGCCCGCGTCCGTACCCCCAGGGATCGTCCTCGCTCACCCGCTGTACGTATCGGGTCGTGTGCCAGACGTTGAAAAGGAACGGCAGCGTGGAGATGCCGAGCAGGAAGGCACCCACGGACGACAGGGTGTTCAGGAAGGTGAACCCGTCAGCGGCCAGGTAGTCGGCGTATCGGCGCGGCATTCCTTCCTCCCCGAGCCAGTGCTGCACCAAAAGGGCCGATGGAAGGCTGGGAACAGCATCCAGAAGTGCACCTTGCCGAGCCGCTCGTCGAGCATCTTTCCCGTGAACTTGGGCCACCAGAAGTAGAACCCCCGCGAACATCGCGAAGACGACGGTGCCGAACAGCACGTAGTGCAGATGGGCCACCACGAAGTATGAGTCGGTGACACGGAAGTCGAGCGGCGCGGAGGCGAGGAGCACCCCGCTCAGACCGCAGAGCAGGAACGACACCAAAAAGCCCATCGCCCACAGCATCGGCGTCTCGAACGAGAGCAACCCTTTGTGCATCGTGCCGATCCAGGCGAAGAACTTGATGCCGGTGGGTACGGCGATCAGGAACGACATCAGGGAGAAGAACGGCAGCAGTAACGCACCGGTGCCGAACATGTAATGCGCCCACACCACCGCGTACAGCATGGTGATCGCGATCGTCGCCCCGATCAGCGGCAGGTACCCGAACAGCGGCTTGCGGGAGAACCGGCAGGATTTCGGTGATGATCCCGAAGAACGGCAACGCGACGATGTAGACCTCCGGATGGCCGAGGAACCAGAACAGGTGTTGCCACAGCAGCGCGCCCCCGTTCGGCGCGTTCGCGACGCTACTGAACTTGAAAGCGTGATGTCGGCCTCCCGGAGGCGACCTCAGTGACGCGGCTCGGGCTCCGCTCGCCGCTTGGCGTCGCATAGGGTTGGGCTGTCAGGCCCTCGCGTTTTCCGTTGTCTGTGGCTGGAAGACACCGTGACCATCGCCGCTCGTCTCATCGCCACCATTGCTGCTCCGCTGGACCCAGGGGCGGCAGAGGCTCCGCAGGTGCTGTGCTGGCCGAACCGCACGCTCCTGGTGCAGCGTGGTGACGCTGAGGTAGTGGCTGTCGATGTTGATCAGCCTGATGCCGGTCGCGGCGCTGAGATCCGCTTCCCAGCGCCCTGGCCCCGCCACTTTGGGACGGTGACGGTGTCACCGGAGCGGGATGCAGCGGTGTTCGCTGGCGTCCACGCAGTACGGTCGGTGGGGGCGACCGGTGCGATGCGGTGGGAAGTGCGGCATGGCTGCTGGGGCGGCTGTCCTCGGCTGCACGCGTCGTTCCACGAGTACGCGGACGACAAGGACCACTTGTATGCGGACAGCGGCTCGGCCGCCGTCAGCCCAGACGGCGAGCTCGTCTGGGCACACGTCCGCGGGCCGCTGGCCAGCGACGGGAACACAGAGGACGACCAGGAACAGTGGGTGGTTCTGGACGCCGCAGCCGGAAGGGCCGTGGGACGTGTGAACACCGGGACCGTGGCCTCCAGTTCCGAGCACACGTCTCACCCAGACCCTTCGCAGATGGGGCTTAGCCTCGGTGAGGGCGAAGAAGGGTCGCCCGTGCTGTGGGGACGATGGGACGGGCAGCAGTTGACCGCCGAGCCAATTGGCATCGAGCGGATCCTCCTCGCGGTGAGCCCGTCTGGTCGGCGGCTCCTGACTGTTCCCATCGGGCAGTGGTCCCTCTCTCTTCACCAGTTGGAGCACGGCTCGAAGGTCGCGCGGAAACTGGACGCCACGGATGCCGTGCCGGCGCACCCGCAGAACAGCGGCAACGACAGGGTCTACTGGGACTTCGAAGCGGCCTTCGTTGATGAGGACACCGTCGTTGCTGGAACCTCCGAATGCGATGCCCGGTATGGATCGGTCCGTCACTGGCTGGTCGACGTACAGGGAATGGACCTGCTTGGCGAGATCTCCTACCCCGTCCCCGTCTCGGGACCTGCGCGCGCAGCTGGGGGCGGCAGGTGGCACACGATCTCGAAAGACGGGACTACCGTGCACCTGTGGGGGCTGGCCCAGGAGAACTGACGTTGGGCGGGTGACGCTCGCGCCATTAAGAGGTCATCTCATTTGGTCTGTGAGCGGTAGTGACTGAGGGCCGAGTGACGCTTGGGTAACAGCGGGCCGTACCAGCGCCCCAGTCGCCCGCCGGTTATGACGTGCTCCTGCTTGGATGGCTACGTGGACGAGGCAATCGAGTGGACCGACCGCCGCATCGTGGACGGCGGTGTCGTTGAGCAGGGATTTCGTTTGGCCGGAGAAGCCGGCGTCGTTCCTGGGGTGCTCTGGTTATCGCCATCGCCTATCTCATCACCTCCTCCACTGGTCCTGCTGGGGCACGGGGGCAGCGGGCATAAGAGAAGCGAGCGAATCGGTAGTCTGGCTTGCTGGTTCGCGTCCCATGCTGGCCTTGCCGCACTTGCGATCGACGGGCCTTACCACGGCGATCGAGTCCCGGGCCCCATCCCGGCCGCGGAGTACCAGGCCCGCATCGCCGAAGAGGGGATCGACGTCGTCCTCGATCGGATGGCGGACGACTGGAAGGCGGCTGTGGACGCCCTCGGGGCCTTGGGCATCGCGGACACTGACAACGTCGCCTACCTGGGAATGTCCATGGGAGCACGGTTCGGCATCCCCCTGGCGGCCGGCCTGGGCGACCAACTCCGCTGCGTAGTCCTCGGCAAGTTCGGCCTCCGGCAAGGACCATCCCTGCACAAGGGCCTGGAAGCGCCGAAACGCACCGCGATGGACGCCCGACTGATCACCGCCCCAGCCCTGTTTCACGTTCAATGGCGCGACGAGATCTTCCCCAGGGACGGCCAGTTGGCCCTCTTCGACGCACTAGGGTCACAGGACAAGCAGCTGGTCAGTTACGCCGGTCCCCACGCCGAAACAAAGCTCGTTGCCATGGCCCTTTGGCGCGACTTCGTGTCCCGCCACCTGGCATCTCACGTCAGGCGGTGAGTCGGCGATAGCAGATGAGGGTGCAGGCGATGCTGGTGAAGGCCAGGAAGTGGTCGGCTTTGCGTTCGTAGCGGCGGTGGAGTCGTCGGCAGCCGGCCAGCCGCGCGGATGGGTCGGCCGCGCGGTGAGGTACCTGCCGTGGCAGGTCCTGTTCCGCGCGGCATCCCGCCGAACCGGACGTGACGGTTTCCCGTCATCCGCTCTCCAGTGACTACAGCGTGAGTCAGGCTGCTCGCGCAGGACACAACCGCCGTTGCGGCGATCTGCATTTCGCATACCTCCCGGGTCTGGTGTGTCCGAGCCACCTGGCCCCCTTCGCCCTGTGGACGGCTTTCCCGTCCTCCCTGGCCGGTCGTTAATCCGGCGACTACTACGGGGCCTCCGTCGCCCTAGGACTCGCGTCCCGTAGGCGATCCCACGTTCGTCTCTGTCCGTACGTTCTAGCGCGAGTTAGGCGTCCCACTCATCTCCTTGAATGCCCTCGCTGGGCATCGCTCCGCACCCCGGAGGTGCACGGGGGCACGATCGAACCCCGTGCAGGGTGCGGCGCCGGTTTCAGCTGTCCTTCCGGCGGATGAGAACTTGCATCTGCTGGAGATTGGGCTTCAAACAATCCAGTCTTCGCCATGTCGCGCGGGCCTCCCAGCACCCCGTCTCCGACAACTGAGCCCGGTCACTGGTTTCCTGACATGCTGTTGTCCCCTTCACCTTTCGGATCCAGGTAAGTCATCAGGCCCAGGAACCTCCTTCCGAGTTCCTCCCGGCTGAACCGGGGATGCAAACAGAGCGCCTCGTGGCGCACATGGTGCGTTCGACAGTCCATCGGTGGCGGCCGAGGCGTTCGGAGGACTCGATGCCTTTGCGCGCGATGCGGTGGGTGACACCGCGTGTGCGTAACCATCGTCGCAGGTGGGAGTAGTCGTAGCCCTTGTCGCCGTGGAGCTTGCCCGGCTTGCGGCGGCGAGGTCCGCGGCGGGAGCGGATCGGCGGGATGCCGCGCACCAGCGGCTCCAGAGCCTGGCTGTGGTGAAGGTTCGCGCCGGAGATCCCGACGGACAGGGGCAGACCGGTCCGCTCGGTGATCAGGTGGATCTTTGAGCCGTATTTGCCCCGATCCACTTGATTCGGACCTGTCAGGTCCCCCTTTTCAGGGCACGCATGTTCACCGAATCGATCGCGCAGCGAGACCAGTCCAGCTCGCCACGGGCACCGAGTTCGTCGAGAAACAGGCGGTGCAGTTTCGCCCACACCCGGGCCTTCGACCACTCGGTGAAGCGCCGATGGGCCGTGGCCCCCGACGGTCCGAACGACGCTGACGGCACCTGCTGCCACGTGCAGCCGGACGTGGCCACGAACACGATCGCAGCCAGCACTTCCCGGTCACCGTGCCGGCGCCGACCTCCTCCCTGAGGGCGTGAGGGGGCCTCCGGCACCACTCGTTGGAACAACTCCCACAACTCATCCGGCACCAGCCGCTCAACGATCCCCACCACAGCCGACAGCCTACTCACCAAATGAGATGACCTCTAAGGGAATAGCGCCTGCCAGCACCCAGTACTCCTGGGGCGTGAGATACGCGCAGGGCGGCGGGCTGACCGACACCGAGAGGGGCAAGCGGGAGCGACTGCGGCTTCAGGCCGTGGAACGCTTCGAGACCGGACAGAAGAGCGCAGAGGTCGCTGCAGCACTGCGAGTAAGCGTGCGGTCGGTGGAGCGATGGCGCCGGGCCTGGCGCGAACAAGGCGAGGCGGGGCTACTCTCGAAGGGCTCGCCGGGCCGGTCGAAACTCAGCGAGACCCAGGTCGTCAGGCTGGAGCAGGAGCTGGAGCGCGGTCCGCTCGCCCACGGCTGGGGAGACCAGAGGTGGACGCTGGCACGAATCAAGACACTCATCGGCCGGCTGTTCCACGTCTCCTGCACGGTCGAGGGCGCCTGGCAGCTGCTCAAGCGCCACCGCTGGTCATGGCAACAGCCCGCCCGCCGCGCCATCGAGCGCGACGACGATGCGGTCGAGGTCTGGAAGAAGGAGACTTGGCCGCGGGTAAGAGCACCGCGGCGGAACGCGGCGCCTGGATCGTCTTTGAGGACGAAGCCGGGCAGTCGATGGGCTCAGTCAAGATTTCCGTGACGGGGTGACGCAGCGTCATTTCGGTCAGGTGGGCGCGCTGGAACTGGTGGCCGTCGTCTCCGATGCGCGCCAGCGCCGCTGGACGGACGCGCGCCGACGCCTGGACGAGCGGGCTGCCCCGCTCGCCGTGCAGGCCGGCGACGGCAACATCGCCTGCGGTCTTCGGCCCCACCAACGTAGCCCTGCACGCCATCAGCATCGAGACGCTGGCCGGTGACGCCGCAGAAAGGACTCCGCCTGGCCGACCAGATCGACACCGCCCAACTGCCCAGCTGAGAACGCCAGTTCACCCACATCCTCGAGCTGGCCGGCTGCCACGCCCTGCGCCGCGACGACGCAGCCGTCCTGGTGCACCTTCTCGACATGGAAGCCCTCGCCCCGGAGGACCTGGCCCGCAGCCCACTGGCCCGCAGCCTGGCTCTCCAACTGCAGCAGCGCATCCGACCAGTCTTCCGCCGCCAGGTCGACGCACTCGTCGAACGGCTGCAGCTCACGTGAAAGCGCCACCGAACCGCCGGTTCGCCCGAACTCACAGTTCGGGATCCCCGGCGGCACCGGGCCTACGGTCGCCAGAACACCGAACCGACGACGAGGACCCGACGTGTTCAACCAGCCCGCAACCATGGACATCGCGGCCGGCATGCGGCTCGCCCAAGCGGGAGTGACGTGGGACGCCGTCAAGGTACGAGCTTCCTCGGCCTCCAGGCCCTCCAGCACATCGAGCACCCCGGCGCGGTCGCCGTCGATCCCCACTCCCCGGAGCCGATGCTCTATTTCTTCGTCCCTGCGGGCACCACCGCCTGCTGGGACGTAGCTGACACCACGCCCCTCCACGACACCGACGGCACCGTCCACGTTGTCCTTCCGCTCCCGCACCGGGAAGCCGCGCCCGGCCCGTACTGGCTGCTGCCGCCCTCGAACGGACTGACGCGGACCGCAACACTCCAGCGCGCGCTGGAAACCGCACACGGCCGACGCGACTCCAGCCCACGCCTTCACAGCGACCTCGACGCAGCGCGGACCGACGCAGCCCGGCTCCTCGGCGAGGACGCCGAACTCCCGGAAACCACGTGCCTCCCGCAGCTCATCCACACGCTGCGCGGACACCTCATGGTGCTGATTCCCCACGTCGAAGACCTCTCCCAGGCCCCGTCCTGCGCTACCGGTCCCCGCAAGGCGGCCCTGGCGGGCGTCGACGAAGCACGCAGACGACTGGACGCAGCCCCCGGCCAGACCTACATCAGCGAGATCAAACACGCCCAGGACCTGGCACGCTCGGTCGAGGCACTCTGCCGCCACGCCCAACAAGTCCTGACTACGGGCGTCGCGACGTCATAGTGGGCGCGGCACCATCGGGCTTCCGTCACGCGGTTGAGCAGCCAGCCGTGCGAGGTCTGCCGGCCAGTCGCGCCAGGTCGGCAGACCGGCTGTAGGGCACGCCTCCCCGCAGCCCGGTGCCAAGGAGTTCCGATCAAGGCGTTCCATTTGCGCCAGATGGCGAGTTAAGGTCGCGTTCCGCGAGGGTCTTGCACGGAGGTGCCCGGGATGGAAGCCGCACCAGCACGCCGGGGCCGCCCCCCAGGCATACAGACCGTTGAAGGCGAGCTGACATCCCGCCAGGCGGCCATTGTCCGCTACATCACCGAGTCGGTCGCCCGGCAGGGCTACCCGCCCTCGATGCGGGAAATCGGCCAGGCCGTGAACCTGTCCAGCACCTCCTCCGTGGCCCATCAACTGGGGCCGCTGGAGCACAAGGGAGTCCTCTTCCGCGACCCACACCGTCCTCGCGCTTACCGCGTGCGGCCCTCCTGGGCCCCCGAGCTCGGCACCCGGAGCGCGGAGCCGGTCGAGGTACCGCTGGTTGGAAGGATCGCGGCCGGCGCACCCCTGCTCGCCGAGGAGATGATCGAGGACGTCTTCTCCCTGCCCCGGCAGATGGTGGGCGAGGGCGACCTGTTCGCCCTGGCCGGGTCCGGCGACAGCATGATCGACGCGGCGATCTGCGACGGCGACATCGTGACCGTACGCAGACAGGACAGCGCAGACCACGGCGACATCGTCGCAGCACTCCTGGAAGACGGGGCCACCATCAAAGTGCTGCGCAGACAGGACGGACAGGTGTGGCTCATGCCCCGCAATCCTTCCTACGAGCCCATCCCCGGCGATGAGGCGCAGATCCTCGGCAAGGTCGTCGGCGTCCTCCGCCTGCTCTAGCCCCCGGTTCGGTCACCTCCTGTGGCCCCCATCGACCCCGGCGGCGCGAGAGCCGTCCCAGCTGCCGGGCGTCGGATCGAGCAGCTGGCGCCCCGTAGACCTGCCGGCCCCCGTCCCTGCCCGGTGTTCGGCGGGACGGCGCGGTCACGGCGTCTTCCTGGCTGCGGCTGCCAGCTCGGCAAGGTGGGCAAGCATCAGTTCGGGGCTCTGGGTTTTGCCGGGCACGCGTGCACCGTCGGGCGCGTGGGCGGTGAAGGGGTGTCCGGCTATGACCAGGTGCGGTTTCGGGAGGACCACTGATCCGCAGAGTCCTGCGTCCGCGGGGGCCGGGCCCTGGTACAGGAACATGCGGAGCAGCCCGTCGGGTCCGATGCCGGTGACGAGGCAGTGGCCGGAGGGGGTGATCTCGGTGACACCTTGGTGGTAGATGTCGATGTCGGCCAGAGGGAAGATCACGCGGCTCTCCTGGGGTCCGTGAGCTACGGCATCGTTGTGATGCCACGCTCAGAGGCTAGGTCCACACGGAGTGTGAGACAGCGGATGCACGGCCTTGGCATGCCGCCGAGCACCAGAGGGAGGGGAGATCGCAAGCCACACGACGCCGCCGCACTGCGCTCGGCCCGCAAGCTTCTCGCCCGACGCGCAGACGGCAAGCGGCCGCCCCATCGGCTGCCGCAGCCGCGCGTCCGCGGCCACGTGCCCCCGTTCCTCGATGCCCGCGAGCAGGCCGCCGACACAATCGCCGCTCGCGACCGCGCCAACCGTGTTCAGCGCGCCTACACACGTGGAAGAAGCACGCAGCCAAGAACAGGAAGCCGAGGCGGAACGCTGGTGTCAGGAACGGGGCCTTGTAGCTGATCCCGTCCCGGTCCGGGCGTGTGAGCAGTGCGGCGGGTCGATCAGCAGCCCACCCGGCGAGGACCCTGAGTCTGCCCACCCGAGGACGGCCAGCAGAAACTCACCACCGCTGGCACCTGCATCGAGATGGCCTCCCGCCTCCTCAAAGCTCCCCTTCTCGCCATCGCCGTACGCGGACGCATCAAACGCTGAACACTGCTCCGTATTTCAAGGCTCAGCTGGACCTGCTGCCAGTCTCCCCGGCGTACGCGACCATCTGCCGCCCCAGGAGGCCGAGCTGGGTGATTGTTGCCTGTGTAAGTAAGCGCGCAGCAAGGGTGCTGGTCATCAGGGTGTCCTGCTTCCGGGTGAAGGGTGGATTGATCACCGCGAAGACAGCCTGAGGCCGGAAGGTGCGGGGTGCCGGTCAGTGCATCGCGGTGGAGGGGGCCGGGCCGGCGGATAAGTCGAGGATCTGCAGCGCGGTGTCCGGTTGGCAGTAGCCGCAGGCGCGTACGCCGGAGGTGAGGAGGCGGCGTGCTTCGTCGCGCGGGACGGGGCGTTGGCGTTTGCCCGCGGCGTAGCAGCCGCCGATATGGACCTCGATGGGCGGGCGGCCGTTGCCGAGTTCGACGACCCAGTCCGGCTCCTCGGGCCGCCTCTGGCGGCCCTGCTCCTGTTCGGCCTCCCGCTCCTGGAGGGCGGCGATCTTGGTTTCGATGCGCTGCAGCCACATGGCATGTCATACCCGCAGGGTGAGCAGTCGCGCCAGGTCAGGCGGCAGGTCATCGAACGTGTTTCCGATTCTAGATCCAGAGGCCACCGGGGTCGCCGACTCGCGTGTTCGAATCCTAGTTCGATAACGTGGGTAGGGGAGGTGGGTGCTGTGGAGACAGGGACCGAAGCACGGCAGGGGGCGAGCGTGATGCATCTGCGCTTCCCGGACCGACTGCCGGAGGACCTGTACCGGCAGGTCCTCGAGCAGGTGGCGGAGTTTTCCCCGGTCGTCCAGGCGCTGCCCCCGACCGCCGCCCTGGCGGAGCTTCGGGGCGCGCTGCGCTACCACGGTGTGGACGCCGCCCGGCTGGGAGAGGTGCTGCGGGTGCGGACCATCTCGAGGCTGGGCGTCGACGTCCGCGTCGGGATCGGCCCCTCCATCACCGTCGCGGCCACCGCCTCCAGCCGGATCACCGGCCCGGGCGGGGTTCTCGCCATCGCCCCCGACCGGGTCGCGGACTTTCTCGGACCCCTTCCGGTGGAGGCCCTGCATGGCATCGGACCCCGTCAGGCCCAGGCCCTGCACGACTATGGCGTCCACCGCGTCGGCCTGCTCGCCGCGATCCCGCCCGCCACCGTCCAGCGCCTTCTGGGCGGCCGGGCCGCACGCCAGGCCGCCGACTGGGCCCGCGGCGTCGACCCCCGCCCCGTCGTCCCGCGCACCCTGCCCGCCACCGCGAGCGTGAGTCGCACCTTCCCCCGGCACACCCTGGACGGCGCCGCCGTCCGCGCCGCCCCCCTCGACATGGTCGTCACCCTCGCCCACCAGCTGCGCCGCCGCGACCAGGCGGCCCAAGGTCTGACCCTGACCCTGCGCTTCGCCGGCGGCACCAGCTGGGAGAAGACCCGCCGACTGGCGGAGGCCTCCGCACACGACGACGACCTGCGTGCGATGGCCTACCGGCTGATCGACGCGGCAGGACTACAACGCGGCAGGATCACCGCCATCACGCTGAAAGGCGAAGACCTGATCGCCGCCGACCAGGTCGCTGAGCAGATCAGCCTCGACCAGGCACGCGAAGCCCGCCTGGTGGCCGAAGAGGTCGGCGACCGCATCCGCGCCAAATTCGGGCCCGACGCAATCCGCCCCGCCAACACGCTCCTGCGCGTCTTCTGACTCCTCGGACCCATCGCGGAGGCGAGGCTCGTGCCGCTCCCCTGCCCGGATTCCGGGGCCTGATGCCTCGCCTGTTGTCACCCTGGCTGTGGCCTGTCTCGTGCAGCGCTTGCCGAGCGATATGTGTATTTACGCTCTAGTTTGTCCCTGTCGCCGATTTCTCATACAAGGAGCAGGACATGGCCGACAAGGGCGGTATGGACAAGGCCAAGGGCAAGGCCAAGGAAGCGGTTGGCAACGTCACCGGCAACGACCGGATGAAGGCCGAGGGAAAGATGGACCAGGCGGAGGGCGAGGCGAAGGAAGCCGTGCACGACGCCAGGGACTCCATGCCCGGCAAGCGCAGCAAGCACTGAAGCGCGAACCGGTAGAGGGGCCCGCCTCCGAGAGGACGGGCCCTCCACCGGAGCCCTGGCGATGAGATGGGGCTGCGCAGCAGGAGCGGGTCGGGGTGGGCGGGTTGCCGACGTCCGTATGCCTCGCATCGCCCTGGTCGCGCAATATACGGGCGTATTGTCGCAATGTGGGGCACGTCGTCATGCACCGTGGGCGATCCCCCTCCCGCGATGCCCGCCCGTGGGGATGGGGATGTGTGGTGTCCAGCCGCAGCGAGAAGCCCGGCGTCGGGATGCTGGATGACGCCCTGGCGGACACAGTGCGCCGCACCGGCGCTTCCGCGGGCGGGGTCTACCTGCTCGACGAGACCGCGCAGGTGCTGGCTCTTGTGGTGATATGCGGCGTACCGGTAGAGGTCGCGTGGCCGTGGCGACGAGTGCCGCTGGGCGCACCCGTGCCGGTGAGCGATGCGGTCCGCGAGGACCGGCTGGTCTGGGTGGGATCCCAGGACGACATGGCCCGCGCCTATCCCCGCGCCGCCGCGAGCCTGCCCTACCGTTTCGCGCTTGCCGCGACTCCGCTGCAGGGCAGGGGCCGGTGCTGGGGCGCGCTGATGCTGTTGTGGCCCGCCAGCCACCCTGCCAGCGCCACCGCGCGCGAATGGGGCCACATCGGCTCCGCGGCCCGGCGCATCGCTCGCCTCCTGGACGAGGCCGCTGTACCGCCTGCCGTGCCGGAGCATCCTCGGCTCATTCCGGCCGGCGCGGTCGCCCGCCCGCACGGCGGCCAGTTGCCGCAGGCCGCCGTGGACTACATCGAGCGCCTGCCCGAAGAAGCACTGTCCCTGGACCTCCAGGGCCGGATCACCTTCCTGACCGCCTCAACGGAATCGCTGCTCGGCGTCGATGCCGGCCGACTGCTGGGCACCCGCCCCTGGCAGTCCCTGCCCTGGCTGGACGACACCCATATCGAGGACCACTACCGCACCGCCGTCATCAGCCGTGACCCGGTCACCTTCACCGCTCTGCGGCCTCCCGACACCTGGCTGGAATTCCAGCTCTACCCGGACGCCAGCGGCATCAGCGTCCGCATCACCGCCACCCCGGCACCCGAGCACGGCCCGCCCGGTCCCTCCCGAGCATCGCGGTCCACCGGTGCCGCATCTACACCCCCGCAGGTCGGGCGCCTGTATCAGCTGGTGCACCTGGCAGCCGCATTGACCGAGACGGTCGCCGTTCGCGACGTCGTCGAGCTCATTGCCGACCAAGTGCTGCCCGCCTTCGGCGCGGACAGCCTGGTGGTGTCGGCGAACGACGCCGGCCGCTTGAAGATCACCGGGCACCACGGCTACGACCAGCAGACGATCGACCGACTCGACGGCCTGCCGCTGGACACCGACCTCACCCCCGCGGGACAAGTACTCGCCGACGGCATCCCCTCCTTCTTCGCCAGCCCCCGCGAGATGGCCCGCCGCTACCCCAGAGCGCCGCAGATCAGCGGCAAACAGGCATGGGCCTTCCTGCCGCTGGTCGCCTCCGGCCAGCCCGTGGGCTGCTGCATCCTCTCCTACGACCGGCCCCACGACTTCGGCGCGGACGAGCGCGCCGTGCTGACCTCGCTGGCCGGGCTGATCGCCCAGGCCCTGGACCGCGCCAGGCTCTACGACGCCACCCGCGACCTCGCCCGCGGCCTTCAACAAGCTCTCCTGCCCCGCAACCTGCCCTCCCTGCCGGGCCTGGAGAGCGCCGCGCGTTACCTGCCCGCCAGCCGCGGCATGGACATCGGAGGTGACTTCTACGACGTCATCCGCATCGACGCCACAACCGCCGCAGCCGTCATCGGCGACGTCCAGGGCCACAACGTGTCGGCCGCCGCCCTCATGGGGCAGGTCCGCACCGCGATCCACGCCGCTGCCGGCGCTCCCCCCGACCAGGTCCTGGCCCGGACCGGCCGGGTCCTTGCCGACCTGGAAACAGACCTGCTCGTCTCCTGCCTGTACGTGCACATCGACCTCGCCCGCCAGGAAGCTGTCCTGGCCAGTGCAGGCCACCCACCGCCGCTCCTGCACCATCCCGCCATGCCGCCCGGCGTCATGGAACTCGACCCAGGCCCCCTGCTCGGCATCGACCCAGACCTCTCCTATCCCCTCACCGTCCATCCGATCCCTCCGGGAACCACCCTCGCCCTCTACACCGACGGTCTCATCGAAGTTCCCGGCATCGATGCCGATCAGACCGCCAACAGCCTTGCCCGCCAGCTTGCCCATCACAGTGGGCAAAGTCTCGACCGCCTCATTGATGTCCTCCTTCACCACGCCCGGCCCACTGCCCACTACACCGATGACATCGCAGTGCTTCTGCTGCGCACCGGTCCACCGCCCCCGTGAGCTCTCCACGGGCGCCGGAACCAGGCCGGCCCCGTTGCTACCACCGGGTGAGCGATAAGACCCCCAGGGTGCGGGGGACCCTACGCACCTTGCCCGGTCAGCCTCCACGCGGCTCCCACCTCGCTGAGCGGCGAGGGATTTGGCTCTCGTGTGGGGTACACGGCGCCCATGAACGCCGAAACGCTCACCGTGCTGGCCGCTTCGTATGGCGGCGCCCTGTGGCTGATGGCGGCGGGCATCGCTGTCGTCATCATCCTGGTCGTCGCATTCTTCATCGGTACCCGACACTCTGCCCGGCGCCGTGTGACAACGACTGCGCCGCAGGCCGCACAAGCACGCCGTGACCTGACGGATCCCGCACACCGCGGCGACGGATGGAGCACACCCGACGACGACCCTGAACAAGGGCATCCCCACCGCTGATGGCGCAGCATCCACGCCGTGCCGCGCAGCCCGGACGCCCGCCGCAGCACGCGCGGCAGCCCGTCCCGGCTCACGAAGAGGTCACGACGGCTGGTGATCGTACCGACCTCAACTCGGACGGCTCGCACTGCTCCCTGCGCCGTGCCTCGACGGCGCCCGGAGGGTGGCCGCGCTGTTCGACTCCGGTTATCTCCTCACCGGCACAGCGAAAATCTGTGTTGGCTGGAGTAGACATTGGCTGATCGGCTAGCTATGGTTTCTCTCGTAGCCAGGACGACAGCAGGGCTCGGCAGACACGAACTGCCGGGCGGTATTACGCAGTTGCAGTTGGTAGGACGGTGCGGTGGTGGAGTTCCGAAGCCAGGGTTGTCGTAGGACGGCGACGGGGCTGACGACCGGACCGGGTGGCCCGCAGTGATCAGGGGCCACCGCGTGCAGGACCGAAGGTGAGTTGCAGTAGCCGTTAGTGCAGTTCGCGGTATCCCGCAGTGCAGGTGTGTGGGTGGTACCTCGGTGAAGGCGTCGGCTGCGGGCGCGCGCATCGGGAGGTTCGGCAGTGGGGTTCTAAGCCAGAGCAGGTGCAGGACGGGCGACGGGGCTGGCTGCCGAAGAGTGGCGCTGGGAGAGGCCACTTGGTAGTTCGTATCACCAGTAGTACGCAGTAGAGCAGTACCAGCAGTGGAAGTTGATTGATCCCAGAGGGAATGAACGGAGGAGCGAGGCGCCATCAGGATCGCCCGGGTGGAATGACGAGCCCGGGTACCGCAGGACATCGATAGTGAGGTGGTCTCCGGTCGAGCAACCGCGATCCCCGCACCCGCTTGCACCCCTCGTGAGCTCGTGCGGATACAGAAGGCCGGTGCAGTATCAGGGCCGGCTGATGGTGTAGCAGTTCCTTCGGGGCCCTGGCACACATGGTGCCAGGGCCCCTCCACGCGTTCTATGAGAGAGGTGCAATGACAGCAGACGACTCGTACGGCCGGCTCGATGATGACGACTATCCCGCTTACACGATGGGCCGGGCCGCCGAACTCCTGGGCACCACCCAGGGTTTCCTTCGTGCGATCGGCGAAGCCCGCCTGATTACCCCGCTGCGTTCCCCGGGCGGCCACCGTCGCTACTCCCGCTACCAGCTGCGCATCGCCGCCCGCGCGCGTGAGCTCGTCGACCGGGGCACGCCGATCGAGGCCGCGTGCCGCATCGTCATCCTCGAGGACCAGCTCGAAGAGGCCCAGCGGCTGAACGCCGCCTACCGCCGCGAGGCCGGAACGCCGGACCCCCTGGCCGCGGCGTAAGACGGCTTGGACCGGCAACTCGGGTTCCCTGGCGTGATCGTGTCCCAGCTGGGGACCGGGCGGATGAGCGGGCACTTGACCGCGCCCGAAGAACAGTCATGACAGAAGACGGAACTTTGTTGACCACGCGTCCAAAGCCTCGTCGGGCTGGATCGGCCGAGGCCGTCCGACCCCCACACCGGGGGTCAGCCTGATCCCCGGTCCGTCCCCGACGGCATAGAGCGGCGCCGCCCCGGCGGGCCACGCCGACGACGGCACGTCTGACCCTGCCCGCTTCGAGGCCCTCACCCAGCTCTCGATTCGCCCGCTCGTCTCGTGCCCCACTGTCGTACTCGGACGGTGGGGCTTCGTCGCATGCATAACCATTTCTGCAGTTCAAAGAGACTCAGGAGGTTCTCCCACGCCGGGCGGGGGCTGTTCGGTGCGCGGGGGGAACAGGACGTTCTCCAAGGCGTCCAGCCCGAACAAGATGAGGACAAGCAGGATCGGCAGGAGCAGAGCAATCGCGGCCATGGCGCCTCCCGGTAGAGCAAAGATCACGGGAATGCGATAACGCAGCGTCCTGGCCAGACTGGCCCGAACGGGGGGACGGCGCCAGTTCGACCCAAGAGCGCGTAGGCCATCCGGGTGAGATGCGAGGGGCGACGTTTCGGACGGTTCCCGATGCTTTCGTGACCGGCGTGTGGATAGACCTCTGCCCGGCCTGCGACGCCCACCGCCCGCCCCGCCCCGCCGCGCCTGCGTTCATCCACTGGTACCGCGACCCGGACCGCGACCTGAAGGCGCTGCCCCAGCTCTTCGAGGACTGGGAAACCGAGACCATGCACACCCGTGGTTGGTCGCGTACCACGCCGGACCGCCATGGTGGCCGGGAAGACCGACACCGTCCGGGCCGCGTACATGGAAGGGCCGCTCCATCGCCGGCTCCCGACCGCTGACTGATCCCCGGCTCACCCACGGCCTGCCTGCGTCGACCAAAACCCGCACCCCCGGACGGAGGGCTGTCGGCCTTCTCCCCGTGACTGTTGGGACGGGTTGCCGTTGATCGTGAGTGGTGCCCAAGCTGGGATGAGGGTCGGTGGAAGGGGCTGCTGCCGTGAGTGGTGGAGAAAGTGGACTTCCCCGGCTGCTGACCGCCGCGGAGACGGCGGCGCCGGTGAACGCCGTGGACGTGGTCGCGGAGGACCTGCGGCGGCGGTTCGAGGCGACGGGGGTCTCTTTCCTCATCGTGGACCTGACGGGGAGGGCGGTGGCGCGGCTGTCCACCGCCGGAGCGGTGGAGGCAGGTCGGGAAGCGGAACGCATCCCGATGTTCGGCAGCGTCTACGAGCAGGTGATCCGTACTCAGCGCCTGTATCAGGAGGCGGCAGGGGAGGGGCAGCGGGTGATCGTGCCGGTCACCAACCGGGGCGACGCCATCGGACTGCTGGAACTGGTCCTGCCGACCGCGCCAGGCGACGATGTCCTCGCTGCCGTGGGGGACGTGCCCCACCCCTTCCGTGTCCAGGACATCGACCTGCGCCCCGGCGACCATCTTCTCCTGCTGACGGACGGCATGCTCGAGCATCACGGCAGCGAGGTCGACCTCCTCGCCCTGCTCGAGGCCACCCGGGACCTGCATCCACGGGGGGATCACGCTGCTGCTGACGTCCGCGGTCCGGGACGCCGCCAGAGGCCGGCTCGAAGACGATGCCACCGTGGTCTGCCTGGACTGGCACGGACCACAGAAGACCCAACGCCACGTCAACTCGGGTGCAGACGTCCGGCAGGCCTCTGGCGGCCGCACGACCACGTAGACGGGATCAGGCGCCCCTCCCGAAGGCCGTGTTCTCGTATAACTGCCGCTACCCGTCAGGTAGCAGAACGTGACTGACTGCCGAGATCCGTAGAGGAGGCATGCAGGTTGACGCGGTTCGCGTACTCACGGCGGGCCTTGCGCTGCGCCGGGACCGCCGCGGTGCCGTCGAGCCGCTGGCGGATGTCGAGGAGTCGGCGGTGGATCGAGAGCACGGCGGTGACGCGCAGGATGTAGCCCTGGCCGCGTCGTACAGTGATGCCCTGGTCGAGCGCGGCCCGCTCGGCGGGCTCCAGGTTGCTGGCGGGGAGGAAGTCGGCGACCTTGCCCGGCATGTCGAGGACGACCGGCAGTTCCGGGGCCTGTGCGCCCGGGGCGACGGCCGTGTGCTCGGGCAGGAGATCGGCGACGGCGGTGCGGCGGGCCACCGGCTCTGTCGGCGGCCGGGCGTCGAGCTGTTGGCTGGGCTGGCGCTTTCAGCCGGTGGGAGTGCCGACCTGGTCGCGTTCGAGTGCGGAGCGCAGATGGCGGAGGGCCCGGGCGGCGGCTGCCGTCGCGGTCTGGTCGAGGGCGCCTTCGACCAGCTCGCTCAGGCCCCCGGCGAAAGTGGTCTCGGCGGCATCGAGGAGCTGTGAGCCGTCGTCGGTCAGCGCCAGGAGTGAGGACCTGCGGTCCGACGGGTTGGTCTGGCGGACGATCCATCCCTGCTTCTCCAGGCGGTCGGCGCCCTTGCTGGTCGCGCCGGCGCCGATGGCGAATTCCGCGGCGAGGTCGGCCACCCGCGACCCCGGGTGCTCGCGCAGGAACCGCAGGAACTCGAACTGCGACGTCACGATCCCGTGCCGCTCGCGCAGGCGGTCGTTCAGCGCGTTGTACAGGCGCGTCTCGCAGCGGACAAGATCCGCGAAGAATCCCTGGAGGTCGGCGACCCCATCTGATTTATATGCCACGGCATATAGTGTAGAGGAAGCCATTCCACAGGAGGAAGCACATGAGCAAGGAACAGCTCGCCAAGGTCGAAGCGATGCTCCGCCAGCCCCGGCCCGAGGGCCAGCGCTCCGTCGCGGAGCTGCGCGCCGGGTTCAGGGCACTCATGGACACGATGATCGTGCCCGACGACGTCCGCGCCACTCAGACCACGCTCGGCGGCCGACCCGCCCTGCACGTCACACCGGACAACGGCGCGCGCCCGGGCACGATCCTGTACTTCCACGGTGGCGGCTTCGTCTTCGGCTCCCCCGAGACCGCGCTGTCGCTGACCGCGCAGCTCGTCTCGAAGACTGGGTTCGACTCGTACTCGGTGGACTACCGGCTGGCCCCTGAGCACCCGTTCCCGGCTGGTCTGGAAGACAACCTGAGCGCTTACCGCGCCCTCCTCGACAGCGGCCTGGACCCGTCCGTCATCGCGTTCGCCGGGGACTCCGCCGGCGGCGGCTACTCGGTCACCACCGCCCTGGCCGCCCGCGACGCGGGGCTTCCGCTGCCCGCCGTGATCGTGGCCTTCTCCCCGGGCTTGGACGCCACCCGGACCGGGGAGAGCATGACGACCAAGGACGGCGTCGATCCGATCTTCACCCGCGAGGCCGTGATGTACACCGGGGCCATGTACCTCGCCGGCCAAGACCCCGAGCAGCCCCTGCTCAGTCCGGCCCTCTTCGCCGACCTGACCGGGTTCCCCCCGCTCCTCATCCAGGTGGGCACTAACGAGATCCTCCTCGACGATTCCACCCGCCTCGCCGCCCGCGCACGCGACGCCGGAGTTGACGTCATCCTTGACATCACCGCTGACGCCCCCCACGTCTTCCAGGCCTTCGCCGGCGGCACCCTCGACGAAGCCGACCAGGCACTCGACCGCGCCGCCCTCTTCCTCACCCAGCACATCTCCACGCCCTGACGCCCCAACCGCACCAGTGCGACGGGGCATCACCCCGAGACCGCGGCCGTGTCATCGGCGGGCGTGCGCGGCCCCGGCATGGTCCGGGCGGTCAGGTCCAGGTCGAGGCGCCGATTCATGTCGAGCTCGCACCGTCCGTAGGGATTCACGTGCGTCCAGAACAGCGGGGAGAGCGCGCGCCGGTCCGCGTCGGTGAGGGTGTCGGCCCACTTCGGGTCGGCAAGGACTTGCCGCATCAGCAGCGTGTTGACGTGGACCAGGGCGGACTGGAGCAGGTGCAGCGCGAGCATGCTGACCTCCTGGGATTCCTTGTCCGCACCGGGCAGGTCTGGCAGACAGCTCTGACAAAGGCCCCTGAGAAATTCAGACTAGTGGTCCGGGTACGGCCGGTGCCTCATCGGAGGAACCGGATCTGCGGATAGCGGGGTGAGGGGCGCCGGAGCAGGTGGTTGTCGAGGTGGCGCAGATGAAGATCGAAGAATGCTCGTACGTAGTCGCGTTGGGCGTGGATGGCGTGGCGCGGGTCGAGGGTGCCGATTGCTTGCGTCACCTGGCTGGGCGTCAGCCCGAGGATGGGCGCGGCCTGGGGTAGCAGTGTTTCCAGGTCGGTGAACGAGGTGTGTGTGGAGCCGATGAGGGCCAGTTCGCGTTTCCAGCCGTACTGGCTGGCCCAGAACTGATCCCAGCTGGGATCCTCCGGGCCTGGGCCGGGGTCGCTGCCGAAGAGCAGGAATGGCCGGTTGGTGCCGGCGGTAGCGGGTGCCAGGAGGCTGCCGTCTAGGTTGACGCCGGCCCGCAGGCGCCGGTCGGCGCGGATGGCTGCGGCGGCTGTGGCGCCACCGAGGGAGTGGCCGAGCATGCCGACGCGGGGCAGGTCGAACGCGCCGGTGAGGGTGGGTGGCAAGGGTCGCCGTTCGGCGTCGGTGTTGTGTCCGGCGTTGAGCGCGGTGACCTGGTCCAGCACGAACCGGGTGTCCGCGGTGCGGATGGCGAGGGCCTTGGCGATCAGGGCGTCGTCGATGTCGCCAGTGATGGCGAAGGTTTCCACCCGGCCGCCGGGGAACTCGACTTGATCAGCGTCGTAGGTGTGGTCGATGGCCACGACCAGATAGCCGTGGCTGGCCAGTTCCTCGATCAGAACAGTGCCGAGGCTGCGGTCGCTGAGCAGGCCCGGTGAGTACAGCACGACCGGCCTCCCGCGCCGGCCGCGGTCCACCGGTGCGGCCCGATGGGCGTGCGTGGTCGGCAGCAGCAGTGTCCCGGGCGGGATGCCCTGTTCCCGCTCGAAGAAGGTGGCGGAGCCGGGTGGCATCCACGGCGCGACCGGGTGGTCATGGGCGGCGTGTGCCGGGTACCAGAGCTGAATCATGAGTTCCCGAGCCGGGCGGGAATCCTGCCAGGGGTCGACGCGCGTCCGGTCGACGAGGTGCACGGCGACCGTGCCCAGGGGATGCGGACCGGTTGGTGCGGGCAGAGCAAGCCGCGCCGGCGTCGGCGTGGGGTTGGCGGCGAGCGGCGAGGCCGCGGCCGGTCGGGACTGGGCGGATGCCGCGGCGGCCATCGGGACGGAAGTGATGGCTGACGCCACGGCGGTGCCGAGCAGCGCTCGGCGGGTCAGGAGCCGTCTCTCGTTCAGCATAGCCAGAATGTAAGGTTTGCCTTCCATGAGGTCAAGAGTGCTTGACTTGATGGAAGGGAAACCTTACATTCCTCTCATGGTAAAGCAGGTGGAGCAGGACCAAGTGACGCGCGCGGCCCGCCGCGCTGTGCTCATCGACGGCGTACCGGTGTCTGTTATGGGGGTGATAGCGCTGGCGCTGGGCAGCAGCCCCAATCCGAGCACCGCTCAGAAGGCCTGGTGGATCGCCACCACCGCCGTGTTCACCCTCGCAATCGCCTGGGTGCTGCTGCGGGCATTCCGGCGCGCGGACGAATACCTGCGCAGGATTCAGTTGGAGAGCATGGCCATCGCCTTCGCCGCGGTCCTCGTGGGGCTGCAAGCGGCTACCCTGCTCGATGCCGCAGGCGTCATCCAGCTCCATCAACTCGCGCAGGTGATCATCCTTGGCGGCGTGGCCATCTCGATGACGATCGCCGACTTGCGTACCCGTCTGAACCGGTGACGGCACCCTGTGAAGAACCGACTCCGTGAACTGCGTGCAGCTCGCCGGTGGAGCCAGGCCGACCTGGCCGACCGGTGCCAGGTCTCCCGGCAGGCCATCAACGCCATCGAAACCGAGCGGCACGATCCCAGCCTGCCTCTGGCGTTCACCATCGCCGACGTCTTCGGCCTGGCCATCGAGGAAATCTTCCGTCCCGACCGGACGGAAACGACGGGTAGCCCGGCCTGACCGCGAGTCTTTTCGCTGGAAGGGGTTCGCCGCGCATGTCACCGAGACGTGTGCCTCCGACAGCGTCAACGTGATCACGGACGTGGCCACCACCTCGGCGGCCACCAACGACGGACAGGCACTGCCCGGCATCCACACCCGCCTGGCGCGTCGCGGACTGCTGCCCGCCGAGCACCTGGTCGACGGCGGCTACACCTCCCTGGTCCGCCTGGAACGAGCCGCCCGCGAACACCAGATCACCGTCAGCGGCCCCTGCCGGGCAACCCCACCCGCCAGCACCGCAAGAACGACGGCTTCGACCGGGACGACTTCCACATCGACTTCGACCGCCGACAGGTCACCTGCCCCCAAGGCCAGGTCAGCGCGGGCTGGCACGGCCTCTACCCGACCTCCTCACCCGCCGCCGCCCCGCTGATCGTGGCCCGGTTCACCAAGAGCCAGTGCCGCCCCTGCCCGGCCCGCACCCGCTGCACCACCACCACCGCCGACAGCGCCCGGACCGTGGGATTTCCCCCACGAGAACTCCGCGACCTGCAACTCCGCGTCCGCGCCGACCAGCAGACACCCGACTGGAAGGCCCGCTATGCGGTCCGCTCCGGAGTCGAGGGCACCATCAACGAGTTCGCTCACGGACACGGCATGCGCCACTGCCGCTACCGAGGACAGCCGAAAACCCACCTGCAACATGTACTCACGGCCATCGCCGTGAACAGCGAACGCCTCAGCGGTCTGCCACCGATTGAGGAAACCCCCTCACCACGGCCACCGACCGCCTTCCAGATTTTCCTGGACCAGAACGACATCCCCCGGTCGAAGTCCTGCCGAACGCTGGGCAGTTGACCTCGACTACTCCAAGATCCCCGACAGAGTCAAGCTGAGTATCTGTTCCTGACCCCGGTGGCTTGATCGCTTGAATCGGGGGCAGGTGGGGCCTGTGTCATCTGCGCCGCCTCTGACCTGCTCACCCGGGTCCGCCATCCCTTGAAGCAGGCGGGGTTCCATCTCGTTGCTGAGGACGTGGAGGACAACAGGCCGGGAATTTCGGTGACGGAGGTGCCGACCGGGGTGCTGGTGCGGTGGACGGCCTCAGACGGGTTCGCCTCGCTGGCGAAGGATCAGCCGGGCGCCTCAGGCGACAGCATGCAGGCGATCGTGCAGGCCGCGGTTTCGGGCTTGTTGGTTCAGCTTGGACACACTGTCACAGAACCATCAGACGGTGGTGACCTGCTTGTTTTGGCTGACGAGTAGGAGATTCGCAGAGTGCCCTTGCCGGCCTCCGGAACGCACGGGCTCGGTAGCTGGGGTTACAGGCGGGCCGAGGGTCAAGGAGATGGCCAGCTCCTTCTCGATCAAGCGGCCGTTCTTCTCGGTGGGCTCCCGTCGCCACGGCGACTGCCGATCCCGTCGCCTCAGCCTCATGCGGTTCCGCTCGGGGAACGGTCACCGTGACCGTCTCCCGAACGCCTGTGCAGAGTTCCATTTCGCCGTAGAGGGGTCTGACCTGTGGAAACGGGGTTCAGAATCAGATACTGAACCCCGAGGACATACCGCAGCGGCCGGGCCACCGTCACGAGACGGTGGCCCGGCCGCTGCGTGCTTAAAGAGCGTTTTGTCCTGGTGAGGTTGTTTGGTTCGGGGTTCAGGTGTCGCGCCAGTTGGGGGTGGATTCGCGGGTGAGTCTGCGGCTTATGAGGTCCTACCTTCTTGACCGGGCTGAGCGAGCCATTCGTAGGGTTGGCTCACCCAGGGGTGGCGGGTGAGGCTGTTATGAGGTTGCCGCTGGTGGCTAGATCGACTTGGCCGCCCGTCACCCCGCGACGACGCGGCCGCTGATTGGGAGTTGCGAGCAGATCGCTGTGTAGGACAATGCCGGCGACGTCGTTGCAGGACAGCTGTCACGACGATGCTCGGGAGCATGATGAACCGGATATGGGCCGGGGTCGACGCCGGGAAGTCGCATCACCACTGCGTGGTCCTTGATGCCGACGGCGTCAAGCTTCTGTCTCGTAGAGTCGGCAATGATGAGGCCGAGATCCTCCAACTCCTCACCGATGTTGTGGCTTTGGCGGATGAGGTGACCTGGGCGGTCGATCTGGCTGACGGCGGCGCGGAGCCGAGTGCGGGTGTGATCGACTCGCAGTCCGTCAAAGCGGACGCCGTCGTCGGCTCCGACAGCCGCGGGTTCGACGGCGGGAAGCTGGTCAACGGCCGCAAGCGGCACGTCGTGGTCGACACGCTCGGCCTGCCGCTGGGAGTGATGGCCACCGCCGCGGACACCGGCGACCGCGCCGCCGCCCAGGTCCTGCTGCGACAAGTCGCCGACGCGCACCACCGGCTCGCCCTGGTCTGGGCCGACGGCGGCTACACCGGCAGCCTCGTCGAATACTGCCTGACCGGGCTCGCGCTGGTCCTGTCGATCGTCAAGCGCAGCGACGACGTGCGTGGCTTCGTGGTGCTGCCCAAGCGGTGGATCGTGGAGCGGTTCTTCGCCCACCTGATGCGCACCCGCCGCCTTGCGCGCGACTACGAGCGCCGCACCACCAGCGCCGAAGCGATGGTCTACTGGTCGATGATCCTGCTCATGACCCGCCGCTTGGCCGCGACGCGACGACGTCTGCAAGGGTGAACCGGCCCGGCTGCCGCTCGGCGAGCCAGCCGCGTGCCACCAGGCGTTTCGCCTTCGACCGCGACACCTCCACCTTGGCCTGCACCGCGTCCAGGCCGAACAAGACAGCCAATTCCTGGCAGGTCAGCGGCCCTTGACGGAGCCGATGCCGGTCCGCGAGCGCCTGCACGATGCGCTGATAGTCCACCGACAGCACCGACCAGGCCAGCCCCTCACGCGCGATGCTCGATGCCTGCTCTGGGTGACTCAGCGAGCCGTTCGGCCGCAGAACTCTGCCTGGTCGCTGTCGGCAGGCTCCCGGCCGACGCCGTCTGAAGGCGTGCTCGCCTCGACTGCGGATTCTGCTGTGCGCCGAGGTTGCCCTGACGGTGACTGTGCCGATGCCGACCGGGCTTGCCTGCGTGCAGGGGTGGGCTCCTCCTGGCAGGAGGAGCCCACTTCGGGGGATGTGTGAGGGGTTATTCCGTGCGCAGGCCTTCCGGGCGCATCATCCGCAGCAGCGGCGGCAGGCTGAGCAGCGTGACCACGCCGACCACGGACGCGCCCACGCCGGTCATGGTCAGGACGCTCGCCCAGTCCATGGCCACCGGTGTACGGGTCATCTTCAGCAGCGCCGAGCCAAGGGTGATGCCCACCGATGTGGCCAGTACGAGGCCGAGTCCGACCGGGAGGGCCGTCTGCCACAGTACCGACAGGGTCAGCGTGCGGCGCCGGGTGCCGAAGGCGACCAGCGCGGAGAGCAGCTTCCTGCGCTCGCGCAGCTGCTCCAGCTGGGAGACCAGCAGACTCGCGCCGATCAGTGCCAGCACGAAGGCGGAGCCGACGAACAGGCCGGTGCGGATGGAGGTGTACTTGGCGTCCTCCTGGGTCGCCGACCAACTGTAGGTTTGTGCCAGGGGGTCGATGCGGGCGACGATGTTGCGTATGTACTCCCGTGAGTCCGGCACCGACGGGTCCAGACGCAGGTAGACACCGTCCGAGAACACCGCGGGCGCGGCCTTTTGGGGCAGGGCGGCGGGGGTGACCAGCAGACTGGTGTAGTCCTGCAGTGAGTCCTTGCGCGCGTTCACCTCCCGAATGTTTGCCGGAACGGTCCAGGGCACCTCGAGGCGGCGTTCGGCGCCGTCGTACGACGGGTCGATGTAGAGCTGCCGACCGGGCTTCACCAGGGCGATTTCGGATGCGTTGCTGGGGTCCGAGTAACCGCTCCGCGTTCGCGTGATGAACACGTCACCGTCCTTGCAGGAGGGCAATGTGGCGAGTTCACGCAGGGCGGCGCAGTTACCCACGGTCAGGCCGTTGCTGTTCTCCGGGTTGCGACGTGCGTCCCCGTACTGGGAGCGGGCCAGGGCCACCGCGGCCCGGACCCCCTTGGTGCCGGTGAATTCGCGCTCGATGCCGGGCAGCGGCTTGGGGCCGCTGAAGTCGACCTGCATCTGGACCCGGCTGGGGTCCTGGCCGGTGTTCTTGGTGTACTGGCTCTGCGTTCCCGTGAAGAGCATCTGCAGCGCGATGGCCCCGGCCACCGCCACGGCGATGCCGTTGACCATGCGGGCGGCAGTGCCGCTGCTCAACTGCAGTCGTCGCACGGCCAACTGCCAGGACAGCGGGCCCTTGCCGAGCCGGACGACGACCGCCTCCACGGCCCAGGGCAGCAGGGCGGTGATGCCGATCAGCAACATCAGGACGCCGCCGATGACGAGGTACTGGTTGAAGTTTCCGTTCTTGTGGCCTTGGCCGATCATCGGGTAGA
The DNA here is from genome assembly GCF_044757755.1 of Streptomyces sp. NPDC091209. Classification (NCBI taxonomy): domain Bacteria; kingdom Bacillati; phylum Actinomycetota; class Actinomycetes; order Kitasatosporales; family Streptomycetaceae; genus Streptomyces; species Streptomyces sp. NPDC091209. Next base: position 224,812 of record NZ_JBIVVR010000014.1, on the reverse strand, counting down.
GCATCGCGAGGCCGGCCAGAGTCGGTAGCAGCCGCCACCACAGCCGACGGCGACTCTGCTTGGCAGCACGCACGACACCGAGGGGTTCGACGACCACGCCGCGCATCGCGAGCAGCGTGACCAGCACCGCGGCGACCGGCACCGCCACCGCGACCAGCGCGGCAAGCGCGGGAGTGGGGTCGAGGTAGCTGGGCCAGACGCTCACGCCCAGCAACTCGCCGGTGCCCAGCTTCTGGCGGCCGAGCATGAAGAAGCCGGTGCCCACGGCCAGACCGAGCAGAGCTCCTGCCAGCGCCTCGCCCGCCGCGATCCGCCGGGTCATCCCCCGGTCGGAGCCGACCAGGCGCAGCGCGGCGAGGCGGCGGTCGCGGCGTTCGCCGCCGAAGCGGACGGCGGCGGCGATGAACACGGCGACCGGCGTCAGCAGCACCACGAACACGACCAAGACCATGAGCAGCAGCACCGGGTCGCTCTTCTCGGGCGTCGCGTCCGGTTTGCCGAACTTGGCCAGCCGTGTCGCCAGGGAGGAGTCCGTGAGCTTCAACCCCGAGGCGCCCGCGTAGTAAGCCAGTTCGTGCGAGCCGATCAGCCCGCTCTCGCCGATCGTGCCGGTGATCTTGTACGGCAGGCGTTCCCGCAGCAGTTTCGCGTTGTCCGAGTCCAGCAGGTCCTTGAGCGCGGGGGAGACCACCATCTCGCCCTTACCCGGGAAGCGGTCGACCCCGGGGGGCAGCGGCGCCCGCCTGCCCTCGGGTTCGACGAACCGGCCCCGGACGTCGTCGTCGTGCCAGGTGGTGTCGGCATCGGCGATCAGAAGAGTGTTGTCGGCCTTGGGCGGGACCGTCTGGGAGTACGTGTTGGCGTAGCGGGCGTCCTCCACCTTGCTGCGGGAGGTGAGCACGTTGGGCATCGCGGTGCACAACAGGAGCAGAGCCACGCCGAGGCCGACGCCGACCGCTGTCAGCGTCATTCGGACCCAGCCCTCGCGGCCGCCGGTGACGGCGAACCGGGCTCCCATGGCCAGGTCTCTGGACCACTGGCGCGGACTCATATGGCGCGCTCCATGTCCCGGGACTTGCCGTCGCGTACGACGATCTCGCGGTCGGAGTAGGCGGCCACCCGTGTCTCGTGGGTGACGAGGACGACGGCGGCGTTGGTGGAACGGGCCGCGCCGGTGAGCAGTTCCATCACGCGCTCACCGTTGTAGGAGTCGAGCGCGCCGGTCGGTTCGTCGGCGAACAACACCCGGGGGCCGGTGACCAGCGCGCGGGCCACGGCGACGCGCTGGCCCTGGCCGCCGGAGACCTCGCCGGGCCGCTTGCCCTTCAGGTCGTCGACCTCCAGGCGTTCCATCCATCCGAGCGCCGCCCGCTCGGCTTCCTTGCGGGAGGTGGCGTTCAGCCTGAGCGGCAGGGCGACGTTCTCCACGCAGGTCAGTTCCGGCACGAGCTGCCCGAACTGGAACACGAAGCCGAACTCCGAGCGGCGTAAAGCGCTGCGCTGGGCGTCGCTCATCGTCGTCACCTCGCGCCCGTTGTAGGTGATCGACCCGGAGTCGGGCGGCAGGATGGCCGCGAGGCAGTGCAGCAGCGTCGACTTGCCGGAGCCGGAGGGGCCCATGACGGCGACGACCTCGCCGGGGTGGATGGAGAACTCGGCGCCGTCGAGGGCATGGGTGTGCCCATAGGTCTTGCGCAGGTCCTGCGCGGTGAGCAGGGAACGAGGGGGAGAAGTCGTCATCGAGCTACAGCCTCACGGAGTTTGTCGAGTCGGGCGGCGGTCAGCTCCAGCCAGCGCAGGTCCGCTTCCAGGTGGAAGAGGGCGTGGTCGCAGATCAGCTGGTCCGCCAGATCGCCCTTGCGCTTGCGGTCGGTCAGGATGCGCATGCTGCGCAGGTGTTCGGAGCGTTGGGTGTCCAGGATGTCGGCGGCGTCCCGGTGGGTGAGCAGCGCGAGGACGACTTTGGTGTAGAGGGCCGACTGGAGGTATTCCTCCGGCTTCTGCGGGGTCGCGAGCCACCGCTCTACGTCGGTGATGCCGGCGTCGGTGATCGCGTAGCGCTTGCGCTCCGGGCCGCCGCCGGCCTCGATCCCGTCGACCTCGACGAGGCCGTTCTTCAGCAGTCGGGACATCGTCGAGTAGACCTGGCCGTAGTGCAGCGGTCGGTCGTGACCGAACGTCTCGTCGAAGGCCCGCTTCAGGTCGTAACCGTGTCGCGGGCCGGACTCCAGGAGCCCCAAAAGGGTGTGACCGATGGACATGACCCGCACTATACACGCCGTGTATACGCGCCGTGTATACATAGAGTGTGTAGCTCATGGCGAGGGTGTACGACAGCGCAGGTGAGGGAGCCGGGAATTCCGATCGTCACGGTCCGGAAACGGGCAGTCAGCTGCCTCGACTGCTCATGACCCGCTTCGAACAGCTGTAGGCCGGCCGGCGAGGCGCCCGGCCGGTCGGGCAGAGAGCGGCGGTCCGAACCCTTGCACCGTCACGGCCATCTCCTCGGAGACCATGTCAAGCCAGCCGACCAGGCCGTCCGCGACTCGGCGAGGTCGTCCGGGCTGTCGAAGGTGGGGTTGGGGCCCGGCCACGCCAACCAGGTGCGCTCGTGCGGGGGAGGCGTGGGATGTGGGTTCGTAGACGGTACTGTCACGGAGCAGCGCGAACAGCACGCTGCTGGTCTACGTCTTCCGCGTGGTGACGGCAAGGGCGGCAGGGTAGAGCACGCTGTGTCCATAGCGGGCGCGGGCGCGGTCGGCGACGGCTTCGATCGCGAGGGGCTTGTCGTCGGTGCTGTCGAGGGTGAGCTGCCGGGTGGCCCGGTCGTCGGGGCTCAGGGCATCGGCGCGCAGGGCGATGCTGCGGACCCGGGCGCGTTGCAGGGCAAGGGAGTCGTACAGCGCGTATGCCGTGCGGGCCAGGAGCACGGTGTGCTGCGTCGGTTCGGGCAGGGTGCGGCTGCGGCGCGTGGAGCTCGCGTCGGCGAAGCGGACCGTGCAGGTCACGCCCGTGGCGATCTGGCCGGAGGTGCGCAACCGGGTGCCGAGGTCGTCGGCGAGGGCGAGCGGGGCCCGCCGGTGCTGAGCGGGGTCGAGTTCGTCGCGGTCGAAGCGGTGCTCGCAGGTTGACTCCGAGACCAGGGACCGTTTCGCTGCGGTCGCCGCAGCCCGCGGACAGAGCGTGCGCGCCTACCTGGCTGAGCTGGCCAAAGTCGAAGAGAACCAGATCGCGCTGAGCAGGGCGACGGCCGAGTTCCGCGGCATCATCGCCCGCCCCGGCCTGGCCGAGGCCTTCGACGACGCCTTCCCCGACGACGCACCCGCCCGGCACACCAGCGCGGGGCGGGCGGCCTGACTCTTGGAACTGCACATCGACATCCGATGGCTCCTCGACCGACAGGAGGAACTGCTCGGCAAGGAGCTCGGGGTCCGGGACTACTCCGGCCTGGTGGCCGCCGTCGCCCGGCACCGGGTGAACACACCCCAGCTGGACTCGGGCGAGCCCGACGCCTACTGGCGGGCCGCCGCCCTGCTGGAGCAACTGGTCCTGCTGCGCCCGCTGCCGGCCCGGAACGCCTATTTCGCGTACGGCGTGGCGGTGGCATACATCCGGGCCTCGGGGCAGGAAGTCGACGACTCCTTCGAGCCGTGGCGGGACCTGATCAGCGACATTCGCGCGCTACGGCTCACCGTCTACGACATCGCCGACCGGCTGCGCTCCTGGCAAAGCACCGCGTGAACCGGGGGGATGGGGTTCGCTGAAAACGGTTCTGGTCACGATGGGTTTCGCCCCTGTGCTGTCAGTGCCGCCTTCTAGTGCTTCCATGTCTGACAACGAACGGCCGCCGAACCGCAGGTTCGTGGAGGGCGTGTATCCCGCCGGCACTCACCTCGACTACTCCCGCGCCTCCTCCAACGGGATGCGCGGCACCGTACGCGACGACCGGGACAACTCGCTCATCGGACAGGCTGAGCTGTTCGACGTCTCCGACCGGTACGCCGGCGGCCTCCAGGACGGCTACGACCACCGTTCCCACGACGACAAGTTCCTCCGTCACCTCGCGGACATCATTGTCCGCGAGGTGGCCCACCGCTTGGGGGACCTCGCCTATGGCGCGGCGGCCCGCGGCTTCGCCGCCGCCCGCCCTCACGTCAAAGCCTGGGTGCGCCAACGCGTGGACAAGCTGCGTAGCCGCTCACCGAGAGGCGCTGCAGCAACCCTCCCCGAGCCCGCGCACGAAACCGGTCCCGAACACGCACCGCCGCGACCGGCCGCCGCGACCGCGGGCCACCACCTGGTCGACCCCGTGCTGCGCGCCGACCAGGGCGATGCTTGCGCGAACGCAGCCCTGGAGCGGATCAGCGCTCGGGCGGTCGAGGTCCACGGGATGGCCGCGCACTACGCCGCTGACCTGCCCGCGACCGACGCCGCCGACGCGGCCATGTGCCAGGCCGTGGCTGCGGCTGCGCCCGGACTGGCCGCCGCCGCTATCCAACTCATCGCCTCTGACGAGGCGCTGGGCCTGACCCTTGAGCAGCACTACCTCTGGGAGCGTGCCGCCGAACTCGACCTCGCCGTGGTCGAAGACCTCACTGGCGCCCACATCATGCCGGTTTGATAGCAGGTGGTGGGCTGGTGCGGCGGCCTTCGCCCGTGACCGTCTAGCCATGGCGGACGTCGGCGCTCCCCTGGATAGAGCGCGTGCTGCCCTCTTGACGTTGGTCCGTCTGCGGGCGGATCGTGGCCGTTCGCGTCACGTTCAACCCCGAGAGGGGGTTTTGTATGGCGTTCACCTGGCGCTACGTCGTACGCAGCGACGGAGACTTCTGCCGCGTCGGCAATCTTGATGGCAGCCTCGACAACACCAGCGACGAAGAACTCGCCCGGCTCTGGCGGGATGCAGACGAACGGCAAACCCGGCCCTGCTCCCGCTGCGGCAGCACTCTGCTGCTGCAGCGGAACGGCCCGCTCATGACGGGCGTGTGGATGGAACTCTGCGCGGCCTGCGACGCCCATCGTCCGGCTGCCCGCGCTTTCATCCACTGGTACCGCGACCCGGACCGCGATCCGAAGGCGCTGCCCAGAATCTTCGAAGACTGGGAGACCGAGACCATGCACGCCCACGGCCGGACACGCTCTCCCCAGGCCGAAGCGTCCCCCGGTCCGCCGCCTCACCTGAGCCTCGTACCACCCGACCACGACTGACGAGCAGACGGCGAACTGACCGGGGCTATCGCATGCCTTCCATACGGCAGACACGCTCCCGGCCTGATCTCTGGTCCTGGGGCTTGACTTGTGACCTCGATCGGGGAGTCCCTTCGACGTGTGGGAGGCGGCCCACCGAGCCCGTATCGAGAAGGCCATCGGAGAGCGGCTGGACATGCCGCGCCAGGATGACTGATCGATAGACGCCGTGTTCAACTTCCGTTTGCCTGTCCGTTTCCGGTGAGACGGGCGTTGCCAGCACGCTGCTTCGGCACGGTCGAACTCACCGAGGAGACAAATGAAGAGAAGGTCGTTTGCAGCCGTGGGCCTGGCCCTGGCGTTCAGCGCGATATCGGCCACCGCCGTGACGGCGAACGCGACCGACTCCGGGTCCGGGGCCCGTGCGCCGTTCACGCTCGCCGTGTACGGCGACGCCCCGTACGGCACCTCCCCGACCGACACCTCCGAGTTCGACGGGACGCCGGCGTTCATCGCCAACGTCAACGCCGATCCGGACGTCAGCACCGTGATCCATGTCGGCGACATCCACTCCGGCAAGCAGTACTGCACCGCCGCTTACGACCAGTCCATCGCCGCGCTGTGGAAGACCTTCGCGGATCCGATGGTCTACACCCCCGGCGACAACGAGTGGGCCGACTGCCACAAGGCCAAGGAGGGCGGCGGCACGTACAACCCGCTCACGGGGCAGATCGACTACGTACTCGATCCGGCCACCGGCCAGTCGGTGGACTACGCCTCCGGCAACCCGGCCGCGAACCTGGATCTGGTCCGCAAGACGTTCTTCCACGAGCCGGGCCACACCCTCGGCAGTGGGGCACTGCGCGTCCTGTCGCAGGCGCAGCTGCCGAACTGGGCGCACCCCGAGGACGCTAAGTACGTGGAGAACGTGCTCTGGGTCAAGAACGGCACCCTGTTCGTGACGGTCAACGTGCCCGGCGGCTCCAACAACGACGCCGACCCCTGGTACGGCGCGCCGACGGCCTCCCAGGAGCAGCTCGACGAGGCCGCCCAGCGCACCGCGGCCGACCTGCGCTGGCTGGACACCGCCTTCGCGCTCGCCAAGGTCGGCGGCATGTCCAACGTCGTCGTCACCACCCAGGCCGACATGTGGGACCTGGACGGCAAGACGGCCGACCACGTGGCGAACTACGAGCCGGTCGTCTCCAGTCTCGCCAGGCACACCGCCGCCTTCGGCAAGCCGGTGCTCCTGCTCGTCGGCGACTCGCACGTCTACCGCTCGGACAACCCGCTCACCCAGGGCGCGCCTTGCACGGGCGACGAGGACGTCTGCGCGTACGACGCCTGGAACAGCCACCCCGGCTACGCCGTCCGGAACTTCCACCGCATCGTCGTACACGGAAGCACCACACCCCTGGAATGGCTGAAGCTGACCGTCACCCCAGGAGCCCACAACCCGACGACGTCCACCTCGTTCGGTCCGTTCACCTGGACCCGCATCACCGAGAGCTGAACAGCAAGACCAGCGGCGGCCCGAGGACTACCTCGGGCCGTCGCTGCCACCGTCTGCGTCCACCGGGCGGACCTCGTGCGGGATGTCGGGGTGGTCACGGTGGAGGTAGGCGAGGCCGAGCAGGGTGCGCCAGTACCCCTGAATGTCCGCGGCACTCGCGGGCTTTTCAGTCCGGCTCGCCGTACACGGAGGCTGCGGGGTCCAAGACGTCCACCAGCAAGTTCTCTGCCGCGCAGCGGGTGATGCTCACGCGGTCATGGCGAGGAAGACGCCCGCTCACGCCCTGGCCACCCTCCAGGCCACCGACCTGGACGCCGCGTGTATCGGGGACTACCTCGTAGAACCGGCCTGACTGCCACACTGGATCTATGACCAGCCTCCCCCTGCGCCAGGCCGCCCGCGTCGTCCTCCTCGACCGTGAACAGCGGGTTCTCCTGCTGCGCTACGACGAGAACGGCGGGTTCTGGGCCACCACCGGCGGCAGCCTGGAACCGGGGGAGGACTACCGCACCGCTGCCCGGCGCGAGGTGCTGGAAGAACTCGGCATCGCCGATGTGGCGCTGGGCCCGGTACTGGCCGATCGCGACCAGCAGCACCACGTCGGCGGACACCTCGTCCGCCAGGTCGAGCGGTACTACCTCGCGCGGGTCGACGCCGACGCCGTCGACCCGGCGGCCGCCACCCAGGCCGACCAGATCCGCGAACGACGCTGGTGGACCACCGCCGAACTGCACAGCACCACTGAGACCGTCTACCCACTCGGTCTCGCCGACCTGCTCACCGGCCTCGCCCACGGTGCTCCCGTGCGCCCCGTCGTTCTGACCGGTTGAGCGGTCCGGATTCGAAGAGCGAGCAGGCACCCGAGAAGCGGGCAAGGTCAGGACCGCGCGGTCCGGAACGCGAGATACCGGCTGAAGGCTTCGTGGCTGTCGGGGGTGAAGCGCCACTCCAGCAGGGCCGACCGCAGCTCCGGCTCGGTCAGCCAGCCGTGCCAGGCGACCTCATCAGGATCGGCGGCCACGACGTCCGGCATCACGGCTTCGTGCACGCCGAGCCAGTGAGGGCTCAAACCGCTGCGGTTGAGGAACGTGAACAGCAGGCGTGGCAGCACATGGATGCCCAGCTCTTCGGCCAGCTCCCGCGCGGCGGCCTGGTCGTAGGATTCGCCGACATTCACGGCGCCACCGACCATGACCTCGTGGAGCCAGGGGGAGGGCGACAGCTGCTCAGGCCGCCGGTGAACGAGAATCCTGCCACGCTCATCACGGCATACCGTCACGGCGACCCGGTGCAGCCAACCCTTCCGGATGGCCTGCCGGCGGCTGACCACCACCCCCAGCACACGATCTTGATCGTCGACACGTTCCACCAGTTCGTCCACGGCGCACGCCCTGGCAGAGCCGACTGACAACGTTCTCTGCCGCTGTGGCGATTTCAGCGTTCGTCTCGAAGATCCGCACGGCAAGGTCGTTCTCCACGAGCTCGGGAAGGACCTCGCGCAGGGCGTTCTGCACGGCGCTGCCCCGCATCGTCCTGGCGGCCTCCTCAGCGCGGAGGCGGGCGAACGCGGCGACCGCTCGCAGCCGAGCCAGAACGTTCCCGTGGTGCAGGACTGACCGGCCCCGTCCGTCTGTCTTCGAAGCCGCGCACTGCGCTTTGGCTCACGCGGAGTTGTAGAACCTGATGACCGTCACATGGTCCGGGAGGTCCTTGATACGGACGTCGATGCCCTCGCGGTACTCGTCACGCCACTCCTGATGCGGGATCTGGACCTCCGGCCCATTCGGGTCAGGTGCCGCGGGTCTGCTGCAGGTTTGGGTGACAGGTTGACCTGCCCCACCATTTGGGCTCCAGTCTCGGTGACTAACCGGCAGCCGGGATGGTGTCGTTCTCGGAGAGTAGTTCGTACTCGATGGGGGTGCACTAGCCCAGTGCTGAGTGTCGTCGGTGGCGGTTGTGGAAGATCTCGATGTACTCGAAGATCGCGTTGGCCAGTTCGACCCGGGTCTTCCACCGCCGACGGTTGAGCAGCTCGATCTGCATCGAGGACCAGAACGATTCCATCATCGCGTTGTCCAGGCCGTCCCCGACGGTGCCGAACGACGGCAGAAGGCCGGCGGAGCGGATCCGCTCCCCGAAGACCCAGAAGGTGATCTGGGTTCCGTGATCGGCGTGAACGATCCCGCCCGGCTCAGGGCGGCGGTTGCGGATGGCCATGTCCAACGCGTTGACCACGAGGGTGGAGTCCTGCCTGGAATCGATGGACCAGCCCACGATCCTGCGACTGAACGCGTCCAGGACCGCCGCGCAGTAGGCCCATCCTTCCCTGGTCCGGTGCTGCGTGATGTCGGTGACCCACAGCTCGTCGGGACGCAGCCGATGGAACGTGCGATGGACCAGGTCCTCGGCGGTGACGACACCCCGCAGGCGCTTGACCCGCACCGGTCCGGGCAGGCCGTGGATCCCGGCCTGCGCCATCAGCACCGACACGGTCCTGGAGCAGACCTGGATGCCCATGCCCAGGGTGAGCTCGGCATGGACACGGTGGTAGCCGTAGGTGCCATGGGAGGCGACGTGGACCTCCCGGATCAGCCCGGTCAGCCAGTCCCGCCGTAGCTGCCGCGGTGTGGTCGCTGTGCGCTTGCGCTTGTACTCGTTCTGCCGGGTGACGCCAAGGATCCGGCAGCATCGGTCGACCGGTGCCCCGGCATCGACGAGACGGTCGATCACCGGGTAGAGCCTTTGGGGCCGGCTTGTCCTCACCGAGGAACTTCGCCGCCTGCCGGACGATCCGCAGCTCGGTTTCCAGCTCACGGATCCGTCGGCGAGCGGCCCGCAGCTCAGCGGACTCGCTCGACGGCGTTCCCGGTCACCCCCTTCTTGATCACGTCGGGGCAGCCGTGACGTGCCGCAGATGATCCCGGTCCTGGAGCGCGTTCGAGTACCGCGTGCGGGTGCTGGGCGAGGACCACCTACTGACGGGAACGGTCCGAGGGAATCTCGGTGTTGCTGTTGCCGAACGCGATGGCGGCGAGCCTGGACGCCTCTGACCCCGGTGTCACCAGCATGGATGCGACGCAGGCCGTCAGCGGTTGCACGACCTCAGCGACGCCGCTGTCGAGATACTCGCAGACGGTGCTGTTTCGCCATCCCATGGTCGGGATCGGGAGTACTTGGGCGTTGAGGGTAGCTGCATCCGCCGGGGCCAGCTCGTCGAACGCCCTCCGGTAGCCAGCGAAACGCGCACGTCCGTCCGGGTCGTGGACCGGATCGTCCGCTGACACCAGCTCTGTTGAACACCGAACTCCAGGAGCTCGGCTATCGCAGCAGCTACCAGGCAATCAGCGACCACCTGCGACCGAGGCGGCGCCGCATGCCTGTTGTTGCCCCGGCAGCCGGCGGGCGTCCGCAAGGTCACGGGCTGGTCGATGCGCCAGCCCGACCACCGGAGCGACGAAGAACGCCAACCGTTACGGTGCGGCCGGTGAGCGATGCGCGTCGCTCAACGGCGGCGTGCATCGCCCACGAGTCGAACGCGCGCGGAGGACCGGCCTGAAAGCGTTGCGGTCGGAGCCAAGCCCGGGCCGGCCGGTGCGGGCCTTCAGCCGCCGACAGGGCCGGTGTAGCTGCCCGGGTGCGTGGCGCCGTCCTGAAGCAGGACACTGCCGCCGGGCCAGGTCAGGGTGGTCGAGGTGGTCTCGTTCGGCGGCGTGATGACGACCGAGGTGGCCTTGAACTCGGTGCCGCTGCCCTGGGTCCACGGCAGGAAGGTAATGGTGAACGTCGTGCTGCCGCCGACGGGCAGGGTGAGCTTCTTGGGCGTCACGCTGCTGCGGGTCAGCGACCAGCTGCCGCTGGAGGACTTCAGGTCGACGCCGGGGAAGCCCTGGATGGTGCACGCGGCGGACGTCTTGTTCTTGACCACCACGGCCAGCTGCTGCTGGTCGTCCGAGCTGCTGACCTTGCCGTCGCCGGAGCCGAACGAGAGGCCCAGCCCGGCGGTGTGGCAGCGCTCGGCGCCGGTGTTGCTGGTGTCCGTACCGCCGGCGCCCGTACTGCTGCCCGTGTCCTTCGTGGCACCCGCGTTTTCGGCCGGGGTGCCGTTGGGTGCGGTGGTCGCGGGCGAGGCGACGGGTGCGGACGACTGACTGTCCGAGGCGCTGCTGCTGCCGTTGTCGCTCCCGCAGGCCGTGAGTGTCAGGGCCAGCGCGGACGTGGCAGCGAATGCGGCGGCGGCGTGGAACGGTCGCATGGTGATTCTTCCCTGTTGCTCGGACGGGCGCCGGTGGGCTCCGTGTTGATCATTATTGTGCGGGGAGAGTCTCGACAGCCCTGTAATAGAAATGTCCTGGCCTCGCAGCAGCTCTCCAAGGGGAAGGCTTTCAGGACACTCGCCAGCAGATCCGCATCAGTCGGCATCCGGTCGTGTCCACGGGGCAGTTCGGCCCGCCCGGCGCGCATGCTGCAACGTCGGTGGTGGACGTCGGCGTGACCAGCACGGACAGGAGAAGCCCGAGTGTGTCGGTGAGCAGATGCCGCTTGCGCCCGTTGATCTTCTTGCCTGCGTCGAACTCGCATGAGCCATGGGCGACGGTGGCGTCCGGCTTCACCGCCCGCGAGTCCACCACAGCCGCACTCGGCTCCGGACTGCGGCCTTCGTCGGCGCGGACCGCCTCCCGCAGCCGTTCGTGCGACTCGGTCACCTGCCCCGTGTCCCGCCAGTGGGCGAAGAAGGCGTAGACACGCGGCCAGGACGGGAAGTCGGACGGCATCGCCCGCCCTATGCGGAATTGAGCAGGGCTGAGGGCTGTCACGTAATCGGGGCGCCTGTCTCGACGTAGGGTCTGGGAGACGGTGCGCTCACCGTTGGCTCGGCCACCAGGGAGTGCGTCGTTGGACCGGAACCCCGCCTGTTGCTTCTGCAACCTGATCATCGATCTTGATCAGGACCTGGGGGCGACCGAGCTCAGACTTGGTGCGGTTGACCGGGCGCGGGGCGGTGATGTGCGGCAACGGGCCTACTCACACTCAAGCTGTCTGCGCGAACGCGTCCACGCGAGGATCGACCTCTGGTGGGAGTTGTGAGGCCATAGGGCGGTACGCGGACTGCCGTTCACGGGTGAAATGATCTTGCAGTGTCTGGTGTGATCGCGGCGTCGGAGCCCTCTACCGGTCTTTCCCTCGGCCGCACATCAAGCCCTAACCTGCGCATATGGCGATTCCACTCACCGCAGTACCCGTCGCCGGGATCGACCGATCTGAGTGTCAATTCGAAGTCGGACGTGTCCGGCCGAACACAGGAGGTTTCCATGGCTAAGGGCTACTGGGTCAGTGTCTACCCCGCCATTTCCGACCCTGAGAGGCTGACTGCCTACGACAAGCTGGCCCGTCCGGCTGTCCAGGCTGGGGGCGGGCGCCTCCTGTCCCGTGGCGGTCAAGTCGTCGCCCACGAGGCCGGAATCACGCAACGCGTCGTTCTGATCGAGTTCGACAGCTTTGAACAGGCCGTCGCGGCATACGAGAGCGAGGCATACCAGAAGGCGCTGGTGGCCCTCCCCGACGGCGTCGAGCGCGACTTCCGCATCATCGAAGGCGTCGACTGACCGGCGGGCCCAGCCCTCAAGAGCCAACGGTTGCTGTTCGTCCATCCCGCACGCGGCCTGCGCTTGGGGCCGAAGCCCACCTCGGTGCCCACGCCACTGAGCGCCGAGGCGATCCAAACTCTTGCCGCGGCCGCCGCCACGGACCCCGCCCTCAAGCTGCTGATCGCCCTCATCGGCATTCATGCGCTCTACCCACACCAGGCCCGAGCACTGCCCTTGGCTGCCATCGACTTCACCGGCGGCCGACTCTCGTTCGGCGACATCGACCATCCCCTCGACGCCTTCACTCGCCAGGCCGCCTCCGATTACATCTGCCTCCGGAACGCACGCTGGCCACACACCCGCAACCCCCACCTGTTCCTCAGCTCGCAGACCGCGCACTCTCGCACGCCGGTCACCATCGGCTGGATGCGGCCCCTGCTCAAGGATCTCCCCGTCACCGCACGACGACTTCGCGAGGACCGAATCCTCGAGGAGGCCGCCGTCACCGGCGCCGACCCGCAACACCTGTGCGCGGTATTCAACATCACCCCGACACCGGACTGCGCTACACCAGGCCATTCCACCCCGACCCCATATCCGACCAAGACCAGGAGGACACCCCGTAGACGGCCGGTGACGGCGTCTGCGAGGGGCGCAGCCAGGTCTCCGTTGTATGTAGTGTGCGGCGATGACAAGAAGCGAGCGGCTCGCGGAGCAGTTGGACTGGTACTGGCGCAAGAACCTGCGGCCACGGCTGGAAGGTCTCACCGACGAGGAGTACTTCTGGGAGCCGGTGGGGGGCTGCTGGAGCATCCGCCCACGTGGCACGTCGGCCGCACCGATGTCGGACGGTTCGGGGGAATGGACGCTGGACTACGCGTCCCCCGACCTGGTGCCGGAACCGGCGCCGGTGACCACGATCGCCTGGCGCCTTGGGCACATCATCGTCTCGTGCCTGGCCTATCGGGTCGAGTGGTACTTCGGCGGCCGGGACTTCGACTCCGAGGCGTTCGCCTACGCGGGGACCGCTGACGAGGCCCTGAAACAACTCGATGAGATGTATGGGCGATGGAACGCGGGGGTCCGCGAACTCTCGGACGCTGACCTGGACAATCCGCCCACGGTGGGTCCCGAGCGGTTTCCCATGGAGAACAGGGTCCTGCACGTCAACAGGGAACTGATCCATCACGGCGCCGAAATTTCCCTGCTGCGCGACCTCTATCGCTGGCAGGACGGAGCTATGCCGCGCCGAATGTGACCTTTCGGTAACCGGCGATCGAGCTTCGGAACCTTCGTGGACTCCGTGATGCTCCGCGGCTGCGAGCTTCACTGACCGTCTCGCTCCGGCCCCATGACCGACGCCAAGAATTCGACCTCGAATCCGCCGGAACCGAGCCGCCCACGGCCGAGAAGCCCGGGCGGCAGGGGCCAAGTTCGTGGTACCAGCGCCTCAGAAATCGCGAACTCAGGCGCTTTGGTCGGCGACTACATCGGAGACAGCACCCGAGCCGAAATCACCTACGCCCGGTCGCTGGGCAAGCCCGTGCGGTTCACGAACCCCGAAGTCGACGACGCCTGACCGCCCACCGCCACACCCTCCTCAGGCACCCTCTTGAATTGATCATCTAGGTCTCGAGGCGGCGTGGGAAGCGTGGAAGAACCGCCGCGACGGTGAAGACGCGGATTGAACCCTGAAGTCAGCTTGACCGGCCTGGCTCAGGACATCTCTGAGGTCGGCTACCCGCAGCCGGACCAGGAGTCGACCTGAACGCCATTTTGCGGGAATTGAAACGCGGGCCGGTGTTGTTTCACGATCTCGATGGTCCGGAGGCCAGAGCCAGTCAGGACTACTGTGTGCGGCAGGCCGTCGCAGACCAGCAAGATCGATTCGCTCACCGTGTCCGACCCCTCCATCAGCCCGCGATCACGTCCTGAGGAGGATGCGTCTGCGGAGCAGATCAAGGTTGGCGCGGCCGTAGCCCAAGCGCTTGAGGAGCTTGGCTCTGGTCACCGGTCCCTCGACCTGACCAGAGCTCCAGGGCGTAGACAGGCCGGCGGTGACGGCGTTCAGGTCCCGTTTCTTGCCGTTGACCAGGGAGTGCAAGGCGGGCAGGTCGTCTGTGAGGACGCGGTCCATCCATGCGGGCAGGTCGTTTGCCGCGCAGGTCGTGCATGATGTCCGCGAAGTCGCGGACATGGCGTGCGGTGGCGTCGAGGTGTGGGCAGGCGACCGGGATCTCAGCTCCACACATGCGTGAAGGCGGTCGTAGTGGCGGACATGGTCTTCCTCCGGAGCCGTATGTGCAGGTTCCTCAATCTTCCGGAGGATCTGGATCGCCGCGGGACTTCGCACGGCAGGATCCGCAGCTCACGGTCACGGGCACGGTCCAGTCGACGTGCTCCTGGTCAGGAGTGAGGCCGCAGTCGACGGAGTCCGGCTCGCCGACGATTCCACAGGCAGGACAGGCGAGGTACGGGCGGCGTTCCTCGCGAAGCGTCAACGGTTCGTTCGCCACGCGCCAATCCTCTCGCACATCAAACAAGCCAGGGATCAGAACCAGGCACTGGCGAGTGGTTCCGGGCGCAGACCGGCATCGGCGCTGGACGGCCGCGCGGCGCGGAAACTGCTGGCCCACTTCGGCCGCTGGAGCCCCTACCGCTGAGAGTGAACGCGCGCCGCCCGAAGGCGACTTGTGCCATCGTGGGCTCCACGTCTGGTCCGTCACTCCCCCCGTGGTGACGGACCAGACTCCTTTGTGGCGCCGCTGACCATCGGTGCGGCAGCGGGAACGGCCGAGGACCTGCAGCGGATATGCGAGGAACCGTGCCAGAGAGCTGATGGGGCTTCTACGATGGGTGACCGCATAGCCGGGAACGCAAGGGGGCCGCCGTGGAGCCGGATACCGGGCCTGAGGCCATCAAGCCGCGCCCCGACTACCCTCCGAAGACGCCTCCACCTCCGAAGAAGCCGCCGTCGCCGCCACCGCCTCAGACGTGGCTGGCACCGGCCGGGTTCCCCATGCCTCAGTGCTCCGGCCGTGCGGGCCGACCGGTGATGAAGAACCGTCAGGGCGCCTCCTGGTCCCTGGAGGCGCAGCCCTGGGCGCCGGGAAAGGCCTTCACCGAAGTGACCGGACGGCTCGGCAAATGGGGCTTGAAGGCGCCGGACGCGCTGGAGGGCCTGGTACGCCACCTGGTGACCACGGTCGTGGCGGACGGTGGCCGGCACATCAGCCTCCACCTCGCCGAGCAGAACAATCAGGCACTCGTTCTGGCCTTCAGCCACCAGCCCGGTCCGTCGCAGCAGTGGGACGACGATGTCCTGACCCGCCTGCGTGAACTCGGCGCAGCCAGCTGCGGAACGGAGATGACCGGCGAGGGCCGTCAGGTGTGGGCCGTACTCGATCTGGCGTCCTGACCCGCCTTCACGCTCACGGCCTTTCCAGTGCGACGGCAGGGTGACCCGCCAACGCCGTGGCAGCGGCCGCCGTCTCGAGGACGGCACGCTGACGCGGGTCCAGAGGGACGTCGATCTGACGCAGCGAGCGAAGCGTGGTGCCTTCGGCGCACAGTAGGCACAGCCCGATCGCCGGCATCGGACCGGCCCCGATCAGGGTGTGCGAGGTCGAGCTCTTGTAGACGGGCCGGTAGCAGCCGGGGCACAACCAGGCAGTCCTCGAGTTCGTCCGCCGGCAGCGCGTTCGGACCGAGCAGCGGCACGATCGGCAGCAGGTTCTCCCCGGCTTCGGCCCACAGCCCCATCGGTCGTTCCGCGCTCCGCTCGAAGACGACGTCGCCGTCCGGGCCTTCGCTGGTACGGACCCGGGCCAGCGTGCCGACGCCTTCCTCGGGCTGGTCGGGCATGAACGCCAGGACGGTCCTGCATCCAGGCCCCTCGGTCACGCCGAAGACGTGGCCGCGCCCGGCAGCCAGGGCCGCGCCCACCGCGTCGAGCCCCTGGCCGCTGTCGTTGTTGCGTATACGGAGCGGCCACGAGGCCGGAACGCCGTCGATCTCGGCGAGGGAGGAGGTGATCAGGATGCCGTTGCCGGACTGGGGGACGTCCAGGTGCTGCATCCGGGTGGAGTGGAACGTGGTGCCGAACCACTCCGTGGTCGGCCGCTCGCTCTCGCCCGTGGGCGGCGCGGCTTCCTCACCGACTCCCCGCCAGCTGATGGTCATGGGGAAGGTGGTCATGGGGAAGGCCGCCGGGGACCCGTTCCTGGCGTCCGGGCCGGCCAGGCCGCGTTCAGCCCGGGGGACGCCGGGGGAGGTGTGGCTGGATGGTCCGGTACTCGTGGCCGGGCTTGGGCGTGACATCACCGGCGCCGACCGGGGTGGTGCTGAGGGTGTTGGGGCTGGGTGTCGCGGGGGTCACGTGCGCGGTGGACCGCTGGTGAACCGTTTCGCGGATGGGCGGGGGCGCCTGGTGACCCTGCTCTGTGCCGCAGCAGTCGAAGGCGCTGCACCACTGACGGGCACGGCGTGAACACCGGTGTGTCTGGGCCCAGTTGTCTTGTTACCGAATGCGGACAGAACCGGGTGAACAATGCTTGTCCCGGCGTCATCTCTTGGGGTGTAGCGAAACAGCCGATGCGGCCGGCCGCCCTGCGAAAGCAAGGGAAGGTGCCGTGTCCTGACAGACTCATGGGGGAGCTTTCATCATGACCACGTACCGTGCCCGTCGTACCGCCCGTAGCGCCGCTCTGGCCACCGTCACTGCCGCGCTGGCGCTGGGCCTGACCGCCTGTGGCGGCGCCGATGGCGGCTCGAAGGCGGCGGGCCTCGACCACAGCGCGGGGACCGCCCAGAGCCGGTCCGCATCCGACGGGGACGCCAAGGGCAGCGCGGCGCAGGCCAACAGCAGTGGTGACACCAAGGTAGGGGCGCCCTCGGCGACCGCCGCGGGCGGGGCGCAGGAGATCGCGAGCACGAGCACAACGGCCGGCGTCCAGCAGTGCCGCGGAGACGAGATGCTGGTCACCGCGGTGCACCGGTTCGCCGGCCAGCAGGGCGACCACCTGCTGCTCACCGCGGTGAACGAGGGCACCAAGCCCTGCTGGGTCACCTCCTACCCGGCCGTGGTACTCAACTGGAACACCAACAACGTCGCGCTGCCGCACTCCGAGAAGGACGCCCCGGGCGGCGACAAGCACATCACGCTCCAGCCCGGAGGCAAGGTATACAGCGCGGTGAACCTCTTCGACTACGGCTCCAAGAACCACACGGCGCAGTCACTCGCCTTCGCGCTGCGCGGCGAGGACGGTCGCCCCGGCCCCTTCTACTCCGTCGTCAGCAAGGGTCAGAACCAGAAGTTCACGTGGAACGAGGCCGACGTGCTGAACTGGAACGCCAAGAAGCCGTACGACTTCTGACGGTCCGCTGGCCGGTGACGCGTCACCGCCTTCCCGCACGTCCACGGCCGGCAACTCGCAAGGCTCCCGGGCGGCCAGCGAACCAGTGACTCGGCGAGATCACCGGAGGCCGCCCTGCGGACCCACACGCTCAACCGGCCCATTGCAACGCTCAGTCACAGGTCCTGTGGTCGGGTAGCCCGATCACAGGACCGGGCTCGCTCGCGTGTCCACCACGCGATGCCGTATTCAACGACATCACAGCCTGCCGGTCACCGCGCCTCGGTGCTGGCGGTCGGGGACGGTACCGGGTGATCACCGTCGCTGTGATCGCCGCGTTCTTCGGGGTGCTCACTGGTCGTCGACCGTCTGTCCTGAGAGGGCGTGGTCGACGGTTGAGGCCCTACCAACGCCCTGCTCCTCCTCGGTTAAAAGCTCTTCCGGTGCCCTGGGTGCGGGAAGGGATCACGCGTGCCCGCCGGGAGGCTATGAGCAGCGCGCCTTCTCGCACCGACTCGGGCATCGAGGGAAGACACGTGTCCCTGCTCAACAAGATCAAGCAACTTATGGGCCGTTGCCCTGCCCAGCCTCCGGCCAGCGACCGCAATGACGTGACACCGGTCGGCGAGCCGTCGACCACCCCGACGGCCGGCAACGGCCGTGACGGGGTCCGGGGCTGAAGGGCGCCATCGCGCGGGGAGCCGCGGAGGGAGTCGCGCGGGAGGCGCTGCGAGCGTTCTTCGACAGGGGCAGCTGCGCGACATGCTGCGCGCGCTGGCCTACGACAGCGGTGACGACCCGGCGGGTGTGATGCGCCGCCTGGACAAGGTGATGCAGGGCCTGACGACCATTGAACTCGTCACGGCGGTTATCGGCCGCATCGAAGCGCCCGCTGTCGGCCCGTGGCAGCTGCACTGGACCAACACCGGACACCTGCCGCCCCTCCTGACCCTGCCGGACGGCCACACCCTCCTGCTGGAAGAGGGGCACGCACCCGTGCTGGGCGTCGACCCCGCCCTGAAGCGGGAATCGGCCGGAAGGCGATCATCGCGGTCGCCGACGGCTTCACGGAGTTCGTGCCGGGCCACACCCACCTGTCGAGCGGTGCGGGACGTGGACGCGCTCGGCTGAGGGCCACGGCCTGCCTTGGTCCGCCAGTGGCCAGGCGGCGAGGTCTTCTCACCTGATGCACGGCGTGGTCTTGCTGACCCATTGGGACAGTGTGATCTGCCTGGTCACGGGTGAACGTCCTGGCCTGCGTCGACGGGGCGACGCGTGGCGGCATTCGTCCGGGGTGGCCGCGCACACCCGCGTGTGTCGGCCTTTGCCGCAGGCCAGGGCGTCGCGCAGCAGGGACAGGTGTGCGGGCACGGTTACCAGGGAGCCGTGCTTGTGCCGACACATGTCGCAGGTTGCCAGGTGAGCTCTGACCGAGCTCGCCTCACCAGGTGCGAGGGTCTTGAGTTCGTGTGCGGCCAGCAGTTCACGGATCGTGCGGCATTCCTCGGCAGCAGTCTTCTCGCCGGAGTTCTTGGTCAGGCAGTGCGCTTCGGTCATGGCGAAACCTCCGTTCATGGCTTCACCTTCGCCCAGGAACCGCCGTCAGCGCGTCGTCTCCGTGCAGCGATTCCTGGCTACCACGGTCGCGGTATATGTCCCGTCGGCCTACTGCTGGGACGGACCACGGAACACCGTACCGACGACTACGCGGACACCTGTGGATGGCTTCGTCCGGACGCCGGGCTGACCAGCCCGCACTGGTAGGCGATGACCACGAGCTGGGCACGGTCACGCACTGCCAGCTTCGTCATGGCCCGGTTGATATGGGTCTTGGAGGTCAGCGGGCTGACGAACAGGCGCTTGGCGATCTCGTCGTTGGTCAGGCCCAGTGCCACGAGGCTGGTGACGTCGCGTTCCCGCGGCGTCAAGCCCTCCAGCCGCTCATGTACGGCCACTGGGCATGGATCCGGCTGGGACAGAAATCGAGTGATCAACGCTCGCGTCGCCGACGGGGACAACAGCGCCTCGCCGTCTGCGACCGTACGGACGGCATCGAGAAGTTCCTCGGGTCGCGCGCCCTTGCCGAGAAAGCCGCTGGCACCCGCACGCAGCGCCTCGGCGACGTGTTCGTCGTCCTCGAAGGTGGTCAGGATGAGCACCTTCACGCCTGCGAGGTCCTCGCTCTCGCTGATGAGCTGTGTCGCTTCGATGCCGTCCATCTCCGGCATGCGGATGTCCATCAGGACCACGTCGGGGCGCTGGGAGCCGGCGAGCTCGACTGCCTCGCGTCCGTTGCTCGCCTCGGCGACGGTCTCCATGTCATCCGTGGCGTCGAACAGCATGCGGAAGGTGCCTCGCAGCAGGGCCTGGTCATCGGCAAGGAGTACGCGAATCGTCATGCCCTTTTCTCCGATCCCGCTACAGGCTGGGGCAGCCGGCGCGCAGTGGCAGTTCGGCGGTCACGGTGAAACCACCCTCAGGGCGCGGTCCCGCGTACAGCCTGCCCCCGATGGTGGCCGCCCGCTCGCGCATCCCGATGAGCCCGTGGCCGGCCCCCGGGTGAGGATGGTGCGGTCCGGCGGACCCGTCGTCCTCTACGGTGATCGTCAGCCGTTCACCCTGGTAGTGAAGGAACAGCCAGGCATGGTCGGCTCCGGCGTGCTTGCGCACATTGGTCAGGGATTCCTGCACGATGCGGTACGCGGCCAGGTCGACCGCCGGCTCCAGTGGTTTGGCCGTGCCGCGCCGGGCGTGACTCACGGCCAGCCCGGCACGTTCGAACGACGCCAGTAGGGCCGGTACTTGCGCGAGGCCCGGCATCGGGTCGCGCGGCGCGATCGGATCGTCGGACTGCCGGAGCAGGCCTACGGTCACCCGTAGTTCGTCCAGCGCGGAGCGGCTGGTGTCCCGGATGTCCTTCAGAGCTGTGAGGATTTGTTCCGGTCGCTGGTCCACCAGATGGACGGCGACGCCTGCCTGAGCGTTGATCAAGGCGATGTGGTGCGCGACGATGTCGTGCAGCTCGCGTGCGATCCGGACGCGTTCGGCCGCCACACGCTGCTGTGCTTCCTGCTCACGGGTGAGCTCCGCGTGCTCGGCCCGTTCCTCCACGGCCGCCACATAGGCCCGGCGTGAGCGCACCCCGTCCCCGACGGCGGCCGGCAGAGCCATCCAGGCCAACATCGCGACCTTGTCCGCGTCCAGCCACGACTTCGGCGTGCACATCGCACCGGCGCTCACCAAGACGGCAGCCGAGACAGCTGCCACGGCCCAGGCGGTACGCCGGTCGGTCCGTGCGGCCACGTTGTAGACGGACACCAGAACCGGGCCGGTCACCAATGGGCTGTCTCGAATCCCGAGCAGCTGGAAGGCCACCCCGCAGCCAAGGGTGACGGCCAGTACGCCGAACGGGTGGCGATGCCGCCACACCAACGCGGAGCAGCCGACGGCTGCCAGCGCCACGGCGGGCCACCGCAACAGGAACTGGTGCTGGTGCGGCTGGACCGAGGCAGCCACGACGGACAGCACGAACAGCACGGCCGAGCCCAACGCGTCCACCGCGCGGGTCCGGGCTCGCGCTCCCCGTCCCCAGCCGTTGATCACCGCCATGTCACCACCCTAGGGTCGACGGCCGGATCGGGCATCGTCTCGCCAAGGCAGGGGGCGCGGGGGCGGGACGCGCTTGCCGGGAAACAAGCCGTCGCTTCCAGTTCCGAGACTCGTTGCCATGGTATGGAGAGCCCGGAGGGGATCGAGGCGGCCCTGGCCACGAAGTTCGCGACGCTGTTCCCGCATCTCGACGAGCGGCGGCTGGCCATAGGAGCAGAAGCACGGTCGCTGGGCCATGGAGGCACCAGCGCATCGCACGGGCCTCGGTCTCGCCCAGAGCTCACGGGCTCGCGGAGACGAACAGGAGGTCACCATGCGGCGGGCTCGCACCACGAGCATCAACGTCCGCTGGGGCCTGCCATTTCATCGTGGCCGGAGGACGCCGGGCGCTGCCAGTCTTTCAATAGGCATCGCCGTGCCGAAGAGGGTTCGGAGTCATCCCGACGCCCACCAGACCACCACGAAACTCACCGTGGAGAACGGTGCCTGTCTTCTTTGAGACCTCACAGGTCAGAAGGAGCTGAGGCATCCGCTCCACGCGTTCCAGACCCGCCTCAACAAGGGGGTGCGGAAGCGCGTACGCACTGCATTAGAGGGAGCTGGTCGGCAACTACAAGAACGCCGGCCACGAGTGGCATCGCGAAGGCGATCCGGTCCGGGATCACACCCACGACTTTCCCGATGCCGATCTGGGCAAGGCGGTCCCGTACGGGATCTACGACCTGACCTCGGACTCGGGCTGGGTCAAGCAGTCTTCGCCGTCGCCTCCGTCCGCCGCTGGTGGCACGCGGTTGGGCGCGACACCTACCCGCGCTCACACCGTCTGCTGATCACCGCGGACGCGGGCGGTTCCAACGGCTACCGCACCCGGGCCTGGAAGTTCGAGCTGGCCGCGCTGACTGTCGAGACCGGTCTGGAGATCACCGTGTGCCACTTTCCTCCGGGCACATCTAAGTGGAACCGAATCGGGCAACCGACTGTTCTCCCACATCACGATGAACTGGCGGCCGGGGCAGGCCGCTGACCAGCCATGAAGTCATCGTGAACAGCATCGCAGCGACCACCACCCGCACGGGACTGACAGTCCGCGCCGAACTCGACACCGCCCTTTACGAGACCGCCATCCGTACCAGTGACGGGCAGCTGAACGCCCTGCCACTGAGCCGCCACGACTGGTAGGGCGATTGGAACTACACCCTCCGCCCCCAGGAACGCCGCCGGGACGGCGTCCTTCCGATCCCGCCCCAGAACGAAGCCGGCCCCGGCCGTGACTCGCTGACCCATCCCGCCCTCACCGGCATCCCGCACGAGCAGTGGGACTCGCTGGTCACCGAGCTGGCAGCGGCCCGCGCGGCTCAGCGGCAAGCAGACCTCCATCAGCGACGCGGCGGCGACCGGCAGAAGACCCGTGCCGCCGGCCTCTGCACCGGCCGGCGCCCCGGCCTCACCTTCGTCGACCGGCTCCTGGCCACCATCCTCTACCAGCGGTTCAAGCTCCCCCGGGAATTCCTTGAGGATCAGCCCGCTCACCCGGTCGAAGAACGGGCGGTGACCTGGCGGAATGGCGTCGATGTACTCCTGCACACGGTCCATGCCACCCATTGCGGATTTCCTGCGAGCACCCGCTGCGGCTCGGCCGGTCGTCCCCGAGCGTCGGGTGGCTGAGCTGGGCAGATGGAGAAGGGGGACGGGAGAATCTAGGGTCGGCACGTGGCCTTCATCATGGTGTGCGAAGACGACGCGGCGGTCCGCGGCATCCTCAGGCGTGCCCTGGAGCACGACGGCCACACCGTTTCCGTCGCCGCCACGGCCGACAGCCTGCTGCGGCAGCTCACACCGGCGGCCCAGCTGGTCGTCCTGGATCTCGGGCTGCCGGACGCCGACGGCCGCGATGTCTGCCTGGCCCTGAGGGCTCGCGGCGTCGACGTGCCGGTGTTGATGCTCACCGCCTTGGACGGCCTGCATCACAAAGTGGGCGGCTTCGAGGCCGGCGCCGACGACTACATGACCAAACCCTTCGACATCCCGGAACTGCTGGTCCGCATCCGGGCGCTGCTGCGCCGGGCCACCATGGCGCCCGCACCCCACGAGGTCGTCCTCGATCCGGCGAAGCACGTGGTGACCTACGATGCGGTGAGCATGAGCCTGACCCCGACCGAGTTCCGACTACTGGGCCGCCTGATCGCCTCGCAGGGCGACGCGGTACGTCGCCACGCCCTCGTCGCCGCCGGCTGGCCGCACGGAGCGCAGGTCAGCGACAACACCCTCGACTCCTATGTGCGCCGGCTGCGGGCCAAGCTCGGTCCGCTGGGTGTGGCCGAGCGTCTGGCGACCGTCCGCGGCGTGGGCTACCGATGGCAGTGACGGGATTCCGTAGAAGCGTCGTCGCGCTCACGGTGCTGATCGCCACCGCCGTGGTCGCCATCCTGGTCGTGGTCTCGCACGTGCTGCTGAGCAGAGTGACGGACGCCGACGCGCACGATCTGGCCCGTACGCGCGCCGAGGCGGTCGCGGCGAACGTCAGCGCCAAGGGCGGCCGTGTCGTGCTCACGGAGAACAGTAGCGAGGCGCTGGACGAGGTGGCCTGGGTGTATGCCGACGGCCGTCTGATCGACGGGAACGTACCGGCGAGCGTGGTCGGGCGTGTCGAGGAGCTGGCGGACTCGGGGCGTTCGCAGACTGCGACCGTAGACGACTCCCTCCTGTACGCGCGGCAGGTCCCGGTCGACGGCCACCACGTCATGGTGATCGTCCGGGTGGACCTCACGCCCTACGAGACGTCCGAGCAGCGAAGCCTGACCTTGTCGTTGATCCTGGGCGGCCTCACGATCCTCCTCGCCGGCGGTGTCGCGCATCTCGTGGTGCACCGCGCGCTTCGGGTCGTGCATGAGATGGCGGCCCTCGCCGACGACTGGGGTCATCACGAACCCGGGCGCCGCTTCAACCTCGGCGTCCCCCGCGACGAGTTCGGGGAACTGGGACAGACCCTGGATCGCCTTCTGGAGCGCGTCGACAACGCGTTGGCGGACGAGCGCCGGCTCACCGACGAGATCGCCCACGAACTGCGGACACCGCTCACGGTCCTGCGGGGCGAGGCGCAGCTGGCGCAGCTGTCCGGCGAGCCGGTGGTGCCGGAGGTCGTGCTGAGCGAGGTCGACCGCCTCGATGCGGCGATCACGACGATTCTCCGGGCCGCACGCGCACGGACGGACGACGGGACCCGATGCGATCTGCGTTCCGCCGCGCGGCAGGCGATCGGCAGTCGCACGGTCGAGGTCGTCTTCCCGGCGAAGGCCGAGGCGGCCGTGGCTTCTGACGTCGCCGTGTCGCTGCTGTCCCCCCTGCTGGACAACGGCCTGCGGCATGCGAAGTCCCGGGTGTGGATCACCGCGCGCAACCAGGGCGACGCCATCGTGGTCGATGTCCTGGACGACGGCCCAGGGTTCAGTCCCGACGAGGTCGACCGGGTCTTCGAAGCGGGTGTGACCGGCGGCGATGGATATGGGCTGGGGTTGCCTGTGGCCCGGCGCATCGCCGCCTCGGCCGGTGTGGAGGTCCGCGCGATCGCGGACGGCCGCGGTCACGTCGAGGTGACGCTCCCGGCCGTGCGTGCGATCACGTAGTCAGGTTGCTTGCAGGTTCCCCGCGTAAACCTCCCTGCATGACAACGACAACGGAAGGGCGCACGCGCAGCGGGCGCCTCATGCTCAACAAGGTCCCTGAGGTCACCCTCTGGTTCTGGGTGATCAAGATCCTGTGCACCACTGTGGGTGAGAGCTTCGCCGACTGGATCAACATGAAGCTGGGCGTCGGCCTGGTGAACACGGCCTGGATCTTCACCGGGGTGTTCGTGGTGGTCCTGGCCGTCCAGCTGCGGCTGAAGCGGTACGTTCCGTTCCCCTACTGGCTGACCGTGGTCGTTGTCAGCGTCACGGGCACCCTGTACACCGACATCCTCACCGACCAGCTCAACGTGCCGCTGTGGATCAGCTCCGCGGTCTTCTCGGTGCTGCTCACGGTGGTCTTCGGCGTGTGGTGGCTGCGCGAGCGCACGCTGTCGATCCACTCGGTCACGACATTTCCGCGCGAGTCGTTCTACTGGCTCGCCGTTCTCGTCACCTTCGCGCTCGGCACCGCGACCGGCGACTGGACCCTCGAGCTCACCGGCTGGAGCCCGGGCGCCTCGGTGCTGCTGCCGCTCGGCCTCATCGCCGCGATCACGCTGCTGTGGAAGTTCGGCGCGAACCCGGTGCTGTCCTTCTGGCTCGCCTACATCCTGACCCGCCCGCTGGGCGCCAACATCGGCGACTGGCTCGCCTCCCCGAAGGTCGCTCAGCCGGGCGAGCCGACCGGCCTCGCGCTGGGCACCTTCACCACCAGCCTGATCTTCCTCGGCCTGATCCTGGCGACCGTGGTCTACCTGACAGTGACGCGCTCGGACGTGACCGAGACCTACGAGGCCGCCCACGCCACCCACGCCACCGGCGACCCGCGAAAGGAGCGCGTCGGCCTGGCCGGCTTCGGACTGCTCACCGTCGCCACCACGGGCCTGCTGATCTGGGCCCACAGCCAGCCGCACACCGGCCCGGCGCCGGAGGCCGACAACACCTCCGCCGTCCAGATGGCCCCCGGCGAGGCGGTGAAGAAATTCCCGCCCGCCAAGGTCACCGCCCTGAAGACCCTCGCCTCCACCTCACTCAGGGACGCCCGCTCCGGGAACGCGAAGGGTGCGCACACGGCCGCACAGTCGCTCCGTGACCTGTGGGATGCCGGCCAGGCCTCGCTGCAGCCGCTCGACCAGACCGGATGGACCTCCATCGACGCTCAGATGGACAAGGTGCTGGGGACCTTCGGCATCGATCACTCGAACCCGCCTATGCCGCCCGCGCAGCAGGAGAAGGAACTGAACGCCCTCCTGACGGACATGGGCTGACAGGCCACCCAGCGCCGCCCGGCTGACCCATCCGCCCGACGGGTTGAGTGTGCCGGACTACACCGAGAACCACGCCGCCCCGGCACACACCCGAGCCATGGACAGCGCAGGTGGCGGGTCGCCTGCGGCAACCCGGGCATATCCGCACACTCCGTTTGGGCGGTCGAAGCCGGCGTTGATGGCTCCGACCGCCCCGCGGTTACCCCAGACTGATCGACGGCGACGGCGACGGCGACGGTGGACCGGCGATCGGGGGCGGGGCCGGCACAGTGCGCGCCGGTGCTCGGTGCGATAGAGGCCTCCCGGGCCGCGTACAAAACCGGCAACAGTGCGACGACACTCGGCGAAATGCTTGCCGTGTTGGAGCGGCACTTGGCCGATGGCTGGTTCGGACGGGAGGGCGGGCCAACGGTCTACCCTCGTGGTGAACGCCACGGTCAGGACCGTTATCAGCAGTGCGGCAGTGGTCAGCGCCACCGACTCGCGTCTACCTGTGAGTTCACTGGCTCACCGATGTCATCGGCGGCTGGCTGTTCGCCGTCGGCTGGCTGGGGCAGTGTCTGTGGGTGATGTCCCGGTGGCTGCCCGCATCGCTCGTCCCGGACACGATCCGCCCGACCGGAGCACCGACTGAGGACCATGCGACAGAAGATCCTGGTCGTTGAGGACGACCACGGCTTGCGGGACGTGTTGGGCCGAGGACTGTACGAGGAGGGCTTCGAGCCCGTCCTCGCCGCCGACGGCGCCACCGCGCTGCGGTTGGCCACCGGTGACATTGCGGCAGCCGTCCTGGATATTGGGCTGCCCGACGCGGACGGCCGGGATGTGTGTCAGGCGATGCGCGCCAACGGCTTTCTCGCCCCGGTCATCTTCCTGACCGCCCGCCAGCACCTCGCCGACCGGCTGTCGGGATTCTCGGCAGGCGGCGATGACTACCTGCCCAAACCTTTCCACCTCGCCGAACTCGCTGCTCGACTGCGCTCGTTCGTCAAACGAGCCGCACCCGGCCCGGCAACCGCGACCGGGGACCTGGTCCTGGACCTGGTCGGACACAGTGCCACCGTGCACGGCACCGCCATCGCCCTCTCTTCCACGGAGTTCCGCCTCCTGGCCACGCTTGTGACCGCGGGCGGGGGCATCGTGCGCCGCCTCGATCTGATCAGGTCAGGCTGGCCCGAGGGCGCCCAGGTCAGCGACAACACACTGGATCAGTACCTGACCCGGCTGCGGCGCAAGCTGCGCGAGGCGGGCAGCGTGCTGACCATCGGCACGGCGCGCGGGATCGGACACCGCCTGTCATGAAACGCGTAGTCCGCCGTCTCACCCCGCACACCCTGCGGGCCGGCTCTCGCTCAGCCCGACCAGCACGCCTCAGCAGGCGACACCGAGTCGCAGCGGCATCGCCCCGCGCTGGGGACGCAAGACCAGCGCGGCGATCCACAGACCGGCCGCCAAGGCCGCAGAGGTGCTGTGCCCCGACGGGAACGCCCAGCCGCTCGCGTGCGTCGCTCAGTTTTCGTGCGGTGGGCGGGGCCGATGGACGAGCTCCATCACTCCGTACCGCGCGGCCTGCCCCGCGCTCAGGACGGCAAGGCTCAACGCGATGGTGACCAGCCGGCTCCGAGCGGTCCGTGCCGCCAGGAAACCGGCCAGCACCGCGAGCATGTACGGGAAGGCGCCGGTTCCGGTGGCGGTGAGCCCGTGGGCCAGCGCCAGTGCCACGGCTGGTCGATGCCCCATAGAGCTGGAGAGGAAGCTGTCGTCCAGCCAGAGCGGTTCGCCCGCGTTCTCGATGACGGTCCCTGCCAAAAGGCCGAATGCGGTCATGGCGCCCAGGCCGGTGCTGCCGACCAGGTCGGCGGTTTCCCGGCGGCTCATGAGGGCATCACCAGGAATGCGCCGACCCGCCTCGCGGCGAGCCACCGGGCGAGAGAGGCCGACCATCGCCGCAGCACGAGCATCGACGCCACCGCGATGAGCCCGCCGACGATGATCCCCGTCCCGGGCGGCGGACGCTGCGAACTGCGCGGCCGCCAATCGCCGACGCGGCAGCCGTTCGGCGACCGCCCCCTACTGCACGAGAGCCGCGCACATCCATGTCCGACAGCCTTGAACAGGTTGGTCTGGAGAGCGGTGTCCCAGCCGAACCAGTAGGTCGTCGCGTACAGCACGCCGTTCTCGATGGCCAGGCCGATGATGCTGCACACGACGAACAGCGTGAACTCGCTTGCCGGCCGTCGCTTGTCCCGGTCGCGGTAGGCGAAGTAGCGAAGCCCAGGTAGTTGACGGAGAACGGCCACGCTGGTGCCGATGACGCTGCACCGCACCACAGGCAGTGGCGTGAGCGAGCGGCACAGGTTGAACACCGCGAAGTTCACCACCACGCCGACACCGCCGACCCCAGTGAACCTCACGATCAGTTGCCCGGCGGCCGATCAGGAGCGGAAGCCGACGTGTACATGATCGTGGTGAGTCGGGTCGCTGAAGAACTGGCCTGCGGTGGCACCGCTCAGCAGTACCGGTCCGCCCACGTTGTAGGAGCCGACCGCCGCCGCATCCCGCATGAACGACTCGATCAGACGGCGGGGGGTGGCCGAGTCGACCACGGAGCGGCCATTGATCTGCCAGACGTCGAACGCCCGGCCGCGCGGGTGGTCGCTGGGGCGGGACGTGCCGAAGACGTCCAGCGGATGGCCCGAGCGGATCACGCTCAGGTTCATCCGGTACGTGTCCGCCAACCGCAGCAGCGCCTCCAGGACGGTGGTGTGGACGTGCCCGCCGCGCACGTCGGCCCGTGCGGCCGGCGGCAGACCGATACGCGAGTCGTCCAGCACCTTGCGTGCGGTGGAGGGCAGGGACGATACCGCCGGACCTGGGCGGGCCGGATGCAGGGCGGTGACCGCCCACCGTGGTCGCGCGCGGCTCAGCCGTACGTCCACGGTGGTTCCGCCCGCAGTGACTGTGCCTGCCTGGCGGGTCCACTGCCGGCAGACCACCAGCACGCTGGCCGCGTCCGCCAGGATGCCGCCGTACTGGGCGTCCACCACCCGCAGCGCGGCCTCGTCGGCGGAGGTCAGCAACCGCCCGGCCTGTCCCACGAGGCCCGGATCCAGCCCGAGGGCGGATACCCGGCGCCGGGCCGCAGCCGCGCCCTGCTCCCCGGTGCGCCAACTGCCGAGAGCCACGACGAGCTGTACGGCGCGCAGCTTGACCTGCGGATCGACATCATCAGGGCTGGGATGCCACGGCGTGGCGCGCGGGAGTCCCGACGGGTTTCCGGGGGTTTCTGCTGCGGTGACACGAGGGCGGTCACTGGAACAGCCTGCGGCGCCGAATGCCAGTCCACCCACCGCCAGCAGTACCGTCCGGCGACCGACCGGTGATGCCGGCTGCCCGAAGTCACGCATCAATCAGTCCCCTCCTTGCCCGGAAGGTGCGCCGGGTCCGCCCCGGCGCGAGAACCAAAGCCCTGTGCGCCTGGCAGAGCGGCCGCGGCTCTGGCGGAGGACCCGGCCATTCAGGGCTGGGGTATGGCGAGTCCGAAGTCCCGGTTGCCCAGACATCGACCATTACCCCACGTCTTGGCGGGTTTCGCAGCAGACTGTCGGGCCTTATGCCGCGACAAGGTGTCGTTTCCCCGGTGGCCGCCGAGGGTCCACCCCCCTGACAGCTACGACCACATCCCCGGGGGCTGCCCGTCCGGGAGTGCATGCGCGTGGACTCACGACTCGGGCGAGGCCCACAGCGTCCAGGATGACGAATGCCTTGGTCGTCGCGCGCTCGACGGCCTGCCGGAGGGCGGGAGCCAGCGCGGCCGGCAGGTCCACGGCCTCGCGGATAGCGGAAGGCCGTGGCCGCGCCGATACCGAAGGAAGCGGCGAGCCGGGTGTAGGTGTCGCCGCAGCGCAGGTGTGCCGGCACGAGCAGGGCCTGGCAGTGCGCGGGCAGCCTCCGTCGGCGGGCGCCGACCTGACGGCGGTGATCGGCCAGCTGTCGGTCCGGGGGAGCGAAGGTCCGTGGCGAACCAGCACGCCGTGCTCCACCTGCGAATACGCCGGTTCTTCTGTGACATAGGGACCTGCGACCACGAGGACAACACCGGCCCGGACACCGACAACGTCCAGCAGGGCGACCAGAAGGCCCCTGACCACGGGACGAACGGAGAGGGGTAGGAGCAGGAGAGGTCCGGAGGGGCGCCGGAGAACGGTGCCTCTGACGACCCCGGCGGCCACGCCGACGCCAACAGCTCTGTCGACCACCAGTTCACCGGAAAGGAGTGTGCAGAGCCGGCGGTGGACGGCGCCCGGCGCTTTCACGGCCTTCGCCCGCTTCGTGTTCTGCGGCGGGGGAGTGGGGCTCGCCTCCAGTTTCGCTGTGGCGGCTCTCGCCTCCTGGATTCCCTGGGGCCTGGCCAACGCCCTGATCACCGTGGCTTCCACGCTCCTGGCCACCGAACTGCATGCCTGCTTCACCTTCGGCGCGGGCGGGCGCGCGACCTGGCGCCAGCACGCGCAGTCGGCCGGGTCCGCGGCGGCCGCGTACGCGGTGACCTGCGTGGCGATGCTCGTCCTGCAGGAGCTGGTGGCGGCCCCCGGCGCGGTGCTCGAGCAGGCCGTCTACCTGTCCGCCTCCGCGCTCGCCGGTGTCGCCCGGTTCGCGGCGCTGCGCCTCGTCGTCTTCGCGCACCACCACGCGCAGAACACGGCCACCGCCCGCACCACCCGTCCCGTACCCACACCCACGGCCGCAGCCCGTACCGCGGCTGCGGCCACAGCCCGCCGCGCCGCGACCGCAGCCCGCACCGCGACCGCAGCCCGCACCGCGGACGCAGCCCGTACCGCGGCTCCGACCGCAGCCCGTACCGCGGACGCAGCCCGTACCGCGACCGCAGCCCGCACCGCGGACGCAGCCCGTACCGCGGCCGTGGCCCGTACCGCGGCTCCGACCGCAGCCCGTACCGCGGCTCCGACCGCAGCCCGTACCGCGACCGCAGCCCGTACCGCGGCTCCGGCCCGTACCGCGACCGCAGCCTGCGCCCCGGTGCCGGCCGGCCGGGCGGCGCTCTGCCGCGCCGGCTGACGCCTTCTGTCCCGCCCGGGCCGCCGGGCGGGACAGAAGGCGCCGAGGGTGATCACGTCAGCCGGCACCGGCACCGGCTCCGGCGGCCCGTCCGTCACCCGGCTGCCCGGCCGCGGGCGGCGGGAGCGGGAAAGCGTCCCCCTGCACCCGGTGCACCCGGTGCGCGCGCTGCGGCCCGCCGTGCGGCCCGCCGTGCGGCCCGTCGGGCGGTGCAAGGCCGGCCGTAGGCTTCCGCCGGATCCGGCCGGATCCGGCCGGATCTGGCCGGGATGCAGGGAACTGTGCGCCGGCTGCTGTGAATTCATGTCGCCGCGTCTGCCTCCCGTACCGGGCGCGGCCGGTACGGGAGGGAGGTGTTCGGATCGTGCAGGGTGGTGGCTTCGGTGTGCGCTGTGTTCTTGCCCCGGGGCGCGGCTGGTCCGCTGGAGGCGAGGGTGATGAGGGTGCCGAGCGCGGTTTCGAGAGCGCGGGGGTCGCGTTGGGCCTGCGCGAGGAGCAGGCGAGCGCGACGCTGAGCCCGCTGGTGGACCTACGACGGCACCCCGCCCCGAGCCGCGTCACCTTGCAGGACCGATGCGGCGCTGCACCGGAGACGGCTCGGCACCGTCGTTGCACCGTGCGTGGCCTGCCTGGGCTCCGTCCTGTGGATTGTCACTGGTCGAAGGGTTCCTGGTAGGGCTCGGCGAGCCGCTGTGCAAGGTCTTCCAGCCATTCCTGGGCCCAGCGCCGCAGTTCGGTGATGCGGTCGCTGTCCATTGCGTATGCCTCGAACTCGGCGTCGCTGATCCATTCCAGGCTTTCCAGGCGGTCGTGGAGTTCGTGCAGGTCGAACTCCTCCGGGCGTCTGGCAGCGAGGTTTTCCAGCTGGGGGACGGTGTAGAGGTGGCGGGCGGCGTGGACATCGATGGCGTCGCGTGCGAGACCGCGGTCGCCGAGAGCACGTACCTTCGTGCCGATGAGATCGTCCAGGTCGAGCACAGGCCCGATATCCATCACGACCGGAGGGCGCCAGAGCACCTCCTTGAGGAGATCCACCTCGCAGGCGGCCTCAGTGGCCGGGTCGGTGGCGAGGAAACGCGCCTTGAGCGGGGCCACGTCGATGACGGTGATACGCCAGCCCCGGCTGCTGAGGGACTCGGCGAGCTGGTCGACGATCTCCCTCATGGACGCCGGGTGCTCTGTGGCGAAGTCGAGGTCCTGGCTGGGCCGGTGGACAATGCCGTGCGCCTGGACCGCATAACCGCCCATCAATGCGAGACCGTAGGGGTGTCCGGCGCTGAGGGCGTCAAAGAGCAGGCGGCGGTGGTGGTCGGGCAGGCCGTGCAGGGTCACGCGGCGGCTGCCGTCTGCAACTGCGCGAAGCGGTCCTCCCACGCGGTGCGCACACCGCGGCCCAGCATCTTGCGCAGGACCGGCCAGCGGGCCACCAGCTGCGCGGCATTGAGATAGCGGACGTAGTCCTCGTGCATACCGTTCAGCAGGACGATCCGGTACATCCCCAGCAGAAGCTTCTCGTCACCAAGATCGAAAACGCGCAGCCCGGACCAGGCCAGATGCAGCGGGAGCGCGACGGTCCCCCGGACGGGGCCGGTGAGTTCCGCAAGGGCACGGGGCAGTTGATGCTCTGCCGGAGCCCAGCGCGATGGCATCGCAGCGCCTGGCAGCCCTTCACCCACGGTCCTCAGCCTCCTGCTCCTCGCAACCGATCTGAACGAAAGTCCACACAAAAGACAGCCTAAGGGCTGTCCCGTAATCCCCGGCGGGCGCACGACGACAGCTACGGCACTCCCCCAAGCTCTTCGAGCAGGGGGGACCCCCACGCCGCGTTGTCGGATCGCCCGAATACGCCCAGTATGAGGACGACCCTCCGCCTTGCGATGCACCGCATCTGACGCCGCGCGCCGATCCACCGGGGATTACGGGACAGCCCTTAGTCTTCCGAAGCGACCGGGACCTTGAAGTCCATCGGCCGCAGGGCCCGGCCGAAGTGACCACGGCCGGCCTTGCGGCCCGTCCCACAGATTCGGGCATCGGCTGCGCGCGCTCCGGGTCTTCACGGTCACCGGCGGCCGGGTCGCGCACAAAACGCAACGTCGTGTTCCCCGATCCACGTGTGTCCGAGGAAGGTGAAGTGCCCCGGCAGGCTTCTCCCCGGCGAGCTGTGCCGGGTGCTATGAAGGCCGGTGCCGCCTGTCGGTGTACATGTGAAGGCGCACCGTCGGGTGGGCTGCTGCGTGCCCAGCAGCGGGGGCGTTCGCGGGCGGAGCCGTCACCCGTCGAAGTCCTGCCAGGGGATGCCGAGCCGGTTGAGCCGCTGCAGTGCGCTGCGGTGTTGGGCACCGATCCAGACGTCGGCATTCCCCGCGTCCCAGCTGGGTCCGACGCTGAGGCCGGGGGCGACGAGAGAGTTCGTCGGCGCGTCGGCGGGCGACATGAATGGTCGGAGAGGCACGCCCTGGAGGCAGCTCTCCAGCGTCGGGAGGAGGTGCCTGGGAAGGCCGTCGCAGCTGGCTTGGTAGATGGCGGCGAGCGTGGCTTCCCACAGTCTCGGAGCGCCGGCCCAGAGCCAACGGCCATGGCCCGCCTCTGCCGCGCCACCCCGCCAGGTCCCCCCGTCCGGACGCCGCCGGTCAAGAGAGCCCTTCGTGGCCTGACCGGCCGGCCCGGATGCAACGCGGAGGGATTGTCTGCGTCCTTGCGGTGGGAGACCGGCGAAGGCGGCGTCCGGCCTCGGGCGGGGTTCAGTGCCGCAACTTCCCCTGGCCGTACGGCACCGGCGCGCTGTACGGCAGCACCGGGCGCAGGCCGGTACCGGGAGAGGACCCCTGGGGCCGGCCGGCGGCCGCAGGGGTCCCCGTACCGGCCGGTGGACGAGGGCGGCTCGGGTGTGATCGGGAGCAGCTGTGTCCCGTGGCTGAAAGGCGTTGTGCCAGCCCGTGGCGACGGTGCGCCTCCGGGCAGGCTGCTTCTGCGAGCCGGGTGCATCCGGGATCATGAACCATGCTCCCTGGCTGGCAACTCACCGAAGACGTCGACGACTTCCTCG
Organism: Streptomyces sp. NPDC091209; assembly: GCF_044757755.1. Lineage (NCBI taxonomy): Bacteria > Bacillati > Actinomycetota > Actinomycetes > Kitasatosporales > Streptomycetaceae > Streptomyces > Streptomyces sp. NPDC091209. The sequence continues at coordinate 190,506 of NZ_JBIVVR010000014.1, read as the reverse complement.
CCCGGGCGGGAGACTTCCTGCGCTCACGGCCCGCCCTGCACACCACGCCGTTGACGGACATCGAGAAACTGCGGGCACGCGGGGCGGGCGGGCGCGGTGCCGCCCTCTTCGGGCGGCTGGAGGCAGGGGGCGAGGTCCGCGCCGTCTTCTATCGCAGGCCGCGCGGACACCTGTGGGTCACCCCTCTCTGTGCCGAGCAGAGTGGCATCCTCGCGGCTCACCTGGCCGGCCTCGGCCATCTTCCTTCCGGGGTCCTCGCGGACCACGACACCGCCACCGCCTTCGCGGATGCATGGCAACGGCACACGGGCGCAGCGCCGGTCCCTTTCTGGCGGACGCATCTCTACCGTCTGGGCACGCTCACCCCGGTGCAGCCGTGCCCGCAGGGCCGAGGTCGCGTCACGGGCGATGAGGACCACGAGCATGTCGTGCGCTGGTGCCGTGAGTTCTGCGCCGCTGTCGGGGAGCAGTCTTCCATCGACCTGATCGACGCCGGCTCCTGGGCCGACTCGCGCTTCGGCGACAGGCACTTCACGTTCTGGGAGGGCCCGGACGGCGCTCCTGTCTCCATGGCGGCCGCGACCTCGATGGTCGGCGGCATGGTCCGGGTGGACCCCGTCTACACCCCGGCACACCTCCGGGGCCGCGGCTATGCGGGCGCCGTGACGGTCGAGGTGAGCCGGGCGGCGCTGGCCGCGGGCGCGACCGACGTCGTCCTGTTCACGGACCCGGCCAACCCCACCAGCAACGCCCTCTACCGGCGCATCGGATACGTCCACCTCGCCGACTTCACCGGATACACGTTCTCCTTCGGCACGCCAGAAGCCGGCTAGCGCCTGTTCCTGAAGGGGCTTTGCCGCGCCGTCTCCCCGCGCCGTCTCCCCGCGCCGTCCGGCTGGGCTTTGCCGGAGGACCACGAGCACGTCGTGCGCTGGTGGTGACAACGGCCGCCGGGGCGCTGTCCGCCGCGATCGGGGCCCTGGCCGGGGGTATGGTCACGCACCCGGCCCAGGACCGTCAGCGGCTGCGGGGCAGGCGGCTGGTCGCCTGCGAGGAACTGATCGGCCACTGCGCCAGGTTCACGATGATGACCGTCAGCCGCGCCCGTGCCGACCGGCGGGGGCGGGACTGTGAGCGGAGCGAGCGGAGCGCGGCCCTGACGCGTGCCGGCCTGGTCGCCCCCGCGGCCGTCGCGGCGGAGATCGACGGCTTCGGCAAGGCCGTCAACACGTTCCCGGACCAGGTGGCGCGCGACCAGGCGCGCGACCTGGCACGCGACCCCTCGCGTGATCCGTTGAGCGTGGAGGAGTTCGCCCGGGCCGGTCGGGCGCCCGCCCCAGGCACGGGTGCGGTTGGCCGGCGTCATACGACGCTCGCTGAGCAAGGACCAGAAGGAACTGCCCTTCCGGACAGGCGGATACGCCGCGGGCCGCCCCGGGGACACCTGACACACCAGGCACGCCAGGCGCACCGGCAAGGCACATCGCCCGCCGGCCACCCGGGTGCGGGCCGGCGGGGTGGGGCCGCTGGTGTGTGCGGCCTGGTGGGTGAGGGCCGGGGGCGGGGTGGTCCGGGTGTTCGGCGGTCCCGGTGCAGGGGGCTGCGGCCGGTCGCGGTGCGGTCCGCCGGCGTTGCTGCCGGGCGGGTCGGTTGCCCGGCGGGAGCGGTCCGCGCCGGGGGGTCTGCGGCCTCTCCATCCGCCCGCTGGAGCGTTCACTCCCAATTCATTGCAACGAACTCCATGCGGGGGTGTTGCGTTAAGTGCGGGACCATTGCAACAAATTGTGGGCAACTGCCTGCGGTGATGGCGATTTGACGCAACAACTCTGTTGCCGGATAGGTGAATGCAACGTAGCGTTTCTGTCATCGGAAACGGCGGGCCGGCAGGGCGCGCCATGCCGGAGAAGGAGAGCACGATGCAGACGTTCGACACCCCCGCCCCCGTCTCGGCCGTTGTGGACATCCCCGCCGGGCGTATCCGGTTCGTCGCCGCCGACCTCACCGGCACCACCGTCGAGGTCCTGCCCGCCGACCCCTCCAGGAGCCGCGACGTGAAGGCGGCCGAACAGATCCGGGTCGCCTACGGCGACGGCGTCCTGCGCATCGAGGCCCCCGAGGCCAGGAACCGCGTCCTTGGCCCCTCGGGATCGGTCGAGGTGAGGGTCCAGCTGCCCGCCGGCTCGCGCGTCGAGGCGAAGGCCGCCGCCGCCGAACTGCGCGGCGTGGGACGCCTCGGCGACGTCGCCTTCGACGGCGGCCACGGCTCGGTCGAGCTCGACGAGGCCGACAGCGCCCGCCTCACCGGCCTCGACGCCGACATCACCGTCGGCCGCCTGAACGGCCCCGCCGAGATCAGCACCCAAAAGGGCGACATCCGCATCACCGAGGCCGTGCGCGGCACGCTCACGCTGAGCACCCTGATGGGCGACATCACCGTCGGCGCCGCCCGCGGAGTCGGTGCCGTCCTGGACGCCGGCACCACCCACGGCCGGATCAGCAACACGCTCAAGAACACCGACCCCGCCCCCGGCCTGACCGTCCACGCGACCACCGCCCAGGGCGACATCACCGCCCGCAGCCTCTAGAAGGAGCACTCCCCATGACCGGTTCGGCCATCGCGGCGCACGGGTTGCGCAAGTCCTACGGCGGCAAGACCGTCCTCGACGGCATCGACCTGACCGTCCCCGAAGGAACGGTCTTCTCCCTGCTCGGCCCGAACGGCGCCGGCAAGACCACCGCCGTCAAGATCCTCTCCACCCTCGTCTCCCCGGACCCCGGCTCCGGCCGGATCCACGTCGGCGGCCACGACCTGGCCACCGACGCGCAGGCCGCCAGAGCCGTGATCGGCGTCACCGGCCAGTTCTCCGCCGTCGACGGCCTGATCACCGGCGAGGAGAACATGCTCCTCATGGCCGACCTGCACCACCTCACCAAGCCCGAGGGACGGCGCGTCACCGCCGAACTCCTGGAGCGCTTCGACCTCACCGAGGCCGCCAGGAAGCCCGCCTCCGCCTGCTCCGGCGGCATGAAGCGCCGCCTGGACATCGCCATGACCCTGGTCGGCAGCCCGCGGATCATCTTCCTCGACGAGCCGACCACCGGCCTGGACCCCCGCTCCCGCCACACCATGTGGCAGATCATCCGCGAACTCGTCACCGGCGGCACCACGGTCTTCCTCACCACCCAGTACCTGGAGGAGGCCGACGAACTCGCCGACCGCATCGCCGTCCTCGACAACGGCACGATCGCCGCCGAGGGCACCGCCGAGGAACTCAAGCGGCTCATCCCCGGCGGACACATCCGCCTGCGTTTCACCGACCCGGCCGCCTACCGGTCCGCCGCCGCCTCACTGAACGAGGCATCGGGCGACGACGAGGCCCTGGCCCTGCAGCTGCCCAGCGACGGCAGCCAGCGCGAACTGCGCACCGTCCTCGACCGGCTGGACACCGCCGGCATCGAGGCCGACGAACTCACCGTGCACACCCCCGACCTCGACGACGTCTTCTTCGCCCTGACCGGCAACACCGTACCCAGCCGGCCCAGCCAGCCCGGCGGGCCGAACCAGCCCAAGGAGGCCCTGCGATGAGCTCCTTCTCCCTCGCCGTACGCGACTCGTCCACGATGCTGCGCCGCAACCTCCTGCACGCCCGCCGCTACCCCTCGCTCACCCTGAACCTGCTGCTCACCCCTGTCATGCTCCTGCTGCTTTTCGTCTACATCTTCGGCGACACCATGAGCGGCGGCGCGGGCCGCTCCGCCTACATCGCCTACATCGTCCCCGGCATCCTGCTGATGACCATCGGCTCCACCGTCGTCGGCACCGCCGTCTCGGTCGCCACCGACATGAACGAGGGCATCATCGCCCGCTTCCGCACCCTGGCCATCCACCGCGGATCGGTCCTGTTCGGACACGTCGTCGGCAGCGTGCTGCAGGCGGTCATCAGCGTCGTCCTCGTCGGCGCCGTCGGCGTCGCCATGGGCTTCCGCTCCACGGACGCCACGGTGGTGGAATGGCTGGCGGCCCTCGGACTGCTCGTGCTCTTCGCCCTGGCGTTCACCTGGATCGCGGTCGGCATGGGCATGGGCAGCCCCAACGCCGAGGCGGCCAGCAACAACGCCATGCCGCTGATCCTGTTGCCCCTCATCTCCAGCGCCTTCGTCCCCCTGCACTCCATGCCCGGCTGGTTCCAGCCGATCGCCCGGTACCAGCCCTTCACCCCCGCCATCGAAACCCTGCGCGGCCTCCTCCTGGGCACCGAGATCGGCAACAACGGGTGGATCGCGCCGGCCTGGTGCCTGGGCCTGAGCCTGGTCGGCTACCGCTGGTCGAAGGCCCAGTTCGACCGCGACCCCGCATAACCGCCATGACAACGCGGCCCCGTCCGCACCTGCCCCACCCAGGGCGGCGCACCCCGACACCCCGTCGGAGTACGCCGCCCCGCCGGCTTTCCGCCGCCCGCCGCCCGCCGCCCACTGCCCGCCGCCCACTGCCCGCCGTCTGCCGCCCGCCGGCCAGACGGCTGCACCCGGCGGCGTACGTCGAGACCCGGCGGCAACGCTCGCGGAGCCCGGAGCCGAAGCCCCCGGCACCCCGGCACCCCGGCACGCCGGCCCCCGGCACCCCGGCACGCCGGCCCCCCGGCACCCCGGTATTTCGCTATCCGCGTCCGTGTCCGTGTCCGTGTCCGTGTCCGTGTCCGTGTCCGTGTCCGTGTCCGTGTCCGTGTCCGTGTCCGTGTCCGTGTCCGTGTCCGTGTCCGTGTCCGA
>NZ_JBIVVR010000014.1:179844-185643 GCF_044757755.1 Streptomyces sp. NPDC091209 | reverse complement strand
CGTTGCCCGTGCCCGTGCCCGTGCCCGTGCCCGTGCCCGTGCCCGCGTCCGCGTCCGCGTCCGTGCCCGCGTCCGCGTCCGTGCCCGCGTCTGTGCCCGTGTCGGGGTGCGTGTCCCGAAGGCCCGGTCGGGCGGTGCCGGCGGTTTGGCGGGACCGAATCCCTTTGCGTCCGCGCCGCTTCGGCACCCAGACTGTGCCGGTGCTGATCCGACGCGAGACGCCCGCCGACATCCCGGCCGTGTTCGCCCTCACCGCGGCCGCGTTCGCCAGAGCGGGGATCCCGGTCCCCGTCGAGGCCGCCCTGCTGGAGGAACTGCGCGACTGCGAGGGCTGGCTGCCCGAGCTGTCGCTCGTGGCGGTGAACGGGCAGGACGAGGCCGTCGGGCATGTGATCTGCACCCGGGGGCACATCGGCACCGCCCCGGTCCTGGGACTGGGCCCGCTCAGCGTGCACCCCGACCACCAGCGCCGCGGCGTCGGACGGGCACTCGTGCACACCGCGCTCGGCGCGGCGGACGCCCGCGGGGAACCGCTCGTCGCCCTGCTCGGCAGCCCCGCGTACTACGGCCGCTACGGCTTTCGCCCCAGCACGCACTACGGCATCACCGCACCGGACCCCGCCTACGGCGACTGCTTCCAGGTGCGCACCCTCTCGGCATACGAGCCGGCCCTGCGCGGCACCTTCGCCTACGCGGCGCCCTTCGACCACCTCTAGCCCGCCGGCCGCCGCAGCGCGCCAGGACCGGTCCACCCGGTCGGCTCACGTCCTGCGCACGCAAGTCGGGGACGGGGTTCGGCCCGAGCCGGCATCACGTACGGCGGCGGCGGGGGCTTCAGCCGGACAGGGCGGACTTCTGGCCGGACGGGCTGACGGCGTACCACTGCCCGTCCTTGCCCTGGCCGTTGACCTGCCCGGCACCGGTGTCGCCCGCGTACCGGTACAGCGGCCAGCCGCCCAGCGTGAGCTGGGGCATGCCGTCGCGGTGGACCGTGCCGAGAAGGCTCTTCTCGACACCCCTGGCCTGTACGCCGTCCTGCACGATGACCGGCAGCCACGTCTTCGTGCACGGACCGGCGCACGTCCACCTGGACGGATCCGGCCGGTCCTTGTCGTAGCGGTAGAGAGTCATTCCCCTGCCGTCGGTGACGATGCTGCCCGTGCCCTTGATGACCCTGACCGTCAGCAGGGTGGCCGTGGCCGGGTGTCCGCTCCCGGAGGTCCCGCTCCCGGAGGTTCCGCTCCCGGAGGTTCCGCTCCCGGAGGTTCCGCCGCCGGTGGTGGGGGAGGCGGCCGGTGCGGAGGCCGCGGGATCCGGTGCGGCCGTGGCGGCCGGGGCGGTGCTGCCGGGGTCCGTGCCGGAGGCCTGGTCCGCAGCGCCGCACGCCGTCAGGAGGAGTGCCGTGGCGAGCCCTGCCGCCGCGGCGAGGACGGTGCGTTGCCGGATCACGGAGTTGCCTTCTTCCTGAGTCACGATCACCTTGCTCCCTCAGTACGCCGGGCAGCTCCCGCCTTCTCAGCCGCTGATGCCACATGACGCAGTCTTGACCATCCCCGGTGCCGGACACCGGGGGGCGCATGGTCCGACGGAGCGGCCGTCAGCTCTCCTTTGGCTGGTCGCCGCGAAGCGGCTGACGCGGGCCCGGAAGAACGCCGCTCCGGCGTGAACGCCCCGCGGAGATGAGGGACTTCCACGACCGGTTCCGCTTGAAGGGCATCTCGAAGAGCCCGGCGAACAGCCACGCCCCCACTACCGAGGCGGGCAGCGCCAGGCTGAGCGTGAAGCAGAACGTGGGCAGCCCGGGGGACACGTAGTGCGGGGCGATTTTCCGGGCGAGGACCATGACGATCGGCAGATGAACGAGGTAGAGGCTGTAGGAGAAGTTGCCCAGGCCGCGCATGGGGCCGGTGGCCAGGAGCCGCAGGAGGACCGAGGGTCTTGCGGTGGCGACGGCCGCGAGGAGCATGGTCATGGCGGGCACGGCAGCAAGGTCGACCCAGAAATAGTGGGTCACCGTCCAGACCGATCCCTTGAACAGGACGAGCGACAGGACCGGCACGGCCGCCAGGGCGGCAAGCCAGTGCCAGGGCAGCCGCCGGACCTTCTCCGGCGCGACGACGATTCCGGCACCGATCAGGCCGGCGGCGAAGACCGGGGCGAGATTCGGGGTGAGCCAGTTCACGCCTTCGACCGGAGTGGCGTTGTCCGCCATCAGGCCGCGCGCGACGACCAGGAGCGTCACCCCCGCCACCAGGGCCACCGCCCCCAGCCTCCGCCGGATCAGCAGGAAGAGCGGAAAGGCGAGATAGAGCTCCGCCTCCACCCCGATCGACCAGAACGCGCCATTGGGCGTCGGGGCTGTGAACACGTCCTGGACCACGAGGCCGTACACCACGATCGAGGCGCCGTTCGGCGGTCCGAAGTGCGAGGCGGGGACCACGAGCCAGGCGATCACCAGGCTGAACGCGAGTGCCGCCCAGTAGGGAGGCAGGATGCGCCAGGCGCGCCGGCGCAGAAACCCTGCGACGCCGCCCAGCCGCCAGCCGTTGCGGGCCGCGGACAGAGCCAGGGAGAAACCGGAGAGCACCAGGAAGAAGACGACGGCGAGACGCCCGTACATCAGCCAGCCCAGCCACGAGGGACCCGAGTTGCGGGGAAATCCCGGGAAGGTCAGCAGCCAGCAGTGGAACAGGACCACATACAGCGCGGCCAGACCACGGAGCCCGTCGAGGCCCGGCACATGGGTTCGGCCCGGTGCCGCGTCCGTCTCGTTCCTTTCCCGCGGGGGGATGGGCACGCGCAGGTCGCCGCCGGCCGGGTGGCTCGGTCTTGATGAGATCGTTCGTCCCTTTCCCTCGGCGCCGTGGTCGCGGCACGCGATCCGTCCACGACGCGGCCGGGGCCGGCGCGCACGCACCGGCCTCGCCGTCACCTGGTGGCGCTGCGGGAGGCACACGCCACCCGCAGCGACTAGTACGGTGCACGCGGCCGGGAGGTTCAAGATCGGACACCTGACTTCCGGGGCGGACGGGATGCCGGCGTACCAGCTCGTGAAGACGCACGCCGAACTCCGTCGGTGCTGAGCCGGCGTGGACCGGAGAGTCACCGTCCATGCCGCCGTGATCAGCCTTCTCGCCCTGGAGAACGCCGCTGTGGGCGACCGCGGCGCCGCTGCACGCGTGCTCCCGAAACACAGGCTGGAGAACACCCGAAACCCCAGCCCTCCTGTGCTGCGGCCCGGTCACCGCCAGGGCCACCAGGTCGCCTCGCCCGCTGCGCGGGCGAACCGCTGATGCGCCCACATGGCGTCACCGGCGGCACACCGCGCACCCCTGCGGCGCCACACCGGGCACACCTGCGGCGGGACACCGCACACCTGCGGCGCGAGAACCCGCCAAAGGGCGCCGCGCTCACACCGCGCGCAGCAGCAGGAAGTCGTGCCTGCGCCTGTACACCGCAGCGGGACCGGACTGCACGCCGGGCGAGGCCCGGCAGATGAAGCGCAGCCGGTCACCGGGGGACACCTCGACGCGGGACGGCCGGCTCGAGCACCAGGAGATCCTGACCTGGACGGTGTGCGGCCCGGGGGCGAGGGAGCGGACGCAATTCTCCCCGCGCCGGATGTCCCCCACGCGCTTGCCGTCCACGTAGACCCTGTAGCGGCGCAGTTGGGCATAGGCGTCCGACTCGTCACGGAACACCATGATCTCGGCGCCGCCGTCGGATGCACGCGCGATCGGTGCAGACACCCCGCGGGTTCCTGGCTCGGTGGGTGAACCGGCCGTCCGGCCGCGCGGGCCGCCGGTTTTGTCGTCGGTCCCGCCTCGGGCGTGCCGGGGCAGGAGGAACAGCGGACCGCCGAGGAATCCCAGCGAGAGCTGGCCCAGGACTCCGGCGAGGAACACGGCCAGCCCGCACACGGCCACTGCGAACGCGACCGGGTTCCGGGTGCCGGCCCCTCTGTCCGGGGGGAGCCAGGCTCCCCCCAGCAGCAGGAGTGTCAGACCGGTCAGGCAGGCGGCGTTGAGCCCGCACCCCTGCTCCAGCCACTTTCTGGCTTCCGGTCCGAAGTATCGGGACAGGGCCACCGGTGACGGGCGTGCCGCAGGATTGTTCCAGTACCGGGCCGCCTGCGCCCAGGCGCGGGCGGACAGGGCACCCAGGGCGGCACCTCCGGCGAGCGCAGCCCACGCGACCACGTCAGGACCCACTTCCGGCATCCGAAATCATGGTGGTGCGGCCTTGCTTGCCGCGGAGCCGGGCGGGCCGGCACCGAGGCAGCGGCCGCCGGTACGTCAACATGGTCGCGCGTGCGCAGGGCCTGGAGAACGTCCGGGTCAAGGATGTCTGCGGCGGGGGTCCCGTCCGCTCTGCGGCGAGGGTCTCGTCCGCGGCCGTCGGCGGCCACCTGCCCGTGGCCGTCGGGGCCGCCTACCGTCCGGGACGGCCGCAACAGCCGGCCAACGGAGCGCCGACTGCCGCTCTTCCTTGCACGCGGAGCGCCGACTGCGGCTTTTCGCACCGGTGTTGGTCTCCCGGTCCTTCACCGCCCCCGGGCGGTCCTCGTGCCGCTGCGCCCGCGTCAGCGTGCCTGGGCGAGCCGGGTTCCGCCGTCCGGGAACGGGCCGACCGGCCGGTCCGGTCCGGCCGTTGCCCGCCGGGTTGTCCGTGAACGCCCCCGGAACTGTCCGTGATCGGTAACGGACGCATCCCGTGGCCGCCGCCCCTCGTCCTGCCAGGTGGTCGCGAGGTGACCGGGAATCGGCGAGGAACTGCGGGAAAGCGGGGCGGACATGGCGCGGCACGGCGGCGGGCGGGGCTGGTACGGCAAGGTGGTCGGTGCGGCACTCGGGGTGACGGTGCTGTCCGTGGGCGCCTCGGTGTGGACCGCGCAGGCCGGTGCCGTGGGCGGCGTGTCGCCGAAGGCGACCGCGTCGGCCGCGCCGGGCCGCGGCACCGGGCCGGTGGCGCTGACCATCGTGCACGCCTCGGACAAGGGCGCGCGCGGCGTCAACATCACCATCGACGACGGCCCCGACCCCGTGTGGACCCCGCACGTGCTCGAGGTGCTGCGGGAGTACGGGGTGAAGGCCACGTTCTGCATGGTGGGAACGCAGGCGCAGGCCCACCCCGACCTCGTGAAGAAGGTGGTCGCGGCCGGGCACCGGCTGTGCGACCACTCGGTGTCGCACGACACCACCATGGACACCAAGTCCCAGGCCTACCAGTCGCAGCAGATACTCGACGCCGAACACATGATCACCGAGGCGTCCGGGGGCGTACGGCCGATGTACTACCGGGCGCCCGGCGGGGCCTTCACCCCCTACAGCCGCAAGCTGGCCGCCTCCCGGGGCATGCGCCCGCTGGGCTGGAACGTGGACTCCAAGGACTTCGAACGGCCGGGCACGGACGCCATCGTCGCCACCGTCGAGCGGGAACTGCCCAACGGGCCGACACTCCTGTTCCACGACGCGGGCGGCGACCGCTCCCAGACCGTCGAGGCCCTGCGCCGGATCCTGCCCTGGCTCAAGCAGCAGGGCTACTCCTTCGGCTTCCCGGTGCACTGAGCGAGCCCCGGCCCCGTCCGGGCACGGCGCCCGAGGCCCCGTCCGGGCACGGCGCCCGAGGCCCCGTCCGGGCACGGCGTCCGAGGGCCCGGCCCCGGCGCCCGGCCCCGGCGCGGGGCCCCCGCGCCCGTGCCGGCCCCGCGCCCGTGCCGGCCCCGCGCCCGTGCCGGCCCCGCGCCCGTGCCGGCCCCGCGCCCGTGCCGGCCCCGCGCCCGTGCCGGCCCCGCGCCCG
>NZ_JBIVVR010000014.1:0-179747 GCF_044757755.1 Streptomyces sp. NPDC091209 | reverse complement strand
CCGGGCCCTCTCACGTCCCCGGGACCGTCCCCGCGCGATGACCACCGTGAACCTGCAGCCCTCCTGGCCGGGTCTCCTTGCCGCTACGCGCCCGGGGCGCGGAAGGCGACCTGCCGGCGGGCGGCCTCGTCGACCTCGTCCAGGGTGAGGAGCAGGGTGGCCCGGGTGCGAAGGCCGCCGCTGGCCTTGACGGTGAGGCCGGCGGCGGCCATGGAGATTGGGTCGGGGAGGTCGACGACGAGGACGATGTCGTCCTCGCCGAAGGCGAAGTACATGGCCTCGACGGTGCCGCCGAGGCCGGTGACGACCTGTTCGACGGCGGCGCGGCGGCCGCTCGCGCCCTCCTCGAGCAGCCCCTTGGCGCCTTCGTGCGTGTAGGTCGCCTGGATGAGGAACTTCGGCATCGGGACGCTCCCTGCCCATCGCTTGTCCGGTCCGCAAGGGCCTTCCCGCAGGCTCGTCGCCCGCCACCCACCCCCACCTGATTCACCCGGACCCCACCGGATTCACCCGGACAGCGGCAGAGCGCCGGTCACCGGCCGGCCGTCGTGCCGCGAGCCCCGCCACCAGGTGCCGGGCGCGGGCGGCGGGCAGTCCCGGCGCCGGTCCCGGGCACCCCCGTTGAGGCCGCCGAGACCGCCGTCGCGGCCACCGGCATGCGCCACGGCCGTGGGCGTCGGGTGAGGCAAGCACCCCCGAGCCGCGAGGCCGGGCAGGACGTCGGCGAGGACGGACACGTACCTGCTACCGGTCCTGAGCAGGGCGTTCAAGTTACGGCATATGCCCGGGGCCCAGGCGTGTCTCCTTGATCGTCTGCTCGTTGTCCTGCCGACGGGCCGTCGGGCCCGCCCCACCTGCCTGCCGGTACGAGCCGGGGCCCGGCGTCGCGGAACTCTCGCCGCGCGTCGAGCCGGCGCGGCCGGCCGGGGGGATTCAACTGCCGGAGAGGAAGTCATGAGCGACAAGCGCGATCAGTTCGCGGAACTGACGACGGTGCGGATGTGTTTCCGCGACGAGGGCGATCCGCAGGGGGAGCCGCTGCTGCTGATCATGGGACTCAGCTCGCAGCTGATCCACTGGCCGCAGGAGATCGTCGACGCACTCGTCGAGCGCGGCTACCGGGTGATCCGTCCCGACAACCGCGACAGCGGCCTGACGGAATGGAAGACCACACCGAGCCAGTACTACCTGAGGGCGCTCGCGCGGGACACGGTCGAACTGCTCGACCATCTCGACATCGAGCAGGCGCACGTCGTCGGCGCCTCGATGGGCGGGATGATCGCCCAGCTGCTCGCGATCGAGCACACGCCGCGCGTGCTCAGCCTGTGCTCGATCATGAGCACGCCGCACATCAGCATCGGCATGGCCGACGGCAATGTGCTGGAGGAGCTGACCAAGCCGCTGCCCCCCGGCCGTGAGGACGCGATCAAGCAGATCGCCGCCCTGTACGCGACCATCGGCTCGAAGACCTACGCCGACAGCGAGAGCGAGCGGCGCCTCGCGATGGCGACGCAGGCGTACGACCGCGCGCAGCACCCCGAGGGCGGAACACGCCAGGTGACCGCGGCCCTGATCGCGCCCGACCGCACCAGGAACCTCAAGCAGTTGAGGCTCCCGGCGCTGGTGATCCACGGTGGCGAGGATCCGCTGATCAAAATCGCCGGCGGCGAGGCCACCCACGCCGCGCTCGCCGACTCGGCCTATCTGCCGCTCGACGCGATGGGCCACGACCTGCCCGCGCCGCTCCACGACCAGATCGTCGCGAGCATCGCCAAGAACGCCGTGCGGGTGACAGGCCGCCCCTGATCCTGCGGCTCTGGCAGGACGCCGCCCCACCGGCTTCTGCCTCGCCGCCAGGACGGCCCGAGTCGCCGACCCGGCGACTCGGGCCGCACCCGCGGTCGTGAAGGACACCGTCCGGGACCCGCCCGAGGACCGGCACGGGATCTGCGTCCGCCGCCGTCCACGTCCGCCGGCACCTGCCCTGCACCAGCAGCCGAAGCACCCGACGGCTCCTCTTCCGGCCGCCGGCCCGGACAGCCGATGAACGGCCGGACTCCAGGACCGTCCACGCGCAATCGGCGTCCCTCCCCGGCGGGGCACACCTTCCGCGATCCGCGGACTCGCCCCTCCGGGCCCCGGCTCCCGCGTCGTCTCCTCGAACCGATTCCGAAGCCGCTCACGGCGCGGGCTGTCCTCGCCGGCGGACAGCAGCGAGTGATCGACTTCCGCTGCCGGCCGGTGAGTTGCCCCTGTCTCACGATCGCCGCCTTGACCGGTCCCTCCCTCCGCCGGGCCGGGCTTGGCGCAGGCTTCCCGCGGACCCGAGTGACACAGGTTCTTCACATGTGATCAAATCCGGGTGTTCCAGCAGGCCAGGGTGCTGGACCGTCATCTCTTCGCACCACGGAAAGGGACTCCATGAGAATCCGGATGTCCCGTCGCGCGCAGGTGGTCATGACTCCTGGCGTCTTGGGAATGCCACGGTTCCGGGGCGGGAGCGGACGGGTGAGCAGTGGTCATGCCGGTGTCTTCTGCTCCAGGTAGGCGCGGTCGGCTGATCGCCCAAACCGTGCTGCCGGCCGTGGTGGTGGCCCTGGCGGCCTGGCTGGTCCCGCGGGGACCCGATGCCGACGGCACACGCGAGGGCCATGCGCTCGGCGGAGGCTGGTACGACCAGGCCGACTTCGGGAACGAGAGTCTGCGGACCGGCAAGGAGTACTGGGTGAGCCTGCCCCAGGCGTGGAACGTCAGCGGTGAACCGGTGACCGTACTCAAGGCCCGGTTCGTCAGCCTGCCGAAAGGGCTGGAGCTGATCGGCTACAAAGTGGTGAGCACCGAGGACACCGACGGATTCGGGATGGGCTCGATGCTGACGGGTTCGCCGGCCGATGACATCACCGGCCTGCCGGAACGGCCCAACGCCTTCACGGTGAAAGCCCGCAGACCGGCCGATTGGTATCACGTGGCCCGGATCAGGGTGAGCGGACCGGTGACAGGCGACACGTCGCGGTGCCGGTTCTGGTACCGGCAGGGTTCGGTGACGTACCGGCAGGACCTGCGGTGCGTGAACCAGCTCCGCCTCGCCAGGAAATAGAACCACCGGATACGCCCGCCAGGACCTGCGGTCCGGGGGTGTCCTGACGTCGCGGGCCGAGGCGATGGACTCCGGGCGCCGAGACCGGCTTCGCCGAGACCGGCTTCGGCGAGACCGGCTTCGGCGAGACCGGCTTCGCCGTGCCCGGTCCGGTCTGCGACCGCGGCGCCGAGAGACGGTCACCACCGGCCAACCCGCCAGGCCGGCACGGGTGCGACCTCGATCGGGCACCACGTCGGCAGGGTCTCGAAGCCGTTCCGGCCTGCCTCGCCTGCCTCGCCCGCCCTGCCGCAGTGCGTCCGGGCGTCTTGCGGCGGTGCCGGATCCCGTGCCACGGCCGGCACATATCGGCTGGTCCCGGGGCCGCTGCGGCGTGGTCGGGGAGCGTCTGCATACTGCTCGTCATGAAGGTCTCGCCCGGCACCCGTCTGCACGTGTTGTTCACCATGGTGATGGTGGTGTGCGTGGTGGCCGGCGGTGCCTGTTTCGGTTTCGTCTTCGGCGGCTGGGCGGGAGCCGCGGTGGGGGCGGGCACGACGGCCGTGGGCGTCGGGCTCGGGGGCTTCTTCCACAGCCGGATCGCGATGGATCCCTTCCCGGGCGTCGAGAGCGGCGGGGCCTCGCAGGGCATCGCGGACGTGGTGGTCATGGGGGTCGCGCTGTACGAGGCCGCGGTCTTCCCGGTCGTCCCCGGAGGGGTGAGCGAGAGGGAACAAAGGGCCCGCCGGACGGTGGCGTACCGGCTCGCCGCCTACGACGGTCTTCCCCGCGCCGTCCGGATCTCGGCAGCCGGCGCACTGGAGGTCATCGACGAGGGCCTGGACAAACAGCGCGCCCGGACCGCGGTGAAAGCACTGTCGCTCGCGGCCTACGACAGCCGCGGCGGTCACTGACCTGCCGTGCCGGGAACACCTGCGCGCGTGCGCACCCGCGCCGGCAATGGCTCAGCGCCCGGGCGCCAGGACGGTGAGCACACCCGGTGGGATCCCCGGCAGGCCCAGTCGGGACGAAAATGAACACGCGCAACGTCCGCAGGGCGAACGCCGCCCGCGAGCACGAGCTCCGAGCTCGCGGACCCGGACGCCATCCTGACCCGTCACCTGCGTGGCCTTCCCGCAGGCAGCCGGTCGCCTCCACAGACAGAAGTCGCCGCAACCCGATCCCCCGGGCGCTCAGCCGGTGCCGGAGGGACGCGGACGACACCGCGCGGACAGCGGTCGAGCGTCCGTCGTGAACCTCAACCCGCCTCGGCCGCAATCCCCTTCTCCCAGGAGGGGGAGGATGCCAAGAGCGGTCGAGGGCTTCCCGGACTCTTCTCCGGTAACCGGTGGAGGGCCTGCCCCGAAGGCCGGCCGCTGACAGGCCCGCCGCCCGGCAGACGCCTCGCCCACCCCCGCACGGTCCGTCCCGCCGGACCCCTCCTGCCGCGACAGGACCCCCGGCCGCCGCCGCGGCGGACCGCTGAACCCACCGGCCCCCGCCCACCGAGAAGACCCCGGCCAGCAGGAGGAAGCAGCCATGCCCGACGACGACGTCGAAATGCACGGTCCGGCGAACGGGGAGGGACCGCCCCGCCGGTACGGGCCCGTCTCCCGCGTCGCCGTGCTCTCCGACGTGCACGCCAACATCCCCGCCCTCGACGCGGTGCTCGCCGAACCGGACGTCGCCGCGGCCGGCCTCGTCGTCCTGTGCGGCGACCTGACCTGGGGCCCCCAGCCGCAGGAGACGTACGAACGGATCGTCGCGCTGGGCGGCCGCGCCCTGTGCGTACGCGGCAACGCCGACCGCTACGCCGCCCGGATCGGCACGGCCGCGGGGACCGCCGGCACCCCGCGCCAGTCATGGATCGCCGCACAGCACTCGCCCGAGGCGATCGCCTTCCTCGGCCGCCTCCCCTTCGGGGCGGTCGTGGAGATCGACGGGCTGGGACCGGTGCACTTCTGCCACGGTTCGCCGCGCAGCGACCATGAACTGGTCACCCCGGGGACACCGCCGAAACGGTTCGCGGAACTGTCCGCGGCCCTCGACGCGCGGGTCCTGGTCACCGGACACGCGCACCTCCAGTTCGACCGCGCCGTGGCGGGCCTGCGCAGCGTGAACCCGGGCAGCGTCGGACTGCCGTACCACACGGGTGAACCGGGCACCGCGTACTGGGCGTTGCTGGGCCCCGATGTCCGGCTCAGGACCACCCGCTACGACGTCGCGGACGCCATGGCGCGCGCCCGCCGCGCCGCAGACCCGGACGCGGAACGGTACGCGGACACCCTGTCGAACCCGCCCGATCCGCAACAGATCATCGTGGAGGCGGAGACCCGGATCTTCGTGAACTGACCGCGCACCGCCGTCAGCGGATTCCTCCTGCTTCGCCGGCCCGTGCGGCGGCGCGCTGCTCCACGTGGTCAAGGACTACATCGCACAGCACAAGCGCCCAGACTGAGCGCGGGCAGCCGTGGGCGCGGGCAGACAGTGCTGACCCGTGCCCACGGCCAAGGCCAGAGCAGTCCAGAGATGCGATTCACCCCCGGCCCGAAGGCCGGGGCACTCTCGCAGGATCAGAGGTAGAGCAGAGCTGCACCGCGACCGGCACGACAGGAGTCGGCCGGGGCCGGCCAGCGGGCCGGCCCGCGGTTCCCGGGTCACCCCGTTGGGCCGTGCCCGGGGCCGGTCTCGGCGTCGCTCGATGACGACCGACGCCGACAAGGACCGACAGGCCGATGTCAACGCCGTTCGTGCCGGCCGCGGCCCCGCCCGGTGGGCGGGGCCGCGGCCCGGTGCCGTGCGGGTGGCCGCGGCCCGGTGCCGTGCGGGTGGCCGGTCAGGGGGCGACGATGCCTTCTCCGCCGATGCCGCCCGGTACGGTCCGCGAGCCCAGCGGGGTGAGTGAGCCGTCGTGGCGGACCGCGAACTCGTCGACGATGCCGTTGATGCCCGTCTGGACGTAGAGGTAGTGCCCGTCCGGGGTGGTCGCGGCGTCGACGGTGCCGGGGTCGGTGGGCGTGTTGCCCAGGGGGGTCAGCCGGCGGCCGTGGTCAAAGGCACGGAAGCCGCTGAGGGTCGAGCTGCCCGCGTTGGAGGCGTAGAGCAGGCTGCGGGCGGCGACGATCCAGCAGGTGGCCGACTGGCCCGTGGCCGCGAACGCCTCCTGTGATGCGGTGCCGTCGCGGTGGACGGTGAACGTGGCGACGGCGTTCGTCCCGGCCTCGGCCAGGAACAGGCCGTGGCGGCCGTTGGGGACGAAGGCGAAGGGCACGGCACCCGGCAGATTCGTCACGACAGGGGAGTGGGCGGGTGCGCCGGAGCGGTCCAGGTTGAACACCAGGAGGCTGCTGCCGTTCGCCTTGGTGGTGACGACGAGCTGGGAACCGTCGCCGGTGAAGCCCACCTGCCCCGGGGTGTTGGTGAACTGGGGTGTGGCGTTCGGGTCGAGTCCCAGCGCGCGGTGGCGTCGGGGCTGCTCGTGCAGGAGGCCGCGGTGGACCGTGTAGCCCTGGATGGAACCGCCGTCCAGGGCGTTGAGCACGTACACGTTGTCCTCGTGCACGGCGACGCTCACCGGGAACCGGCCGCCGGAGCCGATGACCTGCCGCAGCTTCAGGCGGTCGCCGTCCACCGAGAACACGGAGACGGTGTCGCTGCCGGCGTTGACGGCGTACAGCAGGGCGTGGTGCGGGTCGTAGGTCAGGGAGCCCTGCGAGGCGAGGTGGTCGGCGACCGAGCCGTCCAGTACGCCCCCGAGCCCGTTGGTGTCGTAGGTCCTGGCCTGGGTCAGCCGTCCGTTCGCCGCGCGCCGGTAGGCGACGATCTGGTTGCCCGCCGGGTTGTCGGTCTGGACGAAGACCGCATGGTGGCCCTCGCGGTGGTGCCCGTCGCCGCCGCCGTGCGCGGCGGCGGGCACGGACGGAGCGCATACGGCTGCTGCGGCGAGCGCGGTCGCGACGGCCATGCCGAGACGAGTGATCTTCTGCACGATGGTTCTGCCTCCACGAGGGACCGGGATCGGCGTCCCGCTGGAGGCCCGCGTCTCTGGTCGAGCCAGATTCGGGCACCGTGGCCGCGAGCGGAGACGACATGGACGAGGGCGGTGGCGGGCGTGCACGCAAACGCCGGCGGCGTCCCCGTGCGGGAGCCACCACTGCCCCTCGCCGGAAAGATATGTGATGTTCTGTCATAAATCTTGGAGGTGCTGCGGTTCGGCGCCGCCGGGTCGCGCGATGGCCGCCGCCGCCGTCCCCTGCAGGTCCTGCAGGTCCTGCAGGTCCCGCGGGGCCGGCGCTTCAGCCCGCACCCTGCTGTGATCGGCCGACCGGATGAAGTTGTCCCCCGCGCTGTCGGCACGGCGCCGCGCAGCAAAACGTGCGCGGTTCGTGTTCCTACGATGCGGCCAGGAGCGCCCCGGCGGGCAGGGCCCGTGCACGTCGGCCCCGTGCGATGCGGGCTTCTTCGACTCGGCTTCTTCGACCCCAGAAATGGCGGAATGCATGAGAGCGATGAACTGTGGCCGGCTCCGGACCTGGGCGGCTTCCGGCGCGACCCTCGTGTTCCTGGCGGGGGCGGCGGCCGCCGGCCCACCGGCGGCCGCGCACGACGGCGGCCTCGGGCCCGCCATCGAGGCGATCATGCACAAGCCCGGTTACGAGCACGCGCAGTGGGGCGTGCTGGAGACGGACCCGGAGAACGGCCGGGTGATCCACTCCCGGTTCGCGAACCAGTTCTTCGTCCCCGGCTCGACGGTCAAGCTGGTCACCATGTCGACCGCCTGGCACACCCTGGGCCCGGACTACGGCTTCACCACTCCCGTGATGGCGACCGGCACCCGCACCGGGTCGACGCTGCACGGGAACCTGGCGCTGGTCGCCCAGGGCGACCTGACCATGGGCGGACGCACCAAGCCCGACGGCTCGGTGGACTACACCGACATCGACCACACCGAGGCCGCAATCCCCGGCGCGACCCTCACCCCGGAGAACCCGCTCGCCGGCATCAAC
Organism: Streptomyces sp. NPDC091209; assembly: GCF_044757755.1. Taxonomy (NCBI): domain Bacteria; kingdom Bacillati; phylum Actinomycetota; class Actinomycetes; order Kitasatosporales; family Streptomycetaceae; genus Streptomyces; species Streptomyces sp. NPDC091209. The sequence goes on along the minus strand of NZ_JBIVVR010000014.1, from coordinate 171,665 downwards.
CAGATCGCCCGGCAGATCCGCGAGGCCGGCATCACCAGGGTCGACGGCAACGTCGTCATCGACCCCCGCCTGTTCGACCTCCCGGACCTGAGCCCGCAGCCCACCCCGCTGATCCTCAACGACAACCTGATCGACCTGCTGACGACCCCGACCAGGCCCGGGCAGGCGGCCAAGCTGTTCTGGCGCCCGCAGGTCTCCCCGTACCACGTCACCTCCACCGTCCGGACGGTGGCCGGCGGCGGGACCACTTCCGTCAACGTGACCGCCTCGCCCGACGGCACCCAGATCCACCTCACCGGCACCATCGCCGCGGGTTCGCAGCCACTGCTGCGGGTCTCCGGCATCAAGGACCCGAACGCTTTTGGCCGCACCGCGCTGATCGAGGCCCTCGGCCGCGCCGGAGTCACCGTCACCGCGCCGCCCACCGGCCCCAACCCGCAGGACCAGCTGCCCCGCTCCTACCGCCACGACCCCCGCGTCGCCGCGTACGTCTCCCCGCCGTACAGCCAGTACGCCAAGCTGATCCTCAAGGTCAGCCACAACCTCGGCGCCAACCTGGCCCTGTGCAACATGGCCGTCGCGCGCGGCAGCAAGAACTGCTTCGACGCGTTCCCGATCGAGCACGACTTCCTCACCGGTGTCGCGCACATCGACCCGAAGCAGTTCCAGCTCGCCGACGGGCGCGGCGGCGTGCCGGCCGAGCGGGTCACCCCGAAGGGCCTCGTCGAGCTCCTCACCTACTGGCTGCACACCCCCGACGCCACGGCCTTCCGCAGGCTGCTCCCGATCCTCGGCGTCGACGGCTCGAACGCGATGTCCTGCACCACGAACTGCCCGGCCAAGGGCAAGGTGTTCGCCAAGCCCGGCACCATTCTCGGTGACGACCTGCTGAACCAGCAGCTCGCCGCCTCGGCCCAGAACGAGGCCGGCTACCTGAAGACCGACGACGGCCGCCTGCTGACCTTCTTCGTCGGCGTCAACGGCGCCGCCAGCCCCGACCTGCAGAGCTTCCTGAGCATCTTCAACGACGTCAACCAGATCACCGCGCTCCTCCAGGAGCAGGCCTCGGCACACAAGTAGCACGCCGCCCAAAACCCGCCGCACGACCGCCCGGAGCGCAGGGGCCCGGCTCGAGAACGAGACGGCCGCTGCGCTCCGGGCACTCCGGCGGTCGGTGCGGTGCCCCCGTCCGCGGTTCCTCGGTCCGCCCGTGCCGGGCCGGCAGGGCGGCGAGCCGCCGCGGCCGTTGAGCGCGGCGGCATCGCGTTCTGCCGTCGGCCCGGGCAGGCGGTGCGCCCGGCACAGGGTCCCCCGCCGTGCCGGGGCCTGCCGCGCGGGGGCGGCTCCTCAGGCGCCGGGGCCGGGACCCCGGGGTGCAGCCGCCCTGGCGGGGCGGCTGCACCCTGCCGGCGGACCGTATACGGCCGGGCCGCGGCGCGCGGGCGTGGCCTCGGCCGGATATCTGGCCGCCGGTCGGTGCCGTGCCCGCGGCGCCCGTTGCCGCGGGGCCGGGGGTCAGCTGGTGAAGGTGAACCAGTTGATGTTGGTGAAGTCCGAACTGCTGCCCGAGAAGACCAGGTAGACGTCGTGGACTCCGGTGGCGGGGGCGGCCATGTTCGTGGGAACGGTCTGCCAGTTCTGCCAGCCGCCGTTGTTGGCGAAGTCGATCTCGGCGATCTTCGTGCCGCCGGTGCTGTCGAGCCGCACCTGGACGGCACCGCTGACACCGGCGGCCGCGCCCGAGGCCAGCCGGGCCTTGAACTGGCTGGGGGAGGCCGAACCGAAGTCGACGGAGGAGAACTTCAGCCAGTCGCCGTTCGCGATGTAGCCCACGTCGCTGCCGCCGCCGGTGTCGGAGCAGGCCTCGGTGGTGGTCCCGCTCTGTGCCGAGTAGGACTCGGCCTGGATGGTGCTGTAGGCGCTGACGGTGCCCGAGCCGCCGCCCGATCCTCCACCGGAGGCGCCGGCGCCCAGGGTGATGCTCCACGAGGTGGGCGCCCCGTCCTGGATGTGCCCGTCGACGGGGGCCGAGCCGGTGGGGCCGACGTCGTCGTAGGGGAACGCGTAGCCGATGCTGGCGTACTTGTGGACCAGGCGTGCGTAGTGGTTGGTGACCGCGTCCGTGTAGTACTGCGCGGGCGTCACGCCGTCGGGGTTGTTGTTCCCGCCCGGGACCAGCAGCGAGCTGCGGTTGATCGCTGCGGCGAGCCGGGCGGCGATCGCTCCGCGGGCGTCCCCGCCGGAGTTGTAGAGGGGGCCGGACGCGCAGCCGAAGATGTCGACGGCGCTCGGCTTGGTGAACGGCACGCCGTTGGTGTTGAGCCCGGAGAAGACGATGGCGTTGCCGGAGACGGTGCCGGTGTAGGAGCCGATGCTGCCCTGGCCGTTGATGGTCAGCGGGGTGGAGGCGTAGTGGCTCCAGACCCGGTTCAGGTAGTCGTTCCAGTAGCCGCCGAAGTCCACCGGTGAGTGCGAGGGCGCCATGACGCGCAGCACCCCGCCGGAGGAGTCGGTGACCACCAGCCTGTCCCAGGGGGCTCCGTCGGAGGCGTGCTGGGTCTGCAGGCCGGAGGCGATGGAGGCGAGGGCGCCGGCGGGCAGCGGACTGACCGACTGGGTGCCTGCGCTGCCGGTGCTGGCCATCGAGACCGGCAGCGCGACCATGTCGACGTAGGAGATGTTCGCGTACAGGTTGGCGCTGTTGAAGGTGAACTCGCAGAACGTCCAGCTGGTGGCCCAGTTGGGGTCGGAGCTGACCAGGGCGGGCTGCACCACGCCGGGCGGGGAGCCCGGGTTGACGAAGAACTGGAGTTTCTGCCCGACCGAGAACCAGACACGGCCGCCGATGATGTAGTCGGTCAGGGTGATGGTCCTGGCGGCCGAACCGGAGGCGCCCAGCGCGATGGAGTAGTCGGCGATGGGGGTCACCGCGGACGACGGGTTGGGCAGCCGGTTCAGGGCGCCGTTCGCCGAGACGAAGACCGGCCAGCCGCTGCTGTCGGTGCCGGATATGTAGGCGTAGACGGTGTCGTGCCCGGAGTTGTTCGCCAGTTTCACGGGGAGCGGGACTCCCGCTGCCGCCGCGGCGGAGGTCGACGGCGAGAGCGGCGAGAACGGGCTGAGTGCGGCCGCACCGGTGAGGGCGCCGGCCGCGGTCAGGAAGGAACGTCGGGAAACCACAGGGGCCCTCCCGGAGGGGGTGATGGTCCGTCAGCAATGCGACGGTGCGGGGGAGTTGGTTCATGTGAGGTTCTGTGCGGGGGTGACGTTATTGGACTGGACCAATAACGTCAAGGTTGCGGAACGATTACCTCCACGTGACGGCGCCCGCGGCTGGCGGCAGGCCGGGGCGGCGGCGTCCTCGGGGGCGGAGGGGGCCCGTCGTGTCGCGGGCGCGGGTGATCGCCCGCAGGTGCCGGCGGCCCGGAGGCGTCGGTCTTTTCGGGAGGTCCGCCGCGCCGCGGCCGGTGATGCGGACGGTGCGGCCGCGGTGGCCGCGGCCCCGTTGCGGCGGGCGGGGGCGAAGGAGCGGGGCCGGCGCCTGCGGGGGCCGACGGCGGGGGCGCGGTGGGGGTGCGGAGGGGGCGGGTGGGGCGGTGCGGAGACCGGTCCGGCGGCGCCGGGGACCGCGCCGGCCGTCTTCTCGCCGGGGCCTGCCGGCTCGACGGTGACCTGCGGGCGGAACGGGCGCAGCTCTACGCGCCCTGCAGGGCGTGGTGCCAGAATGAGGGGGTCCCGGCCGTCCCGTCACGCGCCTTTAGGGCCCGGGTGCGCGAAGTGGTGGGACCGGCGTCGCCCAAGAGGATGATCCTGTCCGGCCGGCGCACGTACGACCCGGGTATCGGACCGGTCGCCGACGAGGAGACAGCATGAGCGCTCTCATCGCTGAGGATGGGCTCGTTCACGAGGCCGGCCCGGTCCGGCCCGGGGGCATCGGCGCGCCCGGCTGCGTACGGCAGGGCCCGGACCCGTTGCCGGCGCGGCGCGGCACGCCGCCCCGCCGCCGCGACGCACGCACGGCCGGCCGCGCGCTGCCGGGCCCCGGCGCCGAACCGTCCCGCTCCTCGGGCGCCGTCCGCCGCCGGGCGCTGTGGCTGCTGCCGCACGGCCGCGGCACCGGCCCCGAGGGCCTGTGCGCGACCGGGGCGCCCGCCGGGGCCGTCGGCCCGCGGACGCTGGCGCCGGGCGGCAAGGGGTGCAAGGGGTGCGAGGCCGGGCGTTCGGGGGGCGGGCCGCCGTCGTCGGCGATGCGGGAGGCGGGCATCGCGCTGCCGTTGTAGCGGCGGGACCCGGGCGGTCTGTTCTCCCCGGGGAGCCGTGTGCGCCTGCCGCCTCCGGCCGGGGGAAGCGGGACCGGCACCGCCGTTGCAAAAAAACCGCTCACCCGGTATATTTTTCTTCGCTCGTACGGACGGGTGAGCTGGGCGGCTCGCCTCCCCCCCCCCGCCGGGGGGAGGAGGGGAGTTGTTCGGACGGGGTGGCCGCCGAGGACCGGTGCGCCGCGCCTCCTTCGCCTCGCCGCTCGTGTACTGGTCCACGACTGGGGGAGGTCCGGGATGGTGCGCTGCGTACAAGGGCAAGTGGTGATCGTCGGCGGGGGGCCCGTGGGGATGCTCCTCGCCTGCGAACTGGCGGGGCAGGGAGTGCGCACCGTGGTGGTCGAGTCGCGGACCGCCGTCTCCCGGTGCCCCAAAGCGAGCACACTGCACGCCCGCGCGGTGCAGAGTCTCGCGCGGCGCGGGCATCTCACCGGGCTCGTGGCCGAAGGGGAGGGCGAGGGCCCGGCGCCGGTCAGCAGCCCGTTCCACTTCGCCGGCATCCCGGGGCTGGCCATCTCGGCCCCGCCCGCCGAGCCGCAGCCGATCCTGAAGTGCTCACAGGAAGAACTCGAGCGCCACTTCGAGCGGCGGGCCCGGGCCGCCGGCGCGCGGATCCTGCGCGGGCACCGGGTGGCGGAGGTACGGCAGGGGCCGGGCGGCGTGAGCGTCACCGCGCAGGGGCCGGGCGGCGCGGTGGTCTGCACGGGCAGCTACCTCGTGGGAGCCGACGGGGCGCGCAGCCTCGTACGCCGTCAGGCGGGCTTCGCCTCCCGCACCTACCCCGCCACCATCTCGGCGATGGCGGGCGACGTCCGCGTCGGGGAGGGCGTGGGCCTGGAGGCGGGGTGGCACCGCACCGAGCGTGGCTGGGTCGTCGCCAAGCACGTGGGAGGCGGAACGGTCCGCCTGCGGACTCTCAACTGCCAGGGCGCGCACACCCGGCGCGATCTGCCGCTCCTGCTGGAAGAGCTGCACCGCGAGGTCAGCTGGATCACCGGAGAGGACATCGCGATGCGCGATCCCAGGTGGCTGAGCAGGTTCAGCGACTTCTCCCGGCTGGTCGCCTCCTACCGCAAGGGGCGCATCCTGCTGGCCGGGGACGCCGCGCACGTGCACTTCCCGGTCGGTGGCCAGGGGCTGGGCACCGGACTGCTCGACGCCGTCAACCTCGGCTGGAAGCTCGCGCTCACGGTACGCGGCAGGGCGGGCGAGGGGCTGCTCGACACCTACGACCGGGAGCGCCGGCCCGCAGCCCAGCGGGTGATCGACAACACGCGCGCCCAGCTCGCCCTGATGCGGCCCGGCCCCGAACTCGACCCGCTGCGCGCCCTGTTCGGCGAGCTGCTGGCCGGGGGAGGGGAGAGCGGTGTGCTGGCCTCCATGGTCAGTGCCCAGGACACCGTACTGCCCGCGCGCGCCGCGGACTCCTCGCCCTGGGAAGGGACGTTTCTGCGCAACGCCGTCCTGCGGACCCGGGAAGGCCCGGCCGATGTGATCGGCCTGCTGCGCGAGGGGTCCCCGCTGCTGCTGCTCTTCGGCGACAGGGGCGGCAGCGGCGGCTATGCCGAGCAGGCCCGGGGCTGGGCCGGGCTGGTGCGGGTGGTGCATGCCGAGCCGGTGCCTCAACTGCCCTGCGACGCCCTGCTGGTGCGGCCCGACGGCTACATCGCCTGGGCGTCGGGGGCCGGCGGGCCGGCCGCCGCCCTGACGGCGTACTTCGGCCGGGGCGCGGGAGCGCAGGCCGCCGGTGTCCTCGCCGGGGTGGTCAGCTGACGGGTGCCGGCTCGAGCTCGGGGTGCAGGGCCTGCAGCTCGGCGTAGACCGCGGCCCCCCTGGTCGCGGTGAGGTCCACCGAGGCGAGGACGGACGGAACGACCACACTGGGCAGCACATGGCGCAGCAAGGCGCTGACCCTGGGGGGCAGGTCCTGGTAATTGCACACGGCCTGGGACATGGCCTGGACGCCGGCGAAGGCTCCCACCAGGACGTCGGCGGTCTCGCCCGGCACCACATGGGGCAGCAGCTCGCCCTGGGCCTTGGCCTTGTCCAGCAGTTCGGCCCCCACTTCGCTCCAGCGCAGGAAGGGTCCGCTGCGGTCGAGCCCCTGGGCCTGCTGGTCGAGCGACAGGCGGACGCCCGCCCGGACCATGGGGTCCGTCTGCAGGCGGTAGGCGTGCAGGACCACGGTGTCCACCAGCTGCTGCACCATGCAGGCGCGCTCGGGGATGGGCACGTTGAGGTCCTGGGCGTGCAGGACGCCCTCGGCGAGGTGTTCCTTCGAGGGGAAGTGGAAGTACAGGGCTCCCTTGGTCACTCCGGCGCTGGCGAGGATCTCGCTGACGGTCGCCGCCTGGTAGCCGCGTTCCTCGAAGATCCTGGCTGCCGACGAGAGGATCGCGTGCCGGGTCCGGACCGCCCGCTCCTGCTTCGCCATGCCGGCCTCCTCCTGTCGATGAGCCCGGAGACCCAATAAAAAACCGTCCAGTTTGTATATTACAGCTGTTTGGTGTTTGCGTACCCCCTTCCAGCCGTACGGCATTCAATCAGTTGCGGAAAAGCATCGCCGGAGGAGCAGGAGTCCATGGACGGATCGCATGACGGCGTGGCCCCGGCGGGCGAAGGAGACCCCCGGTGATCCTGGTGACCGGGGCGACGGGGACGGTGGGCCGGGAACTGCTCGGGCGGCTTGCGCCCGGCCGGCGTGTCCGCATCATGGCCAGGCATCCCGCGAAGGTGACCGGGGCGGCCGCGACGGCGGAGACGGTCGCCGGGGACTACAGGGATCCGCGATCGCTGGCCAGGGCTCTGGACGGCGTACGGACGGCGTTCCTCGTCACGACCAGCGTCGCCGGTGACGACGACGACCGGTTCGTCCGCGCGGCACGAACGGCCGGAGTGCAACGGGTGGTGAAGCTCTCCGCCGCCACGGTGCTGGACGGGCAGGCCGACGATCTCATCACCCGTTGGCAGCGCGCCAACGAGGATCTGCTGCGCGCCTCCGGCCTGGAGTGGACCCTGCTGCGCCCGCGCGCGTTCACCTCCAACGCCCTGTCGTGGGCGCCGTCCGTCCGGTCCGCGCGCACCGTTCGCGCGCTGCACGGGACCTCGGGCAACGCCTGTGTGGACCCGCGGGACGTCGCGGAGGTCGCCGCACGCGTCCTGACCGAGGAGGGGCACGCCGGCCGCGCCTACACGCTGACCGGACCCGAGGCCGTCACCGCGGTCGGGCAGACGCAGCAGCTCGGCCGGCTGCTGGGCGTCCCGCTGCGTTTCGAGGAACTCACCCCGGACGACGCGCGCGCCGCACTCGCACGCCGTTATCCGGCGCCGGTGGTCGAAGCGCTGCTGGAGAGCGCGGAACGCCAGCGCGCAGGCGCGAAGGCCGGGGTGGAGGACACCGTCGGCACACTGACCGGCCGCCCGGCGGGCACGTTCGGTGCGTGGGCCGAGGACCATCTGGCGGCTTTCGCGCCGGGCGGGTGACCGGCGGGCGGACCCGAGTGGCATCCGCTTCCCCCGGAGAGCCGCGGCCTCCCCGGGGGAGCGGATGCCCGAGGGCGGTCACCGCAGGGGCGGGGCCATGGTCACGGTGCACCGGAACACGGTCGCCCCGCCCTGCCGGCCGGTGACGAGCACGGTCCTCGCGCCCTCCTCGCCCGTCCCCGCAACCAGGCACGCCTCGATCGCGCAGGGGGCGTCCAGCTCGACGTACCGCAGGAACTCGCTGGCGACGGCGAGCGGCAGGCAGGCGTGTCCCAGGGTCGCCGTCGCGGCCTGGCGGGCGGCCTCGAGGAGCAGCATGCCGGGCACGTGGTCGACCATGTGGTCGAAGAGCACGGGGTGGCGGGTGTCCACCCTCAGCTGCCACCGGTCCGGCTCGCCGACGGGGGAGAGGACCACGTCCATGGGGGACATGCGCCCGACGGTCTGCGGTGACTCCGGGGCCGTCAGCGGGAGGACGCGCGCGCAGCCGGGGTCGCGGACGGCACGCAGCCGCTGGTGGACCCGGGGGGCGATGCACGTCAGCGTGCCGCCTCCGGTCGCGACGAGGTCGCCGTCGCGGTAGATCTCCACCTCGATGCGGAACCCCGTCACCTCGCCGCGGCGCTCCTTCACGTCACGGCACCTGACGTCGAGTTCGAGCGAGGCGGGAGTTCCGTTGACGCGCAGATGCGCAGGCCGTACCGCCACGCTGAGATCGCTCACGAGGAAGTGGTGGCCGAACGGGACCCCGTACTCGGCGTGCGCCAGGAGCAAGCCGCTCTGGCGGATCGTCTCGGCGGCGATCAACGGGTCGTGGCAGCCGTCGACGTTCGTGTAGAAGCTGTGCCCGCGAGGCCACTGGGCGGCCAGGGCGAAGTGGTGATCGCCCCTGCGCGCCCAGTCGGTCAGCATGACCTCGGCGACGCTCGCGCGGTGGACGAGTTCCTTGGGAACAGTACTGGTCAGAGGCTGGAGGGCGAGGACGCCGCCTCCTGCGGGGGCCGCATGGCCCCCCAGACCCGTCATGCCGGGTATCACGCGGTTCATGCGGTACGTACTCGTAGACATGGTCCCCCCGAGCCGCCTTGGCCTTGGCCTGAATGTGGGTGGTGGATCCCCGAGGACATGGAAGATACATACCACCCGGTTTAATTTCTAGAAGGAATACGAAGTTCCAATGTGCAATATGTGGACCGAGTAGTTCCAAATATGCAGAGGACTGCCCGTATCCCTTCATGCCGACCGGAAGCGGACAAGCCGTCCGCGGCCGCGGCGCCGTGGGCCGCCCGCGGTCCACGGGGTGCGCGGGAGGCGTCACCCGCCTGCCGCTCGAGTCGCCCTCGAGCGGACTGTCCGACGGTGTCTTTCGGGAAAAGGAAAAAACCCTGATCAAGGCAGGTCGTCGGCGGCCGGGCGAAGCGAACCGGCGGCCGTGGTCCGGGTGTTGCCCCGCCGGCGGGAAGGCGCGGCGGCCGTGGGCGGGGAGGCGCCGGTGGCCGGATTTCGCCGACGGCCGGATCCGCATCCCGGCGCGTCGGAAAACAGCGCCGAAGCGGCACTGGCTTCGCTGTATCTTCGCAGATAAAATAGAGACCGCGTGTGCGGTTTGTTATCATCGTCCTCGTCGGCCGGGCCGCGAAGGTCCATGAGTGAGGAGCGCAAGTCCGATCCCATGGGCCCGTGTCGCGCGGCTCGGTGGGCGGCCGCGCCGACCACCCGGACACGCCTGCGGGTACGCGCCCGGTCCCTCGCGGGGCCTCGTACGACCCACGCCGGTCTGCCTTCCCGTGTGCACGCGCGGGGCGCGGCAACCCGCCCCCGGCAGGCCGCACGAGCAGGCACGAACGTGAGAGCCGGTCCGCGGTGCGGCCGGCCGACCGCAGTCAGGGGAGATCCGTCGATGGTGAAGCAGGAGCGTGCCGCGCGCACGCGCGAGTCCTTGGTGCGAGCGGCGGCCGAGGTGTTCGCACGGGACGGCTTCGCTCTGGCCTCGCTCACCTCCATCAGCAAGAGGGCCGGAGTGAGCAATGGCGCGCTGCACTTCCACTTCGAGAGCAAGCAGGCCCTGGCGCGCGGGGTCGAGGACGAGGCGGCCGCCATGGTCCGTGCGATCGCCGCGTCGGCGCGGGCAGGCGGCCCCGGTCCGCTGCAGCGGCTCATCGACGCCACCCATGCCCTGATGGAGCGGCTGGACCAGGACGTCGTGGTCCGGGCCGGCTTCGAGCTGGGCAGCGGCCCGCCGCGCCGCGAGGGGGCCGTGGATCTGCGCGGACAGTGGCAGAGCTGGGTCGAGGAGGCGCTCGGGGACGCCGAGCGCGAAGGCGTCCTCGCCCCGGGGGTGTCCGCAGCCGATGCCTCGGTCACGGTGGTGGCGGCGACCGTCGGTTTCGAGCAGCTCGGCGCGGACGACCGTACGTGGACGTCGGCGCAGACGCTGGTGCAGTTCTGGGATCTGCTGCTGCCCCGGCTGGCCTCGGCCGACGTCCTGAGCGGGCTGAAGCCCGGTGGTACGACGGCTGCGGCGCCCCGCCGGGGACAGGCGGGGCACGGACGGGCATGAGGTCCAGCCGTCCTGTAGCAAGCCTCGAGGGCTGGGGTCCCGGTGGATGCTGCACTGACCGCAGGGACCGGGCTCGGCCGAGCGCCCGGGTCGGTCTTCGCGACCCGAGGGCTCCGGGAGGCAGATTCGTCACGACAAGAGCATGAGCAATGCCAAGAGCGGCAAGCGCGAGGGGTTCCCGGCCGGGGAACGGGCCGCGATGAAGGAGCACGCCCAGGAGCAGAAGGCGGCGGCGCGGCGCGGCTCGCGGGCGGTCCACGGCGGCGCTGGCGGAGCAGGACGTACTCGCCAAGATCGCCGAGATGCAGGACACGGACCGGGTCATGGCCGAGCGGGTCCACGCCGTCGTCACCGCCGGCGCCCCACCCTGACCGGACCCGGGCCGATCGGTGCGGCCGAGCGGACGGAACGGCTCGGCCGGCTGCTCGGCAACCCCTGCGCTTCGGGGAACTGTCCCGGACCGGGCCCGCGTCCTGCCGGCGAAGCGTCATCCCGCGGCCGTCGTCGAGGCGTTGCCGGCCGCGGGATGACGCCGGCGTGCGGGGGACAAGGCGCACGGGGGAGGCCACCGCCGGCCGCCTGACCGGCCGTCCGGCCCGTCCTTCGCGGACCTGGGCCGAGGACCGCCTCGCGGCATTGGGCGCCGCGGCGCGGCAGACGGGTGCCGTGCCTGTCCGGGGACCGGGCGGGCCTCGCCGCGCCCTCCGGCCGTGGCGAGGAGGGGAAGGTCCCCGGGGCGCTCCTTCTTCGCGCGGTCAGTCGAACGGGGCGGCCCGCAGGGTCGAGGTGAACACGGGCCGGCCCTCCTGGTGGCCCGTGACGAGAACCGTCTCCGGGTCGTCGGGTGCGGCCCTGGGCAGGCGCAGGGCGTCGATCAGGCAGGGCAGGTCCAGTTCCACGTACCTCATGAACGCGCAGTCGAGGCCGAGCGGCAGGATCGAGGGTCTGTCCAGGACCGCGGTCGCCGCCTGGCGGGCGGCCTCGAGGAGCACCATGCCCGGAGCGTGGTCGACCTGGTGGTCGAAGAGGGTGGGGTGGCAGGTGTCCACGCGCAGTTGCCAGCGGTCCGGCTCGCCGGTGGGGGAGAGGACCACGTCGGTGGGTGAGAAGCGCCCCACGGCGGCCGGGGCCACCGGAGCCGTCGGCGGGAGGGGGCGGTCCCCGGCGTCGAGGACGCGCTGCGGACGCAGCCGCCGGTACACGGCCGGAGTGATGGTGTTGAAGGAGATCCGTCCCGACGCGGCGAGCCGCCTCTCGCGCAGCACCCTGGTCTCGACACACATGCCGGCCAGCCGGTGGCCTCGCTTCCTGATCTGCGAACAGGTGACGTCGAGGTCCAGCGCGGCGGGCGTTTCGCCGACCCGTATCTCCTCGGGACGCACGGTGAAGGCCAGCTCGTCCAGCAGGAACTGGTGGGCGAAGGGAACGCCGAACTCGGCGTGGGCGAGCAGGGCACCGGCCTGGCAAATCGTTTCAGCAGCGATCAGCGGGTCGTGGTGGGTTCCGTTCACGGGAGTGAAGAAGCTGTGGCCCCGCGGCCATTGGGCGGTCATCGCGAAGCGGGCGTCACCCAGGCGCTGCCAGCCGGTGAGCACGACCTCGGCGACGGCTGCCCGGTGCACCAGTTCCCTGGGGACCGTGGTGGTCAGGTGCCCGTGAAGCGGTTCGGCCGACCGGAAAGGTGACTGAGCGGCTTGCGTCGTCGTGTGCCCGATCGACGGACCTTCGAACCCGAACGTGCTCGCGGTCATCGCTCCCCCTGAACAGATCGGAGATGGCTGTGGAGGAAAAATAGAGGGCAACCGGTTTGATATCTAGAGGAATCGGAGCCTCCGTACGGGATCGTTCGCCGTCGCCGCCCGCGGTCGGCGGCACTGCTGTGCGCGGCCCGCCCCTTCTCCGGCGTTTCTCCGGCTCACAGCGCGGGTGGCACTTCGGGCCGCCCGCTCCGGCGCCTCTTGAGCGGCACTGAAGTGCCTCTGTAGCGCGGTACCGGACGGTGGCCGGAACCGAGAGGAGCGGACATGGGTGAAGCGGACGTCACACCCCTCGCGCTGCGGGTCGAGCGCGGACGGGCCGACGATGACGAACTCGCCGCGGTGGCCGTCGTGCTGTGCTCGCTGCTGGCCGGGCGGACGGCGGTGACCGGTGAGCAGGAGCCGCTTCCCGCCGTCCCCTCGTGGCGCAGTCCCCGGGGCCCCGGCAGCGAGTGGCGTTCCCCGTACGGCTGGCGATAGAGCCACGAGCGCCGGCCGCGAATCGGCAGGCGCTCTTTCCAGCACTGATTCACGCGCGTGCCAGCCCTCACCTCATGTAAACCGCACATGCGGTTTGTTGACTGGGTGCAGTCCGGCCGCGCTCATGAGGGAGGCAGGCACAGTGACAGTCCTCAATGACATTCTCCAAGTGACCGCCGAGCCTTCGGACGCGCGCGGCCGTGTGGCCGAACTGCACGCCATCCGTGCGCAGGCGCTGCGGGGTCCCAGTGAGAAGGCGACCGGGGCGCAGCACGCCAAGGGCAAGCTGACCGCCCGGGAGCGCATCGAGCTGCTGCTGGACGCGGGCTCGTTCCAGGAGGTCGAGCAGCTTCGCCGGCACCGGGCGACCGGTTTCGGCCTGGAGGCCAAGAGGCCGTACACCGACGGTGTCATCACCGGCTGGGGCACGGTCGAGGGCCGCACGGTCTTCGTCTACGCCCACGACTTCCGGATCTTCGGCGGCGCGCTGGGCGAGGCCCACGCCACCAAGATCCACAAGATCATGGACATGGCCATCGCGGCCGGCGCGCCGCTGGTGTCCCTGAACGACGGCGCCGGCGCCCGTATCCAGGAGGGCGTCTCCGCCCTCGCCGGCTACGGCGGCATCTTCCAGCGCAACACCAAGGCCTCCGGGGTCATCCCGCAGATCTCCGTGATGCTCGGCCCGTGCGCCGGCGGCGCGGCCTACTCCCCGGCGCTGACGGACTTCGTGTTCATGGTCCGGGAGACCTCGCAGATGTTCATCACGGGCCCGGACGTGGTCCGTGCGGTGACCGGCGAGGAGATCACCCAGAACGGCCTCGGCGGCGCTGACGTGCACGCCGGCACATCGGGCGTGGCGCACTTCGCGTACGACGACGAGGAGACCTGCATCCTTGAGGTCCGCTACCTGCTCTCCATGCTTCCGCAGAACAACCGCGAGTACCCGCCGTGTGTGACGTGCACGGATCCCCGGACCCGGCGCACCGAGGTGCTGCTGGACCTGGTTCCGGCCGACGGCAACCGCCCGTACGACATGGCCAAGGTGATCGAGGAGCTCGTCGACGACGGCGACTACCTGGAGGTCCACGAGCGCTGGGCGCGCAACATCATTTGCGCCCTGGGGCGGCTGGGCGGCCAGGTGGTCGCCCTGGTGGCCAATCAGCCGCAGTCGCTGGCCGGTGTGCTCGACATCGAGGCCTCGGAGAAGGCCGCGCGGTTCGTCCAGATGTGCGACGCCTTCAACATCCCGATCATCACGCTGCTGGACGTGCCCGGCTTCCTGCCCGGTGTCGGCCAGGAGCACGGCGGCATCATCCGGCACGGCGCCAAGCTGCTGTACGCGTACTGCAACGCCACCGTCCCGCGGATATCGCTGATCCTGCGCAAGGCCTACGGCGGCGCCTACATCGTCATGGACTCCCAGTCCATCGGTGCCGACCTGACCTACGCGTGGCCCACCAACGAGATCGCGGTGATGGGCGCCGAGGGCGCCGCCAACGTCATCTTCCGCAAGCAGATCGCCGAGGCCGAAGACCCCGAGGCCATGCGCGAGCGCATGGTCAAGGAGTACAGGGCCGAGCTGATGCACCCCTATTACGCCGCTGAGCGCGGCCTGGTCGACGATGTCATCGACCCGGCCCGGACCCGCGAGGTCCTCATCAACTCGCTGGCGATGCTCCGCAGCAAACACGCCGACCTGCCCTCTCGCAAGCACGGCAATCCCCCGCAGTGACGGAGCACTCGATGGCCGGACAAGAACGTGCGGTGCGAACGCGGGAGAGGCTGATCAGATCCGCCGCCGAGACCTTCTGCCGCGAGGGCTTCGCGGTGGCGTCCCTCTCCGTGATCAGCGCACAGGCCGGAGTGAGCAGCGGAGCGCTGCACTTCCACTTCGGCGGCAAGGCGGCCCTGGCCGACGCCGTGGGGGGCGCCGCGCTGGACCGGTTGCGGATCATCGCCGGGGTGGCGTCGCGGGAGGGGGCGGGCCGGCTCCAGTGCCTGGTCGATGTGACCCACGGGCTCGCCCTCGGGCTGCGCAGGGACGTGGTGCTGCGGGCGGGTTTCGGGCTGGGCCGCGACACGGCCCGCGTGATGCCCGGCGGTCTGCGTGAGCACTGGCGGTGCTGGGTCGAGGAGGCCGAGAAGGCGCGGGAGCTGCGGCCGGGGGTGGCGCCGGGGAACGCCGTGACCGCGGTGGTGGCCGCGACCGCGGGCTTCGAGGCGCTCGGCTCCCGGGAAGAGGTCTGGCTCATGCCGCGTACGATCGCCCGGTTCTGGGAGCTGCTGCTGCCGGCGCTGGCGGCAGGGGACCGCCTCGCGGCGTTGGAACCGGAAGGATCATCCGGCGGCTAGGAAAGACCAGCCGGTTTGTTTCCGCTCGCTGATGAAATCTCGACCCCGGCCGCCCATGCGCCGCGTTTCAGCAGGTGAGGGCAGGTGCGTTCAGATGGCCCCTGCTCTTCGCGAAGACGCGAGGGGCCGGGGCCGCTTGCGTGCGGCAGAGGGGAAGGTTTCGGACATGTCGTGGTGACCCTCTTTCGTCGGTGTTCGGCTGGATCGGTGCGCCGACTTGCCTGGAAATACAGGTCAATTGGCGCCCGGGTGGGAGCGGTTGGGGTGGTCATGGAGTCAAAGGGTGGCTGGAAATAGTCTGCCGGACCCCCCGGATGGACATCCGGGATTGACAAACCGACCGTGCTGTTTTTTTATCAAGGGGTCCGGTTGGCTGCACACCCGGGCCCCGGCGGCGGGAAACGCGGGAAACGCGCAGGCCGGGAACGGCTCCAGGCGACCTTTGGGGAAAACGTGGACATCGAAGTGCTTGGTGCGCTGTCCGTTCATGAAAACGGGGTGTCGATCACGCTGACGGCACCCAAGCCGCGGCAGGTCCTGGCCCTGCTCGCGCTCCACGCCGACCACGCGGTCCCTGTGGCCACGCTGATCGAGGAGCTGTGGGAGCAGAACCCGCCGCGCAGTGCGCGCACCACGTTGCAGACGTACGTCCTGCAACTGCGCGAGCTCATCGGCGTGGCACTGGCGTACGGCGAGAACGAGCGCTGCACCCCGAAGGACATTCTGGCCACTCTCCCCGGCGGCTACCGTCTGGAGACCCGTGGCGGAAGCGTCGACTACCGGGAGTTCGAGCGCAGGGCCGGTGCCGGCTACCGGGCGATGGACGCCGACGACTACCAGGGCGCCGCGCGCCGGCTGGCGGACGCGCTCTCGCTGTGGACCGGTCCCGCGCTCACCGACGTACAGGCCGGCAGCCGGATCGAGACGGAGGTCAGGCGCCTGGAGGAGCTGCGCCTGTGCGCGCTCGACCAGCGCATCGAGGCGGATCTGCGCCTGGGCCGCCACCGCGAGCTGCTGTCGGAGCTGACCGTCCTGGTCAAGCAGTACCGCCTGCACGAGAGCCTGCACGGTCAGTTCATGCTGGCGCTGTACCGCTCGGGCCGACGCGGCGAGGCGCTCAACGTCTACCAGCGGCTGCGCACCATGCTCGTCTCCGAGCTGGGCCTTGAGCCCTCGGCCGCGCTGAGCAGGCTGCAGCGCTCCATCCTGATGGCGCACCCCGAGAGTGCGGCCCCGCCCAAGGCGACTCTCCCGGTGACCGCTCCGGCGGGGGCCGGCGGCGGGCGGCTCGTGGCGCGGACGAACTGACCGCCCTGGCCTCGCGGCAGCCGGCGGCATGACCACTGAAGCCCTTCTCCCGGCCCCTCGAACGAGGGGCCGGGAGAAGGGCTTCAGCGCTGTGTACGGGGCGCCGAGGGCGGCCGTCAGCGGCTCGCCGCGCGGTCCGTGGCCAGCTGCTCGAAGCGGTCGGTCAGTTCTCGCTGCTGCCGGCTCAGGACCTCGATCTGGTGGCGCAGCCGGGCCACCTCGGCGCCCAGCGGGTGCAGGCCCGCCGCCCCTTCCGTTTCTCCGGTTTCTCCGAGTGCCGGGTCCTGCCGGTGGCGGATCGACTCCATACGGCCGCGCAGTACGGGCCCCGGCTCCACTCCGAGGTCGTGCACGAGCCGGCGTCGCGCCCGGTCGTAGACGCCCAGTGCCTCGGCCTGGCGCCCGCACTGGTACAGCGCGGTCATGAGCAGCTCGTAGAACCGTTCACGTAGCGGGTGAGAGGCCGTCAGCTCCGCCAGCTCGCCGGCGACCTCCCCGGCCCGGCCGGCCCGCAGGCAGGCGTCGTACAGCGTCTCCAGGGTGACCAGCCGGCTCTCCTCCAGCAGCGATGCCTCGGTCGAGCAGATGGTGCCGCGGCCCGCGCCCTCCAGCGCGGGGCCGCGCCACAGCGCCAGCGCCTCGCGCAGGACCTCGGCCGAACGCGCCGGGTCGGTGCCGGCCAGCGAGCGGCCCCGGGCCGTGAGGCGGTGGAAGCGCTGGGCGTCGGTGCCGGCCCGGCCCAGGCGCAGTACGTAGCCCAGCGGGCGGGTCACGAGCCACTCGTGGTGGCTCTCGCCGGAACCGGAACCGGAGCCGGGTGCGGGGACGGGCAGCAGCCGGCGCAGCCGGGCGATATGGGTCTGGAGGGCATTGGCGGCGTTGGCGGGCGGATGTTCACCCCACAATTCGTCGACGAGCCGGTCCGGGGAAACGACCTGGCCGGCCTTCACGACGAGCGTACCCAAAAGGGCGCGCTGCTTGGCGCCGGCCGGTGTGATCCGCATATCGGCGCGCTCGCCGAAGACCTGGACGGGACCCAGGATCCCAAACTCCATCTCATCCTCGCACGGGGAGAGTCGGCAAGTACGCGGCCGCGGATCCGTATTCGGCATTCACTCGGAAATGGCCGCGGACAGATCCTTTCGCTCTTACCGGACTCTAGGCGCTTCTCGGCGCCGGTGGAGGATCTATCAGCCGTACGCGGGGAGTCGTGGAGTGTTCCTTGAGGGGGATTCAGGTGCCTCGCGTTTTCACGGCCGGTCGCCGGTCAGGTCCGGAAAGCCCACCTGCACCCCGCGCCGGTGCCAGGCGCTCAGCAGCCGCAGCAGGGTCTTCGGATCGGGCAGGCCCTGCAGCCCGGGCGGGCCTGCAGCCCGGGCTGCAGGGCCTGCGGCCCGGTCCCGGGCGAGTCGGTTCAGCAGCCCGCGGGTGAGCGGGTCGGCGCCGCGCGCCGTCGAATCCGTTGCCATGGCCGGAAACCTAACAGCGCCTCCTAGGGCGCCGGAAGAGAACTCGGTCGGCCGGTACGGGCCTTTACATGACACGTCGGTGTTTTCTCGGCGCTATGTCGGCTGCCTGTGCGCCGGGTCCGGCGGCCCCATTGGAAGGTCGCTCAAGACGCACTCAATTTCTGCATATGCGACGGTCGGGGAAGGATATGGTGCCACTCGTCCGCCGTCGACGGAAAAGACAAGAAGGGCCGGAAGGCGACACTATTGAAAACTCGAACACCGACTTGTTGCCGAAGTCGGCCGGCAAAGTGCGGAGGGGAATCATGAAGATCAAGGTCCTGGGTCCGTTGAATGTCGAAGTCAACGGTATATCGGTCGTCCCGACTGCGGGCAAGCCGCGCCAGATCCTGGCGCTGCTCGCGCTCTACCCGGGCAGGGTGGTGCCCGTGTCCACGCTGATGGAAGAGATCTGGGGCACCCACCTGCCACAGAGCGCGCTGACCACGCTTCAGACCTACATCCTCCAGCTGCGCCGCAGACTGGGCACCGCCATGGGCCCGGACGCGCCCGGCTCGGCCAAGGACGTGCTCGCCACCCGGTACGGCGGCTACCTGCTCCAGATCCCGGCCGAGGCGGTCGACGTGCGCGCGTACGAGTGCCTGGTGGCGGAGGGGCAGCAGGCGCACGAGGACGGCGAGGACGCCCGGGTGGCCAAGTGTCTGCGCGCGGCACTGGACCTGTGGGAGGGGCCCGTGCTGGTGGACGTACGCGTCGGCCCGATCCTCGACATCGAGGTGATGCGGCTGGAGGAGAGCCGGCTCGTGGCCCGCGAGCGCCGCATCGACGCCGACCTGCGGCTGGGCCGGCACATCGAACTCATCGCCGAGCTCACCGACCTGATCGCCCGCCACCCCCAGCACGAAGGGCTGCACTCGCAGGCGATGGTCGCGCTCTACCGGTCGGGCCGGCAGGCCAGCGCGCTCGACGTCTACCGCCGGATGCGCCAGCGGCTGATCGCCGAGCTCGGCGTGGAGCCCTCGCCGCAACTCCAGCGGCTGCACCAGGCCATGCTCGCCGTCGACCCGCGCCTGGACGTGGCCAGCGGGCCGCGGCGCACCTCGACCTTCGATCTGTACGCAGCCTGAATCGAGCACCACTCAAGCCACACAGGTGACGCTCGGGCCGCGGCGGCGCCGTACGACGAACGTTTCCGCACAGCTTCCCTGAGGAGGGCGACCGATGGCTTCGCTGACGGCGGTAGAGGGGGCGGTGGGGCGGCGGGTACGGCTCCACTGCCTTGCCCACGCGGGCGCGGGGGTGGCCAGCTACCGTCGCTGGCCCGTCGCGGCCGGGCCGGGCGTGGACGTCGCGGCGCTGGTGCTGCCGGGCCGTGACAGCCGGCGGCGGGAGCCGCGCATCACCGAGCGCGCAGGACTCCTGGCGGATCTGCTGCCTCCGCTGCTGGAGGCGGCCCGGTCCGGACCGTACGCGCTGTACGGCCACAGCCTGGGCGCCCTGGTGGCGTACACGCTCACCCGGGCGCTGGCGGACGCCGGGGTGCCGCCGCCCCTGTTCCTCGCGGTGGGCGCCTGCCTGCCCCCGCACGCCAGTGCCGCCCTGGTGGCCGCGGCGGAACACTCCGACGAACTGCTGCTGCCCCTCCTGGGTGAGCTCGGCTCGCTGCCCAAGGGAGCAGCCGCCCACCCCGGCGGGCTATGGCACCGCAGTGTGCTGCCTGTCCTGCGCGACGACCTGCGCCTGGCCCGGGCACTGCGCCAGGCGGCCCTGGACCCCGTCACCGGCGGATCCGTGGACCTGCCCCTGCTCGTCTTCGCGGGCAGTGACGATCCGCTCGCCGTGCCCGCCGCCCTTGAAGAGTGGCGGCAGTGGACCACCGGGCCGATCACCGTACGCACCGTCGACGGCGACCACTTCTTCGCGGGCGCGGACGTACTGCCGGCCCTGGTCGGCGAGGCCTGCCGCGAGTACGAGGCGGCGGACGCCGCCGGGACCGCGGCGAGCGCGAGCGCGGGGGGTGCGCGGTGAAGCGCGTGGTCATCACCGGGGTCGGCGTGGTGGCCCCCGGAGCCGTCGGCACCGCCAACTTCTGGTCCCTGCTGACCTCGGGCCGTACCGCCACCCGGGGCGTCACCCTCTTCGACGCCGCCAGCTACCGCTCGCAGGTCGCCGCCGAGGTCGACTTCGACGCCGCCGCGCACGGCTTCACCCTCGCCGACACCGAACGCATGGACCGGGCCGCCCAGTTCGCGCTGGTCAGCGCCCGGGAGGCGGTGGCCGACAGTGGCCTGCACGCCGTACTGGCCGCAGGGAACCGGCTGCGCACCGGGGTCAGTCTGGGCAACGCGGCAGGCTGCGCCACCGGGCTCGCCACCCAGTACGCGCTGCTGAGCGACTTCGGCAGCACCTGGACCGTCGACCACTCCCGGGCCGCCGAGTGCCTCTACGACTACTTCGTGCCCAGCTCGCTGGCGGCCGCCGTGGCCCGCGACAGCGGCGCGCAGGGCCCGGTCAGCCTGGTCTCCAGCGGCTGCACCTCGGGCCTGGACGCGATCGGGCACGCCGCCGAGCTGATCCGCGAGGGCAGCGCCGACGTGATGATCGCGGGCGGGGCGGAGGCACCGATCTCTCCCATCGCCATGGCCTGCTTCGACCGCATCCGCCTCACCAGCCCCCGCAACGAGGACCCCGCCACCGCCTCGCGCCCCTTCGACCGCACCCGCGACGGCTTCGTGCTCGGCGAGGGCGCGGCCGTGGTGATCCTGGAGGAGCTGGAGCACGCGCGCCGCCGGGGCGCCCACGCGTACGCGGAGCTGTCCGGCTTCGCCTCGTACAGCAGCGCGCACCACATGACGGGGCTGCGGCCGGGCGGCCAGGAAATGACCGACGCCATCCGGGCGGCACTCGACGAGGCGCGGCTGAACCCGGTCGACGTGGACTACATCAACGCGCACGGGGCCGGCACCCTGCACAACGACCGGCATGAGACGCACGCCTTCAAGCAGGGACTGGGCGACCACGCCCGGCGCGTCCCGGTCAGCTCCATCAAATCGATGATCGGACACGCGCTCGGCGCCGCCGGAGCCCTGGACGTGGTGGCCAGCGTGCTGGCCATCGAGCACAGTACGGTGCCGCCGACCGCCAACCTGCACGAGCCCGACCCGACCTGCGACCTGGACTACACACCGCTGTTCGCCCGCGAGCAGCGCACCAGTACGGTGCTCAGCGTCGCCAGCGGCTTCGGCGGCTTCCACGCCGCCACCGTGCTGACCCGGCCCCGGCTGCGGGAGACGGCATGAGCGGCGTCAACGGCGCGAGCGGGGGCGTGTGCAGCCGCGCCCGGGCCCGGGCGCTGGTCACCGGCATCGGCGTGGCCGCGCCCAACGGGCTGGGTACCGAGGCCTGGTGGAGCGCCGTGCTGGAGGGCCGCAGCGGCATCGTCCCGATCACCCGCTTCGACGCCTCCGGCTACCCGGTGCGGATCGCGGGCGAGATCCGCGGCTTCGTCGACGAGGACCACATCCCCAGCCGCCTGCTCCCCTCCACCGACCGGGTAACCCGCCTGAGCCTGGTCGCGGCCAAGGAGGCCCTGCAGGACTCGGGTGCCGACCCGGCCGCGCTGCCCGGCTACCGGGCGGGCGTGATCACGGCCAGCTCCGCAGGCGGCACCGAGTTCGGCCAGCGAGGGCTGGAGGCATTGTGGGGCAAGGGCGCCCGGTACGTCAGCGCGTACCAGTCCTTCGCCTGGTTCCACGCGGCGGGAACCGCCGAGATCTCCATCCGGCATACGCTGCGCGGCCCCGCCTCCGCCATGGTCAGCGAGCAGGCGGGCGGGATCGACACGCTCGCCCGCGCCCGGCGCGAGATCCGCAAGGGCGTGGGCCTCATGGTGACCGGAGGCGTCGACTCGGCGCTGTGCCCCTGGGGCTGGGCCGCGCACCTGGCAGACGGCCGGCTGAGCACCGACCCCGATCCGGCGCGGGCCTACCGGCCCTTCGACGCGGAGGCCCGCGGCCATGTCGTGGGTGAGGGCGGCGCGCTGCTGGTGCTGGAGGACGCGGCGGCCGCCACCGCGCGCGGCGTCAGCGGGTACGCCGTGGTGGCCGGGTACGCGGCGACCTTCGACGGCGGGCCAGGGGAGGAGCGGCTCAAGGAGGCGGCCGAACTCGCTCTGGCTGATGCCCGGGTGAGACTGGACCAGGTGGACGTGGTGTTCGCCGACGGAGCCGGGGAGCGGGCCGCCGACCGGGCCGAGGCCGAGGCGCTGGCCGCGCTGTTCGGGCCGCGCGGGGTGCCGGTGACCGCGCCGAAGTCGATGACGGGCCGGCTGGGCGCCGGGGGTTCCTCACTGGACCTGGCAGCGGCGGCGCTCGCGCTGCGCGACAAGGTGGTGCCCCCGACCACCGGGACGCGGCGGGTCGCCGCGGACTGCCCGCTGGATCTGGTGACGGGCGCGGCGCGGGAGCTGCCCGGGCTGCGGACCGTGCTGGTGCTGGCGCGGGGGAGGGGCGGCTTCAACTCGGCCGCGGTGTTGCGGGCGGCCGATGCCTGAGCCGGCCTACTGGGCTGTCGGCTGGGTGACCGCATCCTGGTGGCAGCGCCGGGCCGAGGAGACGTACGGCGTCGCCGGGGCGGAGCTGACCGAGTGGCGGCCGTGGTCGCTGCCCGCGCTGCGCAAGGAGTTCAACCAGGCCAAGAAGACTGATCCGCGCTTCGCCGCCTGGTGGGAGGAGAACTCCAAGGAGGCGTACAACACCGGCCTCGCCAACGCGTCGGCGGCGTTCGACAACTACGCCAAGTCGAAGAGCGGCAAGCGCAAGGGCGTCCGGATGGGTGCGCCGCGGTTCAAGTCGAAGCGGAAGGCGCGTCTGTCCTGCCGGTTCACCACCGGCACCATCCGCCTCGAGGCCAGCGGCCGTCACGTCACCCTGCCGAGGCTCGGAACCATCCGCGTCCACGAGCCCACCGCCAAGCTCCTGCACCGCGTCCAGGCCGGCAGGGCGCGGATCCTGTCCGCGACCGTCCGCCACGAACGCGGACGCTGGCTCGTCGCCTTCCAGGTCGAGACCGCGCGGGACATCCGCCGCGTCGCACGCCCCGACGTCGCGGTCGGCATCGACCTCGGCATCAAGACCCTCGCAGTCACGGCCGACAGCACCGGCGAGATCCACACCGTCCCCAACCCGCGGCACCTGAGCACCGCGCTGAAGCAGCTGCGCCGCGCCTCCCGCGCCGTCTCCCGGCGCCGGGGCCCGGACCAGCGCACCGGGCGGAAGCCCTCCCGCAGGTGGGAGAAGGCCAACGCCCGGCGGAACAAAGTCCACCACCGGGTCGCGAACCTCCGCGCGGACGCCCTGCACAAGCTCACCACGAGCGTTGCCGGCCAGTACGGCACCGTCGTGATCGAGGACCTCAATGTCGCCGGCATGGTGAAGAACCGGCGCCTGGCCCGGCACATCGCCGACGCCGGGTTCGGCGAGATCCGCCGCCAGCTCACCTACAAGACCCGCCAGCGCCACGCCACCCGCATCATCGCGGCCGACCGCTGGTTCCCCTCCTCCAAGACCTGTTCCGGGTGCGGCGCGGTGAAAGCCAAGCTGCCGCTGCACGTGCGGACCTACGCATGCGACGTGTGTGGCCTGGTCATCGACCGGGATACGAACGCGGCACGAAACCTCGCCGCCCTCGCAGCAACCGCAGTCACTGGTACCGGAGTGGCCGGAGACCAGGACACCGCCCCGGCGGTGTCGAAGCCCCGTGGAGCCGACCACAAGACCCGCACCACCCGCCCCCGCCGCAAGACGGGGACGGGGCGGGCAGGTGGCGCAACCCTGCCGCACCAGCAGCAGAAGGAAGCGGGAGACCGTCCTCAAGCCGAGCCCCTGAAGCTCTGGTGACGTGACGGACCTTCCAGGCAGAAATGCCCGGAATGCTGAGACCTGACTACGGGCTCAGCAACGGCCGCGGAAGTCTTGGACACCACCCCACCCCGGCGGCGCGCAGCCCGAAGCCGCCCACCAGGACGGGGGTGGCCGGGTGGGTGGCGGTCACGAGCCGGGCCGGGGGAGGGGAACTGCCCCGGGACGCCGGAGGCGTTGTCCGTCAGGTCGACGCCGCCTGAGCTTCCGCCCGGAGAGTCTCGGCGGCCGGGCTCGAGGACGGCTCAAACGGCGGGGCTCGAACCCTTCCGCGAGACCGGCGTACGTCCGAAAGGGGAGGCCGGGCCTTCGGATCGAGGCGGACGCAGCGGGTGGCTTGAGCCGCGCTCCAGTCAAGCCCGTGCGGTCTGCGAGCGGTTCCGGACAGTGTCGTGTGGGCACGGCCGTCAGCCCAGCGCCGCACGACAACGTCTGTCGGCGGCCCTCAGCGGCAGGCGGACGGGTTCGCCGGTGCGAGGTCACCGGCGCAGTGATGGCACCGTGCCGGGCGGAGGTCGGAGTCCCGCCGCAGCCCGGACGCCGCTGGCCGGCGTACCAATGAGGAGGGTGTGGAAGATGTCGGATGCGCGTGTGCACCGCACGGTCCACGAAGTGATCGCGGCGGCCCCGGCCGGAGTGATGTACGGGCTGATCGCGGACGCCACCCGGTGGCCGCTGTTCTTCCAGCCCTGTGTCCATGTCGAGCAGCTCGACTTCGACGGGAAGCGGGAGCGGCTGCGCATGTGGGTCACCGCGGGCGAGACCGTCAAGTCCTGGGTGTCCAGCCGGCACCTGGACGTGGAGCGGCTGCGCGTGGAGTTCACCCATGACCTGCCCGCCGCGCCCACGCGGTCCATGAGCGGCGTGTGGACGGTGGTGCCGCTGGGTGAGTGCGCCGCCAAGGTGACCCTGCAGCACTCCTTCACCGTCGCCGGGGACGTGCCGGCGGACGTGGCCTGGGTCGAGCAGGTCACCCGCGACAACAGCCGCGCCCAGCTGGACCGGCTGGCCGAGCTCGCCGAGCGCTGGACGCGTCTGGACGACCTGGTGTGGTCCTTCGAGGACACCGTACGGGTCAACGCCCCCGGCGAGCCGGTGTTCGACTTCCTGTACCGGGCGCGGGACTGGCCCGCCGGACTCCCGCACGTCAACCGGGTCGACCTGGTCGAGGACGAGCCGGGAGTACAGCTGATGTCCATGGGCAGCCTGTCCGTCGACGGCGGCGCGCACAGCACCGAATCGGTGCGCATCTGCTTCCCGGGCACCCAGCGCATCTGCTACAAGCAGACCCGGACCTCGCCCCTGCTGACCGCGCACACCGGCGAGTGGTCGATCGAGCCCGACGAGTCCGGGGTGAACCTGACGGCCCGGCACAGCGTGCTGCTGTGCGAGGAGAACATGGAGAGCGTGCTGGGCGAGGGCACCGACGCGGTGGCCGCCGGCCGGCACGTGCGCGAGGCGATGGGCCAGGCAGGCCTGTCCGTACTGCGCCACGCCGCGCAGTACGCCATCGACTCGATCCGCGTCCTGTGACCGCGGTCCAGGACACCATGGCCGCCCCCGCACGGGACGAAGGTGAGGCGGCGCCCGCCACCGCGTCCGAGCGCGCCGCCCGGCTGGAGGCGGCCCTCGGCGACCCCCTTGATCCGGGCAACCCGCACGGACACCTGGCGCTGCTGCGCGCCGACGAGGCCCGCGACGCGCCGGCGGCCACCGAGGCACTGCTCGCCGAGGCGGGCCTGGGCGCCGAGTTCGTCCCGTACGACCTCGGCGGCCGGCTCACCGATCTGGAGGAACTCGCGCGGGTACTGCGCCCGTTGTTCCGCCGCGATCTCGCGCTCGGCTACGGATTCGGCATCACCTCGCTCTTCGCCGCCTGCGCGGTGTGGACCGCGGGGGACGAGCCGCAGCGCCGGGCGCTGGCCGCGCACCTCCTCGGCGGAGGCCGGGTCACGATCGTGCACCGCGAGGTGGCGCACGCCAACGCGATCCTGCGCAACGAGGTCGAGGCGGAGCCCGGCCCGGACGGCGGCTGGGTGCTCAACGGGCACAAGGACGCGGTCATCAACGCCCACCGCGCCGAGGCCTTCGTCGTGTACGCGCGCACCGCGCGCGAGGAGGGTCCGCGCAGCCACTCCGTGCTGCTGCTCGGCCCCGAGCCGCCCGCCTCCGGCGAGGTGCGCAGGCTGGGCAGGGTCGAGATGCCGGGCATGCGCGGCGCTCACTTCTCCGGACTCGAATTCGCCGATGTGGCCGCGGGACCCGAGGCGCTGGTCGGCGAGGTCGGCGAAGGGGTGTCGCTGGCGCTGCGCAGCTTCCAGATCAGCCACTGCCTGATTCCGGGCGTGGTGCTGGCCGGCGTGGACAGCGTGCTGCGCCAGGCGGTGCGCGCGGCCGTGGAGAACCGGCCCGACGGATGGCCTGCCCGGCGGTGGCAAAAGGTGCTCGCCGGGGTCTTCGCGGACCTGCTGGCCTGCGACAGCATGGCCGTCACCGGGCTGCGGGCGATGAGCCTGCTGCCGGAGGACTCGTACCTGCTGGCCGCCGCGGTCAAGTACACGATGCCGGACCTGCTGCGTGAGGACCTGGAGGAGCTGGCGACCGTGCTCGGCGCCCGCGGGTACGACCGCGGGCCGCTGCACGGCGGCTTTCAGAAGCTCGTACGGGACCTGCCGGTGGCCGGTCTCGGACACGCGGGGACGGCCGTATGCCAGGCGGTGCTGGTGCCGCAGCTGCCGGCGCTGGCGCGCACGGCGTGGTTCCGTACACCGGAGCCGCCGGCGGGGCTGTTCGAACCGGGGGCGCCGTTGCCCCCGTTCGACCACCGGCGCCTCGCGCACTCCGGTACGGACGACCTGCTGACGGCGACTCTGGTCGGCGCGGCGGGCCGGCTGGCGAAGGGGCGCTCCGGGTACGCCGACGGGTCGCCGCACGCGGTGCTGGCGGGGCTCGCGCAGGCGTTCGTGGCGGAGCTGCGGGTGCTGAGGGCGCGGTGCGCCGCGCTGAGCGCGCCGGTCGGCGGCACCGGATTCGATGCGCAGGCCTGCGCGCTGGCCGACCGGTACGCGCTGGTGCTCGCGGCGGCGGCGGTACTCGGCATGTGGGAGGGGCAGGCCGGGACCGGATCGTTCCTGGAGGAGCCCGCCTGGGCCCTGCTCGCGCTGAGCCGGATCGCGCGGCGGCTGGGGGCGGTGGTGCCGAACCTTCCCGAGAGCGTGGTGGGCTCGGTGCTCGGTGAGGTGCTGGAGCGGTGCCGGGAGGGGCGGAGCCTCGACCTGTACGGGACGGCGCTGGCGGGCTGAGGCGTGCGGTGACCTCGCCCGCCCGCCTTCGGGTCACGGCACCGGAGACGTGTCGGGGCGGTGGACGAACGCCTCGGCCAGATCGCCGTCCGTCCCGCGGGACCGGGACGGACGGCACTACACGCAGGAGACGACGATGGACCAGGTGAGATGCGCCGCCCCCCTTCGTGTGCCGCGGCCGCGCGGTCCGTGGCACGGGGTGAAGGAGAACCTGACCGGGCTCGGCAACGCGGTGGTCCACACGACCTGGAGCGAATGGCTGCCCAGCGTGCTGACCACACCCCGGCTGCGCGAGCTGCTCGGGCCGGACTGGGACCGCTACCGGCGTACCCCCGACGCCACCGTGCGCTACCGCTTCGCGGCCGCCCGGCTGCTCATCAAGTACACGGCGGCGGCGGCGCTCGGCATCCCGCCGGAGTACCTCGACCTGGCCTACCGGCTGGGAGGGCGCCCCTATCTGCGCGGCTTCGACCAGATCGAGCTGAGCCTGTCCCACACCGGCGACCTGATGGCCGTCGGGCTGAGCCGCACGGGCCGGATCGGCGTGGACGTGGAGCTGGCCGGCCGCAACGTACGGCTGGACCTGCTGGAGGCGCAGATCCTGACCCCGGCCGAGGCGGCGGAGATCGCCGGGTTGCCGGAGGCGGAACGGGTCCCGTACGCGCTGAAGCTGTGGACCCTCAAAGAGGCGTACAGCAAGGCGCTCGGGCAGGGGCTGCGGCTGGGCTTCAAGGAGTTCGGCTTCAAGGAGTCCGGCTTGACGGGCGCCCGGCTGCACGCCGCGGACGGCAGCGCGGCGACCCGGGGGGAGTGGGGCTTCGCCACGCACCCGGTGATGGGCCGCTACCTGCTGAGCACGGCCTGCCACGACGCGGGGCTGTACACCGCGAACGACACGTCGGTGGGGACCATGCTCGACCAGGGGTTCCTGTCGGCGATGAACCAGAGCGCGAGCTGACCTGCGGCCCGGGTCCGGGGCTTGAGGGCCCGGGGCTTGAGGTGCTCTGCGGCGGACTTCGAGGCGCGCCAGCGCTCTGCCAGGTCCCCGGCAGCGGGTTGCTCCACAGTGGACCCGGGAGTACCGCGCCCTCGGGCGCCCCGCTCTCCGGGTCCTCCGGCGTTCCGGGCGCCCCGTACGGGACGATCTGGACCGGAGGAGGGCGACCACATGGCCAGGCCGAGCCGCCCGCGCGCGGGCCGGGGACGAGGCGGCCGCCAGGCAGGCTCCGCCCTGCCGCTGACCTGGTGGCAGCACGACCTGCTGCTGGACTCACTGGAGCACCGCGGCACCGGCCGCCACGTCGAGCAGCTGTCCTGGCGCTGGTGCGGACCGCTGGACACCGAGCGGTTCACCGCGGCCTGGCAGTCCGTCGCCGACCGGGAGACGGTGCTGCGCGCCGCCGTCGACTGGGAGCCGTGGCCGCGCGTGGTCCTGCACGACCGGGCCGCCGTCGAGGTCGTACGCCACCGGGCCGGCGGAGTCGACTGGGACGAGCTGGTGGAACGCGACCGGCTGCGCGGCTTCGACCTGCGCGGCCCCGGACCGCTGCGGGTCACCCTGGTCGACGACCCGGCGCCCGCCGCGCGCGTGCTGCTCACCTTCCACCACGGACTGCTGGACGCCTGGAGCGTGTTCGTCCTCCTGGACGAGTTCTACCGGGCCTATCTGGCCGGCGGCGCGCTGCCCGGAGGGGAGAGGCGGCCCGACATCCGCGACTGGGCGCGCTGGCTGGAGCACCAGGACCCGGGCCCGGCACGGGAGTTCTGGACCCGGACGGTACCCGAGGGCGCGCCTGCCGTGCTGCCCGCCGCGCCCGGCCCGGACACCCTGGAGAGCGGCTGCGGCCGCGCCGAGGCGCGCTTGTCGGCCCAGGAGGCCGAACGGCTGTACCGCTGGGCCGCGGCCCAGGCGGTGCCCGAATCCAGTGCACTGCAGGCGGTCTGGGCGATGCTGCTGTATCGCGGCGCGGGCCTGAGCGGCCCCGCGCAGGTCGGATTCGGCGTCACCGTTTCGGGGCGCGGCATCGCCCTGGAGGCCGTCGAGCGGCTGCCCGCGCCGATGCGCAACTGCCTGCCGATGTCCGTCCAGGTCGATCCGGCGCACCGGCTGGGGCGGCTGCTGACGGTGCTGCGCGACCGCGCGCTGGACATGGCGGCGTACGAGTGGGTCTCCGCCGGGCAGATCCACGAGTGGACCGGCCGGGCCACGGGCGGCGGGCCGCTGCTGGCGAGCCTGGTAGCCGTCGGAAGCGTGCCGCGCCCGCCGCGGGAGCTGCGCGCCGGGCTGGCCGACCACGGCGTGCGGATCGAGCCGCTGTACGCGAGCGGTGCGCACACCGCCTTCCCCGTGGCCCTGCTCACGCAGCGCGGCCCCGACGGCTCGCTGACGCTGACCGCCGCACACGACCGGTCCCGGATGTCCGGAGCCGATGCGGTCCGTCTGGTCGGCCACTGCGCGCGGCTGCTGCGCGAACTGCCCGCCACCAGCGCCGAGACGACGCTCGCCCAGGTGCTCGCCGTCCTCGAAGGGGACGAGCCGCCGCGGATCGCCCAGCGGCGCGGCTCGGCCGCTCAGCGGGCGGCACGCTTCCGCCTTCACTCGATCGGTGAGCGATCCGACGTCGAGTGGATCCCTAGCGGGTCTTGACACCGTGGGACGACTCATCGTGAAGGAGCCGCCCATGTTCACCTACGACATCAGGCAAGATTTCCGGGAGGTCGAGATGTTCTTCTTCGGCTTGGTCCCGCTGGGGGTCGCGCCGCCGCTGCGGCTGGCCGGCGTGGACGAGGACGACACGGAGTTCCTCGAGGAGTCCACCATCGTCCGCGGTATCGACTAGCCCGTGTCGTACGGGACACCACCGGCCGACCGGCTTGCCGGTCCTCTCTCCGCTCGGCTCTCCACCCGCTTCTGCGCTCACCCGACCCTTCGCGTCGCGCGGCTGCGCCGTGTTGTCCGGCTCGCCGTACGGGGTGCGGATCCGGCCGTCGGCCGCCCCGTCGGCCCGGCCCGCCGGGTGGCCCATGGCCGAAACCGGACGGTTCCGAGCGGAACTCGATCCATCGCGTAGCGCCGCTCCAGCCCCGGCCGAGCGGTCTTTTGCACGCTGCCTGCCCGGACCCGGGCCGCCTGGCGGACCGGTTCGGCCGCTGCCGGGTCCGCCCCCGTGCGGGACAGCGCCGCCGGCCTCGCCGCGGCCGTCGAGCACCAGCGAAAGAAAGGAATCACCCGATGTCGCTGTCGAAGCAGCGCGCCGGCGCACCGCAGGTGTCGCCCTCGGCCGAGGCGTTTCTCAACGACCCCGGGCACGTGGGCGTGCTCACCACCGTCAGGCCCGACGGGACACTGCACACGGCGCCCGTACGGTTCACCTGGGACGGGACGGCCGGCCTTGTCCGGGTCATGACCGTCGCCTCCTCGCGCAAGGCGCGCAACCTGCTGACCGACCCCGGCGGCCGGGTGGCGATCTGCCAGGTGCAGGGCTTCACCTGGGTCACGCTGGAGGGCTCCGGCACGGTGGTGCGCGAACCTGAGCGGGTGGCCGAGGGAGCCGAGCGGTACGCCAAGCGGTACCGGTCGGCGCCGCCGAACCCGCCCGGCCGGGTGGTGATCGAGATCGAGGTCGACCGGGTACTGACCCTCAACACCTGAGCAGTACCTGCGCACCACCGCGGCCCCGGCACCCGAGCGCGCGGCGGCAGCCTTCCCGGCTGCGCCGCGCGCTCACCCGTATCGCGCGCGCCTACGCGACCGGCGGAGGAGTGCCGTCCGCCCACAGCAGGCGGAAGGACAGCAGGGTCAGCCGCCACCCGACGGGGGTGCGCAGGGCCTCGCCGTTGACGAAGGTGCCGGTGGTGAACAGCGGCGCGAGCACGCCCTGCGGCGGGACATGGCGCGGGTGGTGCACCTGGGTGGAGATCAGGTTGGCGCGGAGGGTGGCCCGGTCCCCGTCCAGGACGACCACGGCCGGGGAGCCCAGGTGCTGGGTGACGGCGAAGGACGACAGGGCCTTGCGGTGGAACCCGGCCATGCCCTCGGTGCCCTCGTGCCGGCTCATCGGCGGGAAGGCCACCACCGCGTCCGGGGTGAACAGCTCCGCCGCCCAGGCGTCGTCGAGCTCTTCGTCGTCGAGGGAGACCAGATAGCGGTTCAAAAGGGCCGCCACAAGAAGGCTTGCGGTGCCGGATTCCTCGAGGGTTTCGGTGGAGGTCATCCTTGAGAATGCGCCTGGCCCGTCCCGTCCGGGCAACCCCGCCTGACAAAGATCTGACATTGCTGACGCTTTTCTGTCATTGATTGTCGAAGGTCTGTATCAATCCGTCTTTACGCCCCGCCCGGGCCCTCGTGATACTGGCCGAACACCAGTGGGAAGAGGCGGGATGAGCACCTTTGATGTAGATGTCATTGTCGTGGGAGCCGGGCCCACCGGACTCATGCTCGCGGGCGAGTTGAGGCTCAATGGAGCCTCGGTGACAGTCCTTGACAAACTTGCCGAGCCGATTATGGAATCCCGGGCGCTCGGCTTTTCTGCGCGGACCATCGAGGAATTCGCCCAGCGCGGCCTGATCGCCCGCTTCGGCGAGGTCGGCGTCATTCCGGTCGGCCACTTCGGCGGCGTCCCGCTCGACTACCAGGTGCTCGAAGGCGGCTCGTACGGCGCCCGCGGCATCCCGCAGGCCCGTACCGAGGGCGTCCTCGGCGGCTGGGCGCGCGAACTGGGCGCCGAGATCCGCCGCG
Organism: Streptomyces sp. NPDC091209; assembly: GCF_044757755.1. Taxonomy (NCBI): domain Bacteria; kingdom Bacillati; phylum Actinomycetota; class Actinomycetes; order Kitasatosporales; family Streptomycetaceae; genus Streptomyces; species Streptomyces sp. NPDC091209. The sequence goes on along the minus strand of NZ_JBIVVR010000014.1, from coordinate 139,976 downwards.
GCGTCGAGGCCACCGGCCTGGCCCAGGACGCCGAGGGCGTGACGCTCACCGCGCAGGGCGCGGACGGCACCCTCACCCTGCGCGCCCGTTACGTGGTGGGCTGCGACGGCGCCCGCAGCATCGTGCGCAAACTCGCCGGCATCGACTTCCCCGGTACCGAGTCGGCCGTCGAGCTGCGCTTCGCGGACGTGGCCGGCGTACCGCTGCGCCCGCGCTTCAGCGGCGAGCGCGTCCCCGGCGGCATGGTGATGGTCATCCCCATCGGCCCGGACCGCAGCCGCGTCATCTACTTCGACAGCGCCGAGCCTTTGCGCAAGAGCCCCGAGGCGATCACCTTCGAGGAGGTGGCCGCATCCTGGCAGCGCCTGACGGGCGAGGACATCAGCGGCGCCACGCCGCTGTGGGTCAGCTCCACCACCGACAACAGCCGCCAGGCCGCCGAGTACCGGCGCGGCCGGGTCTTCCTGGCCGGTGACGCCGCGCACATCCACCTGCCCATCGGCGCGCAGGGCATGAGCGCGGGCGTCCAGGACGCGGTGAACCTCGGCTGGAAGCTCGCCCTGGACATCCAGGGCCGGGCGCCCGAGGGCCTGCTCGACACCTACCACGCCGAACGGCACCCGGTCGGGGCCCGGATCCTGACCAACACGCTCGCCCAGCGCATCCTCTACCTCGGCGGCGACGACATCACCCCGATGCGCGAGGTCTTCACCGAGCTGGTGGAGAACCACGAATCGGTCCGCCGCCACCTCGTCGGCATGGTCACCGGCCTCGACATCCGCCACGACGTCGGCGCGGGCGACCACCCGCTGCTCGGCCGGCGCCTGCCCGACCGGGAACTCGTCGTCGACGGCGAGAAGACCTCGGTCTTCGCGCTGCTGAACGCCGGCCGCGCCGTGCTCCTCGAACTCGGCGGCGACCACGGCCTGCGCGAGGCGGCCGCCGGCTGGGCCGACCGCGTCGAGGTGGTCCGCGCCGACCAGCCCGACTGCGACGCCCCGGTGGACGGCATCCTCGTCCGCCCCGACGGCTACGTCGCCTGGCTCGCGCCCGAAGGCGCCGGCTCCGAAGGCCTCACCGACGCTCTCACCCGCTGGTTCGGTCCCGCCGGCTGAGCGCCTTTCCGTCCCGCTCCGTCCGTACCCTCCACAGGAAGCGAAGAAGAATGCCTTTCATCTCCCTTGAGGACAAGCACCTGACCGTCCTCAACCTCTTCACCACCGACACGCCTGAGAAGCAGGACAGCCTGATCGAGGAGATGCGGAAGATCGTCGACGCGGCGACGTACGACGGCTGGATGAACAGCACCGTGCACGCGGGCGTCGACAGCCTGGGCACCGCCAACTTCATCCAGTGGCGCAGCGGCGAGGACCTGGAGCGGCGATACGAGGGCGAGGAGTTCAAGCACCGCACCCTCCCCGTCTTCGGCGAGATCACCACCTCGATCAAGCTGCTGCAGAACGAGGTCGCCTACACGCTGACCTCGGACGCCCTCGACGGCAAGGTCGAGGTCGGCCCGCACCGCGACGACTACACCGTCCTCGGCGTCTTCTCCGTGACCGACGACGGCCAGGACGAGGCCATCGACGCCCTCGGCAAGGGCCAGGACTTCTTCGCCGAGGTCCCCGGCTTCCGCTCGCACGTGGTCCTCAAGGGCCTGCGCGCCCGCGGCCTGGACGGCAAGTTCGTCGTCTCCTACTCGCAGTGGGACAGCAAGGAGGCCTACGACTCCTACCGCGACCAGGCCCCGGAGCAGCAGTCCGCCGCGCGCCAGGAGGCCCAGAACCGTGTCCGCGCCGTCTCCACCGGGGCCCCGTACATCAACTCGTACACCGTGGTGCACTCCCGCTCCGCCGGCGAGTGAACCGGCGCGCTTTCCACGGCGCGACGGGACCGCAATGCCCTGGACGCCCGGCACCCCGCTCAGGGCGCCGGGCGTCCCGCGTACGTGCCCCCCATCCACGAGAAGGCGCACTGTGCACCCGCTCCGGCGGAATTCGAGAATCCCCCGTGCGGCGCGCTATCGCCAGGCGGGACCGTCAAGCCAGTGGCGAATTCAGGCCGCCACACAGCCCGCGTTTGCACCGCGCTCTCCCGCGCACACGCTGAGGAGCCAAACCTTATGCACAGCACGTTGATTGTCGCCCGGATGGCAGCAGCCTCGTCCGCCGATGTGGCAAAGCTGTTCTCCGAATTCGACGCGACGGACATGCCCCAGCGCATGGGAACGCGGCGCCGCCAGTTGTTCTCGTACCGGGGCCTGTACTTCCACCTCCAGGACTTCGACGAGGACAACGGAGGCGAGCTGATCGAGCAGGCGAAGGGCGACCCGCGCTTCGTCGGGATCAGCCAGGACCTCAAGCCCTTCATCGAGGCCTACGACCCCAAGACCTGGCGCTCACCGGCCGACGCGATGGCCGCACGCTTCTACAACTGGGAAGCGTCCGCATGACCCGCCGACGCGTCGTCATCACCGGAATCGAGGTGCTCGCCCCCGGTGGTGTCGGCAAGGAGAGGTTCTGGAACCTGCTGAGCGAGGGCCGCACCGCCACCCGCGGGATCACCTTCTTCGACCCCGCGCCCTTCCGCTCCCGGGTGGCCGCCGAGATCGACTTCGACCCGTACGCCCACGGGCTGACCGCGCAGGAGGTGCGCCGCCTGGACCGGACCGCGCAGTTCGCGGTGGTCGCCTCGCGCGGCGCGGTCGCCGACAGCGGCATCGAGCTGGGCGGGATCGACCCGCACCGCATCGGTGTCACCGTGGGCTCCGCGGTCGGCGCCACGATGAGCCTCGACGAGGAGTACCGGGTCGTCAGTGACGGCGGCCGGCTCGACCTGGTCGACCACGCCTACGCGGTCCCGCACCTCTACAACCACATGGTGCCGAGCTCCTTCGCCTCCGAGGTCGCCTGGGCCGTGGGCGCCGAGGGCCCCTCCACCGTGGTCTCCACCGGCTGTACCTCCGGCCTCGACTCGGTCGGCTACGCCGTCGAGCTGGTCCGCGAGGGGTCGGCGGACGTGGTGATCGCAGGCTCCTCGGACGCCCCGATCTCCCCGATCACGATGGCCTGCTTCGATGCCATCAAGGCCACCACCCCCCGCCACGACGATCCGCACAGCGCCTCGCGCCCCTTCGACGGCACCCGCAACGGGTTCGTGCTGGGCGAGGGCACCGCCTTCTTCGTGCTGGAGGAGCTGGAGAGCGCCAAGAAGCGCGGCGCGCACATCTACGCCGAGATCGCCGGCTATGCCACGCGCTCCAACGCGTACCACATGACGGGCCTGCGCCCCGATGGCCTGGAAATGTCCGAGGCCATCAACATCGCCCTCGGCGAGGCCCGCATGAACCCCGAGGCGATCGACTACATCAACGCGCACGGCTCGGGCACCAAGCAGAACGACCGGCACGAGACGGCCGCCTTCAAGCGCAGTCTCGGCGGCCACGCCTACCGCACGCCGGTCAGCTCCATCAAGTCGATGGTCGGGCACTCGCTCGGCGCGATCGGCTCCATCGAGATCGCCGCGTCCGCCCTGGCCATGGAGTACGACCTCGTACCGCCCACGGCCAACCTGACGACGCCCGACCCCGAGTGCGACCTCGACTACGTCCCCGTCACCGCGCGGGAACAGCTGGTCGACGCGGTCCTCACGGTCGGCAGCGGATTCGGCGGCTTCCAGAGCGCCATGGTGCTGGCCAGCCCTGAAAGGAACCTCGTATGACCGCGTCGGTAGTGGTCACCGGCCTCGGCATCGCCTCCCCCAACGGGCTGGGTGTCAAGGACTACTGGTCGGCGACTCTTGGCGGGAAGAACGGCATCGGCCGGATCACCCGCTTCGACCCGTCGAGTTACCCCGCCCGCCTGGCGGGTGAGGTCCCCGGCTTCGTCGCCGAGGACCACCTGCCCTCACGCATCCTGCCGCAGACCGACCGGGTCACCCGGCTCGCGCTGGTGGCCACGGACTGGGCGCTGCAGGACGCGGGCGTCGACCCCGCGCAGATGTCCGGGTTCGACATGGGCGTCATCACGGCCTCGGCCGCGGGCGGCTTCGAGTTCGGCCAGGGTGAGCTGCAGAGCCTGTGGGGCCGGGGCAGCCAGTACGTCTCGGCGTACCAGTCCTTCGCCTGGTTCTACGCCGTCAACAGCGGCCAGATCTCGATCCGCAACGGCATGAAGGGCCCGGCCGGCGTCGTGGTCAGCGAGGGAGCCGGCGGCCTCGACGCCGTCGCCCACGCCCGCCGCCAGATCCGCAAGGGCACCTCGCTGATCGTCACCGGAGCCGTCGACGCCTCCATCTGCCCGTGGGGCTGGGTGGCCCAGCTGTCCACCGGCAAACTGTCCACCAGCAACGAGCCCGCCCGCTCCTACCTGCCCTTCGACCGCGACTCCCGCGGGTATGTGCCCGGCGAGGGCGGCGCGATCCTCATCACCGAGGACGCCGACGCGGCGCGCGCCCGCGGCGCCCGCATCTACGGCGAGATCGCCGGCCACGGCTCGACGATGGACCCCAGGCCCGGCAGCGGCCGCGAGCCGGGCCTGCGCAAGGCCATCGAGCTCGCCCTCGCCGACGCGGGCGTCGACTCCGGCGACATCGACGTCGTCTTCGCCGACGGCGCCGGCGACCCCGAGCCGGACCGCATCGAGGCCGAGGCGATCACCGCCGTCTTCGGAGCCCGGGCCGTCCCGGTGACCGTGCCCAAGACAATGACCGGACGCCTGTACTCGGGCGCGGCCCCGCTGGACCTGGCCGCCGCCTTCCTCGCCATCCGCGACGGGATCATCCCGCCCACCGTGCACGTCGACCCGTGCCCGGACTACTTGCTCGACCTGGTCCTGGGCCAGCCGCGCCCGGCACCGGTGCGCAGCGCGCTGGTCCTGGCCCGCGGCAGCGGCGGGTTCAACTCCGCCATGGTCGTGCGCGCCGCCGAATAGGGCGGCCTCGTCCGCACCTACGCCACCACCCACGCAGCATCATGATGAAAGGGACTCCACCATGGCCACCAAGGCGTTCACCCTCGACGACCTCAAGCGCATCCTGAAGGAGGCCGCGGGCGTGGCCGAGGGCGTCGACCTGGACGGCGACATCCTCGACACCGAGTTCGACGTGCTCGGCTACGAGTCCCTCGCCCTGCTGGAGGCCGGCAGCCTCATCGAGCGCGAGTGCGGCATCTCCCTCGACGAGGAGGCCGTCAACGACGCGCACACGCCGCGGACCTTCATCGACGTCGTCAACATACAGCTCGCGCCTGCCACGGCTGCCTGAAGGGATCCGGACATGACCCAGCACGCCACCCCCAAGGTCGCCGTCGTCACCGGCGCCACCAGCGGCATCGGCCTCGCCTCGGCGCGTCTGCTCGCCTCGCAGAACCACAAGGTGTTCATCGGCGCCCGCAACGCCGACAACATCGCCGCCACCGTCAAGGAGCTCCAGACCGAGGGCCTGGACGTGGACGGCGCGGTCGTCGACGTCCGCGACACCGCCTCGGTGGACGCCTTCGTCCAGGCCGCCGTCGACCGCTTCGGCACCGTCGACGTCGTGGTCAACAACGCCGGCCGGTCCGGCGGCGGACCGACCGCCGACATCACCGACGAGCTGTGGCAGGACGTCATCGAGACGAACCTCAACAGCGTCTTCCGCGTCACCCGCGCCGTGCTCAGCACCGGCGGCATGCGGCACAAGGACCGCGGCCGGATCATCAACATCGCCTCCACCGCGGGCAAGCAGGGCGTCGTCCTCGGCGCTCCGTACTCCGCCTCCAAGCACGGCGTCGTCGGTTTCACCAAGGCGCTGGGCAACGAGCTGGCCCCCACCGGCATCACCGTCAACGCGGTCTGCCCCGGGTACGTCGAGACCCCGATGGCCCAGAAGGTCCGCCAGGGCTACGCGGCCGCCTACGACACCTCCGAGGACGCCATCCTCGAGAAGTTCCAGGCGAAGATCCCGCTCGGCCGCTACTCCACCCCGGAGGAGGTCGCCGGCCTGGTCGGCTACCTGGCCTCGGACACCGCCGCCTCCATCACCTCGCAGGCGCTCAACGTCTGCGGCGGCCTGGGCAACTTCTAGCAGGGCCCGCCCCCACGCACCCCCCGAACACCACCTGAGGAGAACCCGTCATGACCACGCGTGAGGTCGAGCACGAGATCACCGTCGGCGCCCCGGCCGCCGCCGTGTACCAGTTGCTCGCGGACGTGAGCAACTGGCCGCACATCTTCCCGCCCACCATCCACGTGGACCAGGTCGAGGCCGGGGACGCCGAGGAGAAGATCCGGATCTGGGCGACCGCCAACGGCCGGCCGAAGAACTGGACCTCGCGCCGCACCCTGGACCCGGCGGGCCTGCGCATCACCTTCCGCCAGGAGGTCCCGGCGGAGCCCGTCAAGCACATGGGCGGTACCTGGATCATCGAGCCGCTCGGCGAGGCGGAGTCCCGCGTCCGGCTGCTGCACGACTACAGCGCCATCAACGACGACGCGCACGACCTGCTGTGGATCGCGCAGGCGGTCGACAAGAACAGCACCTCCGAGCTGGCCGCGCTCAAGGTCAACGTCGAGGCGGCGCACGCCGCGGAGACCGAGGAGCTGACCTTCTCCTTCACCGACACCGTCCAGGTCGCGGGCTCCGCCAAGGACGTGTTCGACTTCATCAACGAGGCCCAGCTGTGGGCCGAGCGGCTCCCGCACGTGGCCGTGGTGCGCCTCGAGGAGGACACCCCGGGCCTGCAGGAGCTGGAGATGGACACCCGCGCCAAGGACGGCTCGGTGCACACCACCAAGTCGTACCGGGTGGTCTTCCCCCACGACAAGATCGCCTACAAGCAGGTCACCCTGCCGGCGCTGATGACCCTGCACACCGGCGAGTGGACGTTCGTCGAGACCGACGAGGGCACCGCCGCATCCTCGCAGCACACCGTCAGCCTCAACACGGAGAACATCGCGCGCATCCTCGGAGACGAAGCCACCGTCGCCGACGCCCGCGCGTACGTGCACACGGCGCTGTCCACCAACAGCTGCGCCACCCTCGCGCACGCGAAGGCCTACGCCGAGTCGAAGGCCTCCTGAGCATGGCGCCCGACCTTGCAACGGGCGGTGCCGAACCGGCACCGGGCGGCGCGGGCCGCCCGGACCGGCTCGGCACCGAGGTCCTGGTCGTCGGTGCCGGACCCGTCGGGCTGATGCTCGCCGCCGAACTCGCACGCGGCGGCGTGGACGTGGTCGTGGTCGAGAAGCGCAAGGCCCCGTCCACCGAGTCCCGGGCCTCCACACTGCACGCCCGTACCATGGAGATCCTCGACGCGCGGAAACTGCTGCCCGACGTCGGCACGCCGCCCCACGAGCCGCGCGGCCACTTCGGCGGCCTCCCGCTCGACCTCACCCTGCCCAGCACCCACCCGGGCCAGTGGAAGGTGCCGCAGACCAAGACCGAGGCGGTCCTGGAGGAGTGGGCGATCTCGCACGGCGTCGACATCCGGTGCGGCCACGAACTGGTCGCTGCCGGCGAGGTCGGCGAGTACGTCGAGGCCGAGGCCGTCGGACGGGACGGAGTCCTGCGGCTGCGCGCCCGCTACCTGGTCGCCTGCGACGGCGAGGACAGCACCGTACGGCGGCTGACCGGGGTGGACTTCCCCGGCCACGACGCCGGCCGGGAACTGCTGCGCGCCGACGTCGAGGGCATCGACATCCCCAACCGGCGTTTCCAGCGCCTGGAGCGGGGGCTGGCCATCGCCTGGCGCAACGACAAGGGCGTCACCCGCGTCATGGTCCACGAGTTCGGCTCGACGGCCGGCCCGCGCACCGCGGACGCTCCGTTCGAGGAGGTCGCCACCGTCTGGAAGCGGGTCACCGGAGAGGACATCAGCGGCGGTACCCCGCTGTGGGTGAACTCCTTCGGCGACGCCTCCCGGCAGCTCGCCTCCTACCGGCACGGGCGCGTCCTGTTCGCGGGGGACGCCGCCCACCGGCAGATGCCGGTCGGTGGCCAGGCCCTCAACCTCGGTCTGCAGGACGCCTTCAACCTCGGCTGGAAGCTCGCGCTCACCGTGCGCGGGCTGGCTCCCGAGAGCCTCCTCGACACCTACCACGAGGAGCGGCACACGGTCGGCCGCAGGGTCCTGGCGAACATCCGGGCCCAGGCCCTGCTGCTGCTCGGCGGCCCCGAGGTGGAGCCGCTGCGCGCGCTGGTGGTCGAGCTGACCGGCCTGGAGGAGGTACGGGCCCACCTGGCCGGGATGATCAGCGCACTCGACGTGCGCTACCCGGTGCCCGGCCCCGCGCACCCGCTGCTCGGCGCCCGGCTGCCGCACACCGTCGTGCGGTCCGGCGGGCGCGAGCGCGGCAGCACCGCCGAGCTGCTGCGCGCCCGCGGCGGTCTGCTGCTCGACGTGGACGGGACCGGCGTACGGGTGCCCGCCGGCTGGGCCGACCGGGTCACCGCGGTCGCCGGCGACCCGGAGCCCGGCTCGCTCCCCGGTGAGCCGGGGGCCGTTCTCGTACGGCCCGACGGCCACGTGGCGTGGGTGGGCCGGGACGAGGACGGGCTGGCCGAGGCGCTCGACCGCTGGTTCGGCCCGGCCCGCCCACCGACCCCCTGAGCGTCCCCGGAGCGGGGGCACGTCCGCAATCCCCCCACGTGCACGTCCGCACCCCGCCGCACACCCACGCACAACCCAGTCACCAGTGATCCCCACTGCCAGGAAGGACAGCCCATGCAAGGGAGCGAAGGGACAGTGGCGGACACCGACGTCATCGTCGTCGGCGCCGGCCCGACCGGACTGATGCTCGCAGGCGAACTGCGCCTGGGCGGAGCTCGCGTCGTCGTGATCGAGAAGCTGGCGGCGCCTACCGGGCAGTCCCGTGGCCTGGGCTTCACCGCCCGTGCCATGGAGGTGTTCGACGAGCGCGGGCTGCTGCCCCGGTTCGGCCAGGGCGAGACCCTCGCCACCAGCCCCGTAGGGCACTTCGGCGGGGCCCAGTTCGACTTCACCGTCCTTGAGGGCGCCCACTTCGGCGCCCGCGGCATCCCGCAGGGGCAGACCGAGGCCGTGCTGGAGGGCTGGGCCGCCGAACTCGGCGCCGACATCCGGCGCGGCTGGGAGTTCGTCTCGCTCGCCGGCGGCTTCCTCGACGGGGACCACGTCGAGATCACCGTCCGTACGCCCGAGGGCGACGAGCAGCGGCTGCGCGCCGCCTACCTGGTGGGCGCCGACGGCGGCTCCAGCCGCGTCCGCAAGGCGGCCGGCTTCGAGTTCCCGGGCACCGACGCCACCCAGGGCATGTACCTCGCCGACGTCACCGGCTGCTCGCTGCGGCCGCGGTTCCTCGGCGAGCGCCTGAGCAACGGCATGGTGATGGCGGCCCCGCTCGCCGAGGGCGTGGACCGGATCATCGTCTGCCCCGACGGCCGGCCGGCGCACGACCGCGAGCGGACCGTCACCTTCGAGGAGGTCGCGGAAGCCTGGCAGAGCATCACCGGCGAGGACATCTCGCACGGTGGCGCCGACTGGGTGTCCTCCTTCACCAACGCCACCCGCCAGGCCTCCGAGTACCGGCGGGGCCGGGTGTTCGTGGCCGGCGACGCGGCGCACATCCACCTGCCGGCCGGCGGCCAGGGCCTGAGCACCGGCGTGCAGGACGCGGCCAACCTCGGCTGGAAGCTGGTCGCCGTGGTCCGCGGCGACGCCCCCGCGGAGCTGCTGGACACCTACCACGCCGAGCGGTGGCCGGTCGGCCGCCGCCTGCTGGCCAACACCCGTGCCCAGGGGATCGTCTTCCTCGGCGGCGCGGAGTCGGACCCGCTGCGCGAGCTGTTCGGCGAGCTGGTCCGCTACGACGACGTCAAGCGGCACCTGGCCGGAGCGGTCAGCCACCTCGACATCCGCTACGACCTCGGCGCAGGTGAGGACGCCCACCCGCTGGTCGGCCGCCGGATGCCGGCGCGGCTGCTGGTCGGCGCCGACGGCGAGCAGCGCACCACGCGACTGCTGCACCCGGGCCGGGCCGTACTGCTCGACTTCGCCGACGATGCCGGGGCGCGCCGTACGGCAGCCGGCTGGCAGGGCCGCCTCAACGTTCACACCGTGTCCGCCAAGCCGGTTGACGGCCCGGACGTACTGGCCGGCGTCCCTGCGCTGCTGCTCCGTCCCGACGGGTACGTGGCCTGGGCCGGCGAGCCCGCGCAAGGGCTCGCGGCCGCGCTGGAGCGGTGGCTGGGAGCCGCTTCCGCCTGACCACCCCAGGGCGCCGCAGCCCCCGCCCCGCCGTCCGACCGGCGGGGCGGGGGCTCCGGCATGCGGGGGGGGGGCGACGTACGGGGCGGGCACGCGCAAAGCCCCGGTTCCGCGTCGGGGGAAACGCGGAACCGGGGCAGCTCAGGGGCGGCGCGTCAGACCGCGATGGCCTCCACGACCGAGACGGCCGCAGCGGTCTCCACGACCCGCTCCAGCTTGAAGCCGGCCTTCGCCACCAGCTCCGCGTACTGCGACCGGGTGCGCTCCTTGCCGCCCACGAGCAGCAGCAGCCACAGGTCGACGAGCTTCCCGGAGTGCGGCTCGTCGCCCTCCGGGACCACCATCTCCACCAGCAGCAGCTTGCCGCCCGGCTTGATCGCGGCGCGCACGTTGCGGAGGATCTGCAGGGCCTGCTCCTCCGGCCAGTCGTGCACGATGTGCTTGAGGACGTACGCGTCCGCACCCGACGGCACCGGGTCGAACAGGTCGCCGTCGGCCAGGGCCACGCGGTCCGCGACACCCTGCGCCGCCAGGAACTCCGCAGCGCCGTTCGCGGCGATGCGCGGGTCCGAGAGGATGCCCTTCGTGTCGGGCGCGCTGTTGAGGATGCCGGCCAGCAGCCCGCCGTTGGCTCCACAGAAGTCCAGGACCGTGCCGAACTGCGAGAAGTCGTACGCGGCCACGACCGGTGCGGTCTCGGTGGAGGACATGTTGCCCATCCCGCCGATGAACACCGCACCGTATTCCGGATTCTGCATGAGGTATTCGAAGGCGCCCATTCCGCGCCGCTTCGGCAGGCTCGGCTCGCCGGTTCGCACCGAGTCCAGGAAACCGTTCCAGTCGTCCCAGTGCGTCGGGTGGCCCATCAGCACGCAGAGGTCGCGCATCGTCACCGGGTGGTCGGCGCGCAGCGCGTCGGCCATCGCAGTCAGCGCCCAGAGGCCGTCGTCCTGGCGCGTGAACACGCCCTGGGAGGCGAGCAGGCGCAGCACCCGGCCCAGCGCCTCGGCATCCGCGCCGACCTCGGCGGCCAGGTCTTCGACCGGTCGCGGACCGGCCTGCAGGGCCTCGGCCACGCGCAGTTCGGCGGCGGCGTACAGGGCCTGGGTCACCATGGAGCCCATGGCCAGTTCGAGCAGGGCGAACGGGGGCGGGGCCAGCTCCCGGACCTGCTTCTGCAGGTCCGCCCGGGTCTTCTCCACGGCGCGGACGACTTCGGGGGGCGGCACAGCGGGCATGTGGTTCCTCCATGGCAGAAGAGCGAGAACTCTGTCCCAACCGCCGGAAGGGACCCGTCCCGCCACGGTAAGGAGGAGGGATAGACCCGCCCTGGAAAGCGACTTGCACATATCTGGAGCGGGGCGCACGCCTCGCACGCCCCAGGAGTCTCGCCGCGGCCGCCGGACGGCCGGCCCAGAACTGCTCGGCGGCCGCTCGACGTGGGCCGGAGACCGGTTCGTTCGGGACGAAGTACTCGGCATCCTTGGCCCGGCATCGCGTTGCGCAGCCCGACGCCCCTGGAGGTCGTCCGTGTCCCTTCGTACCGAGCCCCCCTCGCCGGAGACCGGCGCGCCGTGTGCACCCTGCCCGGGGACGCCCCGGCCGGCGCCGCGCCCGAGCGGGCCACCGCTCCCGCCGAGGTGCAGGCCCGTGCGCCTGCGCCACCGAGACGGCATCAGCGTCCATCCCTCGTACTCGACCGGCGTGCACCCGGCCGAGACCCCTGACCGGCTCCTCGCCCACCTGCGCAGCTCGTCGACGGCATGGCCGCCGAACTCGCGTCCGCCCGCGACCTGCTGACGGAGCACGGCCTGAAGGAGCTGCCGTGACCACCCTCTCCACCGCCCCGGCGGCGGCCCCGCCGCACACCGCGCACCGGCAGTTGCCTCGCGCGGGTGAGGAACGGACCTCAAGGATCGCCTGAGCGATCCTGCGGTCCCGCTGCACCGCCCCTCGACCCCCCTGGTCTTTTCTGAGGACCAACCGTCTGTAGGAGGAATCGAAAATGGCAAAGAGCGCGATCATCGTGGGTGCCGGGCCGGTCGGTCTGATGCTCGCGGGTGAGCTGCGGCTCGGCGGCGCGGACGTCGTCGTCTACGACAAGCTGCCCGCCCCCAGCGGCGAGTCGCGCGGCCTCGGGTTCACCAGCCGTACCGCGGAGGTCTTCGACCAGCGCGGGCTGCTCGGCAGGCTCGGCGACATCCGCTGGGGCAAGCAGGGCCACTACGGCGGTGTCCGCATCGACTTCTCCCTCCTGGACGAGAGCCACTTCGGCATCATGGGCCTGGCCCAGTCCGTCACCGAGGACATGCTCGGCCGCTGGGTCGACGAGCTCGGCGTCGAGGTGCGCCGCGGCTACGACCTGACCACCCTGACCGAGACCGAGGACGGCGTGGTCCTCGGCTTCCAGGGCCCCGACGGGTACACCGAGGCCACCGGCACCTACGTCATCGGCTGCGACGGCGGCAAGTCCACCGTGCGCATCCTGGCCGACATCGACTTCCCCGGCGACGAGGCCACCCGCGGCATGTACCTGGCCGACGTCGTCGGCGCGGACGTGCGCATGAGGCCCATCGGCGAGCGCATCGAGGGCGGCGGCATGGTGCTGTCCGTCACCCTGGAGCCGGGTGTGGACCGCATCGTCATCCACGAGCCCGGCGTCCGCCCGCACCACGGCGAGGGCGAGCTGGAGTTCTCGGAGCTCGCCGACGCCTGGCAGCGCATGACCGGCGAGGACATCCACGGCGCCTCCGCCTCCTGGATGTGCGCCCTGACCAACGCCACCGGCCTGGCCGCCCAGTACCGCAAGGGCCGCGTCTTCCTCGCCGGCGACTCCGCCCACGACCACGCCCCGCTCGGCGCCCAAGGCGTCAGCGTCGGTCTCCAGGACGCCGTCAACCTCGGGTGGAAGCTCGCCGCCGTGCTCGGGGACCGGGCACCCGAGTCCCTGCTCGACACCTACCACGCCGAGCGCCACCCGATCGGTGAGCAGCTGATGCGGGACGTGCACTCCATGTCGATGCTGTACCTCGCCGGCGAGGAGATGGAGCCGCTGCGCGCCGTCGTACGCGAACTCGTCACCCTGCCCGAGGCCGCCCGGCGGCTCGCGGGCCGCGTCTCCGGCCTGCACATCAAGTACGACGTGGGCGCCGAGGGACACCCCTTCCTGGGGCTGCGCCTGGCCCCGCACCGAGCCGTCGAGCGCGCCGACGGCAGCCGTACGAAGGTCGCCGAGCTCCTGCACGCAGGCCGCGGCGTGCTCATCGTCTCGGACGGGGACGGCGGCCCGGCCGAACTCGCCGCCCGCTGGGCCGACCGCGTGGACGTCATCACCGGCGCCTGGGCCGACCAGGAGGCCGACCACCACGACGCCCCACAGGCCGTGCTGGTCCGCCCCGACGGCTACATCGCCTGGGTGGCGCCGGCAGGCGGCGACCTCGAAGCCGCCCTCACCCGTTGGTTCGGGGCGCCCGCGGCCGTCCGACGGCCCGCCGCATGACACCCCCCGGCCGCCCGCGCCCCCGAGGAGGGGCCGGAGCTGAACGGCCGGTACCTGCTGGTCTTCTTCGCCTGACCACCGCCGACCTGGCGCTGCCCCATGCGCGGCAGCTCTGATGTTTGAGGAGTAGGACATGGCAAAGGGCGCGATCATCGTCGGCGCCGGGCCGGTCGGGCTGACGCTCGCCGGCGAACTGAAATTGGGCGGCGTGGACGTCGTCGTCCTCGAGAAGCTCCCCGCGCCCAGCGGCGAGTCCCGCGGCGTGGGCTTCACCCGCCGCGCGGCCGAGGTCTTCGACCAGCGCGGCCTGCTGGAGCGCTTCGGCGACGTCGAATGGGCCCAGGGCCACTTCGGCGGGGTCCACATCGACTTCTCCAAGCTGGACGACAACCACTTCAGCGTCCGCGGCATCCCGCAGTTCCGCACCGAGGAGATCCTCGAAGGCTGGCTGAAGGAGCTGGGCGTCGAGATCCGCCGCGAACACGAGGTGCTCGGCTTCCGCGAGACCGAGGACGGCGTCGTCGTCGAGTACGAGGGCCCCGCCGGCCGCGGCGAGGAGAGCGCCGGCTACCTGGTCGGCTGCGACGGGGCGCGCAGCATCGTCCGCCGGCTCGCCGGCATCGACTTCCCCGGCTGGGAGCCCACCCGCGGGATGTACATGGCCGACATCGTCGGGGCGGACGTACGCCAGCGCCCCATCGGCGAGCGCGTGCCCGGCGGCATGGTCATGGCCTTCAACCTGGAGGACGGCGTCCACCGGATCGTCATCCACAACGAGTCGCTGCGGCCGCCGGAGGACAAGAGCGGCCTCACCTTCGAGACCATCGCCGACGCCTGGCAGGACATGACCGGCGAGCGCCTGCACGACGCCGAGGTCCGCTGGATCAGCTCCTTCACCGACACCACCCGCCAGGCCGCCCAGTACCGCAAGGGCCGGATCTTCCTGGCCGGCGACGCCACCCACATCCACATGCCGGCCGGCGCGCAGGGCATGAGCGTGGGCGTGCAGGACGCGGTCAACCTCGGCTGGAAGCTGGCGGCCACCATCAACGGTTGGGCGCCCGAGGGCCTGCTCGACACCTTCCAGTCCGAGCGGCACCCGGTCGGGGAACTGCTCATGCGCAACACCCGCGCCCAGACCAAGCTCTACCTCTCCGGCGAGGAGATGGAGCCGCTGCGCGCGGTCATGCAGGAACTCGTCCAGGACGTCGCGGTGGCCCGCCACCTGGCCGGCCAGGTCTCCGGCCTCGACGTGCGCTACGACGTCGGCTCGGGCAGCCATCCGCAGCTCGGCCTGCGGCTGCGCCCCGACACCCCGCTCAAGCTCACCGACGGCAGCCCCGCCACCGTGCGGGACCTGCTCAAGCCGGCCCGCGGCGTACTGTTCGTGACCCCCGCGGCGGCCGACTCCGACGCACTGCGCGCCACCGCGGCGCGCTGGGGTGACCGGGTGGACACGGTCACCGGCGACTGGGCCGAGGGCGAGGGGGCCGTGCCGGACGCCCCGCACGCGCTGCTGGTCCGCCCCGATGGCTACATCGCCTGGGCCGCCCCGGACGAGGCCGGCCCGCATGAGGCGTTGGAGCGCTGGTTCGGAGCCGTTTGAGCGAGTTCTTCAGCGGTGATCTGCCGTGCGGGCTGATCTCCTCGTTCGAGGAAGGTGAAGAGCTGTCGGCAGATTGCACGCCTGAGGCAGCGTCCGCAGCGCGGCCCCGGCACCCAGGCGGCGCCGGCGCTGCGCGGAACCGGCCCGAGAGCACCCCCGCTCCACGCGAGGGGTGCTCTTCGCGTGTCACGGCGCCCGCACGCGTGCCCGACCGGCCCGCACGGCGCCCGAAACCGGTCCAGGACCGCTCTTCCACTCGGATCCGAGCACTGGTTGAGCGGCGGGACCGACCGTTGGCGGACACCACCCTGACCCCCGGGGGCAGGCCGGGCAGGCACACCGGCGGGGCCGACGCGTCGGCCCCGCGGTCCAGCCGTCCCCCGTCTCCTGAGCGGAGTGCTTCGTGACTAGCGGACGTATGGAAGTGTGCCTTGTCGGCGCCGGACCCCGCGGGCTGTCCGTACTGGAACGGCTCTGTGCGCAGGAGCGGAAGTCCCCCCGCTGGGACCAGCTGACCGTGCACATCGTGGAACCGGACCCACCGGGCTCCGGCCGGGTCTGGCGGCCCTCCCAGTCCCGGCACCTCCTGATGAACACCGTCTCCTGTCAGGTCACGGTCTACACCGACGCCAGTGTGGCCATCGAAGGGCCGCTGGAGGAGGGGCCGAGCCTGTACCAGTGGGCCAAGGCGCTGGGCCCCAGCGCTCTGACGCCCGGAGCGGGCACGCCGTACGACGACGAGACCCTCGCCGAGGCCCGGGACCTCGGGCCGGACACCTACCCCACCCGCGCCTTGTACGGCCAGTACCTGACCTGGGTGTTCGGCCGGGTGACCGCGAGCGCGTCCGCGAACACCACCGTCCGTGTGCACGCCTCGCGCGCCGTGGCCCTGGAGGACGCCGAGCCCGGCACGGGCCCCAGCGGGGCGCAGACCGTGCTCCTGGAGGACGGCACCCGGCTGACGGGCCTGGGCGCGGTGGTGCTCGCGCAGGGCCACGTGCAGGTGCGGCCGACCGACGAGGAGCGGGAGTTCGCCGCGTACGCCGCCCGGCACGGGCTGACCTACATCACGCCGAGCAACCCGGCGGACGTCGACCTGTCCACCGTCGCCCCCGGCGAGACGGTGCTGCTGCGCGGCCTGGGCCTGAACTTCTTCGACTACATGGCGCTGTTCACGCACGCCCGCGGCGGGCTGTTCGAACGCGTCGACGGCCGCCTGGTGTACCGCCCCTCGGGCCGCGAGCCGCGGCTGTACGCGGGCTCCCGCCGCGGCGTGCCCTACCAGGCGCGCGGCGAGAACGAGAAGGGCGCGCACGGCCGCTACCACCCGCGGCTGCTGACCACCGATTTCGTGGCGTCCCTGCGCGCCCGGGTACGGGGCGGGGAGCCGATCCGCTTCGGCACCGAACTGTGGCCGCTGATATCCAAGGAAGTGCGCACCCTCTACTACGAGACGCTCCTCGCGCAGCGCGCGGAGCCGGCCGCGGTGGCCGCCTTCGGGGAGGCGTTCCTGCAGGCAGGGGATGACGAGGCCGAGGACCTGCTGCTCAGCGCCGCCGGCATCGGCAACGACGAGCGCTGGGACTGGGACACGGTCGCCCGGCCGTACGGCGGGCAGGTCTTCCGGGACCTGGCCTCCTTCCGCGGCTGGCTGCGCGGCTACCTCGACGAGGACGTGCGCCGGGCCCGGGAGGGCAACGTCAGCGGCCCGTTCAAGGCAGCCCTGGACCTGCTGCGGGACCTGCGCAACGAGCTGCGCCTGGCGATCGACCACGGCGGCCTCGACGCCGACTCGCACCGCGACGAGCTCGACCGCTGGTACACGCCGCTCAACGCCTTCCTGTCGATCGGTCCGCCGGCCTCCCGCATCGACGAGATGGCCGCCCTGATCGACGCGGGCATCCTCGACGTGACCGGTCCGGGGCTGCGGGTGGCCACCGACCCCCTCGACCCCGCGGGCGCGGCCTTCGTCGGCACCTCCCCGGACATGGCCGACCTACGGGTGCGGGCCACGGTGCTGATCGAGGCCCGACTGCCGGAGATCGACGTGCGGCGCACCGCCGATCCGCTCATGGACCGGCTGCTGAGCACCGGTCAGGCCCGGACCCACCGCATCGCGGGCGCGGACGGCTCGTCCTACGAGACCGGAGGCCTGGCCGTCTCGCAGCGCCCGTACCACCTGCTCCAGGGGCAGGGGGTGCCGCACCCCAGACGGTTCGCGTACGGGGTTCCCACCGAGGCCGTGCACTGGGTGACCGCGGCCGGCATCCGGCCGGGCGTGGGCTCGGTGACGCTGGAGGACTCCGACGCCATCGCGGCGGCGGTGCTGGCGCTGCCGGAGCCGCGCCCCGCGCTGCGGCTGCCCGGGACGCCGGCGGTCGCGGCGGGGCCGGCGATGTCCGGCAACGCGGGCGCGGGAGCGGTTGCGTGAGCCAGACCGCCGTCCGCACCGCGGGCCCGGACACGGGGCTGCTGTCCCCGGTCCGGGCCGGCACGCCCGTCGAGGCCGCCGTCGCCGACGACGGCTGGGTCCAGGCGATGCTCGACGCCGAGGCTGCGCTGGCCCGCGCCCAGGCGCGGTGCGGCACGGTCCCGCCGGCGGCGGCCGCCGCGATCACCGCCGCCGCCCGGGCCTCGGACTTCGACACCAGGGAGCTGGCGCTGGCCTCGCGGGAGACCGCCAATCCGGTGGTGGGCCTGGTCGCGGCGCTCACCGCGCGGGTCGCGGCCCGCTCGCCGGAGGCGGCCGAGTACGTGCACCGCGGCTCCACCAGCCAGGACGTCTTCGACACCGGCGCGATGCTGGTGGCGACCCGGGCCCTGCGGCTGATCGTCGCGGACCTCAGGGCGGTGGCCGACGCCCTCGCCGGCCTGGCGGCCGACCACCGGGACACGGCGATGGCGGGACGCACCCTCGCCCTGCACGCCGTACCCACCACCTTCGGGCTGAAGGCGGCGGGCTGGCGCCAGCTGGTCCTGGAATCCATCGAGCGGCTGGAGCGGCTGGCCGAGGGCGGCCTACCGGTCTCCTTGGGCGGCGCGGCCGGCACACTGGCCGGCTACCTCCAGTACGCGGGCGACGGCGCCGACCCGGCGACCGTCCTGGCCGAGCTGGTGGACGCCTTCGCGGACGAGACCGGGCTGGCCGCACCGGTGCTCCCCTGGCACGCGCTGCGCACGCCGGTCGCCGACCTGGGTGCGGCCCTCGCGCACACCACCGGGGCACTGGGGAAGATCGCCGTCGACGTGCTGGTTCTGGCCCGCACCGAGATCGGGGAGCTGGCCGAGCCGGCGGTGGCCGGGCGGGGCGCCTCCTCGGCGATGCCGCACAAGCGCAACCCGGTGCTCTCGACGCTGATCCGCTCCGCCGCCCTCCAGGTCCCGGCGCTGGCCGCCGTCCTCGTGCAGTGCCTGCCGCACGAGGACGAGCGGTCGGCGGGGGTCTGGCACGCCGAGTGGCAGCCGCTGCGCGAGGCGCTGCGGCTGACCGGCGGGGCCGCGCACACCGCCGTGGAGCTGGTCCGCGGGCTCACCGTGTGCCCCGAGCGGATGGCGGTCAACCTGGAGGCCACTGGCGGGCAGCTCGTCTCCGAGCGGGTCTCCGCCGTGCTCGCCCCGAGGCTGGGCAAGGCGGCCGCGAAGGAACTGCTGACGCGGGCGTCGCTGCAGTCGGCCGAGACGGCCCGCCCGCTGGCCGCCGTGCTGGCGGAGTCCGACGCGCTGCGGGGGGTGCTCACGCCCGCGGATCTGACCGCGCTGCTCGACCCGGCCGGTTACACCGGTGCGGCCGGGCCGCTGGTCGACCGGGCGCTGGCCGTCGGCCGCTTCGACGCCGATACCTGAGGGCTGTCCGCAGAGTCCCGCCCGCCCCGAGCCCGGCTGTTCCTCCTGGACGGTCGAAACGACGCAGGAGCAGCTTGACATCCTCCCCCTCTTAAAAGAGGGGGATTCCAGCTCGTGCGGGTTGGGGTTCACGGGTGTTCGAGCGGCTGGTGGCCGTTGTCACCCCTGCGGCATCGGCTGTTCGCCGGGGGCGGGGGATCCCGCCCTGTCCTGCCGCGACATTGACTGCTGCGTTGGTATCGGCGTTGCAGGTGAAGGCGCAGAGGGAGCAGACGAACTCGGCTTGGTTCTTGCGCGAGTTCTTGTCGATCCATCCGCAGAGGCTGCAGCGCAGGGAGGTGTAGGGGGCGGGGACGTCTTCGACCCGGCCGGGGGCCTTGTGTCCGGTGCGTTGCCGGAGCAGGCCCCAGCCCTGGGCGAGGATCGCCCGGTTCAGCCCGGCCTTCTGTGCGACCATCCTGCCGGGTTCTGCCACGGTGCCGCTGGCCGAGCGGGTCATGTTCTTGATGTTCAGTTTCTCGAACCGCACCTGGTCGTAGGTGCGGGCGAGCATCGTGCTGGTCTTCTCGCACCAGTCCTTGCGCCGGTCTGCTTCACGGGCCTTGATACGGGCGGCCTTGGCGTATGCGGCGCTCTTGCGTTCGCTGCCCTTGGGTGCGCGGGCGGCCCGTCGTTGGTGTTTGCGGATCCGGGCGCGTTCCTTGACGGTGAGCTGGGGGCAGTTCAGTTTCCGGCCGTCGGAGAGGGCGGCGGTGATGGTCACGCCCCGGTCGATGCCGATGATCTCGCCCGTGCCGGGGCCGTCGACGGGCGCGGGGACGACGGCGAAGGCGATGTGCCACCGGCTGTTGCGCAAGGTGACGCGGAAGGTCTTGGCCCTGGGCAGTTCGGGCCGGCTGAGGCGGAAGCGGACCCAGTCGCAGCCGGGCACCCTGACCTGGGCCCACCGGCGGTTGAGCTTGCGCACCACCACCGACCGGCCCATGATCTGCTTTCCGGTCTGTGCGTTGAGCTTCGGTAAGCCGTCCGCCTCGAACTCTTTGATGCGGTCGGTGCCGATGACGCGGAAGCCCTCGTGCACGTGCTTCCTGCGCCAGGTCGGCTCACCGAACCCGGACGTGAAGCGGGCGTTCTTGGCCGTGGCGAAGTCCTTCAACGCCTGCTGCTGCACGTCCGCGTTCCCGGCGCCGAGCCATGCGTTCTCACGCCGGGCCTCGGTGAGTTGGCGGCACTGTTCGGCAAAACCGGGCGCCGCCCTGCGACCCGTGCGCCAGTGCGTGTGCTGCTCGACGGCAAGGTTCCAGACGTACCGGGCGTGCGCGCAGTGGCCGAGCATGACGCCCGCCTGCTCACCCGTCGGATACATCCGAAACCGCGCCATGACCGTGAACCTAGCCAACACGTTCCCCGACCGCCCACACCATCGATCAACATCACCCGTGCGAGTGACCGTTCCCGGCCACCGACCCGCCCGACCACCGACCGCCGGCCACCGTCGAGCGACCACCGTCGGCTCCGAGTTGCCGCACCTGCTTGAGGCCGGCCTCACCACCGTCTCGCCCGAGACGCCGAACCGCCCTGGCGGCGATTCGGCTTCCCCTGCCCCGCTCCGCGGGAGCGGGCATTCACCCCGGCCCTGAAGGACCGGGCACCCTGCCCGAAAGCAAGGGGGATCTCGGACCTCCGGTACCGGAGGAATTCGGTCCACGGGCGCGGGGGGCGAGGCGTCAGACGGTGCCGAGGCGGAAGCCGACGCCGCGGACGGTGACGATCCAGCCGGGGTTGCCCAGCTTGCCGCGAACGCTGCTGACGTGGGTGTCCACGGTGCGGCGCGACCAGGAGTTGCCCCACACCTGCTGGAGCAGCTGCCTGCGCGGGACGACGGTGTCGGGATGCTGCGCCAGCAGGCACAGCAGGTCGAACTCCTTGCGCGTGAGGGTGACCGGCGCGCCGTCGACGGTCACCTCGCGGGAGCCGACCTCGATGCGCAGCAGGCCGTGCCGGATCTCCTGGGCCGGGCCCGCGGCCGCCGTCGGCTGCCACTGCGTGCGGCGCATGACGGCCTCGATCCGGGCCAGCAGCTCGCGGATCCCGAAGGGCCTGGTGACGTAGTCGTCCGCGCCCGCTTGGAGTCCGAGCACGCAGTCGATCTCGGACTCGCGGGAGGTGACGATGATGAGCGGCACCCGGCTGACCGACCGGATCGCCCGGCACACCTCAAGCCCGTCCAGGTCCGGCAGTTCGAGGTCGAGCAGGACGAGGTCGGCGCTGCCGTAGGCCTGCAGGGCCGCACCGCCGTGGGCCGCCCTGGTACAGGTGTGGCCGTGTCGGCGCAGCTGGTGCGACAGCCCGTCCCCGGCGTCGGCGCCCACGACCAGGATGTGCCGACCGGAGACCGCGGGCGCCGGCCGGGGTGCGTCCCTGCCCAGTCCGTCGCGGGGCGACGTCTGACCGAGGGCGCCCGGTCCGGGCACGCTCTGGACGGGGCTCCTGTGGCCGGGCGCGTGCTGGCCGGGGGGCCACGCGCCAGAGGATCCGGGGCGCGGCGGCCACGCCTCCCGTACCAGCGCGCGGGACCGCGGCTCATCGTGCTCGGGGTGTGGAGCGGACGTCTGGTGCTCCGGCAGTGCCTGCGCCTGAACCTGACTCATGCCTCCCCCGGGGGGTCTTGGCGAGGCCGGACCGGTTCGGCCGCCGCCCGCGCCGACGCTAGCGGTGTGCGGTCGAATCCTGGTGCAGGGCCGGTCCAGGGTCCGCCCGGCCGCTCGCCGTCCGCGGCCGGCCCGCCCCTTACACCGTGAACACCTCGGTGGCGCCGTGGTTCGGGTCGCCCGCCCGCAGGTGCAGCTCGCCCGCCCCGGGCAGCATGACCACCGAGGCCACCGTCCTCTCCAGGCGGTAGATCCCGTGGTCGGCGATGCATACCGGTGGCCGGCACAGCACCGCGAAGTGCTCCTCCGCAGTGGCCTGTGGGTCGAGTCCGGCCAGCCCCTTCGTCACGGCCTCCAGCCGGTCGTCGGAGTTGACGCGGTCGGGGGCCGACTGCCGGTCGAGCGGGGCGAAGTCCTCGTGCAGGTAATGGTTGGTGTGCACGGCCTCCCGCGAGGCGGGCTCGGTCACCCGCAGCCCGGTCCCGCACACCTCGGCGTACACCGCGCGCCGCCGGTCGCACAGCACCAGGTTGCGCGAGCTGGACAGGGTGAGCCCGGCCAGTATCTCCAGGGCCTCGTCCACGCTCCCGGCACGGTCCAGCAGGTGGCGGATGGTCAGGTACGGCGTGACGCCGGGCCGCCACCGGCCGTCGGTCACCAGGTTCAGCCCGATTGCGAGCCCGTCGCTGTTCATGCCGAGATACCCGAGCAGGCCCGCGAAGCTGAGCACCGTCACCCGGCGCGGCCCGCCCGCCCGGGCCAGCGACAGCACCGCGATGTGGCTGTCGATGTCCGCGTTGAGGTCCACCGTCTGCGCCAGCACCGGCCGGGCGGCCGGCCCGGTGCGCGCGTACGCCGTGCAGTCCCCGGCGCTCGGCACCCCGGTGTAACCCATGACCTCGCGGCGCAGCTGCAGCAGCCACGCCTCGTCCTCGGAAATCCCGGCCCCCGCCGCCAGCCCCGCGACCTCCTCGGCGAGGTCCGGGACCGCCGCCGTGATCTCCGCGCGGTACGTGGTGATCGACGGCAGCAGCCCGGCGAACGTCAGCGGCCGGTCGGCGAGGGGCTCCAGCCGCGCCAGGCCGTCGCGGAGGAAGCCGCGCAGCGGGCCGGCGAGTGCCGCCCCGTGGGTGCGGCCCAGTTCGAAGGGGGTGCCGGCGGCCTTGACGTACGCGACGCTCATGCGGAGGCGGCCGCCTTCTCCGGGCCCTGGGAGAGGGCGTCGAGCACCTGCGGCCACTCGGCGCGCAGGATGCTGTAGAAGACCGCGTCGCGGCGGCGTCCGCCCGGCATGTAGTTGAAGGAGCGCAGGGTGCCCTCCTCGGTGGCGCCGATGTTGCGCAGGCCCTTGCGGGCCTGGACGTTGAGCTCGTCCGTCTTGAACTCCACCCGCTCGGCCTCCAGCACCTCGAAGGAGTGCTGGAGCAGCAGCAGCTTCGCCCAGTGGTTGATGCCCTTGCCGCGGAAGTCGTGGCCCAGCCAGGAGGCCCCGATCTCCAGTCGGCGGTCCTTCTCGGCGAAGCTCAGCAGGCTCATGCTGCCCGCGATCCGGCCGCTCTTCCTGTCGGTGATCACGTAGACGGCGCGGCGGCCGGCGGTGTGCTCGGCGAGGTTCGAGTCGAAGAACGCCTCGAAGGCCGCGTCGTCGCCGACGACGACCGTGAAGTAGCGCCAGATCTCGGGGTCGAGGGCCACGGCGCGGATGCCCTCGCGGTCCGCCTCGCTGAGCGGGGTCAACAGGACGTGCTCGTTCTCCAGCGTGGTGGCGGCTTTCTCGGACCAGCTCATGGTGAGGGACTCCCTAGGGCGAAGAAGGGGATGGCAAGAGGAGGGTGGGGCGCGTCCGGACAGCCGGGTCGGGCTTTTCCGGGATCAGTCCGGATCAGTCCGTCAGCACACGGAGTTTCTCCAACCGGCTGTGCACCACGTCGTGGTGGACGAGGAAGTCCTCGGGCTCGCGCGGGCTGCTCCGCACACCCTCCTCGGCCAGGGCCTCGCCGAAGTTCTGCCCGTACTCCGCGGTGCGCTTGGCCGCCGCCTGCACCGCCCGGTAGGCCTGGTCGCGTTCGACGCCGGCCTCCAGCAGCTCCACCAGCACCGACGACGAGCACACCAGCCCGTTCGTGGCGGCGATCGAGTCCCGCATGCGGTCCGTGTCGATACGCAGGTTCTCCAGCAGGTCCGCGGCCCTGACCGTCTGGAAGTGCGCCACCGTCAGCGCGTCCGGCAGCAGCACCTTCTCGACCGCCTGGTGGGCCAGGTCCCGCTCGTGCCACAGCGCCACGTTCTCGAGCGCCGTGTTGGCGTACCCGCGCAGCAGCCGCGCCAGTCCGCACAGCAGCTCGCTGCCCGTCGGGTTGGCCTTGTGAGGCATCGCGCTGGAGCCCTGGTAGGCCTCGACGCGCTGCTCCTCGACCTCGCGCACCTCGGTGCGCTGCAGCAGCCGCAGCTCCAGGGCGATCTGCTCGATGCAGGCACCCAGCACGGCCACCGCCTGGATCAGCTGGGCGTGCCGGTCGCGGGCCACGACCTGGCTGGGGGAGGGCTCGACGCCCAGCCCCAGCTGCTCGCACACGTACGCCTCTACGGCCGGGTCGATCAGCGAGTACGTGCCGACCGCGCCCGACACGGTGCCCACGGCGACGGCCTCGCGGGCGGCGGCCAGCCGCTGCAGGGACCGCTCGACGGCGAAGGCGTAGCCGCCCAGCTTGTGGCCGAGCGTGGTGGGCTCGGCGTGTACGCCGTGGGTGCGGCCCACCATCACCGTGTCCCAGTGCTCGAAGGCCCGGTCGACGAGCACCTTGCGCAGCCGCTGGGCGGCGGAGGTGAGCACGTCCGTGGCGCGGGCCAGGGTGAGGCCGAGGGCCGTGTCGACCAGGTCGTAGCTGGTCATGCCCAGGTGCACCCAGCGAGCGGAGGACTCCGGCATCTGCTCGGTGTACGCGGTCAGGAAGGAGATCACCTCGTGGTCGCGTTCCTTCTGGATCTCCACGACCCGGGACGGCAGCGGGGCCGTGGCCGCGCGCATGTCGTCGAGGACCGCGGCCGGTACGCGGCCGAGCCGCACCTGTGCCTCGGTCGCGAGGATCTCCACGCGGACGTAGGTCTCGTACCGGTACTCGTCCGAGAAGAGGTGCGCCATCTCAGGCAGGGTGAAACGAGGAATCATGGGACAGCCTTCGTCGTTGCGGTTGCGGTTGCGGTTGCGGTGGTTGGTCGGGCCTCCCGGGCGTCAGAAGGCCGCGAAGTACTCGCGCTGCTCCCACTCGGTGACCTGGCCCGGCACCGGGGCGGCCTGCAGGGCCCAGGCCTCGTACCGGCGCACCTCGCTTTCCTTGAGCCTGGCCAGACAGGCGGCCAGCGGGTCGCCCAGCAGCCGGGCGGCCCGGCCCGCCGTGAACGCCTCCAGCGCCTCGCGCAGGGACTGCGGGACGGTGTCCGAGCCCTCGCGGGGCCCGTCGGCCGAGCCCCCGGCGAGCCCGTCGAGGCCCTCGATGCCGGCGAAGAGCTGGGCGGCGATGTTCAGGTACGGGTTCGCGCTCGGCTCGCCGACGCGGTTCTCGATGTGCGCGCCGGCCCCCGAGCCGACCACGCGCAGCATGGCCGTGCGCGACTCCAGGCTCAGGCTCACCCGGGTCGGGGACAGGGCGTGCTGCGTGCCCAGGCGCTGGTAGCCGTTGACCGTGGGCACCGACAACAGGAACAGGTCGCGCAGCCAGTCCCGCAGGCCCTCGGCGTACGCCTTGCTCGTGGGGGAGAGCCCCGCCGAGAGGCCCTCGGCGCTGAAGACGTTGCGGCCGGTGGCGGTCTCCAGGACGGACTGGTTCAGGTGCCAGCCGCTCGGGTCCGCCCCGGCGATCGCCGGTTGCGACATGAACGAGGCGTGCAGGCCCCGGGCCGCGCACCAGCGCTTGGTGAAGACGCGGAAGAAGAGCATCGCGTCCGCCGTGTCCAGCGCCGACATGGGGTCGAACGTGGTCTCCACCTGCCCGGGGCCCATCTCGTGCTCCATCGACCGCACCGGCAGCCCCAGGCCGAGCAGGGCGAGGGCCAGCGGGTCGGTGACCGGGGCGACCGTGTCGTACGCGGCGTCCAGGTTGAACTGGTAGCCCGCGTTCATCGCGGCCACCCGCGGGGCCGGGCCCTGCAGGCCGAAGCCGTTCCCCTCGTTGCCCGGCTCGTCGTCCAGGCGGCGCGCCAGGTACCACTCGACCTCCAGGCCGAGTACGGGCGTCAGCCCGCGGCCGGCGTAGCGGTCCAGCACCCGGTGCAGCACGTGCCGCGAGGACAGCGGGTGGGGGCGGCCGTCGCGCAGGTACTCGTCGCCGATCACCCAGGCCGTGCGCGCCCCCTCGCCAGGCAGCACCAGGAAGGTCAGCGGGTCGGGCACCAGCACGAAGTTGCCCAGGCCGGCGATCTCGTCGACGCCGATGCCGTGCTCGCCCCGGTAGTCCACCGCCGTGGTGCAGGCTGTGTCCTTCAGGAACGGGCCGGGGCTGTAGTTCATGCCGTTGCGCAGCACCCCGCGGAAGGTGCGGACGGTCAGTGTCTTGGAGCGCACCAGGCCGTGCGGGTCACCCCACACCAGACGGACGAAGTCGATCCCGTCCAGCCCCGCCCCGATCCGCTCGGCGGCCGCCAGCCGGGCGTCGTCCCACAGCCCGTGTTCGGCGACGAACGCGTGGCTCCCGACGCTGCCCTCCGTGGCAGGGGTCGACCATGATCTGGAATACATGACGGGGAGCGTCCTTTCGTCAGGAGGTCGACAGGGGGCGTGTCAGGGGCGATGGAGGTCCCCGCGGGCCGGCGGCCGGCCCGCGGTGAGCCGGCTAGCCGACCCGGGACCGGGCCGGCTCCGGGGCGGCCCCCTCGACCGGGGTGCCGGTGACGGACCTCCAGTGCCAGGCCGAGTCGAAGGCCGTCACATCGGCCTGCTCCCCCTGCTCGGCGAGCGCGGCCGCCTGCTGCGTCATCCGGGCGATGAAGGCGGACACCTGGTGCGCCGCGAGCATCTCCTGCTCGGTGTACGGCTCCCCGTCGGCGCGGACGATGCGCAGGTCCATGAATCCGTTGAAGGGCCGGCCGCACACCTCGACCGACTGGGGGCTGCGGATCGTGAAGCGCACCATGTTGTTGACGTGCCCGTGGTGGTGCTGGTCGGAGAAGTGGGCGATGTCGGGGATGGTGGGCGGCACGAAGTGGTCGCGCTCCAGGACCTTCGAGGTCCGCGGCAGGTTGCCGGCGATGAAGTGCCAGGAGTTGTACTGCATGCGCGAGGACATCGCCCAGGCGGTGTCGGCGAGCGTGGCGAGCGAGTCGCCGTAGTGCCGCCGGGCCTCCTGCGCGGGGACCACGCAGCAGAAGAAGTCCGTGATGCCCCAGGCGCTGATCTCGTCCCAGGCCTCCGCGCGCAGCGCGCGGACCAGCTCCGGCAGCGACCGGATGCCGCGGCTCATCGAGAAGTCGGCCCTGAACGCGGCGGTGGTGGCGGCGACCGCCTCGTACACGACCGCCTCCAGACCGGTGCCGAACTCGCCGTAGGGGCGGGCCAGCCAGAGCGGGTCGGCGTCGTCGGCGAGCCGCAGCTCGGCCAGCCGGTCGCCGACCACGGGCAGCGTGGCGCGCAGGTGATCGGTGACCTGCCGGTCCCGGTCCGCGGCCACCTTGCCGTACGGGGCCGCTACCTTCTCCACCTTGTGGATCAGGGCGCCGTGGATCTCGCGGTACAGCTGGACGGTGCGGGTCACCTCCGGGCGGTGCGCGCCCAGCCCCGTGGCCAGGGCCATCAGCGCGTCGATGCCGGCGTCGGGACCGGCCGCGGGGATCCGCTCCCCGCCCAGGGCCCCGTTGTAGTTGCGGCGGGTGCGCTCCAGCAGCCGGCCCACGTTCTCCGGGGTGAGCTGCGAGCCGTTGACTTCTTCGATGCGGCCGTACCCGGCCGAGCGGATGAGCAGGCTGATGCCCACGACCAGCAGGGCGTCGTGGTCCGACCACAGCTCCAGCGGCAGGCCGGCCAGGCTGGTGAACACGCAGTCCGGGTGGCCCGGCCACAGCGTCTTGCCCACGACCGTGTTGGTGTCGCGGAAGTTCGTGTACTGCTTGTCCTCGACGTAGAGCATGAAGGGGGCGGTGCGCCGCGCGCCCTCGGTCAGCTGCGCCAGCAGCGCCTCGCGACCCTCGCGGCCCTGCTCCGCCAGCCAGCGGCGGCTGTCGGCCGCGTCGCGGTCGAACCGCTCCTGAGCCGTCGTCACCTCGCGCTGGTAGTCGTCCAGGTGCCGCGAGGTCCACGGAACCCGCAGCACGCCGGCGACCAGCGTGTGCTGCTGGGCGAGCGGCTGCTGGGAGGGAACGCGGACGACGACCCGGCCGCCGGTGGTCAGGCCGATCTCACCGAGGAACACGGTGCGCTCCGCGGGGTCCGCGACGGCCCCGGCCGGTTCGCGTGCGGCTCCGGACAGGCCGGCGACGACCTTCAGCGCGGCGGCGTCCGCGATGCGCAGGGCGCCCTCCTGGACCTCCGCGGGCACATGTCCGTCGAGCGTGAGCAGGGTGTCCAGGGCCGCGCGTATGTCGGCGGCGGCCGAGGCCTTCCGCCACACCCGGGCCAGCAGCCCGGGGAACCCGGCATCCTCCTCGCGTACCCGGTCCGGCTTGGGCGTGGCGCCGGCCGCCAGGCCCAGGCGGCTGGGCCGCCGGCTCTGGCGCTTGCGGGAGTTGGCGGCTCGACGGGATCCTTCGCGGTCTACGGGCGCGGTCATGCGGTGCCTTTCCCGGTGAGTGCGATGTGGCTCCACATCGCGTCGTCGGTGGGCGTCCAGTCCTCGTCGACGTAGATGCAGTCGACCGGGCACTCCAGGACGCAGACGGGGCAGCCCGAGCACAGCTCGGGGATGATCACGACGTCGAGCCCGCGGTCGAAGATCGCGCCGAATTGTTCCGGGCAGCTGCGCAGGCAGCTGTCGCAGGTGATGCACTCGGACGTCTCGATGCGGCGCGGGGGCTTGGTCCAGTTGCCGGCGCGGCTGCGCGTGGCGATCCGCAGATCTCGCCCGGACGGCACATCTGAAGAAGCGTTGCTTTCCACGGGCATGAGACCCCTTAGGCGTCGTGTCGATGACGGCTCGAACGGACGCTTCGAGCATCCGGGGTTCCTCTGGACCAACTCCTGAACCCCGGTCGGGGCGTGCTGGAGCGTCACACCCGGGACGCCGTCACGCCGGCCGGGCAGGAGCGTTTCGTAGAACTGACGGCCCCGGATCGCCGGCGTCACCCAAGCTGAGCGCGATGCGTACACGGCAGGCTGCTGATGGATCTGCACGTGGTGAGGTGCGTATGACACAGCAGCAGAAAGGGCCGGTGAGTGCATTCGGGAGCGTTACGGTGAGCTCCTGGCCCTTGCACGGATCGCAGAAAGCGCTCTGCTCAGCCGGTTCCATTTCACGCGGCTGTTCAAAGAGGAGACCGGGCTCACCCCTGGCAGGTTCCTGGCCGCGGTCCGCATCCACGAGGCCGAGCGGCTGATCGGGAAGACCTCGATGAGCATCACCGAGGTTTCCTACGCAGTCGGATACAACAGTCTCGGCTCGTTCACGAACTTCACGGCCAGCGTCGGAGTGTCCCCCAGCCGGTTCCGCCGGCTGGCGCGGGACGGGGGGACGGCCTGCCAGTGACGGAGCCCGGCCCGTGGTCGGGACGGGGCACGGTCGGCGGAACCGTCAGTCTGCCCGAGGGCCATGGGAACGCGCGCGTGTTCCTGGGTGCCTTCGCCACGCCCGTCGTCCAGCACCCGTGTGTCGCCTCGGCCGTCTTCGACGTACCGAGCGGCCGGCCGTCCTGCTGCACCCTGAAGAACGTCCCCGAGAAAGGGAGTTGGCACCTGCTCGCAGTAGCGGTGACCGACAGCCTCGGACCCGACCGGACGACCCGCCGGACCCCGCTCGTCGGGGGGGCGCGGCGTGATGTCCGTGACGGTGACCGCCGACGACGTCACGAGCGCGGTGGTGCGGCTGCGCCCGAGCCGGCCGACCGATCCGCCGGTCCTGCCGGCGTTGCCCGAGCTCGTGCCCCCGGTCACCTTCGTGTCGGCCCCCGGGTGTCCGTCCACCACCCCGCGTCAGGGTGCAGACGACCAGCCCCGGGCCGCGGGCCACCTCCGGCTGGAGTCCGCGGCACCGGTGCCGTGACGGGCGTGCCCGCAGTTCAAGGCATCATGTCCTGCCTGGTCTTGAGCCCCTCGGCGAGCAGGCTCCATTCCTTGCCGATGCGCTCGGCGATCGGGGCGATGACGCCGAGCCAGTGGGCCGGAACCGCCTCGATCAGCTCCCGCCAGCTGTCGTCCGGCTCGGCGGCGTGCAGCTGCATCCAGCGGAGGAACTCCCGGCCGCCCGTGGTGTAGCGGAGGGTGGGATCGGCGGCCATCTTCGCCGCCACCGTCGTCCAGGCCGGAATCTCGTCGGTGCGGTCCCTACGCTGCGGCGCGCTGTCGATGCTCGGTGCCACCCGCAGCGGCACATGGGCTGCGCCACCGGAATCCGCGCCACCGGAATCCGCGCCACCGGGAACTGCCGAGACGGGCCGCGAGGGTTCCCCGGACAGCTGTACGGACCGCACGGGGTGGACGGGGTGGACGGATCGCAGGGGCTGCGCCGCCGCGTCGGGTGTCCGGCGGCCGCTGCGCTCGGGGCTTTCGCCACGCCGCAGCCGGGCGCTCACGTCGTGGACCGTGCCGAGCGACACGTCGGTCTCCCGGGCGACCTGACGGAGCGGGGCGTTCGGGTGCTCGGCGATGTACTCGGCGGCCCGCAGCCGGCCCTCGCCCGGGCCCACCGGACGCCGCCTGCCGTCCCGGCCGATGCGCTTGCCGTCGAGCGGTCCCTCACTCGACTTCTCGCGCAGCGACGCGATCGTCTTCGCGCTCAGCCCGGTGATGCGGGCGACGGCACGGTCGGACCAGTCCGGGTGGGAACTCAGGACACGCTGGGCTCCGGACACGCGGTCGGTCTTCGACAGTGGCAGTCCGTGCGAGCCGTTCGCCTTCATGGCGATGACGAGCGCCTCGGAGTTCGAACAGTCGACGAAGCGCGCCTTGATGCTGCTGTCGCCGCGCAGCTTGGCGGCTTCCAGCCGGTGCAGGCCGTCGATGACGCGGTAGCCGTCGATCTGGACCAGAATGGGCGGCAGCTCCGCCGAGCCGGCCGCCTCGACGAGAAGCTGGATGTGCGCGGCGTCCGTGCCGCTCCGGCGCAGAGACAGGCCCGCCGACAGCGCGTTGACGAGGATGTCGCAGGCGGGAAGCCGCTCGAGGTTCTTCAGGTCGAATTCGCTGCGGGCCGACGCGTCGACGCCTTCCGTCCTGACGGAGCCGAACGCGTTCGTGGTCAAGATGGCCTGCGCGCTGCTCTGAGCCATTCCTTCACTTCCTCTCTGCTGCCGCTGC
The DNA here is from genome assembly GCF_044757755.1 of Streptomyces sp. NPDC091209. Taxonomy (NCBI): domain Bacteria; kingdom Bacillati; phylum Actinomycetota; class Actinomycetes; order Kitasatosporales; family Streptomycetaceae; genus Streptomyces; species Streptomyces sp. NPDC091209. The sequence continues at coordinate 108,719 of NZ_JBIVVR010000014.1, read as the reverse complement.
CGATGAGCATCGCAGGAGGGGCTCCAGCTGCAGTTGAGGGGAGATTGAGGTCTCCTGGAAATGCAGGACAGCGGGTGTCCGCCGGACCGGCGGACACCCGCTGCGGCAGCACCGCGGCGACGGCCGGCAGGGCGGCCGCCCGGAGTGCGAGCATCCCCGCGGGCCACGAGGCGGACCGTGCGGCGGGCTGTGTGGCGAGGCGGTCGAATACCTTCGCGGTGAGCGTGCCGGGGGAGAGGTGAACCACAGCGCGGGTAAAGGGGTCCCCGTCTGTGATATCAGGAAGGTCATTCCGTTCAGTAGGCGTCGGCCTGCCAGGTTTTGAACGATGGCCGCCGCTTTACGTAAACGGCTATTTTATTGCCGTTATGGCTCTCCGCGGAAGCGGATGTTGCATCTGCCTACTTTCCTCAGTTGAACCCGGAAATCCATGAAGGTGGCTATGAAATCATTCGTGAATGGTTCGGCGAGCACGGGGCGGCCAGTGATCGGGATCTGTGCGCGGACCGCGCCGGTCACGTTCCAGGGCAGCGACATGGTCGTCAGCTTCGCGCTCCAGTCCCACCTGGCCTTCCTGACCGCGGCGGGCTGCACGCCCCTGCTGCTTCCGCTGCTGCCCGGCGTCGAGGCCATGGCGGACCGGATCGACGGCCTGCTGATCCCGGGTGGCCCCGATGTGGATCCGGCGCTGTACGGCGAGAACCCGCACTCCGGCACGCGGGCGATGACCCCGGAAGCCGACCGCGCCGAACTGGCGTTGATCCGGGCGGCACTTGACGCCGAGCTGCCCGTGCTGGGCATCTGCCGCGGCATGCAGCTGCTCAACGTGCTGCACGGAGGCACGCTGCACCAGCACCTGCCCGAAGTCACGGGCCACGACGGCCACCGCCCGAACACGCCGTCCTTCACCCTCGGCTCCCACCCGTTGAAGCTGGAGCCGGGCAGCCGGATCGCCGGTGTCCTCGACGAGGACGTGCCGGTGACGGCCTGCCATCACCACCAGGCCGTCAACCGGCTCGGTGCCGGCCTCACCGCCACCGGCTGGGCGGAGGACGGTACCGTCGAGGCCGTCGAAGTCACGGATCGCCCCTTCGCCGTCGGCGTGCAATGGGAAGCAGGATTCACACCCGACCAACGACTTCATCACGCACTCGTGCACGCTGCCGGACGCTGACCCGCCGCCGACGTCGGAGGCCGGCTTCTGTACCGTGGCGCCCGCCTCGGCGAGCTTCGCCTCGATGCCGGGGACGTGCCAGTAGGCCAGGGCGAGGTCATGCCCGGGTCCGGCACCAGGCCGGTGTGCTGCCCCGCGACGTCGTAGCCGACGTAGTGGTCCCCGTCGGTCTGCGGCTCGCTCATCGGTTCATTCTGACTCCAGCAGGTTTCGAGCCGCTTCAAGGACCCCCTTGCCACGCTGTGTGCGCCGTGCATCCAGAAGGGGTATCCATGAAAAAGCTCGCATTGGTAAATGCGGTGATCGTGATCGGCCTGTCGGTTCCGGCCGCCACCCCCGTGGCGGCGGCCGAGGGGGCTGCCGCCACGGCCACGGGAACAATCGACTGGTCGCCGTGTCCTGACACCGACCCGAACCTCGGTGCGTTGCTCAAGGGCCTGGAGTGCGGCTCGGTGGAGGTCCCGCTCGACTACGCCCAGCCCAGCGGTCAGAAGATCAAGCTGGCGCTGACCCGCGCCAAGCACACCGTCACCGACGACCAGTACAAGGGCGTCGTGCTGCTGCACCGCGGCCAGTGGCCCGGCCCGATCAGCCGCGACATGCCCACCCGGTACGCCAAGGGCACGACCGGGCTGGCGAAGGACGTCGGCGCCGCTTACGACTGGATCGGCTTCGACCCGCGCGGCGTCGGGGCCAGCGAGCCGGCGATCGTGTGCGACCCGTCCTACATCAACCCGGTGCTGCCCGACCCCGTGCCGAAGACGGCCCAGGACGAGCAGAACGCCGTGGCCAAGGCCGAGGCGTACGCCAAGAGCTGTGGTGACAAGTACGGCGACCTGCTCAACCACTTCACCACCAAGGACTCCGCGCGCGACCTCGACCAGATACGGATCGCGCTCGGCCAGGAGCAGATCACCTACTACGGCATCGACTGGGGCGGCTACCTCGGCTCGGTCTACGCGACGATGTACCCGACCCGGGTGAAGCGCATGGTGCTCGACAGCGTGCCCAGCCCCAGCGGCGTGGGGTACCAGAACCAGATGTCCAAGAACATCACGTCCGAGTACAACGGCGGGCTCTTCTTCGCCTGGGTCGCCAAGTACGACTCCGTCTACCACCTGGGCACGACCGCCGACGAGGTCGAGGCGAACTACTACAAGGGCCAGGACGCCCTCCGTGCGGCGCCGGTCGACGGCAAGATCGGACCGGGCGAGTGGGCGAACGTCTTCGAGCAGGTCGTCTACCGCAGCTGGACCTGGGTGAGCCGCGCGAAGATATTCTCCGACTTCGTGGTGCGCGGTGACGCGACGGCGCTGCGCGCCGACTCCCCGACCCCGGGCTTCCCTCAGCAGAACCGCGTCGCGATGACCAACGCGGTCAACTGCACCGACGGCTGGTGGCCGAAGGACTGGAAGGTGTGGAGCGCCACTCTCGCCAGCCAGTACGCGGCCGGGAACCACCTCCTGACCTGGAGCAACGGCTGGTACAGCGCGCCGTGCGCGTTCTGGCCGGTGCAGACCCAGGCTCCGGCGCGGGTCGGCAACGGCAGCGCCAACGTCCTGCTGGTGCAGCCGCAGTACGACAGCGCACACGGGATGTTCGGCGCTCTCGACATGCGTATCCGGTTCCCCAACTCCCGTCTCATCATGGAGTTGGGCGGCCACAACGTCGGCTCGGCGTTGTCGGCGAACAACAACCCCTGCCTCAACACCTACGTCAGCGACTACCTGAGGGACGGCACCCGTCCCACCTCGTCGTGGGGCATCGACGCCACCTGCCAGGCGCCCGAGGACCCGGTGCCGCCGACGGCCTGATCCGTCGTCAGCCGGGCCCCGCATGATCACCATGCGGGACCCGCTGTCTCCATCCCCGAAGGCGTGCTCACCGCCGTCTACGGCGGAGCCGACACCGGCCGGCTGCTGTGCGACCACCCGGCCGTCGGGACGGTCTCCTTCACCGGCTCGACGGCGGCGGGGCGCGAGGCCGCGCGACGCTGCGCGGACGGCCTCAAGCCCGTCTCACTGGAGCTCGGCGGCAAGAGCCGGCGGCGGGTGCGCCTCAGGTGGGCAAGGAACCGCTCCACGATCCACCGCTTGGGCAGCACCACGAAGCCGCGCATGTCGTCGCTGCGTTTGACGATCGCCAGGACCAGGGCGAGAGCGGTGAGGCAGTGGGTGACGAGGCTGCCGGTGTAGCCGCCGTCGGCCCAGACCAGCTCCAGGCGGTGGCGGGCCTCGACGATCCGCGCGAGGAGTGTCTGCGCGGCGGTGCGGTCGCCGGTGTCCGCGGGGGTGACTATCACGGCGAGCAGCAGGCCGAGGGTGTCGACCACCGCATGGCGCTTGCGTCCGTTGATCAGTTTGCCGCCGTCGAAGCCACGGCTGTCGGCGCCGACGACGGCGTCCGCCTTGACGGACTGGGAGTCGATGGCCCCGGCGCTGGGCTCCGGGTCCCGGCCCGCTCTCGCGCGGACCTTGCCACGCAGCCGGTCGTGGAACTCGGTGACCAGGCCATGGTTGCGTCAGCGGCGGAAGAAGGCGTAGACCCGGTCTCACGGAGGTCCCACGGAGGGAAGTCGGCCGGCATGGCCCGCCATTGGTTCCGTTGTCGACCAGGTAGTGGACCGCGTCCAGTATTGCCCGGTGGCCAGTACGCCTCCGGCTGCCCGCCACGTCCCTTCAGCCAGCCCGGCACTGGTAGCAGCGGACGGACCGCGGCCCACTGCGTGTCCGTCATGTCGGTGGGGTAGCGGCGCTCGCGCGTTCCGTTGTCGGCAGCGTTCCCGAACCGGTGCGCGAGGCAGTCACACGACGGAGTTACCGCACTGGACCCTGCCGGCACGAGGGCGTACAACTGCGACAACAGGGCCTCCTGGATCGCTTGTTGGCGTAGACACCTAACGGGCTACCGTGAGGCCCTGCTTTCATGCCCGGCGTCCGCCGCTATCACCCGAACGAGGCCCCGCTTCCAAGTCGCCGACGGTCTCGTTACGGTGAGAGTCCAGGCGATCGATTGCTTGCTCGCTCCATGCACGGATGACCGATGCCTGCTCAGGGGCCAGGGTGTCGAGGAAGTGGCGCCGGATGTTGTCGCCGTGCACGAGGACTGCACTCTGGGCGGCGCGGGTGCCCTCGGCGGTCAGACCGATCCCTGCGCGGCGGCCATCTGCCCCGTACTGGGTGCGTGCGACGAAGCCGCGATTTTCCATGCGCGTGAGCTGATGCGAGACGCGGCTCTTGTCCCAGTCGAGCGACTCGGCGAGCTCACCGACACGCATCTCCCGGCCAGCGTTTCGCCACAGGGCCATGAGCACGCTGAACTCGGCCTTCGAGATGTCGCAGTCACGCTGCAGTCCCCGTTCCAGCTCCCTGGCGAGCAGGCGCTGAGCGCGCATCCAGGCATCCCAGATCTCCCACTCCTCGGGGTCCAGCGGTCGAGTCTGCGTCATAGCGCCGAGAATACCGCTACCAGTGGAGTTGTCACTTCAACTCACGTCGACCTAGAGTTGACGTATCAACTCTATTTGAAGGAAGAATCATGGCATTGCGCATCGCACTCATCCTCGGAAGCACCCGCCCCGGGCGCCGCGGCGACCAGATCGCCGCCTGGGCGCTGGAGACCGCACGAGCCCACGGCGGCGCCGACTACCAGCTCGTCGACCTCGCCGACCATGACCTCGGCAACCTCGACGAGCCCGGCAACCCGAACTTCCAGCAGTACCAGCACGACCACACCCGCAGCTGGGGCGCCCTGATCGACAGCTTCGACGGCTACGTGTTCGTCGTCCCCGAGTACAACCACTCCTACCCCGGTGCCCTCAAGAACGCCCTGGACTACGTGTACCGGGAGTGGAACGACAAAGCCGCCGGAATCATCAGCTACGGCGGATGGGTCGCCGGCGCCCGGGCTGCCGAGGCACTACGGCTCGTCCTGGCCGAACTCCAGATAGCCACGGTCCGCGCTCAGCCCACCATCTCGACACACCCCTCGTTCCACACCGGCGCCTTCGTCCCCCAGGAGGGTCTACAGACTGCCGTGGGCGGCATGCTCGACCAGGTGATCGCCTGGGCCGAGGCCCTTCGCGGGGCACGTGAGGCCAAGTCGCGGACGGCCAGCACTGTTTGAATGCGTGTTGTACTCCCATGACTGCCGCAATCGCTTGATCGAAGCTCCCGTTCGATTGGAACTCCTCAAGATCGGAACGACAACAAGCACTGAGGCCAGAGCAGTCCAGAGACGCGATTCACCCCCAGCCCAAAGGCCGGGGCACTCGCAAGATCAGAGGTAGACGTCGACGGAGTACAGCACCCGGGCGTGCACCGCGCCCACCGCCTCGGCGGCCACCGCTCCCGCGAACGCCTTGGCGCCCCAGAGCACCAGGTCCGGCCGCCCGCGCGGGCCACGGCGACCGGGTCCTCCATCATCGAGTCGTTGGACCGCCGCGCCTGCGGAAGCACCAGGTCGTCGAAGACTCCGGAGGCCTGCTCCCGGCTCAGCCGCTCGCGGTTTGGCCGTATGTCGAACAACGGGTCGAGCCCTGCTGCGGGGACCGTTTCGCCGCGGCGGCACGGTCGGACGTCTGGCGCCGGTCCCGTTGCCTGCGCACCTTCGACGTCTCGCCGGGACCGACACCCACCGCCGTCAGCCCGGCCGAGGTGACGGCGTCGAGCAGATCCGGCCAGCAGGCCGCCCGCACCTCGTGCCCGGCCGTCCGCAGCGACCACGCGAGCGGCACCAGGTTGAACACATGCGCCTTCCAGGGAAACGGCACGACGAGAACTCGCACAACGCACTCCGTTCAAATCGGGGGCTATCGAATTCTGTTCGCCGGCCTGCTTGCTCAACTCGCCGGCCTGCTCGTTCAACCGTGGGAACTCGGCAGTTGAACAAGACCTTCAGTTCATCAACAACGCGGAAAAACCGTGAACTTGACAGAGCCGAGCATTCGACGGGATGGTCGATCCACTCGATTGCCGATCCCATCCGAGGAGGTGAATCAGATGAAGACGCTTCGTCAGTGGAACGCTCTGCGCTCGCAGCGAAAGGGCGGTGTCCGCCCGGCCGGTAAGTACTTCAAGTGGGCGGCCTGATCAGGGCAGTCTCGTGGCCTGTGGAGGGTCCTGGCACCCTCCACAGGCCAGGGTTCTCGGCCTCAGGGATATCTGACCGTGGCAATCGAGGTGGGATCAGTGCACAGGTGGAGTTACGAACGTTTTGCCGTCGAGCAGAAGACTTTGAACGGGCTGGTGGATCGTTTTCTGGCCCCGGAAGCATGGCAGGAATCGCGCGAACCGCTGACCGGCGAAGAACGCGCCGAACTGCGTGAGACGATCGCCGGACTTCGGCACCCCCAGGTCATCGAAGAACTCTGCGCGATGGCGGCGACCCACCCCCGTGCGGATGTCCGCCTGACGGTTCTCGAAGGTGTCGGTCCGTTCACGGCCACTCTTCCCGCGGCGCGGGAATTCCTGGTCTGGCTGCTCGGCGACGACGAGGACTTCATCGTGTTCTCCGCCGCGAAGATCGCCGGCCGGCACCGCATCGGCGAGGCCTACGAGGAGCTGCTGCACATCACCGGACCGGCCGAGGCCGGCCTGTTCCGCAGCACCAAGCCGGTGGGCATCGGCGCCGCCGTCGTGGCCAAGGCGATGGACGAAATCCTCGGTGCGCAGGATCGCGCTGCCAGGCTGGAGATCGAGCGGGAGCACACCAGGACCGGCCAGTTGCCGCAGGGAACCGCACTGGGCGAACACTGGGACTACGACCCGCAGAACCTGCCCCGTCCCGTTCCCGACGCCATGGTGCTCGTCCCCGCGTCCGAGTTCGTCGCCGGAATCGGCATGGACGACGTCGTCCATCCGCTCTACGACGTGGACGACGCGGCCCCCCGGCAGACCCGCTACCTGCCCGACTTCCTCATCGACCGGTACCCGGTGACCAACCGGGAGTACGACCAGTGGGCGCAGAGCCCGCAGGCCGCCGAGCACGCGCTCTGCCACCCCGACGAGCCCGAGGACAAGGACCACCGCCGCGGGATCGTCGGCGACGCCCGGTTCGGCCCCGACCACCCCGCGACCGGTGTCGACTGGTTCGACGCCTACGCCTACCTCGCTCACCTCGGCAAACGGCTGCCGACCGAACTGGAATGGGAGAAGGCCGCACGGGGCGAGAACGGATCCCTCTATCCGTGGGGCGACGAATTCGACCCGGACGCGCTGCGCTGGTTCGGTGCCTCCTTCGGCGAAGCGCAGAGCCTGGAGCACTGGCGCGACACCCTGAGCACCTTCGACGAGACAACTCCCGCGGTCACCACGGTCCCGGTCGGCTCCCACCCCAGGAACGTCAGCCCCTACGGCGTCGCGGACCTGGTCGGGAACTGCTGGGAATGGACGGACACCAACTTCTTCACCCGTGACCGGATGAAGCCGATGATCTCCGGCAGGCCCCGCACCGAATGGGCGACGGCCGAGGAGACCTCGGTGGTCATCCGGGGCGGCGCGTGGACCTCCATGCGGGAGCAGGTCACGGCCTACTTCCGCGGCAAGGACCTCTTCACGGACCGGCACAACGAGATCGGGTTCCGAGGGGTGATCCGATGAGCTCGCCGCAGCGCATCCCGCGGTTCCGTTACGACGGCACGGTCACGGCGGAACAACGCGCCTTCTACGAGCAGTACGGGTTCGTCATCTACCGCGGCGTGTTCGACGCGCAGGACGTGGAGATCATCCAACGCGATGCCGAACGCCTGGAGCGCGACACGCTCGACGGGAAAGTGCCGGCCGAGCACCGCGACCAGGTGATCAAGCCCTCGTACGACGAGAACGGCCGGGCGACCCTGCACCGGCTGCCCTATTTCACCCTGCACTGCGCGGACACCCGGGAACTGATCGAGCGCCGGAAACTCGATGCGCTCGGCCCCGGTCTGCTGGGACGCCCGACATGGCAGTTCGAGGACGCCGTCGACGGAGCCGTGTGGCAGATGAAACGGGGCAAGCGAAGCTCCTACAGTGCGCTGGACTGGCACCTCGACTTCCCGCACGACCTCCCGCTGACCCCCCTGGTGAACGTGGGCATCTACCTGGACGAGGCCACCGTCCGCAACGGCTGCCTGATCCTCGTGCCCGGATCCCACCGGTATCCGCCGCGGCGACTGGAGCCCTTGGGACTTCCGATCGAAGCCGAGGCGGGCGACGTCATCTGCCACACCTACAACATCCTCCACCACTCCGGCCCGGTGCTCGACGACACCAGCCGGGCGACGCTGTACGTGTACTACTCCGCGGGACAGAAGCCCTCGGCGGGCACGGCGTACAGCCACCGGGCGGGCGAGGATTTCGCCAAGATGATCACCGGAGCGGAGGCCCACGCGCGATGACCACCACCACCCCGGACGTTCCGTCCGAAGTCCTGCAGATCGCCGCCTGGGCCGACGGTCCCACGGCGGAACGCGACGCCCTGCTCGACGGCTACCTGCGCACCCTGGAGCAGCTCGCCGACCCGCACCTGCTCGAAGAATGCCTCGCGGTCGGCCTGCTGCACGACACGCCCGGGATACGGCGCCAGGCCCTGGCCGCCGCCGTACGGCTCGCCCCGGAACTGGCGGCGGAGGCCGTCGGCTGGGCACTGGCCGACCCGGACGAGACCGTGCGCGGACCCGCACTCGCCTCCCTGGCCACAACACCGGCCCTGCGCTCGGCAGGCGGCCCCTCCGCGCTGCACGCCCTGCTGGCCGTCCTCGGCCGGTCACCGGACCAGATCGCCTCGGGCGTCGGGAACTACGTGACGGTGGCGGACGCGCACGCACTCGCCTCGGCACAGACACTGCTCGCCGACACGGCACTGGCCGGCACGGTCCTGGAGGACCTCCCCGTCCCGCTGTCGGCCGACCGGCTGCCCAGCCGGCTCTCCCCGGACGGGATGCGACACGTCCCGGCCGGACGGCTGCGCCGCGGGACGCACCCCGGCGGGGAACACTCCTTCGGCGACCCGGGCGAGCCCGTGGTGGACGAGGTCACGGTCGAGGGGTTCTACCTGGACACCTGCCCGGTCACCAACGACGAGTACGACGCGTTCGTCGCCGACGTCGGTGCCCAGGGCCACCTGTGGTGCCACCCGGACGAGCCGAGGAACACCGACCACACACGCTCCACCGCCGACGACCCCCGCTGCGCCGGCGACCACCCGGTGACCGGGGTCAGCTGGTACGACGCGGTGGCCTACGCCGCCTGGTGCGGCAAGCGGCTGCCCACCGAGGACGAGTGGGAACGGGCCGCCCGGGGAGACGACCACCGGCACCACCCCTGGGGTGCCGAGTTCCGGCCCGAGCTGGTGCGGGGCCTGCACTCGGTACTCGGGGAGGACGCCGGGACGGTCCTGGACCGCCGGGCGTGGCTGCGCCGGCTCACGGATCTGTCCCTCGCCGAACTGCCCGCGCTGACCGGTCCGGTGAACCTGCCGGGCAGCGAATCCCCCTTCGGCGTCCGGGACATGTGCGGCAACGTGTGGGAGTGGACGTCCACCCGGTTCCTGGACGGCCTCCCGCTCCAGCCACGCTTCGGCACCATGGACCCGGGCGACCTGTGGGGCGAGTGGTCGGCCGAGGTCAGTGTCCGCGGCGGAGCGTGGAGTTCGCCCCCCGCGCTGCTCACCGCGGTCAGCCGGGCGGGCAAGACGCTGGTGACCAGGAGCCCGGAGATCGGGTTCCGCTGCGCGGCGAGCGAATCCGAGGTGCCCGTTCGATGACCGCAGTACGGCGAATCCAGCGGGTTCTGCCCGAGGGCTACACCCGCTGTCTCGCCAACCCCGACTTCCGCCGGCTGCAGCCCGGATTCCTGGTCTCCTTCCTCGGCGACGGCATGAGCTTCGTCGGTGTGGCGTGGCTGGCCGTCGAACTGGCCGCTCCGGCCGACCGGTCCCTCGTGGTGGGACTCGCCGTCGCCGCCTACAGCATGCCCGCCGCGATCGGCTCCCTCACGCTGGGACGCTGGCTGAGCGGGCGCAACGCCAGGAGCCTGATCCTGGTGAACGCGCTCCTGCGCGGCGCCCTGTTCGCACTGATCCCGGCGCTGTACTGGACGGGGCTGCTGAACACCGCGACCTACATCGCCCTGCTCGCCATCTCCTCGGTCCTGCACGCCTGGGGGATCGCCGGCCGCCAGACGTTCGTCGCCGAGACCCTGCCGGCCAAGGACCGGCTGGCCGGCCACGCGCTGGTGGGCAGCCAGGAACAACTGTCGTTCATCACCGGACCGCCGCTGGCCGGTCTGGTCACGGTCGCGTTCGGGCCGGCCGCGGTGCTGGCCGCTGACGCGGTCAGCTATCTGTACCTCGCCCTCGTGACGGCCCGGGTGCGCGGCGACGGCACCCTCGAGCGCCGTCCCGCGGTGCCGTTGCGGCGCAGCGGCAGGACCCTCGCCCGCCACCCGGAGCTGATGGGCCTGCTCGCGCTCTCGTTCGTCTTCTACCTGCTGTACGGGCCGATCGAGGTGGCGGTCCCGGTCGTCGTGGCCGAGCGGATGGGTGGGGACCCCACCGCCCTCGGATGGATCTGGGGCGCGTTCGGCGTCGGCGCGGTGATCGGGACCTGGGTCACCGGAACGCTGCGGCGGCTCCCGCTGTGGCCGACCGTACTGGGCATCGTGGCCGGCTGGGGGCTGGCGATCCTCCCCTTCGCCGAGTTCGGCACCCTCGCCGCGGGCATCGCGGGCTTCGGCCTCGGCGGGCTGATCTACGCACCCTACGGACCGGTGACCATCACCCTGCTGCAACAGAAGGCACCCATCGAGGAGTTGGTGAGCCTCAGCGCCTTCCGCAGCGCGATCCTCGTGATCGCGACCCCGCTGGGCGCGGTACTCGGCGGCCCCCTGGTCGACACGCTCGGCGCGTCGGACACCATCGAACTGTCCGGCCGGACCACCGTCGGCCTCGCCGTCCTCGGCACGGTCCTGATCCTGCTGGTACGACGCCACCGGCACCGCCGGGAGGGGCGGGAACCACTCCTGGACACCGTGCGGCGGTGAACCCTGTCGGGACCCGCGCGACAAACCGGCCGCCGTGACGGCCACTTCGCCATGCCCAGCGCCTGGGCCCCACAGACAAGGAGCGGTGATGAAACTCGGGCAGCAAGAGATGCGCAGCCGGTTCGAGGGCGAGCGGGCCGTCCGGTTGGCCACCGTCGACGAGCGCGGGCGCGCCCATGTCGTGCCCGTCATCTTCGTGGTCGACGGCGACACCTTCTACTCACCGACCGACAAGCCGAAAAGCGGCAATCCGCGGCCCAAGCGGCTGCGCAACCTCGACCGCGACCAACGGGCCACGGTCCTGGCCGACTGCTACGACGAGGACTGGCTGAAGGCGTGGTGGGTACGGCTGCGCGGCACCGCCCGGGTCATCGACGAGGGCCCGGAGCGCACGCGTGCGCTCGGCCTGCTGGACCGCAAGTACGAGTCGTTCGACGGCCCCCGCTACCTCCAGGACGGCGGACCCGTGGTGGCCATCGACATCAAGGACTGGCTCGGCTGGGCGTACAGCGAGCGATCCGCGGAAGCCGGCCGACGGCGCTCGTGGCGCGACCGGTCATGGCTGCGGTCCAGCCGTGCTTGACCGGTGCTGAAGACGGCTTTGCCGGGCTGCGACTGGCACGGCACGTCCCCGCGCTCGCGGGGGCAGCTCACGCCGGGAGGCATCGTCTTGACATCCTCCCCTCTCTTTTAAGAAGGGGGAGGATGTCAATTCCAAGCCGAGGTCATCCAGCCGGCAGAACGTCGTCAGGTCAGCAGGGCAGAAGGTAGCGTCACGCACGAGCCCAGGGCGCAACCGCTGATGATCGTCCGGTGGCGTTTGGTCGATCAAGCGCGGTCGTGGAGCGTGACCTGGTAGCCGTCGGGGTCGGCGAAGGTGAAGGTCCGACCGAAGGGACCGTCGATCGGTGCGGAGACGATGGTGTGACCGTCGGCGACGAGCGCGTCGTGGATGGCCTGGACGTCGGTGGCGTGGAGCCAGATCGCGGCACCGATGCCGGGCTGAGCGACGGATGCGAGGTCGGTGCCGGGAATGACGTCGCGGAGTGCGAACGCGATCGGCTTCGTCTCGAAGACGACGGCGTGCGGAGGTCCGGCCGGCGAGCGGACGAGGCCCAGGTACTGCTCGTAGAACGCCTGCGAAGCGTCGAGGCCGCGCACTTGGAGCGAGATGAAGTCGGGGCCGGTGGCGGGCATGATGACGCTCCTTCTTTCGTGTCAGTTTTCTGACATGCGTCAACCTATGTCAGAATACTGACATGAGTCAAGAAGGTGTCGGCGTCAACCTGGAGACGTCACTGGGCTACCTGCTCAAAGAAGCGTCGAGCGCCCTCCGCGCGGCCATGGAGGAAGTGCTGCGGCCGCTCGGGATGAGCGTGACGCACTACTCCTGCATCGAGCTGCTGGCGCAACGACCGGGCTTGTCGAACTCCGAGCTCGCGCGGGGCGCGTTCGTGACACGGCAGACGATGAACGTGCTGCTCCAGACCCTGGAACGAGACGGCTACGTGACCAGGCCTGCGGAGGCACCCGTCGGGAAGGTGCTTCCCACGCGGCTCACGCCTCGCGGCCGACGAAGCCTCGAGAAGGCGAGCGCAGCCGTCCGGTCCGTCGAGGCCAGAATGCTGGCCGGCCTGACCGAGACCGAGCAGTCAGACGCGTTCCGGATCCTGCAGAGCATGATCCATTCCCTGCGCGGTGACAACGAGGGTGCATAGCTCGTTCCGCGGCGCTCGTCGCGCTCGGACAGGAATGCAGCCGAGCCTGAAATCCGTGTCGGCGACCTCGAAAACCGACAGACCCCGACTACACCCTCTACTGCGATGGAGCCGCTTACGGGCAGGACGAGAAGGGCCGTGCCCGGGCACGACCCTTCTCGTCCTTGCCCGTTCCGCGTCGCGGAAGCGGCGGTCTTCGTCGCGGCACCAGAAGATCCGGTCAGCGCTCGGATCGCTGACCGGATCTCTGATCGGATCCTGATCGGATCCCTGACCGCATCAGCGGTCCAGGATCGTAGCGAAGACCTCCGTCAGCGCCTGCTCCGCGTCCTTGCCGGCGCCGGTGCTGCGCCAGGCCACGTGCTGGTCGGGACGGATCAGGAGCGCGCCGGCACCAGTGATCTGCCGGACGGCCTCCCATCCGCCGTCCACGTCGGCGTACTCGGCGCCGTCGCCGATGCGGACCGCGTTGACCTGGACGGAGAACTTCTCCGCCACGCGTGCGGCCGCCTCGCTCCACGCCGTCCCCTCCGGGCCGGTGATCAGCGTGAAGCCGGTCCTGCCCGTCAGGTCGAGGGTGGACAGGCGCTCGCCGTCCCGGGTGATCCAGGCGTGCGGCAGCCGGTGGCCGGGGCGCGACGTCGGCGTGTGCTCGTCGCGCATGGGGACGCGGGCCGGGCGCTCGGTGCCGTCGGAGACGACCGCTCCCTCCTCGTAGGCGAAGCCGATCTCCATCTCGAACGACTGGCAGCCGCCGCGGTGGGTGTTGAATATTTCCAGGGCCCGCGCCCGCACAGTGTCGCCGAGCGGGGACGGGTCGAAGTACGCCGCCAGACGCTGCCCGCGGCGCCCCGCCGGGATGTTGTGGCCGCCGCCGATGGCGTCGATGACCGCCTGGTGGTGCTGAGCGGCGGAGACCGCCCAGTCGACGTTCTCGCGGCCTACGGGCCGGCGCTCGGCCTCGTAGGTGTCGATCAGGCTCTCGGGCGCGCTGCCGTTCAGTACCGCAGCCAGCTTCCAGGCGATGTTGTGCGCGTCCTGGATGCCGGTGTTGAGACCGAGGCCCACGGCGGGCGGCTGCTTGTGCGCGGCGTCGCCCGCGATCAGCACCCGGCCGACCCGGTACTTGTCGGCGAGGACCGCGTTCACGATCCAGTCCGTGATCTTGTGCACGGTCACTTCCAGATCCGGCACCTTCAGCACTTCACGGATGCGGTCGACGACCGTCTCGTTGTCCCAGCGGCCGGCCGGGCCGGGGGCCATGTGCAGGCCCCACTGCTCGCAGGCCTTGCCCCAGCTCGGACCCATCTCGATGAGGTTGACGGAGAGGTCGGGGTCCTCCGGGCTGAGGTAGTGCGTGATGAGCGTGCCCTCCTCCCACCACTGCGACAGGTCCGCGGAGAAGTACACGGTCGTCGTGTTGACGTTGCTGGGCGGGCCCTGCAACTCGATGCCGACCTTGGAGCCGACGAAGCGGCCGCCGTCGGCGCCGAGGAGGTACTGCGCCTTGACCGTGATGACCTCGCCGGTCTCGACGTTGCGCACCTCGGCGACGACGTGGTCGCCCTCGTCGGAGAAGTCGATCACCTCGTGGCTGAAGAGGATCCGCCCCGGACTGCGCTGCTCCGCGTGACGACGCAGGATCGGCTCCAGCCACATCTGCGGCAGCTTCGAGGGCAGTTCCGGCCCGGCCGCCCCGTAGCGCTCCGTCAGTTCGCCACCGCCGAAGGCGTCCATCTCATGGATCTGGCGAGCGTCGATCGGCCCGTCACCAGCGAACGTGGTCGCCCAGCGCACCTTGCCGAACTTGTCCAGCGGCGCCGCCTCCGCGAGGACGTCATCGCGGATCCCGTGCTGGCGGAAGATCTCCATCGTGCGCTGATTGAGGTAGTGCGCCTTCGGCACCCTCGACGTGTCCGCGTGCCGCTCCACCAGCAGGTGGTCGATGCCCTGGTCAGAGAGAAAGACGGAGGCGGACAGGCCACACCCGCCGCCGCCCACGATCAGGACCGGAACCTCGATTGACGTCATGTTCGCCCTTCCAGAATTCAGATGGCTTTCCCGCACAGCCTGACAACGTCATCCGCAGCCCTGGTCAAGAACGACTGGACTCCGAAAAGCCGCCGGCCGGTCACGCGGGTGACCGGCCGACTACGTGCCTCAGGGGAAGGGGGCGACAACTGCCATGGATTTCCTAATCATTCATAGTCGTCTCTGGTCAGGCATCTCACGTAGCTTGGTTTTGTGAGGCTGTCGGAGTGGGCGCGTCAGCAGGGCGTGAGCTGCCAGACCGCCTGGCGGTGGGTGAGGGACGGGAAGATGCCCGTTCCGGTCCGCCAGGCGCCGTCCGGGACGTGGCTGGTCGACGAGGTTGCCGCCCCGTCGTCCGGGCGCGTGGTGGCGTACTGCTGTGTGTCGTCAGCCGGTCAGAGGGCCGACCTGGATCGGCAGGTCGCGCGGGTGGTGTCCGGCGCGAACGGGCTGGGCTGGCTGTCGCGGAGGTCGTGACCGAGGTCGGGTCGGGGCTGAACGGGCGCCGCCGCAAGCTGCACCGGCTTCTTGCCGACCCGGGCACGGCTGTGATCGTGGTCGAGCACCGTGACCGCCTCGCCCGGTTCGGCGTCGAGCACCTGGAGGCCGCGCTGTCGGCGTCCGGCCGGCGCCTGGTCGTCCTCGACCCTGCCGAGACCGCGGACGACCTGGTGCGGGACGTCAGCGAGGTGCTGACCTCGATGTGCGTACGCCTGTACGGGCGGCGTGCGGCGAAGAGCCGGGCCGCACGCGCGGTGGCCGTGGCGACCGGCGAGGCCGGCGAGGACGGCGAGTGAAGGAGTTCCGGCCGCAGCCGGGGTTCGTGGTGCAGGCGTTCCGGTTCGCGCTGGATCCGAACGCCGCCCAGGAGGCCGGGCTGCGTTCGCACTGCGGTGCGGCGCGCGCGGCGTACAACTGGGCGGTGGGGTGGGTGTCGGCGTCGTGGTGGCAGCGCCGGGCGGAGGAGTCCTACGGCATCCCTGCCGACGGGCTCACCGAGTGGCGGCCGTGGTCGCTGCCCGCGCTGCGCAAGGAGTTCAACCAGGCCAAGAAGACTGATCCGCGCTTCGCTGCCTGGTGGGAGGAGAACTCCAAGGAGGCGTACAACACCGGCCTCGCCAACGCGTCGGCGGCGTTCGACAACTACGCCAAGTCGAAGAGCGGCAAGCGCAAGGGCGCCTGGCGCCCGGATGGGTGCGCCCCGGTTCAAGTCGAAGCGGAAAGCACGCCTGTCCTGCCGGTTCACCACCGGCACCATCCGCCTCGACATCGACGGACGGCACGTCACCCTGCCGAGGCTCGGAACCATCCGCGTCCACGAGCCCACCGCCAAGCTCCTGCACCGCGTCCAGGCCGGCAGGGCGCGGATCCTGTCCGCGACCGTCCGCCACGAACGCGGACGCTGGCTCGTCGCCTTCCAGGTCGAGACCGCGCGGGACATCCGCCGCGTCGCACGCCCCGACGTCGCGGTAGGCATCGACCTCGGTATCAAGACCCTCGCGGTCATGGCCGACAGCACCGGCGAGATCCGCACCGTGCCCAACCCGCGGCACCTGAACAGCGCCCTGAAACGGCTCCGCCGGGCCTCCCGCACGGTCTCCCGCCGACGCGGCCCCGACCGCCGCACCGGACAGAAACCCTCCCGCAGGTGGGAGAAGGCCAACGCCCGGCGGAACAAAGTCCACCACCGGGTCGCGAACCTCCGCGCGGACGCCCTGCACAAGCTCACCACGAGCGTTGCCGGCGAGTACGGCACCGTCGTGATCGAGGACCTCAATGTCGCCGGCATGGTGAAGAACCGGCGCCTGGCCCGGCACATCGCCGACGCCGGATTCGGCGAGATCCGCCGCCAGCTCACCTACAAGACCCGCCAGCGCCACGCCACCCGCATCATCGCGGCCGACCGCTGGTTCCCCTCCTCCAAGACCTGCTCCGGGTGCGGCACAGTGAAAGCCAAACTGCCGCTGCACATCCGGACCTACGCATGCGACGTGTGCGGCCTGGTCATCGACCGGGACGACAACGCAGCCCGCAACCTCGCCGCCCTCGCAGCAACCGCCGCAACCGCAGCAACCGCAGTCACTGGTACCGGAGTGGCCGGAGACCAGGACACCGCCCCGGCGGTGTCGAAGCCCCGTGGAGCCGACCACAAGACCCGCACCACCCGCCCCCGCCGCAAGACGGGGACGGGGCGGGCAGGTGGCGCAACCCTGCCGCACCAGCAGCAGAAGGAAGCGGGAGACCGTCCTCAAGCCGAGCCCCTGAAGCTCTGGTGACGTGACGGACCTTCCAGGCAGAAATGCCCGGAATGCTGAGACCTGACTACGGACTCAGCAACGGTACATGCGGAACTTTGCCATGCCGTCAGGGTAATAGCGCGATAACGCCATACCAGCGGAATGTTCAATTCACGCTTCGTATCCCCAAGGAACTCCACGCCCGGCTCACCGCCCGGGCGGCTGCCGACCGGCAGCCCTCAACGCCGAGATCCTGCACCTGCCCGAGATCGCCCTCGACGCCGTCAGGGCGACGACGCCCTGACGGCGATTCCTCTGCCCTGCCCTGCTCCGCAGCAGCTCGCATTCACCCCCGGCCTGAAGGCCGGGGCACCCTGCAAGGAAACGAGGTGGATTCGGGCTCACACCCCGGCTGCGACCGAGTCAGCTATTGCAGCTTTCTTCACGACGGGGAGGATCTGGTCGACGGCCCTGCGCGAGGTCATCATGCAGACACCGACGCCCACGCCGTCGTACACCGCACCGCAGACCGCGAGTCCGGGCTGGGTCGCCACGGTCTCGCGGATCCGCCGCACCCGGTCCACGTGGCCGACGGTGTACTGCGGCAGGGCGCTCTCCCAGCGGCTCACGCGGGACGCCACCGGGACACCGGTCACGCCGGTGGCCTCGGCGAGCTCGGCCGTCGCCAGCGCGACCAGGTCGGCGTCGTCGAGCTGGAGCAGGTGCTCCTCGCCGAACCGTCCGAGCGAGCAGCGCACGATCTCCACCTCGCCCGCCAGGTGCGGCCACTTCACCGTGGTGAACGTGACCTCCTTGACGGCCTTCCTCTCCTCCGCCGGCACCCGGTAACCGGCGTAGCCGCGGCCCGAGAGCCCGCCCGGGAACGCCGTGCGCGGGTAGGCGAGCGTCACCATGGCCACGCTGGAGTACGGCACCTCGGAGAGCGCCGAGACAGCGGAGGACGTACCCGGGACCCCGGCGAGCAGGCTGCCCGTCGGGCCGGCCGGGGTGGCGATGATGACCGCGTCGGCGTCGATGACCTCCGAGTCGGTGGCCGACCCCACGGTCACCTGCCAGCGGTCACCCTTGCGGGTCAGGTCCCGGACGGGGGTCCCGGTGCGCAGGGCCGTGTCCGGCGCGGCGTCCAGTACCTGCTGGACGATCGCCGCGGGCAGTGTGCCGAAGCCGCCCTCGAGGGTGGCGACGCTCACCGGCGGGGGTTTCTCGCCCTCTTGCAGGTGCGGCACCAGCGAGCCGGCCGCGTCCGCGAGCGAGATGTGATCGCGGGACGCCCTCGCCAGCGGGGTCAGGGTGGCTTCGAACGAGAGGTCCGCGGCACGCCCGGCGAACACACCGGCGAGGAACGGCTCGACGAGGCGGTCCACGACCTCCTGGCCGAACCGCCCGCCGACGAAGGACGCGACCGAGATGTCGCCCTTCAGGTCGAACGAGGGCAGCACGAGGTCCTGCTGCGCCCGCTCCACGCCCTCGGCGGACAGCACCCCGGACCGGGCGAGGTCGTCGATGTCACAGGGCACACCCATGAACTGACGGTCGGGCTGGTGCCTGATCGTGCCCCCGGTCCAGATCGCCGACGCGGTGACGGGGCCCGCCGACATGATCTGCTCGCCGAGTCCCGCCTCCTTGATCAGGCCGGTGGTCTTCTTGCGGTTGGCGTACAGCGACTCGGCGCCCTCGTCGACCGCGACTCCTGCCACGTCGGAGACCAGCAGCTTTCCGCCCAGCCGGGACGAGGCCTCAAGGAGCGTTATGCGCACCGGCTCGTTCCGCAGGTGGAAGGCCGCCGCCAGTCCCGAGATCCCGCCACCGACGATGACCACGTGGGGCTTGCCGCTCGCCTGAGCCTGTTCGCTCCCAGTCATTCCACCAGCTCCTTCATGGTTACGGTGTCGTAAGGCCCGTACGGCCGGCGCCGAGACAGGCCGTGGGCAGTCTGGCCGAGCGCCCCGGACCCCGGGTGGAGGGCGCCTTGAAGGCGGGCCGATCTTTCGCGATTGCCCGCCGGTCGGCTGTTCGACCGCGGGCTTTCGGCATTTGAACAGGGTGGTTCGACGGCAACATCGGAGGTGCCCGGGCATTTGCGTTTCGTGCCGTGAACGTATTAATTCATTGCTTAAAAACCGGGCGCGGGATGTTCCGATCGCCGCCTCCGCGTATCCGGCGAATTGGCGTTCCGGGGCATTGGAACCTGGACCTCACGAAAGGGAAAAACGTGCCGTTCGAGAAGGTCGCGCTCATCACGGGCGCCAACAAGGGCATCGGATTCGCCATTGCGCGGCAACTCGGCGAGCAGGGGATCACCGTTCTCATCGGCGCCCGGGACGAGGTGCTCGGCAAGCAGGCCGCCGACGCGCTGGCAGACGAAGGCGTGACGGCCGTGCCGCTCCGGCTCGACGTGAGGGACCCGGCCTCCGTGGGGGAGGCGGCCCGCGAGATCGAGCGGCGGTTCGGGCGCCTGGACATCCTGGTGAACAACGCCGGCATCGCGGGCGGCTTCACCGGGACGCCCAGTGAGGCGACCGCCGTCGACCTGCGGGAGGTCTTCGAGACCAATGTGTTCGGGGTGGTCACCGTGACCCACACGATGCTGCCGCTGCTGCGCCGTTCCCCGGCCGGCCGCATCGTCAACCTGTCCAGTCACGTGGGCTCGCTGACCCTGGCCTCGGCTCCGAGCGGCCCTCTGGCGGGCCTCAACATGATCGCCTACCAGTCCTCGAAGACCGCCCTGAACGCGGTGACGTTCGCGTACGCGAAGGAGCTGCGGGAGACCCCGATCAAGGTCAACGCGGCGCTCCCCGGAGTGGTGGCGACCGACATCAACCAGAACCGCGGGTTCCGGTCACCAGCCGAGGGCGCGGAGATCGCCGTCCGGCTCGCCACGCTGGACGAGGCCGGCCCGTCGGGTCAGTGCCTGTCCGACGACGGCCCCGTTCCGTGGTGATGCGCAACGTCACCGTCCCGCGAGGGACCTCGGCCGTTCGCGGCCATCACACCTGACAGCCGGGCCGGGCAAGGACTGGCGGGCACACAACATGGAGGCAGACAGTGGCGGTTGCAGAGACGATCCTGGTGACAGGCGGCACCGGCCGGCAGGGTGGGGCGGTCGCCCGCGACCTGCTGCGGCGGGGTTTCTCCGTGCGTGCCCTGGTCCGCGACCCGCAGAAGGCGCAGGCGCGGGCGCTGGAGGAGGCGGGCGCGGTCCTCGTCCGCGGTGACATGGACGACGAGGCGTCGCTGGCGGCGGCGACGGAGGGTGTGTACGGGGTCTTCAGCGTGCAGACCTTCCGGGGCGCCGGCGGCGTCGAGGCCGAGATCCGGCAGGGCAAGGCGGTGGCCGACGCCGCGGTGCGGGCCGGGGTGAAGCACTTCGTCTACAGCTCGGTCGGCGGTGCGGACCGGGACACCCGCGTCCCGCACTTCGAGAGCAAGCTGGTGGGGGAGCAGTACCTGGCGACGCTCGACCTGCCGGCCACGGTGCTGCGGCCGGCGATGTTCCACGACATCCTCCTCGACATCGCTCCCCGCGCGAGGCAGGGCGAGCTCGTCCTGGCCATGTGGCTCGACCCTGAGACCTCGGTGCAGATCATGGCGACGAGCGACATCGGCGCCTTCGCCGCGGACGCCTTCGAGAACCCGCAGGAATGGATCGGCCGGACGGTCGACATCGCCAGCGACGAGCTGACCGGGCCGCAGATGGCCGCGGCGTTCGAGACCGTCTCCGGCATCCCGACCCGCTTCCAGCAGCTGCCCATCGAGCCGCTGCGCGCGGGTCGCCCGGACCTGGCCAACATGTTCGACTGGTTCGAGCGTGACGGTTTCCAGGCCGACCTGACCGAACTGCGCAAGAACAGGCCGAACCTGGTCTCCGTGGAGGCGTGGCTGAAGGACAACTGGACCGCCCCGGCGGTCGCGGCCCGCGGCTGACGCCCGAGCCGGCCGTGGTGGACGCCGGGGCTCAGGCGAAGATCGGGTTCCGGGTCCGGGTGCGCTTGAGCTCGAAGAACCCGTCGGTCTCGGCCACCGCGAGCACGCCGTCCCAGAGCTTCACCGCGGCCTCCCCCCGCGGTGTGGGCGTCACCACGGGTCCGAAGAAGGCCACCTCCCCCACGGCGATGACGGGGGTGCCCACATCGGTGCCGACGCGGGCGATGCCGTCGTGGTGCGAAGCACGCACCGCGCTGTCGAACGCGTCGGACCCGGCCGCGTCGGCCAGGGCGGGATCGAAGCCCGAGGCGGCCAGGGCCGCCTCGTAAGTGGCCCGCTCCTTGGGCGCCTTGCCGAGGTGGAACCGGGTGCCGAGTTCGGTGTAGAGCCGGCACAGCGCCCCGGGTCCGTACGTGTGCTCGGCGGCGGCGCAGACCCGTACCGGCTCCATTCGCAGGGCCAGGTCACGGTGCCAGCGCTCGTCCAGGTCCGCGCGTCCCTCGTTGAGCAGCGTCAGGCTCATGATGTGCCAGCGGATCTCCAGGGGCCGTCGCTCTGCGACCTCAAGGACCCACCGGGATGTCATCCACGCCCAGGGGCAGCTCGGGTCGAACCAGAAATCCACCGGGGTCGGGGTTTCGTGTGCCAACGTCGGCCTCCTCAAGGCGATTGCGAGTTCGCGGTCGGCACAGCCTGACAAGCGGGGTCGGATTCCCGGTTGAGTGTTAGTAGAGGTGGGCTCCGTTCAAACGCGAGAATTCCCCGGTTGAACATTCTTGTCAATGACGTGAGAAACTTGGCCGGTTGCGGCGGAGAGAAGCGTCGACTTATCGTCTGGAATCCGAGAAAAGACACTCTGAGGGGAAAGCGATGTCCGCATCGGCCGAGGTCCGCGACCAGTCGGATTCCTACGCGCTGCTCGAATTGATTCAGGGTGCCGTCATCACCCAGGCGATCTCCGTCGCAGCCCGGCTCGGCATCGCCGACGTGCTCGCCGACGCGCCGCTTTCCGCCGAGGACATCGCACTGCGGGTCGAAGCCGACCCGCGGGCGACCCACCGGATCCTGCGCGCGCTGTCCGGCCACGGAGTCTTCGCGGTCCGTCCGGACGGGCGGTACGAGAACACGGCGCTGTCCGGCAAGCTCCGCGAGGACGCTCAGGACTCGATGCGGAAGTTCGCCCAGCTGATGAGCCACCCCCTGCTGCACGAGGAGTGGGGCCACCTGCTCACCACCGTGCAGACCGGCGAGGCCAACCTGCCCAAGCTGCGCGGCATGAGCACGCTGGACTTCTTCCACGCGAACCACGCCTACGCCGCCGCGTTCTTCCAGGCGTTCGGCAAGGTCTCGGAGTCGGAGACCGACCCGGTCCTGGCCGCCTACGACTTCTCCCGGTTCCGCACCGTCGTGGACGTCATCGGCGGCCGCGGCTACCTCCTGGCGGGGGTCCTCCAGCAGGCGCCGAACGCCAAGGGCGTGCTGTACGACTTCGAGATCGCGACCGTGGACTCGGCCTCGCTCTTCGAGGAGGCCGGCGTCGCGGACCGCTGCACCGTCGAGCACGGCGGCTACCTCGGCAAGCTGCCGAAGGGCGGTGATGCGTACCTGTTCAAGCGCATCATCCACAACTTCTCCGAGGAAGACGCTTTGACCGCCCTGCGCAACGCACGCGAGGCGATCGGCCCCGACGGCAAGCTGCTGTGCATCGAGTACCTGCTCCCCGAGAACAACGAGCGCCACATCGGCCACACCATCGACCTCTGGCTGATGCTGATGATCGGTTCCCAGGACCGCACCCTCGCGCAGTACACCGAGCTGTTCGCCAGGGCGGGCTTCAAGATCAGCAGGGTGATTCCCACCGCGTCACCGATCTCGATCATCGAGGCGATCCCGGTCTGACGGCCCTGCCCGGCCTCCTCTCACCTTCCAGCGCACCGCTATCACACAGGAGAACTCCCGATGGCTCAACGGATGGGCAACCCCTCCCTGGTCGTTCCCGGCGCCCTGCAGCCCCTGCTCGACCTGTCCGAGGTCATCGGCAAGGTCGGCGTGCCGCAGTCGACCCTCGACTTCATCCGGCTGCGCGTCGCCGCGCTCAACGGCCGGGTCTACACCTTCCCGGCCGAGCCCGCGGACAAGCGCCTGCCCCTGGTGGACACGTGGCGGACCGAGCCCTCCTTCACCGACGCCGAGCGCGCCGCCCTGGAGCTGGCCGAGGCCGTCACCGTGCAGACCGACGCCCGGAGCGCGCCGTCGGACGAGGTCTGGGCGAACTCCTCCAAGCACTACACCGACGTGCAGCTCGGCGCCCTGATCATGCACATCAGTCTGGTCAACTTCTGGAACAGGGTGAACGTGGCCACCCACCAGGACGACGCGGTCTGGCGCTGAGGAAGAGGAGACATCACCGTGCTGAAGCTCATCAACGCCGGCCTGGGCCGGACCGGCACGACATCGCTCCAGGTAGCCCTGGAGCGGCTCGGCCTCGGGCCCTGCTTCCACATGTTCGAGATCGTCGACGACGAACAGCGCCTCGCCCAGTGGGAGCGGATCATCTGCGACGGCGAGCGCCCCGACTGGGCCGCGCTCTACGACGGCTACACCTCCGCGGTGGACGGTCCCTCCACCGTCTACTACCAGCAGATCAGCGAGGCGCTCCCCGGGACCAGGGTGGTCCTCACCGTGCGCGACGCCGAGGGCTGGTACAAGAGCACCTACGACACGCTGTACCAGTTCGCGCTGCGGACCATGGAGCACCCGCCCGAGCCGGGCTCCCGGCAGGCCCGGCTGTTCCGCGTCGTCAACGCCCTGGTCTGGGAGGGCCTCTTCGACGGCCGGTTCTCGGACAAGGACCACGCCATCGAGGTCTACCACCGGCACACCGAAGACGTCGTGCGCGCCCTCGGCGCGGACAACGTCCTCGTGTACGACGTGAAGCAGGGGTGGGAGCCGCTGTGCGCGTTCCTCGGGGCCGAGGTTCCCGACGAGGAGTTCCCGCGCGCCAACAGCTCCGAGGAGATGCGTCAGCGGATAGCCCAGGCAGCCGGCGCCGGCCCGGTCCCTGCCGGTTGAGTCGGCGAGTCCCGGCATCACGACGAGAACGGCAGCCGGCGTCCGAGGACGCCGGCTGCCGTTCTCGGGTTCTGAGCGCGCCCCGTGGGCCCGCGCCGATCACCGGCGCGGGCTCACGGCATTGCGTGTGTGTGGTTGCCGCCCGCGTGCAGAAGGACGGCCGGCGACACCACGAGGGGCCGCATCATGTGCTGCTCGTGCTCCAGCATGTGGCAGTGGTGGACGCCCCTGCCGACGACGGGGAACCGGACCGCCACGGTGACCAGCTCGCCCAGTGTGGCGTTCGGCGTGATCTGGCCCGCCGTACCCACCCGGATGACGTCCTTCTCTCCGAGCTCGTGCGCTTCCAGCACCCCCGCGGCCTTGAACGCGATGGGCCTGGCCGAGCCGCGGGTGGCGCGGTCGAACCCGGTGATGTCGTAGTTCTCGCGGGACTGCACCTGGAAGTGCGACAGATGGATGTGCATGGGGTGCGGGGACGCGGCGAGGTTGAGGTACTTCCAGATCTCCACGCTGCCGAGCGCGGCGGTGAACGTCCTGCCGTCGTCGTACGCCATCGCCGTCCTGCGCAGCGTCTTGACGGTGCCCTCGGCGTCCTGGACCTGGACGGTCCCGGGGGACGGGAACGTGATCCCCGCCGGGTCGACCTCCTCCATCTCCCACAGCTCGGGAATGTTCGTCGAGCCGGGACCGACCACGACCACCCACCGGGGGGCGACGTCGTGGGGCAGGTCGTGGTGGGTGAGCCGCTTGAACGTGGGCGAGATGACCTCCGGCAGCACAAACCGGCTGGACGGTCGCTGGTCCGCGACGCGGAACTGCATCACGTCGGGCTCCAGCAGGTCGTTGGGCTTGTCGGAGGCACCGGGCGCGATGCCCTCCAGCGTGTTGACCAGCTTCAGGGCCCGCCCCCGGAACGCGCTGAAGTCGATCAGTACGTCGGCGCGCTCGCCGGGGGAGAGGTTGAGCGCCCCCTCGACGGTCAGCGGCTTGTCGATCAGGCCCTGGTCGGTCCCGATCACCCGCAGCGCACCCGGGACGGGCCGGCCGTCCGACAGCAGCATCAGCCGGTATATCCGGGAGTTCGCGGCGTTGACGATCCGGAACCGGTACCAGCGCGGCGCGACCTCCAGGTACGGCCAGACCACCCCGTTGACCAGGGTGTAGGGGGCCGCGTGGGTACGCATGAGCCGCTGCGGGCCGATCATCTCCACCTTGTGGACCAGCCGGCCGGCGAGGGCACCGGACTCGTCCACGTCGAAGTTGCGGTCGCTGAGGATCAGCGGCACGTCGCGGGCACCGTCGGGCAGGTCGAGCGCCTCCTCCTCCTCGTTGCGGGAGAGGAACAGGCCCGCGAGCCCGGCGTAGACGCTGAAGCGGCTCACGTGGTGGGTGTGGTCGTGGTACCAGAGCGTGGTCGCGGCCTGGTTGTTCGGATAGGCCGACAACTGCACGTCGCCCGGACCTATGAGGTTCTCCATCCAGCCGTCGTTGCCGCCGCCGGTCAGCATGCCGTGCAGGTGCACCGCGGCCCACGGCGCCAGGTCCGACACGTCGGGGACCACCTGGGTTCCCGACGTGCCAGGGTAGTTGGAGAGCGGGTCGGGTGAGCGGCCCGTGGTCGAGCCGAAGTCGACGGCCTTGACGGGGATGTTGCCCGTCAGCTGGTTCTCCCAGACGATCCGCAGCGGACGGCCGCTGACCGTCTGGATCGTCGGGCCCGGGTAGACACCCTCGTACGTCCACATCGTCACCGGCGGCATCTCCGAGTGCACGGTGACGTCGGCGGTGCGCATGCGGACGGTCAGCTCGTCATGGTCGCCGCGGTCGCGGGGGCGCAGCACCGGCGGGACCCGCAGCGGATCCCTGAACTTCGTCAGCTTCAGCTCGGGCGCCGTCGGCTCGGGCCCGCCGGCCGTCAGGGCGGCCGCACCATCTGACTTGAAGAAGGGGGCGGCGGTCACCAGGGCGCCCAGCCCGGCCATGGCGCCGTAACGCAGCAGCGTGCGGCGGTTCGGCCCGGATGGCTCGAATGTTTCGGAAGCTGTGGGATCCATTCGCCCGACGGTAGGGGCAGCCGCTTTCGTCGAACTCGAGCTCGGCTCCAGGACGTGCCTTTCCGGCAGGGCCCGGCGCCGGTGGACGGCCCTGCCAATTCGGCAAGGCCGTCCGGGAGGCGGATTTCAGACCGCTACAGGCTCGGTGTCCCGGTTGATGAGCGTCGCGTAGTGGCCACCGCGCAGGAGCAGCTCGTCGTGGGTGCCGCGCTCGGAGACCCGGCCCCGGTCCAGCACGATGATCTCGTCGGCGTTGCGGACGGTCGACAGCCGGTGGGCGACCGTGATGGTGGTACGGCCCACGCTGGCCGCGTCGATGGCCTTCTGTACGGCCTGCTCGGTATGGGTGTCCAGGGCGCTGGTGGCCTCGTCGAGCACCAGGATCGGCGGGTCGCGCAGGATGGTGCGGGCGATCGCCAGCCGCTGCTTCTCGCCGCCGGAGAACCGGTACCCGCGCTCGCCGACCACCGTGTCGTAGCCGTCGGGCAGCAACATCAGATAGTCGTGGATGTGGGCGATCCGCGCCGCCGCGAACAGCTCCTCGTCGGTCGCGTCGGGCTTGGCGAACCGCAGGTTGTCCGCGACCGTGGCGTGGAACAGGTACGTCTCCTGGGAGACGACGCCGACCGCGGCCGTGAGCGTGTCGAAGGACAGGTCGCGTACGTCGACCCCGTCGATCGTGACGGAACCGGACGTGACGTCGTACAGCCGCGGGATGAGGTAGCTGAGCGTGGTCTTTCCCGAGCCGGTCTCTCCGACGATCGCGAGGCTGCGGCCCGCGGGGACGGTCACGTCGACGCCGACCAGCGTCGGCTGCTCCGTTCCCGCATAGGAGAAGCCGATCCCCCGCATGCGCACCTCCCCCCGCAAGGCGGCCGGCTCGACCGGCCGCTCGGGCTCGGCGATGTCAACGGGCAGGTCGAGATACTCGAAGATGCGGCCGAACAGCTCGAGAGAGCCCTGCATCTCGATCCCGACGGTCAGCAACCGCTGCGCCGGGCGGAACAGGCTCTGCTGGAGGGACGTGAACGCGACCAGGGAGCCGATGGAGATGGCCATGTGGCCGTTGTCCGAGGTCAGCCCCGAGACCCAGTAGATCATCGCCGGCATGGAGGCTATGACGATCCAGATCGTGGACTGGTACCACAGGCCCGCGGTGGTGACGCGCACCTCGACGTCGGTGAGCTTGCGCGACTGCCGCGCGAAGGTGTCGGTCAGGGAGTGCGAACGGCCCATGGTGTGGCTGAGCAGGATCCCGCTGATCGACAGCGACTCCTGCATGGTCGACGACAGCTCGGCGAGCTGCCTCTGCCGGTCACGGGTGATGTTCCGCCGCTGGTTCCCGACGCGACGGCTCACCAAGGCGAATGCCGGAAGCATGAGCATGGACGCGAGCGTCAACCGCCAGTCGAGCAGGAACATGGCGGTGGTCGCGGCGATGACGACCGTCACGTCGGACAGCAGCGCCGTGGCGGTGGTCGTAATGGTGACCTGCATCCCGCCGATGTCGTTGGAGATGCGCGACTGCACCTCGCCGGTACGGGTGCGCGCGAAGAAGGCCAGCGACATCCGCTGGAGGTGGGAGTACACCGCCGTGCGCAGGTCGTGCATGACGAGCTGGCCCACCGTGGCCGACACGTGCGTCTGCCAGACGTTGAACGAGCTGGTGGTGACCGACACCATGATCATGCCGAGGGAGAGCAGGGACAGCAGCCCCAGCCTGTCCTGCGGCAGCGCCGTGTCCATGATCTCGCGGATCAGGAACGGGTTGACGAGGGCGACCAGGGAGGAGCCCGCGACCAGCAACACGACGGACAGCAACTGCCTCCGGTACGGGCGGAACAGCCCGAGGATGCGTCGCAACTGGCCGTCTTTCATCAGTGCCTGGGGACGCGTGGTGCCCGAGCCGGCGCTGCTCACCCTGGCCTCCTTCTCTTGTTGGTCAGTTCCAGTCGACACAACGCAGGACGACCGCGGAGTTGAAGCCGCCGGGGCCCCGCGCCGGAACGAGAGCCGTGGACACGGGCATGTGCCGCGGCGTGGTCAGCGGATCCAGGTCGTGCCTATACCAGCTGTCTGATCAGTGCCGTCCATTGGGCGAGCTCCGCTTCCGACAGCGGTGGCACGCACGGCTGGTCGGCAGGCAGGGCGGCGGATTCCTTCCATGCGCAGGGGGGACACATGCCGCTCCACGCAAACCCCGTCCACAGCAGGCCTTCGCCCAATGTCTTCCATAGAAATCGCATAGCGGACCTGGGCCCCGCGCCCATATCGATCTCCGTTCGTAGGGGAACCGCCCGAGGTCATCTTGTGCAACGGTGCTCGACACGACGTCGGGACCGTGTCGAGTTCCGCTGGAGGACGGGCGCCTCAGCGCGCGGCCAGCAGTCCGCGGCTGCGCAGCACCAGGCGCTCCAGCGGGCTGAAGAACAGCAGGTCGATGGCGACGCCGACGACGAAGATCAGGATGATGCCGAGCAGCACACCCGGCATGTCGGAGAACTCCCGCTGGTTCTGCAGGTAGCGGCCGAGGCCGATCCCCAGATCGGGGGAGGAGGCGATGAGCTCGGCGGCCATCAGCGACCGCCAGGAGAACGCCCAGCCCTGCTTCAGACCGGCCAGGTACCCGGGCAGGGCGGCGGGCAGCAGCACGTGCCGGGCGCCGCGCAGACCGTTCGCACCGAGCGTACGACCGGCCCGTAGGAACAGCGGCGGCACCTGGTCGACCCCGGCGATCAGGCCGTTGGCGATCGAGGGCGCCGCACCCAGCAGAATCACGGCGTACATGGCCGAGTTGTTGATGCCGAGCCAGATGACGGCGGCCGGCACCCAGGCGACCGAAGGCAGCGACTGCAGGCCCGTCAGCACCGGCCCGATGGCGGCCCGTATCGGCTTGACCCGGGCGACGAGCAGGCCGATCGGCGTACCGATCGCGACGGCCGCCACGAAGCCCGTGACGCCGCGCCAGAGGCTGGTCCAGATGACGGAGAACAGGGTGCCGTCGCTCCAGAGGAGCGTGAGCGCGTGCCACACGTCGGCCGGACTCGACAGCTTCTCGGGGCTGGCCAGGTGCAGGCTGTAGGCGAGCTGCCAGAGACCGACGACCAGCACGACGCCCAGGATCGGCGGCAGCACTTTCGCCCTCAGTACCTGGCTGAACGAGGCGCGCTGCGCGTGGCCGGCCTCCAGTGCGTCCAGGCCGGCCCCCAGCGTGTCGAGGCCGGCCCCCGCGCCGTCGCGGCGGGCGGCGCGGCCGCTCGCCGCGGGCCGGGTGTCAGTGCTGGACATGGCGGCGTATCTCCCCACGCAGGTGCTCGGTGATTTCGATGGACAGCGCCGCGACCTCGGCGGATTCGCCCCGCAGCGCATGCGGCAGGTCGACGCGCCACTCCCGGGCGATCCGGCCGGGCCGGGACGACAGCAGGACGACGCGCTGGGCGAGGCGCACGGCCTCTCTGACGTTGTGGGTGACGAACAGGACGGTGAGCTTGCGCTCGTTCCAGATCCGGGTGATCTCCTCGTGCAGGACGTCCCGGGTGATGGCGTCGAGTGCGGCGAACGGCTCGTCCATCAGCAGTACGGTGCTGCCCTGGGCGAGCGCGCGCGCCACGGCCACGCGCTGGCGCATGCCGCCGGAGAGCTCGTGCACCCGCTTGCGGTACGCGCCGCCGAGGCGGACCAGCTCCAGCAGTCGCTCGGCCTCGGGCCTGCGGTTCTCGCGCGGCACGCCCGCCAGGCGCAGCGCCAGCTCGATGTTCCGACCCGCGCTCAGCCACGGGAACAGCGCGTGGTCCTGGAACATCAGCGACGGCCGGGTGCCGGGTACGTCGATGGTTCCGGCGCTGGGCTCGTCGAGCCCAGCCACCAGGTTCAACAGGGTGGATTTGCCGCAGCCGGAAGCGCCGAGCAGGGTGACGAACTCGCCCGGGGCCACGTCCAGGTCGATGTCGTCGAGCACGACGGAGTCCGCACCGGGGCGGCCGAAGGCCTTGGAGACGTGCGAGAGCCGGACCGCTGGGTAGTCGTCCGTGGTCTCGACGACGGGGACGCACTTCGGGATGGTCAGTGCCGTGGTCATTGCGGAAACCTCCTGCGGGCGTGGACGGGGGCACTGCGCGGAGCTACGGGGTGCGGGTCGTCACTTGACGCCGAGCCCGGCGTCCGCCACGGCGGGCCGGCCCGCCGCCGTGAGTATTTTGTTGAGCAGGGTCAGGTCGACGATCCCGGAGAGTTCGGGCTTGTCGAGCAGGCCCGCGGCGACCGCGTGGTCGGCCCCGGTCTGCAGGGTGCCGGCCAGCGGGTCGTCGATGAAGTCGATGCTTGCCCACGCGGGGTCGAGGATGGCGGGCGGCAGCGCATTGCCCGTGTCGGCCTTGAGCCGCAGGTTGGCGTCGGCCTTCGCCTTCTGCGGGTCGGCCTTGATGAAGGCGTTGGTTGCCAGCGAGCCGCGCAGCACGGCCTCGACCACGTCGGGGTGCGCGGTCAGAAACTTCTGCGAGACGATGATGTCGGTGGTCACGAACTTGCCGTCCGGCCACAGCGACTTCTCGTCCAGCAGGACCTTCGCGCCGAGCGTGACCAGCCTGGAGGCGGTCGGCTCGGGCACCCAGGCGCCGTCGATGGAGCCGGACTTGTACGCCTCCGGCACCACCTTGTTCTCCGTACGGAGCACACTGACGTCGCCCGAGCCGGAGGCCGCGTCCACCTTGTAGCCCTTGCCCGCCAGATAGTTGAGCAGGGCGACGTCCTGGGTACCGCCCAGCTGCGGGGTGGCGAGCTTCTTGCCCCGGAGGTCGTCCAGCGAGCTGATCTTCGCCGGGTTGACCACCAGCTTGACACCGCCGGAGGCGGCGCCGCCGATGACCCGCAAGGACGTGCCGTGCGACTTGACGTAGCCGTTGATCGCCGAGTTCGGGCCGATCCAGCCGATGTCGATCGAACCGGCGTTGAGCGCCTCGATTTCGGCTGGACCGGCGTTGAAGAGCTGGGACTTGATCCGGGTCGACCCCAGCTCCTTCTGGAACAGGCCGTCCTGCAGGCCCACCAGGGCGGTCCCGTGCGTGAGGTTCGGGAAGTAGCCGATCTTCACGGTGTCGGCGGAGAGCTTCGCACCCGAGGCGCCGTCGGTCTGCTTCGCCGGGGCTGCCTCGGCACTGGAGCCGTAGCCGCAGCCTGACAGCAGTCCGGCAGCCGCGGTGACCGCTACGGCCGCCATGGCCACGCGCCCGATCGTCTGGTAGTGCATCAGACCCAGTCCTCCTCGTTGGTTGCTTCGGCTGTGCGCCGTACGGTCTCGAAGGGCTCATCCGCCATGCCGGCTGCGAGGGTGGTGCCGTCGGCCGGGTCGATCAGCAGGAACGAGCCCGTCCGGCGGTTGTCGGTGTAGGGGTCGAGCGCGAGCGGCTCGGCCGTGCGCAGCACGACGTGGCCGATGTCGTTGACCTGCAGGCCCTCGGCACCGGGGCGCCGTTCGAGCGTGCTGATGTCGATCCGGTACGAGATGTCCTTGACCACGGCGCGCACGGTGCGGGTGGTGTGCTTGAGCAGGACCTTGGCGCCGACGTGCAGGGGGCGCTCGTTGAGGTGACAGACGCTGGCCTCGATGTCCTGGGTGGGCGCCCCGGCCGTGCCCCCGGCCGCGATCAGGTCGCCGCGCGAGACGTCGACGTCGTCGGTGAGCCGGACGGTGACGGACTGGGGCGCCCAGGCGACGTCCGTCTGCGTGCCGAGCGCGTCGATGGCCGCGACGGCAGTGGTGTGACCGGAGGGCAGGACGGTGACGGCGTCCCCGACCCGCAGCACGCCGGAGGCGATCTGGCCGGCGTAGCCCCGGTAGTCGAGGTGCTCGGCAGTCTGCGGGCGGATCACGTACTGGACCGGTAAGCGGGCGGGCTCCTCCCTCGGGTCGCTGCCGACCGGGACGGTCTCCAGGTGCTCCAGCAGGGTCCGGCCGCCGTACCAGTCCATGGTGGCGGAGTGCTCGACGACGTTGTCGCCGGCCAGCGCGGAGAGCGGGATCGCCACGACGTTCTTGACCCCGAGCGTGGCGGCGTACGAGGTGAACTCCTCGGCGATCTTCGCGAAGACGCACTCCTGGTAGCCGACGAGGTCCATCTTGTTGACGGCCAGGACCACGTGGGGCACCCGCAGCAGGGCGGCGACCGCGGTGTGCCGGCGGGTCTGCTCGACCATGCCGTTGCGGGCGTCGACGAGTACGACCGCGAGGTCGGCGGTGGAGGCGCCGGTGACCATGTTGCGGGTGTACTGCACGTGCCCGGGGGTGTCGGCGAGGATGAACCGGCGGCGGGCGGTGGCGAAGTAGCGGTAGGCGACGTCGATGGTGATGCCCTGCTCCCGCTCGGCCCGCAGGCCGTCGGTGAGCAGCGCGAGGTCCGGGGTGTCCTGCCCGCGGCTGGCCGAGGCGCGCTCGACGGCCTCCAACTGGTCGGTGAGGACCGACTTGGAGTCGTGCAGCAGGCGGCCGACCAGGGTGGACTTGCCGTCGTCGACGGAACCCGCGGTGGCGAAGCGCAGCAGCGTGGTGGCGCTGAGCTGCTCGGTGGTGGTGGTCATCGCTAGAAGTACCCTTCGCGCTTGCGGTCTTCCATCGCGGCCTCGGACAGCTTGTCGTCGGCCCGGGTCGCGCCCCGCTCGGTGAGGCGGGAGACGGCGATCTCGGCGATCACCGCGTCGAGCGTGGCGGCGTCGGAGTCGACGGCGCCGGTGCAGGACATGTCGCCCACGGTGCGGTAGCGGACGAGCCGTTTCTCGACCGTCTCGCCGTCCTTCGGGCCGCCCCACTCGCCTGCGGTCAGCCACATGCCGCCCCGCAGGAAGACGTCCCGTTCGTGGGCGAAGTAGATCTCCGGCAGTTCGATCTTCTCGCGGGCGATGTACTGCCACACGTCCAGCTCGGTCCAGTTGGAGAGCGGGAAGACGCGCACGTGCTCGCCCGGCGCGTGGCGGCCGTTGTAGAGCTGCCACAGCTCGGGGCGCTGGCGGCGCGGGTCCCACTGGGAGAACTCGTTGCGCAGGGAGAAGACGCGCTCCTTGGCGCGGGCCTTCTCCTCGTCGCGGCGGCCGCCGCCGAAGACGGCGTCGAACTTGTGCTGCTGGATCGCCTCGGTCAGCGGGACGGTCTGCAGCGGGTTGCGGGTGCCGTCGGGGCGCTCCTTGAGCGTGCCGGCGTCGATGTAGTCCTGGACCGAGGCCACGTGCAGGCGCAGGTTGTGCTGCGCCACCGTGCGGTCCCGGTAGTCGATGGCCTCGCGGAAGTTGTGACCGGTGTCGACGTGCAGCAGCACGAACGGCACCGGTGCGGGTGCGAACGCCTTGAGCGCCAGGTGCAGCATGACGATCGAGTCCTTGCCGCCGGAGAAGAGGATCACCGGCTTCTCGAACTCGCCCGCCACCTCGCGGAAGATGTGGACCGCCTCGGACTCCAGCGAGTCCAGGTGCGTCAGCGCGAAGGGGTTCCCCGACGCCTCGATCAGGCGATGGGTCATGGTCGTCATGCCAGGCCCCTCTCGGTCAGGAAGGTGTGCAGCTCGGCTGCGGAATCGGCCACCGAGCGGCCCTGCGTCTGGATGCGCAGCTCCGGGCTCTCAGGTGCCTCGTACGGGTCGTCGACGCCCGTGAGACCGGAGATCTCGCCGGCCGCCTGCTTGGCGTACAGGCCCTTCACGTCGCGCTGGGAACAGAGCGTGACCGGGGTGGCCACGTGGATCTCCAGGAACGGTGTGGCGCGGGCGGCGTGCCGGGCACGGACGGCGGCGCGGGAGTCGGCGTACGGGGCGATGACCGGAACCAGCGTCTTGACGCCGTGGGAGGCCAGCAGCCCGGCCACGAAACCGATCCGCTGCACGTTGGTGTGCCGGTCCGCGCGGCTGAAGCCCAGGCCCTCAGAGAGGAACGCGCGGATCTCGTCGCCGTCGAGCACCTCGACCTCGTGTCCCTGGGCGCGCAGGCGCTCGGCGAGGGTGCGGGCGAGAGTGGTCTTGCCCGCGCTGGGCAGCCCGGTCAGCCACACGGTGGCGCCGCGCGCAGCGGCCGGGGCCGCCTCCGCGGTGTCCCCGGCGGCCAGGGTGTGAGCCGTGGTCACGGTGATGTTCTCCCGGGAGGTAGATGGCGTACTTTCAGGGATGGGCCGTACGTCCCCCGCGCTGCAGGGCGTCGGCGCGGGCAGGGGCGGCGGGACCTTTCAGGCGGTGGCGAACTCGACCAGCGTCCGGCCGAGCACGTCCATGTCGATCCGGTGCCAGGATCCGGGCAGCTCGAGGCCCCGGCCGTTGGGCAGGGCCGCCGCGGTCGCCGCAGCCGCCGCACGCAGCCAGGCGCTGGTGCTGTCGCTGTTGAGGACCAGCGTCTGCGTCCGGAATCCGGCGAGTCGGCCGGCCGGGACGGTGAAGTCGCCGCAGATCGTGACGTCGTACAGCAGCGTGTGCGCGTTCGCCTCGTTCATCGCCCAGATCGGGCTCCTGCGCCACTGCGCGACATCGTCGGGGGTGAGGCCCAGGACGGGGCCGAGGAAGTACTCGGCCGCCTCGTCGCGCCGGTCGCCTTCCTCCAGGATGGCCCGGAGCGTCTCCGCGGAGTTCGACGGGGGCTTCGGGAACCCCTCGACCCGGAAGAACGGCTCGTGGAGAGCCAGCTTGGCGATCGGCGTGCCCGCGAGCGCCGCCTGGAGCGCCACGTTCGCGCCCGTGGACCCGGCGAACACGGCCGCTGAGCCGCCCGCCTCCTCGATCACCGCCTGGAGATCCTCGATCTCCCGCTCGACGGCGTACTCGGGAGCGTCACCGCTCTGGCCGCGCCCGCGGCGGTCGTAGGCATACACGGTGCAGTGCTGCGCCAGCTCGGGAACGAGCTCGTCGAAAATCGTGTGATCGCGGAACGCACCGTTGAGCAGCACGAGTGGGGGGCCCTCGCCCGACTTGTCGTAGGCGATCGTCGTGCCGTCCCGGGAAACGACCTTGCGCATCACGCACTCCTCGTGCCGACCGGAGGTGCTCTCACCTCGCCCTGTGTCTGCAGCTTCGAATGCGCCGGTGCATCACCGGTCGAGAACCGATAGCGGCCCGCTTGCACCGCCTGCTGCTCCCGGCGGCGCCCAGTAGCTGACCTGCGGTTCTTCCCGGGAGAACGCAAACAGCCGTTCTTCACGCTTCGAGGTGTCGACCAACGAAGCGCTGAGGAACGGCTGGTGCGTAGGGCGTCGGAGGCCTGCTCCCGGGGTCAGCCCCGCAGGGTGGCGATGGCCTTCTCGATGCGCCGCCGGCGCGTCTCGGGCATCTTCGCGCTCTCGACGGCACGCACGTGCTCGCGCTTGCGGCTGTACGTGAGGTGGTCGTACGCGGCGCGGGCGACCGGGTCGTCGTCCAGGGCCCGGGCGAAATCCTCCGGCTCGACGACGACGCGCGGCTCGGTGTCGAGCTCCAAATCGACCTCGACCTCCTCGCCGATCTCGACACCCGCGGCCTGCCGGTTGGCGTGGCTGAGGCCGATCAGGTGGCGGCCGCGCAGGAAGGCGACCCGGCTCTTCCAGGAATGCCCGTTGAGCGTGATCGTCACCGGTGGCCGCGAGCCCTCGCCGAGAGCTTCCACCACCTCGGGCGGAACCAGCAGGCCCCGCATGGGCTCGGGCGGCTCGACGTGGGACAGAAACTTCATGATCTACCTCTGATCTTGCGAGAGTGCCCCGGCCTTGAGGCCCGGGAGGATGTCAACTCCTGTTGTTCTGCCGGCTCGCCGCGGATCCGGCCCGCCCGGCTCCGGTGGCCGCTCCCGCTTCCCGCACGGGCCCATCGCCGTGTCCGGGACGGCCGTGAGGCAGGGAACCGCGGCTACTCGGCGTAGGGCTGGTCGGTTCCCTGGGTGCTGAAGCCGAGACTCCAGACGTAGCCGTCCGGGTCGGCGAAGGTGCCGCCGTACCCGCCCCACGGCAGAGCGCCGGCGGGCTTGAGGACCGTGGCGCCGGCCTTCGCGGCCTCCGCCATGATCTCGTCGACCCGCGCCTCGCTGCGCACGACGTAGGTCAGGACCAGTCCGCTGAAGCCGCTGCCCTCATGGTCCGTGCCCACCTGGTCGGCCAGTCCTTCGCGGCTGTAGAAGCCGACGGGCGAGGCGCCGTCCGATTCGAAGAACACCGAGATGCCGTAGTCACTCTGGACCTTCCAGCCGAGCCCCTCGGTGTAGAACTCCTTGGCCCGGTCCATGTCCCGGACGCCGAGAAGGATCGAGCTGACGTGTGCCTTCATGCCGTACTCCTTGAGCTGTAGAGGTATACGTGTCGGACATCCGGGCCGGGGCCCGGCTGCCACAGGGACGGAGGTCAGGACGGTGTGGGGGCGGCAGCCTCCCAGACGAACCCGTCCAGGTCGGTGAAGGCGTCGGCGGTGCTGCCGAGGACGATGCGGTGCGAGCCCGTGCCGTCGGCGGGGACGCCGACCTCCTTGGCCAGGGCGCGGCGCCTGTACAGCGCCATTTTGACGGGGTGGGACTGACCGGGGGCGAACTCGACGTAC
The DNA here is from genome assembly GCF_044757755.1 of Streptomyces sp. NPDC091209. Taxonomy (NCBI): domain Bacteria; kingdom Bacillati; phylum Actinomycetota; class Actinomycetes; order Kitasatosporales; family Streptomycetaceae; genus Streptomyces; species Streptomyces sp. NPDC091209. The sequence continues at coordinate 71,943 of NZ_JBIVVR010000014.1, read as the reverse complement.
ATGCTGCCGACGCTCTTGGTCACGGTCATGCCCCGGCCGGCGTAGAACTGCTTGGTGGCCCTCACCGCCTCGACGCCGATCAGCAGGACGACCTCGTCGATCTCGCGGGTGTCGGGGCCGGTGTCCTTCTTCGCCGAGGTCGCGATCTTCCAGATCGTCCCGTCCGGGGCCTGGAGGACGCCGCTGTAGCCCCACAGCGACTTCGCGGCGGGCTTCAGGACCGTGGCGCCGGCGTCCACGGCGGCACCGATGAAGCCGTCGACGGTGGCCGGCCCGGACACCGTGAGCGCCAGGGTGAAGCCGCGGAATCCGGTGGAGTGCGCCTGGGACGCCCGCAGGTGCAGGTACGTGTCCACGCCGAAGGCGCTGTAGAAGCGCCGGGCGGCCTCGACGTCGGCCACCTCAAGGGTGATGGCCGCGATGGACGTGGTAACTGGGGTGGAAGTGGTGGTTGCCATGACCATCACCGTAGGGGCCGTGCGGCGGCCGGGGCTTCTCGATTCCTGACCGGTCTTGAGACCTGCTTCGCCACGCACGCCGGCATCCCCTCCACCCTGATCGCCGACCCGGCATCGCGGCGGGCACCCGCAGCCTCGGCACGGCCGGCCGCCGCTTCCGCCGCCTGGCGCCGGAACGCCCCGGGCGGCATGCCGACCAGCTCGGTGAAGCGGGTGGTGAACGTGCCCAGCGACGCGCAGCCGACCGCGAAGCAGACCTCGGTGACGCTGACGTCGCCCCGCCGCAGCAGCGCTGTCGCCCGCTCGATGCGACGCGTCATCAGATACGCGTACGGCGACTCACCGTAGGCGGCCCGGAACTGCCGACTCAGGTGCCCGGCGGACACGTCCACATCACGGGCGAGCGCCTCCACGTCCAGTGGCTGCGCGTATTCCCTGTCGATCCGGTCGCGGACGCGGCGCAGCCGCGCGAGATCAGCCAGGCGCTGCGCCTGGATGCGTGCACGCCGCCATTCAGGCTTGCACATGAGAACCCTCTCCTTCGTCTTTCGTCCTCGATTTCCTTCGACGTCTTCCTTACGACGTCTTCGACGTGTCGGGGGTGCCCACTCCGGTGCGCCGCCGCGTTCCTCATGGGTGGTGGCGATGCCGGCCCGCACGGCTGCATCGGTACCCGCACTGCTCAGCGAAGCTCCTGGATGCGGACCAGGTTGCCCGCTGGGTCGCGGAAGGCGCAGTCGCGGATGCCGTACGGCTGCTCGGTCGGCTCCTGGACGACCTCGGTGTCACCCGCCTGCACCTTCTCGAACGCGGCGTTGACGTCCGGGGTGGCCAGCAGGATCCATCCGTAGGTGCCCTTGGCCATCATCTCCGTGACCATGCGGCGCTCGTCCTCGGTGATGCCGGGATCGGCGGCAGGCGGTGTCAGCAGGATCGAGGTGCCCGGCTGACCGGCCGGGCCTACCGTGATCCAGCGCATCCTGCCCTGGCCGACATCGCTGCGGACCTCGAAACCGAGGACGTCGCGATAGAAGGCGAGCGAAGCGTCCGGGTCGGCATGCGGCAGAGAAGCCGTGTGAATGGTGATGTCCATGGCGAGCAGGCTAGAGGCGGCTCCGTGAACCGAGCTTCTCGATTCCTGACCGATCCGGACACGCCCGGACGTTCGCGGGCATGTCACGCGGAGCGCACTCGCTCCCCGAGACAGAGCCCCCGAGGCCCCGTCAGCCGCTCTCCAGGGCCAGCTCCTTGGACTCCCCGCCGCCCAGGTCCCGCGCGGCTGCAGCTTCACGGTGGTGCCCCGCCCCGCGGACCGGCCCCAGGGACACGAGATGTGCGGCTGCCGGCGGCCGTCCCCGTTATGTTTTCCGCGGTCCTGCAATGGGACCGCTGGCCTCCGGCCCCGGCATGACTGTGTCCCCCTGTCGAAGGCATGACCTGGGGGGTGGTGTCACCGGGTCCGGGAGGTGCCGTCGGAGACTCTGATGAGAGATCCGGCCACCGTCCGGTGTCCGGTCCGGCGCACGCCCGGCGGAGTTTCTCGGGGCGGGCCCGCCTCCGGTGTTCGCGGGCTTCGGCAGCTTCGTCGCGGGCGGTCCCGAGCACCCGTCCGCGCTCCTGGTGAAGGCCTTCCGTACCGCTGGCGGCCGCGATCCGTGAGGCCCTCGTGATCCCGCCTTCCCGTCCCCACGCACAGGCCGACAGGACGGCCTCGCGGCCGTCCTGTCGGCCTCTGGGAAGTGCCTAGCTCCAGGCGGCGCCCGCGGGCTCCTGGACGGTGGCGTTCAGCCGGTTGAAGAAGTTCGTCGTCGCGATCATGAGGATGATCGCGGCGAGCTGCTGCTCCGTGAAATGGTCGGCGGCCTCGTCCCAGACCGCGTCCGGCACGGCCTGCCCGCTGTGGTCGGCCAGCCGGGTGGCGGCCTCGGTCAGTGCCAGGGCGGCGCGCTCGGCGTCCGAGAAGAACGGCGCCTCGCGCCAGGCAGCGACGGCGTGCAGGCGCTCGTCGGTCTCCCCGGCCTTCTTGGCGCCCGTGACGCCGGCGTGGACACAGGAGCTGCAGCCGTTGATCTGGCTCGCGCGCAGGTGCACCAGGTCCAGCGTGTGTTGGTCGACCCCGCCCTGGTGAATGGCCTTGTAGAGGTTCTGAATGCCCTTCATGGCGTCCGGCAGAACCTTGGCGGCGTTCGTCATACGAGCCTTCATCGGGTGCTCCCTCAGCGGTGTTCTTCGTTCTTCCGTCCGTCACAACACTGACGGATCCCGCCCCACGGGTGGGACCGGCGAACGAGGGAAACCTTTCGAGCGGCGGCACGCCCCCTCCAGTGACCAGCGGCGATTAGGGAGCCTCATGCGCGTCTCAAGCACTGCTTGAGCGAGCCTCATGCGTGCCTGTGCCACCGCTCCAAGGAACCTCATGCGCCCCTGTACGACCGCACAGCTGACGGACTGAACCGGGCGATCCTCGCGCAGGGCCGGGGCCTGCTGCGCCAGCGCACCGGACACAAGGCCCCCGGCCGGGTCGAAGACGTCCCCGCCCCCTACACCTCCCTGCGCTGCAGTGTCTGCGGATGGATCGACAAGAACTCGCGCAAGAGCCAAGCCGAGTTCGTCTGCTCCCTCTGCGGCTTCACCTGCAACGCCGACACCAACGCAGCAACCAACGTCGCGGCAGGACAGGGCGGGATCCCCCGCCCCCGGCGAACAGCCGGTGCCGCAGGGACGACACCGCCCAAACGGCGGGCGAGCGTCCGTGAACCTCAACCCACCTGGGTCGGAATCCCCCTCTTTTAAGAAGGGGAGGATGCCAAACAAGGCTGAGGTCAGGGAATTCGGCCGGAAACGGACCGCCATCGGGCGAGGGAATCCGAGTTCAAGCCAACTCGAGGGACGCTCCACCAGGACTCCATCCCTCTGGTGAAGAACCTTTGTGTACCCAGTTCCGTACGAGCCCCCGCTCCACGGCTCCTGACCCTCGGTGAGCGTCACATGACGATCCAGATCCCGGCACCATCCCCCACAGAAACGGTTCCACCGCCCGTTCCTTCCCCCACCGTTGTGAGCCGATACGCTGCCTTCGTCGCCGGCCGGCGCTCCAAGTGGGTCGTGCTTGTGCTGTGGTTCCTGCTCATGGGTATCGGTGGCTCGCTGGCCGCCGGCCTGGCAGACGTACAGGACAACGACCCTGAGGCCTGGCTGCCGTCGAGCGCCCAGTCGACCAAGGCGGTGCAGCTCGCGGAGCAGTACTTCGCCGACAAGGACTCCAGCACCGCAGTCATCGTCTACGCCCGCGAGGGAGGCCTCACCCAGGCCGACCTGTCCCGGATCGACGGCGATCGTGCCCGGCTCGCCGACAAGGTGGCCATCGGCAAGGTCTCCTCTGCCGTGGTCTCCGAGGACAAGGTCGCGGCCTTCGTGAGCGTTCCGCTGCGCACCTCGCCCAGCGACAACAAGGTGCTCACCGACAAGGTGACCGAAGCCGGCAAGCTCATCTCCGACGGCGCCCCCGCTGGTCTCGACGTCAAGATCACCGGCGAGGCCGGGAGCATCGCCGACTTCGCCGAGGTCTACTCCGGCATGGACGGCGCCCTGCTGGGTGTCGCGCTCGGCGTGGTGGCGCTGCTGCTGCTCGTGACCTACCGCAGCCCGGTGCTGTGGCTGATTCCGCTGATCACCGTGGGGCTGGCCAGCCAGGTGGCGAGCGGCGTCGTCTACCTCCTCGCCAAGCACGCGGGGCTGGTGGTCAACGGTCAGAGCGCCTACGTACTCATGGTGCTCTCGGTAGGCGTGGGCACCGACTACGCCCTGCTGCTCATCTCCCGCTACCGGGAAGAGCTGCACCGGCACGAAGACCGCCACACGGCGATGTCGCTGGCCGTGCACGGCTCGCTGTCGGCCCTGGCCGCCTCCGCCGCGACGGTGACGATCGCGTCGCTGTGCCTGGTGTTCGGCAGCATGAACAGCACCCAGGGTCTGGGACCGGTCGTCGCCATCGGTGTGGTCCTGGTGTTCTTCGCCATGACCTCGCTGCTGCCGGCGCTGCTGGTGATCCTGGGCCGCTGGGTGTTCTGGCCCGTGAAGCCGCGCGTCACTGCGGGATACGACCCGAACTCGGCGCAGGGGCACGGCACGTGGGCAAAGATCGCCGAGGCCGTGGGACGGCGCCCGCGCGCGGTGTGGATCGGCACGGCGTTGGTGCTGGGCGTCATGGCGCTGGGCATCGCCGGCGTGCAGACCGGCCAGACGCAGGCGGAGCAGTTCACCGGCAAGGTCGACTCGGTCACCGGCCAGCAGGTTCTGGCCAAGCACTTCCCCGCAGGCTCGTCCGCTCCTGCGGATGTGTACGTCCGCGACGCCGGGGCCGAATCTGCGGCGGCCGTCGTCGCCAAGGTGCCCGGTGTGTCCTCCGTCAGCACCCAGGTGGCCAAGGGCGGCTGGACGCACCTGACAGCAGTGCTCCGCGACGCTCCGGACTCCGCGGCCGCCAGGGACACCGTCCGGGACATCAGGACGGCGCTGGACGGATCGACCGGGCCGGCAGCCGACGCGGTCGTCGGGGGCCAGAGCGCGGTGGCGCTCGACGTCTCCGTGGCGCAGGGTGACGAGGAGACGCTGCTGATCCCGCTGATCCTCGCGGTGGTGGTGGTGATGCTCCTCATCCTGCTGCGGGCTGCCATCGCATCCGCGGTGCTGCTCGGGTCCGTGGTGCTGTCGTTCGCGGCGGCCGTCGGCACGGCCTCGCTGCTGTTCCACGCACTCGACCACGCGAAGATCGACCGCGGGCTGGTGCTGTTCGGCTTCATCTTCCTCGTCGCGCTGGGCGTCGACTACACCATCTTCCTGATGACACGCGCAAAGGAAGAGGTGCGGCTGCGCGGGCACCGCGAGGGAATCCTCACCGCGGTAACGGTGACCGGCGGTGTCATCACGTCGGCGGGCGTGGTGCTGGCTGCCACGTTCTGCGTCCTTGCGGCCATCCCCACGGTGAGCGCACTGCAGCAGGGGCTGCTCGTAGCGGTCGGCATCCTCCTCGACACGTTCCTGGTACGCAGTCTGCTGGTTCCGGCGCTGGCCCTGGACCTGGGGCCGCGCTTCTGGCGGCCGGGCCTGACGCCACAGGAGACGGCGCCGCACGAGTCCGCGAAGAGCCGGGCCGAAGCACCGTCAACCGTCTGAGTTTGCGGTGTGACGTCGCGGGTCACTCGACGAGCTGATCCGCGGTTCTTCCCGGGACGACGCAGGCGGCCGTTCCTCACGCTTCGAGGTGTCAAGCAACGAAGCGCTGAGGAACGGCCGCTGCGTTTGTGTGCCCCTTCCCCTGACGGCCTGCTCGTCTGCGGGGAGGCGCACCTGGGAGGCGTTCGTCGCCGAGCGCTCGGCGGTCTGAGCGCCTGCCCGTATCCCAAACGCCGCTGCCGGGGCTCCCAAGAGCCCCGGCAGCGGCGTTCATCCGCAGGCGCAGACGGGCTCAGCGCGGCTCCAGCTCCTTGACGAGCGCCCGCTCCACCGGTGTGAGCGGCACCTCCCAGCACAGCCGCTCCGGGTGCCCGGGCACGGGGTCCTCCAGACGCAGGAACCGCTCCGGGCGTTCGGGATCCACCCCCGTGTAGTAGCTGCCGTATGCCTTCAAGGCGCTGTACACCTCACGCAGGCAACGGCGGGCAAATGAATGCATCATGTCCGACCTCACTTCAGGGCCGTGGTGACGGGCCGTTCAGCCCACATTCCGGGGGTGCGGCCGAGAAACACTGGACAGCCGCCTCAAGCACGGTCGAGAACCGCTCCACCGCCGTCCGTGCCCGCCTCGGCCCGCAACCGGCTTCCGCCGGTGTCCCGCCCGGGCAGGCCCTTACCCGTCACCCGTCGGCGGACGGCGCGGCCGGTGGCCAGGCGCGGACCGGCCGCGCGCAACCGCACGCCGGACGGCCCGGACCACCCGGCGGGCCCTGCCGCGCCACGCTTGCGGCGACGCCGGGCGAGCTCCCCGGACGGGCCGGCCGGAGCCGCCCGGGAAGCGTTCAACTGCGTTCCCGCGTCCGCAGTCGCACGCGGCACGTGCCGGTTAGATCGAAAACACGCCGGAAAGGCCGCCGACCCGCCGAAGAGAGGACGCCTTGACTTCCCCTCCCTCCTGAGGGAGGGGGATTCCTACGGCTCGCGCTGTGGGGTTTCCTGTTTCGTCACCGACTGCCCGCCCGGAGTGCTCCGTTGAGGTCTTGCACCAGCTCCACAGGCTGTCACCGCCAGTCCGGCGGCCGGCAGGTTCTTCGCCGCGTTCACGTCCCCGTCGTGGACCGTGCCGGGTCAGCAGGTGGTTCAGGCCGACGTCGGTACCGACGGCCGTTTCCTTGGCCGGCACGGGCTGCACGGACGGGTCGTCGCACAGCAGCGAGACGAACCAGCGTCCGGCCGGATCCTGGGAGACGGTCACCGTCGAGGGGGACACGCCGGCGGGCAGCGGCCTGGACCAGACGATGTCCAAAGGCTCACGCATCTTCGCGAGCGTCAGCCGGCCGTCCCGGAAACGGAACGCGTTGGCGGTGTACTCGGCGGACCTGCGTGACTTCTTCCTCGACTTGAACCTCGGGTACTTCGCCCGCTTGCCGAAGAAGTTGGTGAACGCCACCTGCAGGTGCCGCAGTGCCTGCTGCAGCGGAACCGACGACACCTCGTTCAAAGTAGGCCAGTTCCCCGGTCTTCTTCCAGACCGTCGGCATCGCCGAGGTCTGGTTGCAGTTCACCCGCTCCTGCCGCGTCCACGCCTGCGTACGCGCGGCCGGCGCCAGGTCGTAGACCTTGCGCACGCATCCGAACGTGCGCGACAGCTCGGCCGCCTGCGCATCGGTTCGGACAGAAGCGGTACTTGAACGCCCGCTTCACACGAGTGGCCAAGGAGAAATTCAGATGACCGCGGGAGCACGCCACCCCGCACGCCGTCCGTGTACCGCGTCCAGTCGCCGCCGGTCGAGCGGCGACGCGCGGCGGTCCAGCCGGGCCGCGAGCAGCCGCGCCGCCCGGTCGTACTCGCCTCCCGCGATCAGGGCGTGCAGCAGGGTCTCCTCCACCACCTCCTGCTGGGCCTTGCTGGCACCCGTGCGCGCCACCAGGGGAAGCAGCGGCCGAAGCCGCCGTACCGCCTGCCGCCAGTCCTCCCGGACGACGGCCGACAGTGCGTCGCACAGCGGAGCGACCACCAGCGCGAACACCGCCTGGTGGTGGGCCAGCGCATGGGCCCGCAGCTGCCCGAGGGCGTCGAGGTCCCCGGCCGCGGCGAGGGCCAGCGCGCTGTGCAGGGCTGCGAAGCTCGTCGCCGGTGCGTCCAGCCAGTGCCGTGGAGCGGCGTGCAGCAGTTCGGCGACGGGCAGATCGCCACTCCAGCTGTCCGTCATGCGCGCCCGCCACAGCATCGAGGCGGAGTCGACCAGCAGCCGGCCCCCGCTCACCTGGCAGGCGATGAGTTCCCGGCGGTAGCGGCGCAGCAGCGCGGGCCGGTTGTCGAGCGACAGCTCGTGCAGGGCGGCGTGCCAGGAGACGTGGGAACGGTGACCTGCCCCGTCCCCGTGCCGGCGTAGCCATTCGTCCAGCCAGGCCAGGCCGGCACGGTGTTCGCCGGTCTCGTAGTACACGTGGGCCCGGGCGTGGACGGCGTGCCCCGCACGGGGCTGTGCGGCGAGTGCCCGGGAGGCCAGGGTCTCGGCCTCTTCCCAACGTTCCTGTTCCTGCCGGACGAAGGCCAGCTGCCCCAGGTACCACCAGTCGTCCCCGTAGGTTCCCGACAGCCCCTCGACCAGCGCCCATGACTCCTCGGCGTGGGTCACACCGTTGAAGGAGACGGTCGGTACGGCCGCACTCACCGCCAGTGCGTCCCGGGGATGGCCGGCGATGTGGCCCAGCAGGGCCGCTTTGCCCCGCTCCTCGGTACCGGTCAGGCAGGCGTCCACCGCGGCGACCAGGCTGCGTTCGCGGTCGTCCGCCCGTACGGTCGCGGCCCGTCGGGCGGACGTGAGTGCCGGGGGTGTCTGCCCGGCGCCCCCGGGCTCGTGGCCGAGCAGTGCCAGAGCCGCGTGGCCGACGGCGAAGTCCGGGTCGACGGTGACGGCTTCGGTCAGCAGTTCCTCGGCGCCGAGGCTGCCCGCCAGGATGCGTTTCAGGGCCCGGTCGTACAGCTCCGCCGCCTCGGGCGACGTGCTCAGGCGCTGCCCGTAGTGGTCGGTCGGTGCGGGGGCACGGCGGTCGGTGAGCACGTCCAGCAGGCTGCCGGCGACCTCGGCGGCCTGTGCGCGGATCTCCGGAACGGCGGTGGTCTCCAGCAGGTTCCCGCGCCGCGCGGCCCCGATCGTCCACAGCCGCAGGGCCGGGGCGCCGGCCGAGGGCACCAGCCGCCCGTCGCCGGCGGTGTCCAGCCCCAGACCGGCGGGGCCGGTGCGGCCGTATCCGCGTTCCAGCACGCAGCGCACCAGGGGATCCATCGTGCCGCGCGGGCCCGTCCGAGCGCCGGTGCAGTTGACCACCGCACCGACCCGCAGCCGTGTGCCGTCGCTGAGGGCGACCTCCACCGCGCCGTCGACCGGCACGGCACCGAGCACCCTCCCGGCGCCGGTTCGCAGCAGGCCCGACGCCAGCAGTCCGCGGAGCGTGGCCGCGGCCGCGGGTGCCATGCGGTGGCGGTGCACCTCCCAGGTCCGCAGGTCCTCGTCCAGGAAGCGGGCCCGGTCGGCCACGGGCAGTTGCTGCCACAGCGCCGCCGTCAACGGGCGCAGCCCGTCCAGGGCGGGGCGCCAGTCCCCGCAGGCGCGTCGGGTGGCGGACAGGTGCCCTCGCACGCTCCGGCGCAGCGTGTCGAGACCGCGTGTACCGTCCAGGTCCGGCGGCGCCTCGGCCGGCGGGGCAGCGGAGGGCAGGTGCTCCTGGGGAAGGAGCCCGTGGCGGGACACCGCGTACACCACGCGGTCCGGGCGGGCCAGCGTGGCGGCCAGGTCGACCATGGTCAGACCGGTGCCGACGAGAAGGACGTCCCCCTTCCCGGCGGGGCCGTCGAGAGCGCCCGGCGCCCAGGGGTCGGCGACGAAGCGCCCGGATTCCCTGAGCTCGGCGCCGGCCCAGTCCTGTGCCGGGGCGAGGCTGCCCAGCGCCAGTACGGCCGCGTCCACCCGCAGCTCACCGCCGCCGGCGAGCCGCAGAGCCGGCCCGGATCCCTGCTCGCGTACGGCGACGACTTCGTCCCGCACCCGGTGCAGGCGGGCGTGCCCGCAGGCGTCGGCGGTGCGCTCGACGATGTCGGTCAGGTACTGCCCGTACACCTGGCGGGGGACGAAGTCACCCGGCGCGGTGTGCGGGTTCCGGTCCGTCAGCCAGCGCAGGAAGTGCCCGGGGTCGTCGGGGAAGGCGCTCATGCGGCCGGCGGGCACGTTGAGGAGATGGCGCGGATCGGACGTGCCGTAGGCGACACCCGGCCCGGTTCGCTCGGCCGGGTCGATCAGCCATATCCCGACCGTCCGGCCGAGCCTGTCGGCCTGCCGCATCAGCTGGACCGCCGTGAGCGACCCCGCCGCGCCGGCCCCGACGACTGCGACGCGGCGCATCAGAGCCGACTTCCCGCACGCGTGGCGTCGTCCGTGCGGACGCCGCTGAAGCCCCCGCCCGCCGTGCCGCCGGCCGGGGCGGTCGCGGGGCCGCCCCCCGTCTTCTCGCAGGGGGTCGTGGTGCCGTCACGGGAAACGACCTTGCGCATATGCACTCCTCACGCCGAACGGAGGTCTCTCACCCCCACCCGGTGGCATCCTTGAGCACCTTGCTCGACCACGGGTCGAGGAACGGTCGCGAGCCAGGTGGACCCCGGTCATGCGCAACTCCGTATCCGCAGGAGGGGGAGAAGAGGTCCCGGCATGCGGGCCACCAGCGAGCGCGAGGCCCGCCCGGCGGTGTTCCGGTGGCTTCATCGGTTCCGGGTGAAGGCCCGCCGGCCGGCACACGCGCACGCGGTCGCGGCCGGTGAACGCCGTGAGGGCTGTGCCCGCTTCGCGGTCGGCGCGGGCAGTCACCAGTTCCGTGTGACGGGCCGGCGGTGGTTCGCCGGACCGGGCGGCGCCTCGCGCGCGGGTGCGGGTGCCGGGGCGGGGCTGCCGAGCGGACGTGCCGCTCAGGAGACCACGGGCCGGCCCTGCCCGCCGGCGGCACGGGGCCGGTCACGGTCCGCGGAGGGAGTCCAGGCCGCGGCCGTCAGGCGCAGGGTGCGCTCGCGGCCGGCGGCGGTGATGTCGTAGGGGACGAGCATGATCTCGTCGGCGCCCAGCGCGGCGGCCAGCCGTCGCAGGCCGGCGGCGACGGTGGCCGGGCCGCCGCGCACGAGCTGCAGGTCCTCCAGCATCCTGGAGATCAGGTACCGCTCCCGCGGCTCGGGCAGAGCGGTCCCCGGGGACGTCGCCGTGTGCTTCTGCCGAAACCGTGCGGCGGCGGTGTCGTGGGCGAGCCGCTCGGCCTCCTCGTCGGTCCCGGCGCACTGGACGTTGACGGACGCGATGACATGGGGACTCGTGCCGAGCGGGCCGGGGGAGAAGGCCGACCGGTAGCGGTCCAGGGCCGCGGGGCGGGACGTGGGCCCGAGGTGGGCGCCGTAGGCGAAGGGCAGCCCGCGCGTGGCGGCGGCGCGGGCGCCGTTCTCGGAGGTGCCCAGGACGAACACGCCGGGCGGCACGGGCAGCGCCGGGGAGAGTTCCAGGTCCTGGAAGGCGTGGCCGCCCGGCCAGCGGCCGTAGAGGAAACCGATGAGTTCGTCGAGGAGCTGGGGGAACTCCGCGCGTGCCTGCGCAGGCCGGCGCAGGGCGCGGTCCAGGAGGGTGCCGCTGTCCGTGCCGCCGGTCGCGCGGCCGACGCCGAGGTCGATCCGGTCGTCGTGCAGCGACTGCAGCACGGCGAACTGCTCCGCGATGGTGAGCGGCGCGTGGTTGGTCAGCATCACCCCGCCGGAGCCGACCCGGATGCGGTGCGTCACCGCTGCGATGTGCGAGATCAGCACCGCCGGTGAACTGCCGGCGCAGCGGGGGGAGTTGTGGTGCTCCGCCACCCAGAAGCGGTGGTAGCCGCACGCGTCGGCGGTCACCGCCGTGCGCACGACGTCGTGCAGTGCCTGGCGGGCGGTGCCGCCGGGCGCGACCAGCGCCACGTCCAGCACGGACAGCGAAACCATGGAACCTCCCTGGAGGGTGCGGGGCGGTGCTCGTGGGTGTCAGGCCGCGGCCGTCCGCGGGTCCGGCGCGGCCGGGGGCGACGGCATCAGCAGTGCGACGGCCGCGAGCAGGGCGAAGGCCAGGGCGAACAGGGCGGCGGTGCCCGACAGCGACAGATACGCCAGCAGCACGCCCGCCGTCAGCGGGCCGAGCGGCTGGAGGATCTCCGTGGTGAACCCCAGGGCCGTCGTGGTGCGGCCGTAGATGTTCTCCGGCACCGTCGTGGCCAGGATGGTCCCGAACACCGCCCCGTTGACGGGGGTCAGCAGGCACAGGGCGGAGTACCCGGCGGCGAACGCGATGCCGCTGCCGGTGTACCAGGCGAGGGCGAGCATGACGGCGGCGAGCGCGGGACCGGCCGCCATCACCGTCTGCATGCGCAGCCTGCGCTGGAGGAAGGGCGCGATCAGCGAACCGGTCAGCCCGGTCACCGCCGCCGCGCTCATCGCGAGGCCCACCGCCGCGGCGCCGTTGTGCTCCCGCCCGATGCCCAGCAACAGGGCGTAGGCGAGGGCTTGGAACGCGAAGTTCTCGCCCGCCGCCAGCCCGGCGACCGTGCGCAGGAACGGGTCGCGGACCACGTAGCGCAGTCCCGCGGTCAGGCGGGGCAGGAACCGCTCGCGCGGCGCGGCCTTGGCCCCGCCGCTGCCCTCCTGCGCCTCCTGCGCCTCCTGCGCCTTCTTCGGGTCGGCGGCCCGGTCCGCCGCACCGCCGGCCCGGGCGGACCGGGCGGCCTCGGCGCGGCGCAGCGACCGGTACAGGGCCAGCACGCACAGCGCGGACACCGCGTAGGTGACGGCGTCGATGGCGAACGGCAGCCACAGCGAAGCCGCGATGAGCAGACCGGCCACGGCCGGGGCGACGATCCCGGCGGCGTAGGCCCGCGCCTGGTTCAAGGAGATGGCCGTGCCCAGCTGCGCGGCCGGCACGACCCGGCGGACGGTGGCGTTCTGGCTCGGCCGGAACAGCTCCACCCCCACCTGCGCCACGACCACCGTGACCACGGCCAGCGCGATCGGCAGCCGGTCCAGGTACGTCCACACGGCGACGGTGGCGACCGTGACCAGGCGGGCCAGGTCGGCGGCGAGCATCAGGCGCCGGTGGCTGTAGTGGTCGGTGAGGTACCCGGCCGGCATCCGCAGCACCATCGCCGTCACCAGCACGGCGGTGCCGATGGTGCTGGTCGCCGACGTCGAGTACCCGCTGCTCAGCAGGGCGAGCGGCAGCACCAGCGCGGTCATGGACGTACCGAAGTCGGACAGCGCCTGCCCCACCCACAGCAGCCGGAACTCCCGGTTGGCCCGCAGCGGTACGGCGGCGGGAGCCGCCTGGGAGGCGGCCGTGGTCGCCTCCATCACGCACCGGTCCGGCCCGCGGCGGCGGGCAGCAGGTCGTCCAGCAGGAAGTTGCCGTTGGTACGGCCGCCGGGGCGGGCCGTGCGCAGACGGTCCAGGAACAGCGCCACACCGGCCGACCCGCTCGCGAGGTCGCAGCTCTCGCGCACGGTCTGCTCACCGGGGAAGACGATGCCCTCGGGCCGCTCGATCGCCATGCACAGCACGGACTCGGCCACCCGCTCCGCCTCCGCCAGCAACTCGGCGTCGCCCAGGAACTCGTAGGCGTCGAGCAGGACGTTGCCCAGCCCGCTCGTCCCGTGGAACAGCTGCGGGAACACCGTGTACTTGCGGCGGACGTCGGGCAGCAGCCCGGTGATCCGCTCGCGCAGCACCGGATCGCCGGTGACGTGGTGGTAGCGCAGCAGCGTGGTGAGGACACCGGCCGTGCCGTGGTCCCAGTAGTGGCGTACGACCATGACGGGCTTGTCGTCCGTGGCCACCGTCGCCGGGAACGACAGCCGGCCGCCGGCCCCGGCGACCACCTGGGCCAGGTCGAAGTCCAGTGCGGCCCGGCCCAGTTCCAGCGTGGCCCGGTCACCGGTGGCGTGGTGCAGGGCGAGCAGGAACAGGGCGATGCCCGAGGCACCGTCCGCGTAGCCGACCGGGGTCGGCCGGGCCGGGTCGGGCCAGTGGGCCAGGCCGTCCTCGCGGTGCGCCGTCCCGGCCAGGTGGCCGCCGACGGCGACGGCACGGTCGAGGAACTCCCGCAGCCCCGAGTCGCGCCACAGCCGCAGGCACGCCATGCCGTGGCCGGCCGCCCCGGTCAGGACACCGGGCTCGGACAGCAACTGCGGGTGGCCGTGCGCGTCCCGGAGCGTTTGTACGGCGATGTCCAGGCGGCCGATGGCCGACTGCGCCCAGGCCACGCCCGCCGAGCCGAAGTACAGACCGGCCGGCATCGCGTCGTGCGCGGTGGAGTGCCGCAGCGCCCAGGCGTGCAGATCGTCGGGCACCGTGCCCCGCAGCCGGTGCAGCACGTACAGCGGACCGTACGCGCCGTGGGCGAGCGAGAGCGGATTGGTCCGGAACACGGCGGCGTCGGCCGGGAAGAGCCGGTCCTGGCGGTCGAGGTCGGCGGTCCGCGCCCAGAAGTCGGTGACCCCGTGGAGGGTGGCCTCCACCCGCTTGTGCAGCTCGGCGCGCGCCGTCGTGTCCGTCACCGGGGGCAGTCCCAGCGGGGGCGGCCGGCGCCAGGCGTCCGCGAAGGGCAGCGCCTCGATCCGCCCGCGCAGGGCGGCCGGGTCGGGCAGCTCGGCGTCCTCGTCGTACAGGTCGGTGATCAGCCGGACGAGTTCCGCGGGGAGTTCGAGGTCGGCGGCCGCTTCGGCCAGCAGTCTGCGCGGCATCGTGGAGTCGATGAAGTCGGTCTGGTGGCAGAGCAGGACACAGCCCAGGATCAGGCCGCCGAGGGCGTAGTGGTCGGTGCGCCGGTCGCCCTGCGCGGCGAGCCTCGCGCGGCGGGTCACCATGCCCGGCGTGTACAGCCGTGCCCCGCGCGCCGGGCCCGCGGGAGCGTCCTCGTGGAAGGCGGACTCCATGTCGATGACCTGGACCCGGTCGTCGCCGGTGACCATGACGTTCGTCAGCGACAGGTCGCCCAGCACGATGCCGCGTTCGTGGCAGACGGCGATCGCGTCCGCGACCTGGAGCCACAGCGTGCGGAACCGCTCGTAGTAGTCGGTGAGACGTCCGGCGCTCAGGTCGAGGTTGTAGACGGGGTTCTCGACGATGCCGAGGTGCCCGAGGTGGGTGCCCTCGATGAACTCCTCGACGAGGAAGGAGTGTTCCCAGTCGGTGAAGAACGCCACCGGGCGCACGAACAGGCCCGTGTCGGCGAGTTCGGTGAGGATGTCGTACTCGTGCCGCAGCAGGTGGACGGCGTCCGTGCCCTCCGGCCCGATCTGCACGCCCGGCCGCGCCTCGCGGATCACCACGTCCGCGCCCGTGTCGTTGTCGATGCCGCGGTAGATGCCGCCACGGTTGCTGAACTTCATCGCGCTGACGATGGTGAAGCGCCCGTCGGCGAGGGTGATGCCGGCGTCGGCGGACCCGTCCGTCCCCGCGGGTCCGCCGCCGGCCGCGTCCCGTGCCGCGGGCTGCTCCGGGGCGGACTCCCCGGTGAAGGGGTCCGTGACCCAGGCCGGGAGATGGAAGTACGGGTGCCGGATGTCCACGACCGGCTCGCCGTCCGGGGTGCGGATCAGCAGCTCCTTCATCCCGGAGGGCCGCATCCGGGAGATCGACACGAAGCCGCCGTAGCGGTAGTGGACCACCCGCGATCCGGGATAGCGCCGGTCGGAGAGGATGTGCGGGCCGTCGAAGCCGGCCAGGGCCTCGGTCAGCGCGTCGCCGACCGCCCGGAACTCCCGCTCGTCGGCCGGGTACACGGTGATGAACTTCCCGCTCGCACCCCGTGGGAAGGACTTGCCGTTGGACTCGAGCATCGCCGCCGGGTCCATCAGGAACTTGAAGTGCACGCGGGCCTCCCGCAGCAGCGGCAGCACGGCGCGCAGCGTGGCCGCGCTCGTCCGGGAGGTCGCCGACACATGCAGCTTCCACCCCTGGGCGACGGCCGGCACCTGCGGCGGCGCGGTCAGCAGCCAGTAGCCCCGCCGCCACAGCAGCCACGACGCGGGCATCGCCGCCCGGTACTCGCGCAGATGCTCCCCGCCGGGCGCGCGGCGCTCGAAGTCCTCGAACCAGCGCGGGTGGTGCGTCATATAGGTCTGGATGATCTCCCACTCGAGCTGCATTCCGCCCATCCCCTCTGCCGAGACCGGAAGTTGATGACGCGCCGTCCGGCCGGGCCGGGGAACCGCTGTCCCCGGCCCGGCAGAACGCCGTGACCGCGCGAACGCCAGCCGTCAGAAGCAGCTGATGTTGTGGCAGGAGCCCCCGCTTCCCGCGGGGTCGCTGATGATGGAGGCCTCCTTCTCGGGGTTGAGCTTCTGCAGGCCAAGGACGGCGTCCTGGCCGGCCGCCAGGTGCGCCTCCACGTCGCCGCCGGCCTCCGCGGCTTCTGCGGTTTCTGCGGTTTCTGCGGGCTCGACGGGCTCGGCGTCGGGACGGATCTCCTCGGACATGACGTCACTCCTCACATCGACGGGTACGGGGCGTGCGGCGGTGCCGTGGCTCGCCGGCCGCCGGGCGGCGGCCCGGACAGCCGGTCATCGGACGTCTAGAAGCAGCTGATGTTGTGGCACGAGCCACCGCTGTCGGCCGGCGGCACGATGCCGCCCGCCGCCTCCTTCTCCGGGTCGAGCCGCTGCAACTGCAGGACGGCGTCGGCGAGCGAGTGGGCGGCCACCTCGGCCACGCGGGCCACCTCGGCCGCCTTCTCGACCTTGGTGGAGTCGTCCTCGCCCTGCACGGGTACCTGGTCCGCTTCCGCCATGGGATCTCCCTCCCTCATGAGCACGAGACCGGCCCGGTCCAAACTCCGGTCCGGCTGGCCCCAGACGGTAGGAACACCCGCCACAAGAGCGGTTCGCGGACGGTGAAAACGCAGCTCCGACCCCCTGCGACGGGACGCCGAACGGTCCGCCGGTACGCGCACCGACCGGCACCACCATCCGCTCCACAACCCTGACCTGCACATATACCGATTACGAACCGCTTCGCAGTCACAGGCTCGACACTCGGGCCGGTGAAGGACGACCCGTACCGGACCACGGCCTCACCGAGAAAAAAGGGGGGGCGGCCATGCGGCTGGCCGAGCTGATGGCGCTGCGCCAGACGATCGCGGCGGGCGCCCTGGTCTCGCTCACCGAGCGCTGCCCGCTGAGCTGCGCCCACTGCTCCACCGCCGCCACCCGCCGCGGCCGCGACCTCGACAGCGCCGCGCTGCTCGGCTTCCTGCGCACCTTCACGCCCGCGGCCCGCCCGGACGTGCTGATGCTGACCGGCGGCGAGCCCCTGCTGCGCCCCGGCCTGGTGATCGAGGCGGCCGCCACCGCCCGCGCCCGCGGCACCCGCACGGCGGTGCTCTCCGGCGCGTTCTTCGCCGACGGCGGCCCGCTGCCGCCCGCCGTCCGTGACGTCGCCCGCGCCGTCGACCACTTCTCGCTCAGCCTCGACGCGTTCCACGAGCGCCACGTCCCGCGCCGGGACGTGTTCGACGCGCTCGACGACCTGCTCGGCACCGGCGTCGCGGTCAGCCTGCATCTCCTCCAGAACGGCCCGGC
This sequence comes from Streptomyces sp. NPDC091209, assembly GCF_044757755.1. Lineage (NCBI taxonomy): Bacteria > Bacillati > Actinomycetota > Actinomycetes > Kitasatosporales > Streptomycetaceae > Streptomyces > Streptomyces sp. NPDC091209. The sequence continues at coordinate 54,679 of NZ_JBIVVR010000014.1, read as the reverse complement.
CGACCCCTACCCCGACGAGGTCTGCGCGCAGGTCCTGCGCCGCTTCGGAACGGACGTACCGATGCTCGTCGGGCAGGTGCGCCCGGTGGGCCGCGGCGGCGCGCTGCGCCCGCGCCCCCGCCCGCCGGCCGGCCCCGACCCGTGGGCGGCCGCCCCCTGCGACATGGCCGCCTGGCCGGTCGTCACCACCGACGGCACGGTCACCGCCTGCTGCAACCAGGACGTCGCCGACCGCCGGGTGCGCCCCGGCCACCTCGGCCTCGGCGACATCCGCACGACGACATGGCAGACCGTGCGCGAGCGCGCGCACGCCAGTCCGATGCTGCGGATGATCCGCACGGTGGGCCCCGTCCACATCGCCGCCCGCGCGGGCCTGCCCGCCGACGGCTACTGCGCCACCTGCCACCGGCTCGACGGCTCGGACGCCGCCCGGGACTTCACCGACCGCGCGGGCTCAGGCCCGGCCGGTGAGCTGCTGCAGGCGGCCGCGCTGCACCGGGGCGAGCGGGGCGGCCCCGCCGCGCTGGTGGCCCGCCACGGTCCCGCCCGCCACGCCCACCTCGTCGACCCGGGCCACGACCCGGCCGGCCGGCCCCGGCAGGAGCACACGCCGTGACGGCGGCCCCCCGGCCCGCCGCCCCGGGCGTGCGGCACACCCGGACACCCCTCGGAGCCGAACTGCGCACCGTCCTCGGTCTGGTGGCCCCCGTCCTGCACCGCAGCGCCGCCCGGCTGTGGCAGCCGCAGGACCTGCGGGCACGTTATCTGCGCTACCTCGTCACGATGCACACGGTCATCCGGGCCTCCGTACCGCTGATGGAACGGGCCCAGGCCCACTGCCGCGAGGCGCCCGGCACCGACCCGGCGGCTCGGCCGCTGGGCCGCTACCTGTCCGCGCACATCCCGCGTGAACGCCACCACGACAGCTGGCTGCTGCGGGACATGGAGGCCGCCGGACTCCACCTCGGCCGAGAGCTCGCCCGGCCCCCCTCGCCGGAGGTCGCCCGGCTGGTCGGTGCCCAGTACTACTGGATCGACCACTTCCACCCGCTGTGCCTGCTCGGCTATGTGGCGGTACTCGAACTCAACGCCCCCGCCGCGCCGTTGATCCCCTGGCTGGCCGACCGCACGGGTCTGCCCCCGGCCGCCTTCGACACCCTGCGCCTGCACGCGGAGATCGACGGCGGCCACGGTACGGCGGTACTGGGCGCCCTCGACGAGACCGCGCCGGCGCCGCAGCTACGGGCGGCGGTCAGGCTGAGCGCGCTGCACACCGTGCAGGCGCTCGCCGACGTACTGAACGCCCTGACCGACGCGACGGACCGCACCGGCCGTCCTGCCGAGCGAGAGGATCACCGACTTGACGTATTCCCCTCCCTGAAGGGAGGGGGTTCTTACGGCTCGCGCCGCGAGGTTTCCTGTTTCATCGCCGACTGCCCGCCCGGAGAACTCCGTTGAGGTCTTACACCAGCTCCGCAGGCTGCAACCGCCCGTCCGGCGGCCAGAAGGTTCTTCGCTGCGTTCATGTCCCGGTCGTGGGTCGTGCCGCAGTCGCACGTCCAGGTGCGGACGTTCAGCGGCATCTTGTCGGCCAGGGTGCCGCAGGTGGAGCACAGCTTGGACGAGGAGAACCACCGGTCAACGGCGATCACCTCACGTCCGTACCAGGCAGCCTTGTACTCCAGCATGCTCCGGAACTGCGACCATGCCGCATCGGAGATGGCGCGGGCGAGGCTCCGGTTTTTGACCATGCTGCGCACGGTCAGATCCTCGATCACGAGCGTTTGGTTCTCACGCACGAGCCGGGTGGTCAGTTTGTGGAGGTGGTCCTGGCGCCGGTCGGCGATCCGGGCGTGGATCCGGGCGACCTTGCGCCGGGCCTTGGCCCGGTTGGCTCCGTCATCCCTGGCCTTCTTCGCCAGGCGGCGCTGGGCCACAGCGAGCCGGTCGCGGTCACGGCGCTCGTGTCTCGGGTTGGCGATCTTCTCACCGGTGGACAGGGTCAGCAGGTGGTTCAATCCCACGTCGATGCCGACCGCCGTATCCGTGGCGGGAAGCGGCACGACGGCGGGGTCCTCGCACAGCATCGACACGAACCAGCGTTCGGCCGCGTCCTGGGACACGGTCACCGTGGACGGCTTCGCCCCCGCCGGGAGCGGCCGGGACCAGACGATGTCCAGCGGGTCCGTCATCTTCGCCAGCGTCAGTTTCCCGTCACAAAAACGGAACCCCGAGGTGGTGTACTCGGCGGACTTCCGGGACTTCTTCCGCGACTTGAAACGCGGGTACCCGGCCCGCTTGGCGAAGAAGTTGGTGAACGCCACCTGAAGGTGCCGCAGGCACTGCTGGAGCGGCACGCAGGAGACGTCATTGAGGAACGCCAGTTCCTCGGTCTTCTTCCAGGCGGTCAGCATGGCCGAGGTCTGGTTGTAGTCGACCCGCTCCTGCCGTGTCCACGCCTGTGTCCGGGCCGCGAGCGCCAGGTTGTAGACCTTGCGGACACAGCCGAAGGTACGCGACAGCTCTACCGCCTGCGCATCCGTGGGATGGAAGCGGTACTTGAACGCCCGCTTCACGTGAGCCGTAGCCATGCCTCACAAACTAGCGGGACTACTTCAGCTGCGAGTCGGAGCACGGTCTTTCGCCCCAGGGGCGAACCCCCCTCGCCGCCCTGCTCCGCAGGGATTTCGTTTCCTTCCCCGCCTAAAGGCGGGGGTATCCACGAAAGGACACAGATGACACCGGACAGCGGTGAGGAAGACACCGTCGGCGGCGCGGGGGAGCACGGCACCGCACCCGTACTGCGCGCCCTGGAACAGGCCGGCTTCCCCGTGCGGGCGTTCACCGGCGAGCAGCGTGCCGTCTTCGCCGCGCTCACACCGCAGGAACTCGAACTGATCCTCGACCTGAAGGCGCGCCTCGACGTCGTGGAACCGGAGGTGCAGGCGCACACCGTCGTCGCGGGCGCGGCACTGTTCTGAGAAGCCCGCACGAACGGGCTCGCACGAACGGCCGTACGACCGGCCGTCCGGGCGGCCGCGCACGAGCGGCCGTACCTGTTTGACGACGTCCGACGGCGAGCAGCGAGGGGAGGGCTCATGCAGCAACGCAAGGTGATCACCGCGCTCTTCTGCGATCTGGTCGGATCCACCGAACTGTCGGGGGCGCTGGAGCCGGAGACGCTGCGCTCCGTGGTGCTGCGCTACTTCGACGCGATGCGCGGCGGGATCGAGTCGCACGGGGGGACGGTGGAGAAGTTCATCGGGGACGCCGTGATGGCGGTGTTCGGCGTGCCGCACATGCACGAGGACGACGCGCACCGGGCCGCTGCGGCGGCCCTGGAGATGATCGCCGCCCTGGACGGGCTCAACACCGAGCTCGAACGGGACTTCGGCAGCACCCTCGCGGTCCGCATCGGCCTGAACAGCGGGGAGGCCGTGACCTCGCAGGACCTTAAGGGGGACGGCACGGCCGTCTCCGGCGAGGTGGTCAACGTCGCCGCCCGGCTCGAACAGGCGGCGCAGCCCGGACACATCCTCATCGGCCCCGCCACCCGCACGCTCCTGGGCCCCGCGGCGGTCGTCGAAGCGGTGGGCCCGCTCGCCCTGAAGGGCAAGCGCGACCCCGTCGGCGCGTTCCGGCTGCTGAGCCTGACAGCCGGGGACGGGCCGCCGGGAGCATCGCGGCCCGCCGCCGCCCTCGTCGCACGCGCACGGGAGTACGACCGGCTGACGGCGGCGTGGACGCAGGCCTCACGGGAGGGCACCGGCCGCCTGATCCGGCTCACCGGCGACGCCGGCATCGGCAAGACGCGCCTGCTGCGGGAATGGCTCGCGGCCCGGTCCGCCGAGGGCTCCCTCGTCGGCACCGGCCGCTGCCACTCCTTCCGCGACGAGGCCAGCCTGGCGCCCCTGGCGGCCGCGATCCGGGAGGTGCTGGACACCGCGACCGCCGGCACCACGCCGGCACCCGCGGGCCCAGGACCACGGCCGGACCCCGCCCCGGCCCGGCCGTGGGACGAGGCCGCCTACGAGGTGCTGCGCGGCGGACTGCTGGCGGACGGCACGCCGAGCCCGTCCGCCGAGACGACCTGGGCGGCCGCCGCGACGGTGCTGCGCACCCTGGCCGCCGCGCGGCCGGTCGCGCTCGTCCTGGACGAACTGCAGTGGGCCCGGCCCCAACTCCTCGAAGGAATAGCCCGGCTGACCGACGCCCTGGCCGGATCACCGGTACTGCTGATCTGCTCACAGCGCACCGGCGAGGACGAGCCGCCCGCCACCGCCGACGAGATCGGTCTTCGCCCGCTGTCCCGCGCCGACTCGCTGCGCCTGGCCCGCGCCCTGGCAACCGGCGACCTGGACGACGGCGTACTGCGCACGGTCGTGGAGCGCGCCGAGGGCAACCCGCTGCATCTGGAACAGCTGCTGACCATGGTCGGGGACGGCGCCGACCCGGGCGAGCTGCCGGTGACCGTCACCGCCGTCCTCGCCGCCCGCATCGACGTCCTGCCGCAGCCACAACGAGCGGTGCTCGACGCGGGCGCGGTGATCGGCCGCCGGTTCGCCGTCACGGAGGTCCGCCGGCTCCTCGACGACCCGCCCCCGGACGCCGCCCGCCCCGCCCGCCGGGAACCCGTACCCGTGGAAGGCCCGGTGCGCGACCTCCTGCGACGCGGCCTCCTCGAACCGGCTCCCGGGGCCCCGGCGGCCTACCAGTTCAGCTCCGGGCTGCTGCACGACGTCACCTACCGGGCCCTGAGCAAGACCCGGCGGGCCGCCTGGCACGAGCAGTTGGCGATCAGTCCCGCGGCCGGTGCGGCCCGGGCCGCCCACCACCTGGAAGCGGCCTACCTGCACCGGCGCGACCTCGGGCTGCGGGGCGAACACGTCGAGGGCCTGCGGGGCCGGGCCGCCGACGCCCTCGGCGGCGCGGGCCGGCACGCGCTCGCCCGCGCCGACCTGTCCTGGTCGGCGGAGCTGCACGCCCGTGCCCTGGCCCACTGCGCCCCCGGCGAGGCCAGGTGGCGCCATGCCGCGCAGGGACTGGGGGAGACCTGGCTGGCGCTCGGCCGGACAGCCGAGGGCGGCGACCTGCTCAGACAGGTCCGCGACGCGGCGGCCGTGGCCGAGGACCGGCTCGCCGGGGCCCACGCCGGCCTGCAACTGGCCTCCCTGGACCCCGGCGCCGCGCCAGCGACGGCCGCCGACGCGGCACGTGCCGCCCTCGCGGTGTTCGGGGAGTTCGACGACCGGCTGGGCCTGGCGCGTGCCCATGTGCGGCTCGCGCAGGAGCAGCAGTACGCCGGACGGCATCGCGCCGCGAGCGATCTGCTGACCGTCGCGCTGGGCCACGCGCTGGCCGCCGCGGCGGCCCCGGAGCGGGCCATGGCGCTCGGCGCGCTCGGCATCTCCCTGTGGCACGGACCCACCCCGGCCGGCGAGGCGGTGGAGCGCTGCCGTGCCCTGCTCGCCGAGCACGGCCCCGGCAACCCCGTCGTGGTGGTCGCGCTGAACTACCCGCTGGCGAATCTGCTCGCCCTGTGCGGCCGCATCGGCGAGGCCCGCGGCTGTCTGACGGACGCCGAGCGGTTCGCCGCCGGGCTCGGCTACGCGGAAGTGGCCGCGTTCGGGCCGCTGTTCGCCGCCGGGGTGGAGGTCCTCGCGGGATCGACGCGGGAGGCGGAGCGGCTGCTGCGGCAGGCCGTGGAGACGTTCCGCACGGTGGGCGGTCCGGTCCTGCACGCGGTTGCCTGCCGGGACCTCGCCCGGGTGCTGATCGCCCGCGGGCTGCCCTGGGCCGCGGTGCCGGCCGATGTCCGGGACGTGACGTCGGGCCCGGAGCCCGCCGGCGCGGGCCGGCCCGGCGGGGCTGTCCCGGCGCCCCGAGCGGCGCTGTCCCCGGCGGACGCGGCCGACGACTTCGGGGTGCGGGCCCTGGCCGCCGCCGTGACCGGGGACGCCGTGAACGCGCTGCGGCTGGCCCGCCGCGCCGTGGCGGCGGCGGACACCACGGATTCACCGATCGGCCGCGCGACCGCCCGGCTCGACATGGCGCAGGTCCTGTGCGGGACGGGACGGCCGTCGGCCGCCGGGCGCAGCGCGGGCCAGGCGGGCCGTCTGTTCCGGGCCAAGGGCCATGCCGTGGGAGTGCGGGCCGCGGCCCAACTGGCCGCCCGGGCAGCCGAGATGACCCGGGAGCGGCCCCGGGGCCGCACCGCGACGAGCGGAGGCGGCCGGTGACGGGCGCGTTGAGCTGGGGGCTGGGGGACCGGCGGCCGGACGACATCCGGGTCCCAGCGGCGGCCATGGACGGCGCCGTCACCCCCGCGTGGGCGTGGGGCGGTTCCACCGGCCGCGGCGTACGGGTGTGCATCGTCGACAGCGGGGTGGAGCGCGGCCACCTCATGGTCGGGCGGGTGGCATCGGCGCACGTGGTCGTCGAGGGGGACGACGGCCGCCCGCGTACGGTGGCCTCCGACAGCGGCGATGCGTGCGGCCACGGCACCGCCTGCGCGGGGATCGTCCGCGAGGTCGCCCCCGACTGCGAGCTGCACAGCGTGCAGGTGCTCGGGGAACGGTTCACCGGTACCGGCGACTTCCTGCTGGCCGGTCTGCGGTGGGCGGTGGAGCAGGGCTTCGACGTCATCAACATGAGCCTGTCGACCACCCACGAACGCTTCATCCGCGAGCTGCACGAACTGGCCGACGAGGCGTACTTCCGCCGCTGCGTCATCGTCGCGTCGGCGCACAACAGCCCTGTGGTCAGCTTCCCCTGGCGGTTCAGCTCCGTGGTGTCGGTCGGAAGCCACCAGGAGGACGACACCGGGCTGCACCTGTACAACCCGAGTCCGCCGGTGGAGTTCTATGCCAAGGGCCAGGACGTACGCGTGGCGTGGCTGGACAACTGCGTCACCCGCACGACCGGCAACAGCTTCGCCACCCCGCGCATCGCGGGACTGTGCGCGCTGATCCTGGCCAAGCACCCGGCGCTGACCGTCTTCCAGCTCAAGACGGTGCTCTATCTGACGGCGGCCAACGTCCGTGCGACGCAGGCGGCCCACGAGACCACCCCCACGCCCGTGCCCGCCGCTCCCGTGACCACCCCCGCACCCCCGCACCCGCCCGCGTCCGGCGCGGACCCGGTGGGCGACGGTCTCGTATCCGCGCACGGCGCCGGCCGGCAGGCGGCACCGGCGGATGACGGGCAGCGCCCCGACGACGGCCGGCCCGGATCGCCCCCGTCCCCCGAGACCCAACCGGAGAAGTGAGGTCCGCAGTGCCCCCAACGCTTCCTTCCGACGACACCCACGCGCTGCTGCAGTCCGTGGTCGACGTGGCCCGGGCCATCTTCGCCGCCGCCGCGAGCTCGGTGTTCCTGCTGGACGAGACGGCCGGCGAACTGGTCTTCCAGGCCGTCTCCGGAGAAGGCGAGGACCTGCTCGTCGGCACCCGCTTCCCGGCCCACCGGGGCATCGCCGGCTGGGTGGCCTCCTCGGGCCAGGCGATGATCGCCGACGACCTGGCGAAGACCCGGACCTTCGCCCGGGACCTCGCCGAGTCCACCGGCTACGTCCCCAACGCCCTCATGGCCGCACCGCTGCTGTCGCAGCAGCGGGTCCTGGGCGTCCTGGAAGTGCTCGATCCCTCGCCCCGGCCCCGGGCAGGCCTCGAAGACCTCGACCTGCTCTCCCTGTTCGCCGCGCAGGCGGCCATCGCCCTGCGGGTCGCGGGCCGGTCCGCGACCGGCCCCGGCACGGCGGCCTGGAGCGCCACCGACGAGCAGATGACGGACGCCTTCCGCGCCTTCCTGCGCGATCGGGCCCGCTGACCGCGACCCGGCAGCAATAGGGCATGATCATGACAATCGACGGGGGCGGTGTCCGGGACAACAGCACGCCGCACGCCGCTCACGAGCCCGCCACCGGCGGCAGGTCCACGGCCGCCGGGCCGGTGACCCGGCGGCCGAACTCGTGGGTGAACCCGGACATGCCGTACGAGGCCATATGGGCGCTGACCTCCCCGGCGGGCGGCATCAGCAGGCTGCACTCGTGCAACTCCTCCACCTCCGCGATCACCTGGTCGTACCGGAACGGCGGCGTGAGCGAGGCCAGCCTCCGGTAGGCCAGCCGCTGCTGCTGAGGCAGATCGCGCCAGAATGCCTCGTACCGCTCCCGCAGCACGAGTTCACCGACCGCCATCTCGTCCAGCAGGGACGGCGCCCCGCTCAGCCGGTCCGCGTAGTCGGCCAGCCGCACATGGCGCAGCGAATCGAGCTTCGCGGCGATGATGCGGATGGCCAGCGGAAGCCCCTCGCAGCACTGGACGATCCGCCGCGCCGACGCCTGGTCGCTCATCACCCGCCCGAACCCGACGATCCGGCCCAGCAGTTCGGTCGCCTCCGCCCCCTGGAACGGCGGAAGCTCCACCCGGGCCACCGCCTCCAGACCGCTGAGCCGGTACCGGCTGGTCACCAGAGTGCAGCTGGCACCCGACCCGGGCAGCAGCGCCAGCACGGTCTGCTGGCCCACCGCGTCGTCCAGCACCAGCAGAATCCGCCGGCCCGCCACCCAGGTCCGCCACCGGGCGAGGGCCTGCGCGACGTTCTGCGTCCTGGGCAGCCCGACACTGTCCAGCAGCGCGCGCAGCACCGACCCCAGCGAGCGGCTGCCCAGCTCGGTCATGATCAGCCCGTCCGGGAAGGCGTCGGCCAGAAGATGGGCCACACGGACGGCCAGCGCGGACTTGCCCACCCCCACCGGCCCGGACACGACCATCACCCCGCCCTCCCGGCGGCCGCGGAAGTACCCGAGCGCCCGCTGCACCTCCTCGGCGCGCCCCACGAAGTCCGGCAGATCACGCGGCAGCTGATTGCCCGGTCCCCGATGGCGCTCGGGTGCGGGAACCTCCAGGAGACGACGGTGCAGCACCGCCAGCGCGGGCCCCGGCGCGACCCCCAACTCCCGTGCCAGCGCCCGCCGTACGGTGTCGAAGTGCGCCGCGGCCTCGCTCCGCCGGCCGGTCGCCGCGAGCGCCGTGATCCACGCCGCGGCGAGCCGTTCGCGCAGGGGATGGCACACGACGTGCTCCTGGAGCCGGTCCAGCACGATCGCGTGGCGGGCACGGTCGTTCTCCAGCTCGGCCCACTCCTCCAGGGCCGACACCTGCATCTCCTGGAGCCGGTCGACCGCCGCGGTCAGATGCGGCACGTCGCCGAACTCCGCCAGCGGCCGGCCCTGCCAGAGTTCGAGGGCCTCGACGAGCGCGTCGCACGCCGCTTCCGTGTCCCCGTCGCGGGTGCGCCGCCTGCCGGTCCGGGCCAGTTCCTCGAACCGCAGCAGATCGCACTCCGACGGATCGAGCCGCAGCAGATATCCGCCCGGTGTGTGGGTCAGCCGTCTGCCCAGCACACGGCGCAGACGCGAGATGTAGGCCTGGAGGTTCTTTCTCGCGGTCCGCGGGGGCCTGCCGTCCCAGAGGGCGTCGATGAGCCCGTCGACCGGTAACACGTTGTTGGCCTGGCTGACGAGCAGAGCCAATAACAGACGCGGTTTCGGCCCGCCGAGATCGGCCGGTCCGTTCCGGTCGTCCAGTACGCACAATTCCCCGAATGCAGTGACCAACCGACTCATGTATCGACATTGTCACAAGCGATTCTTCCCCGCAGGAGGGCCCGACCAGCAAGTTCCTGCTGTTTAGAGGCATGAACCCGGTGCACGCCGAGACCGCCGCGGCCACCGTGTACCGGGCAGCGGCTTTGCGATGATGCGACTGCGGAGCCGCGAAGGACAGGCACGGACACCACTCCGCCCGAATAGCACATCAGGAATGAATGCGTCACCCACCTTTTGTCCATATCGGAACGCCATATTCCCGCCCAGTGGCGCAAGGCGTGAGGCGGCAGCACTGCACGGCTTTCCGCAGGCAACGCAGCGGAGAGCCCGGACGGGCCGCCGCGATCGCCCACCACACCGTGGAACGCGGGCATTGCCGGGAACCGTGACAGCGCCGGCCCGAGCCCCGCTCGTCCGGGCGACTGCCGGGCGGCGCTTGCACGGCGACGGCCTGTCACAGGTCGCCGGCCCCCGCGCCCTGTGCACCCCGGACGGCATCGTCTGCTCCGTATGCCCGGGGGAAGTTCGAAGAGGAGGCCGTCACGAAGTGATGCTGACGGCCTCCTCGGCGACGTTGTCCCAAGGCGTCGATACGGGTGCCTGTGGGCCTACTTGCCTTCCACACTGGCGGCAGCGAGTTCCGCGGGCAGCTGCTTTCCTGGTCCGGCCGGTGGCCCTCCCCGGTACAGGTAACGACGACCCTGCAGAACGTAGAGTCCGTCCCCGCCGGTGAGGACGAAGTGGTCCGGATTCTCCTTTCCGTCATTCTTGCTGAGGTAGATCAGATAGGTGCGACCGGTCTGCATCAAACGGGACGTGTCGGGTGACTCGATGTCCTGTGTGCCGAGTTGCTGCACCTTGATGGCCGATCCGGAGATCTTTCCGGCAAGGATCTTCGACACCCTGAGATCAGTCACGGTGATCGGAAATCTGTCGCGTACGGCGGTACTGGACCCGACCGCGTCGGCGAGGACCACCGCCGTACTGTCCTCTTCCATGCGGCTGAGATCGGTGTACCGGTTGACCAGGGTGACGGATATCCGCTGCTTCGGCCGGGGCTTCGCTTGTTCCGCGGCGCAGCCGCTCGACAAAAGGACCACCAGGGCGGCCGCGCCTACGGCGGCAGCCCGCAGGACAGGGTGCCGGGCGGGGGAGAAGCGCATGCTCAGTACAGGGCGTTCGCGCCGTTGATGTCGTCCTGGCGCGGCGTCCAGAAGCCGCAGACGTCGTACCAGCCGTCGATGGCCCTGTCCATGATCGAGACACTGCTGCAGCTTGAACCGCTGGCCGCCGCGGTGTGGGCGAGGCCCAGGGCGTGGCCGAGCTCATGGACCATGATGGCCTGGCGCTTGGCCGCGCCGTAGTCCTGCGTGTAGTAGTCGTTCCACCACGTCACTATGGTGGTGTCCCAGGTCCCGCCGCTGCAGCTGTTGGTGACAGGGTCCTGCTGGCTGGTGTTGAGTGTGATGCCCACGAACTGCGAGCCCTGCCACGTCGCCCCGAAGTTGCCGTTGGCGACGCGGATGTTGGCTCCGCTGGTGACCTTGTTCATGTTGAACTGCGTGCTGGTCGAGTTCCACGCGTCCACCGCGTTCGCCGCGGCCGCAGCGTAGCTCGACGTCGTGGTCGAGTCCTGCCACTTCAGGGAGCCGGTGGTGAACTGACAGCCGAAGGTGGCGTATGCGGATGCCGGGGACGCCGGTATGACGACGGCGGCGGAGGTGACGGCGAGCGCGGCCAGAATTCTCTTCCAGTGCTTCACGTAAAAGTCCTCTCGGTTCGTTCTTGTCTCTGACGGTGCGATGCGAGTGGGCCGGCTCAGTTCGGCAGTTCGGGCTGCAACGCTGCCGAGACCATGTCGAAAAGGCCCCAATATCCTTCGACCCAGCTGCTGTCCGGCAGCCCGGTGCTGGTGGCTACATGCGTGAAGGCCTCCACTCCGACCCAGCCCTGGAACTCGCCGGAGTCGTCGATGATCTGCAGCATGGGACGGGGGTGGGAGTTGTAGGCGTAGCAGGCCTGTCCCTGGGCCAGGGACTGGCACCAGTACTCCTCGGTGTTGCGGCGGCCCCCGCCGATCTCGCCCAGGTAGCGGACCCGGTCCTTGTCGGTGCCGGCGCACGAGGTGTTCGGCTGGAGCCAGCCCATGCACGGGCTTGTGGCGCACGGCTTCCACGGGTTCGAGGCCGCTCCGAAGCTCCAGGTACCGCCTGATCCCTCCCGCCCCACGATCCCCGTGCGCGTGGCGGGATCGGACGAGGACGCCTTGGCCACGACGAACGCACCCCGGTACGGTTCCGCGTTGTAGCGCGGGTCGTCGACGAGCTGACTCATGGTCGCCCGGCTCGCGCGGTCCAGCGAGGCGTTGCTGCCGTAGCCGACACCGAAGTTGGCGTACGTGGAGAAGGTGCCCTGAGCCGGGATCTCCACGTCGTTGCCATAGGCCCCGTAGAAGGTGGGGCTCGTGATGCGGGCCGCCCGCCCGTCGGCCAACCCCGTGGTGACGTTCCACCGTTCGGTGACCGGCTGCGCCAACGCCGTGCCTGCGGCGGTCCTGGTCCAGGTCACGGCAAGGTGCCCGTCCGACGTGTAGTCGAAGGTGCCCTGATAGCCGCCCATCGGGTCGTCGGTGAATCCGTCGACCGTGCGGACCGCACAGGCGGGGACCTCCGCTCCGCAGTCCGCGGTCATCGCGTTCACCCGCTGCGGCTGTTCCCGCTGGTTCCAGGTCCAGTAGTTGGTGGTCACCGTCCCATCGGGCTGGAAGGCGTAGTACCCCAGCCGGACCCAGTTGCGGTAGTTGTTCGCCGTCGCGAGGTTCAGGTACCCGACCGAGACGACCCAGTTCGCTTTGCCGCCGGGCAGCGGCGTGACAGCCCGTGCCGGTCCTGCCGTCGCCAACATCGTGGCCAGGAGCGCCACGACCGCCGCCAACGCCCCGGCCCATCGAGTAACGACGGCTCTCATCACGCTGCTCACCAACAACTCCACCCCTCAGGCGCCCGCCAGGCCTGTGCCAGACACATCCCTTTACCCGCAGCCCTGGTGCGAGTTCACGGGAAGCGTGAACTCGCACCAGGGCTGCGGGTAAAGACGAGTGCACTCCCACCCCACAGACACGGAGACCGCGTGAACGGCTCGGCCGGCAGACCTGACGACGACGCCCGCGTCATCGCCGACTCCCTGGTACAGCCCGAGCTCTTCGGCGAGCTGTACCACCGTCACGCCGCCGCCATCCACCGCTACTCGGCGCGGCGCCTGGGCGAGCAGGCGGCCGAGGACATCACCGCCGACACCTTCCTGAGTGCGTTCCACACCCGCTCCCGCTACGACCTCACCCGCCCGAACGCCCAGCCCTGGCTGTACGGCATAGCCGCCAACCTCATCGGGAAGCAGCGCCGCACCGAGGTCCGGGCCCTGCGGGCCTTGGCCCGCACCGGTTACGACCCCGTCGCCGAGGCCTGGACCGACCGAAGCGACAGCCGTGTCACCGCCCAGGCGGCGCAGGCACCGCTGGCCGCGGCGCTGGCCGCGCTGTCGGCGGGCGACCGGCACGTCCTGCTGCTCGTCGCCTGGGCGGACCTCAGCTACCAGGAGGTGGCCGAGGCCCTGTCCATCCCGGTGGGCACGGTGCGTTCCCGCCTCAACCGGGCCCGCAGGAAGGTCCGCCTCACCATCGGCGGCGTGGACCCCCGCCTCGTACACGATTTCCCGGAGATGGTCGGCAGTGGATGAGATGACGGCGGTACGACGGTTCCGGGCAGAGGCCCCCGTACCCGACGACGCCCACATCGCCGCCGGACATCGCCGGCTCCAGGCAGGGATCGCCCGGACCCGGACGGCACGGCGCCCGCGCCAGCGGTTCGCCATGCTCGGCGCGGTCGCCTCGGTCGTGGCGACCGCACTGCTGTCCACACTGGTCCTGCGGCACGAGGACACCTCACCCGCCGCGCCCCTTCCACCTGCGCAGCGCTGGGTGTACCAGGAGGTGCGCTGGGACACCTGGCAGTGCGGCACCGGCACCGACAGGTACAGCGAGGTCGGCTCCTTCAACCTGGGCCCCGCCTCACCGTCGTGCCACGCGGCACCGGCAGCGCCCAGGGACAAGGACAAGTGGATCCGCTACGACGGCTCCGCGCTGGCCACGCCCGACGACAGCACGACCGACCCTCGGGACGTCGACATATGGGAAGGGAACTACCAGGCCGGCTGGGAGATGCTGCCCCCCGAGGCCGCCGACGATCTGGTCACTGACTTGCCCGCCGACCCGGCCGCCGCGCTGCGTCTGATCCGTACGCGGTCCGACCCCGCCCGGTTCGCAAGCATCCAGAGGCTGACGCCCTCCCAGCGCGACTTCGCCAAAGTGGTGGGCGTGTTCTCCACGGCCCCCGACCTCCCCCGGGACAAGGCCAGGACACTGTACGAGGTCATCAGACGGCTGGCCGGAGCGACGGAACCGGCCCGCGTCATGGACGGCGCCGGGCGGACCGTCCTCGCGATCGGGGTCGAGGGCCGGTACCGCGACTCCTCGGACGAACGCAACGGCATGCAGGTGCTGCTCGACCCCACGTCCTTGGCCTACCGGGGGGTGCGGTACGTGGCCGGACTCGACTACTACATCGGCGGCCAGGCATCCGAAGGCCCCTTCGTGGCCAAGGGAACGGTCGTGGCCACGGCGACCCGCATCGCGACCGCACTCGTGAACGGGGCAGGCCAACGCCCATGACCCTGGCGCGGCTTCAGGGAGAACGCAGCAGTTCGTCGGCGGCGGCCGCCGCCGCGTCGAGCGCCGCCGCCGGGCTCTTCCGCCCGGTCAGCGCCGCCCGGATCTCGGGCGCGAGCAGCTCCATCACCCGCCGCGAAGCCGGATGCGGTTCCCCGGCGAAGACGCTGGCCAGCGCCGCCTGGTACTGCATCGCATACGGCGAATCGCTGGGCACGACGACGTCGGCACGGGGCGAGAGGTAACCGCTCGCCCGCCCCAGGGAACGTATCTGCTCCGGCCGGGTCATGAAGGCGAGGAACTGCTCGGTCTGCGCCCGGTGCCGCGACCTGGCGCTGACGGCAAGGGATCCGGGGGTGCCGAACGCGGCCTCCCGGGCGGGCCCTTTGAGCGGGCCGCCCACCAGTACGTTCTCCTCACCCCAGGCCCTGGCGGCCAGGTCGGCGTCCGCGAGGACCACCGAGTACCCCATCGCGGCTTGTTGCCGGCCGAGCGCCTGCCCGTCGAGCCGATTGGCGTTCCTCAACGCCGATTCGGGAACCGCGCCCTGCCGGTAGAGGCCGGTGAGGAAGGTGAGCGCCTCGACTCCCTGCGCACTGTTGAAGGCGACCCGTGTGCCGTCCTCGGAAAAGACGCGGCCTCCCGCCTGCCACAGCAGGGGATAGAAGTTGAGGTTCAGCGAGGCGTCGTCCGAGGCGGAGTAGTCGAGCAGGGCGATGCCCTTGCTGCGCAGTTTGGGTGCGGCCGCCTTGATCTCGTCCCAGGTGGTGGGGGGCCTGCGAACACCGGACTCGGACAGCAGCCGCTTGTTGTAGATCGTGGTCGTCACGGTCTGGTAGATCGGCGCGCCGTAGATCCGGCCGTCCCGCGTCACCGCGTCCAGCGCGGCGGGCAGGAACTTGTGCACGGTGTTCTTCAGCGCCGCGTCCAGCGGGACGAGTTCGCCCTTCGAGGCGAACCGGGGAATCTGGTCCGGCATCAGAAGGACGGCGTCCGGCCCGTCGTCACCCGCGAGGGCGTCGGCGATGCGCTGGTCCCTGCCCGCCCACGGCAGATGCCTCACCGTGACCTCGACACCCGGGGTCGCCTTCGCGAAGTCCTTCTCGACCTCATCCCAGTACGCCGTATCCGCCTGGGGATCGGTGATCACCGGGTACATCCAGATGACGAGGCGGACCGGCGCAGGGCCGCGCCCGGCGCCGCATCCGGCGAGCAGCAGGGCGAACACGAGCCCCACGCAGGCCACCAACCGTCCGGAGCCGGCCGGCATCCTGCTCAGGTCCCCACCGCGAGACGAACGCCGATGCCGATCCCGGCCGAGGCATCACAGATCACGTTCCCCAGCAGTCCTCTCAGACGGGCTCCAGCGCATTCCGCGAGCCCTGACCCGGATGATGCCACACCCGCGATTGCGGACCCCGTGAATCGTCCGGACTTCAGGCACGGGGTACCAACTCCTTTTACTGGCTTCGTTGTTGAGCTTGTTCGCTTGTTCGCTTCGACGGACACCCTTGGTGTTGTTGGTCAGGCTGAGCGTGGCGGTCTCGTACGCGACAGGACTGCGCCGGCCGAGTCCGCCACGGCTCAGGTACTTCTCCAGCGGCCGGCCGGGCTGATCCGTCTTCCAGCAGCGGCACAGGGCCAGTCGCCGGCTCGCGGCGGCCGCCCGACCCGGGTGAGGGCGATCGTGGAGCGGTGGGCCGAGATCGAGCAGTCGGTCTCCGAGGCCTGATCGGGGGCAAGGCGCCGCAGACCTCGGCGCACTCGGGGGTGGCGTGGCGGCGGAAGAGGCGGGCGTTCGCCTCGGTGCTGTGTTCCTCGCTGCGGCGCTCGTCGATGTGTGCGGCTGCGGTGTAGGCGAGTGCCTTCCAGCCGCGGGCCCGGGCGGTCGAGCCGCACACCAGCAGGCCGCGCAGATGCCCGGGACGGGTTGCCGCGTGGGCCATGGCCACGAAGCCGCCCAGGGACATGCCGACGACCAGGGGCCGCCGGCCGGTCGCCGCGTCCGCCTCGGCGACCGCGGCGTCGAGGGCTTCGACAGCCACGGCGAGGGTGAACGTCCCGCCGTGCAGGGCGCCGTGGCCGGGCAGGTCCGGGGCGCTCACCCGGAAGTCCGGGGCGAGCCGCCGGGCGTGGGGCAGCCACATGGATGAGGACACGCGGATGCCGTGCACCAGCACCACGGCGGCGGACGCCGCGTCGCCATCGAACACACGCAGTCCCGGCGGGGTCATGGCAGCCTCCGTGTGACGCCTGCCCGGTGCTGGGGGAGTCGTCCCGTGGCGGGCCGGGTCAGGGCCGTTTCCCGGTCGAGCCGCTCATGGGCACCGAGGTGCCCGGGGGCTCCCGGAGCCCGCGCGGAGCGAGCGGTCTCCTCGGTCGGCAAGCGGTCCGAGACCTCGGCGGCCGCGGCTGTGGAGCGGAGTCCGCGGGTGCGCACGACCTCGTGGAACGGTGTGCCCCGGCCGGCCGTGTGGCCTTTCGCCGGCGGCAGGACGGCCTTGCCCCACAGGCCGCGTCGGGACAGTGCGTCAGGGTGGGACGGGAACGTGGTCATGGCAGGTCTCATCTCATGACGGGCGGGGGAGCGGTTCGGGGGTGGGGCGTGCCGCGGTACAGGGTGTCAGTTCGAGCTCGTGGGCGCGCCGGTAGCCGCGTCGGTCGTAGAAATGCGAGCCCAGCAGGCCCGGTAGGACGGAGCCGAGCGCGTACGCTCCCATGGGGCCAGCCACGCGGTGGTCACCTGGGGGGCGTCGCCGCCGTAGAACAGCAGGGATCGGGTGCCTTCGACGACATGGCGGGCCGGCAGGAGCCGGCCGAGCGTGTCCAGACCGGCCGGCAGGGCCTCGGGCGGGATGGCGCCGTCCGACAGCGGGACGCCGATCAGGGTGACGACGAGGAGGGCCAGGATCTGGCCGGGGCGCCGAGCAGCGCTCGGCACAGCTGTCAGTTGGCCGGCGAGTGTCAGTCGGCGGGTTTGTTCGCGTGAACCAGCCACCGCCAGCGCCGGCGCTCGGTGACAAGGGTGCCGACGGCCAGCAGGGTGGCGGGGAGCGCCGCCCAGACGGGCCAGGCCAGCCACGAGGAGATCGCTGCTGCGGCGAGTTGGAGCAGCACGAGCAGGATCGTGGCCCAGCCCGGCACCGCGATGATCACGTTTGCCTTGTCCCCCCGGGTGGAGAAGAGCGTGGGAAGGCCGATCAAGACCACAACGGACGCGGCGGCAAGCAGCCATGAGTAGCCGGCCAGGGCCCAGGGGGTGGCCACCCACGCGATGAGCTCCGTCGCGAAGCGCAGGGCGGACGCGGCGCGGTCGTCCGGCCGTCCCGAGGTCGTTTCCCTACCAGCAACGTCGGCCACCTGCGGACGATCTCACGGCACCCGGCCGGCTGTCAGGGGGTTGGGGCACACCATGGCTTTCCGTATGCCCCGCACAGCAGGTGGGACTGAAGCACTGCCCGCTGGTTTCCCGCAGTCATCGCATCCGCTCCTTCCCGAACCACCGGGGTTCCGGGCCGGGTGCCCGGTCCTTCAGGGCCGGGGTGAATGCCCGCTCCCGCGCGGCGGGGCAGAGGCAGCCCCTATGCCTCCTGGGCGGAACGGCGTTCACCATCCGCGACGGCGCGGCGTACGAGCGATATAAGCCATGAGTTCAGGGAGCGGTCGTCGGCCTCGGCGGCGGTCTTGGCCTGCTCATGCAGATCGTCGGGGAGTCTCAGGTTCACATGCTTCATGGGACCATGATGAAGCTGGAATGGTCCCTTGTCACGTTTCCGGATGTACCCGACGCCGCGGCAGGAGCAGCAGATGCTGCTGCACTGCGCGCACGCCACGTACGTGTGGAACCTGGCCGTCGAGCAGCATGCGCACTGGCACCCGGGCCGCAAGGCCGCGCCGGGCAGTGTCGGCAACTCACCGAAGCCCGGCGTGGTTTCGCAGGTGAGAACGGAGAGCGATGGTTGATCGTAGCCAGCACCGCTTCGTGATCGAGCTGTCCAGGAATGTTGATGAGAACTGGCAGCACCCCGGAGGCGGTCCCAGCTGTCTCCCCGCCCTCGCTGCGAGTTCGCGGTCCTCGGCGGCGTGGAGCAGGACGGCCAGTTGTGCAGTAGCCGCAGGCTCGTTCGGCTCCGTGGAAGGATGAGCACATGTGGTTGCGACTGCCCTTCGGGGACGAGTTACGGGCCCGGCTGGGATCGCCCAGGCGCTCTCGCAGACTGGGCAGCAGCCCTCGCTCGCGCGTGTGGCGCGTCGAGTTGCCAGAGGCAACGGCGGTGGTGAAGCAGATCGTCGACGGTCCTGATGCCGACGAGCGATACGCCCGCGAGGTGGCCGCCCTGCGGCTCGCCGCCCGAGCTGAAGTTCCCGTAGTGCCCGTGTTGCTGGCCACCGATCCCGGCGAGCGGGTCTTGGTGCTGGAGCATCTGGATCACCGACGCCCGGCCAGCGACTGGATCGTCGACTATGCAGCCGCGTTGGCGCGTCTGCATGCCACCGCCCGCCCGCAGGACGTTGGGGTACTTCCCCGGTGGCAGGGCCCGAACCAGGCCGATATCGAGTCTTTCCTTCGGCTGGCCGGGGCTTTGGAGCTTCCTGTCACCTCTGGCGTGTCCGGCGAACTTGATGACCTCGTGAACCGGCTCGGCCAGGCATCTGGGCATGCCCTTCGCCACGGGGATCCCTGTCCCGGTAACGATCTCCACACCGCCACGGGGATCCGATTCATCGACTTCGAGCAAGCGTCACTGGGCAGCGGCTTGATGGAGCTCGCCTACCTGCGCATCGGATTTCCGACCTGCTGGTGTGTCACTTCAGCGTCGGAGCCGCTACTGGAACGGGCGGAGAGCGCATACCGCAACGAGTGGCGCACCCTGACCGGCTCCGATGCCCAAGACGGACTCGCGGACGCATGCGCCGGCTGGCTGCTCCGCGGCGACGCGCTGGTTGAGCGGGCACGCCGCGAAAGCACTGATCACCTGGCCCGGATTCCGCACCGGGACTGGACGTGGGGCACCGCGACCGCCCGGCAACGGCTCGTCCACCGGCTCGGTGTCGTTGGCCAGATGACGGCCGACCACACCTGTCTCAGCGGCGTGAGCAGCCTCAGCACCGCTATGCGCCAACGAATGCTCGCTCGCTGGCCCACGCTTCAGCCAGTCCCGACAAAGCGACCATAGAGGTCGGCTGACACCCCCAGAATCGTCGACGAGTCACTGGCATGCCGACCTATCTCGTGCCCGGCGGCAGCGGTGGTCAGACGATGGCTTGTTGTTCGGCACGGGCACGGGCACGGGCGCGGGTGGCGGCGAGGCGGTAGGAGTCGGTCCCGGTGGCCGTCGACGCCTACCTGGACTCCGGCGAGTACATCCGACCGGCCCGTTCCGGGTGTGTGGTGCCGGGGCGCTGTCATGCACGGCGGCCCGGCACCACAGTGGTGACGCGCGGTGCTTACCGGACCGCCTACCTGACGTCGACGAAGTCGCCGGGGGCTGTCGAGGCGGCGGTGGTGGCGGTGCCCGCGAAGACGTAGCGGTAGTAACCGTCGACCGTGGCCGTGGTGGTGGTCTTCAGGACGCCGGTGCTGTTGGTCTTGACCGTCTTGAGGGTGGTGTAGGTGCTGCTGCCTTTCTTGCGGAACTGCAGTTTCGCGGGCTGGGACACGTAGCCCGCGAACTTGCCGGTCGACCAGTTCGCGCGGGCGAGCTTGCCCGTGACCGTGATGGTCTTGCCCTTCTTGACCGGCTCGGGCGTGGCATCCGCGGTCAGCGTGGAGGACTGCTTGATCGCGACGGTGGCGACGTCGTCGTTGTAGCCGGCGTTCGCGTACAGGTCCCAGGCACCCAGGAACAGCTTCCAGGTCCCGGCCACGCCGTTGTCCTTCATGTCGGTGGCGGGGTGGATGTTGAAGACGGCCTTGCAGCTGTAGACGCCCTGGGTCGCCGACTCCGTGCAGCTGGGGTCGTCGTCCGTCCCCAGGCCGCCGGTGATGCCGTCCGTGGTCGAGCTGTCGGTGCCCTGCCACAGGAAGGCCTCGGTGAGGGCGACGCCGTTGTGGTCGGAGGCGGTGTACGTGACGGTGACGGACTTCGTGCCGGTGGTGCCGAGGACGATGTCCTTGCCACCGTTGATGACCGCGTTCGAGAACTTGGTGTTGCCCAACGAGTCGTTCGGACGAACGGCCTTCGAGGTGAAGGAGCCGAGCTTCGCCGACGCACCCGGACGCTCCGCCGCCTGGGCGGCTGCCGGAAGAGCGAGCGCGGACAGAACGAGGGCACCGGAAACAACGGCGGCCGCAACGCGTATACGCATGAATCCCCCACAGGAACCTGAGAGGCCGGCGGCCGAAGTCTCCCTCGGGCCCGGCCTGTTGATCTCTGCATCATATGAACTCGGTTCGGAAACAGTGAAGATCCTCTGTGCCCGCTCCCACCGGCTGACGCACATACGCCGATTCCGGCTCCGCTCTGCCTGCCAACGGCTGCCGCCCGGCCGGACACCTTCCGGACCGCTCCGGCGGGCGAAGAATGACTCCGCGCTGACGCCACGAGCCCCCGGGACACTGCCAGCCTGGGGAAGGGGCGGTGGATCGTCAGTAGCCGCCCCAGTCGGGAGCGCCGCCTTCGGAAGACGGTCCGAGGTCCGATTTCTTCGACAGCCCGGAATCCGATGCCGACCACGTGGAGGCGATTTCGTCCTTGTGCCATTTCCCGGGGGAGTTGTGGTTCATCAGGCCGCCCGGCGTAGGCGATGCGCAGCAGGAACGGCACGTTGGGGCGGGGCGCGCGTCAACTCCGCGCACTGACGGAACAGTTGGGCGTTGCAGCCAAGCGTTACGGCGGTGCGCTTGATTGGTAACGCACCCCGAAAGACACGCCTGAGGGGCCGGCACAATGTGCCGGCCCCTCAGGTTTCAGTAGCGGGGACAGGATTTGAACCTGCGACCTCTGGGTTATGAGCCCAGCGAGCTACCGAGCTGCTCCACCCCGCGTCGGATTGCTCCACTGTACGCGATCCCTCCCGGCCCCTGGACCATGATCGCCTGGCTGCCGTGAGGTGACGGCGAAGGCCGCCCGGAAGGCAGGCCCGCCGGCTGTTGCTGCCGAGCCCGCCCCGCTGCGTACGACGGCGTGAGCACATCGATCGTCTGTGAGAAGACGTATCTCAACCGATCTTGGAACATGCGGGTCGAACAGGGTTCCCGGGCGGGTGATCTTCCGGCGGTACGCGCATGAGGGCAGGGGCTCCTGGTGGCTCGGGGTGCGATCCCATTCCGAGCGGTTCCCTGAGGCCCTGTTGTCCCATGTGTACGGCGGTTGCGCCTGCTTCAACGCGACGTCCGCGAAACGCTCCAGGGCCGAAAACACTGGTCCGGTGACCTCGGCACGCGCCTCGACGCATTCCGCCGACTGAACCGGTACAACGCCCGACGCCGTCACTCCCGCGAGACCGGTTCTCCTGCAACGTGCTTCACGGCATCCCCGAAGAGTTTCCCCACCGCACCCCGACTGTTGGCCGCGCCTGGCTATCTTCGCCTCGCCTGGTTCCGGCAGCAGGAGAGGTAGTGTCCATGAGCACCCCGGCCCACCGCACCCCGACACGGCAGTCTGCAGCCGCCCCGACGTCGGCCCGGCAGCGTCGGGAAGGGAGTCCGTCCGGGAACTCGGTGGAGCACGCCTTCCTCCGGATGCAGTCCAGCGCCGGCAACCAGGCCACGACCGCGGCGGTGCAGCGCGCCAGGGGCGCGGACAAGGGGAAGGCGCCGGAGGCCGGCGGCGCGTCCGCCGGAGCGAAGAAGAACTATCGCGACCAGATCGCCGGGCTCCTGGACAGGTTCAAGAAGAGCCTCGAGCCCATCGACACCTTCATCAAGGGTGTCCAGGCCCCCACCAACGCGGGCTTCACCCAGCAGGCCGCCGCCGCGGCCAACGAGGGTCTCAAGCACTCCACCGCCGCCTCGGGTACCTCCGCCGCGTCGGGGAACCTCCTCACGGAGTTCACCGGCACCGTGGTCAATGGCATGGACGCGTACAAGAACATGCAGGACGCCAAGAAGCACGAGACCGGGGCCGGCCACCACACGGCGAAGAAGAAGGCCAAGACCAAGGGGACCGACACGGTCATCGGAGCCGCCGGTTCGGGAGCCTACAGCGCCGCCATCGCCAAGGAGGTGACCAAGCTCCAGAAGGCGGCGGACGCCGCGGTGGCGTCCGAGGCGAGCGGTATCGCCAGCGCTTCCGTCGGCGCGATCAAGGGAATACGGGCAGCCTTCCGCGTCGGGGGAGCGGCCCGCAAGTACAAGAAGGTGAAGGAGCTCGGAGATCCCCATCTCGTCCACGCGGAGTCGCTGGCCCGCCTGAACGAGTCACGGGAGCAGGCCGACTGGGCCGCGGCGGAGGCGTACGTCGAGCTGGATGCCTACTGGGACCACGAGGGCGAGGGACGGCTGGAGCTCGTTTCCGAGGCCATCGACGCCGCCTGGGAGGCGATGGGTGAAGCCCGTGACGCCGCCGAGAGCCTCCAGCGCGCAGAGAGAGACGTGGAAAAACTGAACACGGTGCAGGAGTACGCGAAGAAGAAACAGCTCACCAAGATCGGCAAGGAGACGGTCGGCGGCGCGCTGGGCGAAACCACCAAGGCCGCGGCCGGCGTCGTGACGGCGGTCGCGGCGGGAACAGCCGGGCTGGCGAGCAACCCGGTCGGATGGGGCCTCGCCGGGGCCGGGGCCGGCCTCGTCCTCGGCGTCACCATGTACAAGGCGCTCCGCGCCGCCACGAAGCGCTACGAAGAGGTCCGCCACCCTGAGCGCTGGGCGCCGCAGGGCGAGACCCCGGCGGAGGCCGCATCCCGCAATGAATCGCTGAAGCATGCCCTGAAGTTCTGGAACAAGGTGTCGAAGGGCGAACGCCAGGCCATGGCGCGCGAGATCTACGCCTTGGCGGCGGGTCCCGACATCCGAGGCAGCGGCAGCACAACGGCCGAGATGAGGGAATCCGCCAGGGCCCTCCTGATCGCTCTCAAATCAGGCCCCACCAACCACAAGCTGGAACCGGAAACGTGGGCGGACACCCTCAACGACCCGGCGAAGACCAGCGGTTGGATCAAGGAGATAGCGGAACAGCTGGCGTCGGGCTGACCGTAGCCGTGGGTGCGGCGCTCGGGCACGCCCGGCATCTTCGGCAGCACAGGTGCCGACCGATCCAGCGCCTGGATCTGCGACTTCTCGTCCACGCAGCGGGCCGACGTCTACTGCGTGAAGGTGACGGGCCAGGGCCACTGGGTGCGGCAGTGGCAGCCGGCGTTCCGGGACCGGCACCACCGCCGGCACCCCGGCCAGTGGATCCGCGTCTGGCGCCCCGCCCACCAGGAGTGCCATCACTCACCCCGTCGCTGACGCCGGCATCCGCCCGTGAGGGCGGCCGGCGGTTCACACCGGAACCGGCCCCGGCGCGCCCCTTTGCGAGCGCGCCGGGGCCGGTTCGTCAGATCGCACCCGCACGTCGGGCTTCGCGTGTCGAAACCGCGTCCTGGGACGGGCAAGTGACGGGCTGTGGTCCGAGAGCCCGCCGGGGGTTGGGCTGTGTTGCCGGAAGCGTGATCACGCGGCGTCCCTCGCCGGGGCGGGTGCCCCGGGGCACGTCACAGCGCGAACACCGGGACCCCGGGGGCATGGGTCACACCGGACACTCCCCGTGTCCGCGAGGGCGCCGCGGGCGGCGGCGCGAGGGCCGGCCCGATCAGCGGCATGACGGCCGCCAGCATCTCCGCCTCGCTCGCGGTCCCGTCCACGACCAGATCGGCCGCTGCCCGGGAGGGCGCGACGTGGGCTGCGTGGCGGTCCCTGCCGGTCTGCAGATAGTTGCGCAGGGACAGCCGGGGGTTCTGCCGCTGCGCCTCGATCTTCCGGAGGATCTTGCGGGCCAGGCGTATGTCGTCGGGGGTGTCGACGTACACCCGCCACGCCGCCCGCCGGACCACGGACGGCAGTGTCAGCGCGAACAGGCCCTCGACCACCACCAGCAGCACGCCGGGGCGCAGCAGCGCCGCGTCGATGGCGTGTGCCACCGCTGTCTCGTCGATCGACCCCGGATGGTTCCAGTCGAGGACGGCGTGCCCGTCGGCACTGATCGTCCACACACCCTTCAGGGGGTCGTGCGCGGACACGTAGTAGTCGTCCAGATGGATCAGCGCCACGCTCTCGGGACACTGCAGCGACAGGGCTTCGGCAAGGGTGGACTTGCCGGATGCGGTGCCGCCTGCGACCGCCAGTACACCCGTCATACCGGGCGCTCCTCATGTGCTCAAAAGGGATAGACGAAGCGGCCAAACGAGCCGGGTGCAGGGAATGTACGGCGGTGTGATTGTTTATGGCAAGCAGGGAAACGCGGCCCGGTTCGGCGGAGGCCGGGGCCGCGACCTTCGGCCGACCTGCGCACCGGTCTCGGCGATGCCGCGGACCTTCGGCGTGGCGTAACGGCCCTTGGGTGCGGGCGTGACGTCGACGCGCGGGAGCGAGTAGTCATGCATCCGACTCGACGTCTGCTCACCATGGCGGCCGCCGTCGCCGCCGTCCTTGCGACCGCCCTGTCCGCTGCTCCGCCGGCCGCTCCCGCTGCCGCTTCCGCACCGTGCGCATCGACATGGCAGGCCGTCCAGAAGGTGGCCGTGCGCCGCGCCCCCCCGCCGCACCCCGGCGATCAGGCCGACATGAGAACCGGCCGCTTCCACCTGCTGCTCACCCTCGGCGGGCGTCCGGTGATGCGCGGATGGCGTGAAGGCCGTGGTCCACCATGCCGAGGTGCGACTCCTGCCGCACCCGCCGGCGGCGCGCACTGCTGGGCAAGGACAAGGGCGCCGGACGCCGGTGAGTTACAGAGCCCACCAGCAATACAGCCGTTGTCCGGACGTCCGAGCGCGCTGAGCCAGTCCGGCCAGGGCTTCCAGGACACCGGCCGTGGACTCGACGCTGATACCGATCTGCCGGAGCTCGTCGGTCTTCGACCACGGCTCGGCACAGCGAACGAGGTCGTCCCGCGATGCCGAGGCGAGAGCGGCAGTCAAGGTGTCCGTCAGACTGACCACGAAGGCCCCGCCGTCCTCCGGGGCGGACAGCAGTTGCCCGGACCGCGGACGTTCGCCGGCGTCCTCGTAGCTGCAGCCCGTCATGATGGCTTCGAGCCGGGCGATCGCGACGACCGGGTCGATGTCCTTGAAAAAGACCACGTCGAGGTCCGCCTGACCCGGCCCTCCCGGAGTCTGGAGGACAGCGACAGCAGCCTGATCGTCAGCTGCAGAGAAGTAGTCGCACAGTGGCATGCCGAGGATTCTGGCACCCACGGCTGACAGCCCTGCCGACACATCCAGGGCGCTCGCTGACAACTGCAGGCCCTAGTACTCCAGCCGTAGATCGTTATAGCGAGTGAAGTGTTGCTTCTTGGCGTCGGTAGTGGCTGGTGCGGGCTCGGTGTTGGTGGCATCGGCGCCAGATCGACCAGGCCTCGGGGCGGGCCAAGATGCGGGCGGCTGCCAGGACTCAGGCTGGTGAGCAGCCGTTGAACTTCGTTTCAGGTCAACGCGATCAACCGGCCGGGGTCGGTCGTGTGGCATTGTCGTGGGCGGCGATCACGGCGAGCGGAGCGTGGGCGAGCATCGCGAACACCGGCCAACGCCGCCAGGAGGTCCAGCGGCCGACCTGGTGCTCGTCGAGTCCGGCCGGATTTGCCAGGCGCCGAGGACTTCGCGGAGGGGTCGCGGCGCTCCAGGCCAGG
Source organism: Streptomyces sp. NPDC091209 (assembly GCF_044757755.1). Lineage (NCBI taxonomy): Bacteria > Bacillati > Actinomycetota > Actinomycetes > Kitasatosporales > Streptomycetaceae > Streptomyces > Streptomyces sp. NPDC091209. The sequence continues at coordinate 28,581 of NZ_JBIVVR010000014.1, read as the reverse complement.
CCAGGCCGGGCGGATTTCACTGGCAGCTGGACGGTCGGGCAAGCCGGTCGGCGTCGGTAAACTAGGCGTTCGGCACCAGGCGAGGGGCGGCGGGCGTGGACTACGGTGACAAGCTCTTCTGGCTCTCGGTCCTGATCCAGCGGAGGTACGCGCAGATCTGCGCCGAGTACGACCTGACTTCCTTGCAGGCCACGCTGCTGTGCGCGGTCAAGGACGAGCCGCGGCAGATGGCGTACCTCGCCGCCTCGCTCGGCATGACCAAGAACGCGCTGAGCCAGCTCGTCGATCGCACCGAGCGGCGCCACCTGGTCAGCCGAGCGAGTTCAGAGCAGGACCGGCGGGTCATCATGCTCAGCGTGACGCCCACGGGGAAGGTGCTCGCCGAGGCGGTGTTCGCCGAGACCACCAAGCGCCTGCCCGACGTCGCGGAGAACCTCGACGCCGACGACCAGCGCGACCTCGAACGCCTAGCCACCGCCATCGTGGACGCGTCGGGCGTCTCGGCGTCCACCTCGTCCTGACATACCGCGCAGTCCTCCTAGGCGCCCTCATGCCTTGCGTCAGTTCACGCCATGAACTAATATTGTTCATGGCGTGAACTAGTCAGGGTTCATGCCATGCCCTGGCGAGAGGTGACGACATGGTCACGCGGGAAAACGGTGCGATCGCGGTCTTCGGTGCGACGGGACAGCAGGGCGGGGCGGTCGTCGACGCGCTCCTGGCCCGAGGAGCGCGGGTGCGGGCCCTCGTCCGCACCCCCAAGTCCGATCGAGCGCAGGCGCTGGCCGCCCGGGGCGTCGAGCTGGCGACCGTCCGGATCGACGACCCGGCGTCAACGGTCGCCGCGCTGGAGGCGGTCGACGCGTTCTACTTCATGACCCCGGAGGCGAACAGCCTCGAGGAGATCGAGGAGGAGGTCCGAGTGGGCACCGCCCTCGTCGATGCGGCGGCCGCAGCGCGCGTGCCACACGTCGTGTTCAACTCGGTCTTCGGAGCGGATCGCGAAACGGGCGTGCCGCACCACGACTCGAAGCACCGGATCGAGGAATACCTGAAGCTTTCCGGCCTGAGGGCCACGATGGTTCGCCCGACCGCCTTCATGGAGAACTTCGCGACCGTGATGGCGCCGAGCCTGGAGGACGGAACGATCGTGCTGAGGCTGCCGCTGCCGAACGACATCGCCCTGAAGATGATCTCGATCAAGGACATCGGCCAGGTCGCCGCCGCGATCCTGCTCGACACCGCGGACGTGCCCGGCGGAGCCATCGAGGTCATCGGCGACGAGCCAACGGGCCCCCAGATCGCCGCCGCGTTCGGCGCGCACGCCGGGCTACCGTCACGCTACGAGGCCCTGCCACTGAGTGTCCTCGGCAACGACCTCGACAAGGCGATGTTCCGCCAGTTCGCCAAGGCGTCCGAATACCCGTCAGACCTCGCAGCAGTGAAGGCGATCGAGCCGACCACCTGGGACCTGGCAGAGTGGATCCGCTCCACCGGCTGGACCGCGCCCGCGGACCGGGTCCGTTCCTAATACTCCAGCCGTAGGCCGTGATCTTGCCGGCGTGGCGGTCCCGGACATGGCACGGCCACCGCGTGATCCTCCTCCGTTGTGTCGACATCAGATGATCAAGCGGTGGCCGTGGGCCACAGAGTAGAACCTGACCGTTGGCGAGCCGAGACCGACAGGCTGCTCGCCTTGGTCGCCGCCAGGTTCGGTCGGATCGAGACTCGCCGCCGCGCCGCCCGGTTCCTGGTCGGGCTGCTGGCCGGCCTGCCCCGGAAGAACTGTTGGAGCATCGCCGAGCACGCCGGTGAGGTGGATCCGCACGGCATGCAGTACCTGCTCGGGCGAGCCAGCTGGGACACCGACGGCGTCCGCGATGACCTGCGCGACTACGTCACCACCAACCTCGGCGACACCGATGCGGTGCTGGTGGTCGACGAGACCGGTGACCTGAAGAAGGGCACCTGCACGGTCGGGGTCCAGCGCCAGTACACCGGTACCGCTGGGCGGATCGAGAACGCTCAGGTCGCGGTCTACCTGACCTACGCCGGCGTCCGCGGCCACGCGATGATCGACCGCGAGCTCTACTTGCCGAAGTCCTGGACAGGCGACCCCGACCGGTGCGCCGAAGCCGGGGTGCCCGCCGACATCGAGTTCCTGACCAAGCCCGCGCTGGCCACGGGCATGATCTGCCGCGCCCTGAACGCTGGGGTGCCAGCGCGATGGATCGCCGGGGACGAGGTATATGGCGCGGATCCCGCCCTGCGGGACGAGCTGGAGATCCGCCGGGTCGGGTATGTGCTGGCCATCGGCTGCGATCGTCGCGTCCCGACCGCGTTTGGGCTCATCCGCGCGGACACGCTCACCGCCAGCCTGCCGAAACGAGCGTGGCAGCGGCTCTCGGCCGGGGCCGGGGCGAAGGGCGAGCGCTACTACCACTGGGCCCTGGTCGCCCTGGTCCCGGCTGCGGATTCCGTGCTGGATCCCGCAGGCGATGACCGCAAGGACGCCGATACCCAATGCCGGTGGCTGCTGGTGCGCCGTCACCGACGAACCGGTGAGCTGGCGTTCTACCGCTGCTACAGCCCAGAACCGGTGCCGCTGCGCGAACTGGTCCGCGTCGCCGGCCGCCGCTGGACGGTGGAGGAATCCTTCCAGGCAGGCAAGGGCCTGGCCGGGCTCGACGAACACCAGGTCCGCCGCTGGACCTCCTGGCGGCGCTGGACAGTGTTCGCGATGCTCGCCCACGCCCTGCTCGCGGTCATCGCCGCGAACGAGCACTCCGCCCGCCCCGCCTCGGCCGGGTTGATCGCGCTGACCTGCATCGAGATCCGCCGCCTGCTCACCTTGCTCATCATCGAACCCAGCCGCGTCACGGCCTGCCCCCACGCCTGGTCCACCTGGCGCCGCCGCCACCAATACCGGGCCCGCACCAGCCACTACCACCGCCAAGAAGCAGCCCTCGGCTGGCCATAACGATCTGCGGCTGGAGTACTAGGTGCCCCCGCCGGGCCCTTGTGACGGCCAGTCGGGTGCGGGGTCCTCGGCGAGCAGCGGCCGGAGGGCGCCGAGGACCGCGCCGACACAGACGTCGCGCAGCTGGGTGCGGGTACAGGTCGCCTGGGTGAGCCAGTCGACGCAGAGGACCTGGACGAAAACCAGCCAGCTCTTCAGGACGCCAGAGACGGCCTCGCGGGCGCTCTCGTCCGCGAGCGGGAGTACGGCCAGCAGCCGCGCACGGAGCGCGTCCAGCTCGTTCGTCATGATCGTCTGGATCACCGGGTCGCCCGCGAGGACCCGGTTCGCGGCGAGGACGGCGTTGCGGTTCGCCACGAAGTAGTCGAGATGGACGTCCATGCCCTGGATGAGCTGCTCGACCAGGGAATCGGCGGGGTCGAGCCGCGTCTCGGCAAGCAGCTGGTCCGCCGCCTGCTGGTAGACGGCCGCGAAGAGGGCGTGCTTGCTGGGGAAGTGACGGTAGAGCAGGGCCCGCGAGACACCGGCCTCTTCTGCGACCTCCTCCATCAGCACATCGGCGTAGGGGCGTGCGGCGAAGAGCCCTGCGCCGACGGCGAGGAGTTGGGTGCGGCGGCCGGCGGGAGTGAGTCGCTTTCGGGGAGGCACGCACGAAGTTTAGTTGACATGGGTCTACTAGCGCATCCACTGTAGTAGACGCATGTCAACTAAGCTCCGCCAGGACGACTTGGAGGGACTATGGCCAGGGTTCTTCGCGTACTCACGCAGGTGATGGGCTGGACCTGCGTGGCGATCGGCCTGCTCCACGTGGCACTCGGCAACGCGGCGATCCCCGGCGCCCGTTCCGCCGGCACGACCGTCGACAGCTGGGGCCGGTTCATGGGGGCCAGCTTCGTCGGCTACGGGCTGGCCTGGCTCTGGGCCGCGCGGCAGCGTCCGATCCCGGCTCGGGCGGTGCGGTGGCTGGCCGGCGTCTTCCTGCTGGGCGGCGCGGGCCGGCTGCTCTCGCTCGCCGTGCACGGCTGGCCGCAGTGGTTCCAGATCGCGCTGGCGGTGATCGAGCTCAGCCTGCCGCCGCTCTTCTTCTGGCTGGCCGGCGCGGAGGAGCAGGCCCCGCACACCGACGTCGAGTCCGTGCCCGCCGGGCGATGAACGCGCCTGAGCTCGTCCAGATCGAACGCCTGGGCGGGGACGTTGAGGCTGCCGGTCGTCGACAGCTGATGAGGGCGCAGTGCTTCCCAGGCGTTGATCGCCTGTCCGGGCAGGGGGCCGACCGGTTTGGTGAACGCCGTTCCGGTCTTGCGTGCCCACCTTCGACCACGTCCACAGGCTCAGCGGCTGTCCGTGGTTGCGCCGGGACTCCGCGGCTTGCCGCGCACCTGTCGGCGTACCGGGTCCAGGTCGGCGACGGGGATCAAGCCCTGTATCGGGAGCCTGGCGCCATGCCTGCTGCGCGCGGGCCTCGTCGCCTACGAGGATCTGGCGGGCGACGTCGTTGGCGAGGGTGCCCCCAGGCCCAGGAGGTGGGCGACCACGCGGACGTTCTCGAACTTCCCGCCGGCCTTCGGCTCGTCATAGCGGTGGACGGGCACTCGGCGGCCCTCAAGGGATCGTGCGCGCTCGATCATCTGGCGGCCCTTGATGCTGGTCTCCTGCTCGGTGCGGAGCGTCTCAGTGATGCCGGAGGCGGGGCGCAGCGTGAGCAGGCCAAAGGGTGCCAGGCCTTGCGTGCCGGGCGGTGCCCGGCACACTCCCGCCCGCAATGCCTCTAGCAGTGCCTCCACTCCTGCCTCTATGGTGGGTCTATGCCGAAAATCTCCGTGGACCTCAGCCCTGAAGAACTGGAACGTCTGAACGACTACGCCAAGACCAAGGGTGTTTCCACCCGCTCCCTTGCGCACAAGGTGCTCGTGGCCGAGGTGGACCGGGCCGCGTTCCTGGACGCTGCCCGCAGCGCCTACTCCGTAGCGCTGGCCGCCGTCGAGGACGCTCCGGAAGGCCTTCGGTGAGCCCGATCGTCTACGTGGATCCAGGATGGCTGCTCACGATCCAGTCCGAGGCTGCACCTCCCAACGTGGACATCAGCGATTGGGGGGCCCTGCACTGGACGGGCACCGCCCACCGCTACGAGCAGATCGCGGGCTCTCCGTACTACGAGGAGCCGGAGGTACGTGCGGCGACGTTTTTGTACCTCGCGCTCACGCTGAAACCGTTCGCCGACTACAACCTGGTCATCGGCTGGTCGGCCGCCCAGGCATACATGCAGCTCTCCGGCCGGCCGGTCGCCCCGGAGTCCAAGGCTCTGTGGGCCCTGGCCGGGGAGATCCGCGCCGGGGAGGCAGGACTGAGGGACACCGCGGCGGCCATCCGTTCGTGGCGCACCGGCTCCCAAGCCTGACCGGTTCCGGTGCACACCGCCGGGACCGTGTCATGTCGGCTACCGGCTAACCCTCGGTTTCTGCCGCAGCAGCGCCAGCACCGCATCCGCGTCGCCCGGATCCAGGTTCCGCAGCGGCCTCGGCCTCCGGTCGTCCCCGCGCCTGCGGGGTTAGCTCCCTCGCCGCGGGAGGGCCGACGGCTGCACGGACCTGCCCTTGACAGGCGGATGGACGGCTGAGCCGATGCTCCATCATCCCGGGCCTTGCTACCGCGCAGAGTTCGGCACGAAGGCGCGTACCGCCCCGCGCCCTCCTCCGGGTCTTATTTCAGCAAGCCACCCACCTGTCCGTCGCGCTGCCGCCGACGGGTTCATCCGACATGCGCCGGCTGGGAACCGCTGTCCTCATCCGCCGGGAGCAGCCCAGTGCCGGGTGGGGTCGGGCGGAGCGGCTATAGCTTGCCCCGGCCGGGTATCTGCCGCCGCTTGGCCTTCCGTTCGTCGATGATCAGCTGAACGCGCACGCCGAGACCGTGGCAGCCACCAACGTTCTACGGCGGCGGCCGGGGCTGGTCCGTCGCAACGCCAACCCGGCATAGCGAGAAGCCCCTGGCTTCAGCCGGGGGAGGAGTCACGACAGGCGGATGTGGAGGACGGTGAGGACGGCCGGTCACAGTGGCAGCCGACTGCTGTCGCCGCTGCTCACGGCCTGGTCGGCGACGACGCCGATGAGCACCGGCACCAGAGTTTCGCTCCGGTTGCTGTGTACACCCTTGACGGAGCCTGTGTGGACTGCGACGGTATGGCCCGGCATTCGCACAGAATCCAAAACTTTCCACCCTTACCCATCATGCGTCTTTGTCATCCCCTTCGGCTGTTCTCACACCTGACGCGGGGTCACCCAAGCCTGTCCGCGAGCCTGAGTGCCCATCGGGTAGCCCCCATCCGAAAGAAGGACAACGTGCGCCTCCACATGCCCCGCACGCTCCACATGGCCCGCACACTCCGGACACGCCGCGCATTCCACCCCGAGTACGTCCCGGCCCGCACCGGCAGCCGCCGTAACCCCGCCCGCAGACGCACCGGTACCGCGGTCGGCACCGTCCTGGCCCTGCTCGTCGCTTCAGCCGCCTGGGTCCTGGGCACCGCACCACAGGCCGGCGCGCTGCCCAACGGGCTGGCCCTGACCCCGCCGATGGGCTGGAACAGCTGGAACAAGTTCGGATGCAACGTCACCGAGCAGAAGGTCGAATCCGTCGCCGACTACCTGGTCTCCTCCGGGCTGGCCGCGGCCGGCTACACCTACGTCGACATCGACGACTGCTGGATGGCCGGCAGCCGCGACTCCGCCGGCCGTCTCGTGCCGGACCCCGTCAAGTTCCCGGACGGCATCAGCGGCACCGCTGCGTACGTGCACGGCAAGGGCCTGAAGCTGGGCATCTACGAGAGCGCGGGCACGAAGACCTGCGCCGGCTACCCCGGCAGCCTCGGCCATGAGCAGACCGACGCGAACAGCTTCGCCTCCTGGGGCGTGGACCTGCTCAAGTACGACAACTGCAACGACGACGGGACCTCGGCCCAGCGGCGCGACACCACCATGCGCGACGCCCTGGCCGGCAGCGGCCGCGCCATCGTGTTCAGCCTGTGCGAGTGGGGCGTGGACAACGTGTGGACGTGGGGCGCGGGCGTGGGCAACATGTGGCGTACCACCGGCGACATCAACGACAGCTACGGCTCCCTGCTGTCGATCTTCCACGCCAACGTCAAGCTGGCGCAGTACGCCGGCCCCGGTGGCTGGAATGATCCCGACATGCTCGAGGTCGGCAACGGCGGCATGTCGTTCACCGAGGACCGCAGCGAGTTCAGTCTCTGGGCCGAGATGGCGGCCCCGCTGATCACGGGCAACGACCTGCCCAACTCCACTGCCGCCACAGCGTCCGTCCTCGGGGACCGGGACGTCGTCGCGGTCGACCAGGACGCGCTCGGCAGGCAGGGGGTGCAGGTGTCCTCCGCCGGAGGCCTGAACGTACTGGCCAAGCCACTGGCCGGCGGCGACGTGTCGGTGGCGCTGTTCAACGAGAACTCCGGCGCGGCCACCATCTCCACGACCGCGTCCGCGGTCGGCCTGCCCGCCTCGCCCGCCGGCTACAGCCTGGACAACCTGTGGTCGCATGTGAAGACCACCACCAGCGGTGCGATCTCGGCCACCGTGCCCGGCCACGGCACGGTCCTGCTCCGGGTGTCCACCGGCTCGGCCACCAGCACCGGCACCACGCACGCCCTCGTCGGCGCCTCCTCCGGCCGCTGCCTCGACGCGTTCGACAACCAGACCGCGCCCGGCACGAAGATCGAGATCTGGGACTGCAACGGCGGCGCCAACCAGAAGGCCACCCTGACCGCGGCCGGCGAACTGCGGCTGTACGGAGGCACGCAGTGCCTGGATGCCACCGGCGCCGCGACCACCGCGGGCACCAAGGTCGAACTGTGGACCTGCGGCAGCGGCACGAACCAGCAGTGGCGCCTGAACGCCGACGGCACGATCACCGGCGTCCAGTCCGGCCTGTGCCTCGACGTCACCGGCGGCGACCAACCGGCCGGCAACGTCAACGGCACGCAGCTGGAGCTGTGGAACTGCAACGGGGGCGCCAACCAGCAGTGGCGCCTGAGCTGAACGAACCGGGGCACACCGCGAGTGCCTTCGCGCCGTTTCTGCCCACCGGCCGGCCCCGCACCGACCGGGGCCGGTCGGACAGACCGTCCGGCGCGCCCCGGATCCGATGCCCACGAACACGATCCGGGCCGCCGGGCCGCGACCGGCCCGTCACGCAGTCAGGGAAGCGCCAGTACGGGGAGTGTCCTGAACCAGGCTCCGGCCCGTAGCGAAGCTCCCCCTTTGACCTGGACAGCTTGATACCGGGACGGAAGGTTTCCGGAGGAAGCAGTCACCGAGAACGAGGCACGATTCCTGGACCGCTCGCGGAACGCGGTCGTGGACGGTCGACGTACGCGTCAGCCGGCCCGAAGACCGACCGCCAGCGTCAGTTCAAGGACCCGGTGTGGCGATGTGAGATCCGGAAACAGCTCCCGCAGCTGCGACATCCGGTACCGGACCGTCTGGGGATGGACGAACAACACCGCCGCCACCTCGTCCCGCCTGCCCTGGTGCAGCAGCCACGCCCGCAACGTCTCCTCCAGCCGCCGTGCGGTCGCGACAGGCAAGGTCCGCAACGGTGCGAGGGCTCGGGCACGCAGGTCTGCGAACGCGTCCGTGTCGGCGCTCAGCACCAGCTCGGGCAGGTGGTCCTCGGTGTCGCGAATATCGGAGGAGAGGGAGCGCGCGCGGGCGGCTCGTGCGTACGAGGCGGACGCACGAGTCCATGGCCGGGCCGGGCCGACCACGGCGGTGCGGTCGGTCAGCTGCCGCAAGAGATGTGACCGGTCGGCATCGGGGACGAGCAGCACACCGGTGGCGTCCGGCAGATCGTCCAGGACGAGGGTGCTCGGGTCGAGCGCGCGGTAGGCGGGCCGGGCCTGGGCGGCGGGCAGCAGGACCGCGGTCAGTGAAACCGGAGGCTGCCACCCGGCCCGTTGGGCAGAGGCCAGCAGCACGTCCGGGCTCGCGCCGGCGAGGAGGTCGCGGGCCAGGTGTTCCAGGTGGCGCTCGTGGTCCCTGCCCCGGGCGGCCAGTTCGTCGGCGTGGCCCGCGGCGCTCGCGGCGGAGAGCTCGTCGATGTAGGCGAAGGTCAGCTCGGCGAACTTGGCGACCTCGGCGGCGGGCAGGCCCGCGGGTACGGCGCCCGCTGCCAGGCATCGCCAGGCCACGCGGGCGCCGACGCGGTAGGCGCTGAGCAGGGCGTCCATCGAACGGCCGTCGCGCACCTCGCCGCGGCCCAGCTCGTAGGCCGCGTCACCGGCGTCGCCGCCTGTGGCGTTCCCGCTCGCGAGGTCCAGGTAGTGCCCCAGGGCGGTGCGGACGGCTCGGCGGATGGTGGCGCCCATGTGGCCCGAAAGGGCGTTGGCGTAGGAAGGGACCTCGTCGATGATCGCCTGGACGACCTCGTCGGCAGTGGTCTTCAGCGCGGCCCGAAGTGCGGTGACCGTCGTCTCGTCCAGGGCCAGTTCGCTGGCCCTCTGGATTGCATGGCTCACGTTTTTGTTCCCTGCGAACAATTCCGCCGATCAGATTCACGTCCTGCGGTCAGGACTTTACGCCCTGAGACGCAGCAAGCTGGGGCCATGACGAGTACAGCCCTCCGCAGCAGGGCGTGGAAACTGCTGGAGATGGTCACGACGCCGCTGCTGCCGTCGGACTACCTCGACCTGGTCAGCCCGCTGCGTGCGGGCGCCGACCTGCGGGGGCGCATCGAGGCCGTGCACCCCGAGACGGGTGACGCCGCGACCATCGTGCTCAGGCCGGGACGGGGCTGGCGCGGCCACACAGCCGGTCAGTACGTGCGGATCGGGGTCGACGTCGACGGGGTGCGCCTGTGGCGTGCCTACTCCATCACCTCGCCGACGAACCGCGAGGACGGCCGCGTCACGATCACCGTGAAGGCGATCCCGGACGGCAAGGTCAGCAACCACCTGGTCCGCAGGGCGAAGCCGGGCACGCTGATCCAGCTCGACCAGGCGACCGGTGACTTCGTGCTGCCGCAGGCCAAGCCCGCCAAGGTGCTCTACCTGACGGCCGGCAGCGGCATCACGCCCGTGATGGGCATGCTGCGCGACACCGAGTTCGACGACGTCGTCATGGTCCACTGCGCGCCGCAGCCGCAGGACGTGATCTTCCGCGGCGAACTGCACGAGCTGGTCGCGGACAAGAAGCTGCGGCTCACCGAGGTGCACACCGACACGGACGGCCTGCTCGACATCACCCGTCTCGACGAACTCGTGCCCGACTGGGCCGAGCGCGAGACCTGGGCCTGCGGGCCCGCGGGCCTGCTCGACGCCGCCGAGGAGCACTGGAGCGAGCACGGCGTCCCAGAGCGCCTGCACACCGAACGCTTCCGCCCCGGCATCGTCGTCGCCGGCGACGGCGGCAAGGTCACGTTCAGCGCCACCGGCAAGAGTGTCGACGCGGACGGCGCCACGCCGTTGCTGGACATCGGCGAGGAGGCCGGCGTGCTCATGCCCTCCGGGTGCCGCATGGGCATCTGCTTCGGCTGCGTCACGCCGCTCAAGGCGGGCGCCGTCCGCGACCTGCGCACCGGCGAGATCACCGAGGCCGAGCCGGGCGTCCTCATCCAGACCTGCGTGTCCGCCGCGGCGGGCCCCTGCGACATCGAACGGTAGGAGCACCTTGACCGCCATCGACCCCACCGCCCACCTGACCGCGGAGCAGATCGAGGAGCTGGGCCGCGAGCTGGACGCGATCCGCGACGAGGTGATCGCCGGCCGCGGCGAGAAGGACGCCGCCTACATCCGTAAGGTCATCTCGGCGCAGCGCAAGCTCGAACTGGTCAGCAGGGGCGTGCTGCTGTTCTCGATCTTCCCGCCCGCGTGGCTGCTCGGCACCGCAGGTCTGTCCGTGGCGAAGATCATGGACAACATGGAGATCGGCCACAACATCCTGCACGGCCAGTGGGACTGGATGCGGGACCCGAAGATCCACTCCACCACCTGGGAGTGGGATCACGTCTCGCCGTCCGAGCAGTGGAAGCACTCGCACAACGAGCTGCACCACACGTACACCAACGTGATCGGCAAGGACAACGACCTCGGCTACGGCATCATGCGCGTCGACGAGGACCAGAAGTGGCACCCGTTCCACCTCGGCCAGCCGCTGTGGAACTTCATCAACGCCTGCTTCTTCGAGTACGGCATCGCAGCGTACGACCTGGAGCTCGGCAAGAACCTGCACAAGCGCCGCCGCAAGAACCCGGAGTTCCGCGAGCGGGCCAGGGCCGTGGGCCGCAAGATCCGCAAGCAGGTGCTCAAGGACTACGTGATCCACCCGCTGCTGTCGGGCCCGTCGTTCCTCCCCACACTCGCCGCCACGTTCACCGCGAACCTGGTCCGCAACGTCTGGACCCACTCGGTGATCATGTGCGGGCACTTCCCCGAGGGCGTACAGGTCTTCGAGCGCCGGTCGATCAGGGGCGAGACGCGCGGCCAGTGGTACCTGCGCCAGATGCTGGGCTCGGCGAACATCAGCGGCAGCAAGGCCATGCACTTCATGACCGGCAACCTGTCGCACCAGATCGAGCACCACCTGTTCCCGGACCTGCCGAGCAACCGGTACGCCGAGGTCGCGGTGAAGGTGCGCGCGCTGTTCGAGAAGTACGAGCTGGAGTACGTCACCGGCCCGCTGCCCAAGCAGGTGTTCTCCGCGTGGCACAAGGTCTTCCGGCTCTCGCTGCCGAACAAGAAGCCCAAGGTCGAAACGCCGGACCGCGAACAGGAGCTCGTCGCCGCCTGACTTCCGGTATCGGTTCAGATCTCCCGGCCGAACCGGCGGCACCGCCGGTTCGGTGAGATCCGTTGCGGACGGTGGGCGGCCGCGACATCAGACCGTACGACACGGGATCCGGGGCAGGCCGGGGACTCCACGAAACGGGGTGCAGCTCATCCCTCACGCCGCAAGGCGGCGGGCACACACGTGCCCGCCGCCTTGCGGGGCCCTCTCAGACCTGCACGAGCACGGTGCACCAGACCTCGTTGTTGTCGCCGATACCGCAGTCGCCGATCTCTCCGGTCCGGACCTTCGTCCAGACCCCCTTCGCCCGCCAGTGCCAGGTACCGACCCGCGAGAACCGCTCGTGGTAGCCGTGGCCGACGAAGGTGAAGGCGTCGACGTCATGGCCGGTCCCGTTGCCGCCCCGCGTTCCGTTGCCGAACGACTCCTGCTTGCACTTGGCGTGCTTGAACTCGCTGCCGGTGCCGCCGCCCCAGTTCCACACGTCGCAGTAGTGGGGGCCCTCGCCGAGACTCATCGTGTAGTGCATCGTCTCGCCGGTCCTGTTCTTCACCGCGCCGCACAGGGAGCCCCTGCAGCCTTCCGCGGAGGCGGTCGTCGCCCCCGCGACAACTACTGCGGACGCCATGAAGGCGGCGGCAACGACAGTGACAGCTGTCCGGTTCGCTCGGGAAATCATCGTGCGCATGAATGGTCCGTTCTCTTGTTGCGCCGGCTCGGCCGCGCCTCGCCCGACCTCTGGCAGGGCGGGTGCCAGGTTGTCCCTGGAAGCCCTGCGTGAGCCGGTGTCGGCGTTCCCCGCGGCCGCGGCGCTTGCCGTGGTCCGCCCGAAGGCATGTAGGTTGAGGATCAACGGTGAACCTTGCGAAAACCTTGTGACGGCTGTCCTGCGACCGCCCCGGAACCAATGACGGAGGGCCGTTCGGAAGACCGGCTCCCGCTCGGGCGGACCAAGTCCCCGCCGCAGGACGGCCATTCCATCGCCCATCCCACCTGAGGCACGATGAACCTGCGCCTGCTCGGACCTGTGGAACTGCACGTCGCGGGGCACGTGGTCGACGTCGGGCAGCCACGTCGTCGAGCGGTCCTCGCAGCGCTGGCGGCCGACACCGGCCGGCCGGTCCCCGTGAGCACGTTGGTGGAACGGGTCTGGGGCACCGCCGCGCCCGACGGCGCGCGGTCGGTCCTCTATTCGCACATCAGCCGTCTGCGGCGGCTCTTTGACGGTGCGTCACCCACGGCGGGCGCGGGCGAGGCGCAGGCGCCCCGGACACCGCTGTGCATCCGGCGATCCTCCGGCGGATACATTCTGGAGGCGGACGAGCACACCGTCGACCTGCTCCGTTTCCGCTCGCTCGTCCTGCAGGGCCGCGAGCCGCACCTGTCCGGCGCCCGCCGCGCACACATCCTGCAGGAGGCGCTGCGCCTGTGGCGCGGTGCGCCGTTGGCGGGGCTGGCAGGGGAGTGGGCGGAGCGCACACGGACCGCCTGGACACAGGAACGCCTGCAGGCGGCGCTCGCCTGGGCCCACGCCCTGCCGCGACAGGAAAGGCACAAGGAAGTACCCGCTGTCCTGCAGCCCTTGCTGGCGGAGCACCCGCTGTGCGAGCCGCTCGCCGTGGCGCTGATCCAGAGCCTGGCCACCGCCGGAAGAACCGCCGAAGCAGTGGACACCTACACAGGGATCCGCCGGCAGCTCTCCCTCGAACTCGGCGTGGCCCCGCGCCGTGAACTGCAGGCGGCCTACGAGGAGATGCTGCGCCGCACCGGACGGCAGGAGCCGCCGGGCGTGGGATCCGACCCGGCCGCTGTCCGTACGCGCGCCCCGGTCCCCGCCCCGGTCCCCGCCCAACTCCCGATGAACGTGAGCCACTTCAACGGGAGAGAGGAGCAACTGGCCGAACTCACACGGCGCCTGATCTCCGCAGACGGCACGGACGAGGAGCAATGCGCGGCGGCAGCGGTCGTCTCCGCCGTCTCCGGCATCGCGGGCGTCGGCAAGACCGCACTGGCCGTGCGCTGGGCACACCGCATGCGGGAGGAATTCCCCGATGGACAGCTCTACGTCGATCTCCGCGGCTACGATCCGGACGAACCGGTCTCCGCCGCACAGGCCCTCGCCGGGTTCCTCACCGCCCTGGGAGTACCCGCCCAGGAGATACCGCCGCGGCTCAACGACCGGGCGGCGCGCTACCGCACAGCGGTCGACGGACGCCGGCTGCTCATCCTCCTCGACAACGCCGCCTCCGCCGCGCACGTACGCCCGTTGCTGCCCGGAAGCCAGACATGCAAAGTCGTGGTCACCAGCCGGGACTCGCTGTCCTCCCTGGTGTCGCTGCACGGCGCGCACCGAGTGCTCCTCGACGTCCTGTCCCCGCACGAGGCGCACACCCTGCTGCGTGACCTGATCGGGGCACGCGTCGACACCGACCACGCCTCTGCCGCAGCCCTGGCCGAACAATGCGGGCGCCTGCCCCTGGCCCTGCGGGTGGCAGCCGAACTGGCCCTGTCACGTCCCCAGGACCCGCTGGCCCACCTGACGGAGGAACTGCGCGACCACCGGCGGCGCCTGGACCTGCTCGACTCCGGCGACGGAGATCCCCGGGCCGCCGTCCGGGCCGTCTTCTCCTGGTCCTACGACCGCCTCCCCGAGCACGAGGCACGCCTGTTCAGGCTCCTTGGCCTGCACCCGGGACCCGATACGGACGTCCACGCGGCCGCCGCCCTGGCCGGCGACACCGTGGAACGCACGCGACGGTCCCTGGACGCCCTGTCCCGCGCGCACCTGGTGCACCGGATCGCACCCGACCGCCATGGCATGCACGACCTGCTCCGCGCCTACGCCGCGGAACTCGCGAGCCGGCACGACGGGCCGGCGGAGCGCGACGCCGCACTGAACCGCCTGCTGGACCACTGCCTGGCGGCGTCGGCAGCGGCCATGAACGTGCTGTATCCCGCCGAACGGCACCTGCGTCCCGCCGTCGACATACCCGGCACCGGTCTGCCGCCCCTGCGTACGGCCGACGAGTGCCGCGCGTGGCTGCGCACCGCGCAGCCCACACTGGTGGCACTGTGCTCCCGGACCGAGGAGCCCGGGCCGTCCCGGCACACCGTACGGATCGCCACCACACTCCACCGCCACTACGAACGTTCGGGGCACTTCGCCGACGCGCTGACCCTTCACACGCACGCCCTGCGGGCGGCCCGCGAGGCGGGAGACACCCGTGGCCAGGTCGACGTCCTTGCCTGTGTCGGCGCGGTCCACCGCCGGCTCGGAGACTACGAGAGCGCCCACCGGCACCACATGGATGCGCTGGCACTGTGCCGCAGCGCCGGGTATCCGGCGGGAGAGGCGCGGCACCTCACCAACGTGGGCGTACTGCACGAGCTGCAGGGCCGGTACCGCGAGGCCGCCGAGCACCACGAGAGAGCGGTCGGCCTGTTCCGCACGGCCGGCGACGCCCACGGCGAAGCCGACGTACTGAACAACCTCGGCATCGTCCAGGAGCTGCTCGAGGACTACCAGGCCGCGGTCGAGCGATACCGGCAGGCGCTGGCGCTGTACCGGCGGACGGACCACGCGTTCGGAGAGGCCAGCACCCTCGGGAACATGGGGATCGTCCTGGCGCGACTGGGCGACCACTCGGCCGCGGCCGAGCGCTTCGAGCGGGCCCTCGCCCTCTTCCGGCGGCTCGGACACACCGGCGGAGAAGCCCACGCGCTGTCCAACCTGGGGGACGCGCGCTGCCATCAGGGCCGGTACAAGGAAGCCGCCGAGCACCAGCACCAGGCCCTGGCCCACTTCCGCCGGACGAAAGAACCCTACGGAGAGGCGGGCGCGCTCAACGGCCTGGGCGAGGCCCTGCACGGCACCGGACAGCACACCGAAGGCCTCGAAGCCCACGCGGCAGCGCTGGAAGTGGCCCGTGGAATCGGAGAACAGGAAGAACAGGCCCGCGCCCACATCGGTACGGCCCTCATCCGGCGGGACACCGGAGAGCGGACGCAGGCCATCGACCACCTTCACCAGGCGCTGTCCCTGTACACCGCGCTGGGCTCCCCCCGCGCGGAGGAGACGCGCAGGACCCTCCTCTCCACGCGCCGGGAGCACGGCCAGGGTGTGTCTCCTCACCCGGGCGAGGCTCGACCCGGGCTTGGTCCGCTGTGACGGACATCCGAGACCAGGGGTTGCGCCCCGCAAGGACGTCGGCCGGGCGGCGGGGCGGGAAGGCCGGCTGCCGAACACCCGCCACTACCTCGTAACGGGTCAACAAGCACGCGAAGCTCCTGGCGGTACGGGTGGTCTTGGTCGAGAACCCGTCCACCAGGAGCTTCGCCGCTTCGCTGAACCGTCCAACTGCGCCGAGGCCCGATAGTTGTCACCGGCGGAGCCGAACAGGTCGGCAGAAGGGCCGGGCCGAAGCAGCCTGGTTGTCACCCGGAAGGCAGGCTGCTTGTCACAGACGCTGGGTGCCTTTCGGTCCCTCACCTCGTGGTCCGCCGGCGGCTCGGGCCCGACGGCCGTACCGGCATGGCGTGACGGCGCCGGTCACAACGACGCGCATGCGCCGTCTCCCCGGGGCGGCGCGAACCGGAAGCGCGTCACCAGGGCACCTCTCCCTCGTCGTCGAAGAAGCGGCCCGTCGGCCCGTCGGCCGATACGGTGGCCAGCCGGATCGCGGCGGCTGCGCCCTGCTGGGGGGTGCGCACTCCCCGGAAGCCGTTGAGGTCGGTCGCCGTGAAACCGGGGCAGACGGCGTTGATCAGGATGTGGGTGTCGGCCAGTTCCTTGGCGTACTGCACGGTGACGGCGTTGAGGAACGTCTTCGACGGAGCGTAGGCGACGGAGATGGGGCCCGTCTCGGCGCCGGGCGTGGTCTGGAGCGTGAGGGAGCCGACGCTGCTGGAGACGTTCACGATCCGCGGCGACGGCGAGCGGCGCAGCAGAGGGAGCAGGGCGTTGGTGACGCGGATGACGCCGATCACGTTGGTCTCCACGGCCGCCCGTACCCGGTTCACGTCGACCGTGGTGGGCTCCTGCGGTCCGCCGCCGGTGATCCCCGCATTGTTGACGAGCGCGTCGAGCCGCCCGGCACGCTCCTCCAGCAGCCGAGCCGCCGCCGTCACGCCGGCGTCGTCGGTCACATCCAGCGGCACGCCGAACGCGTCGGCTCCGGCCGCGCGCAGCTTGTCCACAGCGGCCTCGCGCCGCTCCTCGTTCCGCGCGCCGATTCCGACGGACCAGCCGAGGGCGCCGAGCCCGGCGGCGATCTCGTACCCGATGCCCTTGTTGGCCCCGGTCACCAGCGCGACCTTGTGGTGGTTCACGGTGTTCGTCTCACTCATGACATCGATACTTCTCCCCGCCGGGCAGGGCGTCCAAGACCGACTGGGTGGACGGCGATACCGCCCGGGTATCGCTCCTGGCCGTCCCGGTTAGGCTGGCGGGGTGGAGACACGTGAGCTGCGGTACTTCGTCGCGGTCGCCGAAGAGCTGCACTTCGGCCGGGCCGCGCGGCGGCTCGGGATCGCCCAGCCCCCGCTGTCGCGGGCGATCGGCGGGCTCGAACGGCGCCTGGGTGCCCTCCTGCTGGAGCGCGGCAGCCGGGGTGTCGCCCTGACCGGGGCAGGGGCGGTGCTGCTGCGGGAGGCGCGGGCGGCGCTGGACGCCGTCGAGGCCGCCGAACGGCGCACCCGCCGGGCCGCCCTCGCGGCGACCGGCCGCCCCGCCGTGGTCCTGGCCGCGAAGGCGGGCGCCTCCGGTGAACTGCTGGCGAAACTCCTCGACGCCTACGCCGCCGAGCCCGGCGCCGTCGCCGTGGACGTCGTGCTGTGCGGGCCGGGCGAGCAGGCACGGGTGCTGCACGACGGCCGGGCCGACGTAGCCCTGCTGCATCGGCCGTTCGACGACACGGCCGGCTTCGACACCGAGGACCTGCACTGCGAGGGTCAGGTCGCGATCCTCCCGGCGGGCCACCCTCTCAGCGCCCGCCCCCACGTGCGGCTCGCCGAGGTCACCGACCTTCCCGACCTGCCCCTGCCCCGCTGGCCTCGCCCTGACGGCACCTTCCCGGACGGCCCCGGACCGCAGGTGCGCGACCACACGCAACTCACCCAGCTCATCGCCCTCGGCCGCGCCTGCGCGGTCGTGCCGGAGTCGGGCCGCACCGGACTGCGCGAGGACCTCACCGCCGTACCGGTCCCCGACGCCCCCCACGTCACCACGGTCATCGCCTGGCCCCCGCACAGCCGCTCAACGGCGGTCGCGGGGCTGGTCCGCGCCGCCACTGCCCTGTGACCGACGGCGGTGAACGCCGGGACACCGTGCTGGATTTCGGGGACGGCGTCCGGTCTGCCAAGACCGTCACCTGACCTGCGCCGCGGCGGGAGCAGTCCTGGACCGGCTGTTCCCGCCGCAGCCGGTTCAGGACTTGGCGGGCCAGAACTGCACGAGGTAGCGCTCCACACCGTGGCCGGTGCCCTCGCCCTCCGACAGGGCTGCGGCCTCGGCCCGGCCCGCACAGTGGACACGGACGTGCCACGAACCGCCGGAATCCGCCAGCGTGATCAGGTCGTCCATCCGGCCCGTGTGCATGGACCACACGGCTACCTGACCACTGATGGACTCGAATTCGGCTTCGGCGGTCTCGTCCCAGTCGGCCCGGTCCTGCCGGGGTGGCGGCCCGTCCCACACCTCGACGCCGACCGCGGCGGTGTGGGTATGACCACCGCTGGTGATGTCCAGGCGCCCCGGGTGAGTGCTGAGGAACGCATGCCGGTCGAAGTCGTCCGGGAAGGGAAGCGGCAGGTCCGCGTCGTCGGACTCCTGCAGCCCGAAGGCGTGAAAGCCCACGTACGCATTCACGTCCTGCTGCCGCACAAGCTCTGCCATGAGCTCCCCTTCGATGTGGCAGACGACTGGTCCTTGCCCTGATCGTAAGTCGGCCTGACTGTGCGTTCGATGCCCCTTGGAGGATGCACGCGCCGCCGCGGCCGTGCTCGCCGGCGGTTGCGGATGACAGAGGTGAGGTAGCGAAGCTGATCCACGGCGAGCTCTGGGCGGGGAAGAGATTCCCCGCCGCGGAGGTGAACGAACGACACGGCCGTCCCAGGCTGGGGACTCTTGAGTTCGGAGTGATCGGGGATGACGGTCTCCCGCCACGGCAGCCGATGACCGTGTTGCGGGAATGCGCCGAGCACGGCCTTGCGCAGGGGACCGTGAGAAGCGGCATGGCCCGTCGACGTCCCCCGAATGACGGGCCACGCCCGTCCTGCCGCGGCGGTACACCCCAGCTCTCTCAACTCCGGGAGATGCCTGAGCCGCCTGCGGTCGAAAGGTCCGAGCGGGCCGGCCGGCATTGAAGTGATCGATGTTGGCCCGCTCCGTCTCGGCGTCCAGGACGACAGCGGATCCAGCGCATGCCGAGTTCGCCGAATCCGACGTCGGCCCCGACTCCCGTTAGGGCGTCGTTGGCCAGGACGAAGGCGGGCGGGGCATCGGCGTGCGAGGTGAACCGCTGGCACTCCCTCGAAACCCGCCGACGTCACTCCGAAGCCAAAGAGAAGCCGCTGGCTTCCCCGGAGGGTGCGGCTCGCTGATGCTTCGGGGAACTGCACTGGACACAGGAGGGTTTGACAAAATGTCAGCAAATTGTTACAATAAGTATTGACATTTTCGCCTGCTGAGCTATGGCCATGGTGACGGGTTCGACTCCGTGGTGGACGTTCTTGGTGTTGTTGCTCCTGGCTCTCCTGGCAGCCCATGCGGCCTGGGAGCTGTTCAGGACTGTTCTGGATGCATGCGAAGCGGCTCCTCTGGAGCCACGACAAGTTGAGGAAGATGCGGACGGGTCGTCGTTCGTACGGGAGGCGGGACCCGCAGTGGGTTCCGAGGGAGGAGGTCACATGACAGTAAGTAACAAGAAGAAGTGGGGCATTGTTGCCCTGCGTTTTGCTGGGACGTCGGTCGAGTGGTTCCACCTGGCCGCAGCTGAACAGGCGAAGATGTCGTAGGGGCGCACCGCATACGGTGCGCCCCCTCGCGCTATACCCAATCGAGTTCGAGCGTGGGGGCGGGTCGCCGCCTGGGGGCATGGTGGGTCGCATGTCTTGGCCCCTGAGTGCTTCCATGCCGCGCAGTCGCCCTTGCGCGGGGGAATCCCCCAGGGCCTTCAACTCGCCTGCAGGCCCTGGGGGAGGTGGTCAAAGCCGCGCTCTTCTGTCGGAGATTCGGGCCTCACATGCTGTCAGGGCTGCCCTGATGACGGTGGCACGGTTTTCGTGTTCAGCCTGGGCTGCCTGCTGTTCGGCCGGGCTGGGACGGAGGATGCCGCGCGACTCCCGGTGCCGGTACATCATCTCGGCGAAGCGGGAGGTGTCGGTCTCCATATCATCGAGTTGTTCGCGCAGGTACTCCCAAAGCTCGCCGTCGGGCCAGTCGAGCGTGTTGCACGGGATGCCTATACGGTGCATCTTCGCGTCCCGCGGGCACAGGACCCGGTTCATCGACTGCTCCTTGACGCGGTCGAAGGCCTCCGCAAGGTCACCGCCGTTCACCGCAAGACGCGCTGTGAAGGCTTCGCGGAGCTCAGCCTGCCGTTCGGGTGCGAGTTTGCCGAAGCTGCGGATCCTTGCGAGGGTCCGCTCGGCCATCTCCCCACGCTGATCGGGTGTGTAGTCGCCGAGGCTGCCCATGGCCTGGACCTGGCGGGCGCGCCGGGTGAGGATCTGCTCGCGGCTGTGTTCGACGGCAGGCGGGGCGACCACCTCGATGCCCGGCACCTCGACGGCCTCGCGCCACTCCAACGTCGTCTGGGCGGCTGTCTCTCGCCCCTGCCAGTGCTGATGCCACCGAGGAGCCCCGTTGGCATTTCCCTGCTGCCACCACAGGTCCGGCCACTGCGGCTGGCGACCGGCGGCCGGCCGGAAACGCTGCGGCGCGGCGAAGGCCCGGTCGGCTGCCGGTGTCGGCACGGTGCCGACGTAACGGAGGGTTGCGGGGGCGTTGTTGAGGAACTGGTGGAGGAGCGCTGCAGTGCAGCGGGAGTCGACCGCAGCACTGTGCGCGGCCTTGCCCAGGCGCCGGCGCAGCATGAGCGTGGTGAGAGTGGGCAACCTGACCCGGGTGTCCATGAGCTGACTGAGCGCGGTGACCTGGGTGCACAGGGCGGGCATGGCGGGGACGGTGATTCCGGCACGCCGGAACTCGGCCGTGAGGAACGCCCCGTCGAACACGAGGTTGTGGGTCACCACGATCGCATCGTCGAGCAAGTGCAGCAGATCGGGGGCGATCTGCCCGAATGTTGGGGCGTCGGCGACGTCCCGGGGGTAGATGCGGTGGATCTGGCTCGCCTCGGCCGGAATCGGCAGGCTTTCGGGATTCACCAGCGTGGAGGCAGTGCCCAGCATGCTGCCGTCGCCGGTCATGCGGGTGACCGCGACCTCCACGATGCGGTCGCTGCCCGCGTCGAGCCCGGTGGTCTCCACGTCCACGACCGCGAAATGCACGTCGTCGACGCTGGCGCCCGACGGGTCCCTGGTGAGAAAGCCCAGGTTGAACACACTGTCCCCCCAACTTGATCAATATTGTGAAGGAATCATGGAGGCTGCTCCCGGTGAAGGCAACTGCGGCATGAAAGTTGTCCCAGCAGCCCTCGGTGCAGAACGGCGGGGTCATGGTGACGGGCCCGTGAGGCTGGTCGGCGGGGCTACGCCGAGGCGTCGTCCACAAAGTCGTCGGCGAACGCGAGCCCGGAGTCACGGGCCCCGCGAGGAACGCCTGGCTACCACCTCGCGAGCGTGCTACTTGGCGAAGGCCGCCAACTGGCGTTTTCAGCCACACGCATTGAGCCTGAGTGCTTCACCCGGCAGGTGAGCCGTCGACTTGCCGGCGCTGAGCGCTTGAGCTGGCGGGCAGGGGCGGGCTGGCTTCTTACCCGCGGGGGCGGGGCAACAGCAAGGCGTATCCATCGCCTTCCACCACATCGCTCGCGTTGTCTCCGGCACGAGCGCCTGAGGCGGCCGCTGGAACTGATGGCGAGGCGGGTCAGAGGAAAAGCAGGTGCCGACTCATGGGCCGTGCGGGCAGCATGCCCGCATGTCTACCGAAGTCAGCGGGATGGTCGAGTGCCGACCAGGTGCCCGCCTCTGGGGCCCTGACGACGAGGACTCCGTGTGGCACGCCGCCATCGACCTCTTCCTGCTCAACAACGGCAACGCCTATGACGCCCTCGCCTGCGTCTTCGGTATCCGGAACTCCTTTGGCTTCCGCCCTCTGGCCGAAGGTCGCGGCTTTCCGGGCGACGCGTCCGAGAGTCTGCAGACCGAATACGCCGCGTGCGGCGGACCTCCTGACGTCCACGGCACGACATGGATCACCTGGGCCGAGCTTGCCTCCACCGACTGGCAGGAAACAGATATTTCCGGCACACGAAGCCGAGAATTGGTCGCCGGAGACGAAACTGCCTGGGGACCGGTCTGGAACGTGATGCGGACACTCAGCGAACTCCACGGAGCGGACCATGTGCGACTTGTCGCCTGGTTCCACTGACCTCGACTCCGCGGCGAAGCGCCGCTTGTCCGATGGGACGCGGCCTTGATCGAACGCGACATCATGCTCAACGAACTTGCCCAGGGGCTCCGTCCGATGTCACAGGGCATCACATGGTTCGACGCACTCCGCCCGCAGGAGCAGTCCGAGGCGCTGCTGTTCCTGCGCCACCACTGTCTCCAGGCACGCGCCGTCGCCGAAGACGGACCGGAGAACATCCTGCGTGCCGGGCTGCGCCCGACGCACACGCCCGCGGTACTGATCACACGCGGTCGGATCGACCATCAACTGGGGAAGATCGCCTCTCTCGCTCCCCGCGACGAACGCCGAAAGGCGTTCCGGCTGCTGGTCGCGGTACTCGCAATCGCCGACGGACGACGTCGCGAGCGCTTCTGCTCCGAACGTCACAACGACCAGAAATCCTGCAATGATCACTAGATCAACAGCTTCAGCGCCCGCTCCTGGGCTGTGGGCGTGATGTCGGCAAGGCCCAAGCGCTCGGTCGGTGAACTCCCTTGCGAACCTGCCCGGTTGCATCTGCACTACGGTCACGGGCATCCGCGATGCCGGGCGCTCCCGTCCAGCGGTCCGGCCTGTGTGCCGGGCGATCGCGCAGGGGCGGACTCGCGCGGGGTGTGTACTCACGGCAGGCTCGTGCTCCGTGTCACGCCTGCCGATATGGCCCGAGCCTGAATTCGCCAGGGGCTGTAAGAGATCCGGCCCGGCCGTACATCTCCCGGTTGACAGCCGTTGACGGGCTGAACATGGAGGTGCTGTGAGACGACGACGAACAACCGCCGGGGAGTACGGTGACCCGGCCGGACACCGGGCCCTGGAGGCTCTCTATACGGCTCATGCTGATCGGGTCCTGGCGTATCTGCTGCACCGTACGGACCGGGAGACAGCACAGGACATCCTGTCGGAGACCTTCGTGCTGGCCTGGCGCAAGTCCGGGTCCGTACCCGACGATGCCCTGCCGTGGCTGCTCGCCTCGGCCCGGCGGCTGCTCGCCAACCGCGTGCGGTCCGACCAGCGGCACCGTGCGCTGACCGAGCGCTTGGCGGTGATGGCCGACCGGACGGGGGCCGCGGAGATCGGGGACGCGATAGGGACGCGGGCCGAGGTGGCCGCCGCGCTGTCGGCGCTTTCCGAACAGGACCGGGAGGTACTCGTGCTGAGTGCCTGGTACGGACTGACGGCCAAGCAGGCGGCCGTGGTCATGGGCTGCACGGCCACTGCCTTCGCTGTGCGCCTGCACCGGGCACGCAAAAGGTTCAGGGCGGCGCTGCCCCGTGCGGGCCATGCACAGCCGGTCCATGGCGCTCTTGCCCAGGCCCACTTCACCCAACGGGAGTCAGCATGAAGCAGACCGTCACCAGGCGCAGCCAGGCGTCCGACCTCGACGCCGTCCGCGCCCTGCGCCCCACCGGCGACGGCACCGACGGCTGGGCGGCGTCCGAAGACGGCCAGGCCGTCCTGCGGGAGGTCCTGCGACGTACCGAGCAGCCGCGTGGCACGGCCGGTTCCGGGCGGCGCAGGCACCTGTTCATGGTGGGTGCGGTCACGGCCGTCCTCCTCGGGGGCGCCACCACGGCTGCCGTGGCCACATTCGGGCCATGGGGCGTGGACGGGCGCAATGTCATGTGTGCTCGCACGCTGTCGCCCGAGGCGGACCTGAGCCAGCTGCCGCTCAAAGCCATGAAGGATTTCGATCCGCAGGACGCGGCGCGTTCCTGCGCGGCGGCCTGGGACCGGATGTGGAACCGGCCCCCACAGGGCACAGTGCCACACACTCCCAAGCCGGCCCGGTTCGCGGCCTGCTATTTCCCCAACGCCCAGCCCGACAGCGGCGAGTCCTCCGCCACCGACGGCCATGGGGAACTCGGCGGGCCGGTGGTCTACCCGGCGGACGGCTACCCCACAAAGGAGGCAGCCTGCGCAGCCATCGGCTCCAGGCCCGTGGCAGGCGGTTGAGACCGACGGTTTACGCCAGTTGACATGTAAGGGCGATCCGGGGTGCTCCGGGTGGCGGAGCCCGCGAGCCATCGCTCGACCAGGTTCAGCCAGGATGAGCCGGCCGGCGTGAAGTGCAGGTGGAACAGCTGGTCGCGGGCCGGGATGCTGTCTTGCGGCGAGGCTTGTGAAGTGCCGTTTAAAAGTCGTGGCTCACAGCTTTTCGTCCGGTCAGCGGGCGATCGAGATGGCGAAGGGCGCGAATCCGCTGGACCGGATCACGTGAGGCACGAACAGGACTGCGGCCTCGACGGCCTGCGCGGTCTCGATCCCGCCGAGGTCCGTGATCCACTCCCGGTGCCAGCCGAGGTCTTCGAGAAGCCCGTGGACGGCCTGCTTGGCCCCCGGGTCCTCACCGGAGAGGAAGGCGGTGGGCGGCTGGACGAGCGCGGCAGGCGCTGTCATCACCGTGTAGAGCATGGTGTTGAGCGTCTTGACGACGCGCGTGCCGGGGAGCGCAGCTTGGAGTTGCTCCCCGAGGCTTGAGCCGGGGTAGAGCAGGTTGGCGGGCAGTCCGTCCGGTCCGTCGACGGTGGCGTTGGAGACGTCCACGAGGATCTTGCCGTCCAGCTCCTCGCGCAGAGCGAGGAGCCGTTCCAGCGAGCCGGCGCCCGGCGTGGCGTTGATGACGATCTGCCCTGTCCGGGCAGCGTCGGCGGCGGCGCCGGGCGTGCGGTCCGCCACGGTCACCTCATGCCCGGCCCGGGTCAGGGCTGCGGACAGGCTGCCGCCGACGCGGCCGTTTCCGAGTACGGCGATCATGGTCATGCTGATCTGGTCCTTCCGGTGCTTGTTGTTCTTGGAGGTCGTCAGCGCGAGAGCGTGGCGACGGCGTCGGCGTGAACACCGGGCGAGGCGGCCAGCAAGCTCTCGCTCTGCGGCGTCCAGGGGCGGCCCTCGGCGTCGGAGATGCGTCCGCCGGCCTCGGCTACGAGCAGTGCGCCGGGCAGCAGGTCCGCCCGGGCCCCGGCGAACTGCCAGAAGACGTCGATCCGGCCGGCGGCCACGTTCAGCAGATGCAGGGTCGCGGGCACGGACGTCCGCACCACGAGCGCGTCCAGCAGCATCGCGGTGATCGAGGAGCCGATGCGCCGCACGATCGCTTCGTCCTCGTCCGGCCTGGCCTGACTCGTGGCCACGAGGCTCAGCCCGAGGTCCGTGGCCTCGGAAACGCGCAGCGGCCGGCCGTCGAGGTAGGCGCCGCCGCCCGCGAGCGCGGTGTAGGTCTCGCCGGTCAACGGCAGGTGGACCGCGGTGAGCACCGCCCGGTTGTCGCGCACGAGTGTGGCGGTCACCGCCCACTCCGGCAGGCCGTGCAGGTGGTTGACATTGCCTTCAGCAGGATCCACGACCCACCACTCGCCGGACGGCAGTGCCCCGCCTTCGAGCTCTTCCTCCACCCAGCCGGCCCCCGGGCGCAGAAGCGCGAGGCGTGGGCGCAGGACATCGAGGGCCGCCTCGTCGTTGGCGGCGAGCGCGCGCATCAGCTCTTCGCGCGTCCGGTGGCGGACCACGCCGCCGAACCGCTCCCGCAGCACCGAGCCCGCCGCACCTACGGCGATCGCGGTCTGCGCGAGCAGTTCGGCGTCGGACACGGAACCGGTGGCCGCGGCACTTCCGGTGCTCTGGATCGATTCGGGCATGGCGGTACTCCCATCTCAGCAGGGGATGAAGCCGAGGGCGCGAAACGATCGATCTCTGCGCCCGCACCTCGAAGGTATGACCAGCAAGCATTAACCTCAAGTGCATGTAAAGCACGGCTAGAGTGACTCGCATGCAATTGGATTTGAACCTGCTCGCCGCTCTCGACGCGCTCCTGGAGGAAGGAAGCGTGACCGGCGCGGCCGAACGCCTGCACGTGACCGCCCCGGCGATGAGCCGAAGCCTCGGCCGGATCCGGAGAACGACGGGCGATCAGATCCTGGTGCGCACCGGACGCACCATGACCCCGACGCCGTACGCGATCGCCGTCCGGGAACAGGTCCACGACCTGCTCCAGCAGGTCCAGAGCGTGCTGGCGCCAAGCCGTGAACTCGATCTCACGACACTCGAGCGCACCTTCACGCTCCGCTGGCACGACTCCCTCGTCGCCCTCGGCGGCCCCACGCTCCTCGCGGAAGTGCGCAGGCAGGCACCAGGCGTACGGTTGCGCTTCATCGCGGAATCGAGCATCGACACCCCCGAACTGCGGCGCGGCGAAATCGACCTCGAGGCGAACGCGAACCGCCCGGCCCAGCCCGAAATCAGCGCCGACCAGGTGGCCGAAACCCGCCAGGTCATCGTCATGCGGCAAGGGCACCCGCTCGCCCGTGCCGAAGCCGTCACCGCCGCGCGGTACGCCGAGGCCGAGCACATCACCATCTCGCGGCGCGGAAGGTTCGACAACGCTCTCGACGAGGCCCTGGCACGGCTTGGCCTCACCCGACGTGTGGTGGCGACCGCGCCCACCGAACGAGCCGGATTCGAGTTCGTGCGCGAGTCCGACCTCCTTGTCACGGCCCCCGAATCCACGACACTCTCAGCCGCCGCGGATCTCGGTCTGGCCCTCCTCCCACTGCCGTTCGAACTGCCCCCGGCCCCGGTGTACCTGTCGTGGCATCAGCGCTACGACACCGACCCCGCACATGTGTGGCTACGCGACCTGGCGCGGACCGCGCTGACGGGTCCGGGGAGAGGCCGGGATCAGGCAACGCACTGAGTTCCGGCCGAGGGGCAGCGTCAGGACCTGGTCGCCTTCCTGAACCGGGATCTGCTGCTCGGAGCGTGCCGGCTGGCCGCGTGAACCTGACCGACCTGCACCGCCGGCTCCTTGCCGATGTACTCGTGATCGGCACCCCGTACCCCTTGGTGATCACAGGCGTTACGCCGTCCAGGCCCACGGCGGCTCGGGTGGAGACCGAAGCGGGGGAGCGGGTCCCACGCCACACGCCGACGCCGCGCTCCGCGCATGTCAGGCGGCCCGCACCCCACGTACCGCCGCCGAGGTCCACGCTCCGTGCGTCGGCCCCGATCACCCACGGCCCGGCCGCGCCTTCGGGCGGTACGGGACAGCCCACGGCCGTGAGAGGTTCCTGGCCCGGGGCGGGCCGGCCGGCGTCGATGGCCGCCTGCCACACGGGCGCGGCGACAGCCACCGGCGGCCGACGGGCCGCCGGACCCAGCACGAGCCGGATTCGTCGCCGCGCGCGCGGTGGAAGTCCTGCGGGACAGCGGCCCATGAGCCCGGACCGGTCCGGCCGGCTGCCCAAGCCCAGCCCCGGCGAGGTCCTTGTGCGCCTCGCGCATCTCCCGACCGCGTTCCCGGAGCCCCTGGCCGACCCGCGGTTCACCGCCGCCCGGCCCGGCTTCGGACACCGCTTCGCCTGCGAGTGCGGCAAGGGCCTGGTCGGTGTGAAGTCGACGGGGCGCTCGCCGCTCTTCCGCAACCTCATTCAGACCCGGACGCCAGGAATGGGGCGACCTACGCGGGAACGTGGGACCGTGGCAGCAGTCGTGCCCCGTCGACATCCCCCGAGCGACGGGCTGTGACTGCCTGCCAACACGGTTCCTCGGACCGCCTGCCGGACCGCGCGGGACGGGCGTCCATACCCGGCGCTCAACGCTCCCCGATGAAGCAGGCCTCTGCTCTTCGTTCAGAACCCTCAACGATCCGCTGCGCCCCGGATGGCTGACTGCCGCCGCGTGACGGGCCACGTTATTAGCATGAATATATGACTATTTGCGCTGAATGAGAAATTAATTGGCATTTCTTAAGAAGCGGATTTCTAGGGCGATTTGGTCATGACCGGGGGTGAGGATCAGTACGTGTCCGGCCGAATGGTCCGGGCAGTGCCGGGGCGTCAGCCCCGGTTCGTACGGAAAGGTCTGAACATGATCAACGGGTTGAAGAGGGCCGCGGCCCTGGGGGCGGCGACGGTGGCCCTGGCTGCGGGCGCGGTCGTCGGTACGGTCGGTACCGCGTCGGCCGCCCCGCAGGACCACCGGCCGTCGGCGGGGTCGCAGGATCACCGGCCCTCGGCGGGGTCGCACCACTGCGAGAGGGCGGCGGGCCACTGGGCACGGCAGTGGCGCCCGGCGTTCCGGGACCGGCACCACCACTGGCACCCCGGCCAGTGGATCCGCGTCTGGCGCCCCGCCCACCAGGAGTGCCACCACTCACCCCGTCGCTGACGCCGGCATCCGCCCGTGAGGGCGGCCGGCGGTTCACACCGGAACCGGCCCCGGCGCGCCCCTTTGCAGGCGCGCCG
>NZ_JBIVVR010000013.1:0-282182 GCF_044757755.1 Streptomyces sp. NPDC091209 | reverse complement strand
TGACAGCAGAAGTCCGTGCTTCCGGCGGCAATAGTGCTCACCTCCTGGCGGCTACGGAACCAAGCATTCCCCGGCTCCGTAGCTCCCATTAGGCGGCAGGCGCGGGCGGCGGCCATCTCGTCGGCCTGCGGCGTGGGCGTACGAGACCGTGCGGGACGGGGTAGGCCGGATTTCAAGGACGGTGTCGTTCGAACCGGACGAGATCGAGGTGCACATCAGCCGTGATCGGCAGAGCCTGGAACCGGGCGGAACGTCATCTCGCACGAGTGGCCCTCGACCTCGACCTCGACCTCGACCTCGACGAAGCGTTGCCTGATCGACGGGCCGGACCGCTGCCGCCGTATCCGGAGGAGAGCTACCACGAGAAGGAGGACCCGATGCCGTCGCTGCTTTCGGTGAATGTCGGTATGCCGAAGAATGTGCCCTGGCAGGGCCGGACCGTCTTCACGGGCGTGTGGAAGTACCCGGTGCGCGGACCTGTCATGGTGCGGCGTCTGAACATCGACGGCGACGGACAGGGCGACACGGCCGGCCACGGCGGTGAGCAACGGGCCGTGCTGGTCTACCAGATCGCGTCGTACCGGCACTGGAAGCAGCACTTCGGGCGCGACGACCTCGGGCACGGCCAGTTCGGGGAGAACCTCACCGTCGACGGCCTTTCGGACGACGAGGTGTGCATCGGTGACCGGTACCGCATCGGCGAGGCCGAGTTCGAGGTGACCCAGCCGCGGGTCACCTGCTACCGCGTGGGGATGCGTCTCGGCGAACCCGAACTGCCCGCTCTGCTGGTCAGCCACCACCGTCCCGGCTTCTACATGCGGGTCCTGCGCGAAGGGCTCATCCAGGCCGGCGACGCGATCACGAAAATCGGGTCCGGACCGGGCACGCTCAGCGTGGCCGACACCGACGCACTGCTCTATCTGCCTGACCGGGACCCGGAGAAGCTGCGCCTGGCGGTGAACATCCCTGCCCTGAGCCCCGGTTGGCAGGGCTCGTTCCGTGAACTGATCGAGGCCGCGGAGGATCCGGGCGCCGCCGCCCCGGCCGGCACGACGTCGGCTTGGGACGGCTTCAGGGCTCTGCGCGTAGCCGACGTGATTCCCGAGAGTGCCACCGTCTCCTCGATCCACCTCGCCGCCCCGGACGGCTCCCTGCTCCCTCCCGCCCGCGCGGGCCAGTACCTGACACTGCGGGTGCGGGGAGCCGGGCATCCTGCCCCCGTGCGCAGCTACTCGCTGTCCTCGGCACCCGAGGGCGGCCTCTATCGGATCAGCGTCAAACACGAACCGCGAGGCGCCGCCAGCGCGTATCTGACCACGAAGCTGCGACCGGGCGCGATGCTCGACGCCGCGGCGCCCCGAGGCGACTTCGTGCTCCAGGAGGGCACGGGCCCGGTCCTTCTCATTTCCGCCGGTATCGGTCTGACTCCGGTACTGGCCATGCTGCACGAGCTTGCGGCCTCGTCCAGCGCCCGCGAGGTCTGGTGGATCCACGGTGCCCGCAGCCCCCAGGAACACGCACTGGCCGCCGAGGCACGCGCCCTGCTCACCGCGCTGCCGCACTCCCACGAGCACGTGTTCTACAGCGCCGCCCGGCCGGGCGACCACAGTCACCGTCACGCCCGGCCGGGACGCCTCACCAAGGACAACCTGATCGCTCTGGGAATCCCGGCAGACGCGACCGCCTACGTCTGTGGGCCGGCCTCGTTCATGACCGACATCAAGGACGCGCTCACCACTGCCGGAGTCGACCCTGGCGCCGTCCACTCCGAGCTGTTCGGTGCGCTGCCCTCGATCACCCCCGGCCTGACCGGGCAGAGCGGTCTGCGGCCGCACCAACCGCCCGGCCCACCCGGGACAGGCCCGGTGGTGACCTTCGCCCGCAGCGGTATCTCGACACCGTTCGCGGACGGGCGGGGCAGCCTGCTCGAACTCGCCGAGGCATGCGACGTGCCCGTGCGCTGGAGCTGCCGGACCGGGGTGTGCCACACGTGCGTCACCTCTCTCCTGTCAGGCGAGATCGCCTACACCTCTCCCCCGCTCGAGGCTCCCGCCGCGGGACAGGCACTGATCTGCTGTGCCCGTCCCGACACCGATCTCGTCCTGGACATGTAAGGACGGCCCAGGTCATGACCACACCAGTCCCGCCGCGAGTGCGCCGCTGAGGCGTGCGCGGCATCGGCCCGGTCGACGCCCCACAAGACCCGCACGCCTGCGGCGAGGGCGTCGGCTACTGCCGGTCTGCCGTTACGGAACGTCGAGCCCGAGGTCCGATCCACTGAGCGTGACGACGACCAGCCACGCGCAACACAGCAGCACGAGAACCACTCCGCCCGACGCCGACACAGGCTATTGATCAGGCATACAGCACCATGCGCCGATCCGACCCGTCGTGATAGTCAGAACCAGTGATCGGTCAACTCCCCCTTGATGAGCAGCTGGACGCCTTGCGGACGGTCCTCTCACGCAATGAAGTCTTGACGGAGGTGCTGGCCAGAGCTGCGACGCTGGATCTGCCTGGCTGGTACGTGACTGCGGGCTGCCTGTTCCAGACAGTCTGGAACGTCGTCACTGACAGGCAGCCGACCAGCGGCATCAAGGACTACGACGTCTTCTACTTCGACAGCTCCGATCTGTCCTGGGAGGCGGAAGACGCGGTGATCAATGCTGGGCAGGAGGTGTTCGACGGGGTGCCGGCGGAGGTGGAGATCCGCAACGAAGCACGCGTGCACCTCTGGTACGAGGAGAAGTTCGGCGTGCCGTGCCGGCCGTACGAATCCACCGAGTCCGCGATCGACTCCTTCGCTGCGACGACATGCTGCTTGGGAGTGCGGCTGGAGCCGGACGGACGCTGGCGCGTCTATGCCCCTCACGGACTCTCCGACGTGTTCAACCTCGTTGTCCGCCCCAATCCGGCGCTTGCCCCGCGGACCGTCTACGAGACCAAGGCATCGCGGTGGAGGAGCCAGTGGCCCGAACTCTCCGTGCTGCCCTGGCCGGGCTGATACCCGGTCGTCCTGCCCGTCTCGACGCTTGCGGGTCAGAGCGAGGCAGCCTGTTCAGCGCGGGCTTTCGTCCGGGCGAGGCGGTATGGGTCCGTGCCGGTCTCGATGATGGCCGCGTCGAAGCGCCCTCCAAGGCCGGCTGAGCCCCCGCGAACCGCATGCCGACAGCCAGTCAACCCGCTCCCCGCCCCAGGGGACCGTCGGCCCGGTGTCGGCTGTGGCGGCTGGCATGATCCGCTGCAGGTTCGGACTTCCTCCGGCGTCACCATGCCGGGCCTCAGGGAGAGTTCTCCACGGAGGGTGCCGGTGAGTTCATGGGAGAGCGACCTCGCCTACCGGGCGGTGGCGCGGGCGTTCGTGGATGGGGATCCGCTCCAACAGGCGGGAGGGCCTCTCGACGTCCGCGCGGTGGTGGCGGGCATCCGTACGGAGGCCAGGGACGGGTTCCTGCTTGAGGAGGTGCCCTGGGACCGCTTCCCGGAAGGTGCCGGCGTTCGGAAGCACATGGAGCGGCTGCGCGCGGGCGACGCCGTCCACACTTCCCTCGGCATGCTCATCGGCCTGTGCGCCAACGACATGAGGGCCGCAGTGGCGCCGACGGCGCCCTTCCTGATCCGGATCGGTACCGACCCGGAGGCCGACCACCGCGTCGAGGCTCTGGCGGTGGCAGCCGAAGTGGCGCGCTTGCGGCACCAAAGTGGGAAACGGCCTGCGCCGCTGCATGCGCACCATGCTGCGGCCCGACACACCTGACGCCGAAGACCACTTGGACGACCCGTGGTCCTGACCGTTCCCGGGTCAGCACCCCCGAGGCCTGGAACCGGGTAGCAGCCCCACCCTCGCAGCAGACCCAGCCGCTCCAGGCCTTGACGGGGCAACTTGAGGGAGTCCAGGTCCTCACCGATCCGTTCGCGCGGATGCTCTGCGCCTGTCGCGTCGCCCTGACGGCGATCCGAATCCCCCTGTCCTGCTCCACGGGAGCCCGATCCCTCCCCGGCCCGGGAGCCGGGGCATCCTCGCGGGAACCCGGTCACGCCTAGATGAGCGCCGCGGACAGCAGCACCGCGACGAGACGCCAGATCCTGGTACGACTTGACGTTGCCGGCACCCGGAATGTCCACTTCGTGAACTCGCGGAGTTGTCGGGGGCTGGAGCGATGCCCACCCAGGAGACACCGAATCGGGGGGCACATTTCCAGAACACCGGACCGCGACACCTCTGCCGTCGTGTTGTCGGCGACACACCTCGCGTGAAACAAGTCACGGTTGCTCACTGTGCCGAACAACCTGCTCCACCATGTAAGTTCCTGCGTCCAAGGGGTGCGGACTCCCCCTGATCACATATGTGTGCCGCCAGATCTGCGCCCCCTGAGGGAGACATTGCCATGCCCGCACAAGAACCGGCCCACCACCCGCCCCAGCGCATCGGGGTGGTGGCGGAGTCCACTCCCGGGGAGACCCGTGTCGCGGCGACGCCCGCCACCGTGCGCCAGTTGGTGGGGCTGGGCTACGACGTCGTCGTCGAGTCGGACGCCGGCACGGCGTCGGGCTTCGCGGACGACACCTACGGTGAGGCGGGGGCGCGGATCGGCGACGCCTGGCAGGCGGACGTCGTGCTCAAGGTCAACTCCCCTTCGCCGGGCGAGATCGCGCGCGTGCCCGACGGTGCGACGCTGATCGGGCTGATCAGCCCGGCCCAGCAGGCTGACCTCCTCGCGGAACTCGCGAGCCGACCGATCACCGTACTGGCCCTGGACGCGGTACCGCGGATCTCGCGGGCGCAGTCGATGGACGTGCTCAGTTCCATGGCCAACATCGCCGGCTACCGAGCCGTGATCGAGGCGGCGCACGTGTTCGGGCGTTTCTTCACCGGCCAGGTGACGGCCGCGGGCAAGGTCCCGCCCGCGAAGGTGCTGGTGGCCGGCGTCGGTGTGGCCGGGCTGGCCGCCATCGGCGCCGCTTCCAGTCTCGGTGCGATCGTTCGGGCCACCGATCCGCGACCGGAAGTGGCCGACCAGGTCCGGTCGTTGGGCGGCGAATACCTCGCGGTGAACGTGGCGCAGGAGGAGAGCACCGACGGCTATGCCAAGGCGACCTCCGCGGACTACGACCGTGCCGCAGCCGAGCTGTACCACGGGCAGGCCAAGGACGTGGACATCGTCATCACGACCGCGCTGATCCCGGGCCGCCCCGCCCCACGCCTGCTCACCGCCGAGGATGTGGCGGCGATGAAGCCCGGCAGCGTCATCGTCGACATGGCCGCCGCCCAGGGCGGCAACGTCGCGGGAACCGTCGCGGGCCGCACCGTGGTCACGGACAATGACGTCACCATCATCGGCTACACCGATCTCGCGTCGCGGCTGCCCACCCAGGCCTCACAGCTGTTCGGCACCAACCTGGTGAACCTCCTCAAGCTGCTGACCCCCGGCAAGGACGGCCGGCTGGTCATCGACTTCGACGACGTGGTCCAGCGTGCGGTGACCGTCGTACGCGAGGGCGAGATCACCTGGCCCCCACCGCCCGTGGCCGTCTCGGCCTCGCCCGCCGCGCAGCCCGCCCCCGTGGCAGTGGCCGCGGAGCCGAAGGAGCCGCGGCTCACCCCGGCGGCCCGGTTCGCCCTGATCGGCGCCGGCATGCTGGCCATGTTCGCCCTGGTCGCCTTCGCCCCCGCGCAACTCGCGGCGAACTTCACGGTCTTCACGCTGGCGGTGGTGATCGGCTACTACGTGATCGGCAAGGTGCACCACGCGCTGCACACGCCGCTGATGTCCGTCACCAACGCGATCTCCGGGATCGTGGTGATCGGGGCGCTGCTGCAGATCGGGCACGAGAGCGCGGTCGTCACCACGCTCTCGTTCGTGGCGATCCTGCT
Source organism: Streptomyces sp. NPDC091209 (assembly GCF_044757755.1). Lineage (NCBI taxonomy): Bacteria > Bacillati > Actinomycetota > Actinomycetes > Kitasatosporales > Streptomycetaceae > Streptomyces > Streptomyces sp. NPDC091209. Next base: position 276,307 of record NZ_JBIVVR010000013.1, on the reverse strand, counting down.
GACGAGCGTGAACATCTTCGGCGGCTTCGCCGTCACCCGCCGCATGCTGTCCATGTTCTCGAAGGGCTGAGCCGCAATGACGTCAACCACAGCCTCCCACGCGGCGGATCTGGTCGCCGCCCTGCTGTTCATCCTCAGCCTGGCGGGGCTGTCCCAGCACCGCACCTCCCGTGCCGGTGTCGTGTACGGCATCGCCGGCATGGCCCTCGCCCTGGTCGCCACCGTCGTGCTCGCGGCACAGAGCATCACCGCGGGCGCGGTCGTGCTGATCGTCGTCTCGATGGTGCTCGGCGCCGCGATCGGCATCTGGCGGGCGCGGCAGGTCGAGATGACCCAGATGCCCGAGCTCATCGCCGTGCTGCACAGCTTCGTCGGTCTCGCCGCGGTACTGGTCGGCTGGAACAGCTACCTGGAGGTCGAGGCGCACGGGGCCGCGCAGACGCACGTCACGGCCGACCTGCTGGCGATCCATCACGCGGAGGTGTTCATCGGCATCTTCATCGGCGCGGTCACCTTCACCGGTTCGATCGTCGCGTTCCTCAAGCTGTCGGCGCGCGTCAAGTCCCGTCCGCTGGTACTGCCGGGCAAGAACGCGCTCAACGTCGCGGCGCTGGTGGCGTTCGTAGCGCTGACGGTCTGGTTCACGGTCAGCCCGAGCCTCGGCCTGATGATCGCCGTGACGGTGCTCGCACTCGTCCTGGGCTGGCATCTCGTCGCCTCGATCGGCGGCGGTGACATGCCCGTCGTCGTCTCCATGCTCAACAGCTACTCCGGCTGGGCCGCCGCCGCGGCGGGATTCCTGCTCGACAACAACCTGCTGATCGTCACCGGCGCGCTGGTCGGATCCTCGGGTGCCTACCTGTCCTTCATCATGTGCAAGGCGATGAACCGGTCCTTCCTCTCGGTCATCGCGGGCGGGTTCGGCATCGAGGCTCCCGCGACCGGGGACCAGGAACAGGGCGAGCACCGCGAGATCCACGCCCAGGAGGTGGCGGATCTGCTGACGCAGGCCCGGTCGGTCGTCATCACCCCCGGCTACGGCATGGCCGTCGCGCAGGCGCAGCACCCGGTCGCCGAGCTCACGCGTCGCCTGCGCGAGCGGGGCGTGGAGGTCCGCTTCGGCGTCCACCCCGTGGCGGGCCGTCTGCCCGGGCACATGAACGTGCTGCTGGCCGAGGCCAAGGTGCCGTACGACATCGTGCTGGAGATGGACGAGATCAACGACGACCTCGCCGACACGTCGGTGGTCCTGGTCATCGGCGCCAACGACACCGTCAACCCGGCCGCGACGGACGACCCCACCAGCCCGATCGCGGGCATGCCGGTGCTGCGGGTGTGGGAGGCGGAACAGGTCGTGGTCTTCAAGCGCTCCATGGCCTCCGGCTACGCCGGCGTGCAGAACCCGCTGTTCTTCCGCGAGAACAGCGGCATGCTCTTCGGCGACGCCAAGCAGAGCGTCGAGGAGATCCTTCGCGCCCTCACCTCCGACCCCCGTAGCCAGGCGCCGAGCGAAGCCGCCCTCACCCGCTAGGGCCCGCACCCCGGCGGCCCGCGTCCGCTTCGCGCACGGCCGCATCGCCGTCTCTGTCCCTTTGCCGGCACGGCCCACCGCCTCCCACGCGCCTCCTGCGCGTGGGAGGCGGTGGGCCGTGTGCTTTCCGGGCTCGTTGCCCCGTCGAACGCTGGGGCGACACCGCACTGGGGAGGCTGTCAGTGTGCCGGGCCGGTGACTGCTCGGGGCCACGCCTGACCTTCACCCTCCGGGCCCGGCGCCACGGCGCCGGGCCTCGCCGACGGCCGCCAGAGGTACCGCTACCTCCACGCCCGAGCCGAACAGGCGCCCCTCCGCATGGACATGGGGCGTCAACGGTCCTTGGCCAAGTCGACGAGTTCCGCGAACAGGCCCCCGGCATTCACCAGGTCCTCGTACGTGCCCTGTTCGATGACTCGGCCTTTGTCCATGACAAGGATGCGGTCGGCGAGCCGCGTATTTTCGAGCTGATGAGTGACGACGATCGTCATGCGCTCGACGGCGATCCGCTTGATCTCCAGGAAGATGGCGTGCTCACCACGAGCGTCCATCTGCGAGGTCGGCTCATCCAAGATCAGGAGCGGCGTCTGCCGGTACAACGCGCGGCCGCACACGAGTCGCTGCCACTGCCCTCCGGACAGTTCGGCGCCTCCGAACAGCTCCTTGGCGAGGAGGGTATCGAGCTGCTGAGGCAGCTTCTCGATCGCTTCACGCATGCCGACGGCGTCGACGACGTCCCACACCGGCCCGTCGTCGAATGTCCTCGGCTGGCCGAGGGTGATGTTCTCGCGGGTGCGCAGCGGCCAGCAAGCGAAGCCTTGCGGGACAAGGGCGGTGCGCTTCCACACGGCATCGGGGTCGGCCTCGGCGAGGTCGATGCCGTCCCACAGGACGCGGCCCTTGTCGGCGAGCAGAATGCCGGTGATGAGTTTGGCCAGGGTCGACTTGCCTGAGCCGTTCTCGCCGACGACGGCCAGGATCTCCCCGCGGCGCAGTGTCAGCGACACGCCTGCGACCGCTGCTTCCTCTTTGTCGGGGTACTGGTACACGACCTCGTCGAGGCGGATCTCCTCCACGCGTGCGGGGATGGTCGATTCTCCGCGCTTGGGGGCGCGTTCACTGGCCAATTCGAGGAAGGACCGCATGTCGGCCAGGTAGAGCGAGGTGTGGAACATCGCGGCGCCGTGGATGACGAACTGGGAGAGCGCGGCCAGTGTGGTCTGGACGGCCACGACGGCTGTGGCCGCGATGGGCAGGGCGACTCGGCCAGTGGTCGCCAGCCAGGCGAGGGTGGCCCAGGTGCCCAGCAGGAACATCCCGCCCAGGGCGCTGGTGGCCAGGACGATACGGAGCATCCGCGGGGCTGCGGTCATGGTGCGCTGGTCGATACGGTCGGACAGGGCGCGGTACCAGTAGATGAGATAGCCGGTCATGCCGTTGGCGCGGACCTCGTCGCCGTAGCGGGAGTAGGTGGCCCACCAGCGCATCATGGAGCGCACGTTGCGGTCGCCGACGTTGAGGTAGTGGGTCTCGTAGTCGACCCGCGCGGACAGCACTGCCCCGGTGCCGGCCGGGAGCACGGCGAGCAGGAGCAGGGGCAGCATCAGCGGGTGCAGCGCGGTGATGACCCCGCTCGCGGCGATCATGCGGATCAGGGCGGACGTGAACCGCTGGGAGTCCTGCACCATCATCCGGGTCCGGGTGACGCCGACTTCGGCGGCCTCCTGCCGGTCGGTGAATCCGTCCTCGCCGTACGCGGCCGACTCCACGCGGCACACGGCGGCGACGAGGGCGATGTCCGCTTCGGTCGTCAGAAGAGGGGTGATCCGTCCGTCGGCGTACGAGGACAGTGCGCTACTGATCCGCCCCATGCCCGCAGCCGTCGCCACCGCGATCAGCGCGGGAAACGCGGCGTGCAGACGTTCGGACACGGCACCGGGAGTGAGGAGGTGAGTCATCGCCTGGGCGGTGAACGCGAGGACGACGGCAGCCGCGATGCCGGTGAGCAACTGGCAGACGAGGAGCAGCACGACGCCGGTCCTGTCGACAGCCCACGCCATCCGCGCGGTGTGTCCGAGCACGGAGGGAAGGCGTCGGCACATGGCCCCGAAACCGGCGTCCGCAAGCGGGTTCTTCCCGTGCTTGCCCTCGAAGGTGATCGTGGCCGGGGGTGGAGGGGGAGGCGTCTCCTTGTTTGCAGTCGAGGCGTCAGTCACCGTCACCTGTATCCCTCCTTGGGGGGCGATGCCGCACCTGGATGGTTCGGCGGTGCACGGCATAACGACGCACCACGGGATTCGAACGCGCTCGATTCCGGACGCGCTCGGGCCCTTGAAACACAAGGGGTCGACCGCGTGGCCACCGTGATGGGGCCGCCCTGGGGCACCGAGGATTGGCCGAATCGCCGACGTCTGGAACGCCTGTTACGCAAGGAGGACCCGCCGGCCTGCCGCTGGAGGACAGGTCCTGCGTGCCCACGTCACGCTTGAGTGCCCGGCGGGCGGGACACTGCCGGGTCCGGCGGGCGGGACACTGCCGGGTCCGGTGGGCGGGACACTGCCGGGGCCGACAGTGCCGGTGCATCAGTCGCCGCACCACCCCGGCCGACGAGCAGTCGATCCGGACCTTCCCCGTCCATCAGGCCTCGGATCCGGGCCGGGCTTCACCGCCGGTCTTCCCAGCCGTGCTCAGCAGGGACCAGGGCCAACGCCTTCTCCGATGCGACGAGCTGATCGTTGGACATCGGCAGATTCAGCGGGCCCGTGGAGGCGAAGGCGAGGTGTCCATCCCGCCTACCGGCCAGGCACGGCGCCAGGGACACCGCCTGCTTTCCACCGACCGCTCGCTCACCCGCGAATCCCTCGCGATCACTGCGGTGTCCTCACCCGCGAGAACCGCTCACCGGGCCTCGTGTCGGATCCGCTCCCGAAACCGCCGCCGTTCGACGGACGGTCCGCCACCCTGCGTGCGCAGCAGACCAGCGGTCCAGCGCAGGGATCACCACACGTCACGCCCCCCGACGACACTCCGAAGAGGCCGAAGTGGCCGGGGGGATCGTGGTCTTCAGCGCAGCAGACGGCGCGGCGCCGGCGGAAACCGGCAGCTGCTGCCGTCGGGCCCGGCTAGCCGTTGACGGATCGCATCCCTGCCTCGTCATAGCGCTCACCCGCGGCCTCGGGCAGCTCCGCGTCGATGCGGGCCACGTCCTCCTTGGTCAGCGCGATGTCCACCGCGGCGGCGTTCTGCTCCAGGTAGGTGCGGCGCTTGGTGCCCGGGATCGGCACCAGACCCTCGCCCTGGGCCAGCACCCAGGCGATCGCCAGCTGGGCCGGGAGCACGTCCTTCTCGGCGGCGATCTCTTTCACCTTGGCCGCCAGCCGCTGGTTCGCCTCAAGGTTGGCATCCTGGAAGCGAGGGTTCTGGCGGCGCCAGTCGTTCGCGTCCAGATCGTCAGGCGAGGCGAACCGGCCGGCGAGGAAGCCGCGGCCGAGCGGCGAGTACGGCACGAAGCCGATGCCCAGTTCACGGCAGGCGGGCAGCACCTCGGCCTCCACGTCCCGCGACCACAGCGAGTACTCGCTCTGCACCGCGGTGACCGGGTGCACGGCGTTGGCACGCCGGATGGTCTCCGCGCTCGCCTCGCTCAGGCCGATGCAGCGCACCTTGCCCTCGGCGACCAGCTCGCCCAGCGCGCCGACCGTCTCCTCGATGGGGACGTTCGGGTCGACCCGGTGCTGGTAGTACAGGTCGATGTAGTCGGTCCCCAGACGCTGAAGGGAGCCTTCGACCGAGCTCCGGGCGTGCTCGGCCGAGCCGTCCTGAGGGCCGACCGTGCTGATGTCGCCGGGTACGGCGTCGTCCATCCGGTAGTTGAACTTCGTCGCGATCACGTACTCCTCGCGATGCCCCCTGATCGCCTCGCCGACGAGCGACTCGTTCGTGAGCGGCCCGTACATCTGCGCGGTGTCGAGGAAGTTCACCCCGAGGTCGAGGGCGTGTCGAATGGTCGCGATCGCCTCCTCCTGATCCGTGGATCCGTAGAAGGCGGACATGCCCATGCATCCCAAGCCGATGGCCGATACCTCAAGGTCCCGCAGACTGCGCTTCCGCATGCCCTCTCCCAGCTCTTCTCTGCACACTCGTTCGTCGTTCGTCTGACGGCACGAAGCCCCTCGTCCGTCCAGGGACGGTTTCCACGACCAGGCATCCCGTGAGGGGCGCCGGGTCCACGGGCTTCGTGCGCCGTGGTGTCTGCGACGCTATGACGTGGAGCGCACTCCAACGCAAGTCGACGCTCAGGCCGAGCCGCATCTCGAACAGATCGCTCCGCGTGACCACCGGCTGGTCGCGAGGCTCCCCCGCGGGCACTGCCAGTTCCAGACCGGAGTATGAGGCGGACCCGTGTTCGCACGAGACTCTTCCGGACGGGCTGATCCGGCGACCGCGTCCGCCGGTCCGGGCACTCCGCGGCGACAGCACCCCATTGTCTCGACCGCGGCCGACCGGCTCGACGGAGCCCTTCGAAGTCCACCGGCCCGTCTCATCGTCGACGCACCGGTGGAATACCGGTCAGCCGTTGCCGAGTCGGCTGTCGGCGTGCCGGTCGATCCAGGCCAGGGCCGACGCGCGTTCGGCCTCGGTCGGCGCAGGGGTCACCTGGTCCGGGTACCGGATCAGGTAGTGATCGCGGGCGGTCCGCAGGCCCATCGCGCGGGCTTCTGGGGAGAGGCTGGGGTTCTCCGCGACCTCCTGGGCACGCTGCCACCAACTCCTGCTGCGGGGATTGACGGAGTAGTGCCACAGGGGCTGTTCAGGGTCGGCCACACCGATCAGCACCCGGTGCAGGACCTGCTCGCGGATCCCTGGGGTGCCCAACAACCGGTCTGCCACGAGCAGCGGGTGCTCCCCGTCGAGACGGGCCCGGACCAGCACCCAGGTCATCAACTGGCCCACGTCGTGAGCGGGCGAGGTGACGAAGTCCCACAGCTCGGCGGCCTTGGCCTCGTCGGGGGCACCGAGGTGCGTGAGGAGCCGCTGCGTGTCCTTCCACACGGGCCGGGCTCCGTTCCACCAGGCGACCAGCTTTCCCGCGGCCGGATGCTCCAGGTCGAGGGCGAGGCAGGTCAAGGTGACGACCGGGTGGCGCCATTCGGTGTACGTGGTCCGGTACATCTTGGTGAGGTCTTTCAGCCGGCGCGGCAGCACCGCCTCCACATCGGCACCCGTGGCCAAGCCATGGGCGAGGAGGAGTTCGAGGCAGAAACCGAGCCCCTGCAGACCGGTCTCCGGGTCGGCGACCCGCTCCCGCAGCCAGCGCACGTCGGTGTCGGTGAGGGTCCGGAACCGGTGCCACAAGCGGCCCAGGGCCCCCTCGTAGGCGGTGAGATCGGGTCCCTTGCCGGACAGGAGACCGTCCCGTGCGGCCTCGTAGCGGTCCACGGCGGCCAGTATCTCGGCGGGCTCCATGCCGACGAGCACGGAACGGCCGGACCGGAGCGCCTCCTCGCGTACGAGATCCGCCTGGTCACGGGCCGCGTCCGCCGCAAGGACACGCAGCACGTGCGGCAGCTGTTCTTCGGTGCCGAAGCGGACCGCCGCGAGGGCGGCGAAGGAGCGGCCGGCGCGGTGGTCCGCCCCCGTCTCCCGGCGCCAGTCGGCCGTGACGGCCCCGATCAGCGCGTCGTACAGCCCGCGCAGGCACGTCTCCGGGGTGTCGTGCGCGGTGAGTTCCGCCGCGAGGGTGGCCGCGGCCCGTACCGCGTCGGGCTCGCGGAGCGACCGGTGCAGCGCCAGCCAGGCGTGGACCGAAGCGCGGTCGCCGGCGAGCGCGAACCCCCGCACTGTGTCGAGGCCCCGCTCGGACGGCACCCGGCACAGGACGGCGGACGCGTGGGAGCCGAGGACGCTGACGATCTCCCATGCCTCGTCGTGGCCGTGGCGCAGCAGCGCGTGGAGCAGTTCCCGCCAGGCGCTCCACTCCGCGAGCCGCCCCTCGTACGACAGCCGCCAGGCACTGAGCAGCCGCTCCGTCTCGTCGGGTGAGAGCCCGTCCCGCCGCTCCAGCGAGACCGCGAACCGGGCGACCGCGGAGAGGTCCAGGGGGTCGCTCAGCCGGTCGTGGAGCCACTCGGCCTCGGCAGGGGTCAGCGACCGGTACCGGAGGGAGGAACTGCTGCGGTCCACCGGCTCATCGAGCGCCTGGAGGAACTGGCGCACGCCGTCGGGGTCCACGGGATCGGGCAGACCCGCGTCGTCCCGGTGGGTGACCCGGTCCATGCGGAAGGCGCTCCGCGGGCCGCCGTCGACGACCCGGAACCCGGCCGGCCCCTCGCCCTCGCAGAGCCCGGCGGCGACCGCGGCGTGGTCTCCGCCCCAGTGCAACAGCAGTTCGCCCGTCAGTGCGCCGGAGCGGTCGAAGGCACTCTGATGAGACTGCCAGTGCCAGTACGCGAACGACGTCGGGGCGGTGATCCCGCGCGTCGCGAGAAGTTCGGCGGCGTCCGTATGGCCGTCGGACTGGGTGAAGCGGCTCCGCCTCGGCGGCGGCAGCACGAGGAACCCGTCGCCGCCGAGTTCCCGCCACCAGGTCGTGATCGTGGCGAGGTCCGAACGTCGCCGCGCCGTACGGTGGCCCAGCGGGGCGGTGTCGGGGCTGTTCACGTGATGCTCCTGGAGTCTCCGGGGTCCGTCCTGGACGAATCTCAATCCGGGACTCACCCTGTCACAGGGGTCTGACATCCCCCTGCACGATGCGCCCCTCCCGTCTCATCCCGGGAGGAGCGCCTTCGTGTGTCCAGCCCAGGAGCACTCAGGCCATGGCCAAGTCCTGCTGAGCCGACAGAGATTGTTCGTTCATCCGCTGTTCGCGGGGTGGGTGACCGCGGCGCTGGTGGATCGAGCCGGGCGATGATGGCATCACCGACACGCTGCAGTTCCTCGTCGTGGCCGACGCTCTGGAACCTGCCGCCGCGTCGAGGCAGGGCCAGTTGTTCGCGGAGCAGGGGCAGGGCCGGTACCGCGAGGGGGCCGCCCGGACGCGGCCGTGAGCCACCGTCAACAGTCGTCCAGGACTCCGCTGCCGCACCGGTGTCGGTGTCACGGCGGCGGTCACGCCCCCGTCCGGCGGCGTCTCCGAGGCGGGTCATCGATCGTCTCGGGCACTCGCCCCGAACCCCGTCGATGGGGCGGAAGTGCCCGACGGGCTGCCGCAATTACAGGTTCGCCAGGCCTTCGCGCCAGCGCTTCGCCGCCTCGGGCTGCCTGGTACGTGCGGACGGCGCGGTCTCGATGAGGTGCAGCAGCGTCCAGGCCAGACCAAAGCACAAGTCCTCACCGAAACACTCGGCCAGGACGTGCGCCTCGTCGTCCGTCACCGGCCGCTCGATGAGATCCAGGAGGGTTGCGGCGCACTCGACCGCGTCTCCCAGCGCGTCATCAGGTTCACCTGTCTCGGAGGGGAGCGTACCGAGGGCCACGAAATCACTGACCTGCCGCCGAACCATGAAAGTCCTCCCTGAGCTACGCCCCGCCTGTCAGGGGACTTGGGCGGGGCTGCCCCGAGGCCAGAGGCGTCTGTGACCATGACTCGCGCAGACTACTACCGGCCCGGCGCCCATCCGGCGGTGCGTCGTTCCGCTGTTCGGTCCGGTCGCCGCGCCGTCACCCGGCGGCGGCCAGGCGGCGGCGCAGTTCCTCCTCCGAGACGTCTTCCGTATGGGTCAGGAAGACCCACAGGTGACCCGAAGAATCTTTGAGGATGAGGGTGCGGTCACCGTGGAACATGTTCGTCGGCGGCTGAAGGATCTCGGCGCCGGCGGCCTCCGCACGCTCCGCCAAGCTGTCGACGTCCGGCACAAAGACATGCAGGGTGACGGATGTGCGGCCACCGAGCGAGGTCGGCGCGGCAAAGGAGCCTGCCCCCGTCTCGTCCACGCCGGCGTCGCCCAGCATCAGCGTCGACCGTCCGATGGTGATCTCGGCGTGCAGAACCCCGCCGCCCGGAGCGTCGATCCGGAAGTCCTCACGGGCGCCGAACGCCCGCTGGTAGAAGTCGATCGCCGCGGCGGCGTCGTCGACCATGATGTGCGGGATCACGGCGTAGCGGTAACGGTCGGGGATCTCGATGTCAGCCGTGCGCTCGGTCATGGCGAACCTCCTTGAAAGGCACCGCTGGTCAGTTCCTATGGCTCTGCAACGACCGTAAAAGCTCAAGTTTGGTTCAGGTCAAGGGACCAGTGTGTCCGGCATCGGCACCTGCACAGGAACCCGCTCCAGACCCGGAAGACGGCACCACCATCCGCCCGCGCCTCAGCGAAGGGGCCGGCCGAGGAGGACCGCCTCTTCAAGGCCGTGGTGGCCAGGCTCCCGGACTGAGGCGGCGCGCCCGCCGCAGCCCGTATCGTCGCAAGACCAGTTTCGGACACAGGGCCCGCGCGCCAAAGAAGTCGGACCCGAACCCACCCTCAACCCACCCTCGTGGACAACTCCACGGACATTTCCCATTGAGGCCGCAAACTCCGTCATCGATCCGTACTGGCCTCCTTGGTGGTGCCGGTGCGGACCGGAAGAGTGAGCAGCCCGCGCGATCGCATCGACGGCCGCCATCGCAGTTCGCCCGGCGACACGTCCAAGGCCATGCCGGGGAAACGCTCGAAGAGCGCGGACAGCGCGATCTCGGTTTCCATGCGGGCCAACGGAGCGCCCAGGCAGTAGTGGATGCCGTGGCCAAGAGCGAGGTGGCCTGTGGCGTCGCGGTCGATGTCGAATCGGTCCGGGTCGGTGAAGCGCTGCGGATCCCGGTGGGCGGCGGCAAGAGACAGCAGGACCGTCTCACCCGCGGGGATGGCCACGCCGCTGATGGTGACGTCCTCGGTCGGAAACCGGCGGATGGCCAGAGGCATCGGACCGTCGTAGCGGGCCAGCTCCTCCACCACCGCGCTCAGGCGTGTGGGAACCGCCCGCAGCTCGGCCAGCTGGTCGGGGTGGCGCAGCAGAGTCAGGACCGCGTTTCCGATGAGGTGAACCGTGTTCTCGTATCCGGCGACCAGGATGAGGAAGGCCAAGGACGTCAACTCGTCCTCGCTCAGCCGGTCTTCCTCATCGCGCACGGCGATCAGCGCGGAGAGCAGGTCATCGGCCGGGGCGGTTCGCTTGTCGGTGATGAGTCGGGTGAGGAACAACAGCAAGTTGCCGACCCCTTCCTTGGCTTGGGACGGCCGCGTTGGATCGGGAGCGAAGAGAGCGTCGGTCCATGAACGGAAGTCGAGCCGGTCGGCCGGGGCTACGCCCAGCAGGTCGCAGATCACGGTGATCGGCAGCGGCGCGGCGTACGAGGCGATCAGGTCCGCGCGTTCAGCCGCGGCAATGGCGTCCAACAGCTGGTCAGCGGTGCGCTGGATCGGCTCGCGCAGCTGCTCGATCTGGCGCGGGGTGAAGGCCCGGGACACCAGGCGCCTGATGCGGGTGTGGTCCGGAGGGTCCATGTTGAGCAGGTTCGCGTCCAGCGCCGGTGGTAAGGACATGCCCCGGTACCCGCCGGCCGACGCGTTGCGTTTGTCCAAGGAGAGCCGCGGATCGGCGAGCGTCTCGCGTACGTCGTCATAGCGGGTCACCAGCCAGGCAGGCAGCCCGTCTGTCCCCGTGATCCGGTGAACGGGTCCGGCTTCGCGGAGCTGTGCGTACACGGCGTAGGGATCGCGGGCGAGTTCCGCGGGGTCGATAGGAGCCTGGTGAGCGGGAGTTGTATGGGTCATGTCCCGACCCTACTTATCGATGATCCGTACCGAGCGGCGCCGCCGGATTGGGCGGAATTCCGGAAGCCGGCGTTGACAGCCCGAGGTACGTGCGAACCGAATTTCTGCTCCCCGCGCACGCAGCGGGGGTCCCTCAGGAGCAGGCGTAGTTGAAGGTCGCTTCCGCCTCGGCCGGCTTGCCCTGTTGCGCGATCCGCAGGCGGGCGGTTCCCCGGAAGCTGCCGGGGCCGCGGACCGTCCAGCGGAGGTGCACGGTGACCCTGCGGTCGCCCCGGCGAGCCATGTGGACCAGCTCGCCGGAGTCGTGGCCGTCGCTGCGCAGCCAGTGGTACGTCACCGGGCCGCCGCGGCCGTCTGTGGTCACGACGCCGACGAGATCGGCGGTCTGTCCGCAGTGCAACCGCCCGGCGGGCGCCCGGACTTCGACGGCGGTGACCGTCGGCGCGGGGGACGGGCGGAGCAACAGCCAGAGGAGCACGGCCACGGCGGTCAGGAAGGCGGTGGTGGCGATCCAGGCTCGCTGTCTTCGACGGTGGGGGCGGCTGTCACGTCGTACGGGTGCCGTGGGCCACTGGGCCCGGAGGACTTCCTGGGCCTCGACGGGGATGCCGGGGCCGAAGCGCAAGATTATCTCGCCGTCGTCCTCGCCGGTCGGGCGTGGTGTAGTTGCCTCGGGGGGTGTCGCTGTCCGGGGTCCGTCGGGGGTCCGGTTCCGGTTGCCGAGCACAGTGGCCTGGTCGTCCGAGGCGGGGGCCCGGTCGTCCGAGGCGGTGGGGTGGGGCTGGTGCGGGGCGGAGCGGGTGCGGCCGGGCATGGTGAGCTGCTCGTCCGGAACGGCATCCCTGGGCCTGTCCACTTCCGGGACCACGGCTCGGGGGCTTGTGCCTTCGGAACCCACGTCCCGGGCACCCGCGCCCGCGGAACCCAAGTCCCCGGCACCGGCGCCCTCCGAACCCAAGACCCCGGTACCCGCGACCTCTGAATCTGCGGCTGCGGGCGCTGCGGCTTCAAATCCGGCGGCTTCACCACCGGGAGCTCCGGAAGCGGCGGCTGCGCCTCCCTCCGCCAGGGTGCTTACGCGCTGCGCGTTCGCCCCTATATCATCCACCGCTGACACCATTGGCCCCGTTGGTGCCGTTGGTGCCGTTGGTGGCAATGACGTCGTGGTGATCTCCGGGGTCGCCGCGGCCACCGCCGCGCGGAGCTCCGTACGTCGCAGGAAACCCGCCGGGAGCGCCGCGCGCCCCGCGACCAGTGCCGCTCGGGCCGCCGCGAGCCCCTCGGAACCGGCGGTGGCGGAGCAGTGCGCGAACAGAGCGGCCGCCGGGGTACCGGTGCCCGCCCATTCCTCGCCGAGGGTGCTGGCCAGGCCGGCCCAGGCCGCCACGTCGGCCTCGCGGCGCGCGCAGTCCGGCGCGCCACCCAGCACCGTGCCCAACGCGGCCTCGGCGAGCAGGGCGACGCCGTCCGGTGCGAGGACGACGTTGTCCGCGTCCAGCGCCCCGTGGGCGAGTCCGGCCGTGTGCAGGGCGAGCAGGCTCTGCGCGGTCTCGTTCAGGACACTGGCCGCGCTGCCTGCGTCGAGGCCCGTACCCCCGCGGGCCAGCAGGTCCGTGAGGGTGGGAGCCGGTGGACGGGCGGTGATGAGCCACACCTCCCCCGCCTCTGCGACGAGGTCGACCGTGCCGAGTACCCCGGGCAGCCGGAGCTTCGCGACGGCGAGCACGGTCGCCGCGAGCCGCTCGCGCGTGCCCTCCGGTGTGAGCAGGGCACGGTCGATGCGCAGCGCGCCGAGCTCGGGCTCACCGGTCCGGCCCGGGAGCAGCGCGCGCCAGGTGCCGTGGCGCGCGTCCCGCGTCCAGCCCGTCAGGGGGCGCCCGGCGACCGTGGTGGTTGTCGTCATGTCGATCCGTTCTCGCCGTCGGTCGTCGTCGCTCAGCACGGCGGAGCGTCCAGGGAGGCTGTCTGCGGTCCGTTCGCGGCGGCCGGAGTGGTGGTGAGCGTGACCATCCAGGTGCCCCGGCACGGGTGGTTGGAGAAGTCCGCCTCGAAGGTCACGGGGTAGTGCGTGCCGCCGGACAGCACCTCGGTCCGGTTTCCGTAGGGATCGGCGGGCGTGTCGACGTAGTAGTCCGCCGTGACGGTCAGGGACCCGGTCCCGGTGGTGTCGACGGTGACGTCGGCGATCAGCGTGCCCTGGGTCTGCCCCCGCCGCCAGGAACCGACGGTGATCGTGACCGTGCCGGGCGTCGGCGAGGCCGGGGGTACGGTCGTCGGCGCGGGCGGTTCCGCCGGCGGGGCCGTGCTGGCCGAGGTCGTGGGTGAGGCCGACGGGCTCTCCGGGGTGGCCGAGGGGGTGACCGAGGACGTGACGTCGGCCGTGGTCGGGACGGCAGTGGGCGTACCGGAGGATGAAGAGGCGGGTGGTGTGGGCGAGTTGACCCCCGACGGCACCGAACTGGCCACCGTCGTCGCCGTGTCGTGCGGACGGGCTGCCACGGACGTCGCGCCGCCGGCCACGACCGCCAGCGCGGCCGCCCCGGCGGCGGCCTTCCATCCGCTGCGCCTCACCCGCCCCAGCAGGGTCAGGGCGCGGGCCGGTGCGTCGAGCGTCGCTGTCGCGGTGAACGGGAACAACAGGGCCAGCAGCGCGGTGAGTTCGGCGAGTCTGCGACGGCCGCGTTCCTCCCAGTCGGCGCCGTACCCCTCGGTGGCCGACCGTTCCAGGTCGGCGAGGAACGCCTCGATGCCCGGCCGGTCCGCCGGGTCCTTGGCCAGTCCCCTGCGCAGCAGCCCGCGTACCGGATCGGGTACGTCGTCCAAGGGGACGGGGGCCCGCAGGTGCTGCAGGCGCAGCGCGGTCACGTCGTCGCCGGTGAACGGGCGGCGCCCGGTCAGGCACTCGTGGAACACGGCCGCCGCGGCGTACACGTCCCCCGCCGGTCCCGCCGGTTCGCCCTGCCACTGCTCGGGCGCCATGTAGGCGGGCGTGCCGGCGGCCTCGGTCTCGCGTCCGGTGCGTACGGCGATGCCGAAGTCGGCGAGCGCGCTCGTGCCGTCGGCGCGGACCAGCACGTTCTCCGGCTTGTAGTCGCGGTGGACCACCCCGGCCGCGTGGGCCGCGCCGAGGCCCAGCAGCGAGCCCTTGAGCAGGACCAGGGCGGCCTCGGGGCCGGTCGCCCCTTGCCGGCGCAGGAGTTGGCGGAGGCTGACGCCGTCCACCGCCTCCATCACGATGGCGGCACCGCCGCGCGCCTCGACGTACTCGTACAGCCGCACCACGCACGGGTGCCGCAGCCCGCCCAGCAGCCGGGCCTCCGCGCGGAAACGGGTGAGGAACTCCCGGTCGCCGTGCAGGCGCCCGCTCAGGTACTTGATCGCGACGGGCACGCCGGTCGTGGTGTGCCGGGCCAGTACGACCCGTCCGCCGGCGCCCTCGCCGAGCATGCGTACGGGTTCGTAGCCGGGGACGGCCCAGTCGCCGCCCTCGACCCTTTCCGGATCCTGCGTCATGCCGCCCCCTCCACGGCCGCGCCCACCGTCGGCCTCGGCTCCGTATCCTTCGCGTGATGGCGGCGGCGCACACGGCGCGTCAGCCACCGCACCGGCGCGGACCACACGGGGAAGGCGACCAGGGCGACCACGACGGCCTCGATCACCGTGGTCCACGGCGGGGACAGCCACCCGTCCAGCAGGTCGCCGATCCGGGAGCGCCAGGCCAGCAGGGCGAGGGCGAGGAAGCCGTACGTGCCGACGACGACCGCGAGTCCGTACGCGGCCATGCCCGCCTGCCGAGGCCCGGGCCGGCTGCCCGCGCGCAGGTCCTGCCAGAGGCCCTTGCGGAAGTAGGCGCCGGCCTCCTCACGCAGCCGCGGCACGCGCAGCGCGTCGGTCAACGCCTGGTAACCGTCCAGCGGCATCAGGGGGTTGAAGTTGTAGAGCGTGTTCAGGTAGAGCCCGAAGGCCAGTTGGAAGAGGACGGCCGAGGCCGGTCCGGCGGGCAGGGAGGCGGCGCCGGCCGCGCACCAGCCGGCCAGCGCCCCCGTCGACAGCGGCCCGGACAGCGCCACGACGACCCGCGACCAGCGGGTGCCGAACCACATGTCGCTGGTGTCCACGAACGCGAACGGCATGCCCATCATGAGCAGGAACCCGCCGCGCCTGACCTTGCGGCCGTACGATTTCACGGCCAGCGCGTGCGTCAGCTCGTGGACGACCAGGGCGGACACGTATCCGGCGGCCAGGAGCACCGGGCCCCAGACGCCCGCCCCGCCGAAGTCCAGCAGGTGCTGCCGGCGCTGCGCGACGAAGAACGCGGCGAGGCCGCCGATCACCGACAGCCAGACCAGGGCCACGCCGGTCCGGCTGAAGAACCGCCAGCCGAAGGCCTGGTAGAGGCGCGTGACGGTCCGGTCGAGGCCGGGGACCGAGATCTCCAGTTTCAGCAGCGCCCGGTACACGGCCCGTCCCGCGCGGCGCCAGCCCTTGCGTTCCGTCTCCTCGGTGCGGCCGGGCAGGCCGCGCAGCAGTCCCGCGTTCGCGAACGCGGCGAGCGCCGTCTCGATGCGCGGGAGGGCGAGCTCGCCGAAGCGGTCGGCATACGCGAACAGCAGGTCCCGTACGGTGTTCTCGCCGTCGACGGCGTGCCACAGGAAGACCTCGCGCTCGTCCAGCTCCAGATACACGCCGGTGCGGGTGTTGTTCAACACCCAGTGGGGTTCGCCGCGGTCGGCGGGCACCTGCTTGAGCGCCCAGCCGGAGCGGCGGCGGGGACGTGCGGTGAGTGGGCCGTTCGCCTCCGGTGCCGCCTCCTGCTCTGTGCTGGGGAGTTGGGTGAGCTGGGTGCCGACGACCTGGGTGCGCTGGCCGATGTGGGCGTCGCGGGGCTGTTCGAACATCATGCGTACGTCGCCGACGGACAGTTCGGTGCCGTCGGCGAGGTGGGCGGCGCCGCCGTGCAGGTCGACGCCCGCGACGGCCGTGCCGTTGAACGAGTCGAGGTCCTCTATTCGGAAGCCCGACTCCGTGCGGACGATCCGGGCGTGGCGGCGCGACACACTGGCGTCGGGCAGGACGACGTCGCTGTCCGAGCCCCGGCCCAGTGTGGTGACCGGGCCGGTGAGCGGGACGAGCAGGGCGGGGTCGTCGAGGCCGCGCAGGTGCGGCGCGGCGTACGACGTCGGTGCCGCGCCGCGGCGGAGCGTGCCGCAGTACAGGCAGTACGGGAAGTCGCGCCGCACGTGGACGCGGCAGGCGTGGCAGAGCATGCGTCGGCTCAGCCCGCGCCGGAGCCGCTGAGAGACGTTCCGCCGGAGAAGCCGCCGTCGGTGTCGGTTCCGGGCGCGGAGGGCGAGAGGTGGGTGGCGATGCCGCCGAGGCCGGGGGTGCTCACACCGCCGCGCACGCTCTCGGCGCCGCCGAGGATGCCCGCGCGGCCACCGCCGCCGCCGTCGCCACCGCCGGGTTCTCCACCGCCGCCGGGCCGGCGTCCGGTGTTCTCCTGGCTGCCGCCGCCGCTGCCGTCGTCGCCGCCACCGGGTTCACCTCCGCCTCCGGGGCGTCGGCCGGTGTTCTCCTGGTCTCCACCGCCGCTGCCGCCTTCGCCCCCGCCGCCACCGGAGCCGCCGTCGTGACCGTGGCCGCCGCCCTCTTCGCCGCCCCCGCCGTCGCCGCCACCATCACCGCCGCCGGAGCCGCCGTGGCCACCGCCCTCGCCGCCGGAGCCGCCGTCACCGGTTCCGCCGCCACCTTCACCGCCTCCGCCACCGCCTTCACCAGCGCCACCGCCGCCCTCACCGCCGCCGGGCCGACGTCCGGTGTTCTCCTGGTCGCCGCCACCGCCACTGCCACCGCTGTCCCCGCCACCACTGTCCCCGCCACCGCTGTCTCCGCCACCACCCTCGCCGCCACCGCTGTCTCCGCCGCCACCGTCCTCGCCGCGGTCGTAGATGCCGCCGTGCCCGAAGTGACCGGCGTCGCCGCCGCCTTCCCCACCGGAGCCACCGCCGTGCCCCCCGAACTCGCCGAGGCCGCCACCGGATCCGGCACCGCCGTCACCGAAACCGGAACCGGCGCCGCCGTGGCCCAACCCGCCCAGACCGCCATCGGTACCGCCGGAACCGAACCCGCCGGAACCGAACCCGCCGGAACCGAACCCGCCGTCGCCGAACCCGCCGTCGCCGAAGCCGCCGTCACCGAACCCGCCGTCGCCGAAGCCGCCGTCGGCACCCCGGCCACCGAATCCGCCGCCGGTACCACCGTCACCGAACCCGCCGAAGTCACCCGAGCCGCCGTCGGAGCCGCCCTCGGCGCCCCCACCGACATGCCCTCCGAGCCCGCCGAGGTCCGTCCCCTCCTCGTTCCCGAACCCCCCGAAGTCACCGAACTCACCGAGTCCGCCGCTCACGTCGACCGGCGACTCCTGGACCAGCCCTCCGCCGAGCAGGCTCTGGGCACCGGTGGCGGAGACGTCGAAACCGCCGACGCCCTCGTGGCCGTCAGCGGGAGATGACAGGTCGGGCGCGTGGTCGACGGAGGCGTGCTCACCGGACAGGTGGTCGGCCGGGACGGCCGGGACGTCATGGTGCGCCAGGGCGTGTGCAGCGCTCCCGAAGAACAGGGACGACTTGGACAGCCGCGGATCGAGTGCGGCCGGTCCCCCGGCCGTGCCGGACTCGACGCGGAGGGCGCGGAGCTCGCCGACCTGCGCGGCTGTCAGGCCGAGTCTTCGGGCCACCTCCTCGGTGTCACCGTCGAGTTCGGCTCTGAAGGCCGGGTCGACGGCGAGGCGGGTCATGGCATCGCGAAAGGCGTTGTCGGTCATGTCCTCGGGTCTCCGTGGGTCTGCGTACGCTGCTGTCTGATCCCGGCGGAGCAGAGGATCCCCCGTGACCGGTGGCAACTGCCATTTCCGGCCATCCCCACCGATGCCTGCACGGACGGTTATATGGGGCATGGCATGACCCGCGCAAGGCCGGGAGCAGGGCACCCCGGCGAATATGCCTCCGGAAGGGGCGGCCGTCCCTGCCGCGCACCGATCGGATACGGCCACTGGTGAGGCAGTCCGGGCAGCCCGCCTCACCGGTTGAGGGGACGCCGTCGCCGTCCATCGTTGAATGTCCGGCCGGCTCTTCGGGATCAGCCCGGGCGGGGAACAGGCTCCAGCATGCGGATTCGCGGGTAGTCCGCCCTGTCATGGGCCCGGTCGGCTGGCCCCGCGTCCGATGGCGCCCGGCCGCCGGGTCGTACGCTCCGGCTCGGCTGGGCGGACGAACCGGAGCCGGTCCGGGGCGACTGGTTCCCGGTCACCCCGGGCTACGGCCGGCGCGCGCCGCCGTCCAGTTCACGGGTGAACGTGGACAGCACCGGACTCACGGCGTCAGGTCGAGATCCGGGATGCGTACGGTCTCCACCCAGCCGGGAGGCTGCGGTGCGCTGGAGCCGATCAGAGCCGCGATGACGCGGCAGGGCGGGTTCTCGTCGGGCCAGGGGGTGATCCCGTCGGTGAGCACCACGACGATGTTCGGGCGGTCCGGCGTCGCGAGCGCGGCGTCTATACCGACGCGCATGTCCGTGCCGCCTCCGCCGCCCAGGGTGATCTGCTCGGTGGCCGTCACCCGGGACACGGCCTGGACGTCGGCGTCGCACGCGAGCACGGTCACGCGATTGCCCCGTACGCCCACCTCGCGCAGGACACCCGTCACCTCCGCGAGGGCGGCGGCCAGTTCGCCGTCGCCCATCGAACCGGAGGTGTCGATGACCACGGCGACCCGCGGCAGCGGCCGGCGCAGGCTCGGCAGAACGACACCGCGCAGGGCCGGGGTGCGGCGCGAGGGGCGGCGGTAGGTGTAGTCGACGGCTCCGCCCGCCCATGCGGCGGCTTCCCGGACCGCGCCGGACAGCGCCTGCCGCCAGTCCACGGTGGGTTCCAGGATCTCCTGGGCCCAGCGTCGCCAGCCACCGGGCAGAAAGCCACGACTGCGTTCATGGGCGCGCATCGCGTCGGCCGTCTGCCGCCGCAGTGCCTGCGCCTCCACCTCGCCGATCCGGGCCGGCCCGGCGGAACCCGGCAGGTCCCACGGCGTGGGCCGGCCGTGGGCGCCCGATCCGCAGTCCGGCGTGCGCACCCGCGGCGGCAGCAGGTCGACGTACACCTCGAACAACTTGCCCTCGGGAAGGCCGAACCGGCGGGGTTCCATGCGGCCCTCCGGCAGCCGCAGGCCGTCGGCGAGGAGATCGTCGTTGATCTCACAGTCCTGCGCGACGTTGACGCGATGCCAGTCGTGCTGGTCGGCGGCGGGCAGCCGGTCGGCCCGGCCGTGGTGGTCGCGCAGCAGATGCGCCACCTCGTGCACCCACACGCCCGCGAGCTCGGGCACCGCCGTCGCCTCGACGAAGGCAGGGGACACATAGCAGCGCCAGTGCCGGTCCACCCCCATCGTCGGCACCTCGGTGCTCGGTACGACGGTCAGGCTGTACAACGCCGCCGCCAGATACGGCCGGTCGGCGGCCGCCCGGTAGCGGGCCGCCAGCAGTTTGGTCATGTCCAGGGCACTGCGGGCGTCTCCCGTGGTCCCCGTACGGCTCACCGGCCGCCGCCGGGCAGCGCCCCCGACATCTGGAGCAGGTCCAGGAACCCGTCGATGCCGGGCGGTACGGGCCAGTCGAGGTGCCGCATCGCGGCGAGGTCGGTGGCGGCCCGGGCGGCCACGTCGGGTACGCCCGCGTCCACCGCCTTGGCCAGCACCGTCCAGCCGGCCTCCCAGCGGGGCCGGGTGAGGTCGCTCTGGATGGCGGCGACCACCGCGATGAGGAAAGCCAGTTGCCGGTCGCCGCGGTCGGGCAGGGCGAAGGCGTCCGGGTCGGCGAGGACCCGGTCGGGGTCGGGCAGATCGAGGTGTTCGAGGTAGGACAGCAGCTCCAGACCCGCGCCGTCGCCGACGGCGCCGGTGAGCGCGGCGGCCAGTGCCTCGCGGCCGGCCCCGGCCGCGTACCCGGTGGCGAGCAGCTTGAGGGCCATCTCCCAGGTCCGCGGGGACGGCCAGGACCGGCCTCGGCTCTCGGCGTCGCCGGGAAGGTGGTGGACCAGACCGGGCCGGGCCGTGAGGAAGCCGGAGACGGCCCCGCGGGCGCGTGCGACCGCACCGGACACCCTGGCGGCACCGACGACGGGCACGGTCACCTCCGGCCAGGTACCGGCCATGCCGCGGGCGACCGTCCGGGAGTCGTGGGTCCATTGCAGATGGACGAACCGGTTGGCGAGCGGCGGGCTGAGATGCCAGCCGTCCGCGGCGCTGGACGGCGGGTTGGCGGCCGCGACGATACGCACCGCCTCCGGCAGGACCAGGCTGCCGACCCGTCGTTCGAGCACCACCCTCAGCAGCGCCGCCTGCACGGCCGGCGGCGCGGAGGACAGTTCGTCGAAGAAGAGCAGGCCCTGTCCGGCCCGAGCGAGGCGCACCGCCCAGTCCGGCGGAGCCATCGGGACTCCGGTCACGGCCGGGTCGTCCCCGACGATCGGCAGCCCGGCGAAGTCGGAGGGTTCGTGCACGCTGGCGATGACCGTCTCCAGCGGCAGGCCGAGCCCGGCGGCGAGCTGCTCCAGGGCGGCCGACTTGCCGATACCGGGCTCTCCCCACAGCAGTACGGGCTGATTGGCCGTCACGGCGAGGGCCAGCGCCTCCAGTTGCGGGTTCGCGGCGGGCTCGGTCCGGACCGCGCGCAGCCTGCGGTTGAGGTCGTCCGCGGCCGCCAGCGGGCCGGACGGCGCGGTGGGGACGGTGCGGTCGGTGCTCAAAGGGGCCGCTCTTCCTCGTGGTCGGGCTCGTGCGCGTCGTCCGCGTGGTCCTGCTGTTCCTCGTCATCGGGTGCGGCGAGGTCGGCCGGGTCCTCCGCGAAGTACCGCTCATCCGTGTCGAATTCGGCTAGGTGGGCCAGGCTTTCCGCCGCGTCCCGGTCTTCCTCGCCTTCGGGTTCGACGGGGGCGGCGGGGTCGTCCGCGTTCCACTCCTCCCGCGAGTCCATCCATTCGTCCCACCACTCGCCGCCGACGCCCGGATGTTCCTCGCGTACGCGTTCATGGAGGAAGGCCAGGTCGGGCCGCTTGTACCGGCGGACGAGCTGGGCGAGCGACAACTCCGCGTCGTCGATGACGTCGAGCCGCGCCCCGGCGGCGACGAGCGCCTCCACCAGGGACGTCGCGCCGAGGTCGTTGACGGCGACGAACAGCGGTGTGCGCTCCCGCCGGTCGCGGGCTTCGAGGTCCAGGCCCTCCGCGAGCAGCCGCGGCAGCAGCGTCTCGTGGTCGAGCAGGTTCAGTACGTGGAGCAGGGTGCGGCCGCTCTCGTCCCGCACCCGGGGATCCACACCCGCGTCGAGGAGTTCCAGCACGCCGGGGGTGTCACCGTGCTGGGCGCGCAGGAACAGTTCGTTGCGCTGCGCGCGCAGCGCCTTCGGCAGACGGCCGTCTCCGGACGTCCACGTCTGCTCCACCGCGAAGCATCCGGCGACGGCACCGCCGAAGGCGCGCAGGGCGCGTTCGCGCTGCTGCTCCTCGTCGGTGTGCGGCATACGCAGCAGGGATCCGGGCCGGAAGCCCACCTCGTGCCATTGCCCGCGGCATCTGACCTGTACGGGTGTGGGCGCCGTCGGCCCCGGCGGGCCGAACCGGCCGTGCGGGACCTGGAGAGCGGGGAACAGGGCCTCACGGACGAGCGGGTGCAGATGCTCGGGTGCGACGCCTCCGGCGCGCATCAGATCGAGGTCGGGGAGCCTGCGCCACAGTGCCTCGGCGAGGACGGGTTCGCCCTTGGCCTTGTCCCAGTCGACGATGCGCGCCCGCAGCCCGCGGGCGTCCGCGGGCTCAAGCAGGACGAAGCTCCGCCAGTGCGTGGTGGGGACGAGGAAGCGATCGGAGACGCCCTCGGCCGCCTGGCGGCGGATCTCCGGCTCCAGGCGGGTGTGGTTGAGGGCGATCCCGTCCAGGAGCCGCTCCGGTTCCTCGCGGTACCAGGACTTCTGCGGGAGGGTCAGGTCCAGTTCGATGCCGAGGGCTGCACACGCGGTCCGGGTCTCGCCGCTCTGGTGCAGCAGCGTGGCCCACTCGGCCCGCGCCGCCGGGTCTCCGTCGCCGGGATCGGCCGTCGGCAGTTCGTCCGTGTCGCGTGGAGTGCCGTCGGCGTGGAAGAACGGCGGCCGGTCCGTGCCGCCACCGCAGCGTTCGCGCAGCTCCGCGGTGTGCCGGACATCCCACAGGTGTCGCGCTTCGCGCCAGTCCTGCGTGGGCTGCCCGAAGCCGCCTGCGGCCCGGTCGTCGTTGACGGCCGCGAACCGCAGCGCGACCCGCTGCGGTCCGTCCATCATCGCGGGGGTGGTGACGTGCAGGAACGGGGTGTCCGGGCGGCCCGTGTCAGGGGTTCCCGGGCGGTAGCACGCGAGGACGACGGTCGTGTCCTTGGCGAGTGTGGTGCGCCCGCCGAGTGTGCGGGGCAGGTGCCAGCGCAGCAGGTCCGGGGCGAGGTGACGAAGGTCGTCCTCCAGCGCGGCGGCGATGTCCTCGCCCCAGCGGCCCGCGACATCGGACAGGTCGAAAGCGACGTCGACGTGGGCCGCCGCGCAGGCGCCTCGCCAGTCGTCGGCCAGCCGGCGTTCGCTCGCGCGCTCGATCATCCAGCGGGGCACCGCGTACTGGCGGATCCGGCGCCGGCTCGACACCTCGTCCGGGAGGAAGCACCGCAGGTCGCCACGAGAAGTCAACGGTAGACGCTCCCTATCGCGCGCAGGTCGGGATGCGCCCCGGCGGCGGGCCGCAGACGCCGGGTGAAGGACCGCTTCACATTACGGGGCAGGCCGGGTCCCAGACCGACGTACTCCAGGGACGAGTTGTCGGGTACGGCCGCCAGCAGGGTTTTCGCGCCCCGCCCGGTCAGGCCGGTGTGGCACAGCTCCAGCCGGCGCAGCGGGCTGCCCGGCAGCGCGGCGGCGAGCGCGTGGGCGCCTTCATCGCCCGGGGTGTTCGCGGGGGCGCCGAGGCTGCGTTCGGACAACGGCCTTCCCAGGTCGAGTGCTTCGATCCCGTCGAGGCGGTCGGCGAGGGCCCGGACACCGGCGGGGCCGATCCCGTTGCCGCCCAGGCCGAGGCGCACCGGCCGTACGGGGTCGGCCGCGGCGGCGAGGATCGCGGCGCCCTCGTCTCCGAGGTGGTTGGCGGGGAGATACAGCTCGCGCACACCCGCCTCGCGGATGAGCGCCGCCAGCAGGGGGGCGGCGTCGGCGGTCAGGCCGTTGCCGCCGAGGAAGAGGCGTTCCACCGGGCTGGTCCGGCCGGCGAGGGCGTCGAACAGGGCGCGCAGACCGTCGGTGGTCAGACCGGTGTTGACCAGGTCGAGCGTGCGCAGCGTGGTGTTGCGGCGCAGCATCGCGGCGAGCGAGCGGGCTCCGTCGTCACCGACCGGGTTGCGCTTGAGCCACAGGGCGTGGACGGTGCCGTCCGTCGTCAGCGCGTGGGCGAGCGCGGTGACCCCGTCGGGGCCTATGCGGTTGCAGCCGAGGTAGAGCGTGCGCAGGCCGTGGCCCTCGACCAGTGCGTCGGCGACCGTACGGGCGCCGTCGTCCCCGATGGCGTTCGTGCCCAGCAGGACGTGGGTGGCGTACGCGGAGGCGGCGGCGACGGGCATCAGCCGCGCGACGCCGACCGCGCCGAGTCCCTGCTTGCACAGGTCGATGCGTCCGTCCGCCCGCACGGTGCCGAGCGGGAAGATCTCGTCGGCCTCGACCGGCTGCGCGGACCGCAGGCGGTCCAGCAGCGGCTGCAGCGCGGCAGGGTCGCTGACCGGGATGTCCGGGTGCTCGATCGCGGGGCAGCGTACGGGTGTCGGCTGCGTCATCACCACTCCACCGGTCCATCGCCGGTGCCCGGCTCGCCGAGGGCGGCATCGCCCTGCGACCGCCCGGGACGAACCGACGCCAATCGACTTTCCTCCACGACAAGGGCGGCAAGGCTGGCCGGATTCGAACCGACGTCCTCCAGCTCGATGCTTGGGCGCGACGACCTCTGCGCTACAGCCTTGCCACGAAGATCATAGCGGCTTTCATCCTTGCGTTCGAACCCAGTTGGGCACATCAGGGACGGGTGACACGTCCTCCGACCCCCTGCCTAACTCCTCGTTCGGCGCACTGGTCCGCGTCCCCCTCGGCGGTGTCCGCTGCGAACCGGCCACGCGCATAGGAAAACGAGAGCTCAGCGGCCCGCAAAGGACAGGAAAAGATCGGCCGGAATCGTAGCTGACAGCGGGATTCTAGATCGCGTTACGTGTCATGTCTCCGTCGATTCATGCACAGCGGTCACCGTCCAGACGGAGAGTCACCCCCACGATGGAGGAACCGTGACCGGTTCGATGAGCCGCCGTAGATCAACCCTGCGCCCGCTCGCGGCACTGCGTATCGCACTGCTCGGCACACTGAGTCTGTTCCTGGTGTTCGGCGCCGCCGGAGCCGGAGGCGCCACGGCCTCCGCCTCCGCCGACGACACGAACTCGCTGCAACTGTCCGGCACCACCACGTCGGGCATCCACAACACCTACGACCCCAGCGCGTTCACCTACCTCGCGCAGGGCCTCGACACCGGTACCTCGATGATCGAGCTGGACGTCTGGGACGACTTCTTCACCCAGGAGTGGAAGGTCAGCCACGACAGCCTGACGAGCAACGGCAACAACTGCGTCAACGCCTCCACGGCCGCCGATCTGTACACCGGCGGCACCAACAAGGACCTGGAGAGCTGCCTGGACGACGTCCGGGTGTGGCTCGGCGCGCACCCCGGCCACGGGCCGCTGATCATCAAGCTGGAGATGAAGTCCGGCTTCCAGGCCAGCCTCGGGATGAGCCCGGCCAAGCTGGACCAGTCGGTCAGCGCGCACCTGGGCAGCCTGGTCTACAAGCCGAACGACCTGCTGAACAAGCCCGGTGGTGGCCAGTACGCCACCCTCGACGACGCGGCCAAGGCCGGGAACTGGCCGACCCGGGCGCAGTTGGCGGGCAAGGTGCTGCTGGAGGTCATCCCCGGCACGGTCGAGGAGAACAACCCGACCGACACCCTGTGGACGGACAAGGAGTACGCGACCTACCTGCGCAACCTGCACACCGCGGGCACCACCGCGCAGGCGAACATCTTCCCCTCGGTGCACAACGCCGCGTCGGGCGACCCGCGCACCCGCTACTCGGACACGACGCTGCGGCCCTGGTTCGTCGCCTTCGACGGTGACGCGTCCGCATACATCAACAACGGCATCGACACGAGTTGGTACGACACCAACCACTACCTGCTGTTCATGACGGACTCGCAGAATGTGTCACCGGCTCTCGACGACGTGAGCCCGTCGGCGTCCGACGCGTTGGCGCGGGTCGCTCTGCTGGCCAAGGCGCATGCCACGGTCGCTTCGAACGACTGGCGGGGCCTTCCGGACGTGCAGTCGCTGGTCCTGCCACGCGGCTGATCCACGGCTGCTCTCCACGGCTGATCCACGGTTCTGCCGTTCATCCGCTGCTGAATCGCTCCACCGCTCAACCCGCCGGGTGCCTCGGTCGGTCGGAAACACCGATCGGGGCACCCGGCGTCGCGTGTGACGGACGGCCGGCCTCGATCCCCCGCGGGAGGGCGTGTTCCGCTCGGTGACACGGGCGTGGAGGGCCAGCGATGAGCACAGCCGTGGCATGGTCGCCCAGGCCCATCCCCGCGGCGACACCGGTGGCGAGGGCGATGACCTGACTCGCCCTCAACCGCTGCCCACTTCGATCCCCTTCATCAGCGACACGATGACCGTGTTGGGCCCGACGTGCGGAGCCCGGGCCGCGAGGCCGGTCCGCCGGGACTGCGCCGGGACGGGGAGTACGAGGAAGCCCGGTGCTCTTGGCGGCCGCTCCGACGACGTCTAAGATTTTGAGCGGTTGCTCAAACCGATCGATCAGCAAGGGGTAGTTCGTGGCCAAAGCCGGTGGGAAGCGGTCTGTCGACCCGTCAGGGAGCTCCGGTTCGGCGGAGACACGGGCGTCACTGATCGAAGGAGCGGTCGCCGCCTTGCGCGACAAGGGATTCGCCGGGGCCAGCGCGCGTGAGATCGCTCGGCGCACGGGCTGCAATCAGGCGCTGATCTTTTATCACTTCGGTTCGGTCGCCAAGCTGCACCTGGCTGCCTTGGACGCGGTCAGCGGCGCGCGCAACACGCGTTATCAGGCGATGGTCGACGATTCCAAGAATCTCGGGGACTTGGTTCAGGCCGCGAGGTCGGTCTTCGAAGAGGACTTGAACGACGGGCACGTGACCGTGCTCGTCGAGATGATCGCCGCGGCTCAGTTCACCCCGGAACTCCGCCCGGAGGTCGCGGCCCGGATCGGCCCGTGGCGCGCGTTCGCCGCGGACAGCATCCGCGACGAACTCGCGGGCTCACCGGCCGCTCGACTGCTGCCGCCCGACGAACTCGCCCACGCGATCGTAGCCCTGTACCTGGGCCTGGAGATGCTCGCGAATCTCGAAGGGGAACGCGAGCCCGCCCTGGCCCTGTTCGACCGTGCCAGGAAGATCGCCTCCGTCCTCGACATCTTCAAACGGAAGAAGAAGACATGACCAGCGACAGACGTGACCGGCTGCTCTTCACCGGCTGGCTCCTGACCGGGGCCTGCTACCTGCTCGCCCTGCTGACCGTGCTCTCGATCGGGATCTTCATCCTGCCTCTGGCCGTGGCAGGCACCGTGCTGCTGGCCACACGTCGAGGCACCGAACGGGGCTTGTCCGGTCTGGTGGCCGGCGCGAGCCTGCCGCTGTTCCTTCTCGCCTACCTCAATCGGCAGGGCCCCGGCACCTACTGTGAACATTCGGCCGGCGGCGAGAGCTGCACCGACGGCTTGCTCAACCCCTGGCTCCTTCTTCTCGGGGGGCTGCTCGCTCTCGCCGCGGGAGTGGCCCTCTTCCTCAAGGTCCGTCGACGGCACGTGGCCGGCTCCCGACCGCGGTGACTCTGGCTGCGGCAGGTCCAGAAACGGCCTGGCAGGCGGAACGGGACCGGACCCGGTCCGGCCGGCGGACCCGGTGGCCGGGGCGACGAACGCATGGCGCCTGGTGCCGTCGGCCGGCCCACCCCCGAGGTGGGTCGGCCGACGGCGGTCACTACGCCACGCGGAGCGTGTACCGACCGGAGGTCTGCGCGGTGAGCCTCCATCCGCCGGGCCGCTTCGCCGGCCGGATGCCGGTGAGGCCGCTGCCCGTGACCTCCGGGCGGCCGGGGCCGGGGACCCACACGTCGAGGGTGCCCGTCCCGGAGCCCGACAGCCGCAGGTCCCGCTCGGTGGCGGAGGACCGCAGGGAGCTCAGGCGACCGGGGGCGCTGCGCGGGTACGCCTGGGACAGCGCGGTGCTCTCGAAGGCCGGGCTCGGCAGGGGCTTGCCGTCGGGGCAGGTGTACAGGACGACGCCGCCGCCCGAGGTGGTGGCCGCGGGGTCGTTCTGTGGATCGCCGCAGGCCTTCTTCCACACCCAGATCGCCGAGCCGAGCATGTCGGTGTTCTGCCGTTCCAGGAAGCGGTCGAAACGGGAGTGGAAGTCGTCGGGGTCCCCGAACCATCCCCACTCGCCCGACCACAGCGGCGCTCCGTACGCCCGGGCGGTGCGCTCGGCGGTGGTGTAGCCCTGTTCGATCGAGGTCAGGGTGACGCCCAGGCCCTGGTCCATGGTGATCGACTCGCTGTACAGGTGCGGCGAGAA
Source organism: Streptomyces sp. NPDC091209 (assembly GCF_044757755.1). NCBI lineage: Bacteria > Bacillati > Actinomycetota > Actinomycetes > Kitasatosporales > Streptomycetaceae > Streptomyces > Streptomyces sp. NPDC091209. The sequence continues at coordinate 248,271 of NZ_JBIVVR010000013.1, read as the reverse complement.
GACGAGCTGGGGGTCATCGGCGAACCCGACCGGTGGGGTGGTGTCGAAGCCGAGCCCCGACCACAGGATCGAGGGCTCGAAGAACACGAGGTGGTGGAAGCCGCCGCCCACCTTCGACTCCGCGGCCCGGATCGAGGTGATCGCCTGCTGGTAGAGACGTCCGAGCAGGATCGAGGAGGTCACGCCCGGGGCGTCACCGGGGCCCGGCTCGTTGAGGAGGTCGTAGCCGGCGACCGCGGGGTCGTCCGCGAAGGTCTTGGCGAGGCGGCCCCACATGCGGGCGAACTCGGCGCCGATGCCGTCGGTGTCGTCGTAGAGGTTGGTGAACGCCTGCTGCACATTGGGCGCCAGGTCGCGTCCGAGGAAGCCGCAGGCCTTGGCGCCGTCGGTGAGGGTCGCCCACTTCGGGGCGCCGTCGTTGCCGAACTCCGGTGAGGCGTTGGCCCTGCACCGCGTTCCCGCCGCCGCGCTGACGTACTTCGAGAAGGTGTCCTGGTGGATGTCGAGGACGGTGTGGATGCCGTGGTCGGCGGCCTGGTCGACCGCCGTGCGTATCCGCGCCAGATACGCCTCGTCGAGGACGCCCCGCTTCGGCTCCAGGGCCGACCAGGACAGGGCGAGACGCTGGACGTCGAACCCGTACCGTTCCATCCGGGCGTAGTCGGAGTCCTCCAGCGGCCACACCGTGGGCTTGGCCGGGTCGGGCTGTCCGTAGTCGATGAGCTGATTGACGTTCACGCCGCGGAGCAGCACCTGCCGCCCCGCGCTGTCCCCGATCACCGGGGCCTGTCCGTCGTGGCGCAGCACGCTCAGCGGCAGCAGTTCGTTCCGGTCGCGGCCCGCGGCCTGCGTCTGCGCGCCGACACGGGCCACCGCCGGTCCCGGTGCCAGGGTGCCCGCGGCGAGCGCCAGTACGCCGGCCACCGCGACGGGTGGCGCCCACCGGACGGCCCAGGCGAGGCGGCCTCGCTCGGCCGAGGGCTCCGTCCGCCGCCGCCACGCCAGCTCCGCGACCCAGGGCACGCACACGACGCCCGCGCACACCCCAGCGGTCACGCCCTCCGCGACCCGTACGAGCACGGACGCGACGGGGAACAGCGCCCCGCCGAAACCGTTCAGGCACCCGTCGAGGATCCACAGGGGGGCGAACCCGAGAACGCCCGCCGCGGTGAGAGTCGTCGCGAGCGACCAGAGCGTCACCCCGGTACGGGCACGGGTCAGCCCGGGGGCCACCACGCGGCGCCAGAGCGCGACACCGGCGAACACCGCCGCGACGCCGGTGACCAGCGTCGCCGCCGCGCGGCCACCGGGTATCGGTCCTGCGGCCCAGGCGAACGCGCCGGTCCCCGCCTGGAGCGCCACGGCGGCACCGGCCGGCAGCCACGCGAACCCGGCGAGGGGGTCCACGCCGACGCCGGCCGTTTCCCCTACGGCACGCTCACCACCGGGGCCCGTGCCGCTCTCTCCACCTTTGCCGCCGCTCTCGGCGCCCTCGGCGCCCTTGCGGCGCAGGCGCCACACGCCGATCCGGTACGCCGCCGCCGCCGCGCCGGCGACCAGCGGCCCGAACACGGCGTACTTGGCGCCGGTCATACCGCATTCGGCGAGCAGTGCCCCGGCCGTCGGGAAGATGTGCAGCCCGGACGGTCCCGCGATCGCCAGCAGCAGCACGCTGTAGGCCAGCTTGGCCAGGAACGCCACCAGGATCAGGCTCGACCAGACGGCGCCGAGGACCCATCGCGCCCTCGCCCCGGGGGCCGCGGGGCGCACCAGCCGGTGGACGGCCACGGCACTGCCACCGATCAGCAGGGGCAGGAACACCACGGTGGCCCAGGCAGGGCTGGTGGCGTTGCCGGGTACGAAACCCGCGTCCAGCCAGTTCTCCGGAGCGAACAGTCCGGTCCCGTCGGCATAGCCGAGGGCGGCGCAGAGGACCGCGAGTACGACCGCGGTGGTGAGGGAGGCTGTGCGGGCAAGCCGACGGCCGCCGCGCTGATCATCGGCTAGGGGCATGAATGCAGAACATAGAGCAGTCCGAAGGTCACGCGTAAGGGCTCTGAGCAGGAATTTCTCCGGATCCGCGACGCCCGGGCGGGTGCGGACGGCACGGTGGCCCCGGGCTGCTCGACCGATGCCTTCCGCCGGACCGCGTACCGATATCCGAACTCGCGCCCCCGGCTTGTCAGTTACCGGACCCCGGCGCTCCTCTTCCCTGGAGCCGCTGCCCCGCGGGCGGCCCGCGCCCCCTTCATCCCTACGTCGGATCACCGGAACGACGCCCCGGCCCAGGCGGAGTCGGCCGGTCCCGGTGACCGCCGCCCTCCCTGGCCGCCGCGCGAGGCAGAGGCAGGGGCGACAAGATGGCCGGCGCCCGTTCGCACACGCGGTCCGTTCGGCCGTCGCACAGCAGACCGGGCGGGAACGACTCACTGCGCGCCGAGCGCCATCCACTTCTCCGGCTTCGATCACGGACCGGCACCGCCCGGTCTCGGCTCGTCTCTCGGGCGGCGGGGGATCCCTTCGGCCCGGTTCCCGGATCCGTCGACGTACGGGCTCGGACCGCCGGCCCCGCAATGACCTGGCCGGCCCGGTCGTCTCGCGGTCCGGTCTCACCGAGTGTCCGCGGTGGTGATCCCCACGTCGGTGACACGATTGCGCGCGATCCACGGGGCCGGCGGGATGTTCGATCGGCGCCCCGGCGGAGTCTGCGAGGATGGTCAGCATGGACGTGCGGAGCAGGAACCATCTAAAGGTGACCGGCCGGACGGGCGGCCCCGTAGTGGTGCTCGCGCACGGATTCGGGTGCGACCAGAACATGTGGCGGCTGGTGGCGCCCCTGCTGGAGCCCGATTTCACGGTGGTGCTCTTCGACCACGTGGGGGCAGGGAACTCCGATCTGGCATCGTGGAACGAGCAGCGCTACTCCACCGTCGACGGCTATGCCGGGGACGTGCTGGAGATCTGCCACGAACTCGCGCTGGGTCCCGTGACGTTCGTCGGACACTCGGTGAGCGCCATGATGGGGGTGGTGGCCGCGACACAGGAGCCAGGTGCGTTCAACGGTCTGCTCCTTCTCGCTCCCTCTCCCCGTTTTGTCGACGATCCCGTATCCGGATATCGGGGCGGGTTCAGCGCCGAGGACATAGAAGAGCTGCTGGAGTCCCTGGACGCGAACTATCTGGGCTGGTCGCGTGCCATGGCGCCGGTGATCATGGGCAATCCCGAGCGTCCGGAACTGGGTGAGGAACTGACCAACAGCTTCTGCCGGACCGATCCGGACATCGCCCGGGTCTTCGCCCGGGTGACGTTCCTGTCCGACAATCGCGAGGCCCTTGCCCATGTGCGGGTCCCGACGCTGGTGGCGCAGTGTTCCAAGGACGCGATCGCACCGCCGGAGGTGGGGGTCTTCGTGCAGGGCCAGATTCCCGGCAGCAGTCTGATCACGCTGAACGCCACCGGGCACTGTCCGCAGCTCGCCGCCCCCGAGGAGACCGCTGCCGCGATCGCGGCCTTCGCCGGAGCAAGACCTTGATGGGCAGAACGGACGGCGACCAGATGAGCGAGGGGTCTCCCCCGGATTCTCAGCCGGGTGACGACCGGGCCATGTTCTCCGCACTGCTGGAGGACAGCGCGGAGGACCTGTACGAACACGCACCGTGCGGCTACCTCTCCACGACGCTCGACGGTCGCATCGCGAAGATCAACCGGACTCTGCTGAACTGGCTCGGCTACGAAGGCAGCGACCTGGTGGGCCGGCGAGACTTCTCCGATCTGCTGACCGTCGGCGGCCGGCTCTACCACGAGACCCATTTCGGCCCGCTGCTCCGCATGCAGGGCGAGGTGAGCGGCATCGCCCTGGAACTCAAGACCGCGGACGGCGGCCGACTGCCGGTTCTGGTGACCTCCGTCATTCGCAAGGGCAGTGACGGACAACCGCTGCTGATCCGCACCACGGTCATCGACGCCCGGGACCGACGTGCGTACGAGTCCGAGCTCTTGCGCGCCCGTCAGGAATCGGACCGGGAACGCGAACGCCTGAAGCGCCTGAACGCCACCCTGCAGAAGACGCTGCTGCCGCCCACCCTGGTCGACGTGCCCGGCCTGGACGTCGCCGCGTACTACCACGTCGCATCCGCCGACGAGGTCGGCGGTGACTTCTACGACGTGTTCCCCCTCGCCTCCGGGACCTGGGGATTCTTCCTGGGCGACGTCTGCGGCAAGGGCGCCGCCGCCGCGGCCGTCACCTCACTCGCGCGCTACACACTGCGCGCGGCCGCCGTGTACGACCCCGACCCCGCGGCCGTGCTCGCCAATCTCAACACCGTCCTGAACCACGAGTACAACGGCCAGGACCCGCGCTTTTGTACGGTCATCTTCGGCCTGCTCACCCCGGACGGGGACGAGGGCGGCTTTCAGGTCACCCTGGCCAGCGGCGGCCACCCACCCGCCCTGCTGATGCGTTCCGACGGCCGCGCCGACTATCTGCCGACCCCGGGCGGCCAACTGATCGGTGTCCTGCCCGACGCCGACATCGCCACGACCAGCGTCCGCCTCGACCCGGGCGACACGCTGTTCCTGCACACCGACGGTCTCACCGAAGCCCACTCCGTGGGCGCCGAAGGCCGCTACGGCGATGAAGCCCTGCTGGAGTTCGCCCAGGAGCTGGCACCCACCACCGCCCGCGACGCCGTGGCCGCGATCCGGGACCTCCTTGACACCTTCGGCACCGGCGTGGACGACGACACCGCCGTCCTGGCCTTCAACGTGCCCCGACACAGCAGTGAAGAGCAGATGTGACCCATGAACTGACCGTCCACACCCGCACCACCCTGGCCGGCCCGGTGATCGAGCTGATCGGCGCCTTGGACCATCACAGCGCGCCGGACGTCCGCACTCTGCTCCCTGGCCTCTCCCTGTCCCCCGGCCAGCAACTCGTCATCGACCTGGACCGTCTGACCTTCTGCGATTCCACCGGCATCACCGTTCTCATCGCGGCACGCAACCACGCGCTGGCAGCCGACGCGTCCGTCGTCCTGACCGCGGTACCGGAGAGGGTCAGCCGGACCTTCCGCCTCGTCGGTCTGCAAGACGTCTTCTCGATGCAGCCCACCTCGCAAGCGGCCGCGGCGGCATGGACTCAACCACTGCCTCCTTCGGAATGAGCGCGGGGCAGCCCGCCCGGACTCAGCCAAGAAGGCCACCACGGACTCGCCGACATGCCGCGCCGTGCCGTGCCGTGCCGTGCCGTGCCGCCGTAAACGTCCAGGGCGCGGGTCCGTGCGCAGGGCGCGCCACCGATCCGCCCCGGACTGCTGCCCAACGTCAGCACCCTGTCCGTGGTCGACCTGCCGGTGATGCCCAGAGCTGCATCTTCTGTACCGCCTGGGGTACATGTGCGGACAACAGGAATATAGGTGAGCAAAATGGAGCCATCTGGTAAGGACCACGCGGGGCCGCCGAGCACGCACCCCGCAGCCACCGCCGTCCCATTGACCGGAGGCAACTCCTGCATCGCCGAAGCACGTCACTTCGCGGCGGACTTCCTCACTCGCGCCCAGGCGGATCGGGACGCCGTTGTCTCCACCCGCGTGATGGACCTGACTCAACTGGTGGTCAGCGAACTGGTCACCAACGCCAGCAAATACGCCCCAGGCCCCATACAGATGGAATTGCGCATCGGGGAAGCCACGGTGGAGGTGACCGTGCGAGACAGTCGCCGTGCCCGGCCCGTCGCCTGCGCCGTCGATCCACACCGCGTCGGCCGGCACGGCCTGGAGATCGTGTTGGCCGTGTCCCAGGAGTTCCAGGTCCAGGTGGAGCCGTCGGGAAAGCGCGTCACCGCGCACATATCTCTGGCGGAAGACGCTGGGGCTGGGGCCGGCCGAGGCTCTGATGTCCGAGGAGCTCGGCGCTCAAGGTGAGCCCGTTACAGGCCGAGCACGCCCCTAGGCCCGACCCCGCTGCCACCGCAACTGCGCGCGGGCGGCCACGATCCCGGTCACCCGGGACCGTGGGGGGGAACTCCGGTCGGCGCATGGCGAGTTCGAAGGTCGTGGAGAGTCCGGCTGCCCGCCGACGACGCGCACCGACCTCTTGCTCCGCGCGGTCGGCGATCCGCCGACATGGGTTGGAGCAGAGCCGAGCGCGGTCGCCCAAGGGGGTGGACCCGGCGCTCTCCGGCCCCGGGCGCTGATCGTCGGTTCCGCAGCGACCGGCGCCCCTGTCTCCGGGGTCTCGCCCCCGGTGAAACGGTGTGCGGCGCCCGGCCCGCTCCTCGTCGCCTCGCGAAGAACGCTGTCGCGCGAAACGCTGTCGTCGGAACGGGCCGACGACGGCGGCATTCAGAAGCCCGCTGACCAGACCCCGATCTACGGACCTGGCCTGCCACGACCCGAGCACGGCAGCGGTGCCGCACCTGGAGGCCGGCGGAAGCCGGGGGCCGGACACGGCAAGCGGTCGCTGGCAGGACAGCTCGGATCCCGGCAGCCGAAAGGGGCAGCTGCCGGGACCGGTCGAACTCGTCCTACTTGGGCTTGATGGCGTCCTTGGCCTTTTCCTTGGCCGAGCGCAGATCACCCTTGGACTCTTCGGCGTTCCCCTCAGCCTTCAGGGACTCGTTGCCCACCGCTCCGCCGACCACCTTCTTGACCTTGCCCTTGGCCTGCTCACCCTTGGCCTGGGCCTTCTCGTCCGCAGCCACAACCACTCACACCCTGCCCTCGTCGAGAAACATTTCATCTCCCGTGTCACCCCTCATTCCGCCCTCAAACACGGAGGGCGGCCCGCGGGACTTTCGCCACTCCGAGTTCCGTTGGGAATACCCAAATTCCGTGGGAGTGGAGATCCTTTCACAGGGCACAGGACGGCTCGGAGGTTGATAAGCATGGTCCCTGTCCTTCTCGTTCTTCTGCTCGCTCTGATCCTCTTCGGCGCCGGTTTCGCACTCAAGGCCCTGTGGTGGATCGCCGTCGTCGTGCTGGTCGTATGGGTCCTCGGATTCGTGATCCGACCCGCGGCAAACGGCGGCAAGCGGGGCCGCTGGTACCGCTGGTAAGGATGTCCGGAACAGCACACAGACCCGGGTGGGGCCCGACGCCAAGGCGTCGGGCCCCACCCGCGCTCCGTCGCCCGGGTGCACAGGATGAATACGGACCACATATTTCTTCGGCGCACGTGTGTGACATCAGGGATGCCGGGCACCCGACATTCCGAGGAAACGTCACCGCAATGGGATGACGCTTGTACGACTCCGCGTTTTTTCCGTGGAGTGGAGAAGAATTTCGATGAGGGAGCCGTTATATGAGTGACAGCATCTGGGGCTACCAGCCGACCGCCGGCCACATCGCGGGCACCGATCTGACCGGGTACAAGGTCGAGGCGACCGACGGCAGTATCGGGAAGGTCGACAAGCACTCGGACGACGTCAGCTCCTCGTACCTCGTCGTCGACACCGGCGTGTGGATCTTCGGCAAGCACGTTCTGCTGCCGGCCGGGACCGTGAAGACGGTCGACCAGGCCGAGCGGAAGATCTACGTCGCCCTCACCAAGGATCAGATCAAGGACTCCCCCGAGTTCGACAAGGACAAGCACGTCGGCGACACCGGCTACCACGAGCAGGTCGGCGGCTACTACCAGAACCGCCGCGCCTGACCGCACAGCGCCCTACGCGATCGGGGGGCCACCCGGAGAGAATCCGGGTGGCCCCCCGTTCCCACGCGTCGAGTCGACCAGTGCTCCGCTCCGCCCGGTCCACTCGAAAGCGGCGATCAGCTCGGGATCGGGATCTGGTTTTGTCGAAGCCGACCGCGCCGCCGGAGCACGACGTGGCATCGCACGCCAAGGACACGGAACGACAACTCCCCGCGAGCGCCGTTTTTCGTCCCGTCGGGGGTAGACGGGCGCGGAACCCCGGTGGAGAGCGGCGTCAGGAGCGGCATGCGCGTCAAGGTCGGATACTTCAGGACCAGGTCACTCAGGAGACGCCTGCGCCGCTGTGCCCGTGAGGTGTTCGGCTGGGAGAAGCTGCGCCCGTCCCAGCTCACCGCCATGACAGCCGTCATGGAAGGGCGCGACACCATCGTGGTGATGCCGACGGGTGCGGGCAAGTCCGCCGTCTACCAGGTGCCGGGTGTGCTGCTGGAGGGGCCGACCGTGGTGGTCTCGCCCCTGATAGCGCTGCAGCGGGACCAGGTCGCCCATCTCTCCCGTATCGGGGGATCCGGCGCCTCGGCCGTCAACTCCGCGCAGCGCGCACGGGACAACGAGGCCGTGTGGGAGCGCGTACGCGAAGGCCGTCTGGACTTTCTGTTCGTCTCGCCCGAGCAACTCGCCAAGGACGAGGTGGTGGAGCGGATCGCCGCGGCCTCTCCCGCCCTGATGGTGGTCGACGAGGCGCACTGTGTGTCCTCGTGGGGGTACGACTTCCGGCCCGACTACCTGTCCCTTTGCCGGGTGCGCCGGCGCATCGGGGGGCCTCCGCTGCTGGCTCTCACCGCCAGCGCGGCTGCCCCCGTGCGGGCGGACATCGTGGAGCGGCTCGGCATGCACGGGGCGCACGAGGTGGTCGCGGGGTTCGACCGCCGCAACATCGCGCTGGAGGTCGTACGGCACCGCGAGGACGCGGGGAAGCGCCGGTGGGTGGTGGAACGCGCGGCGGCCGAGGCCAAACCCGGCATCGTCTACGCGGGAACGCGGCGGGAGGCCGAGGAGTACGCGCGGGAACTGTCGGCGCTCGGATTCGACAGCGCCGCCTACCACGCTGGGCTGTCGGCGGCTGAGCGCTCCCGGACGCACGACCGCTTCCAGGACGGCGCGCTCGACGTGGTCGTCGCCACCTCCGCCTTCGGGATGGGCATCGACAAACCGGACATACGCTTCGTGCTGCACGCGTCGGTGCCGGGTTCCCTCGACACGTACTACCAGGAGATCGGCCGGGCGGGCCGCGACGGAGAGGCGTCGACGGCGATCCTCGCGTACCGGCCCGAGGACCTCGGGGTGCAGCGGTTCCGGGCGGGCGCTCACCCCGACCCGGAGGCGCTGGGCGGGATCGTCGACGCGGTGCGCGAGCACCCGGGACCGGTCACGGCAGCCGGTCTGCGCGAGCGCACCGGTCTGTCCCAGACGCCGCTGACGTCGATGCTGCACCTGCTGGAGGAGGCCGGCGCCGTGACGGTGGACCAGCGTGGCGGTGTGCGGGCCGTACCCGGGGCGCGGCGGGACACCTGCGTCCGCGAGGCGGTGCGGATCGCATCCGCCCGGGTCGATCTGGAGCGTTCCCGGGTGGAGATGATGCGGGCGTACGCGGAGACGAACGGCTGTCGCCGGCGCCACCTGCTCGGCTACTTCGGTGAGAGTCTGGCGGAGGGCGCCTGCGCGGGGTGCGACATGTGCACCCGTACAAGGGAGTTGAAGCAGGCTCCCGTCCGGAGGGGAGATGTCCTGTCCGGCACGGGTCCTGACCCGCTGGAACCCGTGGCGGCCGACGGGGCCTTCCCGCCCGGGATGAAGGTGGGGCACCGCACGTGGGGCGAGGGCGAGGTGATGAGCGAGGACGGGAACAGGATCACGGTTCTGTTCGAGAGCGTGGGCTATCGCACCCTGTCCCTCCCCGCCGTCCGGGCGCGAGGCCTGCTGTCGCCGGTGCCGTCCAGGTCGACGAGGGGCTGACACCGCCTCGGCGTCCCCGGCGTCCCCGGCGCGCCCGGTCTGGCGGTCTCACCCGGCCCCCTCGCCCGCTGGCGCGAGCATCGGGGCCGCTGCGACCACGCCGGGCTTCGGTCATTGCTGACCGCCGGGCGTCACCCCCGTGCCCACCAGGGCCGACAACTGCGGGGAATACGTGGCGTGCAGGACGAGCGCCGCGCTCCCCACCACCGCCGCGTCCGTACCGAGCGGGGACGCCTCGACCTCCACGACCCGGATGTGCCGGGACAGCGGGCGGCTCTTCAGCGCGGCGGCGACGACCGCGACGTAGCGGGACTCGACGTGCTGGATGCCGTGGCCGCCGAGAACGATCAGGTCGACGTCGAGGAAGTTCGCGATGTCGACCGCGACCGAGGCCACATGCTCCGCGGTCTCGTCGATGACCGCGGCGGCGACCGGATCGCCGGCCGCCGCGGCCACCCGGATGGCGGCGTGGTCGATCGCGTCGGGGTCCTCGGCGAACACGCGCGCCAGCGCACTGTCCGGATGCGATCCCGCCGCGAGTCTGCGGTGCACCTCGGCGACGATCGCCGTGGGGTTGATGAGCCGCTCCAGACAGCCCCGGTTGCCGCAGTAGCACTCCGGACCGTCGGGCAGCACCGAGGAGTGGCCGAACTCGCCCGCGTTGCGTGAACCACCGCGGTACACCTGGTGGTTGAGGATGAGACCGCCGCCGATACCGGTGCCGAAGAAGAAGTAGGCGAAGTCCGCCACTCCCCTGCCGGCTCCCGACCAGCGCTCGCCGATCGCGGCGGCGGTGGCGTCGTTGTCGAGGGTCACCGGCAGACCGGTCGTCTCGCTGAGCATGTGCTGGACCGGCACCCGGGTCCAGTTGGTGAGTTGCGGAGCGCCGACGATCACGCCGTGTTCGAGGTCGATCGGCCCGGGAGTGGCGAGACCGATCCCCAGGACCTTGTCCCGGTCGACATTCGTCTCGGCCAGCACGTCGGCGACCAGTTCGGCCATGTCCTTCACGACCTCGGCCGGATCGGTGACGTGGCGGGCCGGGCGCTTCTTGACGACCAGGGGCCGGCCGAGCAGGTCGACCACGGTGCAGCTCAGCTCCACCGGGTCGAAGTGGAGACCGACGGCGCAGCCCGCGTCGGCGTTCACCCTCAGGGTGGTACGAGGTTTCCCTCCGGCCGCTCCCTTGCTCTCGCCGTCCTCCCGGATGATCCCTTCCTCGATGAGCCGGCGCACGATGCCCGAGACGGTCTGCGGGGTCAGCCCGGTGTACTGGGCGATCTCGACACGGCTGATGCCGTCGGCGAGCTGGATCTGGTCCAGCACGACCGCCCGGTTGTATCGCCCGACCTTGGGAAGGTTCGTTCCTGACTGCCGCACGCACGGTCCTCTCTCGATGCCCCGACAACATATCTTCCCCTGCCCATTGACTTAGTAAAACAAATGGATTTAGTGTCCGGCCGCAGATGAAACATCCCGGACGCGAGGGCACGGACCTGTGCCACCGGAGGCAAGTTGATGTCCATGCAATGCCGCGGGCGGCTCGGCCCGGAGACGCCCAGGCGCGTTTCCGGCGGTGCGGAGCGCCGCTCATGACCGCCACCGCCTCGACCCTGCTGGAGATGCGGTCGATCACCAAGACCTTCCCCGGCGTCACCGCGCTCGCCGACGTCGGCCTCGTCGTGCGGGAAGGCGAGATCCACGCGATCTGCGGCGAGAACGGCGCCGGCAAGTCCACGCTCATGAAGGTGCTGAGCGGCGTCCACCCGCACGGCAGCTACACCGGCGACATCGTCTACCGGGGTGAGCAGGTCCGGTTCCACGACATCCGGGCCAGCGAACAGGCCGGCATCGTGATCATCCACCAGGAGCTCGCCCTGGTGCCGGGCATGTCGATCACCGAGAACCTCTTCCTCGGCAACGAGCCGCGCCGACGCGGCTCGATCGACTGGAAGACGGCCCAGCGCCGGGCCCTGGAGCTGATGGAACAGGTCGGGCTCCGCGAGGACCCCGACACCCTGATCAAGGACATCGGCGTCGGAAAGCAGCAACTCGTCGAGATCGCCAAGGCGTTCGCGAAGGACGTGAAGCTGCTGATCCTCGACGAGCCGACCGCGGCCCTGAACGAGGACGACTCACAGCACCTGCTCGACCTGCTGCGCGGTTTCCGTGAGCGGGGCATCACCTCGATCATCATCTCCCACAAGCTGAACGAGATCGAGGCGATCGCCGACACCATCACGATCCTGCGCGACGGCCGCACCATCGAGAGCCTCGACGTGCAGGCCGACGGCGTCAACGAGGACCGCATCGTGCGGGGCATGGTCGGCCGGGCGCTCGACAGCCGCTTCCCCGACCGCACGCCCGACATCGGCGAGGTCTTCTTCGAGGTCCGCGACTGGACTGTGCGGCACCCCAGTTCGGACGAACGGCTGGTGTGCAAGGGGTCGACGTTCCACGTCCGCCGCGGCGAGATCGTGGGCTTCGCGGGCCTCATGGGCGCCGGCCGCACCGAACTCGCGATGAGCCTCTTCGGCCGCTCGTACGGCACCTGGCTGTCCGGGCGCACCTTCAAGGACGGCGAGGAGGTCCACCTGAAGACGGTGGCGGACGCCATCGGCCACGGACTGGCCTACGTCAGCGAGGACCGCAAGTCGATCGGCCTGAACCTGCTGGACGACATCAAGACCTCGATGGTGGCCGCCAAGCTGTCGAAGATCGCCAGGCGCACGGTCATCGACCCGGTGCGCGAGCACCGGATCGCCGAGGAGTACCGCCAGAGCCTGAGGATCAAGACCCCCGGCGTCGACGAGGGCGTCGTCAAGCTCTCGGGCGGCAACCAGCAGAAGGTCGTCCTGGCGAAGTGGATGTTCACCGACCCCGACCTGCTGATCCTCGACGAGCCGACCCGCGGCATCGACGTGGGCGCCAAGTTCGAGATCTACGGGATCATCCAGCGGCTCGTCGCCCAGGGCAAGGGGGTCGTCGTCATCTCCTCCGAACTGCCCGAGCTGATCGGCCTGTGCGACCGCATCTACACGGTGTTCGAGGGCACCATCACCGGCGACGTGGCGCGTGACGACGCCGACCCGGAACTCCTGATGAAGCAGATGACCGCTACCAAGAAGAGCCCGACTCCATGAGCCGTATAACTGACCTTCAGAAGAACCTCTTCGGAGGCACGACCTCCAACGCCCGCCAGTTCGGCATGATCTCCACCCTCGTGGCCATCGTCCTGCTCTTCCAGATCTGGACCGACGGACTGACGCTCACCTCCGGCAACCTCATCGCGGTCGCCAGCCAGTACTCGTACATCCTGATCCTGGCCATCGGGATGCTGATGGTGATCGTCGCCGGGCACATCGACCTGTCGGTCGGCTCCGTCGCCGCGTTCACCGGCATCGTCGTCGCCAAGGCGATGCAGGAGTACTCGCTCCCCTGGCCGCTCGGCATTCTGCTCGGCCTGCTCGTCGGCGCGGCGATCGGCGCGTGGCAGGGCTTCTGGGTCGCCTACATCGGCATACCGGCCTTCATCGTGACCCTCGCCGGGATGCTGCTGTTCCGCGGCGGCAACCAGTACATCGGCAACGCCGACACGGTTCCGGTGCCCCAGGGCTTCCGCAAGATCGGCGCCGGCTTCCTTCCCGAGGTGGGTCCGGACACCGGTTACAACAACCTGACGCTGCTGCTCGGCGTGGCCGCCTGCGCGGGCGTGGTGTGGCGTGAGTGGAAGGCGCGTCAGACCCGCCGCGAGATGAAGGCCGACGTGGCGCCGCTGTGGGTCATGGGCATCCGGCTGGCCGTCATGCTCGGTGTCATCGTCTTCGCGACGCTCCGCTTCGCGGGCGGCCGGATCGGCACCAGCCTGCCGATCTCCGGCATCATCCTGATCGTCCTGGTCCTCGCGTACTCGTACTACACGCGCAACACCATCGGCGGCCGGCACATCTACGCCGTCGGCGGCAACGCGCGAGCGGCCGAACTGTCGGGCGTGAAGCTCAAGCGGGTCAACTTCTTCGTCATGATGAACATGTCGGTGCTGGCCGCGCTGGCAGGCATGATCTTCGTGGCGCGGTCCGCGGCCTCCGGCCCCCAGGACGGTCTGAGCTGGGAACTGGACGCCATCGCCGCCGTGTTCATCGGCGGCGCGGCGGTCTCCGGCGGCCTGGGCACCGTCAGCGGCTCGATCGTCGGTGGTCTGGTGATGGCCCTGCTCAACAACGGCCTCCAACTGGAGGGTGTCGGCTCGGACATGGTCCAGATCATCAAGGGACTGGTCCTGCTCCTCGCCGTCGCCTTCGACGTCTACAACAAGAGGCAGGGACGTTTCTCGCTCCTCGGGGCGCTGACGCGTCCGTTCCGGCGGGACGACGACCCGGCCACGCCCCAGGCGCCGCCGTCCCCGGCCTCCGACGACGACAAGGCCAAGGTCGCGGGCTGACGCCCACGGCCCCCGGCGGCCGGACCCCTCCGGCCGCCATCGCTCCACCCTCCCCGACGACCGGGCATCCGGTCTCCTGACAACCGGGTGCCCGGTCCCCCACCCCGGAACGACCGGTCATGGGCACACGGTCCGGCGGTGTCCCACCGCACCGCCACCGCCGCGCTCGACGACGCAGCACAACTCCGGCAACCAGCACCACACGAAGGGTTCGACTCCACCATGCGCTCACTCACCATCAGAAGCATCGCCGCCGTCGGCGCGGCTGCCCTGCTCACCCTGGGTACGGCCTGCTCCAACCACCGTGAGGGTTCCACCGCCGGCTCCGACGGCAAGGGCTTCGCGAAGGACGCCCTGATCGGCGTCGCCCTGCCGGCCAAGACCTCGGAGAACTGGGTGCTCGCCGGTGACCTGTTCACCAACGGTCTGAAGGAGGCGGGGTTCAAGGGCGACGTCCAGTACGCGGGCGCCTCGACCACCGTCGCCGACCAGCAGGCGCAGATCTCCTCCATGGTCACCAAGGGCGCGAAGGTCATCGTGATCGGCGCGACCGACGCCTCGCAGCTCTCCACCCAGGTCTCGCAGGCCAAGCAGGCCGGCGCCACCGTCATCGCCTACGACCGTCTGATCACCAACACCAAGGACGTCGACTACTACATCGCCTACGACAACTTCAAGGTCGGCCAGCTCCAGGGCCAGGCCCTCATCGACGGTATGAAGGCCAAGAAGCCCAAGGGCCCGTGGACGATCGAACTGTTCTCCGGCTCGCCGGACGACAACAACTCGAAGGTGTTCTTCGACGGAGCGATGCAGGTGCTCAAGCCCCTCATCGACAAGGGCGACATCGTTGTCGGCTCCAAGCAGACGGACATCAAGCAGACCGCGACCCAGGGCTGGAAGGCCGAGAACGCCCAGCAGCGCATGGACTCGCTGCTGACCTCCGCCTACGGCGGCAAGAAGACCCTCGACGGTGTCCTGTCCCCGAACGACACCCTGGCCCGCGCGATCCTCACCTCGGTGAAGGGCGCGGGCAAGCCGGTCCCGGTCGTCACCGGCCAGGACTCCGAGGTCGAGTCGGTCAAGTCGATCATGGCCGGTGAGCAGTACTCGACGATCAACAAGGACACCCGCAAGCTCGTCGCCGAGACCATCAACATGGTCAAGTCCCTGCAGAAGGGCAGCAAGCCGACCATCAACGACACCAAGTCGTACGACAACGGCTCCAAGGTCGTCCCGTCCTACCTCCTCCCGCCCGTCATCGTGACGAAGGAGAACGCAGCCCAGGCCTACGCCAACGACCCCAAGCTCTCGCCGCTCACGAAGTAGCACCGCAGGAAACACCGATCACCGCCGTCGCCCGTCCCGGAGGCATCCCGGGACGGGCGACGGCGGTTCGCGTTCCCCAAGGGGGCATCCGATCTAGACGTCGGACCTTGGTACGACGTCCACCTTGGTCACCTGAGTGCCGACGGAGTAGACGGCGGGTTTGCCGTGCGCGGAGATGATTCCGAGCTCCGTCTGTACGCAGTGGCGGACGACCTTGTCCATGCGCGCGTCGGGGTTGCGCTCGACGAGCGGCTTGTCCGAGTCGCCGAGGTTGATGTAGGAGTTCAGGTCCTTGGCGAGGAAGGTCTCCTCGACGGCGCTGTCGGACAGGACGAGCGCGCCGCCGTCAGTCGTCTTCGCGGCGAAGACGTCCCCGGCGTGGGAGGCGGTCTTCTTGTAGTCGACCCAGGCGTGCCCGTCCAGGTTGTCGGCCCGCTCGGTGTACCAGGAACTGCCGTTACGCCGGGCCGAGGTGTCGGCAAGCGGCGTGTCGCGCCCGCCTGTCACCCACAGATCCGTGACCAGTCCCGGCAACTGCGCGGGCGCCGTCCCAGCGATCCTGGTGCCGCGGGCGGCGACCTTCATCAACCCGGCTTCGTCGAGGGCGATATGCGGCGCCTTGGCCGACTCACGCCCTTCGAAGTCGCGGGCGACGACCATCCGCCAGCCGTCACCGGAGCGCTTGAACACGAGGAACCTGATGTCCTTCGACCACAGTTTGCCCGGCTTGCCATGGGTGAGTTGAGCGCCCTGGGCACGCACGAGGAACCAGTTGGTCCCGGCGGAAGCGGGCGGGATGTAGAAGGTGCGCTTGACGTACGCGAACGGAGCGAGGTTGTAGGCGACGTCCTTCTTGTCGAGGGCTGGGATCTGCGTGAAGTACGCCTGATCCATCGCAAGGGCAGCGCCGCCTTCCGCCCTCGCCATGAGGGAGGCGGAACGCTTGGCATTGGCCTGGTTGTTGACCCTCTGATAGGCGTCCACCGCCTTGTTCGCGTCCCCCTTGGTGAGCAAGGGCCTCTCCGCCGACTTGGCGTCCGCCCCGGAACTCCTGTCGGTGGTGGAGCATCCGGTCAGGGAGCAAACTACTGAAAGGACGGTCGCGGCGAACGCCCCGATGCGCGTGGCACGGGCTGGGTGAGCAGAGCGGGCCGAGTGGGCCATAGCAAGATATCCCCGTTTCGTGTGTTCTTGCGGCGACCACCCTGTACGACGCGCACGGAATGATCGCCGTGTCACGATATCGACCCCACTCACCCCGGCGGCAACTTCCGCCGCACCCGCAAACCGGACCGCAACCTTCCGAAACCGAGGCGGCAGCAAAGCCTTTGGGCGTCCGCCGGACACGACAGCGCGGGACCGCCCTCGTGGAGGGCGGCCCCGTACCGTTCAGTGCCCGACCGAAACCTACTCGATATTGATCTTGAAGGTGCTGGTCGTGTTGCGGATGTCCTGGGCGTTGCCGCTCATCCGCAGGTTGCGGAAGGTGGCTTCACCGACGGCGGGGCCCTGACCGGGCTCCGGCAACTCGTTGGCCCAGATGCCGAATCCCGACTTGGCGTCGAAGGCGTCCCCGCTCTTCTTGGAGTTGGTGATGGAGACGTCGGTGAAGATCGTGTCCTTCACCGGGAACTGGGGCTGGCCACCGGAGTAGTTGGTCTGGAACATGACGCCTCCGTAGGTGGAGTCGTCGATGTCGACGTCGTTCACCCTGATGCCCTGGAAGACCTTGGAGGCGGAGAACGCCCAGATGGCCGGGAAGACCTGCGAGCCCCAGAAGTGGCCGCCCGTTCTGTCCAGGGAGACGTTCTCGATCGTCGTCGGATCGGTCCCGAAGCCGTTCATCGGGTAGCCGAAGTCCAGTGAGGAGATGGTGACGCCGGAGTAGACCAGGGTGTCGGCGACACGGATGTTGCGGAAGGTGTTGTTGTAGCCGCCGTAGACGGCGATCCCGGCCGCTCGCCAGGTGAGCGTCGATGTCAGGTTCTCATAGAGGTTGTTCTTCTCGTCGGCGCCGCCGGCGTCGATCGCGGAGAAGAGGGCGAAGCTGTCGTCTCCGG
Source organism: Streptomyces sp. NPDC091209 (assembly GCF_044757755.1). Lineage (NCBI taxonomy): Bacteria > Bacillati > Actinomycetota > Actinomycetes > Kitasatosporales > Streptomycetaceae > Streptomyces > Streptomyces sp. NPDC091209. The sequence continues at coordinate 230,778 of NZ_JBIVVR010000013.1, read as the reverse complement.
TGGCGCGGGCCTCGTTGTTGACGACGTGGTTGTCCGTGGAGCCGTTCGTCATGTTGATGCCGTCGGCGAAGGTGTCACGGATGCGGGCGTTCTCGATGGTCATGTTGTCGGTGTTGGCGCCCCAGTAGAGGCACACCATGTGCTCGACCCAGACGTTGTCGATGGTGATGTTCGCGACGTTGGAGAAGTCGAACACCTTCCCCGGGCCGTCGATGCGGGAGGTGTAGTTGCCGAGGTAGGTGAAGCCGGCGAACGTCGAGCCGTTGGCCGTGGAGTCGGCGCGGAAGCCGATGTCCGTGTTCTCCTGCGAGGAGGGTGCGTGGAAGCGGGTGAACCAAGGGCCCGCTCCGACGACCTTGACCGCCTTGCCGTAGACCTGGAACTTGCTCGCGGTGTCGTAGTCGCCGGCGGGCAGATAGACACCGACGAGCTTGCCGGTGGTGTCCATGCGGACCTTGTCCAGGGCGTTCTGCACGTCCTGGTGACCGAAGCCCGTCGGGACCGTGTAGGCGGCCGGATCCGGGTTCGGGATCGCCGTCGCCTGCTCGGTGTTGATGAAGTCGATCGCGTACGTGGAGGAGTTGGCCGCGTCCTTCTGGAGCCGGATCTTGGAGCCGGCCTGGACGGTCTTGCCGAGCTGCAGGCTCGCCTCGTCGTAGATGTGGCGAGGGGCACCGGAGCCGGGCGAGTTGCCGGGCGCGGTCTCACTGCCGTACAACCAGGCGTACTTCGAGGTGAGGTCGATCGCCTTGAGGAACTGGCCGTCCACATAGACGTTGAGCGTCGAGTCGGTGCCGTCCGGGATCGAGAAGCGGGTCACCAGGGTGTTGGTCGCGGCACGGGTGGTCCATTCGACGTACTGGCCGGTTCCGTCGAGGGTCACCGCCTTGCGGCCGCTCGCCTCGCCGGCGATGTCGCCGATGGTCCGGTTCGGGCCGACGACCTTGGCGCCGCCGCCGAGGGTGCCGTCCTCCGCCTCGTACATGTCGTACGGCATGTCGGCGCCGCGTCCGACGAACAGGGCTTGCGTGGTGGTGTTGTTGGTCCGCTTGACGGGCAGTTCGTTCGCGTCGTCGGCGATGACCGACTTCACGGTGTACTTGCCGTTGACCGCCGTCCACGAACCGAGACCGACCGGTGAGGTCGTCTGGCCCGCGGCGATGGCGCCGGAGTAGGAGCCGCTGAGCGTCTTGACCGTAGCGCCCGTCGAGTCCTGGACCGTCAGCGTGACGCCGTGGGCGCCGGAGGCCGAGGCAACCGTTCCCTGGTTCTTGATCGCCACGGTGAACGTGACGTTGTCGCCCGCCGAGGCGCTGGACGGGGTCCAGGCGACCGGTGCGGCAACCAGGTCGGAGCTGGAGACGGGCTTGACGACGAGGGCGTCGGAGCGGGTGAAGACGTTGTTCGCCTCGCTCTGCTCGATGACCTTGTTCGACGGGTCCACCTCGGCGCCGACCGGGTAACTGCCCGCGTCCCGGGTGCCGATGCTCGCGGTGACCGTCGTCGACTGACCGGCCGCGAGGGCCGGGACGTCGGCAGTGGCGGCCTTGGTGCCGCCGAGCGTGAAGTTCAGGTCGGTGGCCTTGGCCGCCTTGCTCCCGCTGTTGGTGACGGTCGCGGTCAGGCTGATGGCGTCCGACTCGACAGGGGCCGCGGGTGTGTTGGTGATGCCGGTGACCTTGAGGTCGGGGTTGGCGGCCGGGGTGCCGATCACCTGGACCTCTGCGACCTGCGCGCCCGGGGCGCCGGTGTTGGAGGCGAACTTGAGCTGGATGTCGGCCGCGGCGCCGGAGACCGGGATGGTCACGCTGTTGCCGCCGGCCGGGTTGAACGTGTAGTCCTTCGCGGCGGCGAGGCTGGTGAAGGCCGTCGCGTCCTGGTCGCGCCCGAGCACCTGGATGTTCTGCGTACGCGTGGACCAGGCGGCATCGGGGTTGAGCTTGACGACGACCTGGCTGAGGTCGGCGTTGGCACCCAGCTTGGTGGTGAGGGTGGCCGGGTAGGCGCCGCCTCCGCTCTCCCAATAGGTGCCGATCTGCCCGTCGTTGGCGTTCGCGGCGACGTAGGTGAAGGTGTACGAGGAGGCCTCGATGGGCTTGCCCTGGGCGAGGTCGGAACCGGCGCCGGATCCGGGCCGGGTGACGCTGTTGCTCGCCACCGACACGTTCCCGGCGGCGTCCTTCGCCTTCACGTAGTAGGTGACCGTGGCCGTCGCCGACGGGGTGTCGGTGTACGTCGTGACGTCACCCGCCACGGATGTGACGAGTTGGTCGTTGGCGTAGACGTCGTAACCGGTGACCTTGACGTTGTCGCTGGACGCCTGCCAGGTGAGCTTCACGTCGCTGCCGGACTGCGTGTAGGCGAGGTTGCCGGGAGCGGTGGGGGCCTGGGTGTCCCCGCCCGATGCCTGGCGGGTGACGCTGTTGCTGTTGGAGGAGACGTTGCCCGCCGCGTCCTTGGCCTGCACGAAGTACGTGATGCCGCTGCCGGCCGGCTGCGTGTCGGTGTACGTCAGAACGTTCCCCGCGACGCTCGCCCGGAGTTGGCCGTTGGCGTAGATGTCGTAACCGGTCACGGCCGTGTCGTCGCTCGCCGCGTTCCAGGTCAGTTTGATCTGCCCGGTGGCCGGTTCGGTGAAGGCCAGGTTGGACGGCGCGGTCGGTGCCTGGGTGTCGCCGGTGGCCGGTCCGTAGACTTCCAGCTCGGACACCTGCCCGGCCGGCCAGCCGGTGTTGGCGGTGATCAGCACCCGCACGTACCGCGTCGTGGTCGTGTCGAGGGCGATGGTCGCCGACTGATCGTCGCCGCTGTCGAAGGTGTACGCCTGCGAGGCCGTCAGGTCCGTGAAATTCTGGTTGTCGGTGGAGCCCTGGATCTTCAGCGTCTGGCTGCGGCTCGGCCATCCGCCGGGCAGCCTCAGCGCCACTTGGTTCACCTTGACCGATGATCCGAGGTCGACCTGGAGCCACTGCGGGAAGGCGTTGTTCGTGCTCTCCCAGTAGGTGGCGCGATTGCCGTCGCCGGCGTTGGCCGCGCCGTACACGTCGGCGTGCCCGCTCTCGCTGAAGGGCTTGCCCTGGGCGAGGTTGGGGGTCGAGGCGGCGGACGTGAGGACCTGCATCTCGGCGAGCTGGGCGGTGGAGGCGACCGAGTTGCGGCTGAAGTCCGCCCGTACGTACCGGGCGAGGGTCGCGGGGAAGGAGACCTTCACCGTGTTGCCGTTGCCGGGGCTGAAGACGTACTGCGCCGACGACTTGAGCGTCGCGAAGCTCTTTCCGTCGGCGCTGCCCTGGAGCGCCAGGGACTGCGTGCGGGTCTGCCAGTGCTCGGGCAGTCGCAGCACGACCTGGCGGACGCGCTCGGTCCGCCCGAGATCGGTCTGCACCCACTGGGCCGACTTCTTTCCGGCCTGCCAATAGGTGTCGGCGTCGCCGTCGGTGATCTTGGCGGCCGTATGCGCGCCGCTGACGCTGCCGGCCCTGGTGGCGGCGCCCGCGGCGGCATCGGGACCACCGGCGGCCTGGGCGCCGACGGCGGGCAGGCCCAGAACCATGACGGTGGAGGCGAGCGCCGCGGTCACGGCGCGGCGTCTCCAGGATCTCGGCTTGTGTGGAGTCATACGGGGTTCACTCCCTGCGGAGGTTCGCGCGCCGGAGGGGGCGGCGAGGTCGGCTCGTTCCTGGGCAGAGCGGTGGCGCGGTACGACAGAACGGACTGCACTGACTGCACTGACTGCACGGACTGCATGGCAAGGGCTGTCTGTGCAGACATGCGTGATCCACGAAAAGGGATCGTGCGCAGTTTCTTGCGTTGTTTCATCGCAATATTGCAGAGCGGTGCCAAGTCGTCTACGGCCAGGACGCCACAAGTTTCACCATCAACACCCGCGTCTCAACGTCGAGAACCTGGCGTGCACTGCCGACGGCCCGACCAACCGGACGACGCGCGAGCCCCGACAGGCCGAGGCAAGCCGGCGGGGCACCCCCGGAGCGCCCTTCTCCGGGGTCAACTTCCTTATGTGGCCTACCGAAAGCCTCGCGCCGCCGCTTGAGGGACGGGCCTCGCCCCGCTCCGGCATCACCCGCCGACAGCACCCGCGCGCGCCGATCCCGACCTTGGACCCTTCCATGCAAGCCGACGAAAATCACGCAATTTTTTGCGCACCCCAGACATCGGCGCAACCGCCGAACATCCCGCAGACCATGTCGCATCCCATGGCCGACCTGGCCCATCGGGATGACCGCCCGGATGCATCACTCGCTCACAGGGGTGCGCAAAGCACGGGAGAAGGCGAGCCGTCCTGCCGGGCCCGGTGGCTACGACGCGCGCGGAAGGACTCCTTCCATGGGTTGACCGGGGCGGCTGCTTAGCGTGACCCCATGACCACTGTCCAAGTCCGGCCCGCTCCCGACAACCGGCGCTGGAAGGCGCTCGCCGTCTGTCTGACGGCGGGCTTCATCTCGCTGCTCGACACCTCGATCGTGAACGTGGCGCTGCCCTCGATGGAGCATGGGGTGGGCGCCTCGGAGGCCGCCCAGTCCTGGGTGGTGTCCGGGTACGCCCTGACCTTCGGGCTGGTGCTCGTGCCGGCGGGCCGACTGGGCGACATGCGCGGGCGGCGCCAGGCCTTCCTGCTGGGGCTGGCCTTGTTCACGCTGGCCTCGGGGGCGTGCGGCCTCGCTCCCAGCGCCTCCTGGCTGGTGGTGTTCCGGCTGATCCAGGGCACGGCCGCGGGAATGGTCGCCCCGCAGACCTCGGGGCTCATCCAGCAGATGTTCCAGGGCGCCGAGCGGGCCAAGGCCTTCGGCCTGCTGGGCAGTGTCATCGGGATCTCGACGGCGGCCGGCCCGCTGGCGGGCGGTCTGCTGATCAACGCCGTGGGCACCGACGACGGCTGGCGCTGGGTGTTCTTCGTCAACCTGCCCATCGGCGTGGCCGCGTTCGCCGCGGGACTGCGGCTGCTCCCCCGATTCCCGGCGACCGGCAAGCGGGAGGAGTTCGACCCGTTCGGCGTGCTGCTCCTCGGCGGCGCCGTACTCGCGCTCATGCTGCCGCTGGTGCAGATGCAGCAGTGGACCGGGCGGCTGAAGTGGGCCATGCTGCCGGTTGCCGCGCTGCTGCTGGTCGCGTTCTGGGCGTGGGAGCGGCGGCAGGGACGGCGCGGGCAGGCTCCTCTGGTCGATCTGGACCTGTTCTCCCTGCGCTCCTTCACGCTCGGCTCCCTGATCAGTCTGACCTACTTCGCGGGCTTCACCACGGTCTTCTTCGTCTACTCCCTGTTCCTGCAGAACACGGCCGGATACAGCGCGCTGGCAGCCGGTCTCTCGGTACTGCCCTTCGCGGCCGCCTCTGCGGTCGGCGCCGCCATCGGGGGCCGGCTGGTGATGCGTCACGGACGCAAGCTGGTCGTCTTCGGCCTCATGGCAGTGGTGGTCGGGCTGCTCGGGGTCGTCGTGGCGGTGCAGCTCGTACCCCTGGACAGTGTCGGGTGGGCCACGGCCCTGCCCATGGTCGTCAGCGGGATCGGCTCGGGCCTCACGGTCTCCCCCAACACGACGCTCACGCTCACCCGCGTTCCCGTGCACCGTGCGGGTGCGGCCGGCGGGGTGCTGCAGACGGGGCAGCGCATCGGGTCGGCGGCCGGAATCGCCGTGGTGGGAGCGGTGTACTTCGCGCATCAGGCCAACCCCGGACGCCCCGTGACGGCCATTCAGCTCGGCCTGCTCACCGCCGTCGGGATGAGCGTCATCGCCATGCTGCTGGCCGTCGCCGACGTGCGCGTACGCCGGACACACCCCGATCCGGAACGGACCGTGGAAACCCTCGGGCGCGGTTTCGAGGAGGGTGACGCTCCCGAGGCGGTCCGGCGCGGCGGCTGAGAGGTCCCGGCTTCCCTCGCGGCTCCCCTCACCGGGCCGGCTCAGCGAAAGTCTGATCGGCAGCGCATCCGAACCCCCTTCCGCACCCGCCTGTACGGGGGAATGAGGGAGGGCACATGAACGCCGACGAGGAACGCCACCTCCGGCTCGACAGCGGCTGGTGATCCGCGGACGCTGTGACCTGGACCGACAACCACTCCGCGAATGTGCGCGGAGCGGAGCCGGACGAATCCCGCGGTTCAGAATCCGATGGCCTCGCGCCGGAGCAGGACTGTGCCGCGTCCGGGCCGGTGTTCCGCGTTGAGGATGAGCAGGCGGTTGACGGCGCTGGGCGTGAGAGCACCTTGCAGGCGCCGTCAGTGCCGAGTGCCCCTTCCCCGGCCGGGACCCTCCTGTCAGAGCCGATCTCCTGTCGGAGCCGATTCACAGCCCGTGCCGGTCAAGGACGGTCATCAGTTTGCGCCTGCGCTTCAACTGCGCCCGCAGATCGGCGAGATATCGGGGGAACGCGTCCGCTGTCCCCAGCGCCAGGTGGCAAGAGCGGACGTCGAACAACAGCCTGGCCATGCACTCGTAGACCCGCTCCCCTGTCGTTTCTTTCAGGAGCTCGACCAGCCGCAGATACACCGCGAGCGCGTCGGCCGGGCGCGTGTCGCGCGAGGTGTCGGCGAGCTGCCGCCACTGCCGGTCGTCGGCACGGCCGGGGGCCTCCCGCCAAGCGGTGTCCAGATCGCCGTCGTCGAGCAACGCGTCGATCAGTACGGGCCCTCGGTACCGACCGCCGCGCTCCTGAGCGGCGTCCTCGCGCAAGGCGGCCAGCGCCGTCGCCCGCTCCGTCTCCCAGCGGTCCGTCGACCGGGCAGCGACGCGCAGTCGCTGGTACGCGGCGAGGGTGCGCTCGGCCAGGAAGCGGACCCGGCGGAGCGCGACGGTCTCGGCCTCTCTGCCCGCCCGGGTGTAGCGGGCGCACACGTAGTCGACCAGGCGCCCGTCGACGTACGCCTCATCGGCCGTGTCCCGAAGTCCCCTTTCCGCCCACGCGAGCGCGTCCTCGGTGCGGCCGGCCGCGTCCAGTTCCTCGGCGATGCGCAGATGCGTCGCGCCGGACGGAACCAGGTCCTTCGCGCACAGGGCGACCAGCGCCTCCACATCGCGTTCCGCCCGGACCAGGCGCTCCATCAGATACTTCTCCGCCCAGCCACGCGGACTGCGCCGCCGAGCCTCGGCCGCCAGTTGCCGCAGGCGAGCCAGCCCAACTGGCCCCAGCACGTGGGCGTAGTCGAGTGGATCGAGGTCCGTCGCGTCGTTCCCGTCACCGAGCACGTGGCCTGCCAGCCACTCGGCCAGCCGCTCCGGGTCGGGGCGCGCGACCGAGCAGGCTTCCAGGTGGGCCTCGGCCACCGCGGTCACGGCCTGACCGACCATGCCGTCCGAGTCGTCGATCTCCCCGTACGCCTCGCCCAGCGCCCGGATCGCCTTCTCAGCCAGGCCGACCGCGAACGCCGCCTGCCCACCCCCGCTAAGGGCGCGCAGCGCCTCGGCCGCCTCCGCCACCTGCCGCGCGTACCCGGGAGCGGCCGCGTACTCGACGTACCCGTAGCGGGCGAAGGACCGTGGATCGAGCAGCGCCGGGACCCGGTCCCGGACCGTGTCCAGGTCCGAGCGCGCGGACGCGGCCCGCAGCTCCAGCCGTCGGCGCACCTCCCGGTCATCGGTGACCTGTTCCCGCACCAGAGCGAGGAGCTCGTCCCGGGACAGCGACGTCAGCCACGCCTGGAGGCCGGAGGCGCGCGCCCGGGCGGCGGCCCGCTGACGCGGGATGCCCTCCGCCTGCCGCAGCACGGTCAGCCCCACGGCCACACAGTGCTTGCAGAAGTTGTCCTCCAGCCCGTACGGGCAGTCGCACCGCCCGGAGAGCCCGGTGCGTCCGCCGAGGGTGAGCTCCACCTCGTAGACGTCCGTACCCTGCACCACGCCGGTGATCGTGTCGTCGCCCACGTCCAGCCCGCTCACCGCGTCCAGATACCCCAGTGCCCGCTCGAAGGACCGGCTCCCGGCCAGGGCCCGCAGGTCGTCTTCTCCGAATCCCACCGCATTTCGTGCCACACCGGCATTCAACCGCTCCCGCGGCGCGCCGGGTGTCAGGATCCGCCCTCCGCCGACGGTCATACGAAGTGAACCTCCGCGACCCGGGTGAGGTGCTCACGGCGGCCTTGGACGCGGCGTAGGCGGCCATGCCGGGGCGGAGCCCGTGGTATCCGATGTTGGAGGCGGTGTTCACGATGACGCCGCCGCCGTGCGCGCGCATGCGCACGATCTCCTGCTGCGTGCTGTACAGGACACCGTTCAGATTGATGTCCAGCACGGAGTGCCACACGGACAGGTCCAGGTCGCCGACCGGAGCGGGCCTGTCGAAGACGCCCGCGTTGTTGTGCGCGACGTGCAGGCCGCCGTGACGCTCCACCGTGGTGCGCACCAGGCCCTCGACGTCCTCGGGCCGGGTGACGTCGGCGACGACGGCGACGGCACTGGCGGTGCCGCCGTCCTCGTCGACGAGTCGCACGGTCTCCTCGATGGACTCGCGCCGGACTCCGGCGGCGACCACGATGGCGCCCCCACGTGCGAAGGCCCTGGCACCGCGGCCCGGCCGATACCGCATCCGGCCCCGGTGACGATGACGACCTTGTCCTTGAAACGGGCGGTCACGAGGTGACTCCTTGCTCGGTGTCGTCAGGGATCGAAACCCAGGGTGCCCGACCGGCCGGGCATGCCCAACCAGCCGCCGGTCCAGGGCCATTCGGCCGCCGATGCGGCGCGGGCGCGTAGGCGGCGGCCGAACTGCACGTGCAGAAGTGACGGCCGGGACCAGCTCGGTGTCGCGGACCGGGCTCCATGTGGCGGTCGTTGCCATACCTTGGACCTATGGCGCTGCATCATCACAGTGACCGTCCGTGGCGCGTGAGGGTGGACGACGAGGAAGGAACACCCTGTGGCGCCGGAGTGCTGCTCGACGACCGGCATGTGCTCACCTGCGCGCATGTGGTCCGCTACGCCGGAGCAGAACCCGGGGGCACCACGCCTCATGTCCGGATCCGCAGTGTGGTGTGCCGCCCGGAGTGGACCCGCACCGCGCAGGTGGCCCCGGGCACGTGGGTGCACGACCGCGGCACGCAACGCGGCGACGTGGCCCTGCTCGAACTCGACGAGCCGGCCGGCTGCGGCACCCGGACCACGCTGTGGAAGGCACCGATCTCCGGCGGCACGGTCCGGGTGTACGGCTTTCCCCACGACGAGCCGTTCGGCATGGGGGCGGACGCGCGGCTGGCGGGATCGGGGCACCGACAGGGCGAGTGGGGCCTGCTGAAGCAGCTCCGCGTGGGCGACCCATGGATCGAGCGGGGGTACTCGGGCGCCGGGGCGATGGCGGTGGGCGGCGAGTTCGACGGCCGCGTCATCGGCATCGTGGTGGCCGACTACGTACACGGCGACGCGAAGGCGGCCTGGATGCTGCCGACCGAGACGATACTGAAGCATCTGCCCCGGATCGAGGAGTTCACCGGAGGCGTCCGCAATAACGAACTGGGGCCCTCGCACGACGAGTTGCGCTGGGACGTGCTGGGCGACCCGCTGCGGCTCGCGCTGACTCAGGAGCTCACCCGGCTGCTCGACAGCGAGTGGTCAGGCACGGTCGTCGTCGGCACCGGCGGAACGACCGCCGTGGGCGACTCCTGGCTCGTCCGTCTGGTGCGGACGGCCGATCCCGCGGCCCGTGTCTCCGTGACCGACGCCGAACTCTCCGACGCCCCTGGGGACACCGTCCTCGGACTCGGCACCATCGACGCGGCCTACGACGCGCGCGGCAAGTCGGTCGCCGACGTCACCGGCTACCTCACGGACCGGTTCGGACTCCACGGCGGCGACCCACACGAGGTGCGGCGACAACTGCTGCGCCGCAAGCCGCCCGCCTGCCTGGTGGTGGGCGGCGTCGACCGGGCCCAGGACCCCGAGGCCCTCGTAGCCGACCTGCTGGGGCAGTTGGCCGCCCGCGCCCGATCACGCGGAATCCGCCTCGTCCTCGGCTTCGAGGGCGTGCCACCGGCCGGCCTCGCCTTCGACGTCTCCCTCGACCCGGAACCGCTGCGCGGGGACGCCGGCCGGCGCGTGACCGCCGCCGAGGTCCGCACGGTCCTCGGCCGGCTCACGGCGGAGGAGGACGCCTCGTCCGCCCTGCAACAGGACTGGGGCTTACGGTTCTTCAACGCGCCCCGGCTGCCGCCCCGCGCCGCACCCCGGCTACGGGTCCGGCTGGCTGTGGCCAGGGCGACGGAACCCAACCCCGAACTCACCGCGATCCACGACCTGGCCGGCGCGGCCCGCGCCGCCCTCGCCCGCTTCGATCACGACCTGCGCCGGCTGATCTCGGCCCACGAGGATCTCACCGCCGACCTGGAGCTGCACCGCCTCCGGGCCGCGCGGCACTTCGGTGCCGAGGACCGACGGCTCGCCGACCGGCACGCCCCCGCCGCGCGCGCTCTGCGCACCGAGCCGGTCGACCTCGGGGCCGCCCGCACGCTGGTCAGGCGCTACATCGACGAGGTCAATCGACGGCTCGAGGAAGGGTGACGCATGGGGACGAGCCGTCAGGAGTGCAACCGCCCCGACTGCGGGCGCGGCACGATCGACGAACAGGGCTTCTGTGACGTGTGCGACCGGCAGCCGCTGCCGCGGGACGCCACGCAGTCGCCGCCCCCCGGCCCCGGCCCGGAACCGGCGACGCGGGTCGGCGCGGACGTGGGCGTGGGCGTGGGCGTGGCGCAGGTACGCCCGGATCCCTGGTACGGCCTCGACCTGGTCGACTCCGATCAGGTCCCGCGGACCCCCGACGCGCCTCTGAGCTCGTCGGACCCTGTCGCCGAGGCACACCGCTTCTGCCGCAATCCCTCGTGCAGGCAGCCGGTCGGCCGTGGCGACAACAGTGAGGAGGGCCGGACCGCCGGTTTCTGCCCGCACTGCGGCACCCGTTTCGACTTCGCCCAGCCCGACCATTTCACCATCGCCGGTCGGTACGACGTCCGACGCGTCCTCGGTGCGGGGGCGTTCGGCGCCGCCTATCTCGCCCACGACCGCAATCTCGCGACCGAGGTCGTCCTCAAGGCCCTGCGCACGTCGGTCGCCGAGACCGCCCTGCACGAACGGGACGTGCTGGTCGGGCTCCGGCACGACAGCATCGTCCGCATCCTGGGCTACGAGGCCGAAGGGCCGTATCTCGTCCTCGAATACGTGCCGGGCGAACCGCTCTCGGCCGGCCACGGCGACCGCCTCGAAACCCTCCTCGCGCACGGCGTCCGCGTCCTCCAGGCACTCGACTACCTGCACGCCCGGGGCCTGTTGCACTGCGACGTCAAGCCCCTGAACATCATCCGCTTCCGGGAGGAGGGCCCGGCGGGCGCCCTCGACCGGGTGCGGCTCATCGACTTCGGCGCGGTGCGCAGCCACGCGAAGGACACCGGGCCGGTCGTGGCGTTCACGAGTGCGTACGCGCCGCCGGAGACCGATCCGGAGCACATGCACCCCAGCTCCGGCTTCGACCTCTACGGACTGGGGATGACCCTGCGCGAGGTCTGCCGCTCTCGTTGGACGGACCGCTCCGCACCGGGCGTCGACTCGCTCCATCTGCTGCTGGACCGGGCCACGGACCCCGAACGGCCGTGGGGTCGGTTCGTGTCGGCACGGCAGTTCGCCGAGCAGCTCAGCGGTGTCATCCGGCAGGTCGTGGCAGCCCCTCCGACGCGTCGTCAGGTGGCGCGTCCCTCCGCCCTGTTCGGCTCGGCGCCCGAGGCACTGGACGGCGGGCTGGGTGCGGCCAGGCCCGTTGCCCATTGGGTCGAGGCTCGGCCGGTCGAGAACGGTCTGCTGCGCATGCCCGCGCCGTTCTCCTCACCGGACCCCGGCGACGTCGCGGCCGCCCTTCCGGCCCCCTTGTCCGATCCCGACGATCCCGATGTTCCCGACGAACCGGGCGTCACCGGCTCGTCCGACAGCGCGCTGGCCGGGTGCCGGCTCGCCCTGCGCAGAAAGGACGCCGTGTCGGCGGCACGACAGCTCGCGGCGGCGGGCCTCCCCGACTGGCACTGGCTGCGTGACTGGTACCGCGGCCTGATCGCGCTGGCCGACGGGGACCCGCAGCGGGCCACCGTCATGATGGCCCAGGCGCGCAGGACGCTCGCCGGTGAGCTGATACCTCAGCTCGCCCTCGGCCTGTGTGCCGAACTCCGCGGGGACCACGCCGTGGCGCGGGCTCACTACGGCACGGTGTTCGACACCACCCCGGCGCTCGGCGCGGCCGGTTTCGGCCTGGCCCGTGTCCATCTCCTGGCCGGCGAGCGCCAGAAGGCGGTGGACGTCGTCGAGCAACTGGCCAAGGAGTTCCGCTACGAGCGCGAGGCCCGCGTGGCAGCCGTACGTCTGCGGGTCATGGTCCTCTCCGAACCGGGCCACCCGGCGCCGACCGAGGACGACGTGGCCCGCGCCAGGGCGGCGCTGCCCGGCCTCGACGTGGACGAGGCGGCGGCCGCCGGACTGTGTGCCGAGATCGAGTACGCGGATTTCCTGCGCACCCACGACCGGCTGAAGCTGTCTAACGCTATCCGCGCCCTCGGCCCCCACACGTCGACCGAGCGCGAGTACGTCGCCCTCGTGGACCTGGCGAACCGGCTGCGTCCGGCCCTGAGATGGAGATGGCCGGGAAAGCGCGGAACGAGTCCTTCCCGTTTCGGCGCAACACCCAGCAGGCTAGGCTCCTGACACGTTCCGTCGAGGAAGCGAGCACGTTCCGTAGGAGAGCAGGCAGCGACACGGACGGGTGGTGCCGGTGGGGGACAGATCACCGTTAGGGCTGACCTTCGCCCTGGAAGTGGACGCACCCTCGGATCTGCCGTACGACGGGCGACGCCTGGACGCCCTGATCACCGTCTCGGCACAGTCCGCCGCGGCCTCGGCCGCCGACACTCCGCGTGCCGAGATCCTGATCATGGACCGCTCGTTGTCCATGTCCGGCTACAAGCTGGGGGAGGCGAAACGCGCTCTGTGCGCGGCCATCGACACACTGCGGGACGGCACCCTCCTGGGCATCGTCGCGGGCAACCACCAGGCCGACGTGATCTTTCCGACGACGGGCGGCCTGGCCCGCGTCGACGCCTGGACCCGGGAGGAAGCCAAGAACCGGGTCGTCGGCCAACTCTCGGAGGGCGGCACGGCGATCGGCCAGTGGCTGGCCCGCGCCCGCCGCCTCTTCGCCACACTGGAATCCCCCGGCACGGTGCGCCACGCCGTGCTCTACACCGACGGCAAGAACGAGCACGAGACACCCGAGCAACTCGACGAGATCCTCAGGACCTGCACCGACCGGTTCATCTGCCACGCAAGGGGCTTGGGCGAAGACTGGCACTACGTCGAACTGCTCCGCGTCACCGAGGCCCTGCACGGCACCGCCGAGGCGATCGTCACCATCTCCGACCTCACGGAGGACTTCACCGGCCTGATACGCGAGGCGCAGCGGATCATCGTACCCCGGGTGTATCTGGGCCTGCGCCTCAACAGCCGTTTCCAGCTTGAGTTCGTACGGCAGACGCGCCCCGTCGAGGCCGAACTGACGGCGCGCCAACAGCGGGACAGCGAGACGCACATCGCGCTGGGCTCCTGGCCCCCGGAGAGCCGCCAGTACCAGATCTCCCTCCGCTTCGAACCCGCCGAGCTGACCGTCGACGAGATCCTGCGCGCCGCCCGCGTCACCCTGCACGCCGAGTTCCCGGACGGAACGCGCCACCCTTGCTCAGAGACCTCAGCCATGATCGTATGCCGCCGCTCGACCCCGGGCTCCGGTATTCCCCGCTCCGCCGACCTCACCCGCGTCGAGGACGAACGCGATCTCGGCATGGCCATGCGCGCCTGCGCCGACGCCCACCGGCTCGGAGAGCTCGACCGCGCCGACGCCGAACTGCGCCTCGCCATCGGCCTCGCGGAATCCATCCCGGACACCCGGCGCCTGCAACTGCTGCGCGAGATCGCGGCCGAGGGCCCCGACGGCCGGCTCGGGGTGCGGCGGAACGTCCCCCGAGGCCAGATCCAGAGACTCGGCCTCGACTCGACGAAGACCACCGGAGGACCGGTCGACCCGCTCGACCTCCCGTCCCACGCCCCCGGGACACCGCGCGTATGCCCACAGTGCGGTACGACGTCGACGCTGCCCACCGCCAAGTTCTGCCAGGAGTGCGGGCGTCGATTCGATGACACGGGTACGGCCGGTGGCCCACTGGACGCGTCGTGACCGGCTTCCGGCCGCGCGTACCCCATCCGATCGTGGTCCTGCGATGGCTCAGAGCGGGCGTGCTGGGCATCGTGGCGGTGACGGCGCTGCTCTACCTGGTGGTGGCGAACCGGGCCGGAGCGCAGGTCGCCGCCGCGCACCGAACGACGACGGCCATCCAGCACATCGGCGCGGCCTATACCGAGACGGGGGAGGCGAACGCCTCGCTCCTCGCCGTCTCGCGGACCGAGGCGGTCAACCTGATCGGCACCGGCGCGGACTTCGCCAACGCCACCGCCCGCGTGAGTTCGCACCTCACCTCGGCGACGCAGGGCAACGCGGCCGGGGAGCAGGGGCTGGGCCATATCCAGTTCGTCCAGGGCCAGTTGGCCACCTGCGTACAGATGGCCAACACGGCGGTCATCGACGGGGCACCGGCTCTGGCAAGGGCGCGCGACGCCCTGGACAGCGCACCGGAGTACGACGGGAAGGACCCGGTTCCCTTCACCGGCGGTCTCAGGCAATCGCTCAGGGATCTCCAGGAGCTGGAGGTCCGAGCCCGCCACGACCAGCTCCGGTCGGGCTGGCGCAGCCCCGATCTCCTTTGGCCCCTGTTCATGGCACCGGTGGCGGTCATGCTGCTGCTGGTCTGCACGACCGGCTACATCGTCGCCCACCACTTCCGGCGGTATCCCGGCCCGGCACTCGTCGTGGCCCTGCTGGCCACCGCGTCGATCGGGGTCGCCATGTGCACGACCGACCCGCTCCCCGCGGTGATCGCGCTGCCCGTTCTCGCCGGCGCCGGTGCGCTGGCGTACCTGGCCTACCGCCCCCGTCTCGCCGAGTACAGGTTCCCTCACTCATGAGAAGACTCACGGCACCACTCCTGCGCTGCGCTCTGGCCCTCGGGCTGCTCCTGGGGCCGGTCGCGTGCGGCAAGCCGGAGAGGGACAAGGTGACGATCATGGTTCCCTGGTCCGGCACCGAGTTCAGGGCGTTCTACGCGGTCGTCAAGGCCTTCGAGCGCGACCACGACATCGACATCGAACCGCAGGTCACCCGTGCCCTGACCCAGCAGCTCGACGCCGCGGTGGCCGCGGACGCGAAACCCGACCTGGCGGTGCTGCCCAGTGTGGGAGCGATCGCCAAGTACCGGAAGGAAGGGGTGCTCCTGAAGCTCGGCGTCGACACGAAGGCGTACGTGCAGCCCTTCCGCGGGCTCGGCATGAACGGCAAGGACGTATACGCCGTCCCCGTCAAGGCCGACGTGAAGAGCCTCGTCTGGTACGACGCGAGGGTCACCCCACGGCCTCCCGAGAGCTGGACCGCGCTGCGTACCCGCTCCCACCGATGGTGCCTGGGGCTGGAATCCGGTCCGACCTCCGGCTGGCCCGGCGCCGACTGGATAGCGGACATCGTGCTCGCCGACAAAGGCGTCGGCCCGTACGCCGCCTGGGCCTCGGGTGACGCGGAGTGGGACAAGGGGGCCGTCAAGGACGCGTGGACCGCGTGGGGGCAGCTCGTGGCAGGTGCTCGCAAGGGCGCGGCCACGTTCAACTTCCGCGCCGCCGCCGAGAAGATGACGAAGAAGGGGTGTTCCCTGAGCCACGGCGCCCTGTCCGCGATGGCTTTCGACTCGGCCCAGGTGAAGGACGACGGGTACACGTACGTACCGTCCTCTCGTGAAGCCCTGCAGGTCTCGGCGGACTTCGTCGGAAAGTTCACCCGGAACAAGAGCGCCGACGAGTTCATCACGTACCTGGCAAGTGCGCAGGCCCAGCAGGGATGGGTGAACGAACCCGGCTTCGCGCTCTCCGCCGACAACAGCGTGACGGAGTACGACAACGCCACACAGGGCCGGATAGCCGGAATGCTCCGCTCCCCCCGCTACACGCTCTGTTTCAGCGCCGCCGACGCGATGGATCCCGACGTGTCCGCCGCCTTCTACCGAGCGGTCCTGGACTCCACGAACGGCAAAGATCTGACCCCGCTGCTCGCGGCACTCAACAGGGTCCAGACGGCACTCGGATACGCGCACCCCGGATCCCCGCCACCACCCGCACCACTCTGCAGCCACCCGAACCACCCCTGATCGATCCAGGAGCCTTCATGCCGGACGCCATCCAGTTCACCCTCGACGACGGCACCGTGGTGCTCGTAGCCCCACCCGCTCGCACGGGCACCGGCGCCGTGGGCCTGGGAACCCGTCTGGAGAGCGCGGGAGGCAGCCTGCGCGCGGCACTGACACCGATCACCTCCGCCGCCTCCGAGGTGATCGGCCAGTTCCGCCGTGTCGCCCAACGGCCCGACGAGGTGGAGATCACCTTCGGCGTCGTCCTCGACGCCAAGCTCGGCGCGGTCCTGACGAGCGCCAACGCGAGCGCACATCTCGACGTCACACTCCGCTGGAGCGGCACGGAACCGGCCCAACCGAACTGATCCCGGACCCGGCGCCCACCCGCCGGCGAGTCGGTTCGTACCGCGCCGTTCGGCTGTTCGCCCGCATCGCGGCGAACGCGTCGGCGCGGGACGGCGCGGTCACGGCTTGCGGGCCACTCCGCCGTAGAAGCCGGCCTGGGCGTCGGTGATGTCGGCCAGCGGCTGGTCCGGCTCCGGGTGCCAGCGATGCGTCACGGCCAGCCCCGGCGGCAGCAGCTCCAACCCGTCGAAGAACCGGGCGATTTGGGTCCCGGACCGCAACTGGATCGGGATGCGGGCACGGACGTACACCTCCTGTGTACGGGCCATGCCCTCCGGGTCGAAGTCGGTGGTGCCGTGGCTGAGGGTCAGAAAGCTGCCGGCCGGCAGCGCGTCGACCAGCTCCCGCGCTATCTCGTACGCGCCGTGCCCGTCCGGCACGAAATGCATCAGGGCACACAGGCTCAGCGCGATCGGCCGGTCGAAGTCGAGCGTCGACCGGGCCTCGTCGGACGCCAGGATGGCCTTCGGTTCCCGCACGTCCGCCTGAAGGTAGGCGACTTGGCCCTCGGGGGTGCCGTGCAGCAGGGCTCGCGCGTGGGCCAGCACGATCGGATCGTTGTCGACGTAGACGACCCGGCACTCCGGGGCCTCCGCCTGGGCGACCTGGTGCAGGTTCGGCTCGGTGGGCACCCCGGTGCCGATGTCGAGGAACTGTCGGACCCCGTGATCGCGGGCCAGCACGCGCACGGCCCGGTGCATGAACGACCGGTTGGCGCGCGCGAAGGTGCGGGCGTCCGGGGTGTGCCCGAGTACCTGCTCAGCCGCCTCCGCGTCCACCGGGTAGTGGTCCTTGCCGCCCAGGTAGTAGTCGTACATGCGGGCAGGGTGCGGCTTGCTGGTGTCGATGGGCGCCGAGCCTCGACCTGACTCAGGTAACAACGTGTTTCTCCTCGGCTACGCGTGACGGGTCTTCGTCCTGGATCAACAGCGGTTCATCGCGACATGAAAAGCCGGTCCGCACCGGCTCCCGTCACGGGGACCTGCGTCGCCGACGCGAGCATCGCCGTGCCGACCTCGCGAGCGTCCGGGGAGCGGCTCCCCGGAACGCCTCGATATTCCGCACGACGACATAGTAGATACGCCGAAACAGCAGGCGGACCCCTTCGCTCGGATTGGGCCGGCCCGGCTGCCCGACGCACAGACGGTCGGCATGCCACCGGGTGGCCGGCCCCCGCGATCCAGCCGTGCCCCGTACGGAATGCCCTTCTTTTGCCTGTCCGCTGCCTCGTTGCCGGGCAGGACCGGTGCGCATACTTCGGGACGCCGGGGCTGGGGAGGATCGCAATGGGCAGGCTGCTCGTCGTACCCGTACATCTGGACGCACTGTGCCTGGCGGGGGAACGCCAGGTCGCTGAGCCTTTCACGGACTTCACGCGGCTGCCGTACACGGACCCCGCGGACGGGCACGACCATCAGGCGGACATGCCGTACGTCAGCGAGACGCTGCTGTCGGTGCCGTTCCAGGACCAGGGCTTCCTCCTGAAGACGGGAGTCCATCTGCACTGGTCGCTGCCGGACGCGCTGACCCGGCTGGCGTCGCGGGGCGGGGCGGGCGCGGTGCCGGTGGTGCCCAACCGGTGGCTGGTGACCCGCGGTTCGGGCGGTGCCGTGGCGCAGCAGTGGGTGGTCGAGAGCGACTTCCTGGCCGAGGACAACGCGGGAGGAGTGCCCTACCCGTACATCGCGGACCAGATGGACGGGCCCGAGCGGCTGCCGTACCGGCTGCTGGGGCGCAGGGTGCCGCTGACCGCCTGGCGGCCTGCGGGACGCACCACCTCGGCCGACCCGGCGGAACGGGCGCGGTACCTGCGGGCGCTGACGGCGGTGGGCTATGGGGAGCCGACCTTCGCGTCGTTCTATCCGCACTGCCACAGCGTGTTCGGGCTGCACGACCCGGCGTTCCCGGGGGTGCCGCCGCAGGACGTGACGTACGACGTGCTGGGCTGGTACGAGGATCCGGGCCAGGACGTACTGACGGCCGCGCTGGAGGCGCCACGGGAGACCGGGACGGGCTGGGCGGACGTGCTGCGCGCCGCCCTCGGCTGGACGGCGGACGACAGCGGCGCCGAGCCGGACCGGATGGTGTGCTGGGGGCGGATCGCGTTCGCGCCCGGAGCGGGGAAACCCCAGGACACCCCGGGTGACGACACCGGGGTGTGGGTCGGCAACACCCCGACCGAGGCATTGGCGGCCCATCTGGGCGCCGTGCTCGCCGACACCGGCCCGGCGCCGGACGACCTGGAGAACCTGCTGGAGGCGCTGGCCTTCGCCGAGGAACTGGAGTCGGCCCCGCTGGACGTCGACCTGAAGCTGCTGGAGGCCCGGCACGCCGACACCTTCGCGGCCGTACCGTCCGGGAACCTGTGGACCGTGACGGACGACCGGTCAGGCCAGGCCGCGGACGCCGACCTGACCGCCCTGCCGCGTGCCGCCGGAGCCGCGCTGAACACCCTGAACGCCGCACAGGCGGCCTGCGACCGGGCGGGCGCCGAACTCACCGGGCTGCGCCAGGAGCTGTACGCCGACTGGTACCGCTACATGCTGTGCGTCTACCCGCCGGACACCAGCCGGGACAGCTATCCGAACCCCGACCAGGTGCTCTTCCATCTGCGTCGCCAGGCCGCCCTCATCACCCGTCGGTCCGCCCGCGTCGATGCCCTGGGCCAGAACCGCGACGCCGCGCGGGCCGCCGCCGAGGCCGTACTGCCCGACGGCTACGTGCTGCGCCCGGGCCCGGGCCCGCAGTACTACCTGCCGAACGAGCCCGTGGTGCTGCTCACCGGCACGGACGCGACCCCCTCCGACCGCTTCGGGCAGGACGGGTTGCTGGGCTGCCAGTCCACCGATGGCGACATCCCCGGCGACGCAGAGGCCGTCCGGACCCTGCGGGACGCGGTGGCCGGCCTCCCCGGCGTGGCCGCGCACACCCGTGCCTGGGAGACGCAGCCCTGGCATCCGCTCATGCTCCAGTGGGAGGCGGAGTTCTTCCCGGTCGGCCCGAACGGCAACCTCGACCGTGCGACGGACCGCGATTTCCGCACCGACTTCGTCACCTCCGCCTACACGCTGCCGGCCGACCAGGCGGAGCTGCGCCCCCGCGCGGCCGGCGGGGCGGTGCTGGCCAAGGCCGCCAACGTCTACACCGGCGCCGCCGTGCTCTCCCCCTCGGCCCGTCCGCTGCTGGCCGCCCGGATCCTGCGCTACCTGGCCAAGCCGGTGCTGGCCGCGCTGGACGGCACCGTCACCGAGGAGGCGTTCAGCGCCGACCCGGATCCGGCCCTGGACCGTTTCCTGGCGTCCGGCGCGGCGGATCAGCGGGCGGTCACCCTGGTCGCGGTCTACCGCCATCTGGCCGCCCACGAACAGAACAACCTCGCCCAGGCGCTCGGCGGCTTCAACGACGCCCTGCTGATGCGCCGGCCGGCCCGCCAGTTGCCGGTCGCCGACCCGCTGGGCTTCCCCGACCACCGTGCGGTGACCGAGACGGAGGTCGCCCCCGCCGTGGCGGGCGAGAGCCGGTACACCCCGCAGCCGCTCAGCGACTTCAACCCCATCAGGGCCGGAGCGATGCGGCTGCTGCGGCTCCGGATGGTCGACACGTTCGGCACGGTACGGGACATTCCCGTGGAAACCGTCGGGACGACCAGCCAGTTGCGGGTCGAGGGGCATCCCGGCTGGGTCGCCCTGCCGCCCCGGCTGGCCCAGCCGGCCCGGCTGTCGCTGCGCTGGCTGGACGCCGACAGCGACCTGGCCGAGATGAACGCCGTCCCCGCCACCTCACCCGTGTGCGGCTGGCTGCTCGCCAACCACCTCGACGGCAGCGTGGCCGTGCACGCCCCCGACGGGAGTGCGGTCGGCTCGGTCTACGCCCTGCCCGGCGACCCCGAGCCGACGGGCGTCCCCGCCCTCTGGCAGCCCGCCCCCGGCCGTGCCCCGGTGCCGGTGGACGGCATCGGCAACCCGCACCTGAGGGCGGTCGTGGCACGGCTGCGCGGCTCGGGGCCGGACGGGGTGGCCGCCTTCCTGGGCACCCTGGACCAGGCGCTGGCCGCCATCGAGCCCGAGGACTACGCCCTGCACCGGAACCGGGCCCTGCTGGTCAGCCGACCGGTGGCGGTGGTCCGGGCGACGGTGAGCCTGGAACTGGCCGGGCGCCCGGCGGTGCACCAGGACTGGAACGTCTTCCGGCAGGACCTGCGCCGCAGCGGCTGCGAGACCAACGGCTTCACCCGGGTACGGTTCCCTGTCCGGCTGGGCGACCACGGACGGCTCGGCGACGGGCTGGTCGGCTACTGGCCCGAGGAACCCGACGGGCGACTCGGTCCGGTGCTGCACTCGGTGACCGACGGCGACGAGACCGAGGACGCGGCGCTGTTCCAGGCGATCGACGCCCCGGCCCGGGCGCTGACCCTGCTGGTCGACCCGCGCGGCGCCGTGCACGCCTGCTGCGGCATCCTCCCGGCGAAGGCGCTGCGCATCCCCGACGCCCACTACCGGGACGCGTTCGCCGCGATGGAGATCGCCTTCCTCACCGCCCCTGTCCTCGGGGACGGCACCGCCGCGGCCCCCGATCTCCCGCTGCCGGCCGAGCCGGGCTTCGTATGGTGCTGGCTGGAGCGTGACGGCCCGTCAGGCACCGGCTGGCTGCGCACCGGCGGCGAGCCGCTGATCGACCGGGCCGCGGTCGAGGCCGCCTTCCCCGGCGAGACGGCCCTGTGGCAGCGACTGTCCGACGCGGGCTGGCTGACGCCGCTGGACGACGACACCGCGCTGGTCACGCCCGCCGAACAGCGTCCCCCGCTGCCCACCACCACGCCGGCCGTCGACGCCGACGCGCTCGCCACGCTGCTGGAACGGCCCGCGCTGACCCAACCGCGCCAGGACGCCTCCTTCGCCGCCCGGCCCACCGCCCGGGAAGGCTGGCTGACCCTGCGGCCCCGCCCGACGACGAACGCCAACCGACAGTAGGGACGCACACCACCCATGCCCGCGACGCCGCCACAGGACACCGCCCCCCGTATCACCCTCACCCTCGGCCTGGACGAGACCAACCTGGTCCTCGAAGCCCTGGGCCAACTGCCCTTCGCCCGCGTCTACCAACTCATCGCCGCCGTACAGGAGCAGGCCCACAAGCAGCTTGTCGACCAACCGTCCGACGGGGGGACCCCGGCATGACGACCGCCGATCTCATCCTGCACTGGCACCTGGACGAGGTCCTTGCCGCCGACGGCGTCATCGACGCCTCCGACAACCACCTCAACGGCACGCCCGAAGGCGCCCCCAAGAGCCTTCCCGACGAGCGCTTCGGCAGCTGCCTGGCCCTGGACGGCGCCGCGGACGCCCTGACCCTGGGCCGGACACCCCGGCTGACGCTCACCACCGGCTACACCGTGGAAGCCTGGATCAACCCCGGCCACTTCCCCGCCACCCGGGCCGGGATCGCCGCGACCGGCGCCCAGGTCTTCTCCCTCGCTCTTGCCGCCGACGGCTCCGTCGACCACGTCAGCGCCGCGGGGGCCGCGACCGCGACCGCCCCGCCCGGCTCCGTACCGCCCGGCGCGTGGACGCACCTCGCCGCGACCTCCGACGGGCAGGCGGTGCGTACGTACATCAACGGCACCCTCGTCACCGAACGCCCGCTGCCCACCGGCACCGCCCCCGGGCCGGCCGCCGACGCCCTGGTCGTCGGGCGCTTCGCCCAGAGCCCGTCCGGCTACTACGACGGGCGTCTGGTCCACGTCAGGCTCTACGACGGCCCGCTGACCGCTGCCGAGATCCGCCTCGACATGGCCGAGGACGAGGCGGAACTGGCCGCGTTCGTCCGCAGTCACCCGGTCGACTTCGAACTCGCCGACCAGGACCAGCACCCGGTTCTGTTCATCGACGACGGACCTTCCGGCCGGCCGATGACGCTGACCGTGACCAACACCTCCCGGCAGGAGTTCACCTTCCGCCCCCTCACCGGTCCCGTCTCGGCCGGCAATCACCACCTGGCGCTCCGGTTCCGCCCGCAGACCCTCGCCGCCACCCCCGAGCCGGCGCTGACCGCCCCCGGCTGGCAGCTGCTGCGCGGCCCCGACATGGGCACCGGCGGCGACACCCTCTACTTCCTGTGCACCGCCCCCGCCCCGCTCGGCCCGGGCGCGAGCCTCACCCTGCCCCTGACGGGGATGAACGCCGACGGCCGCGGCGGTACCCGCGGCACCCGCGTCGAACTCGGCTACCAGCAGCTGTCCTTCAGCGGCGAGACGGACGAACTCAGCGGCTCCCGGCTGCAGTTCCTGGACATCGTCAACCACCGCGGCCGCACCGACATCCCGTTGCGCGCCGGCTTCTCCGGCGGCAACCGGGTACTCAGCGACGGCTCCACCCTCAACACCCTGCGCCTGCGCGTCGCCAACGCCTCCCATGACGAACCCATCACCCTCACCGGCACCGGCGACGGGGTGGACGGGGCCTCTGCCATCGTCGTCGCCCTCGATGTCGAGCATGCCGGTGAGTCCGACGACTGGGCCCTCCTGACGGCCGGTGCCGCGCCCGCCGCCACCCTCGCCGTCCACGGCACCTCGGACGCCGTCGCGCTTCCCCTCGCCGTCTTTCCCCAGCCCCTGCGGGAGATCGGCGCCCAGAGCCTCCAGTGGAAGCTGACGGCGTCCCGCACGGTGACCGTGCCGCCCACGGGCTGGCTCGAACTGTCCCTGGGCGGCCTCGTCGCACCCGCCTCCCTGGGCCAGTCCCAGGTCCAGGTCAGCTACGTCAACGTGCCCGGCTATGCCGACACCTCCACCGCCGTCACCGTGGAGAAGTCGCCCCTGCTGTTCGCCGGGCAGCGGGCCGGACTCGGCACCACGGCCCCGCAGGCCAAGCTGCAACTGGTCGACGCGCCCGGCGCCCCCGACACCGGCTGCCTCATCCTGGGCCCGACCGACGGCTACAACTCCAACCTGCGGATGGGATACAACACCGCCTACAGCTGGATCCAGTCGCACGGCCTCAAACCGCTGGCCCTCAACCCCATCGGCAACAACGTCGGCATCGGCACGACGACGCCGCCCAACCCGCTGACCGTTTCTGCCGCCTCCGCCCACCTGCAACTGCGCCGCGACATCGTGAACGCGCCGGCCGGCAACCTGCTCTTCCTGGAGCTCTTCCAGGCCCAGTCGACCACCCAGACCAACCTCAGCATCCGCTTCCACCAGTCGAACAACTACTGGCACCGCATCGAGGCACGCCCCGAGGGCTTCCACCTCAAGACCGGCGACCTGACCAGCGACGTGCTGGTGGACCTCTACACGTCCACGGTGTACGCCCAGCAACTGAACCTGGACGGACTGCTGTTGCGCCTCCACGACGCGGAGGTCCTCAACCAGTTGTCGTCCGGCGAACTGCAGGTCGAGCTGGACGACATCCCGAACGGCCGGAGCGGGGGCACCTGGACACTGAGGCTGGTGGCGTCATGATGCCGGGGACCAGGTCCCGCAAGCGGGGAGCGCCGCCGTCCGTCACTGTCGCTCGCGACCGCGTCGAGGCGAAGAAGCTGAAGGAGGAGGTGGACACCGCCGAACTGGAGGAAGCCTCCGAGGACGCCGAAACGCTGGTCGCCGAGGCCGAGCCGATCGTGACCGACGCGGTCGTCGACGGGGACCTGAGTGTCCACTGCCTGGACGCGCTCCAGGGCGACTGCACCCTGATCACCACCCCGGCGGGCCACCACGTCATGATCGACTGTGGCCTCTTCGCCACCACCCTCAACGACCCCGGCAACCTTGTCAAAAGAGCCCGGGTCAAGGCCCTTGCGGACGCCGTACGCGGATTCCTCGGAGCCGACAAGCGTCTCGACATCCTCATCCTCACGCACTCGGACAAGGACCACCACAACGAGATCGTGCGCTGCCTCCAGACGGGCATGGAGGTCGGCAGTGTCTATATCAGCGGCACGGACGGCGACTACCAGCGGCAGGCCCGGAACCGCCTGGCCGGCATCATGGAACCGAGCAGCGACGACCCCACCCAGTCGGGACTGCCGAAACAGGTCGCCTGCCGTTGGACCACCACCGACCGTACGGCCACCGAGGTCGTCCTCAGGACCCTCGATGGGGAGACCACCTACGGGGCGGTGAACGGAACCATCGATGTGCGGGACACCGCCAACTGCCTGATCAAGATCCTCGTCGAGCCGAACTGCACCGTGTCCATCCTGGCCGCCGGGGTGCTGCGGGACACCTACCCCAAGGTCCAGGACACCGACGACCTGAAGATCGACGACGGGGACGCGCTGGGCAGCAACTGCGGAAGCATCGTGACGCTCATCGAGGCGTACGGCAAAAGGCTGCTGTTCTGCGGCGACGCGACGGTCAGCACCGAACAGTTCCTGGTCGACAAGCACCAGGCCCGCATAGCAGATCTGGACCTGCTGCGGATCGCCCACCACGGCAGTGGGGAGACCTCGTCGACCAAGAGCCTCATCGAGACGGCGAAGGCCAAGACGGCCGTGATCAGTTCGGGGCGGCAGTACAGCACCTTCCACCACCCGCGCTGGGCGGCCGTGCGCCGGTACCTCAACGAGTTCTCGTCGAGGGTGCCCAGTACGCCGCCGGACGCGCGCGGAACGCTGCCGCTCCAATTCTGGCACGGGTTCTCGGCCGAGGAGAACAACGAGGTGAACGAGCCTCCCGAGGAATCGGAGAACCAGCAGCCACTGGGAATCAACAGCCTCGTCGAGGCGCCCGCCGGCCGCGGCACCCTGTACAACGCGACCCTCGGCTACCCCCTGCGCCAGACCCCGTACACCCACACCGTGACCAAGCCGACCGACGGGCTGCGGGACGCCGCCGTGGCCACGGCCGACGCGATCGAGGAGGGCGTCCGGTGACCCCCGACGACCTGCGGGCCACGGTCGCCGCCGCGCTCCAGGGCGGCCGCCTCGACCTGGACCTGGCCGGACTGCTGCCGACCGCCGCGTCCGGCTACTTCGGCCAACTGCTCGACGGCGGGCGGCTCGTGCTGACCGGAGCCACCGCCACCCCCGCCCCGAACGGCGTCACGCTGACCGGCGCGGGCGCGGCCACGCCGTTCCTGGGCATGCCCACGGTCACCGCCGAACTCTCCGTGGGCACCCCGTCGGACAGCGGCGCGGTCGTGGCCGTGCTGGACGGTCAGGGCGACGACACCTGGGCCTTCGTCGTCAACTTCCCTGTTCTGCGAGGCACGTTCTTCGAGGGCCAGCGGTTCACAGCGCCCCGGCTCCAGGTGGACTCCGCCGCCGTGGCCACGGCCGAACTGGCCGAGGCGGGCAGCGGCTCCGCCGCCTTCACCGGCACTCTCGTCGTGGGCACCCGGCTGGCGGTGCTCGACCTGCTGCTGCCCGGTGCCGTGCACGCGCTGGACGGTGGGATACGCATGGTCTCCGGGCTGCCCGGGTCCAAGGTGCCCACCTCCACCGTGCCGGACATGGTCCTGGACGGGCCGACGGGCGGCCGGGCCGACCTCGGCCTGTTCACCGTGGAGCAACTGCGCTACGAGATCTACGCCAACCCACAGTTCGACTACGCCCGCATCGACCTCGTCGTGCCGACCTTTCTGCGCGTCACCGGAGTCATCCCGTTCACCACCGCCTCCGGGCAGAGCCACCAGGTGCTGGTGTACACGGACATCTCCGGTGACGGAAGGACGATCCGGCTGACCGCCGACTTCAGCGACGTCGGCACCCTCGCACTGTCCGACGTGGCGTCTCTGGCCGGACGCGGGGGCCTTTCCCTGCCGGTCGGGCCCGACATCGTGTCCCCGGTGGTGCTGGCCGAGACGACGGTGACCCTCACCCCCGGCGGCGGCCAACTGGTGGACTCCGTACGGGTTCTGCTGGAGACGCAGGAGGAGTGGACGATCGTCCCGGACCTGCTGACCCTCCAGGCCGTGGACATCGCCTTCCAGGTGGACCGGCCCCTGGCGTCCACCCGCGCGGTGCGGGGTTCCGTGACCGGGCTGGTGGCCATAGGCGAGTACGGAACACTCGAACTCAGCGCCGTCTCCGAATCCCGCACGCTCTCCGGCGGACTGCGCGAGGACGACCCGCCACTCAACGTCCGTGAGGTCTACAAGCACTTCACCCAACAGGACGCGGGGCATCTGCCCGACATCACCGTCCAGACGTTCACCTTCTCCATGACCCTGCCGGACGGCCAGCGGCAACTGGCCTACGAGGGCAAGATCGTGCTCGACGCGGACTGGCAGATCGCCGAGTGGCTGGTGCTTTCCCAGGTCGCCTTCGAGATGCGGCACCAGGACGCGGCCACCACGTTCTCGGCCCTGGCGTACTTCTACGTGGGGTCGACCTCCGTCCTGGTCTCCGCCGCATACGACTCCGACCCCGCCAAGGGCTGGACCTTCGCCGGAGAGACCGGCCCGGGTGTCGCCGCCCCCATCGGCGACCTGGCCGACGACCTTGCCCGCCGCTATGCCGGTCTCGCCCTCCCCGCACCGCTGGCCGGGCTGACCGTGCAGAACCTCGGCGTCCGCTACAGCACCGGCACCAGCGCCCTGTTCGTCACCGCCGAGGTCACCCTCCCCATCGACAAGTCGACCGAACTGGTCCTCACCGTCACCATCGACACCGCCGAACGGCGCTACAGCGGCGACTTCACCGTCACCGTGGACGGCAGGGCCTACGCCTTCACCGTCCGGTTCGCCGACAGCCCCGACGCCCAGCGGTTCGTCGCCACCTACCGCCACGGCACCGGCACCGGCCCGGTGCCCACCCTCGGCCAACTGGTCGGCGCGCTGTCACCGGCGGCCGCCCGGTACATACCCGACGGCATCACCGTCGACCTCAAGGACGCCCTGTTCGCCTTCGACAAGACCGGGCTCACCAACGTCTACGTCCTCGGCGCCGATCTGGCAGCCACCGTCGACCTGGCGAACCTGCCGCTGGTCGGCGAGCGGTTCGCCGGCGGCGGCGGGACCTTCGGCGTGGACCCGCTGCGACTGCTGGCCGTGTCGGGACCGCTGCCGATGGCGGAAACCACCGCGCTGAACGGCCTGCTGCCGCCGGAGGTGGCCCCGCTGCCCGCTGCCGCCGACCTGGCGGCCGGGTTCACCGCCGACGCGGTGCTGAAGCTCGGCGAGATCACCCAGCCACTGAGCCTGCCCGCACCGGGCACCGGCACCACCGGCAAGAGCCCCGCACCCACTCCCACTCCCACTCCCGCTCCCGCTCCCGCTCCCGGGCAGCCGAAGGCCACCGACGACAACGTGCTCTGGTACAAGGTGCAGCGCACCTTCGGACCGGTCACCTTCCAGCGCGTCGGCTTCGCCTACCAGCGCCCGCCCGATGGCTCCGCCAAGCTGGCCTTCCTGCTGGACGCCTCACTGAACGTGGCCGGTCTTGCGCTCACGCTCGACGGCCTCGCGGTCGGCATCGACCTCGCCGACCCGGCCGGCGGGCCGCAGTTCGCGCTGCGCGGGCTCGGGGTGTCGTACAGCTCGGGCGAAGTGGAGATCAGCGGCGCGTTCCTCGCCGACACGATCACCTACCAGGGCCGTGAACTGCCTTCCTACAGCGGCAAGGCGGTGCTGCGGACCAAGGCCTTCTCGCTCGGCGCACTGGGCTCGTACGTCCAACTGCCCGAAGGTCCCTCGCTGTTCGTGTACGCGTTCCTGGACTACCCGATCGGCGGGCCACCGGTCTTCTTCGTCGAGGGACTGGCCGCCGGGTTCGGCTACAACCGGCGCTTCATCGCCCCGGACGTGGCCGCTGTCGCGACCTTCCCGCTGATCGCCGAGGCCGCCGGGACACAGGCCCCGGGGGCGCTGGCCGACGAGTTGAGGGCGCTGCAGGACTATCTGCCGCCCTCACCGGGCGACTTCTTCCTGGCGATCGGCGTGCACTTCAGTTCGTTCCGGATGATCGACTCGGTGCTGCTGCTGTCGGTGGGCTTCGGTCACCGCTTCGAGGTCGACCTGCTGGGGCTGTCCACCCTGGTCCTGCCGTCGCCGGACGCGGTGAAGGCCGGGGCGACACCACTGGCGCAGGTGCAGTTGGCGCTGCGCGCCTCACTCGTGCCCGACGAGGGGTATTTCTCGCTGCGGGCCCAGCTCACCGAGAACTCCTATCTGCTGTCCCGGGACTGCCGGCTGACCGGCGGTTTCGCGTTCCAGGTGTGGTTCGGCGACGACCACAACGGCGACTTCGTGCTCAGCGTCGGCGGCTACCACCCGCGCTTCACCGTCCCCTCCCACTACCCGGCGGTCCCCCGGCTGGGGTTCACCTGGCAGGTCACGCCGCAGCTGTCGATGAAGGGATCGGCGTACTTCGCGCTGACCCCGTCGGCCCTGATGGCGGGCGGCAGTTTCAGCGCGACCTTCGACGACGGCTCGCTCAAGGCGTGGTTCAGCGCGTCGATGGACTTCCTGATCGGCTGGAGCCCGTACCACTACGAGGCGGACTTCTGGGCGAACATCGGGGCGTCGTACACCTTCAGCTTCTTCGGTACGCACACGGTCTCGGCCCAGGTGGGGGCCCAAGTGAGCCTGTGGGGACCGGAGTTCACCGGGCGGGCCGCCATCGACATCGGCATATGCTCCTTCACCCTGGCCTTCGGGACAGGGGACGCCGGCGCGCCCCAGCCGATCGACTGGACGGGCTTCCGGAAGGCGTTCCTGCCGGCGGCAGACGACGCCATGGTCACCGTGGTGCTCCAGGGCGGAGCGAGCGGCCCCGGCGGGGCGGACCCGGGCGACCTGGGTACCGTCAACCCGCTGGAGCTGGTGCTGCGCACCGATTCGGTCATCCCCAGCCGCGACGCCTACCGCGGCCCGGCACAGGGCGGCCAGGCGCTGGACACGACGGGCGCGGCGACCGCCTTCGGGATCGCACCGCTGGGCCGGGACCGGAGCCACCCGGTGGCGGCCACCCAGCGCATCGAGATCCGCCGGGCCGACGGCACCCGGGCCGACGACGGCTTCCGCTACGAGCCGGTGACCAAGAACCTTCCGGCGGCCATGTGGGGGGACCGGCTGCGGCCGTCCGTGACCGATCCGCCGCTGGTCGGCGACCTGCTGACGGGCTATACGATCCGGCCGCTGCCGCCCGCCGAACCGGCCGCGGCACCATATCTGCCGCGCGATGTGCTGCGCGCCGCCACGGCCCTGGAAACCCAGCAGGACGCCTACCGCTGGGTGGTCCGGCAGCAGTTCACCCCGGACGGGCGGGACGCGACGGCCCGACGCCGGGCGATGGCCGACGGCATCACGGCGCCCGGGACGGCCGCGGTGCGGTCGGCCGTGGCGGCGGCGGTTCTGGCCGATGCCACCGGTGACGACGCACTGGACCTCGGTGGGTTCGACGCGGCCGGGTTCCTGGTCGTGCCGCAGGTGGGAATGGAGCCGTGAGCGCGATGTCACCCGACCGGACGCTGTTCGTCGACTACCAACTGGCCTCGCTGGCAGCCGGGGACTACCGGGTCACGGTCACCCAGACCATCGGCGTCGACCCCAAGGCGTACACCTCGACCCGGACCTTCTCCGTCGCCGGGGAGCGGTTCGTGCTGCCGCCGACGCTTGTCGAGGCGGCCTTCCCGCCGGACGGCAGCCTCGGCGACCACAGCCATGTCCTGCCGCACGTGGTGCTCAGCCGTTCCAGCCTTCCGTGGGAGCGCGGTCCGGAGGCGGTCCGCGGCCCTGGCGCGCCGCTGCCATGGCTGGCGTTGCTGCTCTTCGCCGGGAACGAACAGCCCGAGCCGAAGGTCCTGCCGCTGTCGGCGGCGGCGGGCACCTCGGACGCGTATTTCCCGGCGCCCGCTGCCCTTCCGGCCGACGACGACCCCAAGGTGACGGTCATCGACGTGCGCCGGGCGCTGCTGGCCGACCTGCTGCCGACCCGCGCCGAACTGCCGCTGCTGGCACACGTGCGGCGCGGCGACGGGGACACCCCGGACGGCGCGGTGGTGGTCGGCAAACGGCTGCCGCCGGCCGGCACGTCGAGCAGCGTGCATCTGGTCTCGCTGGAGGGGCGGTTCCCCGCGGGCAAGGAATTCGACCTGGGGCCGGGCGGGCCCGACTCCCTGGTCCGCCTGGTCTCGCTGGCCGGCTGGCGGTTCGCCTGCCTGGACGAGGCGGAGACCTTCGGCAGACTGGCGGCCCGGCTCACCGACTCCGGAAGCCCGCTGCGGCTGCCGGACAGCGGCGAGGAGCACGCCGACGCGTATCTGCGGCAGGGTTACGTCCCGATACGGCACCGGCTGCGCGGTGGCGGCCGGTCGGTGGCCTGGTACCGGGGCCCGTTCGCCACGGGCCCGGCCGCCGCGGGGCCCGACCCTGACCAGGGCCCGGCCCGGGCCGCCGACGAGCTGCTGCGCTATCACCCGGGCGTCGGCATGTTCGACGTCAGCCATGCCGCGGCCTGGGAGGCCGGACGGCTGCTCGCACTGCACAGCACGGGCTTCGCCGGGTCGCTGTACGAGTGGAAGCGCCGCCGCGACCAGGCCGGGAAGCGCACCGTGGCGGCCGCGCATCCCCTGGCCGTGGCGCCGATCGACGACGCGCTTCCGGTGGGCGTCATGGAGTGGCTGACGGGTCTCTCCCGGCTCGACGGGGTCCCCTTCGGCTATCTCGTCCCCGACGAGCGATTGCTGCCGGTGGAGACCGTACGGTTCTTCCACCTCGACCAGGAGTGGATGCGCCACCTATTGGACGGCGCCTACAGCCTCGGCCGGGTGGGCTCCGCCGACGCCGAGCTCGACGCCGCGCATCCGCTGCCGTTGGACTATCCGCTGATCACGGGTGCGCTGATCCGTTCGGACGTGGTCTCCGGCTATCCGGGGCTCCTGGTCGACGGCTATGCCGACCCGGCCGGGGTGGATCTGCTGACGCCGGTACGGGTGGAACGGTTGGCGCCGAGCGTCCTGCTCTGCCTGTACCGGGGCGACGTGGGCCGTCTCGACCTCCATCAGCAGCCGGAATCGCTGCACTTCGGGGTCGTGCCACAGCCCGGGGGCAGCTTCACCAAGCGGCTGCGGGGCCTGGCCGACACCGCCCCCGACGCCGGTGAGCTGGAGCCTGTGCCGCTCGGGCCGAGCGGCACGGTGCCGGTGCGGCGACTGGCCGACGCGATGGCGGCGCGGCTGGGCGCGGCCCCGGCGGCGTTCACGGCGGGGGCGCTGGCCCGGCAGATGATCGAGTCCGGCGAGCGGGTCACGTTTCTGCGGGGCTGATCCGGAGAGGTCCTTTCACGGGCGTCGCGTCCGGCGTGGGCGGACGGTGACGAGGTCCTCGATCTCCGGCGCGGACAGCGTTCCCGCGACCTCGTCCGGGCGGAGGTACGAGCAACTCGCGATCTTCGACGCCGCCGATCAGCTCGTCGAGCGGGAGGGTGGGGCATACGGCCTCCCTGCCACCTTCCGGCGGCCCGGCTGGGGACTGCTTCACGGCATCCTCGCCGGGGAGCAGTCCATGGACGGGCGGGCCCGGCGTTCCGTTCTCGCCCGGATCCTGCCGCACGCCTCGCGCCGGGATCCTGGCCGTGATCTCTGAGCGCCCTATCTCAGCTGCGGCCCTGTCCCCCGGGCGTCCGCCGCCACCGGGCCCACATCGACCGCGGACAGCGGAAGCGTCGGGTGCGTCAGGGCGGCCTCGGCGGCGGCGCGCAGCGGGAGCGGCAGCCGGCCGCACCGTTCGGCGAGGGCGGTGGCGCCGTGCCGGTCGGCGCCGACCCGGTCCCCGACGAGGGTGCGCAGCAGGCGCAGCGCGTCAGTGGGCGCGAGCGGGCCGAGCCCTATGCGGTGCGCCCCGTACCGGACGACCAGATCCGCGAGGCGGCCCCGGCCGGTGGCGAGCACGGGGCAGCGCGGGGTGCCGGGGAGCAGCGGCCGTATCTGGTCCGCCGACGCGATGTCGTCCAGCACCACCAGCATCCGGCGCCCGGCGAGCAGGGTCCGGTAGCGGGCGGCCCGCTCGTCCGGTTCCTGAGGCATGTCGTTGCCGGGTACGCCGAGGGCGCGCAGGAAGGCGGCGAGTATGTCGGTGGTGGCCGGGCCCGGGCCCGGTGCGGAGCCGCGCAGGTCGGCGTAGAGCTGCCCGTCGGGGAAGGCGTCGCGCACCCGGTGGCCCCAGTGCACGGCCAGAGCGGTCTTGCCGACTCCGGCGGGACCGCACAGGAGGCAGATCGCGGTGGCGGTGGCCAAGTGCTCGTCCAGGGCGCGCAGTTCGGTGCTACGGCCGGTGAACGCGGGGACATCGGGCAGCAGTTGAGCAGGCACCATCTCAGGAGCCGGGGCCGCCGACGGCTGGAGAGGCAGGTCCGCCAGCGCCATGACGACCAGACGTCGGGTGTGCGCCCGGCCGGCGCGTCCTGCTTCCACGTTACGGATCGTGCGCACCGACACGGCGGCCCGTACGGCGAGTTCCTCCTGGGTCAGCAGGGCGGCCGCGCGGCGCGACCGGACCCACAGGGCGAATTCCTCGTCGGCTAACACGGATTCCCCGGCATCGAACGGCACCGCGCCACCTCCCCGGAATCTCCCCTGAATCTCCCCTGATCCGGTCTTGATCGTACGGACAAGAGCCCCTCCCGCGCGCCTGGTTGGGCCGCGGCGCGGGGCGGGCTACCAGGCCTTTGTCAGGCCTTTGCCGTTCGGTTGACCAGTGACGAACTTCCACACCGCGTGTCCCACGTGACAACCCGGCGCGGATGGTTGACCAGACGTTCGTGCGCCTGGGGTGAGGCTGCCTGCCGGTACTCGTCGATGAGGCCGCCGAGGCGTGAAATGCCGCGGCATGAGGGTCGATGGTGGTGCCGCGACCGGCTTGCCCGACCGTGGCGCACGCAGTCTCCGTGCTGCGCATGTCGCCCGTGCCCCATGGTGGCCGCGTCCTTCCCGCAAGCTGTCCGCCCGTGCGCGGGCAGCTCGTGCGCGGGCAGCTCGTGTCCTACGGCTGGAGCACCAGGTCGCGCTGATACCAGGTGCCCGGTTTACCGCCGAGGTCGGCCGGCCCGACGGGGACGAACCCCGCTTTGGTCAGCACCTTTTGGGAGGCGACATTCTGGCGGGCCGCGGCCGCTCGCACAGTGCGCAGCCCGTGCCGGGACGCAGCCAGCCGGCACACTTCCCGGACGGTCGTCGTTGCCACGCCGCGGCCGGCGACGTGCTGCGCGACCCGGTAGCCGAGTGTTGCGGTGTGGTCCTCGATGTCGATCAGATTGAACCGGCCGAGTACCGAGCCGTCCTCGGCGACGAGCACGTGGAAGGCGCAGATGCCCGCCTCCTGTTCCGCCAGCAAGGCGCGGAACCTCTCGGAGAACTGGGCGAAGAACTTGTCGCCCCGGTCGGGGATCGAGGCGGCGAAGTAGGCCCGATTCGCCAACTCGAAAGCCAGGACCGCCGGGGCATGGCCGATATGCAGCCGCTTCAGCTCGGGCATTGCCCCACCCTACCCAGGCGGCGCGCCGAGGCCGACCGGATTTCCGTCGACGGAGAGGACGGCGCCATGCCGTCCGCGCCGGTCGTGCCGGAGGCGCGGTCGGCGGAGGTCCCTCCGTCTCGTCCTTGTCGCTTCGTCCTGGTCGCGTGCGGTGAGGTGCCCGGCCGGTGGGTTCGCGAGAACCCGGTCCGGTGAGGGCGGTACCGCGCGAGACACCCAGCCCGGTGGCGACGGGCAGCCGTCCTCGCCGTGCACCCGCAGGGAAACGCCCGGCTCGGCTGCCGGACACGCCACGCGTTCTCGGCCGGCCCCGGGATGCCGACCGATTCCTTTTCGGGCCGAGCCCGGTCTCTTCATTCCACAAGGCCGGAACGGCCGGCCCGAGGACGGAGACCATCATGCGCAAGCTCATCGCGGGAGCGTTCGTCACACTCGACGGTGTGGTCGAGGATCCAGGCGGGTTCGGGGAGACCGAACGCGGCGGCTGGGCACTGGAGTACTTCGACGACATCGCACGCCAACGGGCCACCGACGCCTTGCTGGCCGGCGACACCTTCCTGCTGGGCCGGGTGACCTACGAGACCCTCGAGAAAGCCTGGTCCAACAACACCGGACCGTATGCCGAGGCGATGCACAATCTTCCCAAGGCCGTCGTCACGAACACGCTCAGCGGCCCCCTGCCCTGGAACGCCACCGCCCTCACCGGTGAAGCCGCGCAGACCGTCGCGGAACTCAAGCAGGAACCCGGCGGCCCCATCATCATGTACGGCAGCTTCGCCCTGATGCGAACCCTGCTCCAGCACAACCTGATCGACGAACTGAACCTCGGCGTCCACCCCGTCGTCGTCGGCACGGGAAAACGGCTCTTCGACACCGTATCGCCGCGCTCGCTGCGGTTGACGGCCGCAACCCCTGGCTCGACCGGAGTCGTCACGCTCACCTACGCCCCGTAATCGCGAGCGCCAGGCTCGTTGAAGGCGCCTGTTGAAGGCGCCTCAAGAAGCACCGGTTGTGCGGACCCCGAGCCGGTCAGTGTCCGTCGTTGTTCGCCAGGTGCTCACGCAGGACCGAGGAGCCGGCCGTGCAGGACTCGGGACCGGCAGGCGCCGCCCGCGCCCTGCACGCCGCGTTGCCCGAACAGAGCATCCTCAGCGGCGCGGAACAACATCTGCTGAGGGAGTGGCTGGACCACATCGCCTCCGACAGTTGAGGCGCTACGGCTGCGGGGTTGTCGAGGGCTGGGTCCGGCGTAGTGGCCACTCCCCCGGCCCGAAAGCCCGACTACCGAACCGGCGCCCCATGGCCGGGCGCGTTCATCGTGGCGACGGGCCCGTTGCCCCCGCGGGAAACTCCTCGGTACCGATGACCCGTAGCAGTTCCAGCCGCTCGCGGGCCTCGGCGTCCGCCGGTGTGAGCACCAGCAACTGCTGCCCCTGGTCGGGCGTTACCAGGGTCTCGCAGTCCATCACCAGACGGCCGACCTTCGGATGCAGGAAGGTCTTGCGGTCGGCGCGCCTGACCGCCACCTCGTGCTCGGCCCAGAGCCTGCGGAAGTCGGGGCTCGCGGCCTGCAAGCGGTCGACGAGTCCGGCGACCAGGGAGTCGCCGGTGCGGCGGCCGGCGGCCGCACGCAGGTCGGCCACGAGCTGGCGGGCGTGACGTTCCTGTTCCTCGGACGGGCTGAGGGCGCGGGCTGCGGGGTCGGTGAACCAGCGGAACGCCAGGTAGCGCCGGTCGCCGGAGAAGCCGGTGTGGTCACCGGTGAGCAGGAGTGCGGCCCGGTTCTGGGCGAGGATCTCGCCGAGGTCGGACAACACCAGGGCCGGGGTGTCGCCGAGCAGGTCGAGCATCCGGATCAGACCGGCGCGGGCCAGACGGGCCACTCCGTCGGCAGGAGGGGGCTGGTGGCCGGCCAGGTGGAACAGGTGGTCACGCTCGTCCTCGGAGAGGCGCAGTGCCCGGGCCAGCGCACCGAGCAACTGGACCGAGGGCCGGCTGCTGCGGCCCTGCTCCAGGCGTACGACGTAGTCGACCGACATGCCCGCGAGCGCGGCCACCTCTTCCCGGCGCAGGCCCGTGGTACGGCGTCGAGGACCCTCGGCGATGCCGACCTCGGCCGGGCGCATCGCCTCGCGGCGGCGGCGCAGGAAGTCGGCGAGTTCGTCACGTTGCATGCCTCCATGGTCCTCGCGGCGGGCGAGGCGATCCAGGGAGCGGCACTCCCAGGATGAACGCTCCGCTCCCCTGACTCGCGATGCGGGCGCACAGTGGGTGGCAGATCCACAACGAAGGAGACCACGATGCGCACACGAACTCTGGGCACCACGGGCCCTGCCGTTTCCGCCCTCGGCCTGGGCGCCATGGGCATGTCGGGCGTATACGGCACGGCCGACCGCGCGGAGAGTATCGCCACCGTGCACGCCGCGCTGGACAGCGGCGTCACGCTGATCGACACCGGCGACTTCTACGCGATGGGCCACAACGAGCTGCTGATCGCCGAGGCGCTGCGCGGCCGGAATAGGGACAGCTACCGGCTGAGCGTCAAGTTCGGCATGCTGCGAGGGCCGGGCCCCGGCTTCGGCGGGGTGGACGGCCGCCCCGAGGCCGTGAAGAACTTCCTGGCCTACTCACTGACCCGTCTTGGCACCGATCACATCGACATCTACCGCCCCGCCCGGCTGGACCCGGCGGTACCGATCGAAGAGACGGTTGGCGCGATCAAGGAGATGATCGACGCCGGGTACGTCCGGCACCTCGGCCTCTCTGAGGTCGACGCGGCGACGATCCGCCGCGCGCATGCCGTGCATCCGGTCGCCGATCTTCAGATCGAGTACTCGCTGATCTCCCGTGCGGTGGAGGCGGACATTCTGCCCGCGCTGCGGGAGCTCGGCATCGGTCTCACCGCGTACGGCGTCCTCAGCCGTGGGCTCATCTCCGGGCACTGGTCCGCCGACCGTAGCGCCGGCCCTGGCGACAGCCGCGCCTTCAGCCCGCGATTCTCGAGCGGGAACGTGGAGCACAACCTCGCCCTCGTGGAGGCACTGCGCGGGGTCGCCGACAAGAAGGGGTGCACCGTTGCCCAGCTCGCCATCGCCTGGGTGAGCGCACAGGGCGACGACATCGTGCCGCTGGTCGGCGCCCGCACCCGCGAGCGACTGGCCGAGGCACTGCCCGCGATGGAGCTGGACCTCACCGCGGACGACCTCGCCGAGATCGAGAAGGCGGTACCGCCGGGTGCGGCGCGTGGCGACCGTTATCCGTCCGCGTTCATGTCCAGCCTCGGCGCCGGCAACTGAGTCCGGCCGCCCGGTCCGTCGCGCTCCTGGACCGGGTGGACGGTCGGGCCGCCCCGCGAGCGACCCCTCCCACGAGGCGGAGTCGCCCCGCCGCCCGCGGCTG
This sequence comes from Streptomyces sp. NPDC091209, assembly GCF_044757755.1. Taxonomy (NCBI): domain Bacteria; kingdom Bacillati; phylum Actinomycetota; class Actinomycetes; order Kitasatosporales; family Streptomycetaceae; genus Streptomyces; species Streptomyces sp. NPDC091209. The sequence continues at coordinate 193,302 of NZ_JBIVVR010000013.1, read as the reverse complement.
ACGCACCGGGAGCGCCGCGCGTCCAGGATCTAGGCTCCTCCCATGACCGACGAAGAAGTGATGACACGCGTCGTCGCGATCCTCACCAAGACACGTGAGTACGTCGGGGACGACGCGCCCGAACCCGACAGCGAAGGCGATGTCCTGCTCAACGAGCTGGTGAAGGACATCTTCCCGAGGAGCGTGGACATCGACGACGACGCCACCCCGCAGGAAGTCGCCGACGCCATCGCCCAAGCGATGAGCGGCCCGATCTTCACAGCCTTCGGGGCATTCGCCGCCGCCTTCCACCAACTCGCCGCGGAGCACGACCGCGGCGACCCCGAAGTCCCCTCCGCCCAGGTGCTGCGCGACCTCGCCCTGCGCGCCAGCAGCGAGTGAAGCGATCCGCAGGCCCACCCGCAGGAAGCTTCCACCGCCTCGGCGATCCATGGCATCAGCACCACTACAGTGCCCGCGCTGAGCACCACTGAGCCTCGTCAAGGACTACATCGAGAACCAGAAGGGCCCGGCATGACCGTCACCCCACAAACGCAGTGACCTCGGCGCTTCGCGCCTCCAGACCAAGGACCGCGTCCCCGCCCGGCCTGAAGGCCGGGATTCCCCGCGAAGAACAAGAGATGGGCATCCTCGGCAGCGGTCGAATGGACCAGACGATCGTCGAGGTCGGCGACGGATCCCGCACGGTCGTGGGCAGCGAGATCGCGGCCGACCCCGAAGCGCTGCGCGCCTTCTGTGCGCAGGAGCGGGAGCGGAACCGGATACTCAAGCAGGAGCGGGACACGCTGAATGGCATAGAGGCCGCTTCCAGCTGACGGGGCGCAGCTCCGGCTCTGTTCTGCGGTTGCGCCGGTGAACGGACAACCCCGGGCACGGGCACGCTGCCTGTGCCGGGACCTGGGCCTGGGCTGGCCTGGGCCTGGGCCTGGGCCTGGTGTCAGCGTTCGTAGACGCCGGTCAGGCGGCCGCGGGCGAGGACGGGTGCGGTGACGGCGGGCAGGAGGGCGCGGGGCCGTACTCGGTCCACCGACGTTGTGCCGGGGGTGCTGTCCACGGGCGTGGAGAGGGCGAACAGTTGGAAGACGTAGCGGTGTGGTCCATGGCCTTTGATGGGTGCGGGACCGTGGTATCCGCGCCCGATGGTGGACCGCAGCGCCTGCACTCCGGGGGCGGACTGCCGTGCGTTGAGGGCGCCGGGGTCAAGGTGCCGGGATGCGGGGTCGATGAGGGCGACGCAGTGCACGGCAGGCTTGGCCATGGGAACGTCGATGTCTTCGACGACCAGGAGGAGTTGGGCGGTGCCGGGAGGCGGCGCGGTCCAGGTCAGATGGGGGGACGTGTCGCCGCCGCCGACGTGCTTCGCGCAGTGCTCCAGCGGCATGACCTCGCCGTCGCCGAAGTGTTTGCTGGTGAGGGTCAAAAGGTCGGGGCCCCGCAGGTTCGGCATGTGCCACGCCGTGCCGGTCTCGCCCGCTCTGCGGTTGTTCAGGAGTCGTCCGAGCAGGGTCATCGTGTTGCCTCGATCATGTCGATGACCTCGGCGGTGGTGGCGGTTTCGCCGAGCTTGGGGAAGACGCGTTCGATGGTGTGACGGTGCGCGTCGCGGTCGGGGTCGCTCATGGCGTCGGTCGACAGGACGATGTGATAGCCGTGGTCGGAGGCCGAGCGTGCGGTCGACTCGACGCCCGAGCTGGTCGAGATGCCCGCGAGCACGACCTGGGTGACGCCCAGGTCCCGCAGAAGGGTGTCGAGACCGGTGTCGTGGAACGCGCTGCGCCGCCGCTTGGTGATCAGGTGATCGGTCGGCTGGACATCGAGTTCGTCGATGAGGTCGGCCCAACCGGCAGGCAGGGCAGTGCCCTTGCCACTGCCCGCCCCTCCCGTATCGGTGCGCCCCGGCGCGCGTCCCGTGACGTTGACCAGCACCACGGGTAGACCGCACCGGCGGAATTCGGTGGCCAGATCGGTCGCCTGCTTGACCGCGGCGGTGGCCGGAGAGTCGGTGTGGGCCGAGACCACGCCCTTCTGAAGGTCGATGACGACGAGCGCCACCGTGGGATCGATCGTTGTCAGTGCCATGCTTGCTTCTCCTGGGGGTGTGGACTGGTTGCCGGGCTCGGGGGCTCGGTGGACTCGACGACGGGCGTCCCTGTCCGGTCGTCGGTGGCGGTGGCGGTGGCGGTGACCAGGTCGTCGCCGGTGGTGGCCGTTCGTGGTCCTGGGGTCTTGGCCGTGGGTCCGGTGCCGCGCAGGAGGGACGCGATGGCGGCGAGGAGGGCGAGGGTGGCGCCGAAGGCGAACACGATGACCAGGCCGGAGTGGAACGGTCCTGCGATCAGGTTGGGGAAGAACTCGCGTCCGGTCAGCGCCTGTTGCTGTGCCGCCGTGAGGTGGGCCAGGACTCCGCTGGGCTCGAGCAGATGCTGGACCGGGTTGACGCCCAGTTGCGCGGCGAACAGGGAGGAGACCGGGGGCAGGCTGCCGATCTGGGTGGCGACGTGGGCCGGTACGCCCTGGTGTTGCAGTCCGCTGGTCAGGCTGTGCGGAAGACTGCCTGCCAGTCCGGCGATCATCAGGGAGAAGAACACCCCGATGGAGACGGCGGTGCCGGAGTTCTGGAAGGTCGCGCGCATCCCCGAGGCGACGCCTCGCAGGTGTGCCGGGACGCTGCCCATGATCGAGGAGGAGTTGGGGGAGGCGAACATGCCGCTGGCTATCCCGTTGAGCGCGATCAGCGCCGCGAAGATCCAGTAACTGAAGTCGATCGGCAGGAGCATCAGGCCCAGGAAGCTGGCACCGAACAGCACGGCACCGCCGGTGGCCAGCCCCCGGGAACCGAGCCGGTCGGACAGATACCCGCAGACGGGTCCGGCGGCGAGGAAACCGGCGGTCAGCGGCAGCATGAAGATGCCGGCCCACAGCGGTGTACTGCCGTAGTCGTAGCCGTGCAACGGAAGCCAGATGCCCTGCAGCCAGATGATCAGCACGAACTGCATCCCGCCTCGGCCGATCGAGATGGCCAGGGCCGCCAGATTGCCGAAGGTGAAGGCCCGCAGGCGAAAGAGACTCAGTTGGATCATCGGCGCGCCGACGCGGTTCTCGATGGCCACGAATGCCGCCAGGAGGAGCAGTCCGCCGACGATCAGCCCGTCGGCCAGCGGGTTGGTCCAGCCCATGGTGTGCCCGCCGTAGGGCTGCAGGCCGAGAGTGACCGCGACCAGGACCGCGCTCAGTCCCACCGCGAAGGTGATGTTTCCCCACCAGTCGATCCGGCCGCCGCCGCGCTGACCGCTCTCGCGCAGGGTGCGGTACGCCCACACCGTGAAGAACACGCCGACGGGCACGTTCACCCAGAACACCGCCCGCCAGTCCCATGCGGCCAGCAGGCCACCGGCGACCAGGCCGATGAACATCCCGGCCAGACCGGCGACCTGGTTGATCCCCAGGGCGAAGCCACGCTGCTCCTCGGGAAAGGCGTCGGTCAGGATCGCGGCCGCGTTCGCGGTGAGCATCGAACCGCCGACGGCCTGCGCCAATCGCCAGGCGATCAGCCACATCGCTCCGTGTCCGCCGTCGAAGGGGTCGAAGGACAGCAGGATCGAGGCGAAGGTGAAGACCGCGAACCCGGAGTTGTAGAGGCGGACCCGGCCGTACATGTCTCCCAGCCGGCCCACCGTGACCACGAGGACGGCTTGGACCAGCCGATACCCCATGATCATCCACAGCAGGTAGGCGATGTTGCCCGGAGCCAGCGGGTCCAGGTGCACGCCCCGGAAGATCGCCGGCAGGGCGATCAGCACGATGGAGCCGTCCAGCGCGGACATGAAGACGCCGGCGGTCGTGTTCGTCAGTGCCGTCCACTTGTACCGGTCGTCGGCGGACGAGCGGCTCGGGTCGCGCGTCCCGGGAGGATCCGTCATCAGCTTGCTTCCTCGTCCTTCTGTCGGCGTCAGATGTTCTGAGCCAGCCGCTCCAGCAGCGGCGCGGCCGCCGCGAGCTGCTCCAGCTCCGTCGGGGTGAACGAGCCACTGGTGAGGGCCCGTGCGATGAGTTCGGTCCGCGCGTTGCGCTTGTTCTTGAGCGCCTGCCGACCAGCGTCGGTGACCGTCAGCACGACGCGTCTGCCGTCCTGCGGATCGGGGCGGCGCTCGACCAGGCCACGAGCCCGGAGCGCGCCGAGCGTCGCCCCCATGGCCTGTGCGGTGATCTGTACTTCCCGGGCCAGCGCCGAGGAGGTCGTGGGGCCCGAGCGGTCCAACCGAGACAGGGCGGTCCGCTCCGGCATCGTGAGCCCGCCGTCGATCGGTACTTGACGTACCCGTCGCACCAGCACGCTGAGACTCGCCAGCAGCGCCGCGGCGACTCCGTCAGGGTCCAGGTCATCACTCATGCACTAAGGCTACTTTATCAATCTGCCTTAGTAAATCGAGGCGGTCGGAGGTCACCGCGATCGCCCGAACACCATTGGCGCCGTCCCCCGCCGTGCGAGCCGCCGTGCGAGCCGCCGATAGGAGCCGGTTCGCGGAAGGTGAGCCGGAATCCGACTGCGCGAGCCGTCCGCCACCGCCACCGCCAGCCATAGGACCGGAATGCCCCGCCCCTGCCTGCATCGGCACTCTCTCCCCGGAAAGGAAGCGAAGGAGAGGCGAATTGCCAGCACCTCCCGGGTTAACCACAGGAAAATCAAGGTTGCCTGCGGAATCGAGCGAAGTTCCGGCACAACCTCCGCTCGCGATGCGGTGTCTAAGCCTGTGATCGGAGACCACTACCCCGCACAGAGCTGCGGGTTCACGACTCGATCGCCGCTCGCTGGCCACCGTGATGACGGTGGCAGCGGTGACGACGAATTCACCGGCGCCTTTCTTCGTCGGTCCTGATCATCACTGATTCCGTGAAGGGTTAATTCCGCATGCGCACGTTAAAAACCATGGCCGCCACCACTTCTCTCGCTCTCGCCCTCGGCGGAGGCGTGTTCGCCGCGTCCACCGCCCAGGCGGCCACGGCGAGTTCTGCCGCGCTCGTCCACGCCGACGGAGAGCTCTGGTACAAGGCCGGCACCGGACAGACCAACAACCTGACGGTCACGGCGAAGGTCGTCGACGTCGACCCCTCGCAGTTCGGTGAGGACTACCTCCTCACCTTCCGCGACAAGTTCAACATCACCATCTCCACCAACGAGTGCAGCTACCCGTCGGCGTCCGACCACAAGGTCGCCCAGTGCACCGTGGCCATCCCGCTGGGCTCCGACGACTCGGACGACTACGACGTCGACCTCGGTGACGGCAACGACACCGCGACGGTCACCGGCTCCGCGTACACCTCGATCCACGGCGGCAAGGGCAACGACGTCCTCAAGGGCAGCCCCGCCGCCGTGTTCTACGGGGACGACGGCAACGACCGCCTCGACGGTGGCGGAGGCGTCTGGGCCGTAGGCCCCTTCGGCGGCGCGGGCAACGACACGATCACCAGCTGCAACGCCGCGTGCCACGGCGGTCCCGGCAACGACACGATCACCGGCACCGCCTCGGGGCAGGAGTTCGGCATGTACGGGGACGACGGCAACGACGTCATCCACGGCGGCTCCGGCGCCGACCTCATCTACGGCGGCAAGGGCAACGACAAGCTGTACGGCGACAACGGCAACGACAAGATCTACGGCAACAGCGGCAACGACCTGCTGCACGGCGGCGCCGGCACGGACACGCTCTCCGGCGGCCCGGGCACCGACAAGGTCTACCAGAACTAGACCAACCAGAGCCCAGGGGCATCAAGACCTTCAGGGGCGTGGGGGAGCGCTGTCTCCCTCACGCCCCTGCCCGGCATCTCGGACGGAGCCCGGCTGAACGGCCCCTACGAAGTGGGTCCGCTGCCCTCCGAACTCACCTGAGATGACACGTAGGGGACTTGGCCACCCGGAGGCCGCGTCGGCCCGTCACGTCGCCGGGTGCCCTTCCAACTCCCGCCGCCTGGCGGCCAGTGCCCTCGCCAGCACCTTCGCCCGGTAGGGATTCGCGGTGCCGAGTGCCGTCGCCACTGTCACCGCCTCCTCCAGCAGGGCCAGCCGTCGCTCGGGCAACTCCCGTACCAGGGGCGAGGCGCCGGCCTCCACCAGGACGTACGCCAGCTTCGACCCGTACACCTCCGGCTCGACCTGTGTCAGAAGGCGGTAGATCCACAAGCCCTCCGCGCCGCGCACCACCCGTCGGTTGGCGCTGAGCAGCTTGACCCTCGCCAGTACGACCATGTCCTGATCCACCGATCCCCCTTCGTTCCCCAACTCCCGATCCGCTCCCGTCCCATGACGAGGCAGCACAGCGAACGCGTCGGCAGCCGAGAACGGATGCCGACACGAACGCCGGAGAGTGGATGACGACGAGTCTGCGGGCGGACCACCACCTGCGACAACCCTGAACGGACGTGCGCTCCGTCCTACCGCACAGGGCCCCCGAGCAGGCATGATGGACCTGACACTCCCCCGGGCTCGGCCCAACCGACGGCCGCCCCTGGGGTACGCGTCCGGCGGAGCACTTCGCACAACCCGAGCTCTCCACCCAAGAGTTGCCCTGTAACTGCTGGTCGCAGTGAGCCCGTAGGGCCGACCGGCCTCGGCCGAAGAGGAAGGACGGGCTACTCGCCTGCGGCGCCGTCGATGGCCTCGCGCAGGAGGTCCGCGTGGCCGACATGGCGGGTGTAGTCCTCGATGCAACCTACCGCGCGCCCCCTTCATGCTGCTCCCCTGGAGGTCCATCGCTCCCAGGAAGGACGTGGCCGTCACGTGCTCACGACACAGGCCGAGTGGAACTCCAGTTACGCCGGGGGTCGGCGCCATGACCGACTCAGCGACCGCGGAAGGTCCTTGCTCGCCGTCCATGCGCCTGCCCCGGCTGTGCGAGGGGCCCTCGACGTCGGGTGCGGAGTCGGTGGACGGCGGCCCATCTGTCCACGCCGGGCTACCGACGGACCCTGCGCGCGCTCGGCCGTCGCCTGCGACCTGGAGGCGCCATCGTGGTCATCAGGCCTCTTGCCTGGTGTCCATTGTCCGAGCCCGGCGGCTGTGCCGGCGGTCGCGCCGTGCGACCGGCCCTTGCCCGTGGCGCGCGCATGACGTGCTGCGAGACGAGCCGCCGTCGTCCATCCGGATGCGGGTTCCGGCACCTCGGTCGTGGGAGACGAGCATGAGGTTTCTGGGTCGCGTACGGATGGCCGAGCCGAAGGTCTCCGATGCGGAGCGGGAGTTGTTCGGCGGTCCGCTTCGTTACGACATGGGCTGGTCCGAACACGAGCGCGCACGACTCGACTTGACCATGATGTCCGCTCTGCGCTCCATGCCGGCGCTGGTCGGTGCCACCCTGCGGATGGCATGGAACGCCGACAGGCGAGCGTTGTCGGCTGTGGCGATCAGTGAAATCGGGCAGGGCATCGCCGCTGCGGTCAGCCTGCTCGCGGTGAACGCCGTCATGCACGCGCTGCTGGGCTCGGGCACGCCGGTCGAGCGCTTGCACGGGGTCCTGCCCGGCCTGCTGACCGCGGCGGGAATCGCGGTGGTCAACTCCGCGCTGGCCGGATGGTCCACCTCACGGGCGGGCCGCCTTGAGCCTCTGGTCGAGCGGATCGCCACCACCCAGTACCTGACCGCGGCCACAGCGGTCGAGCTGGAGGCCATCGAGGACCCGGACTTCCGGCGGCTGATCGACGTCGCCCAGTACGGTGCCCAATCCGCTCGCGACATGATCGGCGCCTGCGTGGCCGCCATGAACGGCACCATCTCCCTGATCGCCACGGCCGGTGTCCTCACGGTCCTGCACCCGGCCCTGCTGCCGATGCTGATCCTCATCGCGGCGCCACGCGGCTGGGGCGCGATGCGGGTGGCGCAGGAGCGCTACGTGTCGGTGATGAGCTGGATCGAGCACGTGCGCGCCAGTCGCCTCATCGGCAACCTGCTGACCGAGCGCACGGCGGCCCAGGAGGTACGTATCCACGCCGTCGGCCCGTTCCTGCTCAGCCGGTATCAAGGGATGGCCGAGAGCGCCGAGGCCGAGCAGGGACGCCTGGCGTCCAGCAAGGCCGTGACCGAGTGGGTCGCCTCCGCGTTGTCGGGGCTCGCGCTGGCCGCCACGTACGGAACGATGTTCTGGCTGGTCATCAGTGGGCACATGAGCCTGGCGGTGGCGGGCACAGCGGTCATCGCCGTCCGTTCCGGCTCGGCGAGCCTGGGCGCGCTGGTGATCAACGTGAACCAGCTGCACGAGGAATCCCTCTACATCCGCGATCACGCTCGTTTTCTGGACGAGGCGGCGAGACGCGCCATCCCCGGCGGGGGCGAGCCCGTTCCGCCACAGGTCGAGCAGGTCGTCCTCGACCAGGTGAGCTACCGCTATCCCGACCGCGAAGACGCTGCCCTGGACAGGGTGTCGCTCACCCTGCCCATGGGCTCGATCACGGCCGTGGTGGGCGAGAACGGCTCGGGCAAGAGCACGTTGGTGAAGGTGCTGTCGGGTCTGCTGCTGCCGCAGAGCGGGAGCGTGCGGTGGGGCGACGCCGAGGTGACCTCCCTGGACCGCTCCCAGGTTTTCGACCGGGTCGCGCTGCTCACCCAGGATTTCCAACGCTGGCCCGTGACAGCCGCGTTGAACATCCGGATCGGCCGGCCCGCACGCGAGGCCACCGAGGAAGAACTGCAACCGTCCGTCGACTACGCGGGAGCCGAGGCGGTCATCGCGAAACTGCCGGACGGCCTGCGGAGCCTGCTGGCACGGATGTTCCGCGGTGCCAGCGAACTCTCGGGCGGGGAGTGGCAGAAGGTCGGCCTGGCCCGTACCCACTGGCGCAGCGCCACGTCCACGGCGGACGGCGTCCTCATCGTGGACGAGCCCACCTCGGCGCTCGATCCGGAAGCCGAGATCGCCGCCTTCAACCGCATCCGCCGTCTCGCCGCCCCCAACAGGGCGGTTGTCCTGGTCACCCACCGCATGTCCGGCGTCCGTCATGCCGACCGCATCTACGTGCTGCACCGGGGCCGACTGGCCGAGTACGGAAACCACGACGAGTTGGTGGCGGCTCAGGGCCGCTACGCCGCGATGTTCGACGCCCAAGCCGCCCAGTACGCCCCTGCCCCTCCCCTTCCGCGCCCGTCTTCGCCCTCCGTCGCAGATCGCACCTGACCGCCGTGCCCCCAAGCCTGCAGCACCGCGCCCGCTGCGGGTCGATTCCCCATCCGGCGTCGGCCCGGGGTACGGCTTCGGAGAATTCTGGGGAGCCTCGCGGTGGAGAGTTTCGCTCGGTGACAGAACTGGTCAGTGGAGCGGGGGCGGTGTGTGGGTTGCGGCGTCGGCGTAGCGGCGGGCCAGGTGGGCGAAGGCGTCCTTGAGCTCGGGTGGGCCGACGACTTCGATATCGGCGTCGAACCTGCCGATGGAGGCGGCCAGGCCGGGCCATGACCACGAGCCCAGGATGAGCCGGCAGCGGTTCGTGCCGAGTTCCTCGACGATGCCGTCGCGGGCGTGGCCGGAGACGGTGGCTGCGGGCAGGTCGAGGATCACCTCGCCGCGACAGGGCCAGTCGCCGGAGCCGTCGGAGCCCCGGAACCTCCCGGCCACGAAGGCGGCCACATCGCGTCCGGGCAGTTCGCGCGGGGTGAAACGGGGCCCCGTAGGGATGCGTGGGGTGATCCGGTCGGCGCGGAAGGTGCGCCAGTCCTCGCGGTCGAGGTCCCACCCGAGGAGGTACCAGCGTCCGCCCCAGGTGACGAGGTGGTGGGGCTGCACCCGGCGGGGTGGGCTTGCGGTGGGCTCGTCGTCGCCGGCTCGCGGCGCGGATGCGGATACGGATGCGGATACGTAGTCGAAGCGCAGCAGCTCTCGGGCGTGGACGGCGGCGCTGAGCGTCATGAGGACAGCGCTGTCGACCTGTGGGTCCGGCCGGATCGCGGGATGCTCGACGGCGGTGACGCGGAGGACGTCGATACGGCTGCGCAGCCGGGCGGGCATGACCTGCCGGACGGTGGTCAGCGCGCGGGCCGCGGCTTCCTCGATGCCTGCACCGGTGGTGGTGGCGATCTGGAGCGCGATCGCGAGGGCGACGGCCTGCTCGTCGTCGAACAGCAGCGGGGGCAGCTCCGTGCCGGCGTCGAGCCGGTATCCACCGTCGGGCCCCTTGAAGGCCACGATGGGATAGCCGAGTTCACGCAGGCGGTCGACGTCGCGGCGCACGGTGCGCGGGCTGATGCCGAGGCGCTCGGCCAGGAGCGCGCCCGGCCAGTCGCGGCGCGCCTGGAGCAGGGACAGCAGGGAGAGCAGTCGCGCCGAGGTCTTCTGCATGACCCCCATGGTGCCCGGAGAAGCGGACACACCCTGACCGCTTCCCCTGCGATCGTCGTCCCGTACCCGAGAGCAACCGGAAGGACCTGAAGACGATGACCACCACGACCGGCACCACCACGTCCCCGACCCTCGACGCCGAGCGGGCCGATCTGCTGGACCAGCTCGGGGCCGCGCGGTCCGCCCTGCTCACCACCGTGCACGGGCTCGGCGACGAGCAGGCGGGCGAGCGCCCGACGGTCAGCGCGCTGTGCCTGGGAGGCCTGGTCAAGCACGTCGCGTCCATGGAGGACGCGTGGATGCGCTTCGTGGCCGAGGGACCGTCGGCCCTGCGCTACGACCTGCCCGAAGGCGTGACCTGGGGAGACTTCGCGGCGGGAACCGCCCGTGAGTACCCGCAGTGGGCGATCGACCACCAGAACGACTTCCGAATGCTGCCCGGCGACACGCTGACCGGCATCCTCGGGCGATACGAGCAGGTCGCCGCCCGGACCGCGGACGTCATCGCTGCCGCACCGGACCTGTCGGCCACCCACCCGCTGCCGGAGGCGCCGTGGAACGAGCCGGGGACGGTACGCAGCGTGCGCCGTGTACTGACGCACCTGATCGCCGAGACCGCCCAGCACGCCGGGCACGCGGACATCCTGCGCGAGACGCTCGACGGGCAGAAGTCGAGCTGACCGGCGGACTCCGCCGCATCGGGGCGGCGACCCGATCCGGCGCAGCGCGCCGAAAGGGTTGGGGCCGGGAGACGGACGACCGGCCCCAACCGGCCCGGTGTGCCGTGCCCGCGATCTCCGCGGTCTCGCTGCGCGCGCACCCGACGATGGCCTTCGGCACCACCCGCCCTCGCATCCGCGCGGCCATCATCGGGCTCGCGCCCTGGAGCAGCTGGAGGACCTCATGGCCCGCGCCGCAACCGTTCTGGACACCCGGGCGCTGAACCGTGCGGCGCTCGCCCGGCAACTCCTGCTCGATCGTTCCGACCTGCCGGTCCTCGACGCGGTCGCGCACCTCGGCGGTCTGCAGGCACAGGAGCCGCAGGAACCGTTCACCGGGCTCTGGTCACGCTTGCGCGCGTTCGACCCGGTGGCACTGGACGGCCTGTTGACCGGGCGGAGCGCGGTGCGGACCCACCTCATGCGCCGCACCGTCCACCTCGTCACCGCCGACGACGCCCTGGCCTGGCGGGCTCGCCATGACACCATGCTGCGCCAACGGGTGATGGGCACGTACCGCGACGAGCTCGGCGGGGTGGACCTCGATGAGCTCGCCGCGTCGGCCCGCGCGGTGCTGTCCGACGGCGAGCCCCGATCGATGACCGAGACGGCGCGGGTACTCGCCGACCGCTGGCCCGGGCCGAGCGCGAGGGCACTGGGCGAGATGGTGATCGCCGCCCTCGTCCCCGTGGTGCAGCTACCGCCGCGCGGGCTGTGGCGCGTGAGGTCGGGGGTGCGCAACACTCCGCTCTCCCACTGGCTGGGGCGCGAGATCGATCCGCCCGCCCCGATGGGCACCGACCCGGTCGGCGAGGCGCTGGTGCGCCGCTACCTGGCCGCGTTCGGCCCCGCCGCCTCGGCCGACCTGCGCGCCTGGTGCGGGCTCGCCGGACTGCCGGCCGCGGTCGCCGCCGTCCGAGGGGAACTGGTCGCCTTCCGCGACGAACGCGGCCGCGAACTGCTCGACCTGCCCGACGCACCGCGCCCTGACCCCGGCACACCTGCCCCGGTGCGGTTCCTGCCGGCGTTCGACAACGCGATCCTCGGCTACCACGACCGCAGCAGGATCATCGACGACGCCCACCGCGGCCTGTCCGTCGCAGGCGCCCGCGTCGTGCTCGTGGACGGACGCGTCGCCGCGACCTGGACCGTCGACACGGGCACCGTCATCGTCACCCCGCTGCGCGCCATCACCAGAGCGGAGCACACCGCCGTCACCGAAGAGGGCCAAGGTCTGGCGTCCTTCCTGTCGGACAACGACAGTTGCCGCGTACGGGTCGCGGCGACTCCCCGCTGAGCGACGCACCCGCGATGCTTGCCACGGCCTCGGACACCCTCGAACTTCGGATACGCCCTCGGTGACCACGCACGCCGAGCTGGCGACGTGGGTGCTGCCGCGGGTCAACCTCCCGGAACCGACGTCGGTTTCGATCTCGGCGGGCGAAGTCCAGCCGTACCTCGCCGGGCGGGAGGCCATTCGTCCGGCATGGGCCGGTGTGCATCTCCCAGCCGCGGGTACGCGCTATGTTGTCGGCTCCAGCAGTCGGCTGCACGGGGGTTGGACCATGTGGGAGGGGCCCGACATGAAGGTGACCGAGGCGACGGCGGAGCTGACGGTGGTGCTGCCGGACATCGCAGACCCGTCACGCGTCACTCCCAGGGACGCCCGCCAGTTGTCCAGGCTGTTCTTCGACCAACTCGCCGTTCTGGAAGAGGGCACGCCCGAGTACCAGTACGCGCGCAACACCCTCATCGAAATGAACATCACCCTCGTCCGCTTCGCGGCCGCGCGCTTCCGCAGCCGCGGCCAGGACGAGTTGGAGGACATCGTCCAGGTCGGCACGATCGGACTGATCAAGGCCATCGACCGGTTCGAGCTCACCCGCGAAGTCGAGTTCACCTCCTTCGCCGTGCCGTACATCGTCGGTGAGATCAAGCGCTTCTTCCGCGACACGAGCTGGGCCGTCCACGTTCCGCGCCGCCTGCAGGAAGCCCGCATCCAGCTCGCCAAGGCCACCGAAGAGCTCCGCAGCCGGCTCGGCCGTACCCCCACCGTCAAGGAACTCTCCGAGCTGATGTGCCTCAGCGAGGAAGAGGTCAACGAAGCACGCCTCGCCTCCAACGGGTACGCCTCCTCCTCCCTCGACGCCACCATCGGCTCCGGCAACGACGGCGAAACCGCGCTGGCCGACTTCATCGGCACCGACGACAACGCCCTCGAACTCGTCGAGGACTTCCACGCGCTGGCCCCCCTGATCGCCGAACTCGACGACCGCGCACGACGCATCATCCACATGCGCTTCGTCGACGAACTCACCCAGGCCCAGATCGGCGAGCACCTCGGCGTCTCCCAGATGCACGTCTCCCGCCTGCTGAACCGCACCCTCACCAAACTGCGCACCGGCATGCTCACCACCGACTGAAAACGCCCACGAGGCAAGGGTCTTCGCGCGCCGCCGCCCCGCCCTCGTACGGCGTCAGCGCCCGCGGCCGGGCAACGAACGGATCGGCCCGCAAGAAAACCGTGCCGGCCTCTCAGGAACGGTCGTGAGGTGGGGTCTGCAGGAAGAGCGAGACGAGTTCCGCCTTCTCGTGCCATGGATTGGTCAGCCGATGAGGTGTCGTCGCGGGGAACGTCAGGGTGTCACCGGGGGAAAGCTCATGACGCTCGGTTCCGACCTCGATGACGAGGCGGCCGGAGACGAGGTAGTTGAACTCGTGGCCGGCATGGCGCACGAACTCGTCGTTGGGCGGCGATGAGGCACCGGGTTCGTAGGTGAGGAGCAGGCAGTTCGCCCCGGGGAGGGACGGGCCGCTGAGCACCCTGAACGACTCTCCGCCGTGCAGGCTGACGGTCCGTTGGGCGCCGTGGGGGATGAACTCGACGGCGTGGCGCAGGTGGACGGCCAGGCCGTCCGGCTCGGGCCCCTGTTGGTCGGGGACGGCCGAGGGCGGCCCTGTCGCGGTGTGCGGCCTGTCCGGATCGGTGGAGAGTTCAGCGAGGGTGACGCCCAGGTTTTGGGCGATCTCGTAGGCGGTCTTGGCGCTCGCGCGGGTCTTGCCGGTCTCGATCTGCGAGAGGGCGCTCGCGCTGATGCCCACACGTCGGGCGAGCTCCCGCAGGGACAGGTCCCGCGCCTGGCGCGCTGCGCGAATGTTGTGCCCCAGGTCGGTGACCGGACTCTCAGAGGTCGGAAACGATCGGTCCGTCATGTCCAGCAGCCTAGCGCGCCACTTAACACTCTGGCCATGATGTAGCTCCTACCTTGCCAAAGAGTGTTAAGCACTGTGCAGTAAGTGCTTGACGGCCCGGCGGGCAGGTTGTTAGCTACCGCACAACGGAATGAAGTTTCCGTGAACCGGAATAACGTGCGCTGGACGCCTCCTTGCCGGGAAGAGAATCCACATGATCCAGTTACACCGACTTCACTGAACGGCAGGGCGCGCGGTCACCCGCCTCACGCTCCCCGCCGACACCTCGCACGGCTGCCGGGCCGGTGGCGCCAGGGGAGCACCGGCGCAGCCCGGTGAACGCCGAACCCCGTAGCGCTCGCCATCGCCGAACCATCCCGCAACGGCGCCGGGCAAACGGGTGAGCGACGAGATCTCCCCCCTCAACACCCCTGTCGGAGAAGGCCACACACCCTCGGCCTCCGCCGATGTCGTCGTGGCCGGAACCGGGACCGACGTGCTCACGTTTCGCAGCCTTCTCCAGACGGGTCCCTGACCCGGCCGATCCGCCTTCCAGTGCCCCGAGGGACTCGACGAAGTCCGTCACGGGCCGCGAACACCAATCGCCATCAGGCGCACCCTCCGGTCAGTCATGACCGCACACAGTCCTAGGGAGTTGCCATGACCGGTAACACCGGGTTTGCCCATTCCTCCGACGCATCCGTAAGCCCCGGCCAGAGCGCATCAGGCGCCGAATCGGCGCAGGACTACACCGACAGCGTGGTTCCGGCCTCCGAGCGCCGCTCCAACTTCCGCATGTTCCTGACGTTCCTCTCCATGCAGGCGACCTTCGGCGCCGCATACGTCGGCTACACCGCGCGCTTCGAGGGACTGAGCTTCACCCAGCTGATCATCGCGATGGCGATAGCCACGGTGGCGATGTCCCTGTACTGCATCGGCTCGGCGAACGCCGGCGCCGCGGTCGGGCAGACCACCTCGCTCATGACACGCAGCGTCTTCGGACGGCTGGGCAGCCGACTGGTCTCCGTGCTGCTGCTGATCAACGGGATGGGCTTCTACATCTTCACCGTGCTGTTCGTGATGTCCCTGCTCGGCGGACTGTTCACGGTACCCGCGGTCCAGGCGGTGACGGTCGGCATCGCCTTCGTCATGATCACCAACACGTACTTCGGTTTCGACGGCGTCCAGAGGTTCGCCCAGTACGTCGCCGTGCCGGTGGTGATGATCTGGGGCCTCTACGCGACGATCCGCGGGCTTGCGACCGTCTCGGGGAGCCAGCTGCACTCACAGCTCCACGTCGCGTCGCCCTCCTCGATACTCTTCGTGACGGGCGCGATGGTGGGCCTGTCGACCTGGGGCAACGAGGCCGATGTCTTCCGATACGCCAAGACCCGCCCGCGGTGGAACCTGCCGACGATCATCGTCTCCTACGCGGTCGGCTCCTTCATGTTCCCGATCATGGGATACGTGGTGGCGGTGCTGGCCAACCAGGCGGACTTCGGCCCGAGCATCAAGTACTTCGTGAACTTCTCCCTGTTCGGGCTGGTGGCCCTGGGGTTCGTCTTCTTCATCGTGAACCAGGCCGCGGTCAACGACGGCAACCTCTACATCGCGGTCAACGGAGTTCAGAACCTGACGTCCGAGCTGCCCCGGTGGCGTCGCAAGTACACCGTCCTGCTGCTCGGCGCCATCGCGGCGGGCCTGACCCTGATCCTGCCGAGCCTCCAGCAGACGTTCAACATCGTCACCGGCATCGGTGCCGTGACGGTGCCGACCGCGAGCACCGTCATGGCGATGGACGTCTTCGTCCTGCCGCGTCTGTTCGGCCTGCGCCGCCCGATGGACCGCGTCGCGCACTGGAGGCACACCGCACGGGCCAACTGGCCCGGCGTGGTCGCGGTGGTCGCGGGCACGGTCGTCGGCACGGTCACCGGCGGCCTGATCCCGGGAACGGCCGGGTTCCAGCACACCTACATCGGCTTCCCCGCCCTGCAGGCGTGGCTCACCGGCGCGGTTGTCTACCTCATCGGGGTGGCGCTGGTCCACAAGCGGGCGAACGCCACGGTCCTGCTCGGCTTCCCGCGCTTCGAGCCGGAGCCCGCCGAGGCGCCGGACGGCAGCCACGAGGTCCCGTCGGAGCTGGTGCCCGAGCTCTCCTGAGCCGGCCGGCAAAACACACACACGTACGGACGAGGGACGAGGAACCGGCATGGAACAAGTGGACACGGTCGTTCGCGCCGAGCGCGTGATGACATCCGAAGGGGAACGAGCCGCCTGCATCGGCATCGTGAACGGGCGGATCCGGTTCATCGAGGACATCGAAGCAGCCGTTCCGGCCCGGGAGGAAGTCCGCGTCGAAGCCGACGTGGTGGTACTCCCCGGGCTGGTCGACACCCACGTGCACCTTCAGGACCCGGGACAGTCCGCCTGGGAGGGCTTCGACTCCGGCACCCGGGCAGCGGCGGCGGGCGGCATCACCACGGTCGTCGACATGCCACTCGACAGTCTCCCGGTGACGGTCGACGTACCGGCCCTGGAGATCAAGCGCAAGGCGGCGAGCGACCGGAGCCATGTCGACGTCGGCTTCTGGGCCGGCGTCACCCCGTCCAACATTCCTCAGCTGGGCGAGCTTCACCGTGCGGGAGTACTCGCGTTCAAGTGCTTCCTCGCCAACACGGGCCTTCCCGAGTTCCCGCCCGTCTCCGTCGACGAGATGAAGGCGGCCCTGGCCGAGCTCAAGAAGTTCGGCGGCGTCCTCGCGGTCCACGCCGAGGACGCCGCCGAAATGGCCGCGATCCCGATGGTTCCCGGCCGCTCGTACCAGGAATTCCTGGCGGTACACCCGCCGCACATCGAGGACCTGGCGGTGAGCGCGGTGATCGAGGCGACGCGCGCCACCGGTGGGCGCAGCCACATCGTTCACATCTCCAGCGCTCGGGCCGCCGATCTCATCCACGCGGCGCGGGCCGACGGGCTCGACATCTCCGCCGAGACCTGCCCGCACTACCTCACCCTCACCTCGGTGGAGGTGCCGGACGGCGACACCTCGTTCAAGGTCTGTCCGCCGATCCGGGACGCGGCCAACGCCGACCGGCTGTGGGCGGCCCTGCGCGGCGACTCCCTCTCGATGATCGTCTCTGACCACTCGCCCTGTGCCATCGAGCACAAGGCCCTGGACAAGGGCGACTTCGCCGAGGCGTTCGGCGGCATCTCCTCGCTCCAGATCGCGCTGCCCGCCGTGTGGACCGAGGCACGGCGCCGCGGCCACTCGCTCGCGGACGTCGCCAACTGGATGGCCCGGCAGCCGGCCGAGCTCGTCGGGCTCGCGCGCAAGGGGGCGATCGCCCCGGGATACGACGCCGACCTGTGCTTCCTGGCACCCGACGACAAGTTCACCGTCGAACCGACAGCCCTGCACCACCGCCAGCCCATCACCCCCTACGCCGGGCGGGAACTGTACGGCGCGGTCCGCCAGACCTGGTTGCGGGGTCAGCGCATCGATTTCTCCCGCCCCCGAGGTCAACTGCTGACGCCGCACGGCGTCGCCCGCTAGCCGCTGTCCACCCACCCGATCTTCGATCGTGAAGGAGTGCCTGATGCGCATTCTGGTCGTCAACCCGAACACCACCGAAGCCATGACCGAGTCGATCGCCCAGAGCGCCCGGGACTGTGCTTCGCCCGGAACCGAGATCGTCCCGCTCACCCCGCTCTACGGGGCCGACGGCATCGACTGCAACTTCGAGAGCCTGCTGTCCGCCGTCGCGGTCATGGACCGCGTCGCCACCTACGACGAGCCCTATGACGCCGTGGTCATGGCCGGGTTCGGCGAGCACGGGCGCGAAGGCCTCCAGGAGCTCACCGACGTCCCCGTCATCGATATCGCCGAGGCGTCGGCCCACGTCGCCCTGATGATCGGCCGCCGCTACTCCGTGGTCACCACCCTCGCCCGCTCGATCGGATCGATCGAGGACCGCCTTCTCACCGCCGGACTCGCCGACCGCTGCGCCTCGGTCCGCTCCGTCGGCATGGGCACTCTGGAGTTCGACCAGAACCCCGAGGCCGGGATGGCCGCCATCGTCGAGGAGGCACGGCGAGCCGTCGAGGACGACCGGGCCGAGGTCATCTGCCTGGGCTGCGGCGGCATGGCCGGACTCGACAAAGCGATCACCGACGCCCTCGGCGTACCGGTGGTCGACCCGGTCGCCGCCGGAATCCGCCTGGCCGAGGCGATCGTGGGCCTGGGCCTGAGCACCAGCAAGGTCAGCACCTACGCGGCACCCGAGTCCAAGACGATCATCGGATGGCCGCTGTCCGAGCGCCTGGCGCTCTGAGCCCCTCGCCCCCGCCGGCCGAGCCGACGGGTTGAGCAACCGACCCTCGCACCCCGTACATCACCGACTCGCGGGCTGATTCCCGCGCCCTTGTTCCACCTGTGGAGGTTGTCCCCCATGTCCACCGATCACCCGTCCTCGACGGACCTGGCATCGCGGCTCGTCGGCGGCAGCGTCATCGCCGCAAGCGACGAGTCCTTCGGCGAGAAGGAGAATCTGCTCGTGCCGGGGGCCGCCGACTTCACTCCCGGCTCCTACGGCCACAAGGGTGAGATCGTCGACGGATGGGAGACCCGCCGCAGGCGCACTCCCGGACACGACTGGGCCCTGATCCGCCTCGGAGCGCCCGGAGTGATCCACTCCATCGACGTGGACACCAGCTTCTTCACCGGGAACTACCCCCCGGAGTGCCGCATCGAAGCCTGCGGTGTGGAGGGCTACCCCTCGCCGGAGGAACTCGCGGGAACCGATGTCACCTGGGAGGAGATCGTCCCGCGTTCCCCGCTCAAGGGCGACTCCCACAACGAGTTCACGGTGACGGAGCGGACCCGCTTCACCCACCTCAGGCTGTCCGTCTACCCCGACGGCGGCGTGGCCCGCCTGCGCGTGCGCGGACAGGCCGTTCCCGACCCCCGCCGCTTCGAGGGCCTCACCCCCGACCTCGCCGCCCGCGAACTGGGCGGCGTGGTGGAGACCAGCAGCGACACCTTCTACTCGTCGGCCGAGGTCCTCAACCAGCCCGGACTCGCCCGGCACATGGGCGACGGCTGGGAGACCCAGCGTCGACGCGGCCCGGGACACGACTGGGCAGTCGTCCGTCTGGCTGCCCCCGGGCGTCTGCGCCAGGTCGAGGTCGACACCTCCTACTACAAGTACAACGCGTCGAACAATTGCGCCTTGTACGGGGCCAACGCCGAGACGACGCCGGAGCCCGACTCGTCCGCCTGGTTCCCCCTGCTGCCCGACACCAGGCTCCAGCCCGACACCAGGCACTACTTCGACGTCACCGGCACCAAAGAAGTCACCCACGTACGCCTCGACGTGTTCCCCGACGGAGGTATCTCCCGCCTGCGCCTCCTCGGTTCGGTCGACGCCGCGGCGCGACTCGCCCTCGCCGTACGGTGGTTCAACTCTCTGCCCGCCGAACAGGCGCGGGCCGTCCTCACCTCAACAGGCACACCGGTGGACGCCGCGGCCGCGCTCACCGCCCGGCGGCCGCTCAGCGAGAATGATCCGGCCCTCGCGGAGATCCCCGCTCTGTTCGGCGAGTGAGGTCGCCCCGGCCGGCGCGGCACGCGCTCCCGCCCGGCCGGGACCCGCACCTGCCGCTCTTCCGTCCGAAGGCGCCCAACCCCCACCGCACGCACGTCGGTCTGCGGCTGCCTGCCTGCTCAGGGACGGCTCCTGCGGGCTGTTTCCCGTCGCGGTGCAGATCTCCAGCCGGACGTCGCCGGGCCGTTCCCCTTTCGACTCGCCGTCGGGTCCCGCGGCAGGATGGGTACCGGCCCTTCGTCCGGACCCAACTCGGCCCGGGCCGAGTTGGGTCCGGGCCGACTTGGGTCCGGGCCGACTTGGGTCCGGGCCGAACCTCCCCGTCCCGGGATCCGGCGAGCCCCGGCAGGGCCTGTTGCGGGCGGCGGCAGCAGGAACCTGTCCGGGGTGGCACGCCGAGCCGTGTTGCCGTAGGCCGGTCAGCAGGAGAGGTTGACTCCCGGCGTGACGCCGAGGATCGACGTGAAGCGCTGGTAGGCGTCCACGCGGCTCTGCACCTGCGCGGGGTTCCTGCCGTCGCACTCCAGCGAGCCGTTGATGCTGCGGATGGTCTGGCCGAAGCCCGCGCTGTTGACCATCGCGTTGTGCGGGGTCATGGTGCCGGGGCCCGACTGGGTGTTCCAGTACCAGAGGCCGGTCTTCCAGGCCACCGCCGAGTCGTTCTGGACGAGCCAGGGATTGCCCAGCAGGTCGATGCCGAGCGCGTCACCCGCGGCCTTGTAGTTGAAGTTCCAGCTGAGCTGGATCGGGCCGCGCCCGTAGTACGCCGCCTGTCCTGCCGGGCAGCCGTAGGACTGGCTCCAGTCGCAGTAGGTGGGGTAGTTGGCGGTGTTCTGCTCCACCACGTAGACCAGTCCGCCGGTCTCGTGGTTGACGTTCGCGAGGAACGCGGCGGCCTCCTGCTTCCTGACCGTGTCGCTGCCGCTGTTGGCGAAGGCGGGGTAGGAACTCAGGGCGGCCTTGAGGCCGTTGTAGGTGTAGAAGGAGTTCCGGTTCGGGAACATCTGGTTGAACTGGGCCTCGGAGACGACGAATCCGTCGGAGGGGTTCGTCGAGCCGCCGTCGCAGGAGTAGGGATCCCAGTACCAGGTGCTGATGACCGGGTCGTAGCCCGGGTTGTCGTGCTCGGCTATGTAGGCCTTGCCGTCCGTGTACCGGACGATGTTGCCGGTGGCGTAGGACTTTCCCGCCACCCAGTTCGGGTAGCTCGAACAGGACGCGGCGGACGCGCTCGCGGCCGGCAGCACTACCGGTGCGGAGGTTCCGATCAGAATCGCGGCCAGGAGGGAAGCGGCGCGAGCTTGTGACACAGGATCAGTCCTTTGCGGAGCAAGGCAGCGCCGGAGGCAGGCAGAGCCATGCGCGCACGTCGGCGGAGGGCCGACGCCGCAGAGTCCGGGCGGCCGTGGTGGGGGGTGTGGGCCACACTCAACCGCTTTGGTCTGTACCAGTCAAGGGTGTAGACCAGTCAGCCCCCGGCGACGGTGGCAGGAAATCGCCGCGGGGCTCCCTTCGGGCCTAAGGCTGTCCGAAGAAGCCAAGTCTTGAATGCGGGGCACGACACGGGCCCCGTCGAGCCGTCGGGGTCCGAAGGCTCCGGGCGATCAGGCGCGGCACAGGAGGCACCAGGCGGTACTCAGCCGTGCCGGACACCCGAACTCCCTCCATTTCGGCTTCAGTTGTTGACGTCTTGAACGTCCGGGGATACAACCCGGAGAGAGCGCTCTCCGTCTGCTGTTGCTCCGCCCCCACACACGCCTACCCGGCACGAGGAGACCCCGCATGCAGTCCTTGACCAGCGCCCCTCCCCATGGACCATCAGGCATGACCGTACGGGCAGGCATGACCGCACGGGCCCGTACGGCTCTCGGCTCGGTCGTCGTCCTGCTCGCCGCCTGTGTCGCCTTCCTGACCTCGTCACCCGCGCACGCCGCCGACCAACTGCTCTCCCAGGGACGGCCCGCCACGGCGTCTTCGGTCGAGAACGGCTCCTTCCCGGCGACGGCCGCGGTCGACGGAAACACCGGGACCCGGTGGTCCTCGGCCTTCTCCGACCCGCAATGGCTGCGCGTCGATCTCGGTTCCGTCCAGCAGCTCACCCGCGTCACCCTGAACTGGGAGGCCGCCTACGCCACGGCCTTCCAGATCCAGACCTCCACCGACGCGAACACCTGGGCCACGGCGTTCTCCACGACGACCGGCACCGGTGGCACCCAGAACATCGGCCTCTCCGGCAGCGCCAGATACGTGCGCGTCCTCGGAACGACGCGAGCGACCCCGTACGGCTACTCCCTGTGGGAGTTCCAGGTGTACGGGCCCGGCAGCACCACCCCGCCGGACGCCTTCTGGGGCACGACCAGCGACATACCCGCCGCGAACAACGCCGTCGAGGTGAAGATCCTCAACCGCACCAACGGCAAGTACCCCGACAGCCAGGTGTACTGGAGCTTCAACGGACAGATCCACTCCATAGCCGAGCAGCCGTACCTCGACATGCCGGCGAACTCCGCGGGCCGCATGTACTTCTACCTCGGTTCGCCGAACGGTCCGTACTACGACTTCATCGAGTTCACCGTCGGCAACAACGTCTTCAACGGCAACACCACCAGGGTCGACGCCTTCGGCCTCAAACTGGCCATGCGTCTGCACACCAAGGACGGGTACGACGCCGAGGTCGGTGAGGACCGGGCGACCTTCGCCGAGGACCGCGCGACCACCTTCCAGCGGTTCACCGCCGCCGTTCCGGACCAGTTCAAGGTGCTGGCCCAGAGCCAGGCCCCGTACCGGATCATCGCGCCCGGCAGCGACCCGAGCTTCCGGGCGGGCGGAGCCAACGCGAACTACTTCACCGCCTACGCCCAGTCCGTGGGCGTCGGCGCGGCCACTTCCGACATCTTCGGCTGCGCGGCGGCTCTGGCGGGCAACCCCGACATGTGCGCCGCCCTCAACCGCCATGTGGCCACCCTTCCGGCCTCCCAACAGGGCGACCCGGCCCAGTACTACAAGGCGGCGCCCGCGAACTACTACGCCAAGTTCTGGCACGACAACGCCATCAACCACCTGGCCTACGGTTTCCCGTACGACGACGTCGCGGGTCAGTCCTCCTTCATCTCCCACGCCAACCCGCAGTGGCTGCTGGTCGCCGTCGGCTGGTAGCCGTCTCGCGGATCACGGGGGCCGTGCCGGCTCGACACCCCCGTATCGGCGAAGGGGATCGATCACGACGCCGGGATTGAGGGTCCCGGACGGGTTCAGCACGGCCCCGCCCGCAGGGCGGCGGCGAAGAG
This sequence comes from Streptomyces sp. NPDC091209, assembly GCF_044757755.1. Lineage (NCBI taxonomy): Bacteria > Bacillati > Actinomycetota > Actinomycetes > Kitasatosporales > Streptomycetaceae > Streptomyces > Streptomyces sp. NPDC091209. Next base: position 170,185 of record NZ_JBIVVR010000013.1, on the reverse strand, counting down.
GTCGGGGCGTGCCGGTCGCACCAAGGCCGGTGGTCCCGGCCCAACGTGTGGCGCGGATGGTGGCGCCTTGCGCGGCCAGGACTCCGGACCGTACCGACTCCTACAGGGGGATCTCGTCCAGGAGGTGGGGGCCGTTGTTGCGGACGCTGTTGACGGCCGGGGAGACGGGCCGGGCGTCGAGGTGGCCGTCGGCGGGCTGGGTGAGCAGGGCGCGCAGGTCGTGCGTGTCGTGGTGGTGCGGGTCCAGCCAGGCGTCGTAGTGCTCGGGGGTGAGTGCCAGCGGCATGCGGGGATGGACGCGGCCGGCCGCGTCGGTGGCCTCGGTGGTGAGGATGGTGCAGGTCGTCAGCCAGGCGGCGGGGTCGTCGTCCTGTTTGACCTCGGGATCGCGCCAGTACTCGTACAGCCCCGCGAGTGCCATCACCTGCTCGTCCTCGGGGTGGATGAAGTACGGCTGCTTGCGGGGCTTGCCGCCGGCCTCGTCCTTGATCTGCTGCCACTCGTAGAAGCCGTCGGCCGGGAGCAGGCAGCGGTGTTTCGCGAATGCCCGGCGGTAGGCGGGCTTCTCGTGCACGGTCTCCACCCGCGCGTTGATCATCCGCGCGCCGGCTTTCGGGTCCTTGGCCCAGGACGGCACCAGGCCCCAGCGCAGCGGCCGCAGCTCCCGCTCCGCCACCGCGGCATCGGCCTTCCCGCGGGGGGCGCGTTCGAGGACGGCCCATACGTTGTCGGTGGGGGCGACGTTCCAGTTCGGCGCGAGGGCCTCTTCGGCACGCCAGTCGGTGACCTGGAACAACTGGACCAGGTCCTGAGGACTGCGGGTGGAGGCGTAACGACCGCACATGCCGACCACTCTCCCACCCCTCCCCTGCGGTCCTCGCCGCGCCTGTGCCGTGTCGCGCCGACGAAGCCGGTGACGTCGCCCTGGCCGGGCGGACGAGCGGTCCCTCGACAGGAGAGGGCGCATTCCAGGGGCTTCCCGGCTCCGCGCGGGTGACGTGGGTGGGTCAGTGGCCGGCGGTGAGCTCGCCGCTGAGACGCTGGTGGATCCGGGCACTCGGCTGGTTCAGGCCGATGATCTCGACGCGCTCGGCTGGTTCAGGCCGCTGATCTCGACGGACTTGCCGCGCTGTGCGTACGTGGCCTCGATCGCGTCCAGGGCCGCGACGGAGGAGGCGTCCCCCGCCCGGCGGTCGGTCGCACGACCTCTGGTTCCCCGCTATGGGAGCGGGGACGGCTTGGAGCCGACCCCGACGATCACTTACCTTACCCTAACGTTAGAGTAGGGTTTGGGTCCCGAGGACCGAAGGCCATGGCCTGAGGGCCAACGGCCTTGGCGACAGCAGGGAAGGGCGTCCGCGTGAGCAGCGAGCACATGCAGATCGGCGAAGTCGCCGCGCGGACCGAGCTGTCGTTGCGCACCATCCGGCACTATGAGGAGACCGGCCTGGTCACTCCCTCCGCCCGCTCCCAGGGCGGCTTCCGCCTCTACACCGAGGCCGACGTGGCCCGCCTCATGGTCATCCGCCGGATGAAGCCGCTCGGCTTCACTCTGGACGAGATGCGCGACCTGCTGGACGCCACGGACCGCCTGGACTCCGGCGAGGAACTGCCCGCCGACGAGCGCGAAGCGCTCATGGGCCGCATGAGGGCCTACGAGCGGGCCGCCGCCCAGAAGATCGAGGATCTGCGGGTGCAACTCGCCCGTGCCGAGGACTTCGCCGCCACCCTGCTCACCCGCCTGGATCACCCGGATCCGGCCATCCCCCGTACCCGCTGACCGCGACGCGGTGCACGGAACGTCGTACGACCGTGCCGAGAAAGGTCACTCATCCATGACGAACCCGGACCACCCCGGCATGACGACCGCATGCCGCCCTGACCACGGCCGCCTTCACTCCCCCGTCGACCACCGGACGGCGGTCGCCACGGAGACCGCCCGGTTCGTCGCCGCGGTCAAGAACGCGGACCTGGTCACACCGGTGCCGAGCTGCCCGGGGTGGACGCTCGCCGACCTGGTCAAGCACACCGGCAGTGTCCAGCGCTGGTTCTCCGTGCTCCTGCGGACGCGCATCCAGGACCCCCCGCGCACACGTGAAGTGGACTTGCAGCTCCCGGAGCGGGAGAACGCATACGCGCACTGGCTGAGCGAGAGCGCGACCGTGGCCGCGGACGCGTTCGCGGCCACCGACCCGAACCTGCCGATGTGGGCGTGGGGGGTGGACCAGCACGCTCGCTTCTGGGCACGGAGGATGCTCTTCGAGACACTGCTGCACCGGGCCGACGCCGAACTCGCCCTGGGCGTTCGGCCCGCGATCGACGGACCGGTCGCGGCGGACGGAATCGATGAGTTTCTCGTCAACCTGCCCTTCGCCGCCTCCTTCGCCCCCAAGGTGGCCAACCTGCGCGGTCCCGACCAGAGCATCGTCTTCCGGGCAACGGACCAGGACGGTGCCTGGCTCGTCCGGTTGCGGCCCGACGGCTTCGGCCTCGACACGGCCCGGCCCACCGCGGACACCTCGGATATCGCAGACACCGCGGACGCCACGGTCCGAGGAACCGCGGCGGACTTGCTGCTGCTCGTGTACGGCCGCCTTCCCTACACCGCGCGAGCCCTCACGCACGAAGGGGACGAGCGCCTGCTGGCGCACTGGTTCGCCAACTCCGCGTTCTGACGCTCCACTTGTCCACGACGCCGAGGTGGTCCACGGATCGGGATCGCCGTCGTGCGGGCCGATCGGCAGCGCGTGTCCGCCCGGCCCGCACCACGTGCTCGGCTACGGCTGGTCGGTCACGAACTTGTCGACCACGGCGGTGAGTTCCGCCGGCTTCTCCACGGGCAGTTCGTGGCCGGCGTCCACGATCCGCACCACGGCGTCCGGGTAGGCCTTCGCCATCCGCAGCATCTGCGAGACGGGCAGTTGGATGTCGTGGTAGCCGTGGACCAGGAGGGTGGGGGTGCGGATCTCCCCGAGCCGGTCGAGGACGTCGAAGGACCGCATGGCGCCGTAGCACGTCATCACCACCTCGCGGGGCGTGTCCGCCGAGGCGCTGATGTACTCGCGGATCTTCTCGCGCGGGTAGCCGGGGGCGAAGGCCCGCTGGATGTTGGCGGCCACGAACAGCTTGAACGGCACCCTGGTGGAGACCGCCATCAGCAGGCCCCTCCCCCGGCTGTAGGTCATCCTGCTGATCGAGTTCACCAGCACCAGCCGCTCGACCCGCTCGGGATGGGCGAGCGTCAGGGTCTGCGCGATCATCCCGCCCATCGAGTGGCCGACGAGGACGAACCGGTCGAGCTCCAGGTGGTCGAGGACGGCGAGAACGTCACCGGCCAGCTCCGCCACGGTCCGCCGCCCCGACCCGCCGCTCTCCCCGTGCCCGCGCAGGTCCAGCCGTACCACCCGCCGCTTCTGGGAGAAGTGGTCCATCTGGTGGTCCCAGCGGTGCCGGTTGGCCGTCCAGCCGTGGATGAACACCAGGGGCACACCGTCACCGTCGCGGGGGCCCTCGTCGTCGTAGGTCAGCGCGGCGCCGTCGACTTCGAGCTGCGGCATGGGGCCTCCTGGAGTGCGGTCCGGTTACTCGCGGGTGCGGTTACTGGTCGGTACGGTATCCGGGCGCGGGGCCGCCGTCACCGTCGTTCGCCGAGGAATTCGAGGATGTGCCCGAACACGTCGAGGGCGGCGCCCCGGCCCAGGAACGTGTCCAGGTGGCCGTAGGCGGGGATCTCGGTGTACGACACGTCCAGTTGGGGCTGGCGGTGCGCCAGGACCTCGTGGCAGAGCTTCTGCGAATCCAGCCACAGTCCGTTCTCGCTGCCCGCGAGCAGCAGCACCGGGGCGTCGATCCGGGCGGCCGCGTCCAGCGCGTTGGGCGGCAGCGCCCGGTAGCGGTGATCGGTGTCGTGCCAGCGGACGACACTGCGGGCCAGTTCGATCCGGCGCAGGTGCGGCAGGATCCACAGGGGCGCCGGCCCGAGGAGCTCGGCGAGCCGGTCGTGGGTGGCCTCGGACAGGTTCTCGTGCAGGAACAGCGAGGCACCGGAGCCCCAGGCCGAGTTGTGGAGGATCTGGCAGGTCGGATCGGGGCAGCCCGCCCCGCGGGAGGCCAGCGCGAACAGGGGCGTGTACTTCGACCGGAGACCCACCTTGCGGAAGTCGACCGGGATGTGGTCGATCCGGTTCTTCAGCAGTTCGCCCGCCACCGTCATCCGCAGCGAGGTGCGCCCCGCGAGCTTCGGCGTCAGGAACACGCCCTGGGAGACGACTCCCGCAAGCCCGGGCACCAGCCCCGCCGTCATGCTCAGCGACAGGGTGAGCGAGCCGATGCAGTGGGCGACCACGAACAACGGCCGGTCGCCGATGCGTTCACGGATGCGGGAGACCGCTTCGGGGATGTCGTGGAGAGCGACGTCGTCGTAGGTGTACCGCTGGCCGGTCTCGTTGTACGGGAGCCGGCAACTGCCCCGCCAGTCGAGCAGCCAGGGCTCGTAGCCGTCGTCGAGCAGGACGTCGACGAGGTTGCGGGTCTCGGGCAGCAGGAACATGTCGGCGGACGCGGTGTGCCCGTGCAGGAGCAGCACGGCGGGCCGGTCCCGCTCGCCGCTGTCGATGCGGGTGAGTCCGAGGCGTACACCGTCCCCGGCGTGGAAGGGGATCTCCTCGACCCGTGCCGGGTCGAGGCGGTGGCGCAGCGGCCGTAGGGTCGTGCCCGTCCTGACCTTGCGGATCGCAGGCCTGGTGCGGGAGTTGGTGGTTCTGAGGATCATCGGTGGCGCTCCGAGGGGGTCTTGGTGCGGCGCAGGTCGAGGAGGTCCGCGGCGGCGCGGGCGAAGGGACCGAGCAGTCCGCGGCCCATCTCCACGCCGAACCAGGCGAGCCAGGTCAGCTTGGCGGCGCGCTTCTCCTGGCCGGTGAGTCGCGGGTCCACCTTGATGCCGTCGATCTGGTCGCGTACGTAGCTGTCCGCGGGCACGACCAACTCGCCCGCGAGACCGGCCGGTTCACCCTCGCGGCCGATCTCGACGCTCAGCGCGCGGGTCTGCCGCCATACGTCACGGCGGGCGCGGGCGTACTTGTGGCCCTCCAGCCACCAGCGGCCCCCGTCGGCGTCGCGCAATGTCAGTCGGTAGCGCAGGAGTTGGTGGCGCGTCCCGTGCCGCTGCGGGATGCCCTCCTCGGGGCGGATCCAGACGTCACCGCGTTCCACGAGCAGCGGCGCGGGATGGGCCGCGACGCACACCAGCTCGCCGCCGACGTCCACCCGGCGCTCCTTGACCAGTTGGTACATGCTCGCGATGGAGAGGGTGAGTGCCATCGAGCAGGGGGTGTCGGGGACGGCGCCGACCGGGCCCACGGCGCCCTCGGTCGTCTCGGAGAACCACAGGTACGGCTGGTCGTCCTTGTGCGGCAGCCGGGCCAGGCCGTCCTGGGCGAGCCGCTCGAACGTCCTCAATTGGGCCTGGGCGTCATAACGGGCCGCGGGGCGCAGTCCGAGCGCCTCGACGAGCGCGGCGGTGCGTTCGCCGGTGGCCGCGGGCCCCTTCAGGGTCGCCTCGCACAGTTTCAGGGCGGTGGGACTTCGCAACACCCGTGTGAGGAAGCCGAGTTCGGGAACAGGGTCGGCCTCCAGGCGGGCCAGGGCGTCGGTGCGCCATTCGTCCCAGTCCTGTACGCGCACGTGCATCCCGCCGTACGCCATGTCCTGCACGACGTCGTCGAGGGTGTTGGGTACGCCGGTCAGGTTGTAGTCGAATCCCCAGGCGTCGGGTTCGCAGATGACGCCTGCCGCGACCCGGCTCACCCAGTCCACCGGGGCCGCGTTCAGACAGCGGAAGGCGGGCACGGTGCGGAAGCGGCCGAACGCGGAGATGAGGCCGCTGCTGAGATCCTGCGGGTTGTGGGCACCGGTGCGGGTGTGGCCTCCGATGCCTCCCGGACGCATCGCGGTGACGATCAGGCCGTGGTCGCGGGCCCGCCGCAGGGCGACCTCGGCTGCCCATTTCGTCTGGTCGTAGCCCGCGACGAGGCGGTCGACATGGGCGAGCGGGTCGTCCTCGCCCATGGAGGCGATGCCGACCTCGTTGAAGACCGCGATCGAGGAGATGTGGTGCAGCGGCTTGGGCGGGCCGGTCGCCGCCAGTTCGGCCAGGGTCAGCGCGCCGATGACATTGCTCTGCCGCAACGACTGGTAGCCGCGCAGGAAGTCCACGGCCGCCGCCACGCCCACGACGCTGTCCATTTCGTGGGCGAGCTTGTTCCAGACGTCGTCGGACAGGCCGAGGTGCGGACGCCTGATGTCGCCGGGGACCACGGTCACCCGGCGGCGGATCTCCGACGACCAGGGCAGTCGGTAGCTCTTCAGTGCCTCGCCGAGGCGGGCCGTGGCCGCCTCCTCGTCGGCCGCGCGAACGAGGCAGTGGACGTGCGCGTCACTGTGCCTGAGCAGATCGAGGAGCAGATGGCTGCCGAGGAACCCGGTGGCGCCGGTGAGCAGGATCCGGCGGGGCGGCACGGGCTCGGGCGAGCCGCTCCAGGGCAGGCGGTCGGCGAGAGCGAGGTCGGCCAGGATCTGGTCGAGGTCTTCGGGACGGGCGGAAGGGTGCGGGGTGGCACCACTGGTGGCCCGAGCGGTGACCGTCGCCCCTGGCGGGATGCGGGGCGACGGGATGGACGGGGCGTCGGTGGCGGGGGCCGGACGGGAACCCGGGGCGAGAGCGGGGCTGAAGCCCGCAGCGGGAGCCGGGGCGGGGAACGGGAAGGTGTCCGGGTCCTGCGTGGTGCCGAGCATGTCGGTCGCCGGGACCGGGTCCAGGGTCCGTGCGGCTGTCGGGCTTGCCGCCACACCCGGTGCCGAGAGCGCCGATGTGGCACCAGCGGTCGCCAGCCAGCGCAGGGCGAGGCTGAGCGGCCGGGCGTCGGCGAACACCTCGTCCAGGTCGATCTCCATGCCCAGCTCGTCCTCAAGCGCCGCGACGAGTTCCACGGCGCCTACGGAGGTGCCCCCGGCGTCGAAGAAATCGGTGTCGGGCGACAGATGCCCTCCGGGCACGAGGGGACCGGCCGCCGCGGCGACGACAGCGGCCAGCGCGTCCGCGTCGGGCACGGCCGGTTCGGCAGAGGCGGCGGGTACGCCAGGTACGGCGGGTACGCCAGGTACGGCGGGTACGCCAGGTACGGCGGGTACGCCAGGTACGGCGGGTACGGCGGGTACGGACAGGGCGGCGGCCCCGCCGTCCGCCCCGGTACCGGTGTCGCCGGCAGCACCCGCGCCGGAGGCCACGGCTGTATTGCCCGCATCCGCATCCTGGTCCTCACCGGCGCGGTGGGCGGAGGTGTCTGCCCCCACCCCCACAACCGACTCCGTGCCGGTTCCGGTTCCGGCCGCTGCGGGTGCGGGCGTGGCTGTGGGGGCCTGCCTGATCCTCGCCAGCAGGGCTTCCACGCTCGGCCCGCCGTCACCCCGCTCGATCGCCTCACCGGTCGCCCGCTGTCCGGCGTACGCCGTCGCTTCCTCGTTCACTTCACGCATGAGAGCCCTTCACCCTGTGCACTGTCCTTTCCGCCCTGCCCTTTCGCACCACTTCCGCGGGGCGACCCGCCGGCCCGCTCACTGCCGCCGCCACGAGCGGAAGGCCCGCAGGTGTTCCGGCGTGACCACGGTCTCCAGGTGCTCGTCGTCCTGGTCGCCGCCACCGAGCGCGGCCAGCAGACGCCGGGCCGGTACGTTGCGGTCGGTGCGCTCCGCCGTCAGCCGGACCTTCACGCAGCCCAGTCGGTCGGCCCGGTCCGCGAGCCAGTGCAACAGCCGTTCCTCGACGCCTCGGCCGAGCGCGCGGCAGCTCAACATCCAGGCGAGGACGTCGAGTCGATCGCCGTCCACGCGCAGAGCGAGCAGGCCGATCTGGCCGTAGTCGCCGAAGCGGTCCCGCGCCGCGGCCGTCCACACCTCGCCGTGCTCCCGCCACCGCCCCAGGTCGCCGCCGTCGGCGGACCGAGGACGGAGGGTGAACTGATTGGTGCGGCGGACGAGTTGTTCCGCCCGCTCGACATCGGTCCCGGACAGCGCCCGGATGTCGACCTCCAGCTCCAACCCGGCGAGGAACTCCTCGAAACCGGCCTGCTCACGCACGGCGTCCCGCTCCCGCTCCTGCGCGTAGAACCCTGCCCGCAGTCCGTCCTCGGCCGTCGCCGCCGCTGGGACGAGCGGCCACAACCGGCCGAGGAATTGCTCCAGTTCGTCCGCCGGAGGGCAGGTCACCGACAGCACCTCCGGCAGCGCCGACCGCACCCCCGCGATCTCGACCGGGTTGTCGTCGAGGAACAGGAAGCTGTCAAGACCCAGGTTGAGGACGCGCGCCGCCTCAGCGAGACGGGCCGGCTTCGGGCCCCAGCCGGCGGAGATCACGCTGAAGTGCTCCGCCTTGAGCAGGCTTTCCGGACGGTTCAGGACGGCCCGTACGGTGTCCTCGTCGTTGTTGCTGACCAGCGCGAGCAGCGTGCCCGCGGCACGCCATCGCGCCAGGCTGCGTGCCAGCAGGGCGCGCGGTCCGGTCAGATCGACCGACTCGGGGCCGATCTCACCGGCGACCCCGCCCCACAGGGTCTCGTCGCCGTCCACCGCGATCACCTTCGGCGCGGGGCGCAGTACCGCTCGTACCACCTGGGCCAGCCGCAGGGCCACCGCCGCCTGGAAATGCGGGGTGAAGGGGAGATGGGCCAGCCGTTCGGTCCGTTCGTCGAAGCGTTCCGCGACGGGATGGTGGCGCGTCCAGTCGTCCGGGCCCAGCACCGCGATGCCGGGCGCATCGGCCAGCTCGGCGAGGACGGCGCTCTCCCATCGCGCGAAGCGGTCGTCGTGTCGCGCCGAGGGCAGGACGCCCACGATCAGTGGTCTGCGGGTCCGCTCGGACAGGGCCCGCAGCGCCGCCGGGTAGGCGGTGCCCAGTTCGGTGAGCACCGTGTCGGCCAGCGGGCCGAACCGTTCCAGGTCCGCCGCCCGCAGCAGCACCACGCCCACCGCCGTCGTCGGATCGGTGAAGACTCCCGAGGGATCGCGCAAGGCGGAGAGGACTTGGTGGTACGGCGCTTCCGCGACCGTCGGCCCCTCGTCCCGCTCCCGCTCCCCCTCCCCTTCCCGCGTGCCCTCCTCGAGCGCCGCCTCGCACAGCAGCGGCAGATTGCCGAGCGCGAAGGTCGCGGCGAGAGCGAGTGAGCGGCGCGGGCGGGCACCAGGCGCCCACACGAACGGAGTTGCCGACGCCACCGGTGCCGCAGTCGCACCTGGCGCAATCGGAGCCGCTGTCCTTCCCATCGCGAGGGACGTAAGCGTCGTGTCCGTCGCGGGAGTTGGCGTGCTCCCCGTCGTACGGACCGCCGTCGTCGGGTCCTCGGCCGTCATGGCGAGCAGTCGCAGGAACCCCTCCGCCAGCTCGGTGGAGGTGACCGCGTCCAGGATGTCGAGGTTGTGGTCGAGCCGTACGCGGCCCGCGTCCGGGGTCATCGTGACCATGAGGTCGAGGTCGGAATATCCCGTCCCGGCCGGGAGCACCTCCAGCCGGCCGAGGCGGGCCGCCGAGGAGCGTACGTAGTTGAAGTACACCTCCACGAACGGGGCGTTCGCCCGGTGCAGCCCCTGGCCGGCAAGTGTCGACAGCACGTCCGAGAACATCGCGCCCTTCGCGAGGATCCGGTCCAGGCGGGCGTCCGTCCGGCGCAGCACCTCCTCGATCCGCTCCCCCGCCGCCGCTTGCGCCGGGAACGGCACCGGTACGCCGAAGAATCCCACCGCGTCGTACGCGTCGGCGTGGATGCGCGTGTCGACGGGCACGGCGAGCACGAAGCGCTCCCGCTCCCGCATCCTGGCCAGCAGGACGGTCAGGGTGCCGAGGCAGAAGGCGGCCGGCGTGACGGCCAGCCTGCTCGCGGCCGCCGACACCCGCTCCATCAGCCCGTCGGGTATCGCCACGGTCACGCTCCCGGCCCGGTACGAACGTGTCGAGGGGCGCGGCCGGGCGAGCGTCAGGTCGAGACGCTCGCTGCCGTGGAAGGCCTCGCGCCACTCGGTGGTGGCGGCACCGGGGGCGTCGCCGGTCCGCTGGGCCTCGATCAACAGGTCGATGTCACGGTTGGTGACGGCGGAGCCGAGCGAGGTACCGGACAGTTCGGCGTCGATCTCCCCCGCGACGAGCAGCAGCGACTGCAGATCGCTCACCGCGTGGTGCGCGCCGAACACCAGGATCTGGCCCCGCGCACCGGCGTCGAGCAGCTCGAACCGCCACAGCGGCACCCGCGCCAGGTCGAACGGCGGCTCCAGCAGCCGGGACAACCGGTCGTCGGCGTCGAGTACGGCGTCGGCGGGCACGTCCGTCCAGCGCAGCAAGGGTTCGGTCGACCGCCGCTCCACGCGCAGTTGTCGGCCGCGTCCCTCGCCTGGGGCCATCGCCGTACGCAGGGCCGCGTGCCGTCCGGCGAGCCGGGTGACGATGTCGGTGAGCGCCTCGCGGCTGGTCGGCGCGGTGAGCCGGACGGCCAGGCCGACGGCGTGCGCCGCGTCCGGCATGCCCGGCTGGGCGCTGCGCAGCAGCCGTACGACGTCGCGGGTCGCGGGCCTCAGCTCGCTCTCGGGCACCTCGGCCGGGGCGTCCGGCTGTGGCTCCTCTCCGCGTGCCCCGGTGGCGCGTTCGGGAAGCACCTCGGCCAGGGCCCGCGCGAGGCCCTGGATGTCGGATGCCGAGAAGACGGCCGCGGCAGGGAGTTCCGCACCGAGGTCGCGGGAGAACGCGTTGCGCAACCGGACCAACATAAGTGAGTCCAGGCCCAGTTGCTTCAGGGCCGTGGTCGCGGACAGCTCCACCGCACCGCCGGAGACCTGGCCGACCTTGGCCCGTACGTAGGCTTCGAGGCGAGTGGCCCGGTCCTGGTCCGTCGTCGCCGCGAACACCCGGGCGACGAGGTCGTCCGTGCCCTCCGGAGCCGCGGCGGCGGTGATCAGGTCGCCCAGGATCGGGCGCGTGCGGGCCGCGTCCGGGTCGAGCTCCAGCGCCTCCCGGTCCAGGGCGAGGGGGGCGAGCTGGCGGCGGGAGGTGGCGAGCACCCGCTCGAACAGGTCGCCGCCTTCCGCCGGGGTGAAGGCGATCAGCCCCGAACGGCTGGTCTCGGCGGCCCGGGTGCTCGAACCGGCGACCATGCCGACCTCCGTCCAGGCGCCCCAGTCCAGGCTCAGCGCCCGGCGGTCGGTGCGGGAGAGGTGGTGGGCCCAGGCGTCGAGGAAGGCGTTCGCCGCCGCGTAGGGACTCTGGCCGGCCGAGCCGAGGACACCGGCCGCCGACGCGAAGAGGACGAACCTTTCGGCCTCCGGGGCGAGTTCGGTGAGCAGGGCGGTGCCCAGGACCTTGGGGGCGAGCACGCGCAGGACGCGTTCGTCGGTCAGGTTCGCGACCGTGGCGTCGTCGAGGACACCTGCCGCGTGGACGACCGCGGCGATCGGTCCGGCGTCACGTCGTACGGCGTCCAGGGCGGCCGTGAGCGCGGCGCGGTCGGCCACGTCCGCGCGGGCGAGGTGCACGGTGACACCACGTGCTTCGATCCCCTTGATCCAGCTCTCCGCGGCCGTATCGGGCCCGCCCCGGCTCAACAGGGCCAGTCGGCGGGCACCTTGGCGGACCAGCCGCTCGGCGGCCACCCGGCCGAGGCCGCCCAGACCGCCCGTGACCAGGTGGACGCCGTCCGCGGTGATCCCGCCGTGCCCGCCGTCGTCCGGGCGGGTGCGGGCCAGCCGGGGCACCAGTCGGCCCGATTCCCGCAGTGCGACGAGCCGTTCGTCGTCCGCGTGCCGGAGCTGCGTCCACAGGTCGTCGCCGCCGTCGGTGGCCGGCAGGTCGATCAGCGTGGTGGACAGCTCCGGGTACTCCTGGGCCACCGAGAGTCCGAAGCCCCAGGCGAGGGCCTGCTGAGGGTGCGTCACCTGGGTGCTGTCACCGGCGGCCTGGCTGCCTCGCATCACCACGAACAGGCGCGGAGCGCGGCCCTGGGGACGGTCCGCGAAGGCCTGTACCAGGTGCAGGGTGTTCAGGCAGCAGCAGCGCGCGGCCTCTTCGGCCGTGGTGGCGTCCTCGACGGCCGGAGCGTCGAGGGCGGACAGCTGCACCACGAGCTCCGGTGGGCCGTCGGCGAAGGCCTCGTCGAGCAGACGGGTCAACTGCCGTGGATCGGACGGATCGAGGACATAGCGTCCGGGGCCCTGGGCGCCGAACTCCGTGCCCCTGCGCACGATCACATGGGGCACGGCCGCGGAGGCCAGCCGCGCCGCGAGTGCCTCGGCCACCCCGGTCTCGTCGGCCAGGACGAGCCAGCCGCCGTCGACGGGCCGCTCCTGTGCGGCCGGGCGCGGCTGCCACCGGGTCTCGAAGAGCGCGCCGTCCAGCGGCGAGAGAGCGGCGAGTTCGAACTCCGATGCCTCCAGGACCAGTTGCTCATTCTCGTCCCAGAGCCGTAGGTCCAGGAGCGCGGTGTCGCCCTCGACCGAGCGCAGTCGGCAGGTCGCCCACGCGGGCGCGGAGCGCAGGCCGGTGAAGCGCAGCCGTCCGACACCGGCGGGCACGAAGGGCCGGCCCGCGGGTGCGTCGGCCGGCAGGGCCGCCGTGTGGAAGGCGGCGTCGAGGACCGCGGGGTGCAACAGATGGCCGGCGGCGTGCTGCCGGGCGAGTCGGCCGACGGCCGCGGTATCGGTGCGGTGGCCCTGCTCCAGGAGCCTGAAGGCGGGGCCGTAGTCGATGCCGAGTGCCGTGAGCCCCGCGTAGACGGCGGGCAGGTCGGCCTCCTCGTCGCACCGCTCGCGCAGCACGGCGGGCCCCTCGCCCGCGTCGGGTACGTCGGGCGAGGGTTCGGCAGCGCCGTCGACGACCCGTCCGGTGACATGGTGCTCCCACGCGGCGTGCCGTTCGCCGGTGGCCGCCGAGGCGATGGTGAAGTCCCGTGAGCCGTCCGGTCCGGCGGGCTGCAGAACCAGTTGCAGCCGTGCGGGCTTGTGCGCGTCCAGAGCCAGCGGCCGCAGGAACCTCACGTCGGCCAGTCGTACCTCGCCGCCGTCCCGCAGCGTGGACGCGGCCTCCAGGGCCAGGTCGAGGAAGGCGGCGCCGGGCAGCCAGACCTCGCCGGTGACCCGGTGGTCGGCGAGGTAGGCGAAGCGGCTGTCGCGCAGGTCGATGTCGCTCTGGAAGATGTGCCGGCCTGGTGTGTCGCTGGCCTCGACATGGGTGCCGAGGAGCGGTGAGCTCCCGGTCGTCCCGTTGGCCTGGGCGGGTGCGCGCCAGTGGCGTTCGCGGGTGAAGGCGTACGTGGGCAGGTCGATGCGGCGGCCCTCGGGGAGCATCAGCGGCCAGTCGGGCGTGTGCCCGGCCTCGTACAACTCCCCCAGCCGGCCGAGCAGAACATCCCGTCCGTCCCGTCCACGGCTCAGCGAGCCGACGGCGACCGCGTCGATCCCCGCCTCGGCCGCCACCGCCTCGACCGCCGCGGTGAGCGAGGGGTGCGGGCTCAGTTCGACGAAGTAGCGGTAGCCGTCGTCCAGCATCCGCCGGATCGTGTCCGCGAATCGGACGGGGCGCCCGAGGTTCGCGTACCAGTGGTCGGCGTCCAGTTGGTCGCCGGGCACCGGTTCGGCCGCCACCGTCGAGTACAGCGGGGTCGTCGTGCGCGTGCCCCGGATGCCGGAGAGCCGGTCGAGCAGATCCGCCCGGACCGGGTCCATCAAGGGGGTGTGGGAGGCGAACGGCGTCGACAGTCGCCGTACCGGGATGTCCCGCGCTTCGAGGTGCCCGCGCAGTTCGGCCAGCGCCTCGGTGTCGCCGGAGACGGCTGTGGAGTGCGGGCTGTTGACGGCGGCGACGAACAGCCGGTCCTGGTAGGGCGCGAGGAGCTTCTCGGTCTCCGTGCGCGGCAGTTCCAGGGCCAGCATGCCGCCCTGTCCGACCAGCGGGGCGACCGCTCGGGCGCGCCCGGTCACCACGGACACGGCGTCGTCCAAGGTGAGGGCACCCGCGCTGTACGCGGCGGCGATCTCGCCGAGGCTGTGCCCGATCACGGCGTCCGGGCGAACGCCGAGTGCTCGCCAGGCGACCGCCAGGGCCGCGTTGACCGCGAACAGCGTCGGCTGAAGGAACTCGGTGCGGTCGAACGGGGCGAACTCCTCGGGTGCCGACAGGACGTTGCGCACCGACCAGCCGACGCGGCGGTTCACCGCCGCGTCGATCCGGGCCAGCTCCTCGCGGAATGCCTCTGACTCGGCCGCCAACTCCACGCCCATACCGGGCCATTGGCCACCGTGCCCGGCGAAGACGAAGGCCACCTTGCCGGATTGTTCCGCGCGGGGCGCGGCCAGCGGCATCCGTCCGGCCGCCAACGCGTCGAGCCGTGAGCGCAGTTCGTCCCGGTCGCCGGCCACGATCGCCGCTCTCCGTTCGAAGTGGCTGCGGTGTCGCGCCAGGGTGTGGGCCACGTCGGGCAAGGCGACATCCTGGTCCAGGTATCGGGCCAGCCGTGCGGCCTGCCCCCGTACGGCGGCCTCACCGCGCCCGGAGAGCGCGAACAGTCGTTTGCCCGGGGCGGTTTCGCCCTGCGGCAGGGCCTGGGCCGGTTCGGCCTCCTCGACGATCAGGTGCGCGTTGGTTCCGCTGATCCCGAAGGCGCTCACGCCGGCCCGCCGTACGCGTTCGCCCGAAGGCGGCCAGGCGACCGTCTCCCGCAGCAGGTGCAACCCGCTGTCGTCCCATTCGACATGGCGACTGGGCGTTCCGGCGTGCAGGGTGCGTGGCAGGCAGCCGTGCCGCAGGGACTGCACGACCTTGATCAGACCGGCCACGCCCGAAGCCGCCTGCGCGTGACCGATGTTGGACTTGAGCGAGCCGAGATACAGGGGGCGGCCCTCGGGGCGCGAGGTGCCGAAGACCTCCGCGAGGGCGTTCGCCTCGATCGGGTCACCGAGGGTGGTTCCGGTCCCGTGCGCCTCGACGTGGTCGATGTCGGCGGGTTCAAGACCGGACAGCCCCAACGCCCGCCGGATCACCTGTTCCTGGGCCGGACCGTTCGGCGCGGAGAGGCCCTGACTGCGGCCGTCCTGGTTGACGGCCGTACCGCGCAGCACGGCCAGCACCTCGTCTCCGTCGCGGCGCGCGTCGTCGAGCCGCTTCAGTACGACCATGCCCGCGCCCTCGGCCCAGACGGCACCGTCGGCGTCGTCGGAGAAGGAGCGGCAGCGGCCGGTCGGGGACAGCCCCCGCAGACGGCTGAACTCGACGAAGGTTCCCGGCGTCACCATCAGCGTCACCCCGCCGGCGAGCGCCAGGTCGCACTCGCCCGACCGCAGCGCCTGCGCCGCCAGGTGCACCGCCACCAGGGACGACGAGCACGCGGTGTCCACCGTCAGCGCCGGTCCGTTCAGGCCCAGCGTGTACGCGATCCGGCCCGAGGCCACGCTCGGCGCCGATCCCGTGCCGACGTACCCGTCGAGCTGGTCGAGCCGGGAGCCCGCGAGGTAGTCGCTGCCGAACATCCCGACGTACACACCGGTGCTGCTGCCCGCCAGTTCCGCCGGCACGATCCCGGCGCGCTCCAGTGCCTCCCAGGCCGTCTCCAGCAGCAGCCGTTGCTGCGGGTCCATGGCCGCCGCTTCCATCGCGGTGATACCGAAGAAGCCCGCGTCGAAGGACTCCAGGTCGTCGAGGAAGCCGCCCTCCTTGGCGTACGACGCGCCCAGGGCCTCCGGGTCGGCGTCGTACAGCGACTCCACGTCCCAGCGGTCCGCCGGGAACGGGCCCACCGCGTCGCGGCCCTCGGCGACCAGACGCCACAGGTCCTCGGGATCGCTCACGCCGCCGGGCAGCCGGCAGGCCATGGCCACCAGGGCCAGCGGCTCGTCCGACGCCGGCGCCGGGGTGCGGGGGGACCGTGGATCGGGTGCGTCGCGCCAGGTGGTACGACCGTCCGTGGCGAGGGCGGTGGCCAGCAGGTGGGCGGAGAGCCGAGCCGCGGTGGGGTGGTCGAACAGCAGGGTGGCGGGGAGCCTGGCGCCGATCCGGGTGCCGATGCGGTTGCGGAGCTCCACCGCCGTCACCGAGTCCATGCCGAGCTCCCGCAGCGGCTGATCGGGACGGACGGACTCCGCCGAGCGCAGGCCGAGCGCCCGGGACGCCTCCTCGCGGACCAGGGCCAGGACACGTGCGGCGCGGTCGGCCTCCGGGAGCCGGGCCAGCCGGTCCGCCAGCGAGGCTCCGCCGTCCTGACCGGTGCGGGGCGGGGGCAGCAGCGAGCGCCACAGGGCCGCCGTACCGTCGTGCGCAGTAGCCGTGCTCTCGCGCAGACGGGGCAGGTCCAGGGACCAGGCGATCAGGTGCGGCGCCCCCCGGCGCAGGGCGAGTTCGACGAGGTCGCGGCCCTGGTCGGGGGTGAGGGCGCGGTGGCCGAGCCGGGCCATCCGGTCCAGGTCGGCGTGTTCGGCGGCGAGCCCTTCGCCCGCCCAGGCGCCGAAGGAGACGGAGACCGCGGGCAGGCCCAGGGCCCGCCGGTGGTGGGCCAGTTGGTCGAGGAAGACGTTGGCCGCCGCGTAGTTGCCCTGGCCGGGGCCGCCGAGCACACCGGCCGCCGAGGAGATCAGCAGGAACAGGTCGAGCGGGATGTCGGCGGTGAGCCGGTGCAGATGGGCGGCGCCGTCCACTTTGGGGCGCAGCACCCGCGCGAGGCGTTCGGGCGTCAGCTCGGCGACCACCCCGTCGTCCAGGATTCCGGCGCAGTGCACGACACCGCGCAACGGCAACGCGTCGCCGACCCGGGCGAGTACGCCGCCCAGGGCGGCCGCGTCCGCGACGTCGCACTCCGCGATCTCGACCTCGGCTCCGAGCGCGGTCAGTTCGGCGGCGACCTCGGCGGCTCGCGGATGCGCCAAGCCCTGACGTGAGGTCAGGAGAAGCCGGGGGACGCCGTGTTCGGCGAGAAGCCGGGCGATGTGCCGGCCGACGGCACCGAGCCCGCCGGTGATCAGCACCGTGCCGTCGGTGGGCGCCAGGACTCCGCGGCCGACGAGGTCGAGGACGACAGGAGCGCCCGACGCCGTGCCCCGCCGTATCGCCTCACGGGCGGCGGTGACGGGCAGGACCTGGGGACGGGCAGGACGCGCGGGCCCGGCAACGGCCTCGCGCAGCGTCCGGGCCGCCTCTTCGGGACCGGCGGCGCCGTCCGATGTGAGGGGCAGGGCGGCCGCGGTGGTGAACGGCATGTCCTCCGGGAGCACCGCGACCAGCCGTGCGTGGGCGACCGCCATGGAGCCGGGCGGGGTGTCGGCGAGGGCGACGACCCGCAGGCCGGGGCTCAGGTCCGTCACGTCGGCGGCGGTCTCGCTGACCACACCGGCGCACGCGGTACGCGGCCGCTCGCCGCCGGGCCCGGGGACCGCCACGGCGTGCACCTGGATCCGCACCCGGCCCGAGGTCAGGGCCGGGGACACCGCCGCGCGCAGGGTCGGATCGGCCGCGGGACCGGCCAGTTCGTAGCAGTCACCGGCCGGAATCCGCAGCGCGGCGGCCGCGCGGGCACGCACCAGCCTCGGAACCAGCAAGGGCCCGTCCCGGAAGGCGAGTTCGGGCTCGTCGGCAAGAGCGACGGCGGTCGCCAGGGCGTCGGCATGAGCGACGGCGGTCGCCAGGGCGTCGGCATGAGCGACGGCGGTCGCCAGGGCGTCGGCATGAGCGACGGCGGTCGCCAGGGCGTCGGCATGAGCTTCGGCGGTCGCCAGGGCGTCGGCATGAGCTTCGGCGTCGGCTTCGGCTTCGGCTTCGGCTTCGGCTTCGGCGGGATCGGAGCCGCCGAGGTCGAGGAGGGTCAGGCCGAGGTGCGGGTGTTCGGTCCGCGCGCTGCGAGCGAGGCCCCATAGCACCGACTGGGCCAGCGCAGGCACGGTGTCCCCGTCACCGGTCGCGACCGCGCCGCGGGTCACCCAGACGGTCCGGGCGGGCTGCCGGTCCCCCGCTTGCGCGATCAGAGCGCGCAGCTCGGCCAGCGCCACAGCGGCCAACTCCTTTGCCGCGGCTGCCGGTTCGGCATCGGACTCCGGGTGCGGCCAGAAGCGTACGACGATGTCAGCGCCCGTCTCACGCACCTGGACGCCTGCAGCCGCCAGGCCGCGCAGGACGGCCGCGACCTGCGGGTCCGAACGGTCGCCATGGACGGCCCACGCGGCGGGCTGCGCCGCAGCGGGCTGCTCGGTCACGGCCGTCCACGCCACCTCGTACAGGTGACGACCGTTCTCCGAGGCGCCGTTCAGGTCCGCCGGGTCTGCGGCTCGCAGCCGTACGTCCTCCAGCCGGCCAGCCGGGAGGCCGTCGGTGTCCCACAGGGTCACGTCGAGGGTGAGGTCCGTCCCCGAGCCCCCCGACCGCCGGACGAGCGCCGTGAGGTCGCTCGCGCCGCCGGGCGGCAGGACGCAGCGGCCCACCGCGACCGGCAGCAGCACCCGGCCGTCGGACGCGTCCAGCGCGGCGGCCACGTGCAGTGCGGCGTCCAGCAGCGCCGGGTGGAGAGGGTAGGGATCGGTCGCGTCGCGGGCCACGGACGGCAGCGACAGCCGGGCCAGGAGCTCGCCGTCGGCGGTGGTCGTGACCGCCGACCGGACGCCCTGGAAGGAGGGACCGTAGCCGAGTCCGAGCGCGGCCAGCCGTTCGTACGTCCCAGCGCTCCAGGCTGACTCTGCGGCCTTCGGCCACACCGGCGGCCGCTCCGGCGTCACCGGGGCGGGGGCGGCAGCCGACGCGGTGGCGTGCAGGGTCCATCCCGGGGCCTCCCGGCCGCGCGGGCGGCTGTGCACGGTGACCTCGGGCGCGGAACCGGTGGTGACCACTTCGACCGACACCTCGACCGTGCCGGTCTCCGGCAGCACGAGGGGCGCGAGCAGGAGCAGACCGGTCACTTCACCGGGAGCGTCCGGGCGGGCCACGGCGAGCGCGGCGCGGCACAGCTCCAGCACGGTCGTGCCCGACACCACGGTCCGCCCGAACACGGTGTGGTCGGGCAGCCAGTCGGCGGTGGCCGGGGACCATTCGTTGCGGAAGGTCCAGCGGGTCTCGTCCACCGACTGCAGTTGAACGCCCAGCAACGGGTGCGCGGCGCGGTCGAAGAGGCCGGAGGCCACGGTCCCCGACGCGGCTTCGGGCTCGATCCAGTAGGACTGCGGATCCCAGGCGTACGTGGGCAGGTCGGCCACCGGCGCGTCGGGAACGAGCCGGCGCCAGTCGATCCGCCGTCCGTGGACGTGGAGTTCGGCGGCGCCCCGGTCCAGACAGGCGGGCCCGTCCTCGTCGCGGCGCAGCGATCCGACGGCGACCAGGTCCTCGTGGCCGCCGTCCTCGGCGACCGTGCGCACGGCGGTGACGAGGGAGGGGTGAGGGCTGAGTTCGACGAAGTGGCGGTAGCCGTCGGCCGCCATACGTTCCACGGTGGGCGCGAAGCGCACGGGTTCCCGGAGGTTCGTGTACCAGTAGTCCGCCTCCAGCTCCTGCGTGACCGGCTCGCCGGTGACCGTGGAGTACCAGGCGACGGAGGTCGGGGAGGTGGTGACGCCGTCGAGTTCGTCGAGGATCGTCGCGCGCAGCGGCTCGACCCGGGCACTGTGGGAGGCGTAGTCGACGTCGAGGCGGCGGACGAACACCTGCTCGCGGTCGAGGTCGGCGAGCAGGGCGTCGAGCGGCTCCACGTCACCGGCGATCACCGTCGAGCGGCCGCTGTTCACGGCGGCGACGGACACCCGGCCGCCGAGAGAGGCCAGGCGCGCCTCGACCTCGGTGTGCGGCAGGGCGACGACGGCCATGGTGCCGGTGCCGGACACCTCGGTCAGGGCCTGGCTGCGCAGGGCGACCACCGCGGCGGCGTCGTTGAGGCTCAGCGCCCCGGCGACACAGGCCGCGGCGACCTCGCCCTGACTGTGCCCGATCACCGCGTCCGGCCGTACGCCACGGGCCCGCCACACCGCGGCCAGGGAGACCATCACGGCGAAGAGGACCGGCTGGACGACGTCGACCCGTTCCAGGGAAGGGGCGCCCTCGTCGCCGCGCAGGACGGCCGCCACCGACCAGACGGTGTAGGGGCGCAGCGCGGCGTCGCAGCGGTCGAGTTCGTCGGCGAACACCGGTGACCGGTCGAGGAGTTCGCGGGCCATGCCGGACCACTGGGCACCCTGGCCGGGGAAGACGAAGGCCAACTTGCCGGGTGGGAGGGTCTGTTGCGGGCCCACGACCAGGTCCGGGTCCGGCTTCCCCTCGACGAGGCCGCGAAGCGCGGTGAGCAGTTCGTCGTGGTCTCCCGCCCGGACGACGGCGCGGTGCTCGAAGTGGGTGCGGTGGTGGGTCAGCGTTGCGGCCACGTCGGGCAGTGTCGGCCGCGGTTGTGCGGCGAGCATGTCGAGCAGGCGGGCCGCCTGTCCCTGGAGGGCCGGGAGGGTGCGGGCGGAGAGCGGGAAGAGGGCCGGCTCCCCGGTACGGGGGTGCTGGGCGGGCGTCGGGGTGAGAGCCGATGTTGGTGTCGCGCCGGCGGCATGGGGGTGCGGGGCGGCAGTCGCAGGGGGAGCCGAAGTCGGTGCCGGTGCCGGGGCCTGTTCCGGTTCCGGTGCCAATGTCGGTGCCGGTTCCCGTTCCGATGTCGGTGCCGGTGTCGATGCCGCGGCCGGTGTTGGCGTCACGGCCGGTCGTGTCAGGTCCTCCGGTGACTCCTCCAGCACCACGTGCGCGTTGGTGCCGCTGATCCCGAACGCGCTCACCCCGGCCCGCCGCACCCGGTCGCCGCGCCGCGGCCACGCCTCGTCGCCGCTGTGCACGCGCAGACCGCCGTCCGCCCAGTCGACGTGCTCGGTCGGGTTCTCGGCGTGCAGCGACGCCGGGAGCCGTTCGTGGCCCAGGGACAGGACCGTCTTGATGACGCCGCCGATGCCCGCCGCGGCCTGCGTGTGACCGAGGTTGGACTTCAGGGAGCCGACACCCAGGGGCCGGTCCGTCGGACGTCCCGGCCCGAAGACCGACGCGAGCGCCCGGCCCTCGATGGGGTCGCCGAGCCGCGTGCCCGTGCCGTGCGCCTCCACGTAGTCCAGGTCCTCCGGCCGGAGCCCCGCGTCCGCGAGGGCTGCGCGCAACACCCGTTCCTGCGCCGGACCGTTCGGCGCGCTCAGTCCCTGGCTGCGGCCGTCCTGGTTGATCGCCGATCCCTTGACCACCGCGAGGACGCGGTCGCCGTCCCGGCGCGCGTCCGTGAGCCGCTTGAGGAGCACCAGACCGCAGCCCTCGGCCCATACCACCCCGTCCGCCTCGCTGGAGAACGGGCTGCACCGCCCGGACGGCGACAGCCCTCGCAGCCGGCTGAACTCGACGTGCCCGCGCGGTGTCACGAGGAGCGTCGCGCCACCGGCCAGCGCGAGGTCGCACTCGCCGCCGGCCAGTGCCCGCGCCGCCAGGTGCAGGGCCACGAGAGAGGAGGAGCAGGCCGTGTCGACCGTGACGGCCGGCCCCTGGAGTCCGAGGGTGTAGGCGATGCGCCCGGACGCCACGCTGGACGCCGAGCCCGTGCCGACGTGCCCGTCGAGCCGGTCCAGCGGGACCGAGGCCAGGTATCCGCTGTCGTACAGGCCGACGTAGACGCCCGTCCGGCTGCCGTTCAGCGTCTCCGGGACGATCCCGGCACGCTCGATCGCCTCCCAGCCGGTCTGCAGCAGCAGCCGTTGCTGCGGGTCCATGGTGGCTGCCTCGCGCGGCGAGATCCCGAAGAAGGCCGCGTCGAAACGGTCGATGCCGGTCAGGAAGCCGCCGCGCAGGGTGTACGCCTTGCCGGTGGCCTCCGGGTCGGGGTCGTAGAGCCCCTGGGTGTCCCAACGGCCCGCGGGCACCTCGCCGACGACGTCCTCGCCTGCGGCCAGCAGCCGCCAGAGGGCCTCCGGGTCATCGGCGCCGCCGGGGAACCGGCAGGCCATGGAGATGATCGCGATGTCGTCGTCCCGCCGCGCGGAGGGGCCGACGGCCACGAGGGCCGAGGCCGGATCGACCGTGCCCAGGGGCTGTTCGTCGAAGACGGCCTCGGCGATCCCCGCGATCGTGGGGTGGTCGAAGACGAGGGACGGCTCAACGGGCCGTCCGGTCCACTCGGACAGGCCGACGGCCAACGTCACCAACTGCCGTGATCCCAGACCGAATTCAGCGATCGGGCGCTCCGGCGCGACGGCCGACGGGGCAAGCCCGGCCACTTCGGCGACGGCCGACGTCAACCAGGCCCGCACCCCCTCGGAGGTGGTCGGGGTCGTCTCGGGGAACTGCTTCGGGGACTCGTTCGCTGGCATCTGGGCTGGTGTCCTCGTGAACTTGGGCTCAGGTGGATTCCGTACGGCCTACGCGACGGGCACGCGCGGCGTACGACAGACGCGACGGGTAGGCACGGCGTACGGCAGAAGGGCAACGGACAACGGGCAACGACTCAAGGCGAATTCGGGTGGAGTGCGGCGGATTCCGGTGGCTGTACGAGCGCGTACACCCCCTCGCACGGACGCACGACCGCCGTACCGACGACCGACGACCGACGACCTGCGACTCCGACCTCCGACTGAGTAACAGACCTACCCGGGGCCGCCGTTGAGCCGCCGACGGCGCGTGGGCACGGCTCCGGAGAGGGAGGTCATCTCGTCGCGGGCCCGCCGACCAGCGAGAGAGTCCCGTCGAGATACGCCGCCCGGGAGGCACGGCGCTGGATCTTCCCGCTGGACGTCTTGGGGATGGTGCCGGGGTGGACGAGCACGACGTCGCGCACCGGCAGGCCGTGCGCCTCGCCGATCGCGCCGCGGATCAGATCGATGATCTTCTCGGACTCACCCGCCGCCTCCGGTGCCGTCTCGGCGACGACGACGGGCTGCTCGCCCTCCCCTCCCCCGTCCACGGAGAAGGCGGCGGTGCAGCCCGGCCGCAGCGCCCAGTGGGACATCTCGGCGGACAGTTCCAGGTCCTGCGGGTAGTGGTTGCGTCCGTCGATGACCATCAGGTCCTTTAGCCGACCGGTGACGAAGAGTTCGCCGTCCCGCAGGAATCCGAGATCGCCGGTACGCAGGAAACGGCCCTCGCGGCCCTTGAGGGTGGCCCGGAAGGTCTCCCGGGTGGCCAGCGCGTTGCGCCAGTACCCCTTGGCGACACTCGCGCCGGTCACCCAGATCTCGCCGACCTCGCCCTCAAGCAGTTCCTCCTGCCGCTCGGGGTCGGCGATCACCACGGTGATACCGGGGCCGGGCCGGCCGGAGCCTACCGCCGCCGCGTCCGCCGACCTGGCCTCCGCCGCGCCCGCGTGCGGCCCGCCCCCGGCGCCGTCAGTGGTGCCGTCGGTGGCGATCGCAGGGGCAGCGGCCGCGACCAGGGTGGGCGGGGCCTGCACCGAGCTGCCGGTGACGATCAGCGTGGCCTCGGCCAGGCCGTAGCACGGATACAGGGCCTCACGGCGGAAGCCGGCCGCGCCGAAAGTCTCGGTGAACCGGCGCAGGGTCGCCGCCCGCACCGGTTCGGCGCCGTTGAAGGCGACCTTCCACCGGCTCAGGTCGAGGCCGTCGAGAACGTCCGGTGTGGCGTTCTTCAGGCACAGCTCGTAGGCGAAGTTGGGGCCGCCGCTGGTGTGCGGGCGGTACCGGCTGATGGCGGTCAGCCAGCGCTCGGGCCGCTGCAGGAAGTGCAGCGGGGAGAAGAGAGTGGCGGTCACGCCGAGGTAGGTCGCGTTCAGGACCGGGCCGATGAGGCCCATGTCGTGGTACACGGGCAGCCAGCTGACGAAGAGTTCATGGCCGTACTCCTCGATCACGTCGGGAGTGTGGCCCATCCGCTCCGTGATGACCCGCTCGTTGTCCAGCAGATTCCCGTGGGTCACCATCACCCCGCGCGGGGCGGAGGTGGACCCGGAGGTGTACTGGAGGAAGGCGATCGAGTCTGCGGTGATGTCGGGTTCGCGCCAGGATCCGGCCGCTTCGTCGGGGATGTCCTCGGTGGCGACGCAGGTGATCTCGGCCAGTTCGGGCAGGTGCTCCGCCATGGTGGCGAGGGTCGCGATCACCTCGCGACCGCCCAGGATCACCTTGGCATCTGCGTCGGCGATCAGGCGCTTCATCCGGAGCAGGGCCCGGTGGTTCTGCGACCGCCCCTGCGGTGGCAGGCCCGGCACGGCGACGACCCCGGCCGAAAGACAGCCGAGGTAGCCGCAGATGAACTCGATGCCGGGCGGATACAGCAGCATGGCGCGGGAACCGGCCAGGCCGCGCTCCTGCAGCCAGGCGGCGACGGCCCGGGACCGCTCGGCGAGCCGACCGTAGGAGATGTCCTGGATCTCTCCGTCGCAGTCACCCGTGACGAGGTACCGGTAGGCGGTCCGGTCGGGCTGTCGGGAGGCGTGCGCGGTCAGTAGATCGACCAGGGAACGAGCCATAAGAGGAGTCTCACCTGTTCGGATAAGTGAGCGAGAAGACGGAAGTTCAGAGGCCGCGTCATAGGTACGCGCAGATGCCGTGTCCGCCTGGCCCCCTTGCCAGAACGTCCTTCTCGACCAATCCGCCCGGGAAGCGGCGGCGATGCTCGCGCCGGCTCCCCGTGGCCCCCTACGGATTGCTACCAACGAGTAACACCCTAGCAAGTCCGGCCGATCCCACGACTGTAACTCCGGGTACTAAATGGGGAATTGGGCGATCTGACGCTCAGTCACCACACGTGAACCGGGTGAAGTGGCTGGTACGCGGGACGCCGCAGTGGGACACGTGTGCCGCGTCACACGCTCCGAACAACGTTCGGGCCACCCGGCCATCACGGCCACTCCTTCGCCGTCCGGCCATTCCCTCGCCGTCCCGTCACTCCCTCGCCGTCGCGTCACTCCCTCGCCGTTCGCTCACTCCGTCGCCGTCCCGTGCCGCCCGGATTCCTGGCAGGGACGAATCAGCTCAGGAACGGTCGAACTGGCTGGCGGCAGCGGCCAGCAGTGTGTAGGGGTTCCCGTACGCCGCATACCGTTCCATCATCCGGCCGACGAGGTCGGCGACGGAGCTACTGTGGGCTACCGCCTTGTCGAAGTCCTCGATGTAGTGCCGACTCTGGTCGAGAACGCGTTGCGCGTCGTCGTCCGGTGCGTCCGGGTCCCTGTGACCGGCGATGATCGTCTCCGGTCGAAGAGCCGCGAGAGCGTCGAGCGTGGCGAGCCACTCGGTTCGGGTTTCCGGTGTGGAGCGCCACAGCCACATGTGGATGTTGTTGTAGGCGACGTCGCCGGAGACGACCGTGGCCAGGTCCGGAACGTGGACCACGGTGTTGAGGACGCCGTCGCTCCGTCCGAGGGCAAGCGGGCGCACAGCATGGCCGTCGATCTCCAGTTCGTCGGAGGTGAGGACGGTGGGAATGGCCGCCTTCTCGTCGAACTGCCCCCCGAGCCACGCTCTCCAGCTCTCCAGCGATCGGGCTGACCGCTGCGCGTCGCTCACCACTTCGGGAAGGGCCACCAACTGCGCCTGCGGAAACGCCGCCAGTGTGGGCCCGGCGCCGAAGAAGTGGTCGGGGTGCCCGTGAGTGATGTAGACCGTCGAGAGGTCCTTGCCCGAGGCCTGTACCCAGGCGGCCAGTCGTTCACCCTCGGACGTGGTGATCAGGGCGTCGACGAGCAAGGCGTCCGTGGTGCCGGAGATGAGGGTCGCCGTGGTGGCCGGCCATGTGGCCTGGCGGGGTGAAGTCCACCCGGGTGGATTCGGAATGGGCTTGTAGCCACTGTTGAACACATCAATGGACACCGACATTGTGTCTCCCTCGTCCGAGACGTTCCCGCGTGTGCCGAAACCAGTGAAGCGGGAGGTGGTGAACGGCCCCGGTTCACCACACAGCGTGGTGAACGGCCTCGGTTCACCACACAGCGCGTGATCGGCTGAGCGGGGCTGCCGGCCAGCGGCCCGGCGTCCGCGCCGAGCATGACCAGCTCGCCCTGGCGGAAAGGTCCACGGTGGGGCCAGAACCGTCCTGCCCACCACCGCCGGCTCGGACGCGCTCGCGCCGACCCCTCGCAACCAGCACACCAACATCGGCCCGATCACGCATGTCGAAACAGACCCGATCACGCATGTCGAGACGGATGAGGACCGATGCGGCGGCTCGTCCCTGCCGTCTGACGCTCGCCTCGGCATCGCGTGATCGCGGTGGCACCTAGGAGGTCGGTCAAAGGCGCCTGGACCCAGACACCGGACCACAGTGGCTCTCCTCGCACTGAACCGCAAATCCTTCGAGGCGACCTGATTGGGCGAGGCGATTCGCTCATGTGCTTCGCCGCGCATGCGCGCTCGGCGCACGGCGGACAGGCTGACGAGCATCCCGTCCGCCTTCCGAAGGAGAGCAACCATGACGTCGTCCCCCTTGCCGCCGCCTCACCTGCGCCGAATAAAGGCGGCCGCAGCCGTTGCCACGCTGGTGACCGCGGCGGCTTTGTCGGCGTCGGTGCCGGCCGTCGCCGACGGAGGGTCCACGTCCCCCGGCAGCGGCACCGGCAACGCCGGCGGCAAACCGACCATCGTGCTGGTGCACGGAGCGTACGTCGACGCGTCCAGTTGGAACGGAGTCGTGGGACGCCTCCAGAGCGAGGGCTACCGTGTCATCGCTCCCGCCAATCCGCTGCGTGGTCTGCCTACCGACTCTGCCTACATCGCCAGTGTCCTACGGAGCGTCAAGGGCCCCATCGTCCTGGTCGGCCATTCGTACGCCGGCGCGGTGATCACCGAGGCGGCGGCCGGCAACCCCCAGGTCAAGTCGCTCGTGTATGTGGCCGCCTTCATGCCCGACAAGGGCGAGACCCTCGGCCAACTCGCCGCCAAATTCCCGGGCAGCGAGCTCAACCCCGCCTTGGTACAAGTACCGTTCACGAACGCGGACGGCTCCACGGGAACGGATCTCTACGTCTCCCCGGACAAGTTCCGCGCCGTCGCCGCCGCGGACCTGCCGCAGACGGCCACATCGGTGGCGGCCGCGGCCCAACGTCCCATCGCAGCCACGGCCTTCACCGACAAGGCGACTTCCGCCGCGTGGCGGACCATCCCCTCCTGGGCCGCCGTCGCCACCAACGACAAGGCCATCGCGCCCGACCTGGAGCGCTTCGAAGCCAAGCGCGCCGGCTCCCACACCGTCGAGATCAACGCCTCCCACAGCGTGATGATCTCCCACCCCGACGCCATCACCGATCTCATTCGCGACGCCGCCGGCGCGCATGCCCCCAGCCCTGCCCTCGCCGACACAGGACTCACCACGCTCGGTCTCGTCGGCGCCGCGGCCGCCGGCGGGATGGTCGTCACCGGAGTGGGACTCATCGTGGTCAGCCGCAAACGGTCGCCCCGTACGCGGTGATCGGGCCGGCCCCTGGTGGCGCTTTCCAGAGGACGTCGCCGCACAGGGTCGTATGGATCAGGTGGATCAGGCCGTGAGCTGTCTCTGCAATCGCTCGGCTGGGGTTCCCCGGCCGAGCGATTCGCGTAGGCGACCGTTGCGCCCGGTGACGCCCGCGTCCAGGTCGCCCAGGGGATGCGCACCCGGCAGCGATGAGCGACGATGTCCGCCGGCCTGCGCGGCCACGAAGAGAGGCGCATGCTTACGAGTGGGGTGGACTGCTTCGCTCGCGGAATTGGGGTGGCAACGGGTTCCCCGCAACGGGTCCCCAAGGACGGCAGGGCGACGCAGCGTGGTCAGTCATGCGGCCGCGGCCGCATGAACCGTCCGTCTCGACAGAGGGAGCAGGTCATGTCAGTCCTGCGATTTCACGTGGACTCCTCATTGAGCCCGTCGGAGGTGATGGGGGTCCTGACCGACTTCAGCCCGGCGCGGGCGCAGGAATGGCCCACGATCGACGCGGAGCACTTCAAGGTCCACGAACGGGGAGACACCTGGGCCGAGGTGACCGAGGGAACGGAAAGCGGGTGGGAGCGGGCCCGCTACGAATGGGATCCGTCGGGTAACAAGGTCACCGTCACCACGCTCGACTCGAAGGTGTTCGGGCCAGGCGGGGGCTGGCTGTTCGAGATGACCCCCGAGGACAAAGGCACCCGCGTCGACATCCAACTGGACCGGGAGCACCCCACCACCCTCAAGGGCAAGGTGCTGGCCACCATTCTCCCCTTGGCCGGGCCGGTGTTCCGCAAGAATTTCAAGGAGCCTCTGAAGACCACATAGTCCTCGTGATGGTGGCCGGACCACTGACGAGGTCGCGTGTCGCTGCCCCGGCCGGGTGGTTCTCGTAGCGCATACGACATCAACTGCCGCCGAGGGCAAGGACGTTACAGTGCAAGTCGCCCGTGGTGAATGGCGGCACATGCGCACAGCGGAGTCGTGAGCCGCACCTCGAAGCCCCAGCACCTTCCCGACGGCCGCGCCAACCTCCGATCCGGCCGCGGGGCCGGTAGGCCGACAGCCGCTTCCGGCTCGAAGTCGGAGGAGGCCGTGACCGCCCCCATCAGCAGCAGGCCGACGAGGGCGGCCGCCTGCAGCAGAAGCAAGGGGCCATACGGGGCGGCACCTGGTCTCGGATCAGGCGCGGGGCGAGGCTCGCGGTGCGTACCGCTTCCTGGGGACGCAGGGTCAGGGCGTCGCCGAGCAGGACTCCGCCCACCGCGCACAGGCCGAAGGCGGTGATGGCGAACACGAGACAACGATGCAGGTGGCGGGTGGAGGGGTGGCAGTTCGATGTCGTGCTCACGATCAGGGCATCATGGTGTGGGTGAACCTGGCCCACAGCTCCGAGGTCTTCGACACGAGCGGCAACCCCGCACCCTGCGGGTCGTATCGAGTTCCCACGGCCCGCCGCCGCGTCAGCCGGTTGATCGTCGAGCCTTCCCCGCTCCCGAGACGCTTCATCTGGGCCGGCCGCTCCCGCGCACGGTGCCGCGCGGCGGCATCGCGTACGAGCTGATGGAGCGTGCGTGGCTCGGCCATGTCCCCCTGCGCCGGATCACCGGCACATGCCGCACCCCCCGATTCGAGAAGGAACTGCCATGTCGGACAGCTTGCTCTTCAACCCGCGCACCTACGACCCGGCGCACTTCGACCCGGAGACCCGCCGCCTCCTGAGGGCCACCGTCGACTGGTTCGAGGCGCGCGGCAAGAAGGCACTGCTGCGCGACTACATCGACCGCGCCTGGTACGCGGACTTTCTGGAATTCGCTGCCAAGGAGGGCCTGTTCGCCACCTTCCTGACCCCGTCCGCCGATGCCGCCGGCGACGGGAACAAGCGCTGGGACACCGCCCGCAACGCGGCACTGAACGAGATCTTCGGCTTCTACGGCCTCAACTACTGGTACACCTGGCAGGTCACCATCCTCGGCCTCGGCCCGGTGTGGCAGAGCGCGAACCCCGAGACGCGCGGCCGCGCGGCGCAGTTGCTCTCCGAGGGGCATGTGATGGCCTTCGCCCTGTCCGAGAAGAGCCACGGCGCCGACATCTACCAGACGGACATGGTCCTCACCCCCGACGGCGAGGGCGGCTTCCGCGCCAACGGTTCCAAGTACTACATCGGCAACGGCAACGTCGCCGGACTGGTCTCCGTCTTCGGCCGCCGCTCCGACGTCGAGGGTCCTGAGGGCTACGTCTTCTTCGCGGCCGACAGCCGGCACCCGGACTACCACCTGGCACAGAACGTCGTGAACTCGCAGATGTTCGTCAGCGAGTTCAGCCTGGAGGACTACCCGGTGCGCGCCGCGGACGTGATGCACACCGGCCAGGCCGCCTTCGACGCCGCCCTCAACACCGTCAACATCGGCAAGTTCAACCTGTGCACGGCGGGTGTCGGCATCTGCGAGCACGCCATGTACGAGGCGGTCACCCACGCCCACAACCGCATCCTGTACGGCAACCCGGTCACCGACTTCCCCCACGTGCGCCGCGAGTTCACCGACGCCTACGTCCGGCTGGCCGCGATGAAGCTCTTCAGCGACCGGGCAGTCGACTACTTCCGCTCCGCCGGTCCCGACGACCGCCGCTACCTGCTCTTCAACCCGATGACCAAGATGAAGGTCACCACCGAGAGCGAAAAGGTCATCGACCTGCTGTGGGACGTCATCGCGGCCAAGGGCTTCGAGAAGGACACCTACTTCGACAAGGCGTGCCGGGACATTCGCGGACTGCCCAAGCTGGAAGGCACGGTCCACGTCAACCTCGCCCTCATCCAGAAGTTCATGGGCAACTACCTGTTCCAGCCCGCCGATTACGAGCCCGTGCCCACCCGCCTCGACGCGGCCGACGACACGTTCCTGTTCGGGCAGGGCCCGGCTCGCGGCCTGGGTGCCATCCGCTTCCAGGACTGGCGCGTCGCCTACGACCGGTTCGCCGAGCTGCCCAACGTCGCCCGCTTCCGCGAGCAGGCCGACGGGCTGTGCGAACTGCTCTCCCAGCACGCCCCGGACAAGGCCCAGTTGCGCGATCTCGACTTCTCCCTCGCCCTCGGTCACCTCTTCGCCCTGGTGGTCTACGGCCAGCTGGTGCTGGAGCAGGCCGAGTTGACCGGCCTGGACGAGGACCTGCTGGACGAGATCTTCGCCGTCCTGGTGCGCGACTTCTCCGGCTACGCGACCGATCTGCACGGCAAGGCCGCCGCCACCGAGGCCCAGGCCGCGTGGGCACTGGCCCACATCCGCCGCCCGGTCGCCGACCCGGAGCGTCTGGCCCGTGTCTGGTCCCAGGTCGAGGCGCTGTCCGGCGCCTACGAGATGCAGCCCTGACGCCGGGGGTCTCGCGGCCGCGAGAAGAACCCGCGGCCGCGGACCCCGAGGGTGCTACGGACTGTTCGAAGCCCGTGAACGACGGCAGGACGGCAGGACGGCGCCCGGATACCTCCATGAACGCGAACGCGCACTGCATGCGGTGGGCCTCGGCGGCGTCCGCCCGTCGCGGCCCGCCTCCCGCTGCCGCGATGTCGTACGACGGGTGTCCCGTCGTACGGGGGCCGCCGCTCGACCCGCGGCGCGGATGCCGTCCGGTCGCACGGGTGACAGACTGAGAGCCGAATCGGCGGTGTGTGCCGGACGGCTTGGGGCGTGCCGCGGCCGGCGCGAAAACCCCAGCCCAGGGTTGTGGCGAGCGCGGTGCGCAGGTGGTCGAACAGGCTGGTGCCATCCACCACGTCCTTCGGCAGGGACGGACGCCGGCGTGCGTAGGCGCGAGCGGGGAACGTCGCTCGCGGGGAACGTCGCTCGCGGGGAACGTACGGAAACCGTGTTCTTAGGGTGGTGACCCCCTGTGAGTGGGACCGATGGAGAAGCCGGTGGAGCACGCGGAGGTTTCGCCGGGCAGACGGTCGTGGTGGTGGGAGGCAGCGCCGGCATCGGTCTGGAGACCGCGCGGCAGGTGCGTGCGGCCGGCGGCGAGCTGCTTCTCGTGGCGCGCGACCCCGGACGCCTCCAGCGGGCCGCCGACGAACTGAACCCGCTGAGCACGGCCGCGTTCGACGCCCGGGACGTCGAACGCCTGGAGCGCTTCATCGCGGAACTGCCTCGGCCGGTCGACCATGTGCTGGTCACGGCGGGCAGCCCGTCGTACACCCCCATGGCCGAACTCGACCTGGCCAGGGCCGGGTACGACTTCGGAGGGCGCATCGCGATGATGCTGGCCGTGGCGCGGGCGAGCCGGGAGAAGGTCAGAGCGGGGGGCACCCTGCTGTTCATCGGAGGCACCGGCGGCCGGAGGCCCGCGCTCGGGATGGCCGTGACGGGCGCTCTCACCGCGGCACTGCCGGCTCTGACCGCCAACCTGGCGCTGGAGGTCGCCCCCGTCCGGGTCAACCTCATCGCGGCCGGGTTCGTGGACACACCTCTGTCGGCCTCCCTCCTCGGTGACCAACTCGACTCACGGCGCGAGGAGTTGAGGAGGACGCTGCCCATCGGCCGGGTGGTCGGACCTGGGGATGTCGCCGCCCTCGCGCTGCACATCATGGCCAACGGCGCTCTCACCGGCGCCACATACGACATCGACGGCGGCCAGCAGCTCGTCGCGCACTGACCGTTCGCTACCCCAGGCCCAAGGCGCGGTGGGCCGTCGAGCGTTCCCGAGGCCACGCGCGGATCAGGTCGCCGCCGGTGTCCCGTCCGGTCCGAGACAAGAGGAACAAGCCATGGAGATGAAACTCGAGGTCGTCGTGGTACCGGTGTCCGACGTCGACCGGGCCAAGGACTTCTACACCGGGCTGAGCTGGAGACTCGACGCGGACGTAGCCACCGACGGGGACTTCCGGGTGGTGCAGATGACCCCTCCGGGTTCCCCGGCCTCGGTCATCTTCGGTAGTTCGGTCACCGAACAGACCCCGGGCTCAGCTCGCGGACTGCACCTGGTCGTCGACGACATCGAGGCCGCCCGCGACGAGCTGAGACGAGGCGGCGCCGACCCGAGCGACGTGTTCCACGACGCGGGCGGCGTCTTCCACCACGCCGGCACCGATGCCCGGGTGCCCGGCCCCGATCCTCAACGCAGCAGCTACGGCTCCTTCGTGTCGTTCAGCGACCCGGACGGCAACGGCTGGATCCTGCAGGAGATCACCACCCGGCTTCCGGGACGGCTGGACCCCGCGACCACCTCGTTCGCCTCGGCCGAGGACCTGGCGAGCGCCTTGCGGCGGGCGGCGGCAGCCCACGGTGAGCACGAGGCACGCATCGGCGCGGAGGACCCGAACTGGCCGGACTGGTACGCGCGGTACATGGTGAGCGAACAGGCCGGGACAGAACCGCCGTCGTGAGCGGGCGTTCGGCCGCCGGATCCAACGGCGCTCGCCGAGTCGCGTCGTCGTTCGCCCTCGGCATCCGGGCGGCCGTGCGGCCATGCGGCCATGCGGCCATGCGTAGTCTGACGGCGTGACCCGCCATACACCGCCGCGCCCGGTGGACGTCGCGAAACACTTCCCCGAGTTGGTACCCCTGCGGAGGGAGTCCGTGCGGCTTCACCCGCGCGCGGGTGAACCGACCCACCGGGACAGCTCGATGGGCGGTCCTCTGATGTGGCCGGCTCAGGAGCCGTGGCCGCGCTGTCCCGAACACGAGGGGGCGCCGATGGTGCCGGTCGTACAGATCTACCGAGCCGATGTTCCTGCCATCCTCCCGTTTCCCGACGGTTGCGATCTGCTGCAAGTCCTTTGGTGCCCGCGAAAGCACAGCGGCTACCGCTGGGCCGTTCCGCACGTCCGATGGCGAGAGGCCGCAGCGGTCCGGACCTTGCTGAAGGCAGCGCCCAGCCCGGCTCGGACGTGGGAGAACTACGTCCCCCGTCCTTGCGTGGTACATCCGGAGCTCGTGGAGGAGTACCCCTGCGGGGACCTGCAGGACGACCTGTGGGACCAGTTGGAGTTCCGATTCATGGACCTGGAGGAGGAGACCGGCTGGGACTATCAGAGCCACCTCTCCACCGCGCCCGGCACGAAGCTGGCCGGATATCCCGGCTGGTGCCAGGAGCCGGAGTGGCCGGAATGCGCCGGCTGCGGGAATCGCATGGAGCACCTGCTGACCGTGGCGAGCACCGAAGCCG
Organism: Streptomyces sp. NPDC091209; assembly: GCF_044757755.1. Classification (NCBI taxonomy): domain Bacteria; kingdom Bacillati; phylum Actinomycetota; class Actinomycetes; order Kitasatosporales; family Streptomycetaceae; genus Streptomyces; species Streptomyces sp. NPDC091209. The sequence continues at coordinate 136,629 of NZ_JBIVVR010000013.1, read as the reverse complement.
AATCCGGGGGCCGGCATGCCTGGACCCCGGTCGAGGACGGCCGTACGCCCTTCGAAGGACCGGGCCTGGTACTGGGTGATCTGGGTGGTGTGTACCTCTTCGAGTGCCACACCTGCCCGGGGCGTCCGTTCACACACCGCTACGACTGCCCGTAGTGAACGAGGGCCGGGGGGGCCTGCCCCACCGGGCTCCAGCGATACGGCACCCACGTGGTCGTGTTCCGCACCGAGCGGCCGGCACCTGCGCGAAGGCGGCATCCGGACGGTCACGCCTCGGTCGCCATCGGGGTGGACCGACCCACCGGAATCGGGTCCGGCTACCCGACGGTCAGGGCGTTGTGCACCGTCCGCGGGCGTCCCGCGCGATGGGAGGGGTGGCGGTGACCTGACGCCGTGGACGGTCCCGGCTACCGCGCGGGGACCCGTCCCGCATGGTCAGACCCGCCCAGTGGTGCGACGCTGGAGGGAAGAGGTATTCGTGGGGCCACCCGGGAGGGCCGATGGGACGCGACGTTCCGGCGCTGGTCTTCACCCGCGAGGACCGTCGCCGGTACCGGATCAAGATGCAGGAATGTCTCGACGCGTTCGCGCAGATGCTGCGCGAGTCACGGTTCGACGCGGAGCGCCCTCAGGTGGGCCTGGAGATCGAGCTGAACCTGACCGATACCGAGGCCGAGCCCACGATGCGGAACGAAGACGTACTCGACGCCATCGCGGATCCCGCCTGGGACACCGAGCTGGGCCGGTTCAACCTGGAGATCAACATTCCGCCCCGGCGGCTCGTCGCGGGCGGCCCCGACGACTGGGAGGAAGAGATCCGCGCCGCGCTGAACCACGCGGACGAACGCGCCAGGACGATCGGCGTCCATCTGATCATGATCGGCATCCTGCCCACCCTGCAGGAGGCGGACATCGGCCCGGATGCCCTGTCGGAGAACGCCCGCTACCGCCTGATCAACGAGCAGGTCTTCGCGGCGCGCGGTGAGGATCTGCTCATCGAGGTGGACGGGGTCGACCGGCTGCGGACCTACGCGGACACCATCACGCCCGAGGCCGCGTGCACCAGCACGCAGTTCCATCTCCAGGTGTCACCGGAGGAGTTCGCCGACTACTGGAACGCCGCGCAGGCGATCGCCGGAGTCCAGGTCGCCCTGGCGGCCAACTCTCCCTTCCTGTTCGGCAAGGAGCTGGCGCACGAGACCCGCATCCCGCTCTTCGAGCAGGCGACGGACACGCGCCCGCAGGAGATCAAGGCGCAGGGAGTGCGGCCCCGGGTCTGGTTCGGGGAGCGGTGGATCAACAGCGTCTTCGATCTCTTCGAGGAGAACGTCCGCTACTTCCCGGCCCTGCTGCCGCTGTGCGAGGACCAGGACCCCACGCAGACGCTGGACCGCGGCGACACACCGGACCTGTCCGAACTCACCCTGCACAACGGCACGATCTACCGTTGGAACCGTCCCGTCTACGCCGTCGCCCAGGGCAGACCGCACCTGCGTGTGGAGAACCGCGTGCTGCCCGCGGGCCCGACGGTCGCCGACACGCTCGCCAACGGGGCCTTCTACTACGGCCTCACCCGCGCCCTGGTGGACGAGGACCGGCCGGTGTGGTCACGGATGTCCTTCTCGGCCGCCGAGGACAACCTGCACGCCGCGGCACGGCACGGCATCGACGCCCTCCTGTACTGGCCCGGAACGGGCGAGGTGCCGGTGCCCGAACTCGTCCTGCGCCGGCTGCTGCCGCTCGCGCACGAGGGCCTGGAGCGCTCGGGCATGGACGCGGCCTGGCGGGAACCGCTGCTCGGCATCATCGAGCAGCGCTGCGTCACCGCGCGCAACGGCGCGGTCTGGCAGAAGGAGATGCTCCACCGCTTCGAAGCGTCGGAGCACTGCGGCCGTCACGAGGCCCTGCGGCGCATGACCCGGCAGTACATCGACTACATGCACCTCAACGCGCCGGTCCACACATGGCCGGTGGACTGAAGAAAGCTCCTGCGGGTCTACCCCAGTTGGTCACGGCGGCGGGTGAGGTAGGCGATCTCGGCGGTGTTGCCCGCCAGTTCGACGGCTTTGTCGTAGGCCTCGCGCGCCTGCCGACCGCGGCCCAGCCGACGCAGAAGGTCGGCGCGGGTCGCGTGGTAGGCGTGATAGCCGGCCAACTCGTCAGCCAGACCGTCGACGAGCGCCAGTGCCACGTGCGGGCCGTCGAGCTCGGCGACCGCGATGGCTCGGTTGAGGGCGACGATCGGCGAGGGGTCGAGGCGGACGAGCTGGTCGTAGAGGGCGAGGACCTGCGACCAGTCGGTGTCGCGTGCGTCCCGGGCGGAGGTGTGGACGGCGTTGACCGCCGCGAGGATCTGGTAGCACCCCGGAGCCACACCGCTGGCCAGGCGCTCGCGTACGAGCCGATGGCCCTCGGCGATCAGCGCCGCGTCCCACGCCCCACGGTCCTGCTCGACGAGGGCGACCAGTTCGCCGCTCGCCGACACCCGGGCGGTACGGCGGGCCTCGGTGAGAAGCATCAGCGCCAGCAACCCGGCCACCTCACCGTCCTGCGGCATGAGGGCACGGATGAGACGAGTGAGCCGGATCGCCTCGGTGGTCAGGTCGTGGCGTACGGGATCGGTGTCGGGGCCCGTCGCCAGGTAGCCCTCGTTGAAGACGAGGTAGAGGACGGCGAGCACGCCCGAGACGCGTCCCGGCAGATCCTCCGCGGACGGTACCCGGTAGGGGATGCGAGCCTTCTTGATCTTGGCCTTGGCGCGGGTGATCCGCTGCCCCATGGCACTCTCCTGCACCAGGAAGGCACGGGCGATCTCGGTCATGGTCAGGCCGCCGACCATGCGCAGCGTCAGCGCCACACGGGCCTCCATCGCGAGCGCCGGATGGCAACAGGTGAAGATCAGCCGGAGCCGGTCGTCGTCGATGGGCCCGTGAGGCTCGGGCGGGTCGTCGTACGACATCTGAGCCTCCTTCTGCTTGTCGTCGCGTTTGTTCTCGCGCCGGATCCGGTCGATGGCCCTCCGGTTGGCGGTCACCGTCAGCCAGGCGCCCGGGTTGGGCGGTACGCCGTCGGCCGGCCACCGTTCGACGGCGGTCGCGAACGCGTCGGCCGCCGCCTCCTCGGCGATGTCGAGGTCACCGAATCGTCTGGCCAGGGTGGCGACCACCCGCGCCCACTCCTCGTGGTGGGCGCGGGTGATCGCCTCTCGGACGTCGATCACGCTCACAGGAACGGGCGCACCTCGACCTTGCGATTGCAGGCCTTCGATCCCTCGGTCGCGAGTTTGAGCGCCACGTCGAGGTCGGGAGCCTCGATGATCCAGAAGCCGGCGAGGAACTCCTTCGACTCCACGAAGGGCCCGTCGACGAACAGCGCCTCCCCTCGACGGTTGTCGATCACCGTGGCCGCGTCGGGCGCTCCGAGGCCACCGGCGAAGACCCAGTGCCCCTCGGCCACGAGCCGGTCGTTGAACACGTCGATCGCGGCCATCTCGTCCTGGGTGGCGAGGTCCGCCTGGTCATAGATCACGGAAAGCAGGTACTGCATCGCGGATCTTCTCCTGTGCTTCGGGGACGCCCCTCGCGGGCGACCGCTCACCACTGCTACGAACGCCTCCGCCCCGATCCGACACCGTCCCGACTTCTTCTTCGAGGAATTTCCGGTGCGCCGGTTGTGAGCGATCCGACACCGACGGTATCCAGTCCGGATCGTCCCAGGACGTGAAAACGCCGTCCGTGATCTCGTGCGGCGAGATCAGGGACGGCGTTCGTGGCGGTCATCCGGCACGGGGAAACGACCATGGGGTCGCGCGGCATGCCGCCTGGCGGAGCCAACGGCCCTGTGGGCTCAGTGACTTGCTGTCTCGGACATGGTCTCGCGCACGATCCGCACCGCGCGTTCCGTGTCGGCGCGGGTCACATCCAGGTGGAACACGAAGCGCAACTGGCCCGGGTACCCCCCACACAGCAGGCCACGACGCGCCAGCCGGTCGCTCACCTCGTCGGTCTCGACGCCGGGAGCGGACTTCGCGAAGACCATGTTGGTCCCGCTGGGCTCGACGGTCAGGCCCTCCACGTCCGCAATGCCCTCGGTGAACAGCGCCGCGTGCGCGTGGTCGTCCGCGAGGCGCGTCACCTGATGGTCGAGCGCGTACCGTGCCGCGGCCGCCAGTACGCCGGCCTGCCGCATTCCGCCGCCCAGAACCTTGCGCCAGCGCCGTGCGCCGGCCACGAACTCCCGTGATCCCACGAGCGCCGAGCCGACCGGCGCGCCCAGGCCCTTGCTGAAGCAGACCGAGACGCTGTCGAAGTGGCCGCCGATCAGCCGTGCCTGCTCGTACGGATCGCCCCCGGCGGCCACCGCGGCGTTGAACAGCCGCGCCCCGTCGAGGTGCGTGGCGAGTCCGTGGTCGTGGGCGACCTGTGTGGCGGTCTTGATGTAGTCCAACGACACGGCCCGGCCACCGATGGTGTTCTCCAGGCAGAGCAGCCGCGTGCGGGCGAAGTGCGGGTCGTCCGGCTTCACGGCCGCCGCGATGTCCAGCGGGTCCAGCGTCCCGTCCGCCCGATGCGCCAGCGGCTGGGGCTGGATGCCCCCGAGCACGGCGGCGCCACCGCCCTCCCACCGGTACATGTGGGCCATCTGGCCGGCGATGTACTCGTCCCCGCGGCCGCAGTGGGTCAGCAGGGCGCACAGATTGCTCTGCGTCCCCGAGGAGACGAACAGCGCGGACTCGAATCCGAGCAGCCCGGCGATCCGCTCCTGCAGCGCGTTGACGGTGGGATCGTCACCGAAGACGTCATCGCCCACCTCGGCCTCGGCCATCGCCCGGCGCATCGCCTCGCCGGGCCGGGTGACGGTGTCACTGCGCAGATCGATGAGGTGGCCGGGCTCTTCGTGGGCCGCATCGGTCCTGTTCACGGCACGGGAGACATCGGCGGTGTCGGGGGTACGGGCAGCATCAGTGGTCGGCACACGCACACTCTGCCACGCCGGAAGAGGCCTCGACCGCCGGGGTGGCCGACGAGCCCGGGAGGGTGGCCCACAGCCGCGACCAGTGACTTTGCGCCTTTCGAGTTCTTCAGATCCCGGGCCGGCCCGACCGTCTGCCTCCTCGCAGACGGTCAGCGCCGTAACCACGGGTTGACGGCGAGGTGACGGTCAGGGCGAGCGGCAAGAGGGCCCCCGGTCGGAGCCACCACGACCCCGGGGGCTGTCCGCAGCGGATAGTCCAGGGCTGCGTCGGTCCCACGTCCTACGCTGGAGCGATGGACAACGACATCGACCTCCGCTTCGCCCTCCAGATCGCCGGTGCCGAGCCGGCCGAGACACCTCCGGCCGCCGACTCCCCGCTCGGCCGGCTGCGTATCTTCGCCGCTGCCAACCCTGGTGTGGAGCTGACCGCCGGTCACGTCCGCGAGGCCATCGCCGGCACTCTGTGCCCCGGCGAGCACTGACGCGCCGCCTGGAGGCGGGCCTGGCCCGCCCGGCACACGGCCAGGACAGTGGGGCTCAGTCGACCAGGACGAGGAGGACTTCGTCGACTTCCTCGCCTCGTGCGTTCGCGAAACCCCGGTCACTGCCGGAGACCGCGAACCCGCAGTTCTTCAGGACCTGGATCGAACCGAGGTTGTCCGCCACGGCGCGGGCGTGCACCGGGCGCTCCGGCGCGATGACGAGAAGCTCGCGCAGCGCGGCGGTCGCTGCTCCTCGCCCCCAGAACTGCCGCCCGATCCAGTACGTGACCTCGCGCTCCTCGGGAGGTCCGAACACGGCAACATGCCCGACAACCTCGTCGCTGTCACCGACGACGGTGCGCATGATGACCGCTGGGTCCTGGCGGTTACGTGCCCAGTGAGCACGGAACAGGGCCGTGTCCGACGGGTCCTTGGCAGTGAAGGCCGCCATCCGGAGCCCCTCCGGCTCGTTCATCTGAGCGAAGAAGGTGGGCAGGTCGACGTCTCTCACGTCTCGCAGCGTTACCTCCACCAGAGCCTCCCGGCAGGTGATCGTGAGCGGTCAGCGGTACCGCTCACCTGCGGTTCCCTGCTGTCAGGCAGGCCGCGAGATCTGCTCCGCGCTCATAGGATTTACCGTGGCTCCTCTCTACACCAGGTCGACCCCGCTCGGCACCACATTCACTTCAGCCGGGCCGTCCAAGGCAACACCTGCTTCACCTCGAACAGCCCAACTCATGTCGAGCGCATCCGGAACCGGGTGCGGCCTGGGGCCGGCGGACCCTGCGAACCCTCCCTCGGCGCCCGCGTGGACGGGGAGATGTCGCCGGTACCGTCGTGTCAGCCGACCCCGATCCCGATGAGCAGCGTGCCGATGGACGCCAGTGTGAGGCCCAGCGGGATCAGGCTCACCGCGATGCCCACGCCGAGGCTCTTCCGCTTCGCCGGGTACCACGGCACGCCCAGCGAGAGCAGCGCCAGCAGGAACAGCACCAGGGCGCCGCCGATCGCGGCCTCCGTGCGCCCGCAGGGGTTGGCGGCGCTGCACGAGTCCAACGCCATGGGGGACACCAGCAGCAGGAGGGCGGCGACGAGTTGGACTCCCAGCGCCACCAGCACGCCGACCAGCGGGGCGATCCACCAGTTCCGTCGCGGCTGCGTCCGGTCGGCGGGGAGGGATCCGGGCGCGGACGGCGACGGTGGGAAAGGGGGCTGCGTGGAGACCTGCGGTCTGGCGGGTGTGCTCATGGGCACAGTATGACGTCCCGGTGAAGGTCCGGTGAAGGCCGGTATTCCCGGGGTCTGCTCCACTTTCCCGCTGGGTCGAGCGGTGGATGTCGAGGCCGGGGCCGCGCCCCGGACCGCCCTGGCTCAGCTCAACGCGTCCATGAGGGCGGTGACATAGGCATCGAGCCGCTCCTCGACGGTTCGCGTCGTCAGCTCGGTCCTCCCTGCCTCCCACCATGCCCGCACCACCAACCGCACGGCCTCTGAGAACGCCAGCCCGTCCTGGACCCGCCAGTACAGCCGGTCGCTCGCGGCCGCGGCCGGCACCCCGCCGGCCTCCTCGTACGCCTCAGCGAACCGCAGACCCCAGGCCGGGCCATGCAACAGCGCGAGATTGGTGGAGCAGTGCGCCACATCGAGATCCACCGGGCCCCAGGAGGTAGCCGCCCAGTCGACGACGCCGGTGACCCGGGGACCTGCCGACTCTGTGGGCGGCACGTCGAACAGCACGTTGCCGGGGTGGAAGTCCCGGTGCAGGAATCGTCCTTCATAGAGCGGCACGGGCCGGCGGAGCACATCGATCGCCGCCGCCCATGCCGTCGCGTCGGCACCCTGCGGAATCACGACGGTGTCGGCGGTCGTCCACGCCACATACTCCCGGGGCCGCTCGACGGGTCTCACCGCGTGGATCGCCACGAGTTGACGGGCCAGCAGAGGAACGCGCGCCTCCAATCCATCGTCGTCGAGGACCGTCCGACCCGGCAGATGTGTCATGAGGAGCGATGGATGCTCGCAATGCGCCGCGGTCGGATCCACCGCGACCAGTCCAGGAGCCGGCACGCCTGACCCCGGGAGCAGGGTCAGGGCGCCGGCCTCCCTGTGCAGCCAGTCCTCGGCGTGCTCCACGTCGACGAAGGTCCGCAGCACCAGATCACGGGTGCCTCCGTCCCGCTCACCGATGGTCAGCCTCCGCATTTCGGCCGTGATGCCGCCGTACAACACCTCGGTTCCGATGATCCGTTCGCCGACCTCCAGGTGCCGGCTCACCCAATCCAGGGTCAACGGTCGGACAGCCGCCGCCTCGTCGTGGTTGGTCACCGTGCCACCTCATCATCCGGACGGCGGCACACGCGACGGCTTTACCGGAGGCGATGGCCGCAATGCTCACTCAGCATCTCCACCGGCACCAGGTACGGCGGCGCTGTCGCCCGCTTCTAAGGCCGGCCGTTGAGCCCCTGGGCGGCCTGGGCGATGACGGCGGCCACGACGGCCGGGCGGGAGACGTAGACGGCGTGACTGCCGGGCGTCTCGGAGACGATCGCTCCGGCGCGCTCGGACATACCGCGTTGGGCGGGCGGCGGGATCATGTGGTCGTCGGTGGCGACCAGATACCACGACGGCTTGGTCTGCCAGGCCGGTTCGGAGACCGCCCCTTCGAGGGCCTCGACCCCCCAGGGGACCTGGGAGTCGGCCATGAACGCCGCCAGCTTCTCGGGGACGTCGGCGGCGAAGGCGGCCGCGAACTCGGCCCGGTCCAGGAACAGGAACCCGTCCTTGGGCGGCAGGATCGGCGGAACCGGCGCGCCGGGCGGCGGGTCGGCGATCAGGGAGCTGACCGACTCGCCCTTGTCCGGAGCGAACGCGGCGATATAGGCGAGCGCCGCGACCGCGGGATGACTGCCGGCCTCGGTGATGACGACACCGCCGTAGGAGTGGCCGACCAGCACGGCCGGGCCGTCGAGGCTGTCGAGAACCTGGTGGGTGGCGGCGACGTCGCCGGCCAGCGACAGGGTCGGGTTCTGTACGACGGTCACCCGGTAACCGTCGGCGGTCAGGTGGTCGTACACCCCCTGCCAGCCCGATCCGTCCACGAAGCCGCCGTGCACGAGCACGATGTTCCTGATGGTTGCCATGGCCGCGTCCGATCTGGTGGGGCAGGCCCCACGCCCGCCCGGTGCGCTCCATCCAAGCCGTCCGAGAGGCAGGAGAACACGCAGAACAGCACGCAGAGTTCGACGGACAGCGGCCGGTTCTACGGGAGTCAGGGTGCGCCGGTGGCCAGGGCCTGGCAGCGGCTGCTCGCCTCGGCGTCGCCGATCTCCTCGAACACCCGCGCCGCCAGCGCGTAGGTACGACGGCTCTCGCCGGCGCGGCCGTCCTCGGACAGCAGGACGGCCAGGACCTCCAGGGCCCCGGCACGTCGGAAGTCGGACACCTGGAGCGTGTCCAGGAGGGCGATGCCCTCGCTGAGCGTGTTGATCGCCTCGCCGAGGCGGCCGAGCTGTCCCAGGCACTGGCCGATGCGGATCAGCGCGAAGGGCCTGCTGTGCGTCGCGACGCTCGGTGTCATCCCCGAGCCCTCGCCGTCCATCAGGGCGAGCGCTGTGCGGAATTGCTCCAGCGCCTCGGCGTGACGTCCTTCGTTGCGAAGGCAGTTGGCGACGTTGGCCAGGGTCTGGACGTAGCTGTCGATGTCGCCGAGGGTCTTGAACGTCTCCGCCGCACGGAACGAGAGCGGAATCGCCTCGTCGGACCGTCCGAGCAGGAGCAGCGCTCCCGCGGTGTACTCGTGCGACCAGGCGATCTGCGCCTCGGCACCGGCCCGGGTGGCCAACTCCCATGCCTCGGCCGCGTACCGCAGCATGGCCTGCGGATCTGCCGGCGGCACCGAGTGGACCCAGGCCAGATAGTTCAGCTGGGTCGCCTGCTGCTCCAGGTCGCCGAGGGCGGCGGCGGACTCCGCTCCGAGCGTGAACACCTCGTGCCAGTGCGGGCCGTGCACCCACCGTTCGGAGAACCAGTGCATCGACTCGGCACAGTCGAGGACCAGGGTGTGCGGGCCTCTGCCGGCCGCAGCCCGCATCGCGCCCAGCCAGTTGTCCACATTCACCCGGAGCCAGCCGTCGGCCTCCTCCTCGGCGGACGGGACGGAAAGGTCGGGGTCGATCCGGCCCGGGGGGCCGTAGCCGGGTTCGAACCACCGCCCGGAGACCGTGGCCATCCGCAGCAGCCACGACGTCACCCGCCCCGCCACGGCCTCCTGCCCGGCCGGGGTCTCCTCCTCCTGGAGACGCTCACGGGCGAACAGGCGGACCAGGTCGTGGAAGCGGTACCGGCCCGCGGAGCTGTCCTGGAGCAGGCCGAGATCGACGAGGTCGTCCAGGGCGTCCCAGGCGTCCTCGATCGGCACGGCGCCCGCGACGGCCGTCAGAGCGGCGTCGAAGTCCCGGCCGGGTATGACGGCGAGGCGCCGGAACAGCCGCCGTGCCGAGTCCGCGAGCTGTTCGTACGACATGCCGAACGCATTCGCGATCTTGAGGTCGCCGGCCGTGAACTGCTCCAGCCTGCGCTCCTCGTTCGCCAGCCGGGCGGCGAGTTCGGCGACAGGCCATTCGGGCCGGCTCACCAGCCGGTTGCCGATGATCCGCAGCGCCAGGGGCAGACCCCCGCACAGCTCGACGAGCCGGGCGAGGGCCGAATCCTCGTCGGACGCGGAGCGTTCGCCCAGAATCCCGGTCAGCAGGTCCAGGGAGTCCGGCACCGGCAACGGCCCCAGGACGAGTCTGCGGACGCCCTCCAGTCCTGCGAGCAGCCGCCGGGTGGTGATCAGTGTCCTGCTCGCGCCCCCTCCCGACAGCAGCGGGCGCACCTGATCCTCCGACGCGGCGTTGTCCAGGACGACCAGGACCCGCTTGTCCCGCAGCAGCGACCGGTACATGGAGGCACGTTCCTGGATGTCGACCGGGATGCGCTGGTCCGTGACACCGAGCGCGCGCAGCAGGAACCGAAGCGCGTCACCGCTACCCAGGGGCCGCTGGGACATGCCGAACAGGTCGAGGAAGAGCACGCCGTCGGGAAAGCTCGGCCGCACGGAATGAGCGGCACGGACAGCGAACGTGGTCTTCCCCAGGCCGGCGGAACCGGTGATGAGCCCCACCACACCGACACCCGGCGAGCTCTCCGCGTACAGCAGTTCGCTCATCCAGACCAGTTCCGCGCCACGGCCGGTGAAGTCCTCAACCGATCTGGGCAGTTCACACAGGCCGCTCGGACGCGTCCAGTGGTCCCGCAGGCGGCCGTCGCGTGCCAGCTCGACCAACTCCTCGCGGGCATCAGCCTCCAGGGCGAGCGCGTCCGCCAAAGCTGTCACGGTGCGATGCTGAGGCCCTTTGCTGCGCCCGCGCTCCATGTCCGACAAGGTCCGAGCACTGACCCCCGACACCTCGGCCAATTGCTCCAACGTCCAGCGTGCCGCACGCCGATGACCACGCAGCACCTCCCCGAAACCGAGATACCCGCTGATGGAACCACACTCCCTCTCAGCCCTGCCGAACTCGTCGCCATACCTATGGGCGCTATGAGCCCTTTCCGACCAGGCTATGGTGTCCGGGTGTTGGCGAGAAGACGGGCTCGCTCCCGGCTCCGTACCGATCCTGCGCGTGGTGACACCGTTGTGCAGTCGCAGGTTGCCCTGACGTCCGTATGAAGAGGGACGCCGAGACCGTCTTCCAGGCGCGTGACGCGCCGCCCGGGCGAACAGTCCAGCGGCCGACAACTCGCTTGCAAACAAGGACAGTCGTCGGCATCGGATCGAGGGGGCGGGCGGTTTACCGAGGCGCGCACGCTGTGCATGGTGAGCCCTTCGTGCGTCCGAGCAAGGCGGGCGCGGAGGGGAAAATTCCGTGAGGCGTTACGTGCACGATCAGTTGACGGGTGCGGTTGAGGCGGGAGTCGCCCTGATCATCACCGCGCCAGTGGTCTTCGGCATGCGCGGGCTGCCGAAGACCTATGACACCACGACGGCTTGGGTGTGCCTGTATTTCACCGGGGCCGGCGCGTTCTTCGGCCTGTTGGCAGCGTCGACCCGGTCGCGCCGGCTGGGCGGCGAGAAGCACCAGTTCGAGGGCGCGGTCCCCCTGACGAACCCAGAGGCGACAGTCCCCGCCTCGCGGGAATCTCTGCGCCGCAGTTTCGACGGAGGTTTCATCGTCATCGTCGCGCTGCCGAGCCTGGTCTGCGGCCTGCTATGGGGTCCCTGGGCCCTCCTCTGCTCGCAGAGCCTCTTTCGCGCCGGAGCGGATCGCCAAGGGCGTGGGCGCGTTCTTCTGGGAGCGGCGCCACGGTGTGGTCCTGTGGCGTGGCCGGGTCGAGGAACAGCCCCTCGGCAAGGGCCGGTACCTCTGTTCCTCGCCACGGATGGCGACCGCCGACTGACTGCGGTCCATCCGTCATCGCGCGTCATGGCCTGCCCAAGTCGATGCTCACCTGAGAAGGGGGAGACGTCCCGTCCCTGGCAGGCGTGGCTTGTAGGACCGGGACGCGTTGGGTGGGGGTGAGGCCCGGGCGGGTGGCTGGATCGGTCCGCGAGTCTTGATCGCCGCCGAAGCCCGCTGATTGGCTTGCCGGCATGACCGACCTAGGACCCGTCGCCTGGCCACCTGCCCCGATCAAGACCGAGCGGCTCGTGCTCCGCGCGCCCGAGGCCCGGGACCGTGCGGCGTTCATCGAGTTGCTCGCGTCGCCGGAGGTGCACACCTACCTCGGCGGCCCCCGGCCGCGTGAAGAGCTTGACCGTGATACGCCTGAGGTACCCGAGCGGTGGCCCGGCAGCTTCGTCGTTGATCTCGACGGGTCGATGATCGGCCAGATCCTGCTCAGGAGAGCACCGGGGCATCGTCGCCCGGCCGGCGCGGGGAAGGTCGATCTCGGCTACCTGTTCCTGCCGCGGGCCTGGGGATTCGGCTACGCCGCCGAGGCGTACGCGGCGGCACTCGACTGGTTCGCCGGCGTACGTCCCGGCGAGCCGGTGGTGCTCGCCACCCAGACCGCCAACGTCGGCTCGATGCGACTCGCGGCGAAGCTGGGGTTCCTTGAGGTGGAGCGGTTCGATGCCTGGGGCGCCGAGCAGTGGCTCGGCATGTGGTCCCCGGTGACGCCGTCCGACTGAGCTCGGTCCCGATCCCGACAGTGAGGATCCCAACTCGGCAGCGCTGCTGGGACGGAGCCCTGCGCGGTGGAAAGCCCTGAACATCTCACCCGGCGGAGGCGGCCGAACTCCTCCCGAACCATGCGTTGGACGGTGGCCCCCGGGTCGTAGGGCGACCCCGCAGACCTCCCTGCGAGCTCAGCCGGAGTGAAGGATCCGAAAGCGACCGAGTTCCGCCGGGTCTCGATCGGCGACGTGGATCGGCGGCCAAGCCCACTGCCAAACGCTGATACCCGGCGTGCGGGAGAGCCGGATCTGCCCGCGGGTGCCTTCGACGGCGACGTGCGGCCAGGATGCGGCCGTGCGCGCCCGGACCGTGCCGTGAGAACGCAGCACGTCGGCGAGGACGGTGACCGTGTCGTAGCCCTCGAACGCGACGAAGGAGGGTGCTTCGGCCAGCCGCTCGCGCAGAGCTGTCGCGACGCGTACGCCCAGAGGGCTCAGGCGCTCGGGCAGGTAGCGCAAGAACGGAATCGCGGCACCGTCCTCGCCCAGCAGCCTCGCCCATTCGGCGAACTCCGGTTGCCCGGCCGGAGCCCCGATCATGAGCTCGGCGAGGCGCCGGTCACGGCGGACAGACGTGACGATCGACACGGCCGGCTCCGGGTTGCCGACCAGAAGAAGGAGGACTGTCGCACGATGGTCCACGAGTGCGTCGCACACGGCCGCGGGGGTGAGGCCGCGCATGTCGAGTTCGATGACGGTGCCCCCGCGTGGAGCGAGGTGGTCCCGCAGGACGCGAGCCCCGGATGCCCAGTAGACACTCGGCTCGGCCGCTACGGCGATTCGGTTGTGGCCCGCGCCGCGAAGGAAGTCCGCGTAGATCTTCCAGCCTTGGGACTGCGCCGGGGCGAGGCGGGCGACCCATTCCGTCGGCTCTTCGGTGAGCGCGTCGAGAACCGCTGACGAGCAGAGGAACGGCAGGCCGAGGGCGTCCGCCCTGGCGGCAGCGGCGCGGGCGACGACGCTGTGATACTCCCCCGCCAAGGCAGCCACGCCCAGGCGAGCCAATTCGTCTACGGCCGCCACGGCCCTGTTCGGATCAGCCGCGGTGTCCCGGACCACCAGTTCAAGTGGTCTTCCGGCGATCCCGCCGGCGTCGTTGACTTCGCGAACGGCCAACTCGAGTCCGGCCAGCAGGTGTCGGCCCGCCTCGACCCAGCCGGGCCGAGTCAGTGGAACGAGAGCGCCGATCCGGACGGATGATCCCTCAGTCCGCCCCGCTGCAGGCGACGTTGGTGGCGTATTCATGTGGTGGTGTCTCCCATGTGACGATCAGGTGGCAGTCTGCCCGGTTCGCAGGGGGGGGCATGGCCCAGCGGTGCACGTGCAATCCGTCCACTCATCCGGCCGTGACGGCCGGCCATTGCGAAGAAGAAGATCGGCTGCGCGGATCCCCTTCCGGCTCCCAGGAGCGAGTGAGCTGCCGGAGAGGCTGCGCGCGGTGCTCGGCGTGATCCATCTGCTCTTCACCGCCGGTCACACGGCGCCGTCCGGAGCGGAGCTGATGCGTACGGATCTGGTGGACCAGTCGCTGCGGCTGACCCGGATGCTGCGGGAGCTGATGCCCGACGAGCGGGAGGTGCGGGGGCTGCTCGCCCTGCTCCTGGTCACCGACGCCCGGCGCGCCACCCGGGTCGACGCGGACGGGCGTCTGCTGCGGCTGGAGGACCAGGATCGATCACGCTGGGACCGCTCCGCGATGGCCGAGGCGCACGACCTGATCATGGACGGGCTGCACGGCGGGCGACCGGGCCGCTACGTCCTTCAGGCGGCGATCGCCTCGCTCCACGCCGAGGCGCCGTCGTACGACCGTACGAACTGGCCACAGATCGTGATCCTGTACGACGAGTTGCTGTCGGTGTGGCCGTCGCCGGTGGTGGCGTTGAACCGCACGGTGGCGGTGTCGATGGTCTCCGGTCCGGCACGGGCGCTGGAAGAGGTCGCGGAGCTGGAGAAGACGGCCGACTCGCTGCATACCAGTACCTACCGGCGATCAAGGCGGACCTCCTGGATCGGCTGGGCCGCTCGGAGGAGGCCTCGATCGCCTGCCTTCAGGCACTGGAGTTGGCCGGAAACGACGCCGAGCGCGCCTTCCTGGCCGAACGCCTCACCGCTGTGAATCGGCCATGACCGATCATTTCGGAAGGGGAACGCCGCGTCGTCCGAGGGTCGCGGGCCAGTGACGCGACGCCCGCCGCCTCGGCTGCCCGGATCGCGGCTGCTGGACGTGGTGGGCTGGGTCACAGTCGCCGCAGACCTGCGGCCTGGGACCCGGCGTAGTAGGCCATGGCAGTGCGCCGCAACGTACACCTCGCGGCCATGCCCCTGCCAACGGCAGAACCCACACCGTCGTCGCGCCCGGGCCACTGATAGAGGTCGCCGACACCGGGCCGACCCACCGGGCCACCGTGCCCTGACACCGTACGACCGGGCGCCAGGGGCGCGAGGCTGAGGCCGCGGACCGTCGCCCGCCTCGCTGCTCGTCTCTGAGCGAGGTACGCGTGCCACGGTACGGGCGACCGTGCTGGTACAACAGACGCTTGCGGCTCGCCGCCGGGTCGGTGGTTTGATCGTCCCGCTTCGGCGTTGATGTGATGCACAGCGACAGCGATCGAACGGCGTGTCGTGTCAGTACGAGAGAAGGGTGCGAGGGTTGATAGCGCGGCGATCCCTGGGGCGGCGGTTCGGCTGGCTGTGGGCGGCCTATGCGGTGAGCGCCTACGGGTCCGGGCTGGGGTTCGGGGCATTCCCGCTGATCGCCGTGCTGGCGTTGCACGCCGGCCCCGCCGAGGTGTCCGCGTTGTCCGCCGTGGGACCCGCGGTGGGCGCGCTGATCGCGCTGCCCCTCGCGCCATGGGTGGAGTTTCGGCGCAAGCGTCCGGTCATGATCGCGATGGACCTGGCCCGGTTCGGGGTGATGGCGACGATCCCGGTCGCCTACGCCTTCGGCCGGCTCAGTTTTGTCCAGTTGCTCGTCGTCTCGGCCGTGGTCGCCGCGGCCAAGATCGCCTTCAACGCGGCCAGCGGCGCCTACCTCAAGGCCCTCGTCAAGCCGGACGACCTGCTCGTGGCCAACGCGCGGTTCGAGTCCACGAACTGGAGCTCCATCGCGGTGGGGCCACCGCTGGGCGGGGCGGCGATCGGCCTGTTCGGCCCGGTCGTCACTGTGGTGGCCGACGCAGTCAGCTACCTGCTCTCCGCGCTCGGCATCGCCGCGATCCGCGGCCGAGACGAGGCACCGGAGACAGAAGTACCGCTGACGACCGACAAAAGCCCGGTACGGGCGGGCGCATTGCTCGACGGCTGGCGACACATCCTGGGTGAACCCGATCTGCGGGCGCTCTACCTCAACAACATGCTCGTCTCCGGTCTGATCATGGCCACCGAACCGCTGCTGGCGGTGCTCCTGCTCCGCCAGCTCGGGTTCCCGCCCTGGCAGTACGCCCTCGCCTTCGCCGCTCCCTGTTTCGGCGGACTCATCGGCTCCCGGCTGGCCCGCCGTGTCGTGGCCCGCTACGGCCGGCACGCGGTCTTCCGGACCGTCGGCACCCTGCGTGCCATCTGGCTGATCGGCCTGGCCTTCGTCCGTCCCGGCGTCGTCGGTCTGGTCACCGTGATAGTCGTCGAGCTGGCGATCATCATCAACATGAGCCTGTACACGCCGGTGCTCGCCACCTACCGCCTCGAACGCACCCCCAAGCATCTCGTCGCCCGTACCCTGTCGGCCTGGTCGATCGGCCAGCAGGCCTCCATCGCCGCCCTCACCGCGCTCGGCGGTCTCCTCGCCGACGCCACCGGCCCACGCACCGCTCTCACCGTCGCGGGCCTGCTCATCCTCACCAGCCCCCTGCTCCTGCCCCGCCGCCACCCCACACCCGTAGATGATCGCGAACCAGCCACATCATCCGACCCAGACGCTCGACAACCGATCCAGGGCACTACGCCGGCACAGCCCTGACCGCAAGATCGTCAGGTTCAGGATGTCGGGGTCCGCGTCAGGTGCTGCGCCTCCTGGCCCGGTGATGACAGCGCGCGCACCGGTGGGCCCGCGGGAGGCGGAATGTCGAGGGCGCGTGGGAAACGACTGTGGCGCCCGTCGGCTCGCCCCACCTCAACTGCCTTGGCGGGCACCGGAATTCCGGGTTCCCAACTGGCAACGGCCCAGCCCTTGAGGGGCTGGGCAGCGACTGCTTCAGTGACGGTTGACACTCACCCGCACGAGTTGGCGTGGCTGAAGTCCAGGACCACGCGTTCGGGGCTGTGCAGCTTGGAGACCTTGTACGTGGGCTTGGTCTGGAACGCGGTCGCGAAGGTGACCACCCCTTCGAAGTCCCCCGTCAGGGCGAGACCCTTCAGCTTGGGCAACTGGATCTTCACCAGTCGAGGCCCTCGGTACACGGACCTGCCCGCGCTGTCGTGGGCGGCCGCGGGAGAGAGCCTGGTCTCCAGGAAGTACTTCCCGGCGAGCGGGACCTTCTTCCCCGACGGGTCGTAGTGGAGCGTATTGACCGACTTCACGCTGACGGACGGGGTGCTGCCCTGGACGTCGATGACGAGCCGGTCGTAGGTGCAGTGCCCGGCCCACCGGGCGTTGACGATGCGGGCGGGCGGCGAAGTCTTCGCGGTTGCCTTCGTCTGCGTGGCCGCGGAGGCGGGGACCGTGGCTCCGACGGCGGTGAGAAGGACGCCCGCGACGATGGCTGTGCGGGATGGGTGATGGTGCATGACGCCCCCAGAGGCTCATGGTGAAGGGGACAGACGATTTCACTGTGGGAGACATGTTCGGGGTCCGGATGGTTGCACGGCAAGAGGCATGCTGTTCCGTCCCCACGGATGCGCTGTGCCCTCGGGGCTGGTCAAAGCCCGGCCTCCTCGATTCGACCGCCGCCCTGAGCCCGGCCCCGCCGCAACGGATCATGCCGCGCCGGGCACCTGGGATCCGGCAGTTCCCTGCTAGCGACCGCCCTGATCGGGTGCCACGGCGGGAACGGCGTGCTTGAGTTCGATCTCGACGAAGGCAAGATGTGCCGCGCCGATGTTGACGACGTCGTGGGCCCCTCCGGCCGGGCGCGCGTAGGACTGACCCGCTTCGAGTACGGAATCGGTCCCGGCCCCGTCGGGGCCGAGTGCGCGAATGTGACCGTCGGTCACGGGGACGACGACGTAGTCGTATGCGTGGACGTGGTACCCGGTGGCGGTTCCGGGCTCGAAGTCCCAGCGGGTGACGCGAACCTGAGCGTCCTCGTACTGAAGGGTCGGCCGCGCCGTCGTCGTCATGGAAGTACCTCGTCCCGGTCTGTGGTTCCGTCTTCCGCACGCAATAACGGCCGGTCGGTGCGGGCGGCGGCCCGCGTCAGGGCGTCCGTCCGCATGATCGGCCTTGCGAGCCAGACCCTATGTCGCGGCCTGCGGCTTGTCCCCCGTCGGCGGGTGTGCCGGCCGACTCCCGAGCGGGCGCCTCGGCGGCCTGTCCGGACAGGTGTTGGCGTGCAGCAGTGCGGCGTCGACGAGGGTGACCGGGGTGGGCCGGCCGAAGACCGAGGGCACCAGGAGCAGGCCGCGCCCCGCGAGGTGGAGGTCACGGTCGACCGGGTCGGGCGCGGTCAGCACCGAAGGGGACCAGTCGACTGTGGGACGCAGGCTGTGCAGGAGTCCGTCGACGCCGTGCCGGAGCAGGGCGCGACTGCGGGCGGTCCGGTCGGCGTCGACCAGGGCCCGGATCAAGGGCCGGGGCAACTTGACGCCCTCCGTTCCCGAGGGCGCGAGGGAGGTCGGAGAGAGGTCTACCGCGTCCGCCGGGCGGCCCGGTACTGGCGCGCCAACACGCCCAGGAGCGCCGCCACGGACGGACGTGCGCCACCGTCCGCCAGGCCGCCGCCCTTCCGGCTGATCGCACGCAACCGCAGCTCCTGCACCTGGAGCAGGGCGGTGATGAAGGGGCGTGTCTGTCGTGGCACCAGGCTCACCAGAGGCCTGCTTGCGGACAGCCGCCGGTGGGCCAATTCCACCTGTTCTCCGACCAGTTGGTCCAGGCCGGCCCGGACCGCCTTCGTGGGGGCCCGGAGATCTTCGACGGACAGGCCGTGACGCTCCAGGTCCTTGCCCGGGATGCCGACCTGTCCCCGCGCCGCGTCCTCGGCGAGATCGTCGAGAAAGTCGACGCGCTGCATCGCCTCGATGAGATCCCGGCACCGTTGCTCAAACACCTCGGCGTCCGCCGTGTCGCTCAGCTCCAGCAGACAGGCGAGGAGCATGAAAGCGGGCAGCGAGTACCCGTCGATGTAGGCCTGCAGTTCGTCCTCGGTGTCGAAACCGTCGTACTCGACCTCCTGACGCGCTCCCCGCAGGAAGTCCTCGACACGAACCTTTAGTTGCGGGTGCCGTGTGGCCGCATCCCCCAGTGTCCTGAGAGTCGCGTCCGTAGGGGTCGCGCCGTCGAGTACCGCCCGAGTGGCGGCCGCCCACTCCCCCAACGCCTTGCCGCGGACTTCACGCGGGCCGGTGTCGACACGCTGGTCCGTCTCGTGCATGAAGGCAACTGCGGCGATGACCGGCGGGTGCAGGCGCGTCGGCAACAGAAGCCGGACGGTCAGAAACTCCTCAGGCTTGAAGCGCCGGACAAAGATGCGCTGTTGGCCGTACGCGGTCCGCAGGTCCGACTCGGTGATGCCGGTCTGGCGCAGCGTGCGGGTCCACGTGGGCATGTCGCGTTCCTTAAGGAGCATGTGGTTGTCACTGGGTCAGCAGCGTGCGCGTCCCGGTCGACCTGCGTCGCCACCTCGCACCAGCAGGGGCGAGCGAACGCACCGGTAAGCAGGATCAACGGACCACCGTACGATGCCATGTGTGATCAAGGAAATGCCCCTTCGTCCGGTCGAAGCCCCATGGCCGTCCGATGATTCTCCCCGTGGCCGCGCCGGCCGCGCAGGACCCCATCGGTGGTGGCGATGAAGCCCGTGTCACACCCCCATGGCCGTTGGACGTCGTCTCGGTCTTTCCGGAGCTCGCAGAACATGCGAGAACATGCGTCCGGCGAATCCCGGGCCTCGTGACAGTTCGGTGGGCGGACCCTTGGCCTCGCCGGTGGACGAGGCATGGCCGACCTGCCCAGGTGGCAGGCATCTGATGCACACACAGCCCCACCGCCCCGCGAACGTACGGGGCGAGCGATCGACGAGGTTCGCCTACCACGGTGAAATCACCTGGGCCGACATACCCGCCGACACCGGGTGGCCCCTGCTGCCCGTCATGCAGGTGTACGCCATGACGTTCCCTGGTGCGACGGCTTTCCT
Organism: Streptomyces sp. NPDC091209; assembly: GCF_044757755.1. Taxonomy (NCBI): domain Bacteria; kingdom Bacillati; phylum Actinomycetota; class Actinomycetes; order Kitasatosporales; family Streptomycetaceae; genus Streptomyces; species Streptomyces sp. NPDC091209. The sequence goes on along the minus strand of NZ_JBIVVR010000013.1, from coordinate 116,666 downwards.
AGGGGTACGGACGTCCTGCAGATCCTGTGGTGCCCGTTCCAGCATTTCTACGTCGACGGGTCGGTCCCCTACAACGGCATCGCCGGTCCGTGGGTCCAGATCCGCTACCGCAGCGTCGGCGACCTGGGCGACCGCTTCCTCCCGCCACCGGAGCCGCCGGCTGTCGGCGAGGCCGGCTATCTGCCCACCCCGTGCCTGCTGAGGCCGGAGCCGGTGACCGAGTATCCGCATCCCGGCGCCTTGGGCGAAGAGTTCGAGACGAGCGTCGAGGATTGGGAGCAGGCGACCTTCCCCCACCCCGACTACCCGAGGAGTGCGAAGCCCGCTGCTCCTGGGACCTGTCGACAGCCCCGGGCTGGAAGCTCGGCGGCCATGAGCCGTGGAACCACCAGGGCTATGACGGGCCGGTACGGTGCGGCACATGCGGCAGCGAGATGCGCTTCGTGGCCGCGATCGCCAGCCAGGAGTGGAACGGCGGCAGGGAGAGCTGGGCGCCCGTCGGCTCTCTCGACGCAAGTCCGGACGTTCTGCGTCGGCATCGGGAGGCGACAGATGTCGTACTCGGGAATCGGGAGACCATGCGTGTCTTCGCTTGCCCGCTCGACGTGGACCACCCGGTCATCAGCGACCTGATGTAGCGGCCGCAGCGCCCGGCCTTGTCACTGCTTCTCCAGGCCGCGGCCTGCTGCGGCGCGCTCGACCAGTCGGCCGCGTCCGAAGCGGGATCCGGCACGCGTGCGCTGGACGAGGTGAGCGCCGTTCACGGTCCGGTGGCGAGCCCCGGGCGGACTCGACGAGCTCGATGACTCCGGGGAGCGCGGCGGCGCGGAAGCCTGCACCCGTAGGACGGCGGGAGCCGGCGCCCTTGACGAGGGCAGGAGCCGGAACGCCTGGGTGACGGCACGAGCCGGACCCCCTTGGTGACCTTGGTCGATGACTTGCCGGCCCACACACCTGTCATCGGGTTCGTACCCTGGGGACATGCGAATGCGCCCCACTCTGACTTGGACCCCTGCCGAGGACCTGCCGCCGGGCACCACGGATCTGGAGCCGGTCTCCGACGCACTGAGCACCGGCGGTGTTCTTGTGCTCAGCGGAGCGGGAATCTCCACGGAATCAGGCATCCCCGACTATCGGGGCCCGGGCGGAAGCCTGAGTCGGCACACCCCGATGACCTACCAGGACTTCACAGCGAGCGCCCAGGCCCGTCGGCGGTACTGGGCGCGCAGCCACCTCGGCTGGCGGACCTTCGGCCGGGCCCGTCCCAACGACGGGCACCGGGCCGTGGCCGCGTTCGGGCGGCACGGCCTGCTCTCCGGGGTGATCACCCAGAACGTCGACGGTCTGCACCAGGCCGTCGGCAGCCAGGGCGTCGTGGAACTCCACGGAGGCCTGGACCGGGTCGTCTGCCTTTCCTGCGGCACCTCCAGCCAGCGCCGCGAACTCGCCCGGCTGCTGGAGAAGGCCAATCCGGGCTTCGCACCGGCGGCCGCCGCGATCAACCCGGACGGCGACGCCGACCTCACCGACGAACAGGTCGGGGACTTCCGCGTGGTGCCGTGCACGGCCTGCGGAGGCATCCTCAAACCAGACGTGGTGTTCTTCGGCGAAACCGTTCCGCCGTCGCGGGTCGAGCACTGCCGCCGACTGGTTCGTGAGGCGACTTCGCTCCTGGTCCTGGGTTCCTCACTGACGGTGATGTCTGGGCTACGGTTCGTCCGCCAGGCGGCTCAGGCCGGGACGCCGGTGGTGATCGTCAACCGGGACCCGACCCGGGGCGACCAGCACGCCCTCACTCGAATCGCACTCCCGCTGGGAACAGCCCTCACCACCGTGGCCGACCGGTTGGGCATCCCCCTCGACGAAGCGGCGACGGCCGCCTCACCGGCACAGGACGGCCCGCCAGCGCGCCCATGAGTGCGACGGCGCTCGAGCGCGACGGCTGACGGCTGACGGCTGACGGCTGACGGCTGACGGCTGACGGCTGACGGCTGACGGCTGACGGCTGACGGCTGACGGCTGACGGCTGACGGCACCACTGTGCCGCCTTTCCCACGGGAAAAATGTCACCACCGTTGGCATAAGCCTCGGAGTCAGGGCTTTCGGGTGCTTGCGGCGTGCGGGTATCGCCGGGCGCGGGCCCAGACGAGTTGCTCCGCCGCGCTGTTCAGCAGCGTGTCCAGGACGACGGGATAGGCGCTGTGGGTCATCCGCCCGGCCAGGAGCCGCGCGGTGGCCGCGATGTGCGGGTGCGTGTCGGCGGGCAGCTGGGCGTACGTGGAGTTCCACATCTCCTCGTCCGCCGCGCGGGCCTCGTCCGTCAGCGCCAGCGACCCGGCGTCCAGGGCCGCGAAGGCCAGCGTGAGGTCGATGAACGCGTGGTAGACGACGACCGCGTCCGCGTCCGGGAACCCCGCGGTGCGGAGGGTGCCCAGGATCGTCTCGTCCACCGCGATCTCCCGTGGCCGGCCGGTGACTCGGCTGGCGGTCAGCACAGCGGCCTGGGGATGGGCGAGGTAGGAGGCGTGAATCGCCTGGCCGAGGGCCCGCAGGTCGGACCGCCACTCTCCGGTGGCCTTCCAGGTGTCCAGCGCCCGCCCCATCAGCTCCTCGCCGATGGCCCTGGTCAGGTCGTCCAGACCGGCGAAGTACCGGTAGAGCGTGCTGGGGTCGGCACCGAGGACCGCGCCCAGCCTGCGTGCCGTCAGCCCGGTACTGCCGTGCTCTCGCAGCATCCGCAGCGCCGTCTCCACGATCAGCTTCTCGGACAGCACGGTGCCCTGCCTCGTCGGCCGGCGCCTGCGCCGTGCCGCCTCCGGCACCACTTGTTTCGCCACGCCTGCTCTCCCTGCCGACCCCGCACCAACTCTTATGCCAACATCGTTGACCTTAACCCAGGGCATCCCGTTGCATCTGTCCAAGCCCGGAGGCGTTCGTCTCCGGCAACGAAAGGTGTGTGACATGCGAGTTCTTCTCGTGGGCGCGGGCGGTGTGGGCACGGCCGTCACACGGATCGCGGCCCGTCGCGACTTCCTGACCCACATGGTCGTAGCGGACTACGACCTCGCACGCGCCGAGGCGGCCGTCGCGGCGCTGAAGGAACACGGGGACCGCTTCAGCGCGAGACGCCTGGACGCCTCCGACGAGGACGCGGTACGTCGGGCGCTCACCGAGGAGAGGTGCGACGCCCTGCTCAACGCGACCGATCCGCGGTTCGTGATGCCACTGTTCAACGCGGCCCTCGCGGCGGGCACGCACTATCTCGACATGGCGATGTCCCTGTCCGCGCCGCACGCCACCCACCCGTACGAGCGATGCGGGGTCAAGCTCGGCGACGCGCAGTTCGAACAGGCCGAAGCGTGGGAGCGGTCCGGGCGGCTGGCCCTGGTCGGCATGGGCGTGGAGCCGGGCCTGTCGGACGTCTTCGCCCGGTACGCGGCCGATGAACTCTTCGACCAGATCGAGGAGATCGGCGTCCGCGACGGCGCCAACCTGACGGTCGAAGGCTACGACTTCGCCCCGTCGTTCAGTATCTGGACGACCATCGAGGAGTGCCTGAATCCCCCGGTGGTCTACGAGAAGGATCGCGGCTGGTTCACCACCGAACCCTTCAGCGAACCTGAGGTCTTCGACTTCCCCGAGGGCATCGGCCCGGTGGAGTGCGTCAACGTCGAGCACGAGGAGGTCCTGCTCATCCCCCGCTGGGTCGACGCCCGCCGGGTGACGTTCAAGTACGGCCTCGGCGACGACTTCATCGACAAGCTGAAGACCCTCCACGAGCTGGGCCTGGACGCCACCAAGAAGGTCACCGTCCCCTCGGAGAACGGGCCGGTGGCGGTCTCCCCGCGCGACGTGGTCGCCGCCTGCCTGCCCGACCCGGCCACGCTGGGCGACCGTATGACCGGCAAGACGTGCGCGGGCACCTGGGTCAAGGGCACCAAGGACGGCGCGGCCCGCGAGGTCTACCTCTATCACGTGGTCGACAACCAGTGGTCGATGCGTGAGTACGGATCGCAGGCGGTGGTGTGGCAGACCGCCGTCAACCCTGTCATCGCCCTCGAACTCGTCGCGGGTGGTGCCTGGTCGGCCGGTGGCGTCCTCGGCCCGGAAGCCCTGCCACCGCGCCCCTTCCTCGACCTGCTCACCGAGTACGGCTCGCCCTGGGGGCTGCGCGAGGAGGGCTGACGACCGGCGCGGGCCACGAGCCGAGGAGCGGCCGGCCGGCTCCTCGGCAGGGGTCCCGGCCGTTCGCCCGAGGCCTACCAGCGGTTCGCTGAGGGCCGCTTCGAGGTTCCCGTGGACGGGGAGCTCAGCGCGCTGGAGCGCGGCGGAATCGGTGTCGGCGCTGTCAGGCAGGTTGCCACAGCTCGACCCGATTGCCCTCGGGATCGATGACCCAGCCGAAACGACCGACACCGTCCATGTCCTGCGTCTCCGGCGCCACCTCGGCTCCCTTCGCACGCAATTGCGCGAGCATCGCGTCCAGGTCGCGAACCCGGAAGTTGAGCATGGTCCGCTGGGCGAGGGACCCGAAGTAGTCACTCTCGGACTCGAACGTCGCGAACACGGTCGGCCCCGCTCCCTGACGCCACAGGCCGTTCTCATCGGCGTCGAGGCCCAGGCAATCGCGATACCACGCGCCCAGGGCCGTCGGGTCGGCAGCCCGCAGGAAGTATCCACCGATTCCAAGCACTCGTTCCATGCCGCCATGGTGCCAGGACGGCGCTCGGGCATGGTGGCACCACACCAACGCCCGCTTCCCACGGTCGTCTCCATCGCTCGGGACCTCGCAACCCGCGTCGAGCCGACAGGACGAGTGGACAACGGCATCCCAACTGCCCTACCACCGGCGGCACAGGCCCTGCTCGACGCCTGCGCCGCAGAGCTGGACCCATGCACCCGCCTGCGTACGGCCGGAAGCCATCCCGCGGCACGGTCACGACCACGAAGATGAGGACCGCAACCCGACGAAGGAGTAGTGCACGTGGTCAGTTCATCGGCTTCGGCGACCCCGACGACAACGAGTTCGCCTTCCTCCGCAAGCTCGACGATCTGGCCGTACCCAGACATCGCGTCGTCGACAACGCGCTTCTTCCACGCCGGCCCTGATCCGCGCACCGTGCCTGACGATCTGCTCTACGACCGGCTTCTGCAAGAGTTCCCCGACTGGCTCTTGTCCGCGCGTACCGCTCAGGTCCTACGGTGAGAGCCTGACCCGATCCGCCCCGCATGGCCGACTCCTCCACCCCAGGTCGATACTCGCCCGGCTGCCCGTTCTCATGTCCGTACGGAGGAGTTCGACAGCATCTCCTCGCTCCGGCGGGAAGCCCGACGGCTGCTTGACCTGGGGCCGGTCTGCCATGGCGAAGGGCCGGGGCGCCATCAGAGATGGCAGGTGCGGTATGAAGTCTGGTGTGAACGATCAGACCCAGACCGCGACCGTTCGCGTGTTCATCGCTCTTGCTCCGCCTGACCACGCGAAAGAAGAACTGGCCCGGGAGCTGCGCCCCGCCTACGCAACGCACCCTCGCATGCGGTGGAACCGGATCGAGGACTGGCACATCACCCTGGCGTTCCTGGGAGAACTGCCGGTCGAGACGGTTCCACTCCTGCGTCCGCCCCTCGCCGATCTCGCGGCGGACCACCCACGACTCGCCTTGGCACTGCGCGGCAGCGGTAACTTCGACGACCGCGTGCTGTGGAGCGGAATCGACGGGGACCTCGATGAGCTGCACAAACTCGCCGCCGATGTGCGTACCGTCGTCAAGGATTGCGGGATCTCTTTCGAAGACCGCCCGTTTCGCCCCCATCTGACGTTGGCCCGCGCCCGCAGAGGAGACCGGTCCTCGACCGAGGAAATCGCCCAAGGGTTCGCCGAGTTCACCGGCCGCCCGTGGCCTGCCGAACGTCTGCACCTGGTCGGCAGCAACATCGGCCGTAGCAGCGGACCGATCCACTACCGCGACATCGAGGCCTGGCCCCTCGGCGACGAGAGTTCCACTTCCCCTTGAACGACACCAACCGCGCCTGGGGCGACGGGCAAACCCTGAGGTGACCGCCGTCGGCAGAACTCTGGTGGCCTCGCATGCGCAAGCCGCTGCCCGTCCATCGGCAGGCGATGGACGGGCAGCGGTGTCGACGATGTTCAGGAGGTGCGGGCCGACGGCCTGTGTCCATCGGCCCGGCGGAGCGCGTCACCTCCTGGGGGGTGCCTTCCTACTGGAAAGTGACGGTGATCGGCGTGTGCACGCTGTGGCGTGGGAGTGTGATGGTCAGAACCTTCGAGGTGCTGTCCCAGTGGTACGCGTGCGGGGACAGTTGCACGCCGGTCGCCGAGACCTTGGTGGGTGCCTGCGTCCCCAGGAGGGAGAGGGTCCACTGGCGGGTCTGCACCTGACCGGGGAAGGAACCCCGCGTCGGACGGATCGACACAGTGCGGCGCGTGCCGTGCTGCCTGTATTGGATGGTCGTCGTGGCGCTCTGGTTCTTGTGTTTGGTGGTGCCGTTGTCCTCGTAGAGGTGGAACGAGCCCGACGCACCTGCGGCCACGGTGAGCGTGACGTCGGTCAGCGGGTTTCGGTCGTTGCTGGACACATTGTGCGTGCGGGTGGGCAGGATGCCGCCCGCCTTGATGAATACCGGCATCGAGTTCAGGTCGGTGGTCACCTCCTGGGTGCGGCCGCCGGTGTAGGTCTCGCCGGTGAAGTAGTCGGTCCACTGGCCGGGCGGGAGCCATACCGAGGTGGTGGCCGAGGCGCCCGGCGTCGTCACGGGGGCGACCAGGATGTCGGAGCCGTAGAAGTACTCGCTGTTCGCGGCGGCGTACGCCTGGGGCTCGTCGGGGTACTCCAGGTAGGTGGGGCGGACGATGGGCACGCCGGTGCGGTTCGCCTCCTCGGCGAGCGTGTAGGTGTAAGGCACCAGGTTCTCGCGGAGATTGAGGAACTTGTCGGCCGACTGCCGGGCCGCCGCGCCGTACTGCCAGGGCAGTCGGTCGCTGTGGTTGCTGTGCAGGCGGTCGATGGGCTGGAAGGCGCCGAACTGGACCCAGCGGGCGTACAGGTCGTCGGGCAGTTTGTGGGTCGTGCGGGTCTGCCCGCCTTCGGTGTACGTCTCCGAACCGGTCAGCCCTGTCGTGTCGTTGTGCCCGCCGATGTCGTGGGTGATGGCCGCCATCCCGGTCGCGGCGGACTCCCCCGGGGTGTATCCGACCTCCAGCTTCAATGTGCCCCAGGTCGAGGAGGTGTCGCCGGTGAAGTGGACGGTGGAGCGCTTGTCCGCCCATGGCCCGGTCGGCAGGCCCTGCTGGCCGCTGTACCCGGCCGCCTGCAACGAGCCGTACGCACGCGAGAGGACGAATCCGCGGCCGAGGGTCTCGGCGTCGGCGGTGGCGTACTGCTGGTTGATCCACGCGTCCGGGGTCACGCCCTGCAGTGACGACTGCGATGCGTCGCAGCACCAGTCGAGCCACCAGAAGTCGTTGCCTTGCCGGTCCATGGTCCGGTGCAGGTCCATGTACGCCTTGAGCTGGTCCGGGTCGCCGAAGTCGAAGGTGTAGCAGTTGTTCTCGACGTCGGCGCCCGAGGCGCAACCGCCCTTCGTCAGCCTGCCCTTGGCGGTGGCCTGCGCCTGGGCGAACTGGGGGTCGGACGCGAGGATGCTGGGGTGCACATTGAGGGTGTTGTGCAGGCCCTGGGAAGCCGACCAGTCGAAGAAGCCCTGGGGATCGGGGAACTTGGCGGGATCCATCTCCCAACCGCTCCAGTTGTTCACGGCTTTGAAGTCCGTGTCGGTCACCAGGACGTCCAGCGGGGTGCCTTCGGAGCGGAACGCCGGGAGGATGGTGTTCCGGTAGTCCGCCGCGGTGCGGTCGATGTACTCCGAGTACCAGACGCCGTAAGCCCACTGCGGCAACAGTGCGGGCGGTCCGGTCAGCGTGGCCAGATCGCTGAGTCCCCGCTTGTAGTCGTGTCCGTAGCCGAAGACATAGCCGTCCTGGTAGGGCGTGCCACCGTGGTCGGGGCGGGGCACCGCCTTCTGCGTCGTGGTGTCGTACAGCGCCGAGGGTGTGTCGTCGAGCAGATACCAACCGTCCTGGTTGAGCAGGCCGGGCGTGGTGACGACGGAGTTCTCGTTGCCGGTGACACCGTCGAGGCCTCGGCGGTATCCGCCCAGCGCGAGGTGCGGCGGGGGCGCGGCGGCCCCGGGGGCGGCCACCGAGACGGTGTCGGCGTTGATGTGACAGCTGGCCGCGTCGGGGCAGTTGAGGGTGATGTCGTTCGCACCCGCGGTGAGGGTCACGGGCAGCGACGCCGTCTGCCAGTCGTCCCAGTCCTTAGTCGTGGGGAACGACAAGGTGCCGTTGGTGCCGCCGGCGGACACCGTGGCGGTGCGCTCCTGGTGGAGGCCGTCGCCGCCGATTCCGTTGGCGTAACGCACCCGGAGGGCGTAGACGCCATCGGCGGGCACGCCGACCACATGGGTCGTCAGGCTCGATCCCTGGTGGAGGTCACCGACGAAGCCACTGCCGGCATATCCCTTGTGATCGGTGGCGTCGACCGCCGTGCCGCCGATGCGTCCGGCCTCCGCCTCGCAGCTCACGCCGTACAAGCAGTCGGTGATCGCGGTGCTGGAGACCGGCGGGTACGCGTCGCCGGGACGGACGAGCGCGACGCTGTCGACATTGACATCGCCGGAGTCCGAGGCGGTTCGGGTCAGGGCGAGGGTGTGGTGACCCGCGCCGAGTCGGACACTCGCCGTGGTGACATTCCACGTGTCCCAGTTCGCTGTGGCCGGCAGGGACAGCGTCTGCTGCGCGCCGCCGTCCACGGAGAGCGTCAGGGTGCGGGTCCGGGTCTGGCCGTCACCGCCACGGGAGTTGGCGTACCGCAGGTCGAACTGATACGTCCCAGCGTCTTTGACATCGATGTCAGCGGACGCCGAGCTGCCCGTGCCCTCGAATCCCGCGGCGAAGCCGGTCCCGGTGTGGCCGCCATGGTCGGAGGCGACGGAAAGCCCGTTGAGACGCAGGTTCTCGGCCTCGCACAGTGTGCCGAGCGTGCAGGTCAGACGCTGCCAGGGGGCTGCGGTCACGGGAGCACTGCCCGCAGCCAACTGCACCGAAAGGTTCTGCGCGTTGAACGGCCCGGAGTCGACCTTGTAGCGCAGGCTCATCGCGCTGGTTTGTATGGTGAGCCAGCCGTCGGACGTCCTGGCACTGTAGGCGGCCGGCTCGAACCCGTCGCGGCCGATGGCGTTGAACGTCGGATCGTCGGTGAACTTGCCGTCGCCCGCGTATTCGGTACGGATCAGCGTGGGCGAGAGGATCTCGAAGCGGGCGTCTCCCGAGGAGAGTTCTGGGATTCGCCGGCCGTACGCACCGTCGGCCGACGGTAGGTCAGCGCCTGTCAGTGTCATGGTGGCGGCCACGGCGAGGGCGGCGGCGACGCTTGTCTGCCGCCGTACGGATCTCAGCCGTCGCCTCTTTGAAGCAGTCCTCATGCGCAACATCCGTTCTGCTGGCTGTGAGGGAACCCCGTCTCCGTATGCCGGTTGAGGCCCGGAGCCGGGTTTCCCGCTTGCGGGCGATGTTCGGGCTGCGGCGTCCTCCGGGGGTGCGGCGGTGCGGGAGGAAACCCTGCTCAGACCCCGCCCACGGAGATCAGCACTTGGCATCAGAGCACGCCCGCTCTCGCGGTGTCCATATGGCCAACCGCGCGGTTCCGGCCGTAAATGCGCGCCTACGACGATCACCGCACCGCGCCGGTCACGGGTGGGGTACCTCCGGCTTCGGGCCTCAGGGACAGGGAGTTGTCAGGACTGCGGCCTCAAGGGCACGGCGCTCAGCAGGACTTGGCGGTCGTGCGAAGGCGGCGTACGGCCAGGACCAGGCCACCGCCGAGGGCGGCCGTGGCAGCCGCGGCGCCGGCGATGAGCGGGGTGCCGTCGGAGCCGGTGCTGGCCAAACTGCCGTCGCCGGAACCGGTGGTGGAGCCGTCCGTCGAAGTGCCGGCCGACGTGGAACCGGTCGACGTGGAACCGGTCGACGTGGAACCGGTGCTGCCCGTGCTGCCCGAACCGCCGGTGGACTGGCCCTCGGGGTCGTTCCCGCCGCCGCCCGCTGTGGCGCCCCCGCCTGTCGAACCGCCTCCGGTGGACGCCCCACCGGAGGTGGCCGGTACGGGTTCGTTGTCGGTGGGGATGGCGATGTGGATCTGGGCCTTGCCATCCGGTCACGTCCTGGACGCCTGAAAGGTGTCGAGGGTTGTGCTGCCGTCCAAGGGGAGGGAGTGGAGGGACCGGTGGCAGGAGCCGGGTCGCCTGCCGGTCGTCGCACTCTTCATCGCTCTCGGTTCCGGGCCGACCGCACCGCCATGAGGAGCCCGCTCCCCCAGGCCATGCGGACGGAGCGGAAGTCCTCTCGTGACTCCAGGTCGGTCAGGAGCCGTTCGACCGCGGCCTCGTGGTCCGTCGGCCAGTCGGGCCGCGGGTCGAGGTCGTCGATCAGATACGTTCCGCCGGGGGCCACGAGTCGCAGGGCGCGTTCCAGGTGGCTGAACTTGCCGGGCCAGGTGTCCGCGAACACCAGGTCGAACGGTTCTCCTTCGTAGTTCCGCAGCCATGCGCCGCCGTCTCCGGTCACGAAGGTCACCCGGGGATCGGACCTCAACTCCTGGCGGGCTACCTGCTGCACGGCCTGGTCACGTTCGACCGTGACCAGGCGAGAAGCGCTGTCCATTCCACTGAGGAGCCAGGCGGTGCCTTCCCCCACACCCGTGCCGAGTTCGAGGATGCGGCCACCGGGACAGGCTGCCGCGAGGACGGCCAGCAGGCTGCCGGTGCGCTCCTCGCAGGACCTGGTGAAGTCGGCTTCGCGCGCCGCGGCACGCAGGGCCGGCAAACATTCCGGGAGTCGGTTCGGCATGTCGTCCATCCGGGGATGATGCGGCCGCCGCGCCTGCCCCGCAACACGTTTCCCGCTCTCTCAGCGCCTCCCCGGCCCGTCCCTGACACCATGCTGTCCCAGGTCGGATGATCGACGACGCGGGTCGCGACCGGTTCGACCCACCGCCCAAGTTGGCTGCCTGTCATCCCGGCCGCGAGCCGGCATCATGCCGTGGTCTGCTCGCCGATCGGGTCGGCGACGGGCGTGTCCGCTTGGCCGTCCGCGGCACTCCGCGCGCGGAGCATCGCCCACCCGACCAGCGCCGCGGCCACGACGGTGAGAACGAGACCAGCGGTGGTGACCGCCTCCTGGAATTCCGCGGACTGCCGCCTGCTCCAGTTCGCTGTGGCGATGTTGCCGGTGAAGAGCGCGGCGAGGATGGTGCCGGTGACGGCGATACCGACGCCGGAGGTGACTTCGGTCGCGGTGTCGGTGAGCGCCGCGCCGATCGACGTCCGGTCCTTCGGCAGGCCACCGAGCACGTTGACCGCGGCGACGACACCGGCCACGCGCAGACCGGCGGCTACGAGTACGAGCGCGAGCGCGACCCATACGTACCCGAAACGGCTCAGCAGACTGTAGATGGCGAGCCCGAACACGACCGCCGCGGCACCGAGCCATGCGGCGCGGCCGATACCGACGCGTCGCACGAGCGGATTGATGAACGGGCCGGCCGCGAGGAGGACGACGACCTGCGGCAGCATTCCGATCGCCGCGAGCGCGGGCGTCCACCCCCAGTCGAGCTGCAGTTGCAGCGTCACCATGTAGCCGAGGCCGGCGGTCGCGAGACCCGCGGCGGCCTTGTAGGCCAGACCGCTGGAGACGAGCGGGCGGGCGACGAGCTTCGGATCGAGAAGCGGATGGCGGGTCGAGCGCTGGCGGAGGAAGAAGGAGATCGCCCCCGCAACGGCCGCGGCGGTGGCCGTCCATGGTCCCCATGAGCGGGTGCCTTCGTTCACGAACAGCGTCGGTGCGACGAGCGCGAGCACGATCGTCGCCGTGCCCAGCACCGCTCCCAGGACGTCCACCGGGTCGCGGTGGAGGTCAGCAGCTTCGTCCGCGGCGACGCCGACCCGTACACCGATGATCGCGAGCACGGCGATCGGCACGTTCACCAGCAGCAGGACTTGCCAGGGCGCGATGGCGAGCACGAAGCCTCCCGTCGTCGGGCCGATCGCGAGCCCGATCAGACCAACGGTCGAGATGAGCGTTATCGCACGGACGCGCAGGCCCTCCTCATCGAACAGCCGGAAGGCCAGGGCCATCGACCCCGGAGTCGTCATCGCCGCCGCGACGCCCATCACCGCCCGGACGGCGATCAGTTGCTCCGCGGTGGTGACGAAGGCGGTCGCCAGGCTCGCGATGCCGAGCAGCGTCAGCCCGATGAGCATGATCCGTCGTCGGCCGTACCGGTCGGCCACCGCGCCGAACACCAGCATCAGACCGCCGAACACGACTCCGTACGCGCCTGTCACCCATTGCAGCGCGATCGTCGAAGCATGCAGCTCGCGTCCGATCGTGGGCAACGCGACGTTCAAGATCGAATCGTCCAGCATCTCGAACAGGAACACCGCGGACAGTCCGGCCAGGGCCACCCAGGCCTCGCGCAACGACCGGGGTGCGCCAGGAGAGGGGTCCGCCGCCGCGAGTACGGGTCCGGTCTTGTTGGGAGTTCTCACGAGCAGCCACCTAAGATAGAGAGTCCTGTCTTACGACGGCCAGAGTAGGGCGCTAGAATAAGATAGGCAAATCTATCCAAGGGAGGTTCGGATGCCCGAGCGGCGCCGCGGGGCGGCACTGGAGCAGGCGCTCCTCGATGCGGCCTGGGAAGAACTCACGGACACCGGCTACGCCAGGTTCACGATGGACGCCGTCGTTCGGCGGGCGGGCACCAGCCCTCCCGTTCTGTACCGCCGCTGGTCCGACCGTGACGAACTCGTGCGGGCGGCCATCGTCCACACCCTGGAGAAGCACCGCCTCGACGTTCCCGACACGGGAAGCCTGCGGGGGGATGTCCTCGCCCTCATGCGGGAGATCAACGCCACCCGGGTCCAGTTCGTCACCCTCATGACCGTGCACCTGGCCGGCTACTACCAGGAGACCGGCACCGGCCCCGGCGACCTCCGCACGACAGGGCGCGAGAAAGGGCTCGACGTACTGTTCGACCGGGCCATCGACCGCGGCGAGGCCCAACCGGAACGCCTCACCGAACGCATCAGGACGCTCCCCTTCGACCTGCTGCGCCACGAAATCCTCACGACCTTCGCCCCCGTGCCCGACCACGTCCTCGAGGAGATCGTCGACACGGTCTTCCTCCCTTTGGTGCGCTGACGGCGGCATCGGACCTCTCGCGAACGGTCGGGCTCGTCCTGGAGGTGCCGGTCGCGGGGTCGCCGCCATCACCGCGCGGCTTTCGAGCGTCGCGCCCGGCGATCAGTGTTCGCGGGAAACGGGCGAGGTTCGCCCTTGTCGCTGTCCGGCGCCGGTGTCGGAAACAAGGGTGCTCCTCGCCGGCGTGCGCGCGGTGAACCAGGCCTGCATCAGGCGCCGTTCGCCCCGCCGTAGGGTCGGAATTCACTGACGAGCCTGTCGGCGTCCGCCAGAATCGGCGCATGCCGAGAATCGGCTCCATGGTGATGGGCGTCTCCGACGTGCCGCGCGCTGCGGCGGCCAGCCCGCTCCGCGTGCTGGCCGCCTGCCCGCTGATCGAGCCGGAACGGTAGGAAGACGCCGAGGCACACCGCCCACACCGAAGAGGCTGGGCCGCTCGACGTGCCGCAGCCGGGACGGCGTCCATCCGCCGAGGACGGAACACACCCCGCCAAGTCCAAGCCTCCGACAGCGCCGGACAGCTGATCAGCAGCGGGTCGTGAGACTGCCCGAGCCGCCCGGGCCCACCGGCGGCCGCCCACCGTCCGGGGCGAGCCGGGCCTGCGTCGATCAGTCCTGGAGCGCAGCGCACGAACCGGCCGAGTGACTGTTCGGCACGACCGGGTGATCGGCGCCGGGGTGATACCGAGGCCCAAGTGGAGCCCACGAGTGGTGGGCGTCTCGCCACCGACCCAGGCTGGCGTACGCAGTCCCCGCCCCGGCCATACGGAGGCGGGCGAAGCCACATGGCGTCGTTCCGGTCGAGACGGCCGGGGCCGTCGGAGAGACGGGATCACATGACGGAACAGGGCATCAGTCCCGGCTGCCTGCCGTCCGTTCACGGGAACGGCGGGACCGTACGAAAAAGGATGCAGCACCGGTACGCACGGCGACGCTCCCGGCGCGCGCGCACCACCATGGCGCTCGTCGCGGCCTCTCTGGCCTTCATGGGAGCGGCCGGCGCGGCACCGGGCCCTGCCGTCTCACCACCGGTCGGTGAGGCCGGGTCAGGATCTGCGGCACGGTTCGTGCCCGGTCCATGCCCGAACACACCCGAACCGATCCCCGGCCGATGCGGGGTTCTGGAGGCGCCCGAGAACCGCGCCCACCGTCGGGGGCGGACCGTCCGGCTGACCGTCGCGATCATTCCGGCCGCGTCGGCGACACCGGCAAAGGACCCGGTGGTGTTCATGAGCGGAGGCCCCGGTGGCGACACGATGGCGGACATTCCCTTCCTGATCGACGCCGGTGTGAACCGGGACCGCGATCTCATCGTCATGGCTCAGCGCGGAACGCTGCATTCGCGGCCGAACCTCGCCTGCCCGGAAATCGACCGGTTCAACGCCCGGTCCGTGGGCCTGCGCTACGACGCGCCGTCGACCGGGCGCCTTCTGGTGCGCGCGGCGAAGAAGTGCCGGGACCGTCTGACGGCCGACGGAATCGACCTGAGCGCCTACAACACCACCGAGAACGCCGCCGACTTCGCCGACCTGCGCAAGGCGCTGGGCATCCGCAGATGGGACGTCTACGGGTACTCCTACGGCACCGATCTGGCCCTCACCTTCCTGCGCCGCCACCCGCAAGGTATCCGCTCGGTGGCCATCGACTCCGTCGTACCGCCGCAGATCGTGAGCCTGCCGTGGACCTGGGACAGCGCCCAGGAGGGGATCGGCGCGATCTTCGCGGCGTGCGCGGCCCAGCCCCTGTGCGACCGCCGCTACCCGGATCTCCCGCGCACACTGACCCGGCAGATCCGGCGGCTGGAGGCGCGTCCCCTCACGACGACCGCGCGGCCGCCGGGCGGCGGCGACCCGGTGAAGGTCGTCCTCGACGGGGGTGCGCTGGCGAACCTGCTGGTCGCCAACGCGGTCCCGGCCGTCGACGTCCCCGCGGCCCTCGACGAACTCGCCCACGGAAACCCTGAGCGCTTCGCGCGGGCCGCCGCCGCCGGCGCGCATCCCGTCATCGGCGAGTTCGCCCACGGCCTGACCCAGTCGGTGGCCTGCAGCGAGTGGGTACCGGGCTATTCGCAGGCCGACCTGCTGAGAGCCGGTCGCAGGGCGTTCCCCGGGTGGCCGGACTCGGTCCTGGCCCAGGCTCCGCAACTTCCCTTCGAGCACGACGTGTGCCGCGTCTGGAACGTCCCGGACCGCACCCCCGTCCAGCGGATCGCGACCGTCAGCGACGTGCCGACGCTCATCGTCTCCGGCAGCTTCGACGCGAAGACCGGAGCGCGCTGGGGACCGTACACGGGCCGTACCCTGTCCCGTTCGACGGCCGTGCTGATTCCCGGCATCGGCCACTGGGTGGTTGCGCAGTCGCCCTGCGCGCAAAGCGTCCTGGCGTCCTTCCTCACCCAGCCGGGCTCGCCCGACACGGCCTGTGTGGCGGGGCTCGCACCGAAACCGTTCACCATCACCCCCGACCCGGAGAGCTCATGATGTCCAGCCGTCCACCCCACCACCGGAGCACCCCGCGACGGCTCCCGGCCGTGCTGGCCGGAGCAACGGCCGGCGTCCTCGCCCTCGGCCTCACCGTGACACCCGCGCGAGCCGAGGCCGGCCCGGCAGCGCCTCTCGGGACAGTCGCCCGGACGGTGGGCGACGCCCGCTTCGTGCCGGGTGACTGCCCGAGGACGGCGGACCCTGCCCCGGCTCTCGAAGGGGCCCGCTGTGGAACGCTCACGGTGCCCGAGAACCGTTCCCGTCACAGGGGACGGAAGATCACCCTCGGGGTCGCGATCGTTCCGGCGCTCGCAAGCAGACCGGCACGCGATCCGATCGTGTGGTTCGCCGGCGGACCGGGCGACGACGCGGTCTCCGAGGCCCAACTGGCGGTCGACGGAGGCCTGAACCGCGACCGGGACGTGATCCTCATGTCCCAGCGGGGGACCTACTCGGCCGACCCCGTGCTCACCTGCCCGAACATCGACGAGTTCAACGCGCGGGCGTTGGGCCTCGTCTACGGTGCGCCGTCCACCGGGCGCCTGCACGTCGACGCGACGCGGACCTGCCGCGAGCAGTCGGCGAGGCGCGGCGACCTCAGCGCCTACGACAGCACCGAGAGCGCCACCGACTACGCCGACCTGCGCGTCGCACTGGGCATCAGGCGATGGAACGTCTTCGGTATCTCCTACGGCACCGACCTGGCCCTCATCTACATGCGCGACCACCCCCAGGGCATCCGGTCGGTCGGCATCGACGGCGTCCTGCCGCCGTCCCTGGCAGGAGGGGCCGTGACCTGGAGCGCCGCACGGCAGGGCTTCGACGGCCTGTTCACGGCCTGTGCCGAGCAGCCCTCCTGCAACCGTCGCTACCCGCACCTGTCGGACACGTTCGAACGCCTCGTCCGCCGGCTCGAAGCCCGGCCGCTCACCACCATGGTCACCGTGCCGGGCCAACCGGCGCCGGTGAAGGTCGTACTGGACGGCGGCGTCCTGGTGAACTGGCTGACCTCGGCCACCCACGTGGCGGCCGGAGTGCCCCGCTCCATCGACGAGTTGGCCCACGGCAACCCGCAGCGCGTCGCGGAGCAGTGGGCGGGGGGCAAACTCAGCCCGCAAGCCGTGGGCAGGATTGCCCACGGGCTCGCCTACGGGGTCTTCTGCCGCGAGTGGACACCCTTCGAGAGCGAGGCCGACGTCATCCGGGGAGGGCGGCGCGCGTTCCCCTCCTTCCCCCTCTCGGTGCTCGCCAACGCTCCGCAACTTCCCTTCCTCCACGCGGACTGCCGAGCCTGGGACGTCCCGGCGGCACCCCGCTCGGTGCGTGACGTGACGCGGAGCGACATCCCGACCCTCGTCCTGTCGGGCGGGTTCGACGCCCAGACCGCGCCGAGCAACGGTGCGTATGTCGCCCGTACGTTGAGCCGGTCCACCACCATCACGGTCCCCTACGTCGCCCATGTCACCTTCGCCGAGTCGCCGTGCGCCCAGGCGATCACCAACTCGTTCTTCGACAGCCCGACAGCGCCGAACACGAGGTGCCTCGCAGGTCTCCAGCCGCCGGAGTTCGACACCGGACCGTAGGACCCGGGCTGTATTCCCGGGCCGTCGACCCGTACGACCGGACCGCGCAACCGTTGGACCGGACCGTGGAACTGATGGCGGCCGTCCCGACCGGTCTGGTGAAACTGGGAGTTCAGACCACACGGGAGGCACGGCACCGGCTCCCGACGGCTACGCCCTTCGGTACCGTGTCGCATGATCGAAGCGCGCCCCGGCCCGTGCTTGTCCCAGGACAGCACGGGCCGGGGCGCAGTGCGGTGGCAGTAACGGCGCGTCCCGAGCAACCGGTGTGCCGGCCGGACGAGTTCGCCGTTCACGGCGGAAGCCGCTCGACGAGGAGGCTGAGTGTCAGGGGCGGTTCAGACCCCACGTCTGCAGGGCGTAGGGCCGCCCCTTCTCCTCTCCTGTGATCAAGGGCACGTCGAGCAGGCTGAAGCCCGACTGGGTGGCCACGGCGACGCTGGCCGCGTTCTCGGCCTCCAGTTCCAGGATCACCTGCCCAGCGTCCAACTGCTCGAAGGCGTAGGCGGCCATCACCTTTACCGCCCGCGTCGCGAGCCCCTGGCCGCGGTGCGCGGGACCGACCACGTAGCCGAGCTCCGTGCCCTCGGGGGCGCGCCGCAGCATCACCTCGCCGAGCGGTGCGCCGCCGTCGACCGTGATGGCGAGCAGGACGCTCGTGCCCTCAGCCCTCATCCGCCGGTCCCGTTCCAGGCGTGCGCGGGCGGCCGCCTCGTCGAAGGGGGAGACGAGCGGTGTCCAGTAGGCGATGTCGGGGTGGTCGAACAGCTCCGGCATCGCCGTGAGGTCCGCCTCCGTCCAGTCACGGAGAACGAGACCCTCCCCCGAGAGCTCGATCCGCTCGGGAAAGGACGACATGGTGCTGTTCATGGTGCGGAACCTCTCTGGCCTGTTCAGGACGAAGCAGGATAGCCGGGAGCAGGTGAAGGAGCCCACCTGCGTCGTGCGAAGACGCCCGGCCCGGGTTCGCCGACAGCACCGCTCCCCCTCGTGGACATCTATAGAGCGTGATGCAGCCAGCGCTGGAGCACGTCGTTGACGTCTGCCGGGAGGGCGCTGATCTGGTCAATGACGGCACGGTCTTCAGGCATCGGCGGGATACCGGCGGCGGTGAGTGTCGCGTGCAGGGCGAGGCGTCGCTGGTCGTGCGGGTCGAGGGTGTAGCTGAGGCGGCGGGCGGGGTCGGGCGGCGGCAGGTAGGAGTCGATCTCATCGCGGGGCTGGTCCGGAGTCGGCCAGGCGGCGTCCCGGGAAGATGCGGCATAGGGGTCGACGAAGGCGCAGGAACCGAGGGTCTCGCTGTTCCAGGGGGTCATCTCTGTCTCCTCACCAGGTGAGCTGCGGCGGTTACTGGTCCAGAGCTCGGAAGGGCCCACTTCGGTTGCGTCCGGGACCGCGACATCACACTGACGGCGCCTTCGGCGGCTGATCACCTCGTGTGACGACCAGACGGCAGCCGTCGCTGCGAAGCCACTGAGCAAGAGGAACCGTTCCGGTGACCCGGACGAGGTGGCCCGTCGTCCCGGTGCCGCCGGTCCAGCCGTAACGGCCGGGCCATCAAGGGGCCGACCTCGGCGTCGACGGATCCGACGGCCAGGACATCGACCCGGTCGCCGCGGGCCACCAGGAAGAAGGTGCGGGCCGCTGTCGATCCGGGCACGTCCCGTTCGACGTCCTGGATGGGGGCGCTTCGCGACACGAGGTTGCGACCAGGACCTGAAGAGGAAACACATGGATCAGCTACTGAGAGTCATGAACTTCAACGTCTCAAGTGACGGCATCGGAGCCGGTGAGCACCAGAGCTTCGAGAGTCCGTTCGGCCACGCCCATCCCGAGAGGCTGTTCGCCTGGGCCGGCGCCACGGCGAGCTGGCCCATGCGCAGCGACCCCGGAGGGAGCCGAGGCCTCGACGACTACTTCACGCGGGACTTCGCACGCAACATCGGCGCCGAGATCATGGGCCGCAACAAGTTCGGCCCGCAGCGCGGTCCCTGGACCGACCATGACTGGCGCGGCTGGTGGGGTGACGAACCCCCGTTTCGCACCCCGGTGTTCGTCATGACGCACCACAAGCGTCCCTCGATCACGCTCTCCGACACCACGTTCCACTTTGTCGACGGCAGCCCGATCTCGGTCCTCGACCGGGCACGGGAGGCAGCGCGGGGCAAGGACGTCCGACTCGGCGGCGGGATCGCCACCGTCCGGCAGTTCCTTGATGCCGACCTCGTCGACACCCTGCACGTGGCGGTCTCGCCGGTGAAGCTCGGGTCCGGCCTACGGCTCTGGGAGTCGCCCGACGACCTGCTCGACCGGTTCCGTCTCGACGTCGTCCCCAGCCCGAGCGGCGTGACGCACCACCTGTTCTGGCGAAAATGACACGAGCGACCACTCGGGAATCCGACCACGGCCCATCCCTTTCCGATCCGCCAGGACCTGTGGGATCGGCCGGCGGGCGGCTCGCGGCCGGGGAACGGGGACGACGGATACCGATCGGGCTGACAGGCTGTCGCACATGACATCGCCACCCTCCGCGAGACGACGACTTGCCGCTCTGCCCCGTTATGCGGCCGTGAACGGCGAGAACTTCAGCGCCAGGATCTAGCCTCCGCTCGCACCTCGCACCTGCGGTTCACTCGCTGCTCGTTCACCGGGGCCGATCTGCGTCACGCCACCTTGGACGGGTGTTCGTTCACGCTGTGCGATTTCAGCGGCGCAGACCTGCGCGGGGCTTCGCTACGCGGGGCATGCCTGGCCGGATGCGATCTACGGGCCGCCGACCTGCGCGACACCGACCTGACCGACGCCACACTCGGAAGCGTGAACACCGGCATGCCCCCGCTCGGGCTGACCGACGTCACCGGGGCCCGGTTCGAGGGAGCCTCTCTGCGCAACGTTCAAGCGGCAGGCATCACCGGACGGCCATCAGGGGGCGGCGGGAACGACTGGTAGTCCTTGTCGAACACGGCCAGGGCCTCTGGAACTCGCCGAGGCCCTGGCCGCGCCGGCCGCGACCGGGGTTCATGTCGGCAGTCGACTCATGGGTCAGAGAATCGGCTGCCGGGCTCGGGCCGCCTCGATGTCCGGGACATGCTCCTCGGCCCAGAGTCGTACGGCGCGGAGCGGGATGAGCAAAGAGCGGCCCAGCGGTGTCAGGGCGTACTCGACGCGGGGCGGGTTCTCGTCGTACTCGTGGCGGCTGACCAGACCGTCGGCTTCCAGGGAGCGCAGGGTCTCGGTCAGGACCTTCGGGGTGATGCCCCGGATATGGCCCTTCAGTTCGGTGAAGCGGCGAGGTCCGTCGTCGAGGGCGTTGACGACGAACACGGTCCAGCGGGCGCCGATACGGTGCAGCACCGTGCGGCTCGGGCAGGTCGCTGCCATCACGTTGTACGCCTTGCCCATCGCTGCTCCCAGTTTCGTTGAAGATACCGGTATCAAAACCATACCGTGGCACTCGATCCTACGAAAGGGAGTCGAGACACATGGAACGGATCCTTGTCATCGGTGGCGCACGGGCGCTCGGCGCGGCCGTCGCGAGGCGTGCGGCGAAGGACGGGTACGACGTTGTTGTCGGTGCCCGCGAACTGGCGGCGGCCGACGGGCTGGCGCGCGAGATCGGAGGCACAGCGGTACGGGTCGATCTGCAGGACGAGTCGACGCTCGCGGCCGCGGCGGCACGGCTGAAGGACGGAATCGACCACATCGTGACGACCGGTTCGGCGCCGCACGACGTTCGCGCGACCGAGCTGGATCGCGACAAGCTGCTGGCGGCGTTCACGGCGAAGGTGGTCGGCCCGATGCTGGTGGCCAAGCACTTCGCGCCGGTCCTGCGGCCGACCGGGTCGATGGTGCTGTTCTCCGGTGTGGTCGCCTGGCGCCCTGGGCCGGGATCACTCGTCAAGGGCGTCACGAACGGTGCGGTCGAGTACGCCGCGCGCCACCTGGCGGCGGATCTGGCGCCGGTACGGGTCAATGCCGTCTCGCCCGGCGTCGTGGACTCGGGCGCATGGGATCGCCTGGGTGACAAGAAGACCGCCTTGTTGAGCAAGAGCGCGGACGGCACCTTGGTCGGACGCCACGGCGAGGCCGACGACGTCGTCGACACGGTGATGTGGCTCCTGCGCGCGGGCTTCGCCTCCGGCGAGACGATCCACGTCGAGGGCGGCGCCCGGCACAAGTCCGCCTGATCGGCAACGGCGTCCATCAAGCCGCGTGAGGCAGCGCTCGCGATCTCGAAAGCCCTCGCCGTCCAGGCGGCGATGGACGCCGTTCTCGGCATGAGGGCACCCGAGCACACGCCATCACCCGGAGTCGGAGGGACAGTCACTTGGACACCAGGAGCCGGCACCGGCGAAACGAACCGACCGAGACGGCGGCCGGGAAGGGCACCGGGGGTGGGTTACCGGCCTGACCGGTGGCCTGTGGTCTCACATCCGAGACGAGCCCGAACGCGCCTTCTCCGCCGCTACCTTCATCTCCACATGCTCGACATCGTCCGGGCTACCACAGGCGGGTCGGCGCCGCGCACGCCGGCCCGACCAACTCTTCCCCATCGAAGGGGAATCGGAGCGGGAGTACGTCTACTACGACCACGCCATCCATGGCATCACCCGCCGGGGCGGCCTTGCCCTCGCAGGGCGGAAAACGAAGTCACACCTGTCCCAACCGGCTGATAACCTGCGATGACTTGAACACGTCAACATGTGTCGGCGCGCCCAAAGCCGATCGGTGCGCCGTCGTCGGGTGAACGCCAGGGGGCACACCATGAGCACCACAACTGTCGGCGACAGACCGGGGTCTCCGGGGCCGCGTTTCGACGAGCACGACCACGTTCCTGAACTCGTCCCGTTGCGCAAGGCCACCGGGAAGGCCGACTGGGACGCCGTGCAAGCCTGCTTCGAGGCCCTCGACTCGGCGGAGAAGGCCTCCTTCGCCTCGGGCATCGTCGCCGGGACCGACGGCATCGAGGGCTTTCTGCGCCGCGCGGCCGCACGTCTCCCGGGCGAGCCGCTGCCGCGCACCCTGCTCGCCGACCACTACGTCCGCGTCGGATGGGGTATCCGCGGCAGAGCCCAGGCCGCGCATGTCTCCCGCGAGCAGTTCGACCGGTTTCACGGCTGCCTGGAGCGGGCCGAGCAGATCCTGATCGAGGTGTGCGGCGAGCATCCGTCGTACGCCCACGCCTGGACCGTACGACTGATCACCGCCCGTGGCCTGGAGCTGGGCCGGGCCGAAGCACGCCGACGCTACGACCGGCTCTGCGCCCACCACCCGCACCACTACCCGGCGCAGGCACAACTCCTGCAGCAGTTGTGCCCGAAGTGGGGCGGTTCCTGGGAAGCCGCGCACGGATTCGCCCAGGAGGCCGTGGCCGCAGCGCCCGCCGGTTCGCACTCCGGTGCCCTGGTCGCGCACGCTCATCTGGAACACTGGCTGGTGCTGGACGGCGCGAGTGCCGCCACATATCTGCGGGACGTGGCCGTCCGCAACGACTTGCGTCGGGCCGCCCAGGCCTCCGTACTGCACCCCGACCACCGGCCCGGCTGGTACGGGCTCGGCGCCCACAACGCGTTCGCGATGGCGTTCTCGCTGGGCGGCCACCACGCCGACGCGGCGCCGCACTTCCGTGAACTCGGCGACCGGCCGACGGAGTTCCCCTGGCACTACCTGCCGCATCGGACGGAAGCGTTCGTCACGTACCGCAACAAGGCGCTGGCGAAGGGCTGAGGGGACGCACCGACATGACCACCGAATCGAAGGCCGACAGCTCCCTGCGAGACCCTGGCCTCGACGCCCTCGAAGGCTTCGTCTCGCACACCACCACCCAGGCCATCCCGACCCTTTACGCGCCGCGCCGGGGCGAGATCACGGCCGGTCTCTTCTTCCGCGTGGGCCGCGCCGACGAGACCCTGGCCACGGCCGGGATCACCCATCTCGTCGAACACCTCGCCCTGCACGGCCTGGGCTTGTCGGATCTGCACTACAACGGCACGACGGCGGACGCGTACACGCTGTTCCACGTCACCGGCGACGAGGACGAGATCGTCACCTATCTCAACGGTCTTTGCGCCGCCCTGCGTGACCTACCGCTGGACCGTCTGGAAACGGAGAAGGAGATCCTGCGCACGGAGGCCACAAGCCGCGGGAACGGTCCCGACTCCCAGCTGCCACTGTGGCGTTACGGCGCCCAGGGCTACGGTCTCTCCAGCTTCGAGGAATTCGGAACCCGAAGTCTGACAGCCGACCAGGTACGGCGCTGGGCCGAGACACGCTTCACCCGGGACAACGCGGTGCTGTGGATCACCAGCGATCGGGTACCAGCCGGCCTGGACCTCACTCTGCCCGCGGGCGGTCGCATCCCGGCACCGGCCGCGTCCAGTGCGCTGCCCGTCACGCCCGCCTACTTCCGGGGTCACAACGGCCACGTCGTCTTCAACTCCGTGCTGCGCCGGTCCACTTCGGCCGCCGTCTTCGCCGAGGTCCTGAGCCGTGCCCTGTTCCAGGACCTGCGCCATGAAGGAGGCTACTCGTATTCGGCGGAGGCCCACTACAGCCCGCGCGACGCCGACTTCGCCACCGTCACCGCGTACGCCGACGCGCTGCCGCAGAAACAGGACGCCGTGGTCGGCGGGTTCGTCGACACATTGGCCCGGCTGCGCGCCGGCACCATCGAGCAGAGCGAACTCGAGTCCGCGCGCGGCAAGTTGAACAAGGCGTACGACGCTCCCGACCTCGGCGCCGGGATGCTGGCGTCGTACGCCCTCAGCCTCCTGCTCGGGCACCCGATCCTGACCCCCGAGCAGCACAAGGCCGACTTGCACGCGGTCACCGTGGCGGACCTGCGCGAGGTCGCCCGCGAGGCGTGGAACGGCGGGCTGCTCCAGGTGCCGACCCGCGGCGCCGACTGGGCCGGCCTCACTCCGGCCCCGCACCACTCCTCGTCGGCGGTCACGGGCACCCGGCATCCGTCGCTCGAGGACGAGGACGTCACGCTGGTCATCGGTACCGAAGGGGTGAGTCTGCTGACGCCCGGCGGCCCCAGCAGCGTGCGGTACGAGGCGTGCGCCGCCATGACGACGCGCCCCGACGGGGCCCGGGAACTGACCGGCGTCGACGGCTTCAGCGTAACCGTCGAACCGACCCTGTTCCGGGACGTCACGCCCGAGCGACTCGCGGTGCTGGACGCGGCCGTGCCCGCCGCCGCGGTCGTCCCCCTGCCCGCCCGCACCGCGGGGCAGATTCCACAGCCGCGCGAACGGACGGCCCCTGGCCCGCAGGCCGCGGCCGGCAGAGGGAAGAAGTCGGGGGGCAGGACGGCCGGAGGCAGGACGGCCCTGACGAGCCGATTCGTCGTCCTGGCGGCGATGGCCGGCCTGTTGCCCCTGCTCCTCCTCGCTCTCGTCATCAACGCGGCCGACGGGGCACACCCGTCCGGCTTCCCCTGGGTCGCCGGGATCGTGCTGGAATACGCACTGATCCGCGCCGCCCGCAGGCTGTACCGGGCACGGAAACGCGGCTGACCACCCGGGAAACGCCGCAACCGGGGCCTGCGATGTACGGGCCCCGGGGCGGTGGTCAGCGGTACCAGTAGCGGAC
Organism: Streptomyces sp. NPDC091209; assembly: GCF_044757755.1. Taxonomy (NCBI): domain Bacteria; kingdom Bacillati; phylum Actinomycetota; class Actinomycetes; order Kitasatosporales; family Streptomycetaceae; genus Streptomyces; species Streptomyces sp. NPDC091209. Next base: position 91,728 of record NZ_JBIVVR010000013.1, on the reverse strand, counting down.
GCCACGGTGGTGGCTGCAGGTGCCGGAGAAGTGGGCGGCATAGCTGTAGGTGCCGTCCTTGCACTTCGCGGTCGCGCCGCGTGGGTGCGGGCTGTTGGCCTTGCACACCCCGACGGTGTGGTGGGCGCAGCCGGCGGCCGCGGCCGGTCCGGCGGCTGCCAGCGGCGTCAGGAGGGCGGCAGCCACGGTGAAGGCGGCGGCGCCGGTGCGCAGGCGGGTCAGCATCAAGGGTCCCCCAGGTGATGGATTCGGTGAGGGGCCCAGCCTGGTGGGGCGGGTGCTGCGGTGCGGGGATCCCCCGAGGCTGAGACGGGATCCGGACATAAGAGATGATTCTGTGACTTTATGTTCGATGGTGTGCGATGCCATGCCGCTGCCGCGCCCCCTTGAAGGGAGGCCCACCGGCCACCTCAGGGACCGTGCATGGTTCGAGACAGTCAGCACTGGACCATGCGGTTGCCGTCTCGAACTTCCGGCACCCCCGACACCAAGATCACTCACCCGAACGCGCCTTGAACCGCGCCGACTTGCCCCCTTCACCTCTTCCCGCTTCCACGAAATGCCGTGCGCCGACGACACGACCGGGTGGACGGTCATGCGGGGGCCCCGCCCTCTCGCCAGGAGGAGGCCAGCGAGGTGACTCGAAGGGCCGTCCGTCAGAAGGCGTGGGTGCCGAAGCGGCCCCAGGTCAAGGGCCGGCTCCGCCGCACTCCCGACCCCGCTGACGGCCGGTACAGCCTCGCCATCCTGACCGACGCGGGCTGGGACAAGGTCGAGGCAACCGCGCCCGGGCACGTCGCCGAGGTCCGCCGCCTCCTGATCGACCCCCTGACCAGGACCCGCTACAAGCACAGTTGCGAGAGATCAGCCGCCGGGTCAACGGCGCCATAGGCCCCATCGGAACCTGTCCCCAGAACCACACGACCTGACGACCTGCCCACCTGCCCACCTGCCCACCGCAACAGCTTCGCGGGATACGACCCGACGCGGAAGGCGAGCGTCGTCGTCCAGGTGGATCTCAACCGGTCAGACCCCGTCCAAGGCCGCCAGCAACTGCGGCCATGTGCCCGCGAATCCGGGGTGGAGAGGGAGCGAGACGATCTCGGCGGGGGTGCACCACCGGTAGGCGACGCCTTCGCCGTCGCCACGTCGCGGGGCAAACGGCTCCGTGAGGTCCATGACGAGGGTGTGGTAGGCCCATCCGCCGTGGTCGTCCACGAAGATGCGGACGGGACGCAGTGCCGGAACCGGGCCGAGTTCCTCCTCGAACTCGCGACGCGCCCCCTCCAACGGGTCTTCACCGGCTTTGAGCGCTCCGCCGGGAATGCTCCAGGTGCGGCCATGGTGAACCCGCCAGGAGCGGCGCTGGAGCAGGAAACGGCTGTCCTGGCGCAGGAGCAGTCCCGCGGCGCCGTGCGGGCCCCAATGGCGGCATCCACGCCGGTCCCTGACGTATCCGCGACTGCTGTCGGCCATGCTGCCTCCCGTGCGTGCAGCCTGCCCGCGTCGGGGAGGCTGATCAGACTTCGGTCGTCGGACCCGTCGACGTGGGTGAGGTGTCCGGGCCGTGGCTAACGGGGAACGTGGTCGTCGCGCTCGTGCCGCCGCGGCTCGCGGCGCTGCTGTCCCGGCAAGGTGGCCGCCAACTCGCCCACCAGGGAGACGTCGTGGCACTCGCAGTCCCCGCTGCCCCGGCACCACCACACCGGCGGGCCGGCCGAGTCCGTCTCGCCGTGGCACCCGCGCCCCGTGGTTCCCGCGGGGCGCGGGTGCATTCCGATCCTGTGGTCCCGGCAGACGGGCCAGACCTGCCAGAGCAGTTCTACGACGGTCTCCTGTGCCGCACCCGCGACCACGGCCAGGACCGTCGTCGCATCGTCCGGCTCCGGCGGATCACCCTCCTCCAGATCACACGCGTTCACCGCATTGCCGTGCCAACGGCCGTCCGGCAGCGCCACGTAGACCTGGTCCACGTCGATCGCGCCCCGGGGCGCGGGCTCCCAAGGCGGCACGACCATCAGTACCAGCGCGTCCTGACCCGGCAGTGTTGCCGTCAGGTCGGAATTGACCACCGTGAGCGCAGCTTCCAACTTCGGCCACCGGCCGGGCTCGGCTCGCCTGGGCTGCGGGTGGCAGTACCGGCCCTGACCAGGACGGGTGCTGAAAGACGAGGAGTGGCTCACCAGGCCATCGTCCCACCCGTGCCATGACCACCGATGATCGAGGGCGGACCTGCCTGCATGCGTGCGGGCCCCGGCCGCTCCGGCGTGGGCCGGTCCGGCTGCGACACCGACGCGCCTCTGCGGTTGACGGCCGGGGCGCCCACGGCGACCGTAAGGAGGTGGAGCCCCTGCGGCGGCGGGCGGATCACCCGCGTCGGCGGCGGCCCTCCGCGGTGGCGTCGCGGGCGGGCGGGACACCCTGAACCCGGTGGGCGGCACCCTCGACCGCACGGCACGACCTCGCGCGAGCGCAAAGGACCACAGCCCATGACCGAGGCCCGACCCGGCCGCTCAGGAGCAGACCCGCAGGACCGTTCGTCCACCACCGACCCCGTCGCGTATCCGCCCCATGCCGTGGACGGCCGCCTCCGGGACCTGCCCGGTCCGGTCCCGGACCTGCGGCGGATCGGTATCTCCCCGGACCACTGGTATCCGGTGGCGACCTCCCGGAACGTGCGGCGCAACCGGACGTTCGCGGCCGTGTTCGCGGGCGAGCGGATCGCGCTGTACCGGGGCCGCAGCGGCACCGTCCACGCGCTGGAGGACCGCTGCGCGCACCGGCAGGTACCGCTCAGCATGGGTGTGGTGGAAGGGGACATTCTGCGCTGCTGCTACCACGCCTGGGCCTACCGCGGTGACGGCCGTATCTCGCAGATCCCCTACTTGCCCAAGGGCTGCGAACGTCCTCCGCGCGGGGTGCGTTCCTACCCGGTCCGCGAAGCGTACGGCCTGGTGTTCGTGTTCCCCGGGGACCCGGCTCTGGCCCCGGCGGCGCCGTTCCCGTTGCTGCCCGAATACCATTCGGGCGCCCACCGGACCATGACGTTCTCCCGTACCGTGCGCTGCCACTACTCGTTCATGCACGAGAACCTGCTCGACATGAACCACCAGTTCCTGCACCGGAGCGTGCTCGGCAGGATCCGGCCGGAGCTGCTCGGCTACGAGACCGGCCCACGCCACGTCGAGGCCCGGTACCTCTTCGTCCCCGCCGGAGGGCGCAAGGACCGGGGCGCGGGCCTGCTGTCCGCGGAGGGGCTCGGTGGCCGGGACAGGCCCGACGTCATCACCATCCGCACCGAGTACCCGTACCAGACCCTGCGGGACGTCCCGGAAGGCAGCGACCTCCCGGTGTTCTCCCTCTGGGCCGCCTACGTACCGGAGGACGCGGAACAGCGCGTCAACCACGCCTACGGCCTGCTGACGATCGCGAAACCGTCGGTGCCCGGGGCACTGCACGTCGCCTGGCCGCTCATCCGCCGCTTCACCGAGCGCGTCTTCACCCAGGACCGCACGGCCGTCGAGGCGGAACAGCGTGCCTGGGACGAACAGCGCGAGGACCGCAACCACGAGGTCTTCCCGCTCATCCTGGACCTCCGCGACGTACTGCGGAGCAACGGCGTACCGCTGAGCGCGGACCGGGTATCCGGTTGTACGCCGTGCGGGCTCGCCACCGCGAAGCACACCACCGGCGTCACGGAGCATGCCGGGTCGACGCAGTCCGCCGGCCCGGCCGCGGACGGCGGAGTCAGGTCCGAGTAGTCCCGGCGCCCCATCGTCCGCGCAGCCACAGCACCCTGCCGAAGGTCGATCAAGGGCCGGCCGAAGGCCGAAGCGTCAGTCCGCTGTGCGGACGCGCGTCCCTGGTTCGACCGCGGGCGACGCTTGCGCGATCACCTCGGAGCGTCGGTCGCCCCGTTCCATGAGGCCGCCCGTGAAGGCGAGGCCGAGACCGGCCAGGGCGAGAGCCGCGCCGACCAGGTTGGGGGAGGCCCAGCCCCAGCCCGCCGAGATGACCAGGCCGCCGAGCCAGGCACCCCCCGCGTTGGCCAGATTGAAGGCGGAGTGGTTGGAGGCCGCCGCCATCGTCGGGGCGTTCTTCGCCTTGGACATGAGCAGCATCTGGATCGGGGTGGTGATGAGGGAACCCATCGCGCCGATGAAGGTGATGGTGACCAGGGCTCCCACGGTGCTGTGGACGGTGAAGTAGAACGTCGTCAGCGCCGCGGCGAGCAGAACGAGCCCCCAGTACATCGTCGGCCGCAGCGCGCGGTCCGTGAGCGGTCCGGCGACCAGGGTGCCGAGCGTCATGCCGACGCCGTACAGCGCGAGGACCCAGGTGGTCGAGGAGTCCGCGAGGCCGGTGAGGTGCGTGAGCATGGGTACGAGATAGCTGTAGACCGCGAAGAATCCGCCGAACCCGATGACGGCCGTGGCCAGGCCGATGCCGACCTGCTTGTTGCCCATGGCCCGCAGTTCGTGCCGGACGCCGGACGCCTGCCCGCGCGGCTGGTGCGGGACGAAGGCGGCCACGCCGGCCAGTGCTATGACTCCGATGACGGCGACCGCGCCGTAGGCGGACCGCCAGCCCAGTTGCTGCCCGAGGGCCGTACAGGCCGGAACCCCGATGATGTTGGCGATGGTGAGACCGAGGAACATCTTCGACACGGCGCGTGCCGCGCGCTCCGGGGCGACCAGTCGTGAGGCGACGACGGCACCCACGCCGAACAGCGCGCCGTGCGGCAGACCCGCGAGGAAGCGCGCGGCGAAGAGCGTGCCGAAGTCGGGGGCGAGCGCGGACGCTATGTTGCCGATCACGAACAGTCCGGTCAGGAGCAGCAGCAAGCGCTTGTGCGGGACGCGCGCGCCGATGCCCGTCAGCAACGGCGCGCCGACGACGACACCGAGCGCGTAGGCCGACACGACGTTGCCGGCGTGCGGAACGGACACGCCGATCCCGTGGGCGATCTGGGGCAGCAGCCCCATCGTGGCGAACTCGGTCGTGCCGATACCGAACGCGACGACAGCCAGGGCCAGCAGAGCCAAAGGCATGGTGCAGGAAAACCTTTCGAAGACAGCGGGCCGGGGACAAGGGAGCGGACGCGATCGAGATCGTCGGCCGTTCTCGTGTCCCGTCGTGCCGGGCACCGTCGCCCGGGGCACCCCTGGAACAGGGCGAGCCCCCGGCGGGTGCAGCAACGGCGAACGGCCGTCCATTCCAAGATCGACCCGCGGCTTGCCTCATCCGGCCGAACCGGGTTCCCCCGAGGCTGTGGCGGTGGGCCCCGGCCGGTGAGAAGGATAGCCGCTGTGGCCACGGCACCGTGCTCGGCGTTGCGGCCGCCTCGCCACCCCTGTTCAGGGCCGGTCGGTGTCGTGCGGGGACGACGACGCGTCATCCCCGCCCGCCGTGCCAGCGGACGGCGGCGCCGCCGGCGAAGTCGCCGGCGTGGGCGAATCCCCCCAGGACCACCAGGTCACCGTCCTTCACCCGGCCCGAGCGGATCGCGTGGTCCAGGGTGACCGGGATCGCCGCCCCGAAGAGGTTGCCGTACTGGTCGAAGGTGTTCAGGTGCCGTTCTGCGGGCAGTTGCAGCGCCTCCCGCCAGTTGCGCAGGAAGGTGCGGTTCGGCTGGTTGGTGACGAGGACGTCGATGTCCCCGGTCGCCACTCCCAGCCGCCGGCACAGGTCCGTGATCACCTCGGGGACGAGCCGGTTGCCGCGTGCCAGGACCTTGGCGACGCTGGCGTCGGTGAACCCGATCCGCAGCTGGGACTCGCCCGGCTCCCAGTACTTGCGGCCGTCGTCGACCGCCACGGTCATGTCCCCGGCGTGGGCGCCGATGTGCCGCGTCTCCACATCGAGGACCGGGGCGCCGGCCGAGGTCGTCACCCATCCCACGCCGCAGCCGTCGCCCGGGATCGCCGCCTGCGCGAGCCTTCGCACTTCGGACTGGGTGAACCACTGGCCGGCGGCGCTCTGCGCGTTGCAGATCAGCGCGGTCTTCGCATCGGTGGTACTGAGGATCTGCCGGGCCAGCTTCAGCATGTACACGAAAGAGGCGCAGCCGGCGTTGGCCACATCGATGAGCCACTCCGGGTTCAGGCCCAGACGGCGTGCCACCTCTGTACCGGCGCCCACGAACGGCAGATCCGGCAGTTGGCTGTGCACCAACAGCACGTCGACGCCCCGGATCTCGTCCCGGCCGTGCCGTTCGATCAGGGGCTGCACCGCGCGCTCGACCATGTCGGCGTTGGTCTCGTCCGCGGCCACGTGGTGCCGTGACGGCGGGACCTTGAACATGGGGTGGCCGCGGAGCTTGTCCTCCGCTCCGGGGTAGTCGGTGTAGAACTCCGCGGGGACCGGTTCGCCGGGGAGGTAGCTCGCGACATCGGTGAGGCTGACCGTGGTCACGGTGCCACCGCCGTCGCCGGAGCCACACTGACCGGCAGTCCGTTGCGGTGACGGTGTTCCAGGATCGCCTTGAGGTTGTTCATCTCCACGGTGTGGCCCGCGTAGAAGAGGTCCCAGTAGTCGCCCACCCAGGGCCGGTCCGGGCGGGGGGCCAGGCCGGGGTGCGGGTTCTCGTCGTAGTAGGGATGCCGGCAGTTGGTCCAGGTGATCACCGATCCCGGCTTGTCGAGCACTCGGCGGGCCGGTACGACGCGCATCAGGTAGATCATCCACAGCTTGTCGCCCTGGTCCCAGGAACAGTGGTAGTCCACGGTCATGGCCTCGGGGTTGGCGACCACCTCGCAGTAGATCCTGGTGTCGTCCTCGAGCCGGTCGTGGCCGACCCACAGCCCGGGTGTGCCGGAGGGTGCGAAGTCCCGCAGGCTGCAGGTCCACTCCTCCAGATGGTGGCCCTGTCGCAGGTAGTCGTAGGTCTGTTCCGGAGGGCAGTCGACGTACTCGTGGATGGTGCAGTACTGGCCGTAGACCTGGTGGTGCGGGTAGACGGCGTGGGTGAGCTCCATGCAGTGGGCGGTCAGCTCGTCCCTGCCGGGGTTCTCAATCCGCATCAGGCCGGGGATGTCAGCCAACCCGGACGACTTGTCGCTCATCTGAATTCTCCTTGCTGTGGGCCTGTCGCGCGGTGCCTGTGGCCTCGGCGAAGGACTGGAAGGGGAGGAACGGAGGGATCTCGGCCGGGTCGCAGTCCAGCGCGACGAACGCCGGGCCACCGCCCTCGTTGCCGCGCAGCAGTGCGCCGCGCAACTGCGCCGCGTTCTCGGCTCCGGTGACATCGAGGGACGGGAAGGCGGCGGCCACCCCGGCGGCGATGTCGGTCCGGCCGAACAGGTCGTCGTCGCGGACGCCGCCCTGGAGGAACTCCTCGCGCAGCACGCACATGGCGTGGGCGTTGTTGTTGAAGATGACGAAGGTCACGGGTGCGGCGTGCTCCACGGCGGTGTGCACTTCCATGCCGTGCATGAGGAAGGAACCGTCACCGGCCAGTACGTAGGTACGGCGCCCGGTGGCGAGCGCGGCGCCGATGCCGGCACCGAAGGTGTAACCCATGCCTCCCATGCCGAGCGCCACCACGAAGCGGCCGTGGCGCGGTGCCGGGAGGAGATGGATCGCGCTGGCGCCCGCGTTGCCGGCGTCCACGAAGACGTGCGCGTCCTGAGGCAGTGCCGCCTCCACCGCGGCCACCGCCTGGGCGTAGGGAACGCTTCGCCCCGGGGTGGCCGAGGCCGGGGCCGCCGTGACGGTGGGGACGGGGCCGGAGTGCTCGGGACAGTCGTGCGGGCGTGACGGGATCCGGCCGGTCACCGCGCGCAGCGCGCGGCGCAGGTCCCCGCCCAGCACGGCGGCCGGGACGAACGGCCGTTCGGGGCCGAGGCTGACGACATCGGTGTCGGCCAGTGCCCGCTCCAGGCCGCCGCGTGCCAGGAGCGGCAGCCGGGTACCGACCAGCAGGAGGACGTCGGCCCGCCGGAGACAGTCCTCGACGTTGGCGTGGCCCATCACCCCGGCCACGCCGGCGAACTGCGGATCGCGGTTGTCGAAGACGTCCTTGGCGTCCGGGGTGACCGCCACCCACGCCCCCAGCTTCCGGGCCAGTTCGGCCAGTTCCGCCCGCGCGTCGGCGGCGGCGACATCCTCACCGGCGATGACGAGGACCGTCTTCGCCCTGCGAAGGATGTCCGACACCTCGGCGAGAGCCGCGCTGTCGAGCGGCGTCGCGGTGGCCGTCGGCGCCGGTGTCCGCATGTCCTGTGCGGGTGCCGGTACCGGGCCGCCGGGTGCCGGCGCCGCTGCCGGCCCGCCTCGACTCGGCGCCGGTAGCGGCGCGTCCGGTGCCGGCGCCGCTGTGACACCGCCTCGTGTCGGTGCCGGTGTCGGCCCGGTCGATGTCGGCGCCGGGCCGCGGCCGGGCAACCGGATCCGTGCCTGCTGCACGTCCTTGGGCAGCAGCAGAACCGCCGGCCCGCGCGGATCGGCCAGTGCCGCCGCCATCGCCCGCGGCAGCAGATCGATGAGCGAGTCCGCGTCCGGGACCCGGGCACAGAAACGGGAGATCGGCGCGAAGACCGCTGCCGCGTCGAACGAGTCCGCCTTGCCGCTGGTGTCCTGGAACGCTCCCTGGCCTTCCTGGGCCGTCGGCGCCTGGCCCACCAGGGCCAGCACGGGCACGCGGGAGGCGTACGCCTCCGCCAGACCCGGTACCAGGTTCATCGCGCCGCCGCCCGAGGTGGCGGCGACCACGCCCAGGCGCCCGGTGGTCCGGGCGTAACCGTCGGCCATCGTGACGGCCGAGAACTCGTGCTTGGCGACGACACCGCGGACGGTGCCCCCGCGGTGGACGGCGTCGTACAGGTCCTCGATGTTCGCGCCGCCGACACCGAACAGGTGGGTGACGCCCGCCCTCGCGAGTTCGTCGGCCAGATGGTCGACCAGGCGTATCGTTCCTGCCTCGGGTTCACCCGAGGTGGTGGTGGTCATGCGGGGCTCCTGTCCGTCTCGTGGCGCCGGTCGACGAGGCCGGACGGCGTGATGACCTGGAAGCGGTGCCGGTACTCCTTCGGCGTGAGTCCCAGCGTTCGCCCGAAGCAGCGGAACAAGGTCTCGGGGGCGCCGTATCCGCAGCGACCCGCTATTTGACCGATGGACAGATCAGTGGTCTCCAGCAGCTCGCGCGCACGCGCGATCCGCGTGCGCTGGACATACTGGCCAGGGGTCGTGCCCACTTCGCGCCGGAAGACCCGGGCGAAGTTGCGCAGGCTCATGTTCGCCCGCTGGGCCATCTCGGCCACGGGTAACGGGTTGTGCAGGTTCTCCAGAATCCACTCCTGGGCGGTGCGGATCGGCGGATGGTCGGCCAACTGGGCGTCGAGCATCGCGCTGAACTGGGACTGCCCTCCGTGCCGCTTGAGGAAGAGCACCAGAAACCGTGCCGTCTCCAGTGCGAGTGCCGCACCGTGATCGGCCTCCACCAGGGCCAGCGCCATGTCGATGCCGGTCGACACGCCCGCGGAGGTCACGAAGGGACCGTCCCAGACGAAGATCGGCTCGGCGTCCACCGTCACGGCCGGATAGCGGCAGGCCATCGACTCGGTGTACGCCCAGTGCGTGGTGGCGCGTCTGCCGTCCAGAAGGCCCGCCTCGGCCAGCAGGAAGGCTCCGCCGCAGACGGAGGCCACCCTGCGCGACCGGGCCGCCGCCGCGCCGATCCACGAGACCAGCTCCCGGTCCCCGAGCGCCTCTCCGACACTCCATCCGCCCGGGACGAGGAGGGTGTCGACCGGCCCCTGCCCCGCCTCCAGGGGCAAGGCCCCCACGACCACTCCTGAACTCGTGCGCACCAGTGGGGCGTCGGCGGACACCAGGTCGATCCGATAGGGGGCGGCCGCCGGGGCCAGGAGCCGGTTGGCGACATCGAACACTTCAATCGGTCCGGTGATGTCCAGCGCCATGGCGCCCGGGTACACCACCACAACAACTCGTCGCTCTGCCACGGTCACAGCCTGTATCGATCATCACACCGACTGCAATGACAAGTTACTGACGCATCCGGCCACCCAACGGTCGCCGGATGAGCAAGAAGGGCTGCTGGCCAGGCAGTTCGCGTGCAGGAACTGATCGTGGCGGGTGAGGCAACTCACAGACGATCACCGTGTCAGGGCGTCGCGCCGAGCGACCGGCGCGGCCCGGGTGCGGAGCCCTGGCCGTCGTGGCCGTTCGGCCGCGGCCCTCGACAGTCCTGCCCGGCGGGCCGCGCATCGGCGTCGGCCCCCAAGAGGACCAACTCCCCCTGCGGCTCTCGCTCCACGAGGACCCCCGACGTCACGATGGCGGGCCTGCGCCGCCGCCTCGCCGACGCCTCACCCACGCCTCCTCGGCCTCGTCCGGCACCGCGCTCCGGCTGCCGCGCGTCACCACCCTGCGGGGCCACGGATACCGGCTCGGACCCTACGCGGTGGCCTGAACCAGGCATGGGTGGACGCAAGGACGGGATCTACGGCCTGTGCCGGGGGCATTCACAGGGCGGCCCGGTCGGGTGCGAGACCGACACGGCACACTGGGCTCGTTGGGCGTCGTCGAGCATGTCGTCGCTGTCGGCCGCCGCGTTGGCCAGGCCTCCACAGCAGAGGACCAGGAGCAGCCCTCCGGCTGCGATGGGAAGTACGCGACGAGGCGGGGGCGGCGCGAGCAGGGCCCGTACCCGCTGGGGCACGGCGCCGCCGGTCGCGGCGAGTGCCCCGGCCTTCGGTGCGCGGGGCGTGGACGCGAGAGCCGCGCGCCCGACCGCCCGAGCCACCACCCCGCGGTCGCCGACCGTCGCCGCCGCGTCCTCGTCGGCCCAGCGCTCCAGGGCGAAGCCACCGGCGTCGGCGACCGGCCGCAGCAAGGGGTTCGCGGCCGCCGTGAGCTGCCACAGGGTCTGGAAGTGGTGGTGGCGGTGGCGGAGATGGGCTCTCTCGTGCGCGAGCAGGGCCTCGCGTTCATCGGAGGCGAGGCACTGGAGCATTCCGCGGGTGACCACGATCCGGCCGGGCGAGCCGGGGAGGGCGAACGCCTGCGGCCTGTCGTCGTCGATGACGGACAGCTCGTTCTCGTGGGGCATACAGGCACACTCGCGCCGTGCCCACAGGATGTGGCGCGTGCGCCGTACGAGCGCCAGGCCCAGGGAGACGACTTCCGCCGTCAAAATCAGGGCGCTGACGACCGCGACGGTGAGATGGACCGGGTCCTCGGCACGCAGCGCGGGTACGGACCAGCGTCCCTCGGCGGCCACCTGCGGGATCTGCGCGACCGCGGTGAACGCGAGCAGGGCCATCGATCCCATCCAGCCGACGGTGGTCACCAAGGCCGCGCAGGCCAGGGCCCAGACCGCGGGGCGAGGAGCGAGCAGCCGGGCCACCCGTGGCGCGACCACGGTCAGCACGGCTGTGACGACGAGCGGAACGTAGACGCTGATCAGCACCGGTTCACTTCCTGCCGTCGTCGGCGCCGGCGCCGTGGTGACTCTCGTGCGCGGACAGCAGATCGTGCAGCAACTGCTCGTCCTGCTCGGACAGTTCGGAGACGAAGCGGCTCAGCACCGCCTCCCGGTCGGAGCCCTCTTCCAGCAGCGATTTCATGCGCTGTGCCGTGTAGGACGCCTCGTCGCGAACCGGTCCGTAGGCGTACCCGCGGCCTTCTCGGTGCCGGACGAGCATGCCCTTGTCGTACAGCCGGGACAGGATCGTCAGGACCGTCGTGTAGGCCAGGCCGCCCGGTAGCCGCTGAAGCACCTGACGGGCGGTCAGCGGGCCCTCGGCCGACCAGAGGGCGGCGAGTACGGAGCCCTCGAGTTCGCCACGGGCGCGCCTTCCGGATGCACCGCCGCCCCCACCCTTGAGGTCGTTCACCGTTCACCCTTCCGTCGCTGCAACGTCAAGTAAGAATACCCGGCGACCTCCTACTAGATGTAGAAGGTATGCTCCCGTCCCAACCACGATCTACTACATCTTGTAGTTGTGCGGCCTCCCCACCTATGCAGAGGAAAGCCCATGGCCAAACGCGGACGAACACACCCGGCAGCAGCGGTCACGGGTGTGCCGCCGACATGGGTGGCGGCGGCACACCCGGGCCGCGTCGCGATCATCTCGGCGAGCGTCGGCGCCGGTCACGACGGTGCCGCCACCGAACTCGAGCGCCGCCTCACGGCGGACGGACTCGTCGTCGACCGGTTCGACCTGCTGGATCTTCTCCCTGCTCGTCTCGGCCGGGCCGCCAGGGACGCCTACCACTTGATGCTCGTCCGTGCGCCCTGGCTCTACCAGAAGATCTACTCCAGCACCGAGCGCGCCGGTGGCGGCGGCCGCGGCGCGCGCGCCCTGCTGAGGTCCGCCGAGAACCGCGTCCTGAAAGCCCTGCACCCGGACACCGGCGCCGTCGTCTCCACCTACCCGGGAGCGAGTCGCGTCCTGGGGAACCTCCGCCTCGGCGGACGCCTGAACATCCCCGTCCTCACCTACCTGACCGACTTCTCCGTGCACCCCCTGTGGGTGGCGGACGGTGTGGACGTCCATCTCGCCGCCCACGCCATACCCGCCGCCCAGGCGCGGGCGGCGGGAGCCCAGGACGTACGGGTCTGCGGGCCCTTGGCCGATCCCCGGTTCCACCCCTGCGACACGGAGCAACGCGGCCTGGCGCGGAAGAGGTTCGGACTGCCCGCCACGGCCCCGCTCGCCCTGCTGGTCGCCGGATCGTGGGGTGTCGGTCCCGTCCGGGAGGTCGCCCGGGAGCTGCGCGACTGCGGCGCCGTCGTCCCGGTCGTGGTGTGCGGCCGTAACGAAGCACTGGCCGCGCAGTTGCGCGCCGACGGCATCGAGCACGTCCACGGCTGGGTCGACGACATGCCCGCCCTGATGCACGCGGCCGACGTCCTGGTCCAGAACGCCGGCGGTCTCACCACCCTCGAGGCGTTCTCCGCGGGGCTGCCCGTGGCGAGCCACGGCTGCATACCCGGCCATGGCCTGACCAACGCCGACGCGCTGGACGAGGCCGGCGTAGCGGTCTGGATACGCGACCCGGTCCAGCTCAAGAGCGTCCTCGACGACCTGGTCGACGGACCGCGCGGCGTGCGTCAGCGCGCGGAGGGGCTCGCGCTGTTCGCGGATTCCCCGGACCATGGCCCGGCGGCGGAGATAGCCCGCGTTCTGCGCTCCGGGCAGCCGCCCGTGGTCCCGCCGCCCGCCCCCCGGCGACGCACCCGGGCCCGGCGGCTCACCGCCACGACCGCGGTGGCCTGCGCCGTGTGGGCGTGCGCCGTCGCCACCGGGGTCGCCACGAGCTTCGAGGGCACCACCCTGATGCACACACTGAGCCATGGTCTCGACCTCGATCTCGTCTCCGGCCACGGCCCGGAAGGACACCAGCCGTGACGAGACCGCTCAGCAGGACGTCCCTGCTCTCTGCCGCCGCGACAGCCCTGCCGGCCGTTCTGGCCACCGCCCACTGCGCCCCCGTCGTCTCCACCTTCGGCCCTTTGCGCAACCGCGTGATGCCACGCCTCGCGGGGAAGGGCCGCGCGGATCACGTCGCTCTCACCTTCGACGACGGACCGGACCCCAAGTCGACGCCGTCGTTCCTGGAACTCCTGGCCGCGCGGGGCGTGCTGGCCACCTTCTTCCTTCTCGGAAGCGAGGCACACCGCTCCCCGGGGCTGGTCCGCGAGATCGCCGCGGCGGGCCACGAGATCGGGGTGCACGGCTGGCTGCACCGTCCGCTGCTGCTGCGCGGCCCGCGCGCGACCTACGACGACCTCGCCCGCGCACGCGACACGGTCGCCGAGATCACGGGCACGCGGCCCACGCTCTTCCGGCCCCCGTACGGCGTCATGTCGGGATCGGCCCACCTGGCGGCCCGCCGCCTCGCGCTCTCCCCCGTGCTGTGGACATGCTGGGGCGAGGACTGGACCGCCAAGGCCACACCGGAGTCGGTGCACCGCACCGTGGTCGCCGACCTGTACGGCGGGGGCACCGTGTTGCTCCACGACTCGGACTGCACCTCCGCGCCCGGAGCGTGGCGGTCCGCGCTGGGCGCTCTTCCCCGCATTCTCGACACCTGCGAGCAGCGAGGCTACGAGGTCGGTCCGCTCCGCGACCACGGGTCCCCTGGCGCCGGCCCGGAGCGACCGGCCCCCGCCCGCGCCCGCGAGGCCACGCGAAGTCCCGTGACACCGACGTACGAAGTCCCGGGATGAGACCGGTGGCCGACGGCCGCCTCGCACCCCGGTAGAGGCTGACCCCGTCGTCTCCTGTCCGGATCCATCGCCGACCGGCCGGGCCCCAGCCCGGCCGGTCGGCAGGACGGATGGCCTCTCGGGTCAGTCGGCCGTTCGCAGCCGGTCCAGTTCACCGCCGATCGTGTCTCGCAGCGCATCGTGCTGCGGACCGAGACCGAACCGCTCGTCGCTCCACCGCTCCTGCGGATAGAGCCACACCGGCTTGCCCACCAGCTCGGGCGGCTCCCACGCGAATCGCGGCCAGACGTGGGCATGCAGAAACGGGTCGGTGTTCCCCAGGATCTCCAGGTTCACCCGGCGGAAATCCGGGTCCCGTTGCCGACAGGTCCGCTCGACCGCTTCTCCGAGTCGGTCCATGTCGGCCAGGAACGCCAGCCGCTTGCGCCTCGGGAGGTCGGACAGCCGCTGCACCCGCGGTTCGTCCACGAGGAGAACCGCGTAGCCCGGCAGGAACTGCACGTCGCCGATCACCGCGAACCCCGAGTCGAGCCGCCGCAAAACCGTCGGGTTCTCACCCCGCAGAGCAGCCCCGATCCGATCTCTCCGCCAGTCATGAGTCATGGCCCGAAGCTACCCGCGGGTGATCGGGATCAGCTCCGGCCCCGCTCCTGGTGCTGCGACGGCTGCGGGCGCTGCGCCCTCCGCGCCCTGCGATTCCCTCCGCCCGTACCCGTACGCGTACGGGCATCGTGCGGGGCATCCTCCGAGCGATCTGTCACCGTGCGTCGCGGAGTTGAAGAAGATACGCGGCGGTCAGCGAGACGGCACGGTCCTCGTCGTGCGACAGCTCCACGAGGGCACGTGACGCCGTCGTCCCCGGAATCCCCGCCAGTGCTTGGGTCAGCCGTCCTCGCGCAGGAGCTTCATTCGTGGCGTGGGCGAGGCGGTCGACGAACGTGGCCGCGATCTGATCGGCCGTCACGGTGTCGGTCGCCAGTTCGCTCAGGGCGTCGGCCGCGTCGGTGTCGTTCCTTCCCTCCACGACCATGTCGATCAGCGTCGGAACCGCTTCGGCCACTCCCCGTGTCCCGAGCGCCAGAGCGGCATGCCCGCGGACCGCCGCATCGGCGTCGGTGAGAGCGTCCCGCAGGTGCGCGGTCGCCGCACCACCGGGCATCGCGGCGAGGGACTGAACGGCACGTCTCCGCACCGCGGCCACCGGGGAGCCGAGGCCCTCCGCCAGCAGTGCCGGGGCGCCTTCGCCCGATCGCGCCAGCGCCCATCGAAGAGCTCCGGCGACGTTCGGCTCCGTCTCGCTCAGTACCGCCTCGACCAAGGCCTCCACCGGCACCGGAACCCCGTCACCCGAGGAGAGGGCCGCGCGCTGGCGGGCGTCGGCGCTCTGCGAGCCCAGTGCCTGGAGGAGCGCGACGACCTGGAGGACGTCCTCCCAGCCGGCGGGATCCGCGGCCTCGATCCGGCGCAGCCGCGTGAGCAACTCGGTCTCGGCCGCGATGCGGTCGCGTGTCTGACGGACGAGGTCGCCGACGAGCGCCGAGGGCGCGAACCCGGGATCGTCCAGCGCGCGCCCGATCTCGCGCAGCGACAGACCCAGCGACCGCAGGCTCTCGATGTGGAAGATCCGCCGGATGTCGTCCGCGCGGTACTCCCGATATCCCGAGCCCGTACGCTCCGAAGGCCGCACCAGGCCGAGCGATTCGTAGTGCCGGAGCATGCGGGCACTGACCCCGGACCGTCGCGCCACCTCACCGATCAGCACCGATCTATCGTCCGTCCTGGGGGGTCCCGGTGAGGGCCACGACGCGTTTGGCCTCCTCGACCGCCGACTCGAATCCGGCGTCCGGGTCTCGCAGCAGCCGTTGTGTGGCGAGCGCGTGGGCGCGCACGCGCGGGTCGGAGGCCGTCGTCGCCGCGTGCAGAGCCGGCGTGATCACTTCGCCCAGAGCCACCAGCGCCCGGCTGAGACTCAGCAGTGTCTCCCGCTCACCACGTCCGAGCTGTGTGGCCAGCACCGTGGCCAGGGCAGATTCCTCGCCTTCCGGCACGAGCACGACCGCAGCCCGCCAGGCGCTCCGCGCCACCTCGTCGTCGGCGTCGGACAACAGCGCCCGAGTGATCGCGGGCCACGCCCGCCGGTCCCCGATCTTGGACAGCGTGTGCAGCGCCTGGCTCCGTGCCTGCGTACGCTCCGAACGGACTTCGCGGACCAGTGCGGGGAGCGTCACGGAGACCGGGTGGCGGGTGAGCGCCCAGGTCAGCATGTCGCGGACGAAGAACTCGGGTTCGATCGCGCATCGCTCGATGAGCTCGTCGACGAAGCACGGGGCGGGCGCCGTACCGACCGCCAGAGCCGCCCGCAGCCGCACGGACGAACGGCCGTCCGCCAGCCCCTGGAGCGCTCGTGTCGCATCGGTGTCCTGTCGCGTCATGGTCATCGGGACCACCTCCTCGGGAAGCAGTGAACGGGTTGTCACCGTGTCAAGGTCAAATACGGCGGGGCCGTCACTCGGTGTGCAGGACCCGGGCGATGGTCTGCCGCGCCGCGACCCGCGCCGGTATCACCGCGCCCAGCGCGGCGATCGCCACCCCGGCCAGCGCCAGCAGGGTCATCTCCCCGGGGTGCCACACGTCCAGCATCCGTGCGGGGAAGGCGAGATGGGCGCTGTGCTCGGTCATCGGGATCACCACGCGGTAGGCCGCGACTCCCAGCGGCAGCCCGAGGAGCCCGCCGACCAGACCCAGCCCGGCCATGGACACCACCATCATCGTGGTGACCTGCCGTGGCGTCATGCCGATCGATTTCAGCATCCCCAGGTCGCGCCGCCGTTCCCGGCTGCTCAGCACGACGGTGTTGAACACTCCCATCGCGGCGACCACCGTCAGCATCAGGGTCAGCACGGACGCGGAACTGATCACCGTCACCGCCCCGGCGTTCACCGATGTCTTCGCGTCAGGGTAGAGCCCGGGATCGGCGGCCCGGACGGCCTTCATATAAGCACTGACATCGGCTCCGGGGGTGAGCCGTACCCAGTACTGGTTCGCCTGCGCGCGCGGTGCCAGGGCGGTCACCGTCGCCCAGTCCGCGCGCAGCCAGTCCGCCGGCCCGGACATGACCTCCCCGACCAGGGTGACGCGCTCCTGCCGGCCGGCCGCCGCGCCCAGTACGAAGGAGTCACCGAGCCGCAGACCGTACTTGGACAGGAACCTGCCGGAGGCCACCACCTCGCCGGGCCCGCGCGTCCAGCGGCCCCTCGCCAGATCGTCCTGGAGAGGCGACCGGCCCCCGCGATCGCCCTCGAGCGACAGGTTCTGGCTCTGGCCGAGCAGCCGTACCCCGACGTAGCCCACGGCGGACACGTCCGCCGCGTGCGGCAGTCCGCGCAACAGCGTCTGGGTCGCGGCGTCATCGTGCTCGGGGGCGGTCTGCCCGAACCTGGTCTCCCCGCGCCCGACGATGACCTGAACCTTCCCCGCGCCCTCGACAGCGTCGCCGTAGGAGACCATGGTGGCCGACAGGCCGGTCGCGAAGGTCACCGTCGCCACCCCGAGCAGGACCGCGGAGACGGTGAGCAGGGCCCGCCCGGGCCGTGCGAAGGGCAGGCCGAGGCCCAGGCTCACCGGGCGCGGCAGCCGCACCCCGGTCAGCCACCGCTGCACCACGAGCCCCCGTCCGCCTGCGGGCGCGCTGCCGGCGCTGATCGCCCGGGCCGCGGACAGCCGGTGCGCGCGCAGCGCCGGGATCAACGCGGCCGGCAACACCACGGCCGGCATGCCGAGCGCCGTGGTCGCGTACACCCAGGAGCCGATCGTCGGCGTGACGTTCACCGTGCTGAGGTCCGCGCCGTGGAAGACCTGGTGGAGCAATGGCCGCGCGACCACCGCGCCCAGGGCTGTGCCGGCCAGCGCTCCCGCGGCCGCCGGGACGGAGACCATCACCAGGTAGACCGCGACCACCTGGTTGGGCGTGAATCCAAGGGACTTGAGCACCCCGATGTGCCGGAAGCCGGACACCACGGCACCGCTCACCACATTGGCCACGATGAGGACCGCGACCAGCAGGCCGAGGATGCCGAAGGCCATGAGGAAGGGCACGAAGGCATCGGGAGCGGCCGCGAGCTGCGCCTTCAGCGTCAGATACGACTGGCTCGCGACCAGCGATCCGGACGGCAGGCCGGCGGACACCACCGCGGTGTCCGCTGTGATCTGACGGGCCGTCTCGGCTCGGTCGAACCGGTACAGCATCTGGTACGTCGTGGGGTGCAGGGCCGCGATCTGCTGCGGGGAGACCCATGCCTGCGCTGTTCCGCTCACGCTGGACGCGAGGCCGACGACGGTCAGCGGCCGCACTCCTGGCAGGTGGATCCGTTTGCCGATCGGGGAGTGCGGGCCCCTGCCCATCCCGGGTGCGTCCGGCAACGCCAGGACGATCTGGCCGGGGCCGGTGGCCCAGTGTCCGGCGAAGAGGTCGAGGCGGTCGACCGGACCACCGGGCTCCGCCCGCCCCACCACGGTCAGGGGGCCGGACCCCAGCCCGGGCAGCGCGGAGGCCGCGTTCTGCCGCAGGTCGACCACCGCCTGCGGGAACGGCCCGGCCGAGGTCCGCACGCCCGGACGGTGCGCGGTCCGTGCCAGTTGGGCGCCGGAGACCTTCGCCGCGTCGAAGGTGGCGATGACGTGCGCGCCGTGCGCCTGGCCGAAGACCCTGTCGAACGGTCCGGACGCGACATCCAGCAGGCCCAGGGCGACCACGAGGGCCATGCTGGACACGAGGACCACCACCCCGATCAGGGACGTCTGCAGCCGGCGGCGCCGCACGGCCGCGCGCGAGGCGCTCCACACCGCGCTCATGCCGACCGCTCCAGGGCCCGCTCGCCGGTGATCCGGCCGTCGGCCATCGTCACCAGGCGGCTCGCGCAGCGCGTCGCCAGCCGCTGGTCGTGCGTCACCAGCAACAGGGTCTGGCCCAGTTCGTTCAGGTCGAGGAGCAGGTCCATCACTTGCTCGCCCGCGTGGCTGTCCAGCGCGCCGGTCGGCTCGTCGGCGAGCAGCAGTGCGGGACGGTTCATCAGCGCGCGGGCCACCGCGACCCGCTGGCGCTCGCCGCCGCTCAGCGCGGCGGGGTAGACGTTCCTGCGGTCGGCGATGCCGAGTTCGTCCAGCAACTCCAGGGCCCGGCGCCGGGCCTGACGGGCCGGTGTTCCGGTGAGCTGGGCGGCCAGGGCGACGTTGTCGATCGCGGGCAGGTCGTCGATGAGGTTGAAGAACTGGAAGATCATGCCGATCCGGCGGCGCCGGAAGAGCGCGAGCCCGGTCTCGCTGACCCGGCCCAGTTCCTCGCCGTGCACACGGACCGAGCCCGCGGTCGGCCGGTCGAGGCCGGCGATCATGTTCAACAGGGTGGACTTGCCGCAGCCGGACGGCCCCATCACCGCCACCGCCTCTCCGGCGCCGATCTCCAGCGACACCCCGTTCAGGGCGACGGTGTCGCCGTATTCCTTGCGCAGGCCGCTCACCCGCACGATTTCCTCGTCGCGCACGACGAAGGCGTCGGCGCCCGGGGCCGTGTCGCTGATGTCTTCGGTGGTCATGGCAGGGACGGTAGGCGGCGCGGACGGTACGGGCGTCAGCCCCTGGAGGTAACCCGGGTTGGTGGTCATCCTGGGGATGTACGGGGTGGACCCGCAGGTGGACGTCCGCTCGCCGGGTGCCTGGCACGATGGACGTGTGTGGACATCGGGGACGGGCCGGCTGCTCATCGCCCTCGCGACGGTGGGCCCGGCGGTGGCCGTGGGCTGTTGCGTGCTCCTGGCGCGGGCCCGCAGCCGCTACCGCGGGGTCATGGAGGACAGGGGCTGGCTGCTGGAGCGCGAACGGGAGACCGCCGCCCGCACGGCGGTGGCGGCCGAGCGCGCCCGCATCGCCCGCGAACTGCATGACATCGTCAGCCACAAGGTCAGCCTGATGGTGGTTCAGGCGAGCGCCGCGCGTGAGGTGCTGGCCACCCTGCCGGGCGAGGCGGAGACCGCGCTGCGGGCCGTCGAGGGTGCCGGACGCGACGCGATGACCGAACTGCGCCATCTGCTGGGCCTGTTGGCCCCCTCGCCCGACGGCGACGACGATGACGGGGCCGAACGGTACGGCGAGGGAGACCACTTCGGGCTCGCGCCGCAGCCGAGTCTGAGTCACCTGGGCACCCTCGTCGACAGGATCGCGTTCGCGGGTCTCCCGGTCGAGGTGCGGATCTCCGGTGAGCCGCGCCCGCTGCCGCCCGGCGTCGACGTCACCGCCTACCGGATCATCCAGGAGGCGCTGACCAACGCGCTCAAGTACGGCGACGGCGGGAAGGCTGCGGTGACGGTGCGCCATGCCGACCACAGTCTGCGGGTCGAGGTGCTCAACAGCGGGCCGAGCGTGCTGACCGCCGGCGAGCGGAGCACTCGTGCCCGATCGGATGCCCGCGAGCACCGGGGTGACGGCGCCGGGCGCGGGCTGATCGGTCTCCGGGAGCGTGTCGCCGTCTACGGCGGGCACTTCGACGCCCGGCGCCGTCTCGGCGGCGGCTACCGCGTCCGCGCCCGCATCCCCCTGGAGCGACCGTGACCGATTCCACCGCCGGCCCCCGCGCCCACCACGCCCCGGAATCGGACCGGAGCGGAGACCCCGGTGCGCCGCGCGTCCTCATCGCCGACGACGAGGAACTCATCCGGACCGGCTTCCGCCTCATCCTCACCTCGCGCGGCATCGACGTCGTCGGCGAGGCCGCCGACGGCATGCAGGCCGTTACGGAAGCCGAACGACTGCGCCCGGACGTCGTCCTGATGGACATCCGAATGCCTCACCTGGACGGCCTTCAGGCCGCCAAGCGCGTCCTCGGGCTGCTCCCGCACTGCCGGGTGCTCATGCTCACCACCTTCGACCTCGACCACTACGTCTACGCGGCGCTCGCCGCCGGAGCCAGCGGCTTTCTTCTCAAGGACGTCACCGCCGCCCATCTCGCGGCGGCCGTGCGACTGGTGAACACCGGAGACGCGCTGCTCGCCCCCTCGATCACCCGCCGCCTCGTCGAGCGCTGTGCGACGCCCCCCGGCGCCGGCCGGACCGGCACGGCACACAGCCCCGCCGCGGCGGCCGCGGCTCGCACCCCCGCGATCCACCGCGACCTGGCTCCGCTGACCCCCCGTGAACTCGAGGTGCTGGCCCTGATGGGCCGTGGCCTGTCGAACACCGAACTCGCCGAGGCCCTCACCCTCAGCGAGTCCACCGTGAAGACCCACGTCGCCCGGATCTTCGCCAAGGTCGCCCTCCGCGACCGCGCCCAGGCCGTCGTCCTCGCCTACGAGACAGGACTGATCGCCCCCGGCGACCCGACCGCCGACTGACATCCCGGGCGGTTTCCAGATTCTGGGCGATGTGGCCGTGGGTGCCACGTTCCGACTTCCGAGTCGGAAGCCATGGCCGGGCCTTCTCGGTGGGGTCGGTCAGGGCAGGATCTCGACGTACCCGTCGGTTCCGTGCAAGCGGATCCGCTGCCCGTCCCTGATCAGCCGGGTGGCCCGCTCCACGCCCACGACGGCCGGAAGGCCGTACTCCCGGGCGATCACCGCGCCATGGGTCATCTGGCCTCCCACCTCCGTGACCAGGCCCGCGATGCCGACGAACAACGGCGACCAGCTCGGGTCCGTGAAAGGGGTGACGAGGATGTCGCCCGCTTCGAGATCGGCATCGGCCATGTCAAGGATGACGCGGGCCCTCCCCTCGATGGTCCCGGCGGAGACCGGCAGGCCGATCAGGGCACCGGCCGGTACATCGTCGCGCCGGTACGCCCCGGTGACGGCCTCACCGTCCGATGTGAGCACCCGGGGCGGGGTGAGCGCGTGGTAGGACCGGAACGCGTCCTTGCGCCGCTGGATGATCCGGTCGTCCGCCTGGTGCGAGCGCACGACGTCATGGAGTTCCTGGAACGTGAGGTAGAAGATGTCCTCCTTCTCGGGCAGCACGCCGGCCTGCACCAGGCGCTCGGCCTCCTCCAGCAGGGCCTGCTTGTAGACGAAGGAGCGGCTGACGATGCCGTACTTCGGGTACTCCCGGTACCCGATGAAGGTTCTGACCCGGTCGATCATCCGCTGGGCCTCGTCGGCCTTCCGGTCCCCGTCCGGCAGGGCCCGAAGGCGTGACAGCACGTCCTGTTCCTTCTTGAGCGCCTTCTGCCGCCCTTGCTCGAAGCGCCGCTCGGCGGCGCCCGGCTCGAAGTTCCTGACGTTGTCGAGGATCACGGGCACGAGCGTGCTGGGGCGCTCGCGCCAACGTGGCCGCGTGATGTCGATCTCTCCGACACAGCGCATGCCGTACCGGTCGAGATAGGCCTCGATGGCGTCGCGCGCCTCGGTCCCGCCCGCGAGCTTCGCCAGCTCGTCCAGGAAGCCCTCGTCCTCGACGCCCCGCAGGAACTCCACCACCTCCGGCTGCGGGCGGATCACGTCCGCGACGTCGAGCAGCGCCAGTCCCATCTGGGACGTGACGTTGTCGGGGGCGGACAGCGTCAGGGTGTCCGCCGCGTTCTTTTCGCCCAGCCACTCCCACAGCTTGTCGTTGAGCCACCACGTGGCCTCCATCCCCGCCATGATCGCCTGAATGTTCAGCGGATCAGCGAGGACGCGTTTGTGTTCCTCGAAGGCCTCCAGCAGGAAGTCGAACAGCGCCGGTCCGCTCTTCGTCCGGATGTCGCGCTCCAGGGCGGCGATGGACACCCGGCTGCGCTCGATCAGCTCGGCGACGACGGCCGGATCGGTCGCGATCGGGGCGGGCGCACCCCTGGCCGGCGGCCGGCCGGGAGCGGCGTCCGGGAGCGACGGGACGAAATCGTCGCGATCGAGGACGGTCTCCAGCGCGTCCCTGATCAGCGGATCGCCCCTTCCCATGACTTCGAGGAGGGCGGCGCGACTCGCGGGCGAGGCCAGCCGCCGGGCGACGTCGACGAACAGCCTCCCGCCGGCCGCGTGCATCGGCACCATGGCGGTGAGCTGCCACATGGAGAGTCCCAGGGGCCTCATGGGGTCGGTCATCATCTGCTGGTGGCCGACGGAGACGTAGACGTGGTTCTCCTGGTCGTCGGCCTCGGGGACGGGGAACAGCGTCGTGATCGGCCGGCTCTGAACGATCTCGAAGCCATCATCGGCCAGGCACCATTCGATGTCCTGCGGGCGGCCGAAGTGTGCCTCGATCCGCCGCCCGAGCCGCGCGAGCCGCACGACCTGCGCATCCGTCAGCGCCGGCTCCTCCTGCCGCCGTGAGTCGATCCCCACTTCTCGCGTACCGCCGCCCGGCAGAGCGTGAACGGCACGCTGTTTGGCGGCGATCGCCTTGGCGACCACCGCGCCGTCCCGCACCTTGAAGACGTCCGGGTTCACCAGGCCGGAGACCATGGCCTCGCCGAGGCCGAAGCCCGCGTCCACGGTGGCGACCTTCCGGTTGCCCGTGACGGGGTCGGCCGTGAAGAGGATGCCGGCCGCCTGCGGGAAGACTATCCGCTGCACGACCACGGCCATGTGGACCGTACGGTGGTCGATGCCGTTCCGCTGACGGTAGGTCACGGCCCGTTCGGTGAAGAGCGAGGCCCAGCACCGGCTGACATGCTGAAGGATCGCCGCCGACCCCACGACGTTCAGGTACGTGTCCTGCTGCCCCGCGAAGGAGGCCGTCGGCAGGTCCTCCGCGGTCGCGCTGGACCGGACGGCCCAGGCGGCTCCCTCGCCGAACCGGGCGAGCGCGCGGGTGATCTCCGCCTCCAGATCGCCCGGGACGGCGACTCCTTCGATGCTCCGGCGAATCCGCGCGCCGAGCGTGCGGATCGCCTCCCGGTCGTCCGGGTTCAGGCGCGACAACTCATCGAGCCGATCGTCGATCGCCGGCGCTTCCGCCATGATCCGCCGGAAGGCGTCCGTCGTCACACAGAAGCCACCCGGCACGCGGATGCCCTCGATCCGCGACAGCTCGCCCAGGTGCGCGCCCTTGCCGCCGACGACCGCGACCTGCGTCGCGTCGACCTCCTGAAGATCCAGCACGTACTGCTCCATCATGGCGATACCTCCGAGGCAGCCGTGTTCCCGCGTACTGGGGTGGCCGATCGCATCACCGGCGCCTCCAACTCTGTCGGACCTCTTGTCGAGCACGTCCTCATCCCTGCTTGTGTTCCCTCTGACGGGTCGGTCGGCCGCTCCGCCGGCCGGGCGGCGCGCACCGCCCACGCCCCCCACGCCCCCACGCATCCGCGCAGGTTGTGGCATCGGCCGACGATTCTGCGCCGTGACCCGGGCCTTGCGGCAAGCCCCCCGGTGCGCTATACGTTGAGAGCGGCGAGGAGAGAGTTCTCCTCGCCTTCGCCTTGTACGGCCACGGGTGCGGATACGGGTACGGGTAATTGGCCCGGGTCGTTGGTCCCTGCGTTGCTAGCGTGATGGCATGGGACGTCGTCGATATCGGCATCTGATCATTGGCCCCGAGCGCTACCGCTGGTGGGTCAGCCATCAGCATGTGCCGGATCCGGAGCCCGGCAGTGTGGCCGGATACTCATGCCGAGAAGTCCTCACTTTCGCGCGCGAGGGCTCGCCCGGTGTCATCCGCGTCGTCTTCGCTTCCGGTCCCGATCGCGTGGTGGGCGGCGGTGGTTGGGGTGCTCACGAGGGAGGCGTCAGCCGGATCGGGGGCGGATACCTCAATCTCCACAGGCCGGCGACCGTGAGGGCGGTCATCGATGAGGTCTTGGCCGACGGGCGGCCCTTCGCGCACGACACCCATGTTGATGGGTGGCTGTTCTTCGAGGCCGCGCTCATTCGTCTGCCTCCGGAACGGCAGGAAGCGTCACACACTTCATCCGGGTAAGGCTGTCCATGTGTCCGCACAGGTTGACTACTCCCTGTACGGACAGGCGAGTTGAGCGCGACGGCGACCTTCGGAACCGGCGCGCGTCTTCAGCCAGCCGCGGTTCGGGCCGAAAAGCGTGTGCCCCTTGCGGATGGATGCGGTGATCAGCGGCGTCGAGGCGACGGGGTGTAGCGGCGGAGTGCCGGAAAGCTGCTGGCCCGAGAGGATGCCCGGGCTGACCTGGCGGGCATCGTGGCAGTGGCCCCCGCGACGATCGGCGCCCGTCGCCCGACCGGTGCGGCCACTCGAAACGGGCCACGGTGGCGATCCACTTCACAGGACAACCGGGCATCCCGACGACCAGGCTTACGATTGTTTCGACGGACAAGCCATACCATCCGTAAGGGCCCCGACGCACCGGGACGACGTACGGGAACGACTGGCTTGCCCCTCACCGCCGATCCGGCCCTCCTGACGAGGCAGTGGCGCGATGAGCCGCACATGCCCGCCGAGGCAGGCCAAGACGCGAAAGGCAGCGACGTGGTGCAGTGGCAGGGGACCAACTTCACCGTGGACGGACACGAGCCGACCAGTGCCGACGAGTACTACCGGATCGGCCTGCACTGCTGGAACAGCGCGCAGCACCCAGGTGCCGACGTCCACTTCCTGGAAGCCGCGGCGGCCACCGGACACAGTGCCGCGATCGAGCTTCTGGGGCACATCGACTACGTGCAGGGCCGATACGCGAGCGCTGTGCCGAGGCTGCGGCGCAGCAGCGGTTCGCCGCGAGCGGCCTACTACCTCGCGGCCCTCTACCACCAGGGCTGTCCCCAGGCGGGCATCGTCCAGTCGTTGGACGAGGCGGGCCGCTGGTACCACGCCTCGGCCGAACTGGGCGAGCCGGAAGCGATGCTCGCCCTGGGCGACCTGTACCTGGAGCGGTTGCTGCCTCTCCGCCGGACCCCCGCCGAACATGCCCTGGAGCAATTCCTCGCCGCCGCCGCACGCAGCCATCCCTACGCCCAGTACCGTGCCGCGGAGGTCTACCGCACGCTCTACCAGGACGCCGAGCGGGCCGCCGTGATGTATCAGTCCTGCGTGGACAACCCGATGACCGGACGGCACGCACTGGGGTCGATGATGATGCTTCAGAGTCAGGCGCACCTGCGGGAGATATCAGCCCTGCGGACAGCGCGCCTGCAGCAGCAGCGGCGTGACACGGTCAACCCCGCGCAGCGCCGGGACAACTTCTACTGAGTCCCGCCGCTCGATCCGGTCAGCCGCACGCCAGGACCCACAGGAAGACGGCCACCGCCCGCATCAGGTGTTCCGTCTCCTCCGTCTGGACCAGCAGCGCGCCCGGCACATGGGTACGTTCCCAGGAATCCCGGTCCGCGGGCTCGTGCGGCTCCGCAGCCCACAGCCACCTGATCTCCTCGGTGCCGGCCCGCAGCCTGGCGCACGCGTCGCTCGTGGCGCCAAGGACCTGGGCCAGCGGGCCGGCGCCGCCCCGCCCGTCGCTCGGCAGCGTGTCGGCGGCGACGGCCAACTCGGTGGCCGTATCCGCCAGGCGCGATGCCCGCTCCAGCCAACTCGACGCCGGGCGCCCGAACGCGGAAGGCGTGTCGGCCGGTGGTTCGCAGTCCCGGCTGATCCGTGCGCCGACAGACCGTTCCCGGTCGGTCGGATGCCAAGTCCCCCGCTCCCGCAGATCGTCCGCCCGCCCGATGGCCTGCCGGGCCACGGTAAGGGCGGCCGGCCAGTCGCCGAGCTCCCGGTCGGGCGTCGCCCGCAGTTCCCGGACGCGGTAGCCGAGCGTCAATCGCACCTCGGTCGGGCGCGGACTCGCAGGATCGGGCTCGACATGGGCCTGCAGTACGTGCCTGATTCCGGCCACCGACTCCGCGCTGCCGACTCCGATCCCGGCCTTGCGGGCGGCATCGGGCATGGGACCCGTGTCCAGCGGGTCGGCGCCTTCGACGCAATAGCGCAGGACATCGTCCAGGGCTACCTCGTCGACGAGGATCCCGGCCTCGTACGCGGCCCTCCACAGCAACAGACCCACCGTGCTGTGCCTGGCGCTCCCCCACGGCCACTTCACCCGCGGGCCGGGGTCCGCGGGGAACCGCCGGGGCACGGGCATGCCGAAGCCGGGATCCCGTTCTTCGTGCCAGGCGACCAACAGGCGTGCCTGGTGGCAGGCCCGCTCCCACGCCCCGCAGCCGTAGGCGACCTGGTGCCCCGACTCCCACCCGTCCATGTCGACGTCCCCGTTCACGGGGCGAACCGTACCCGGCCCCGACCGGCGCACGCCCTCTCGCGCACAACGGCGCATACGGATTTCGCATTTCCTCAGTGTGCGTGAGTGACACCGACATACGGGGGCGAAGCATCCGATGTTCCGCGAAAGCCTCATCTAATCTGGATGACACCTGTGCGACTCCCCAGTCCGCTGCGGACGAGCGAGGAATTCGACGAGGGAGCCATTCATGAGTGACAACATCTGGGGCTACCACCCGGCCGCCGGGCACATCGTGGGCACCGATCTGATCGGGTACAAGGTCCAGGCCACCGACGGCGCCATCGGGAAGGTCGACAAGCATGCGGACGACGTCGGCTCCTCGTACCTCGTCGTCGACCTCGGTGTGTGGATCTTCGGCAGGCACGTCATGCTGCCCGCCGGCACCGTGAAGAGGGTCGACCGGGACGAGCGGAAGATCTACGTGGCGCTCACCCAGGAACAGATCAGGGAATCGCCCCCGTTCGACCGGGCCAAGCACGTCGGCGACGCCGACTACCACCAGCAGGTCGGCGGCTATTACCAGAGCCACCGCGCCTGACCTTCCGGCGACCGGCCTTCCCGCGCCTGCCCGCCCCCGGCGAGGGGCCGAAGACGCGGGACCGGAGGAGAGGGGGCAACCGGAGGCACTCCGGTTGCCCCCTCTCTCGGCTCGGACGGGGTCTGGGCCCGTGCTCCGCGTCGAGTCGGACGCTGCTCAGCCCTGGGCCAGTTCCGCCACCGGCTGCCACTTCTCCCATGACGCCAGACGCTGCTCGTAGTCGGCCTTGGCGATACCCAGCGGCGCCGAACCGAAGAAGCAGCGCAGCGGCGGCTCTTCGGCGTCCACGATCTCCAGCACCGCGGCCGCGGACGCGCTCGGGTCGCCGGGGGTGCCGACACGCTTGCTTCGCTGTTCCTGTACTTCCTTGTGGAAATCGGCGTACGCCGGCAACGGCTGCGACGTACTCGACGAGGAACCGGCCCAGTCGGTGGCGAATCCGCCGGGCTCGATCAGTGTGACCTTGATACCGAACGGGGCGACTTCCTGAGCCAGCGCCTGGCTCATTCCCTCGAGTGCCCATTTCGACGCGTGGTAGATGCCCACCAGCGGGAAAGCGCTGATCCCGCCGATGGAGGAAACCTGCAGAATGTGGCCGCTGCCCTGTTCGCGCAGGAACGGCAGGGCCGCCTGGGTGACCCACAGCGCCCCGAACAGGTTGGTCTCCAGCTGGGCGCGAGCCTCCGCCTCGGTGATTTCCTCGACCATCCCGAAGTGGCCGTAGCCGGCGTTGTTGACCACCACGTCGAGCCGCCCGAACCGCTCGTGCGCCAGCCGTACGGCGGCGAAGTCGGCATCGCGGTCCGTGACGTCGAGTTGGAGGGGCAGCAGCCGCTCTCCGTAGGTCTCGCGAAGATCGCCCAACGTGGACAGGTCGCGCGCCGTCGCGGCCACCGAGTCGCCGCGTTCCAGTGCGGCGATCGCCCACTCCCGCCCGAAGCCGCGTGAGGCGCCGGTGATGAACCAGATCTTCTGTGTCATGGAGTGCCTCTCATGAAACCCGTCGTCCGCTCGGTCACCACGTGACATCGCGGTGCCTTTCCCCCACCCAACACCTTTGAGTGGGCTCCAAGGCAACTCCGGATGTCCCCGGCGCGGCCCGACTCCGGGCCTACAGCGCCCCCCGCGCCCGGGCCCGGAAGACCTCCGCGGCCGGGTCCAGGGCTTGCGTGGAGGGCTGTGGGCGCACAGGTGTCACGCCCGTACGAGTTGCGGTTCCGGTTGCTGAGCCGGTTCGGCCCGCGGACTCCACAGCTTGTCGGTCCGTACGTAGCCGTAGACCACCGAGGACATCGCCAGCAGGAGGCCGGGGCCGAACGCCCAGGGATGTCTGGCCATCTCCAGCGGCAGATAGCGATACGACACCAAGAGCACGACGAACACCGCCCCGCCGTAGCTGACCAGCCGGATTCCCGCCCGGTCCCATCCTCGGTCGAGCGAGCGCATCGCCGCCTCGACCGTGAGCGCGAACACCACGCCGGCGACGAGATCCGCGCCGTAGTGGTAACCGAATCCCAGCGTTGCCGTGAGTGTCCCGACCAGCCAGAACGTCCCCGCGTAGCGAAGAATCCGTGAGGCCTCACGCGAATGGATGAAGAGCGTGGTGGCCCAGGCCGTGTGCAGGCTGGGCATGCAGTTGCGAGGGGTGATCTCGTCGAACAAGATCTTGTGCGGGGCACCGATCGGCGGCGCCGTGTGCGGCCACAGGTTGGCCGCCGCCCACTGCCCGCCGTCGGCCCCGTAGGCGAAGACCGGCCCGGCCACCGGGAAGATCATGTAGATGGCCGGCCCGAGCAGGCCGATGACCAGAAAGGTGCGCACCAGATGATGGCCCGGGAATCGACGCTCGACCGCCACGTTCCGCAGCTGGTACAGCGCGAAGACGGCCGCTGCCAGCGGGAGCTGACCGTAGACGAGGTGGAGGACATGGGTGCCGACCGGGCCGGTGGCCGCGACGATCCGGCCCGCCACCCATGACGGGTTGCCCAGCGCGTGATCGGCTGTCGCCACGTACGGGTCGAGGACGGCCGGGCGGGTCTTCGATGTGATGAGAAGCCAGGTGTCGCCCGTCTTGTGCCCGGCCACCAGGAGCAGGCCCAGCCCGACACCCTTCAGCAGCAGGACCCGTTCACGACCGGTGCGCCGCGTGACGGCGATGAACGCGTAGCCGAGAATCACCCAGAGCGCACCGTTGCCGAAACTCATCCTGGCGTCGAGCACCCACCGCGCCAGCAGGAAGACGACGTCGATGCCGAGCGCGGCAGCCACCGCGATGAACCGTTCCCGCCAGGTGAGCACCACCATCATCAGCGCCAGACCGGCGTACAACAGGGGTCCGGACGCGGGGGCGAGTACCACCTCCCGCACCTGGTTGGTGATCGGTCCCGGCAGGCCGTAGTGACGCGCGACGATCTCCATCGTGACCAGGAATCCGAAGGTCACCACGCCCGCCGCGGCCCACAGCATCGCCCGCGGTCGGTGTCGCACAAGGAACGCAATTCTGTTGTTTATTCGCGAAAACACTCGCGATGCTATAGATATCAACTATTTGCCGATGTGTTAGATGTTGGTCAAATGGCTCACCCTTCGCGCTAGACGGCGTGTTCTTCTAGTGAAGGACGGACGATCAGGGCAATCGTCGTGAGTTCGATCATGCTATGAGCGTTACAGGCGGGTTTCAAGGGTCACAGGTGGTGCAAAGGTGAACCTATCCTGTGATCATCGATCTGCCGTGCGGCCCGAAAGCTGTCACCCTGGGTTCAGCCGATCTTCAATGCTCAGGAGTTTCCATGGCGCGGACGGTCAGAACGGGTACGGGCGGACCGCGTCCGGAGTGCCGGCCATGACGGGCCCTCCAGCGTCCGGCGGCCACTACGGACAGGACCTGTTCGAGCCGGAACACCCCCAGGAAGCCGAGCGCATCGACGCGGCGGCACTGGTCTACGACCCGGTCACCACGGGTCGTCTGCGCGCTCTGGGCACAGGGCCGGGCAGCCGCTGCCTGGAAGTGGGAGCAGGAACCGGGACCGTGGTCCGCTGGCTGCTGGAGGAGGCGGGCGCGGCCGAGGTGGTCGCGCTGGACCGGGACACCGGGGGCCTGGTCGGCCTCGCGGATCCACGGCTGCGGGTGGTCACCGCCGACCTGCGGGACGAGAGCCTGGACCTCGGCGGCTTCGACCTCATCCACGCCAGGTTCGTTCTCATGCACCTCCCCGAACGCCGTCAGCTCGTCTCACATCTCGCACCATGGCTGAACCCGGGCGGCCGGCTGGTACTCGGTGATGCCCTGGAGGTGCCGAACCCCCTGGACACCGCATCGGCCTACCGGCGGACCATGGATGCCATGTGGCAGGCGCTGCGGTCCACCATCGGCACCGACACGTCGGACGTGCCGGCGTATCCGCACTGGATGAGGGAGGAAGGTCTCCAGGAGGTCGCCGGTGAGCTGTTCTGCCCACCGCTCGTCGCGGGCGGCCCCCTGGCTCGCTTCTGGTCCGAGACGTGGAACCGGATGCGGCCGGCCCTGGAGGAAACCGGGCGCGTGGACTCCGCCGCCATCGACGACGCACTCGCCTACCTGGCCTCACCCCGGCTCGCCGAACTCGGACCCGGCCTGATGATGGCCTGGGGGCGGCGACCCTGAACCCTCGACACCGGCAGGCGTCACCGCAGGCCGTCCGTCGTCCTCACGTCTGCCGCGACGGCTCGTACGTCTCGGCGGCGAGGCCGAACGTCCACGCCACTCCCTCACGGGCCGTGCGGGTCGTCGGCGGGACACGCAGCCAGTACGTTCGGCTCGTGCCGTCGGGCTCCGGTGTGGAGTTGACGACCTCCACCATCACCACGTCCTCGTCTCCGGCCCGTTCGACCCGCCACAGCACCCCCGCCTCGTCGCGGTGGACGGGGACCGCCCCCGACTCGTCCAGGTACCGCGCGGTCCCTCGCTTCGTCCGCTCCTGAGAGCCGAACAACGCTGGGATGCTGTGCCGCGTTTCGTCGTTCACTCAATGACGGGGCTGGGAGGCGCCATCGCGCTTTCGGGCGACGTAGACGGTGTTGGCCGCGGTCCCGCCTTGGAGCGGGTTGTCGAAATTCACCACATGCGCGGCCGTCTCGGCGAAGACCTCCGCGAGGACCGAGCCGAACTCCTTGTCCGGCGGATCGTTCGACCACAGCGCGAACACACCGTCGGGATAAAGCAGTTCGGCCAGAGCCGTCAGGCCGGCCCTGGTGTAAAGAACGGCATGGTCGGGGTGCAGCACATGACGCGGCGAGTGGTCGACGTCCAGCAGGATCGCGTGGAAACGGCGGCCAGGAGCTTCGGGGTCCAGACCGTGCGGGGCCGTACCGGCGCCGTCGGCAGCCTTGTCCCCCGCCGGCCTCGGCTGCTCCGCTCCCGCGTCATCGGCAGACTCCGTTCCGCCCGCCGCGCTCCCAGCGGTCATCGCGAAGAAGTCCCCGAGTACCAGGCGGCATCGGGGGTCCGATGCCAGTCCCGCGCCCAGCGGCACGAGCCCGCGCCGATGCCAGTCGATCACTTCGGCCAGGGTGTCGACGACGATGAGCGAGCGCACGCGCGGATCGTCCAGCGCGGTCCTGGCCGTATATCCGAGGCCGAGTCCACCCACAACGACGTCG
This sequence comes from Streptomyces sp. NPDC091209, assembly GCF_044757755.1. Taxonomy (NCBI): domain Bacteria; kingdom Bacillati; phylum Actinomycetota; class Actinomycetes; order Kitasatosporales; family Streptomycetaceae; genus Streptomyces; species Streptomyces sp. NPDC091209. The sequence continues at coordinate 59,190 of NZ_JBIVVR010000013.1, read as the reverse complement.
AGCGGGCCCTCGGACAGCTCCGCCAGGCCGAGTCGGGCCAGCTCGACCTCGCCCGTGGTGAAGAGACTGGACATCAGGTACTCGTCACCGAGCTTCACCTCGTAGACGTCCTCGCCCGACAGCGGATCTCGCCGACGACGCAGGCTGATCTCGCCCATGGCCGTCGGCCGCCAGTCGATCTCCTCGAAACGTGCGCTCATCCGATGCCCTTCTCCCCAGCCTCGTCCCACCACCGCGGGCCGAGGGACAGCCACCAGCGCCGACTGCCACGGCCGGACGGAGGTGCCGCACAAAGGGGCACCGCACCGTCCGGCTCGGGCCCGATGCTTGGGAGGATCTTCACACGGAGCGCTGCTGACGATGCGGTCAAACGGCCGTACGGCACCGGATCGAGTCGTCCGCCCGCTCCGGCGTCACGCGACGCGCATCGCACGTCGCACCAGATCCGACGGCGCCAACGCCTCAGGGCGTAGCGACGTAACGACAACGCCCCTGGGCTACGGAGGGGCGGTCACGCGTCCCTGAGCGCTACCGCGTCAGGAGCGCGGGGCGGCCTCGGTGATGTCCTGGCGCATATGGCCCATGAGTTCGCCCATCTCGCGGACGTCGTCGCTCGGGTTGTCGGCGTTCCGCGCCGCACCGCGCAGCCAGTCGGCGGTCGCGAGGGCGAGGGCGGTGGCGTCGTCCTCGCGGTTGTCACCGAGCAGCTCCTCGATCCGGAAGGCGAGACTGCCCAGGGTTTCGTCGTTGGTCTCCGGCGTCAGGTAACCGCGCAGGCCGACGGGGTACGGGTCCTCGGCTCTGGCGTGCCGCACAGCGGCAAGGACCGCGGGGTCGTCGCTGTACTGGTCGAGATGGCCCAGGAGGACGTAGATCCTCGCGATCAGTCGAGGACGCCCGGGGTGGCGGTCCAGCCAGGCCATCAACTCCTGCTGGCCACCGAGGTGGTCGACGACCGGAGTCAGCGCCTCCACCGACTTCGTGGGGAGATCCCAGTGGTGGGGAAGGAGTTGGGCCACTTCGTCGGCGAGCCGCGCCTCGTCCTCGGTGCTGAGCGTTCCGGCGATGAACCCGCTGACCTTCAGACTGTCCAGGGCGAACCCGCCGGGCCCTGCCTGCCCGGCGCGGCTCGAGGCGCCGTGCCTTCGGCGCAGCAGTTCACCGACGCTCTTGAGGAGCGGCTTGTCGTGCACGAAACCTCCTGATGAACGCGCTCAAGGACCCCTTGTCCGGGACAGGAACGCCGGACGACATCGCGGTCCGGAGGGCGACTCCCGTCGGTGCTCTCCGACATCGGCATCACTACCCTGCGGCGCGGCCGCGCCGTCCGCGCGTCCGGTGAGCCGGACGAGTGCGGCTGCCGGCCGCGGAACGAGGCATCCTTCCTCAGACGCGGGAGCCCGACGGCACCGGCTGGGAACGCGTCCACGAACCGGTCGGCCCGACGTGGTCCGGTGCAGGCTCGCAACAGCAGCCATGTCGGCTTGTGGCCGTAGCCGCCGCACGCCGACCCTGTGGCGCGCAACCCGTTCCTCATTGAGGAAGCTCGCCCGGCTCACGGCCCCCGGTCAGTCGCAGTGTCGCAAGAGCCGCTGTCCCCGCCACGCTGCCGAAGGTGAGCGCAGCCGGGATGCCCTCACCGAGCCTGGAGAAAAGGTGCACAGGCCCCCATACGGCGACGTCGCTGCTCACCGCCGTGTACAGGACTTGGCTCACCAGCAGTCCCCCTACGGTCGCGCAGACCGCGCCCACCGCCATCGCCGGCACCGTGGTCCGGGTGAGCAGGCCGGGTAGCAGCCGCAGCGCCCACCACACCGCGACCAGCATGACCACGTCCACGGCTCGGTACAGCAGCCAGTCGCCCAGCGGTGTGCCCGCCGGGCCCGACCAACCACCGAGCAACAGCCACTCGCGCAGCAGGTCACCCGGCTCCGACAGCAGGCCTCCACCGCCGAACGCCGTCTGGATCCAGGCCGCCACCGATTCGTACGACAGGATCACCAGGGACAGCGCGATCACCGCGGTCCCGGCGCTCGCGGCCAGGCGGGCGGCGCGCGGCGACACACTCTGGCGAGGCAGGGGATCCTCGCCCTTGGCGGTGACCCGCGCGACGAGCACCGTCAGCAGTGCGGTCAACAGCGCCGCGAGCACCACGATCGGCCCGCTCGACGCGATCACGAACGCCAACTGCGGCAGGACCCGGTAGCTGCCGTGCCCCCCGGACGCGATCAGCCACGGCGCGGACACGGTGACGGCCAGCGTTCCGGCCACCGGACCCCAGGCCCACAGCGCGAGCACGGTCGCCGGCGTACGGCCCTGCGTCGGCGGAATCCTGCGGATCAAGAACAGTGCACCGGCCAGGTAGAACACGAAGACCGCAACGAATCTGATCTGCATCGCGGTGCTGTACAGACCCGCGTACTGGGTGCCTCCGCTCAGGGCCGATTCCCCGCCCGTGCCGGCGCCCGCGGGCGCGTCGGCCAGCGCCCCCGCCGGGGGATCGTACGACCAGGGGGCGAGCCACCGCCGGAGTTCGCTCACGGACTGGGCGTCGAACACGCTTGTGGCACCGCGCAGTTGCAGTGCCTGTGCGCTCGCCCCCGCCCACCACAGCAACATCGTGATCAGCAGGCCGCCGACCAGTGCCGGTATCGCCGCGCGCCGATAGGTCATGTGTGCCGTCCCCCGTCTTGGCCCTGCGTCCGTGTGTCCCGACCACCGAAAGCGTAGGGGGTGATGATCACTTGCGGCAGCTATCCGGCCGCTCGGCGGCCTGTTCCCCGGAGCGACCCCATGTCTCTCCCGGCCGGCTACCGCGACGCCATCGACTCCCGGCTCCCCGGCATTCCCGGCCACGCCATCCCGCCCGCTCGGCGAAGAACGAACCGGAGCCAGCCGACGCGACCACTCCGCAATCCCGGATGTTGCACAACTACTTGAAGGTAACCTCACCTGCGGGAGCCATGGTGAACCGGGAGGTCGTGGGGATGCGGGAGCAAGGCCGAGTCGAACGGGCGCGGGAACTCTACGAGTTGGCGATGTTCGGCGGAGACACATCCGCTCTGGACGCCGCCGATCAGGAGCTGGACGCCGTCGAGGCTTCGGTCTCGTTGGAACGCGGAAAAGTGCTGCACGTACGCTTCCTCAACGATCGTCGTGAGGACCCGCAGGAACTGCTTTTGTTCGAGCGTGCGGCCGAGTTGCACCACCGCCTCAACGATGCGAGCGGTGAAGCCGACGCGCTGTTCTGGATCGGCTGCTGGCACCAGGTGGTACGTGACGACGGTGCCACCAGCGGACCGTACTTCGAAAGGTCGTATGCGCTGGCGCAGTCCGTCGGTGACCGGAAGACCATGTCGTACGCGGTACGCCATCTCGGCTTTGCCGAGCAGGAGGCGGGGCGGCTCGACCGAGCCCACACGCTGCTGGCCGAATCGGTGACCCTGCGACGCGAGATCGGGTTCATGGCCGGGGTGGCGGCGGGCTTGGTGGCGCTTGGTCACCTGTCAGCCGAGACCGGCGACCGCGAGGCGGCCATCGGGTACCTCGACGAGGCGCAGACCACCGCCGAACAGTGCGACGCCGAGGCCGTGTTGGGATGGGTTGAACGGGCGCGCACTGAAATCTGACCCGAGTACCGCCGCAGGGCCGTGCCCCGTGCCGTGCCGTGCCGCGAGGGCATGCCCGCGGCCACGTCCTGCCGCTGTTGGGCGTCCAGGTAATCACTCCTGACGACCAGCGCGTCGAATCAGCCAAAGGGTGGCGGTCCGCGCATCGGTCAGTGGCCGCCGGGCGTTCGGGTGCCGTACAGATGCCTGTAGGTGTCGTGTACGGCGGTGCGCCCGGCTTCCAGTGCGGTTTCGAGGAGATCGCCCTCGCGCGCCAGACGGCCGACCGGCGGCGAGTCGGGGGCCGGCCGGATGGAGACGATGGCCGAGTGGCCGGTCAGGCGGGCGTCGTCCTCGGCCAGGCGTGCTTCGCGGTCGAGGAACACCTGGCGCAGAGCCATGGGTTCCCGGCGCAGCACCGTCTTCGCGATGAGCGGGGCGGACCGCGACGGCCGCGCGACATCGATCGCACGCCGGGAGCGCAGCACCATGACATGGGTCGCGCCCTGAGCCAGCGCGGTTCGGTACGGCACGGATTCGGAGACGCCCGCGTCGTAGAACCGGCGCCCGCGCACCATCACCGGGTCGCCCGCCAGGAGCGGCAGGGCGGCGCTGGCCCGCAGCGCCAGGCGCAACTCCGCGGCGTCGGCTATGAAGGGCCGCAGGTCGGTGGATTCCCCGGTCTCGGCGTCGGTGGCCAGCGGGTGGTACTCGACATCGCTGGCGAGGATCGAGTCGAAGTCCATCGGCGCGCAGTCCTGGTCGCCGTAGCGGTAGAGCACCTCGTAGAAGGCGTGCAGATCCACGAGCGGTCGCCCGCGCAGCGGGTTCGAGCGCCGGATCAGCGTTCTGGCGTACTTGGGGACCGCCCAGAAGCGCAGCGACTGCGGGCTCGTGCTCAGCAGCCACGCGCCGGAGGCTGCGCCGGCGGAAGCGCCGTAGACGGCGTCGAAGCTGTTGGTCAGTCCGAGCTCGTGCAACGCCAGGGCCATCCCGCCCGCGATGATGCCGCGCATCCCGCCGCCCTCGATGGCCAGCGCGACACGGTGCCCGTCGGCGCGTGCGCCGGGGCGGCTGCCGGCCCGCGCGCGCTCGGTGAGCACGCGCCAGACCGGGTGCGGCTGCTCGGGCTCGGGCGTCGGGGCAGGGGTTGTGGCGGGCGTGGTCGTCATCGTGGTCAGGGCTCCAGGAGACTGCTCGGCGGGGGAAAATCTGCGCGCAGGGTTTGAGGGCGGCGCGACACGTGCGCGCTCAACCGCGGATCATCACTCGGCTGCCATACGGCGGGGCCCACCTGGCGTGCGGGCGACGGCTTCCTCGGCCGAGCGCCACATCGTGCGGCGCCGCCTTCGACCTGGATGGGGACCCGCCGTCCGGGCGGCGATCACCGGGCTCGTGGTCCTGCCGTACGGCAGAAGCCCCACAGGGTCCGCCGCGAGCGACGGGACGTTCACGACTGCGGAGATCGTGGTGCTGAACGAGTACGGCCAGCATCGCCCCGCCGCCCTTCGATCTCCGTCATCCGCGATCACAGTCCGACGACCACTTTACCAGCGTCCAGCCCCTCACTAGCCAGCGGCTAGCGAATAGGCAACCCTGTCGTGAAAGGTACTGAACGGGCACAAAGGGTGATATCGCAGGCGCCCACTCACGCCTCGTCGGCCTCGGCGTCGCTCGGGACGGCGAGAAGACCGCGGACGGTCAGCAGAAGGGTGGCCCTCAGATCGCCGTCCGAGAGGTCGGACAGTTCGCCGAGCCCTTCCAGCATCCACACGCACATCACGTAGGCCATGCGTTCCGCCGGCGTGGGCGAGTTACCGAACAGCACCCGCAGGACGCGGCGCCTTCGTCCGTCGTTTTCCGCGTAGATGCTGGCGGCCCGGATCTCGGGATCGTGCAGGAGCATGGTTCCGAGTTCGCGGTTGCGCACCAGGAAGTCGACCCAGCCGACCGCGTAGGCCTCCAGCTTCTCCTGGCGTGACGGCATGCCGGCCAACTCGTCCAGGAGCACCGTCATCTCCTCCACCGCCGGATCGAGCGAGGCCTGGAGGATCTGCGCCTTGGTTCGGAAGTGGTAGTACACCGCCGCCTTGGTGAGGCCCATCTCGTTCGCGATGGCCTGCAGCGAGGTCGCTTGGTAGCCGCGGCCGGCGAAGAGCCGCTGAGCCGTCTCGACGATCTGCTGCCGCGTCGCCGCGGCCTGGGCGGCTCGGCCCAGCACCGGGACGTCCGGCTCTCGCTCGCTGAGCACGCTCGCTCCCGTACGTGTCGTGGCTTCACGGGTCCCTGGTGACCCCACGCTGAACGCCCACTTTACCCGCACCGTCCGCTGACCGGCCACCGGCTGGTCAGCGGGGACGCCGGCCGTGCCGACGCGCCTCGTGGGTCCGACGCGACCTCTACGACTTCCGGGCGACGCCCACGTACAAGGGGATCTGTTCCCCCTGCGTGTCCCGGTTCCCGGTCTCGGGGTCCCAGCGCGCGGCGAGTTCGATGCCGGGGTCGAGAAGCTCAAGTCCGTCGAAGAACCTGGCGAATTCACCGCGTGATCGGACTCGTGTCGAGGTTCCGCCCTTGCGGTAGACCTCGACGACTCGCTCCCAGGCTTCGGGGTCGAAGTCCCCTGTCGCGTGGGACAGCGCCAAGTGGCTTCCGGGGGAAAGGGACTTGAGGAGTTCCGCCACGATGCCATGGGGGTTGTCCTCGTCCCCGACCAAGTGCAGGAGCGCCACCATTCGGAGGTGCCGGGCAAGGGACTTGGGCCTCAGGTGATGAGGAAGTCGGCCCGTCCCTCTTTGGCGGCGCCGACGAACTCGGCGATGACGGAGGAGGAACAGATGAGGGCAGGGCCGTCGGGGTCCGTCGACTGCCTGACGGCCACGACGCCGCCACCGAGTTTCTTCATTTCTACGCAGTCGCCGTCGGTGTCGGCGCTCCACGGCCTGCGCCACTCGTGGGGCCCCAGCTCCTCGGCGGCGTTCATGGCGTGCTTCATCGTTCTGTCTCCTTGCGGACGTCAGCCAGGAGGTCCCTGGCACGTCGTCTGGACATGGACTGGGCACTCATCCGGTCGAACACCTCGCGGTGCAGGGCGACTTCCTCGCCGTCCTGGCTACGACCGGGCGCCGCTGAGGCTGTCCGTACGCACGATGTCCGGGCGTACGGCGCCGAAGGCACAAGAGAGTGAAAGGGCCGAAGGCGCCCAGGGACGGCCGGGTTGAGACCTGGGGTGCGGCGTCGCGGATCAGTGTGGCCGAGTTCTCCGGATGACACGGCCGTCCGGGGACATCCTGAGCCAACAGGCCGTTCGCCCGCCCCAAATGCCGACGGCGTCTGCCCGGCACGATCTAAGGAACGGTCGGAGCAGACCGTGGTGTGCACACATCTCACGCCTCATCGACCCCCTGGACGCGGAGCAGTCTGCCATGCCCCTCCCCCTCACGGACAGACCTGGCGATCACCACAACGCACCGCGGCCGCGGCTCCTCCGTCGCGCGGACGAACGCCCGCCGACCGGTTGAAGACAACCGGCCGGCGGGCGAACGGGCAGGCCTCCCCGGCCGGCTCGGCCAGGACAGGCGGCCCATCGCGTCGATCAGGTTGGAGAGCTCTCGCACCCGACGAACCCGACGCCGCCCCTCATCGCGGCCACCAGTCGGCGACGAGGGCCTCCACCTGGGCCGGAGTAGCGACCGAGCGGACCGGGATCTCCTCGGGCAGGACTCTGCGGGCCAGGTTGGCGAGCGTGGAGCCGGGGCCGACTTCGACGAGGCGGAGCCTGCCCCGCACCACGGCGGTGAGGGAGCGCATGGAGCCCGCCCAGCGCACCGGCATGACGAGCTGGCGGAGCATCATCACACGCCATCGCTCGTGGTGGTGGAGATGGGCGCGGGCGTCGACGTTCGCGATCACCGGGCAGTGCGCGGGGTGAAGCGGAGTACGGGCGACGGCTTCTGCCAGACGCGGGGCGGCCGGAGCCATCAGAGGCGTGTGGAACGCTCCGCCGACCGGGATGCGGATCGCCCGTGCGCCGTCGCGTGCGACCGCTTCGGCCAGCGTCTCCACGGCGTCGACGGCACCGGAGATCACGACCTGTTCGGCGCCGTTGATGTTGGCGACCCACACCTGGGCCTGCCGCACGGCACGCATCCGGGCGGCGAGCCTCTGCGCTCTCGGCACGATGTCCGTTCCGACGAGGACCGCCATCGTGCCGGGCGTCAGCCGGTTCGCCTCCGCCATGGCCGCCCCGCGCTCGGCGACCAGCCGAGCGCCGTCCTCCGGCTCCAGGACCCCCGCGGCGGTGAGGGCGGCGTACTCGCCGAGGCTGTGCCCGGCGCACACTGCGGGCCGCAGGTCGTCCACGGCCGTGCGCAAGGCGTCGAGGACCACCATCTCGAAGGCGAAGGTGGCCAGTTGAGCGGTGTCGGTGCGGGTCAGCTGATCGGCTCCGGCGTGCAGCAACAGCCGGCCGATATCCCGTTCGCAGACCTCGGAGAGAGAGGTGACGACCTTCCAGTGCGGGGTGTCGCGCCAGGGCTCGCCCATCCCGGGCCGCTGGGCTCCCTGACCGGGGAAGAGCAGACCGACGCCGAAGGGCACGCCCTCCGGGCGGCGATTCGTCCTCAGGGGTGACACCTGTGACATGGGTGCGGACAACGTTCCCATCCTTCCCGGTACGGGTGCGGGTACAGGTGCGGCCTCGGGCCCCCTGTCGTCCCGGACCTCGGCCGAGCCCCGGGTTTCCGGAACCGGGAGAGGGATACCGGCTCCGGAAACCCGGGCAGGGCGGGGCGCATGCCGGGTTCCCCGGTCAGTGCGCCCGTGCTGCCGGTCCTGGCCCGGGGACCTGCGGCACGTGGACGTCCAGGACGTCACTGAGGTAGGCGGGCAGCGACGCTCGCACTCCGGCGAACGGCTCGTGTCCGCCGGGATAGCGCTGCCAAGTCACCGGGTGTCCCCAACCGGTGAGCAGGTCCCTCAGTCCGGCACCACTGCGTTCGGGGACGACCCAGTCCCGTGCCCCATGGCCGATCCACACCGGCAGGCCGCTGTTGGCGGACGACGGCCGGCCGGCCGGGAGCAGTGCGGGCAGGTCGGGAGGCATGAAGGGCGCGTAGAGGGCCACACCCGCCAGCCGTTCGGTGTATGTCAGTGCCAGGGTCAAGGCGACCGTGGCGCCCTGGGAGAAGCCCGCCAGCACGATCCGTCCCGCGCCGATCCGGAGCGCCTCCTCCTCCAGCAGCGTCGAGAGCGGCCGATGCACCGCCAGGAGGCCGTCGACGTCGATCCGGTCGATCGCGAGGAGGTTCTGCGGGAACCAGCACGGCACCGACAGACCGCTCAGCAGGCTCGGGGCCGCGACGGGCGCACGCGGGAACACCCCGCGCACCCCCGCCTCGGCCAGTCGGAACCGCTGGGTGACGGCCATCAGATCGCCCGGTGCCTGACCGATGCCGTGCAGCCACACGACGGTGCCACGGTGCGGTCCGGCGGGATCGGTCGTCTCGTGTTCCAGCCGGTCCATCGCGCTCACACCGGCTGGGGTGCCGGCCGTGGCGTGGCCGGACGGCGGAAGAGCATCGAGGCGTACTGGCCGCCGAAACCGAAGGAGTTCTTCAGCACGGTGCCGACCGGTCGCCGGACCGGGGTCAGGGACGTACGCACGGCGCAGGCGGGGTCGGGCTCGGTGCAGGTGGTGACGGGCGGGATGATTCCGCGGCACATCGTGAGGGCCGCGACCGCCGTTTCCACCACACCGGACGCCGCGGAGCCGTGCCCGGTGAGTGACTTCACGGCGCTGACGTCGAGGTCCGCCATCCGTTCACCGAAGAGCCGGTGCAGTGCGCGGGCTTCGGTGACGTCGTTGAGGCGGGTGGAGGTGCCGTGGGCATTGATGGTGTCGACGTCGTCCGGGTGCGCGTCGGCCTGTTCGAGGGCGGTCCGCATGACCCGTTCGATCATCTCCACGCTGGGAGCGGTCATATGGCGGGTGTCCACCGCCAGCCCCCAGCCACCGATGACGGCGTAGGTCTGCGCCAGGCCGCGCCGGGCGGCGTGCTCGGCGGTCTCCAGGACGAGCGCGCCGGCGGACTCGTTGATGACCATGCCCGTGCGGCGTTCGTCGAAGGGCATGGAGGCCTGGGCGGGGTCGCCCTTCCAGCGCGACAGCGCCATGAGCTGACCGTACTGGGAGAGCACGTACGGTGTGTTGCGGGAGACGGCCGCCGACACCACCGCGTACTGCGCGCGTCCCGAGCGCAGGAGCCGGGCGGCTTCCGCGATGGCACGCAGGCCTCCGGAGCAGGTGGCTTCCAGCCGTACGGGGATGACGGGCGTCCCGAGGCGTTCGGTGATCTCGGTCGGGTAGGCGGACAAGTCGCGTGTCTCGGGCGGGAGATGCTTGCCCCGCAGGTGTTCCAGGACGGCCGAGGGTTCGTTGCCGATCCTGTCGTAGCGATCGGCGAGGTCTTCCATGTGCGTGACGTAGTCCTGCGGAAACGATCCCGTGGGGCCCGGCCACACGCGCGCGTAGACCAGGGCGGCCGGCCCGTCCTCCGCGGGCAGTTCACCGAGGCGGGCGTCGGCAAGGGCCTGGTCCACCGCGGCGAGCATGAGGGAGTCTCCCCAGGACCGGTCGGGTGCGCCGTAGTCGGCGGCGACCTTCGCCTTGACGTCCTCGGGAATCAGCCCGGCCGTCCAGCCGCAGGGCAGTCCGCCGGTGTCCATCCGTTCTTCCAGGACCACTCCGGAGCGGCCTTCGAGGTTGGCCGACCAGAAGGTCTCGACGTCCCCGCCGATGGGGGTGATCACCCCCATGCCGGTGATGACGATGTCGCCGCTCATGTGCGTGCCTTCCCGTCGTCGGCCGAAGCCCCGTGCGCCGATGCGACGACGAGGGCTCCCGCCGCTGTCGAGTGGTGTCCCTGGTTGAACGCCGTGATCAGCGCTGTCGGGGCCGGGCCCAGCGGACGGGTCTCCCCCATGACCGGATCGACACCGCCGAGTCCGGGGTCCGGGCGACGCAGCAGGCCCACGGGAGGAAGTTCGCCGCGCCCGAGGCTCTCCACGACCAGCGCGGTGTCGATGAGTGCCGAGCACTCGAAGGCGTTGCCGATGGTGCCCTTCGACCCGGTGACGGGAAGGCTGCCCACGCGCGGCAGTACCGCCTGGGTCTCCACGCGGTCGAGGCGGGCCGAGCCGGCGCCGTGTGCCCACCACACCGTGGGCGTGGTGGGCGCGTCGCCGAGTACGGTGTCGACGACAAGCCCCGCCGAGGCCTCGATGTCGGGGGCGACCATTACCTCGCAGCCGGCCAGCCGGGCCAGCGCCGTTCCGCGCGCGCTGTCGGCGCGCTCCAGCAGGATGGCGGCGGCACCTTGACCGACCAGGGTCCCCGCCCTGTCGGCGTCGAAGGGTCCGGCACCGGCGGTGGCACGCGTGCCGAGCGGTTCGTCCTGGTCGAACGCGGCCATCGCGGTGATCGTCAGCGGCGCTCCCACGCCGACGACGAGCATCCGGTCGAGTTCGCCGCTCTCCAACAGCCTTACGGCCAGGGCGAGTGCGCCCGTGCCGCCCGCCGCGGCCTCGCCGTAGGCCGCGACGTTCGATCCCCGGAATCCGCTGGCCATGGAGACGAACTGGCCGAGCTGGGAGGGGATTCCGCGTATGTAGGAGTAGTCGGGCACCTCGTCGTGCAGGAACTTCGCGAGTGGCCTGGGGTCGTTGCGGAAGCGGGAGGCGAGCTGCGGGATGACGTCGCTCAGTTCGTCGCTGCTGCTGCCCACCGCCATCACGGTCCCGCCGCGTACGTCCTCCGTGTCTCCGGTGATCCCGGCCTGTTCCAGCGCCTGACGGGCGACGGCGACCGCCCAACGGGCCGACTGGTTCGCGTACTTGCCGGCGTTGGCCCAGTCACGGCCGGCGGGCCAGGTGATCTCCGCGGTGTCGACGGCGGCCGACGGCCACGGCAGTGCGGGGGCCGGTCCGTCCTGGCCGCCGGTGTCGAAGAACGTCTTGCCGGCGGCCATGGCCTCCCACAGCCGGGCCGGGCCGATGCCCGCCGGGGAGATCACACCGATGCCGGTGACCACGATGCCGTGACGGTCCTGCCGCCCGGCGCGTTCACTCGCCACGCCGGCCTCCACCGCTGATGCCGCCCCACAGGCGGTATCCGCCGTCCACCGTGATGGTCTGCCCGGCGATCCAGGACGCCTCCTCCAGGCAGAGCAGGGCCACCACGTCGGCACTGTTCTCCGGCGTCGTCATGCGGTCGCCCGGCCATGGGGAGACGGACAGTTCCTTGGTGACGCCGTGGGCGAAGTCGGGCCGGACCTTGAAGACCCCGGTCTGTACGAGTCCGGGACGCACGCAGTTGGCGACGATGCCGTACGGCGCCAGCTCGTAGGAGAGGTAGTCGGTCAGCGCCTCGAGTCCCGCCTTGGCCGCGGCGAAGAGACCCGCGCGCGGGATGATGCGCGTGGTCGTGGAGTTGGTGATGGTGATGAAGCGGGCTCCCGCGCGGTCCCGCATCAACGGGAGCGCGTGCTTGGCGAGCAGCCAGGTGGCCCGGGAGTTGGTGTCCTGCACGAACTGCCAGTCGCCGAGGGAGGCTTCGGCGAGCCGGGCGAACTTGGTGGCGGCCGCGTTCTGCACGAGGATGTGGAGGTCCTGGTGGATCTCGCCGATCTCGGTGATCAGGTTCTCGATCTCCGCGGGCTCGCTCAGATCGGCGCGGTGCAGGGTCACTTCCGTACCTTGCTCGCCGAGTTCCGCGGCGAGTTCCTTGGCCGGGCCCTCCCGGTCGACGTAGTTGATCGCCAGGGTCGCTCCCCAGGCCGCGAGTTTACGGGTGATGCCCGCGCCGATGCCCCGCGAGCCGCCGGTCACCAGGGCCACCCGCCCCTTGAGCGGCTGATACTGACTGTCCATCACTGAACCCTTCCTGCCGCTGCCGTCCGCTGCGCGGCGTGCCGCAGCAGTACGACGCTCATGCGTCCGATGGCGTACGTCCGGTCGTTCTCGTCGAACACCCGGCGTGTGGTTTCGACCAGGCCGAGCCGGTCGTCGATCTCCTCCGCCCGGTCGGTGGAGGTGGTGAACCAGAACGGGGTGTCGGGGTACAGCGGTCTGACGAAGTCCCAGCTCAGCCTGCGCATACCGACGATGGCGGCCGGGGAGCCGTGCTGGACCACCCAGCCCGAGGTGATGGAGTGGATGAAGCCCCCGGGCACGATGCGCTGCCGGCGGTCGGTGCCCTGGGCGAAGTCGTCGCTGTCGTGCACCGGGTGCTTCTCCCCCATCAGATCGAGGAGTTGGTCAAGGAGCGCGCCGCCGAAAACCACCGGCCCGAACCTGCGCACCGGTGCGTGCGCCAGGTCCTCCCAGTACTTCACTGCCCCCACGGCTGTGCCTCCGTTCGCCCCGGGTTCACCGGGCTCGCCGACCCGGGCTGCGCATGATCATGCGGCCGCCGTCCACCGTGAACGTCTGGCCCTGGATGTAGTCCGCCTCGTCACGGGCGAGGAAGGCGATCAGTCCGCTGATGTCCTCGGGCAGCCCCCAGCGGGTGCCGTCACTGTCCGAGCCGAGCTGATCGGCGACGGCCGCGGTCATCTCGGTGCGGACCTTGCCGGGAGCCACGCAGTTGACCCGGATGCCCTTGCGTCCGACCTCGACGGCCAGGGCGCGGGTGAGGGCCTCGATGCCGCCCTTGGAGGCCGCGTAGGCGCTCTGGCCCGGTCCTGGTGTGCGCGCCGAGTTGGAGGAGATGTTGATGATGCGGCCCCAGCCCTGGTCGAGCATCGCCGGCAGAACCGCCCGGCTGGTCAGGAAGGGGCCGGTGAGATTGGTCCGCAGAACGTTCTCCCAGCGGTCGGTACGGGTCACCGCGAGGAGTTGGTCGTCGATCACCGCCGCGTTGTTGACCAGGACGTGCAGCGCCCCCTCCTGCGCGGTCACCTGCTCGACCAGGTCCTCGACCTGTGCCTCGTCGCCCACGTCCGCCTGGTGCAGTGCGGCGCGACCGCCGGCGGCCTCGATCTCCTTCACCACGCGGCGTCCGGCGTCCAGGGCGCTGCGGCAGACGAGGTGCACGGTGAGTCCGTCGGCGGCGAGCCGGTGGGAGACAGCGGCACCGATCCCCCGCGAACCACCCGTGACGAGAGCGACGCGCGTGGTCGCGGCCGCCTCAGGCACGACTGCCGGCGGCTACGACGGCCACGATCGAGGCGATGCTGCGGTGGTGCTCGTCGGCTTCGGCGTTCCACTGGTCGAGGTCGAACTCGACGCCGAAGTGCCGGTTGATGCGTCGGGCGAGCTGCAGCAGGTCCAGCGAGTCGAGGCCCAGGTCCTCGACCACGGAGTGTCCCGGCTCGACGGTCTGATCGGCTGTGCCCGGCTTGACTTCCTTGATCAGTTCGATGATTTCGCTCAGAGCGGCGTTGGACACGGTTGTCATTGCATTCCTCCGCGGATTTGACAGGAGCAGGAGTGCCCGGCACCTCTGGCCGGGCAATCCATGTCAGCAGAGCGGCGAATGAGCCAGCAAGGCCGTTATGCAGCGTGATTCAGGACACCAACTGGGCCGCTTAGGCGGCGCCGACACAAAACCCCATGTGGATGCGCGGATCTCACCACTCCACTTCTCGGACAAAATGAACCAAACATCCCTGGAGAGGAAAGGGATCCCCATGCAGAGTAAAGTAAAGTAAAGCCTCCTTGACTCTTCATCGACGCCATCCATAGCGTCGATATACGTGAGCCCAAGTAAAGACCAAAACGGGCCCTCCTAGTGGTACGCAATCCTCGGGTCCCGGCATCGACCGAATCAGTGGGCGTCATCGATCGACATACCATCGGACGCATCACGCAACCGGCAGTCTCGATATCCAGGGGGCAGTGGTGGGGCGGAGCAGAACGCCGATCCCGCAATCCGCGCAGTGCTACGAACTGGCTCAGTGGCTACGCTCGCTGCGTCAACAGTCCGGACTCACCTACCGACAGATGGCGGAGCTGACCGAGGGCCTCCGGATCGCGGATCCGGCGTGTTCCGCCGTCACCCTGTCCCGGGCGGACCGCGGCACCTTCCTGCCCCGTCGCCATGTCGTGGAAGCATATGCGCAGGTCTGCGGCGCCACGCGGCGCGAGGCCCGACTGCGCTGGGAGCAGGCGGCGCGGCAATCCGGCCACACTCCCGACGGCCGCGAGGTTCCCTCCGCGCCGCGCGTCGGACGCAAACTCGAACTCGTATACCACCCGGCCCATCTCCTGGAGGCGATGCACCAGGCACGGCTCGCCGCTGGCCAGCCGTCCTTGCGCGAAATGGAGAAGAAGGCCCGCGACCTGGGCGCGGGACCATTGCCGCGCAGCACGGTCGCAGACATTCTGGCCGGTTTTCGCATGCCTTCGGAGGAACTCCTCGTCGCCTATGTCCAGGCATGCGGACAGCACGGGCGCCGGCTTACTCTCTGGCGCAATGCATGGGCTCGCGCATTCAGCGCCGACGCCGCGTGAAGCAAGTGTCCGAAATCGACTTCTGAGGAAATTTAAACAAGGCGAGGATTACCAGGCAATTAACACGGTGGAAGCGTTTCCCGACAGGACTGATTTGAGGCATCGACCGTTTTCACGGACGTACCGTCATGACCGACGCTCCATCCCCTGCCCTCGCCCTGGCCGATGTCCGAAAAATTGAGGGCTCGGCGGCGAGGAATCAATTATGGCTTCCCGATGTCGTGGCGATGAACCAGCCCATGGGTGGAAGCGAGACGGAACCCGTCATGGAATCGACGGAAGCGTCACCCGCGACCGGTGTCCATGACGCGGCCGGAATACCGGCGGTGGCCGGAGCCGGGCCGAAGTTCAGGGCGACCACGAGGGTGGAGCCGGCGTCGGGCGCGGCCAGGGTGTAGCTGAGGACGTTGTTGTCGAGGGAGTGGATCCTGGTCTGAGCACGTACAAGCCAGGGATGGCGGCGACGCATGCCCACCAGGGTCTGGTGAAGCCGCTGGACGGCCAGCCCGTCGGGGCCGAGATCCGACGGGGAGACGGGAAACACGGGACGGATGGCATCGTCGCCGCCCGCGCGGTCCTCCTTGACGCCCTCCCAGGCACGCTCGTCTCCCGCGTAGATGGACGGTGTCCCCCCGACGGTGAACAGCACGGTGAGCGCGTGCGCCAGGTGACGGGGCTCGCCCAGCCGGCTGGCGACGCGCGTGACGTCGTGGTTGCCGACGAATGTCTGGGGCGCGAAGGTGTCGACCATGGCGTTGTGGCGCTTGAGCGCCCAGGCCAGTTCATGCGGGTTGCCGTCGTTGAGCGAGCTCCAGATCGCCTTCCACAGCTCGTACTGCGTCACGGTGTCCAGTCCGCCCTCGGTGACGTACGCCGCGTAGTCGCCGTGGATCACCTCACCGCTGAACCAGACACCGGGATGGCGAGCCCTGACCCGATCCGTGACCGTGCGCCAGAACGGCCGCGGAACCGCGTAGGCGGCATCCAGCCGCCAGCCGGCGATTCCCCGGTCGAGCCAGTGGTCGAGGACCTCGACGACATGCTCGGCGACCGCGGGGGACGCGTGGTTCAGGGCGACGAGATGACGGTGCCCCTCGAAGGTCCGGAAGTCGTCGCCCTCGGGGACGAACCAGTCCGCGTACGGGGAGGCGGTGCCGCGCCGCGCCACATCGGCGAAGGGGGCGAAGGACCTGCCGACATGGTTGAAGACGCCGTCGAGCAGGACGCGGACCCCGCGCGACGCGGCGCGGTCGACCAGTTCGAGCAGGTCGCCCTCCGTGCCCAGGCGGGGATCGACACGGAAGTAGTCGGTCGTGTCGTAGCCGTGGGTCTCGGCGGCGAAGACGGGCCCCAGGGCGAGGCCGTTGCAGCCGAGCCCGACCAGATGGTCCAGCCAGTCGACGAGAACCGGCAGGCGGTGCCGCACGGGTGCGCCGTCAGGCAGTGCGGTCGGCTCCGCTCCCAGAAAGCTCAGGGGATGGACGTGCCACCAGATGGCGTGGTCGGGCCAGGACACGGGAGCCTCCGTCAGTGGGGTCGGGTCGTGGAGCCGGGCACGGTTTTCGAGGAGTCGGCGAGGCGGTTCATCAGGCGGGCGGCGAGCAGCAGGACCTGACGCTCCGTCTCGGTGAGGTCGACGAGTGCGATGTCGAGCCATGCGTCGCGCTGCGCCATGTCACGGGCGAGGGCTTCACGGCCTGCTTCCGTCAGCTGCACCACGCGCTGCCGACCGTCGTGCATGTCGCGCGTCCGGCTGATCAGACCCTCCTGCTCAAGGTCCGCGAAAACCCGCGTCAGCGACTGCGGCTGCTGGTGGTCGGCGGCGGCCAGCGCTCCGGCCGGCATCGGTCCGTTGCGCCGCAGGTGGCCGAGGACGCTGCTCTTGTTCAGGCTGAGCCCGTCCGCGGGGCGCTCCGCGCTCAGCCGGCGGGCGAGCCGGATGACACCCTGCCGGATCTCGGCGGACGCCCGGCCGTCCCGCGGCTCGCGCTCGGATCGCTCCGCGTTCTCGCGCTCTGTTCGCTCTCCCATCACATTGCTAAGGTATCACTTACGATACGACTGGAGGGTGAATCTCCAGATGGCTTGTTCCAGGGGTTTTCCGGGCGGTGGTTCTACGTGTTGCGTAGCTTTTTGAGGTCGACGCGCCGTGCGCTGCACTTCGATCCACGAGGGATGTACCTGCGTACGACGGCCGTGAGCATGGCCACCGTGCTGGGCACGTACGGCTGGGCGCTGCTCGTCGAGCACGAGGCGGGGCTGCACGTGGACAGCGTGGTGCAGGCGGTGGTGATCGCCTCGGCGCTCGGCCGTGTGCAACGCCTTTTCGACCGAACCGACCGACTGGTGGCCTGCGTCGTGCTGCCCTGCGCGGCGGCGGCGGGCGCGGAGCTGAGCACGTTGATCCAGCGGCACCCCGACACGGGGGACGCGGCGTTCGTCCTGGGAGTCGTGGCGGCGATCTGGGTACGCCGATTCGGAGCGCGCGCCACCCGGGCGGGCACGCTCGTCGTTCTGCCGCTGATAGCGGTCCTGGTGGTGCCCGCCGGAGCGGTGCCCGTGAGCGGGCACGAGCGCACCGCCTGGGCGGCCGTGACGGCACTGGCCGCGGTCGCCTGGGGAACCGTCGTGACGTGGACGGCACAGCGCACCGGTCTGGTGCCGCGGCCACCGTCCGCGAAGGTGACCACGGCGCCCCGCGCCCCGCGCCGGTGGCTGCCCGCCAGTACGCGGATGGCTCTGCAGATGGCGACGGCGTTGGCCGCCGCGTTCGCCGTCGGCCGGAATCTGTGGCCGGACCACTGGGCGTGGGTGGTACTCACCGCGTTCCTGGTGTGCAGCGGGGCGCGCAGCCGCGGGGACGTGCTGGTCAAGGGAGCCTGGCGAACGCTCGGCGCGGCGGCCGGCACGGTGGTGGCCACCGCTGTATCCGGACAGTTCGGGCCGCGGTCGGACACCGCGGTCGTCGTGATCTTCGTCGTGCTGGCCGTGGCCACATGGCTGCGCGAACTCAGCTACGCGTACTGGGCGGGCTGCGTCACCGCCGTGCTCTCGCTGCTCTACGACTGGTTCGGGCAGAGCCCCGGAGACCTTCTGCACACCCGGTTGGCGGGCATCGCGGTCGGCGCGGTTCTCGGCGTGGCGGCTTCCTGGCTCGTCCTGCCCATCCGTACCGAGGCGGTCGTACGGGCCCGTACCGCGGCGGCGCTGTCGGGGCTGGGCGAGTTGATGGAGGCCGACTGGCGCAGCGGTCCGGCCGTGCGTACGGCGCAGGCTCGATTCGCCTATCGCGTCGAGCAGTTGGGGGTCGTGACGGCTCCGATGCGGATCCTGGCCGCTGTGCCCGTACCCCGGGCGGTGTCCGTTGGGTGGCATCCGGACCGCTTCACGCTCCGGTCCGTGGCGGCGCTCCGGCGCTGCGGCGACCCCGTCGACGACCTCGCCGACGCCGTCGGGGCGGCACCGGACGCGCTCACCGCCGACCCTGCCGTGCTGCGACGGCGTACTCAGGTCGCGGCGCACGCACTCTCCGTGCGCCGGGCGATCGGCCGCCGTCCGGACCCGCCCGCCGCGGTGGAGACGGCGCCGTCGGAGCAATCCCCGACGGCTGGGGCCGCGGCCCCGGTCAGCCGATCCGCCCCCGCCGCCCTCATCGCCCTCGATGCGATCGACGCCCAACTCGACCTACTCAGCACGTTGTTCGGGTCGCCGTCGACTGTGCCCCCATCCGAGACGACCGCCGCCGCGGCCAACTGAACGACCGGCAGCGGCGGCCGAACCCCGATCGACGGCACGCTCATGGATACGGGTCGGAGTCGGCCGCGAGCGCCTCGAAGACGGCCGGTGTTCCGGATCCGGCGATGCCGTCGATCGGACCTGTGCAGCCGTGGTGCTCCTTGAGATCATGTTGGCGGCTCGGGACAGGCCCTCAGCTCGGTGGACGCGAGGTTCGCGGGCCGCCCGGCTGTGTCGACAGGTCGGCATGGCGTTATTTCCCCTGCCCTGGCCAGGTGTCGGTCTAGGTTGGCCGCCATGGACACCCCTGGCCTTGAATATCGCTATGTCGGACCCAGTGACCTGAAGGCACTTGTCCGGCCGGGCGGAGAAGGTGCGGGCATCCGCTCGGCGGCGGACTTCGCTCAGTGGGTTTCGGCCCGCAGCGCGGAAGAGTCGGCCGAGCCGTTCACGTTCGTGGTCGACACCGAGGGTGTACTCCGGTTGGCGCCGCGTCGAAGCGAGCATGTGGTCTGCGCGGGCGGGGAAACGGTGCTCAGTGCTGGTGAGGTGAGCTTCAGCGAGGAGTCCGGCCGGTGGGTGGTCGACGAGGTCAGCAACCAGTCGACCGGATACTGCCCCGACGTCGGCTCGTGGCCCGCTGTTGCGGATGCTCTGCGGCGAGCCGGGTTCGACCGCCCCGACGGGTTCACCCACCCGGTGGTGTTCCGTCGGTGTGTGTCATGCCAAGAGGTCAACGTCGTGCGCGAGGACGACTTCGTGTGCGTGTTCTGTGGCGAGGCCCTGCCGGCTTCCTGGAACATCGACCACCAAAGGTGCCAGGTCGTCACAGCGACCGATGACTTTCGTCGCTCCCGGCGGTCTACGTCTTGAGCTGACACAGGCGGAGGCGAGGATGAGCGTGTTTGTCTTGGTTCCCGGGGCCGGGGGTTCGGCCTGGTACTGGCATCGGGTGGTGTCCGAGTTGCGGGCAAGGGGGCATGAGGCGCTCGCCGTCGATCTGCCGGGCGCCGACGAGTCCTCGGGGCTGCCCGAGTACACCGACGCGGTGGTCGCCGCGATCGGCGACCGCGACGATGTCGTGCTGGTGGCCCAGTCGATGGGCGGCTTCACCGCGCCGATGGCATGCGCCCGTGTTCCCGTAGGACTCCTGGTGCTCGTCAATGCGATGGTGCCGCTGCCGGGCGAGACTCCCGGGCAGTGGTGGGGCAACACCGGCTCGGAGCCGGCCCGCCTCGCGGCGTCGGAAGCAGGCGGATACGGAGCCGAGTTCGACCTGGACACCTACTTCCTGCACGACGTACCGGCCGAGGTCGCCGCCGCCGGAGCGGACCACGAACGGCCCGAGGCCGACATCGCCTTCGGCCAGCCCTGTGACATCGAGCGATGGCCCGACGTCACCACGCGCGTGCTCGCCGCGACCGGGGACCGCTTCTTCCCCCTGGAGTTCCAACGCCGGGTGGCCCGCGACCGCCTCGGGATCGAGGCCGAAACCGTTCCCGGTGGGCACCTGGCCGCACTGTCACACCCGGCTCCCCTGGTCGACCGGATGGTCGAGCGGCTGCCGTGAGTCGCCCGGGAGCCGGGTGCGACATGGCTTCCGGTGTCCGGTGACACCACGCGGGTCGGGAACGCGGCCGTCGGAGCTCGACCGGACAACGGGCAGGTCTACGAGGCCGGTTGCCGCCGCCCGGGACGCACAGAGGGTTCCTATAGGTTCGATCACATCCCGTTGGAGAACGGGCCCGACCTACGCGTGAGGAAGCTCGCATGGCCGAAATCCACCACACCACCATGACGCCCACCAAGCTAGAACTGCTCACCGCCTGGCTGCCGAAGCAGAGTTGGTACGTGGGCGACACGGACGCGCCTGAACTGGTCAAGGTCGGCGGGTTCCGTCTGGACGATCCCGAGGGCGCGGTGGGCATCGAGTTCATGGTCGTGGTCGACGCCGGCGCGCGGGAACCGGTGGCGTATCTGGTGCCGATGGGCTACCGGGGCGAGGTGCTGCGAGATGCGCCCGCCGAGGCGTTGATCGGCACCTCCGAGCACGGGGTGCTGGGCACCCGATGGCTCTACGACGGCGTCCACGACCCGGTGGTGACGGCACAGTTGGGCGCGCTCCTGCGCGGTGAGGCGGCAGCGCAGCAGCAGAGCCGGAGCGACACCCCTGACCCGACCGTCACTGTGCACGGAGCCGGCCCTGGGGACGTGTTCGACGTTCAGGTGAACCGCGTCCTGAAGTCGGAGGAGGCCGCGCCGGGGTCGTACGGACGCCTCGTCGCCGGATGGGCCTGGCCGGACGGAACAGCCGTACGGGGAGTGCTCGCGACCGTGGAGCCACGGCCAGAGGTCGCGCGCACGCGGTAGGCGTGTGCTCTCCGATCCCTGCCGGGCGACAGATCGTATCCCCCCGGCACGAAGCTCGTTGAAGTGGTCATCGCGCAAACGCCCCCGACGGATGCGCGGCATGTGAGGGCCCGAATCCCTGCCCGGTCTCGGGCCCTCACTCTTACCCCCCGTCGCCCACCGGCGGAGGATCCACCGGGTCCGTGCCATGATCCGCCCTCATGAAGACGCCGAATCAGTCCCTGGTCCGGGCCGCCGCCCACAACAACGCCGAGTGGTGCGCGGCGATCAGCCGGTCCCACGGTGTGGCGGGCGAGTTCGGGGAACAGGCGTGGGCCGCCCCGTCCCGCACTCCGCTGTACTACCCGGACGCGGTGACGCTGGTACCCGGTGCGGATCCGGCCGCGCTGGTGGACCGGATCGACACCGCCGCGCCGGGCGCCTCCGTCAAGGACAGCTTCGCCGACCTCGACCTGGCGACGGCCGGTTTCCAGGTTCTGTTCGACGCCCGGTGGATCCACCGCCCGGCGAACGAACCCGTCGGTCCCTCGGGTCTCGCGTGGGACGTTGCGGGTGACGCGGAGACACTGCGCGACTGGGCGACGGCCTGGGACGACGGGAACGGCAACGCGGACCTGTTCCGCCCCGAGCTGCTCGACGACCCGGCCACCTTCGTGCTCGCCGGACACTCCGCCGACGGTCGGGTGGTCGCCGGAGCGGTGGCGAGCCGCAGCGACCAGGTCATCGGAGTCTCCAACGTCTTCGCACTCGACGGTGGGCCCGACACGGCCTGGCCGGTCGTCCTGGACGCCGTCCACCGACTGTGTCCCACCCTGCCGGTCGTCGGCTACGAGCACGGCGACGCCCTCGCGGCCGCCGTGCGGCACGGCTTCGAGCCGGTCGGCCCCCTGCGGATCTGGACCCACCCGGGCAGGACCGACACGGGGCAGGGCTGATGGTCCGGAGTCGGAGGGACACACGGACGGGACCCAGCCGGCCGGTGTGAGGGCTGGTCGGCGGGGTCCCGGCGTCGAGGGCTCTCGCGGGGCTGTACGTCGCTCACGGCACGGCACGGTGCGACTCGGGCGGACCTTCTGCCCGGCGCACGGACCGCGTCCGTTCCGGTCGAACGGTGATCAGTTCAGTTTGCGGCACAGCAGGGCGGCCGGACCCTGGCCGGCGCCCACGCGAGTTGTGAAGGCGATCCCCGCTGCGTACTCGTCGTCGGCGCACTGGCCCTTGTAGTCGCCGTTCGCGAAGTCACCGCCTGCCGCGTTGACGGGCCGGTTGTCGGAACGGTCGAACCACACGGTGCGTCCGGCGCCCGCCGGTGAGGAGCCGGCGGGAACGCACAGGGCCGCCGATGTCCGGCCGCCGCGGCGGCTGTAGCCGATGAGGAAGTTACCTGCCGGACACTGCAACTTGGTGTATCCGGAGGCCCAGTCGCCGCCCGCCGGGACATAGCGCTCGTCGGTGACGACGGTCTGGGTGTCGGCCGCGGAGCGCAGGTCGCCGGTGGAGACGTCGGTGCACAACGCGCGGACGCCGCTGTGGCCGAGACCGATCAGCCGCTCGCCGTCGGGACAAGCGGCTTTGGACGCACCCGAGTTCCAGTCCCCGCCGGCCCGCACCCGGAGCGACTGCACATAGTCGCCGTGGTCGGTGGCCAGCATGCGCCAGCTCGGTACCGCCGTGACGGACCCGGTGCGGGTCGGGGCGGTCATGAGCCGGTTCCAGGCGGTCCCGCGCCAGTCGGACTGGTCGAGGATGCCGTACCGGTTGCCGGCGGTGTCGTAGCGCAGCAGGGACCAGTCGTCGTGGCCCTCCCAGCCGACGAGCGGCCAGTAGGCGAAGTCGACGTCGTGGTCGGCGAAGTAGTCGGTGATGTTGCCGAACCAGGTGCGGGCGGCCGTGTTCGTCTCACCCGCCCCGATGCCGAACTCACTGATCCACACCGGCGCGGTGAAGTGCTGGTTCTCCTCCGAGGAGACGAAGAAGGCCTCGTCGTCGAGGACTTGGTAGAGCTGGTCGCGTGTGAGGTCCTGGTAGCGGGCGTCGTGGGTTTCGCCGATCCCGGTGGCGCCGCTGTGGTTGGGGCCGGTGTAACCGTAGAAGTGGGCGGAGTACACGAGCTTGTGGGCGGCGACGAGGGTGTGCGAGAGCATGCGCGCGGGGGTGAGGGTGGGGCGCCCGTGCGGCAGCCCGTCGACCGGCAGGCCCGTCCAGTTGATCCCCTCGATGACGATGAGGAGGTTGGGGTTGGCCTCGGAGAGGATGCGGTCCGCGGCGAGCTGGGCGGCCGCGTACCAGTCGTGGGCGTCGCCCAGGCCCCAGTTGGGGTCGTCCAGTACGTCACGGCGTACCTCGTTGTAGAGGTCGGCGCCCACCACCCCCGGATCACCGGCGTAGCGACGGGCCATGAAGACCCAGTCGTCCGCCCACTGCTGGGTCGACTGCCCGCTGTTCCAGCGTTCGTTGCCGTCGACGCCGCAGCACCATCGTGAGGTGTTCGTGTGGTTGTTGAGGATGACCGCGAACCCGTCCTGGGTGAGCGCGGCGACCACGGCGTCGTAGACCTGCAGGGGTGTCTTGCCGCGCAACCCCGGGTTGGCCGTGACGGCGGCGTCCGGCACCGGCGTCGTCGTGTGGATCATCTCGTTGGAGAAGGGGAGCCGGATGCTGTTGATGCCCAGCCGATGGAAATCGCCCAGCAGTTGGGGCAGGGTGGCGCGGTCCAGGCCGAGGGGGATGCCGTAGGAGTCCTGGCCGGCGTGGTGGTTGGCCGGGTCGTCGATGCTGCCGCTGCCCGTCCAGGAGCCCTGCGCTCCGTCCCAGTTGGCCGACTTCAGCCGGAAACGGTTGCCGTTGGCGTCCACGATGTACCGCCCGCGGGTGGACAGCGGCGGTTGCCAGGTCTCGGCCGCCGGAGCGGCGGCGGAGGCCGCCTGCGCGTTGCCCACAGGATCCGCGGTGGCGGCCACGGCTCCGGGAGCCGCGGCCAGCAGCAGAAGGGCCGCGGCCGCTAATGTCAGGTACTTGCCAAATCTGAGGGTGGGCATCGGACCTCTATGAGTGGATGTCGATACGCGGACGGAAGGATCTCTGCCGGTCGGCGCCCAAGGAGCGGTGCCGGCCGGTGTGTTCCGGTGTGACGGGCCGAGTCGGCTCTTGCGCGAGCGGCGGCCCGCCGGTCTGCGGACGCCCGCTGCCGCCTCGGCGGCCGGGTCGCGCCGCCGTGCTCGTAGAAACGGGGTGGTGATGGACGAGTCGCTCGTGACCGGCACGTCGGCCGCGTCACGTGCGCTTCGCCCTCCCCGCTGACCACAGGTATGGACCTGAGCCTAGCGGGAGGGCGGAGCCCGGGCGACGGTTCCGGTCAGGCGTGACACTCGGCACGCAAAGGTGTGCCCGCGGACGCCGTGGTCGAGACGTCAACGCGTCCGGCGGCGCACCCTCAGCGGCCGCTTCACCATCGCGCGGACCCGCCACCACGACTTGCGTGCCGCGGAGGTCTCGGTGGAGTAGGTGACGGACACCGTCAACTCCCCTTCGGGGTCGCGGCCCAGGGACGTGCCCTCGGGCGGGTGTTTCTCGTGCGGAGTCCGCGCCATTCGCTCTCCTATGAAGGTTGCGTGCCGCGGTTGACGCGGAAGCCGTTGCCGGGCCCGGCCGTCGGAAGGAGCAGCCCGCCGGAGCTGAGCGCGCGGCGGGACCGGATCAACTGCCGGCGGATCGTGACCCGCAACATCCTCGCCCTGGCCGCCGGCGTCGGCCGCACGGCGTGCTGGAACCTCGCCCCGGAGATCCCCGGCTATCGCGACCGGCTCAACCTGATGGGATTCCTCTTCGGCAAACTGGCACTGCTCGACTACGACGGTACCGAGCTGTCGGTCCGCCACCCGTCGGCCGACACGTTCGCGCTCCTGGCCGCACAGCTGAAGGATGTCGAGCGTGTGCGCCGCGTCGCCGCCGGGCAGGACCCCGACCTCTACGTTTACGCGGTGGAGCGGCACGGGCGCGGCGCTCTGGAGGTCATCTGGACCGCCGGTGACGTGTTCGCGGGCGAGGAACTGGCGGCCACGCCCGTCGCCCGCTCCTGGCCGCACACGCAGGCGCACGCCGTCGACGCCTTCGGCACTCCCGTGCCGGTGACGCACGACGGAGGGGTCGTCACCTTGCCGGTCTCGGTGACGCCGGTGTTCCTCTCCACCGAACCGATGTCCGAGCCGACGCCCTGGCCGGTACCCGAACCGGCACCCGGGTCGGCCACGGCGCGACCGGAGGGCCGGTGCGGACGTTCCGGCGGCTGACAGGCCGTGATCCATCCGGTGGTGAGGGATGGATCACGGCCCTGCCGGGTCAGCCGACCGGTCGGTCCGGCCCGCCGGCGGGCCAGTCGTCCGGTTGGTCAGCGGACGCGGATGAACAGCACGTCGTATCCGCTGTTCGTGCCGCGGGTCTTGACGTAGACGCCGTCCGAACCGCCGTTGGGGTTGCCCGTGTTGCCCTCGACGGTGGTGAAGCTGGAGCCTCCGCTCACCGTCCGCACGATGCCTATGTGCTCGTGGCCGCCGGTGTAGTTGTTGCCACCGTCCCAGTCGAAGGCCACGATGTCGCCCGGCTGGGGGTCGGTCGTCACCGAGAGGTGGTAGTTGCCGGCCCGTGCCTGGTTGACCCAGCCCGAGACATAGGTGTTGCGGTAGGAGGTGGCACCCGTCTGCTTCGCCACCCAGCTCACGAAGGTCGCGCACCAGGCGTAGTTGCTGGTGGACATCGAGAGGCCCACGGCCGAACCGTAGCTGTTCGCCCGAGCGCTGCCCTCGACCGTGCCGGCCTCGGCCGCGGCCACATCGAGGATCTTGCTGTACCCGCCACCGGGCGGGGGCGACGTCGGCGGGGTGACCGCGCCGTACAGAGCGGCCTTGGTGTTCGAGCCCACCTGGCCGTCGACCGACAGGCCCTTCTCGGCCTGGAAGTCCCGGACCGCGCTGTCGGTCATCGACCCGAAGTCGCCGTCAACGGCGAGATCGGCCCCGTGGTGGTTGAGCAGGCTCTGCAGCTCGGTGACGCAGCCGCTCTTCTGGCCCTTCACGATGTTGCTCGGGCACGAGCTGGAGTTCAGGTTGATCGGGGCCGGCGCGCCGCTGCCACCGCCCGTGCTGATGTTCGCGTAGAGGGCGGTCTTGGTGTTCGGGCCGACCTCGCCATCGACGGAAAGACCCGCCGAGGACTGGAACGACCTCACGGCCGTCAGGGTCAGGGGCCCGAACTGGCCGTCCACGTCAAGGTGTTGTCCCTTGCCGTTGAGCAGGGCCTGCAGCGTGGCGACGCAACCGCCGCTCTCCCCCTCCACGATGTTCGAGGGGCAGGACGCCGATCGCAGGTCCAACGCCGTCGACGCCGACTCGTCGGTGTTGTACAGCTCCCGCTTGGTGTTCGTACCGACCTGGCCGTCGACCGACAGACCGTGCGAGGACTGGAAGCTGCGGACCGCGCTGTTCGTTCCCGACCCGAAGTCGCCGTCCACGTCGATCTCGTAGCCGAAGTGGCGGAGCAACCGCTGCAGTTCGGTGACGCATCCGCTCTTGTTGCCCTGGACGATGTTCGCCGGGCACGACGAGGACATGAGATTGATCGGTGCGGGCGCCGAGCCCCCGGTCGCGTACAGCTTGCCCTTGGTCTGGGGGCCCACCTGCCCGTCCACGGCGATCGCGACGGAGGACTGGTACTCGCGCACCGCGTAGAGCGTGTTCGCCCCGAAGTCGCCGTCCACCACCAGACCGGCACCGTGCGCGTTGAGGAGGTTCTGCAACTCCGTGACGCAGCCGCTCACCTGACCCTGCAGGATCACGCTGGGACAGGACGAGGAGGTCAGCTTGATGGCCGCGGGCGCCGCCGACGCCGGATTGGCACCGAGCAGGGTGCCCGCCGAGAGGAGCGCCGTCGTGGCGGCGAAGACCCCGATCCGGACCCTCCAGCCCGGTCTCGCGTTCATGATGCCCCCGCGCTGGACGCGCGCCGTGTCGGAGTGAACTGAAAATGAACTCTTTCTCATGACTGCGAAACATCTCCTTCTATGGATCTGCGGATTACCGTCGGGCGGGTCGACCGACGCGAAACCGCACAGTGCCGGGATTTGTTGTTCATGGAAGGTGACGGCCGCCCGGCATACGCTGCCTCAGGGCTGGATCCGGGAAATGGCGGAGAAATTGGCATTTTGACCGCGGCGGCACATTTGCGAGCCAACAGCCTTACGCAGCAAGGGAGTTGAGGTAGTCGAAAGTCATGATCGGGTTGTCGTTCCGCGCACGACGGTGACAGTTCACGCCCCTGCGCACAATGTCGCACCACACAACTGGCTGGATTTCACCGATGCCAGTGTCCGGTAAAAGACGCACATGGGACAGCCCTTGGAAATTCGATCCTTTTCGGCAGTCCGTCTCATTGAGCCGCTTCCCACCTCATTTCGCGCAGGCCGAGCGGAAGACGAAGATCGGCTGACCGAGGTCGGCACTGCGTGCGGAATCCGCGCGCAGTGCCGCGGCGGAGATCGCGGAGGATTCGCGGCGCCATGGGCGTGGCCATGGTTCGCTCGCCCTTGGCCTCATCGTGCGTGGGAGAGGCCGACAGGGCCGGAAGGTGGCCGCGCGTCCGGTGTCCGGTCAGGCGTCCCAGGCGCGAGGACGGCTCAACGCTTCCCATTCGGGGCGGAGCAGTGAGAACACAGCGACGTCGTGGCGCCGGCCGCGATGGAGACAGGCGGCGCGGCTGACGCCCTCCCGCACGAAGCCGGATTTGGCGAGCACCGCGAGGGCGGGGGCGTTAACGGTGTGAGTCTCCGCGGTGAGCCGGTACAGCGGGAGTTCACCGAACGCAAGGTCCACGAGAGCGTCGAGCGCGTCGGTGCCGTGACCGTGGCCCCGATGCCGCGGGTCGAGCATCAGCTCGACCTCCGCGGTTCCATCGGTCATGTTCTGGCAGCTCAGAGCGATGTGGCCGATGGGAGTGCCGTCCGGGAGCAGAACGAGGAAGTCGTCGCGATCGTCGTCGTCGCTGTCGCGTTCGATGCGCTCCCGCGTCGCGGTGAGTGAGCGCGGCCAGGTGCCGAATTGGTAGGCGTTCACCGGATCGGATCGCCAGCTCTGCAGAAGCTCGGTGTCCTCCACGTCGACAACGGCGAGACCAACAGCCTTGGCACGCCAGGAGAGTTGTCTGTCCGGCTCCGCAGCACGCTCGTCGTCCGTGCTCCCGGCGTCTTCGATCATGACCGGATGCTACGGGTGGCTCCAGGCCGGAGCCACCGGATTTCCCTGAGCACGGCAGGGCCTGCCGCTAGGCCCTGCCGTCCGGACACCACGCCGTTCCACGGTCCGCCGACGAGCCGGAAGCCCCGGCGCGCACATGGGTATGCGGGAGCGTCAACTCGCCCTCTGGGCGACCGCCGTGGCCTCGTGGGTGCGTTCGTGTTCCACTCGGGCCGTTTCCAGGAGGTGCAGCCAGGAGGTGACCGTCGGACGGCGGCGGAGCAGGGCACGGCGCTCACGCTCGGTCATGCCTCCCCAGACGCCGTGCTCGATGCGATGGTCCAGCGCATAGGCGAGGCACTCGGTGAGTACGGGGCAGCCGACGCACAGTATTTTGGCCCGGTTCTGCGCTGCGCCCTCGACGAACAGGTCGTCGGGATCGGCCGTACGGCACAATCCTCGGTCGCTCCAGTCGGTGCTCGTCATCTCGTGATGCCGTCCTCTCCCCTGGCCCCCGCCTGCGAGTTACCCGCCTGCCCTGGGCAACAGGCATATGACACTACGCCTTTCGAGGACCGTCACTCTATCTGCCGTACGCACCACACCTTCGAGTGAGCGCCGCTTGCCTCCCGCGCACAGCAGCGCTATGGAGGTGCCTGGACGGTCTACGGTCCGGGTCAGGACCTCCGGAGAGCGATACAGCCGTCCTTGCACCCTTCTTCGCGCAGGAAAGCAGGAGCCATGTCCCGGAACAAGCAGACCGTCGAGACCTATCTGGACGGCTTCCGCAAGAACGATCACGCACAGATCCTGAGCTGCCTGACCGACGACATCGAGTGGACGGTGTTCGGCGGCTTCCATCTGACCGGCAAGGAGGCGTACGACGCCGCCATCGAGGGCCCCGGCTTCGTCCCGCCTCCCCAACTGGAGGTCGTACGCATGGTCGAGGAGGACGACGTGGTCATGGCCGAACTCACCGGAACGGTGATGCGCGACACCGGAGAGGTGATGCGCATGTCGATGGCCGAGGTGTTCCGCATGCGCGACGGGAGGATCTGCGAACGCCGCGCCTGGGTGATCGACCTCAAGAAGAACGACTACGTCTGAGATCGTCGGCGGGGCAGCCCGCTGAGGCTTCCACATCCCTGCGCGAGCCGCCGTTCCCGTGAGAATCCAGATCCAGATTCCCGTGAATGCGCGAGGCCGCCCGCCTGTCGGCCGTGCCGGCGGCCGGGGTCAGCCCGCCCGCAGGGTCGCCGCGGCCTTGTAGGTGCGCAACACCGGCGCGGTCTCGATCCGCGTGACGGCGTCCCAGGCCACCCGCCGCGTCAGATAGTGGTGCAGGGCCTCCGCGTCGCGGCACAGCGCGTGGGCGACGAGGTTGGTCGGTCCTGTCGTCGCGGCGACCACCGCGAGTTCGTCGTGGCCGGCCAGCGCTGTCGCCACCGCATCCAGGTGTGCGGGGGCCACCTGCATCCACAGCAGCGAGGACACCGTCACACCCAGCAGTCCCGGATCGATGTCGACGTCGAAGAACAGCGCGCCGCGTGCCCGTAGTTCGGCCAGCCGGCGGGCGGCGGTGGACGCGGTGGTGCCGGTGGCGGCGGCCAGTTCCGCGTAGCTGAGGCGCGCGTCCTCGCGCAGCGCGGACACCAGCAGGCGGTCGGCGTCCGTGAGGAGGTGGGCGGGGGCGTCGGAGGTCGCCGGGTCAGCGGGGTTCGACGTGTCCGCCCTACCGGTCGCGGCGCGCAGCCGCGCCTCCTGGTCCGCGTCCAGGGCGTCGACCCGGCCGCGCCAGGCCGTCGGGCCGCCCAGGTAGGTGTGCAGCAGGTAGTGGGCGGACACCGCGGTGATCCCCGCGGTGCGGGGGATGTCGCGCAGCAGCAACGCGTGCGCGTCCGGTCCCGCGGGCGCGGTGTGGATGATCGCGACGATCTCGGTGCCTCCGGAGGTCAGTCGTACCCAGGAGGTGTCGGGGCGGCGGGCGAGCGCCAGCGCGATGTCGTGCGCGCTGCGCGTCGCGGCGGTCAGCCGCACGAACCACTGGTGGGTGCCGGAGCTGCCGGGCGTGGGCAGGGCGACCACGCGCAGCCCGGCCTGCGCGTACAGCCTGCGGTAGCGGCGGACCACTGTCTGGGTCGAGGAGCCGAGGACATCGGCGACGAGCGTGAACGGCGCCCGGGCGTCCACATGCAGCGCGTGGATCAATCCCCGGTCCAGTTCATCCAGTACGAGCATATTCACCAAATTAGCCGACCACGACGGAAGTAATCACTGAAGAACTTCGGAGAAATGGAAGCACGTGGGGACGGGACGGCACGCTGGTCACCGGCCGCCCGCCGTGCGGCGACCGTCCCGTCCGCGGTCCGGCCACCACCGACACACCCGTGCAGTCCCCGGGGGGAGACCCATGTCCCGCACCACGCAGCGCACCGCCGGCCCCGGCCGTCCCGTCACCGTCGCCCCGCCTGGCTCCGGCCGCCGTGGGCTCGCCCTCGCCGCGGTGCTGACCGCCGAGGCGATGAACCTCCTCGACGCCACGATCGTCCAGGTCGCCGGCCCCGTCATCCACACCGACCTCGGCGGGGTACGGGCCACGATCCCGTGGTTCAGCGCCGCATACACCCTCGCGTTCGCCCTCGGCCTGCTGACCGGCGCCCGGCTCGGCGACATCGCCGGGCGCAGGCGCGTCTTCCGCGTCGGGGTCGTCGTGTTCGCCGCCACCTCGCTGGCCTGCGCGCTCGCGCCGGGCGCCGTGACGCTGATCGCGCTGCGTGCCGTGCAGGGTGCGGCGGCGGCCGCGATCATCCCGCAGACCTTCGGGCTGATCCGGGCCATGTACAAGGGCGACGAACTCACCCGGGCCCTCGGCATGATCGGTCCGGTCATGGGCCTGTCCGCGGTCCTCGGCCCGGTCCTCGGCGGCGTCCTGACCCACGCCGACCTGTTCGGCTCCTCGTGGCGCGCGGTCTTCCTCGTCAACCTCCCGCCGGCCGCCGCCGTCCTGGCTGCGTCCCGGTACCTGACCGAGGACCGGGCGCCGGCACGGCCCCGTCTCGACCCGGCCGGCACCGTCCTCGCCATGCTCGGCACCGCCCTGGTCGTGTGCCCGCCGGCCTCCGGCGGTCCCGGGCCCGCGGGGTGGGCCTTCGCGGCTGCGGGAGCCGTGGTTCTGGGTTTGTTCGTGGTCCATCAGCGCCGCGCCGGGCGCCGCGGCCACGCGCCGCTGATCGAGCCGGCCCTGCTGCGCGGCCGGGCGTTTCCCGCCGCGCTGGCCACGTCGACACTGTTCTTCGCGGTGATGAACGGCGTCATGATCACCGTGGTCCTGCACCTCGAACTCGGCCTGCACGACGGCCCGCTCACCGCGGGACTCACTCTGCTGCCCTGGTCGGCCGGTCTCGCGTTCGGCTCCTGGACCGCGGGCACGCATCTGGTCACGCGGTACGGGACGCGCGTCATGCACACCGGTATCGCCGTCCTGGCGATCGGCCTGGCGGCCGCCGTCCTGGCGTACCGCTGCGCGGACCCGGGCGGCTATCCGGCCGCACTGCCCGTGGCGCTCGCCGTCGCCGGGCTGGGTACCGGCCTGTTCACCCCGCCGTTCTTCAGTACGGCGCTCAGCGGCGTCGGCCCGCAGGAGACCGGCTCGGCCGCCGGTTTGCTCAACGCCGTACAGCAACTCGGCGGCACACTCGGTGTCGCGGTCGTCGGCGGCATCTACCTGGGGGCGGCCGGCAACGCGCGCACCGCGGCCCAGCACGCGCTGGGGGTCGCCGCGGTGATCCTGGCCGCGACGGCGGTGGCGGCCAGGGTCATGACCGCGCGGCCCGGCGCCCGCTGACGACCCGCTGCCGCCGGCCCACCGCCGTCCTCGTACGGCCGGGACATCCCGGACGCGGTCGGGAAGGGCCGGGCCACCGCCCCTGACCGGGAACGGCCCGGCCGGCCTCGGCGGCGTACGCATGGGAACCACGGGGTGGCGGGCGGGCCACCCGTAACGGGCACCCGCACCCGCACATGGCGCCCGTCAGTGACCGAAACGGGGACGACGCCACAGCCCGCAAGCGGCGCGGGCGTGGGGCGTCAGGCCCGGCTCAGGACTCCGCGCGCCTCGGCAGCCGCCAGTTCGGACGTACGAAGTGGCAGGTGTAGCCGTCGGGGTAGCGCTGCAGGTAGTCCTGGTGTTCCGGCTCCGCCTCCCAGAACGGACCGGCCGGGGCCACCTCGGTGACCACCTTCCCCGGCCACAGCCCGGAGGCGTCGACATCGGCGATGGTCTCCTCGGCGACACGCTTCTGCTCGTCGTCGACGTAGAAGATGGCGGACCGGTAGCTGAGACCGATGTCGTTGCCCTGGCGGTTCTTCGTCGACGGGTCGTGGATCTGGAAGAAGTACTCCAGGATCGTCCGGTAGTCGGTCTTCGTGGGATCGAACGTGATCTCGATCGCCTCGGCATGCGTTCCATGGTTGCGATACGTCGCGTTCGCCACGTCACCGCCGCTGTATCCCACCCGGGTGTCCAGCACGCCCGGGAACGTCCTGATCAGATCCTGCACGCCCCAGAAGCAGCCGCCCGCCAGCAGCGCCTTCTCCTTGTTCCGGCTCATCGCACGCACCCTTCTTCCTCGTCTTCGTCGGACTCGCACAGGCGCCACCGCACGCGCTCCCGGCGATCCGTCTCCCCCGCCGTCGCAGCAACGTGGCTCCGAACTGCACAAGGCCGGAAGGACCCGTCGAAATTCCCGGTCCGGCCCCCGGGACGTAAGAGAGGCCGGTGCGGGGCCGGAGCCCGGTCGGCCCTGGTCCCCGACCGGCCGGACCGACCGCGCGCTCGACACCGATAACGATCGCGCAAGTTTCAACCAACATCGGCCTGAGAATTTGCTATCGCTACCAGTAAAAGGGCTCAATGTCCTTGCTATGTCAGCAGAAAAGCGTTAGGGAGCGGATGAACGGCACGATCGACGGCTTCAGCTACGGGCTGGTCACCCCGGTGGCCGCCTACGTCATGGCCTGTGTGGGCTCGGCGTTGGGGCTGCGCTGTGTGGTGCGGACGGTGCACCATGAGCCCGGCTGGAGGCTGGGCTGGCTCGCGCTGGGAGCCAGTGCTCTCGGCTGTGGCATCTGGACGATGCACTTCATCGCCATGACCGGCTTTTCCGTGGCGGAGACACCCATTACCTACAACGTCCCGCTGACCGTGCTCAGCCTGGTCGTGGCCATCGTGGTGGTCTCCGCGGGCGTGTTCATCGTCGGGCACCGCGGTGCCACGCGCGCAGCCCTCACCGTGGGCGGCTCCATCACCGGTCTCGGCGTCGCGACGATGCACTACCTCGGCATGTTCGCGATGCATCTCAACGGAGAGCTCCGCTACAACGCGTTCACCGTAACCCTGTCGGTCATCATCGCCCTCGTCGCGGCGACCGCCGCGCTGTGGGCCGCCGTCTCCGTGCAGGGCTTCCTCCGCACCCTCGGCGCCAGCCTCGTCATGGGCCTGGCCGTCACCGGCATGCACTACACGGGCATGGCCGCGGTGAGCGTCCATCTCCACAACGGCATCGGCGCGACCAGCGGCGGCAAGGACAGCGCCTCGCTCCTGCTGCCCATGCTCCTGGGCCCGATCATCTTCCTCATCCTCGCCGCGGCCATCGTCATGTTCGACCCGGTCCTGATCCTCGGCGACGGCGACTGGGACAAGTCGGCCCAGGGCCGTTCCAAGGTCGTGGCGCGCGGAAACCTGATGCAGGTGCGGGTGTCCGGGGCCGAGACCTCCTCGGCGCCGATGGCACACGCCGGCCGGCAGGCCGACGGCTGGTCGTCTGCGGCACCCCAGTGGCCCGCCGCCGCCGAGAGCGCGCCCAACTACAGCGACACGGGCGCCGGTGACCCCTACGGAGCCCGGTACGAGGCGGAGTAGTCCCACCCCACCCCGTCGATGGCCCGGTCGGCGCGCTCACCTTCGCGCTCCTGCCGGGCCATCGCCGCATCACCGCATCACCGCATCACCGCATCACCGCATCACCGCATCACCGCATCACCGCATCACCGCATCACCGCATCTGGCGGACGGTTTCAGCTCGGATCCACGGCAGAGCGTGCCCGGCAGGCGGTGCGGTCGTACCCGATTCCCGCAGCGGCGCGGACCGTGCCGCGCGTCGGCGCTTGGGATGATCTTGAGACCACGGGACAGCCCATAGGGTGCCTGGCATGACCTCCATAGCCTTACGCGGGACGACGCTCCACTACGACGACGCAGGGCCCTCGGCCGGGCTGCCCGTCCTGCTGATCCACGGGCACCCCTTCAACCGGACCCTGTGGGCACCGCAGGTCGAGGCACTGGTCGCGGCCGGGCACCGTGTCATCACCCCTGACCTGCGCGGTTACGGCGCCAGCGCCGTGCAACCCGGGACCGTGTATCTCGCGGACTTCGCCGACGACCTCGTCGGGCTCCTGGATCACCTGGGCATCGACCAGGCCGTCGTGGGCGGCGTCTCGATGGGCGGCCAGATCGCCATGGACCTGCAGCGCGGCCACGCCCGGCGCGTACGCGCCCTCGTCCTGTCGGACACCTCCGCGCCGGCCGAGACGAACGAGGGCAAGGCTTTCCGCAACCGGCTGGCCGACCGCCTCCTGGCCGAGGGGATGGACGGCTACGCGGACGAGGTCATCGGCAAGATGCTCGCCGACTACAACGTCACCGCGATGCCGGACGTCGCCGAGCGCGTCCTGCGCATGATGCGCGCCACCGATCCCCGCGGTGCGGCGGCAGCCCTGCGCGGCCGGGCGGAACGTCCCGACTACCGGGACACGCTCGCCGCCGTGCGGTGCCCCGTGCTGATCGTCGTCGGCGCCGACGACGTGTTCACGCCGGTCGCCGACGCCGAGGCCCTCCACGAACTCGTCCCGCACGCGAACCTGACCGTCATCGACGGGGCCGGTCACCTCCCCGGTGCGGAACAGCCCGGACGGTTCAACACGGCGCTGCTGGACTTCCTGGCCGCCCACGTGGCCACCCGTACCTGAGCGCGCCGACCGGTCGTCGTCGCCGGGTCGGCCGGAGCGGGGCCGCCGGGGTGGTCGTCGACTTCGGGCGTGCCGTGGCGCCGTACGGGATTCCTCGTGGGATCGGAGGCGGGCTCGGTTTCGTCGCGTACGAACTGGTCCGCCACCACTCGCCCGGGGGCGCGCGCTCGGGTGGGCTGCTGCTCGGGGCGGTCGTGGCGGGGGCTCTCGGCGCCCGGATTCCGGTGCGGGGAGCGTCGGCGTCGGGCGGTCGCTCTCCGCCACCGGATCGACGGGGCTGGAGCGGTCACGCGGGACGAGGCACGGCGGGAGGGGTAACCGCAGGAGCCGGCACGGCGGGAGGGGTAACCGCAGGAGCGGGCACTGCAGGAGCAAGCACGGCGGGACAGGGCACCGCAGGAATTACGTCGGGGTCTGTGTCGGCATTTCGAACCACATGGTCTTGCCGGTGGGCGTGCACGTGCTGCCCCAGCTTTCGGCGAGCAGATCGAGCAGTTCGGTGCCGCGTCCGCCTTCCGCCTCGGCGTCGGCCTCGCGGCGCACGGGGCGGGCGGGCTCCGTGTCCTCGACCTCGCACAGCAAGCGGTCGCCACGCACGCACAGGTTCAGCCGCAGCGGGCCGCGCGTGTGCCGCAGGGCGTTGGTGACCAGCTCGCTGACCAGGAGCTCGGCGGTTTCCGCCAGGTCTTCCAGATTCCACTCGTCCAGTTGCGCGACCACGAGGCGGCGGGCCCGGCGGGCCGAGGTCAGCTCCCGGGACAGGGGCCAGGAGGCGTCCCAGGGGGTGGCACGGGCGCGGGGCGCGTCGAACGGCCGAATCGGTTCGAGCGCACGCGACCACAGGGCCCGGTTGCGGGCAAGCCACGAGGTGGGTGCGGCCACGGCGGACCCTTCCGGCTCCTCGGCTGGTTTCGCGGCGTCCCTGCGGCCCGATCCCTCAGGCCGGCGGTAGAGCCGGGTGAAGCGCCCCCGGCGAGATATCGCCATGAGGTCGATGGCCCCCGGGGCCATGGGAATCAGTCCCTTCTGCACTGCTGGCGACCAGTGTGCCGGTGCGGCGTGGACCCGTCGGCGACCGGTCCGAGCATGTGCCAGGTCACGCGTTCACGTAACGCCCGTCACGATAACAAACTTACATGTAGCACTCGCTACGGTAAATTTTCTTGCCAAGCGTACCGATCCGGACATATGGGATGTGTTTGGTGTCACGTCATCCCACCGTAGCGACACCGCAGCCACGAGGGGAGCCCTCATGCCACGGACGCCCGATCAGGCCAAACGCCGCGATCTCGTCGACCGGGTCCGGGCGTATTTGATTCGCAACGGCCTGGCCGACCTGTCGCTGCGTCCTCTCGCCCGAGCGCTGGGGACCAGCGACCGCATGCTCCTGTACTACTTCGGGACCAAGGAACGCATGGTCGCCGAGGCGCTCGCCCTGGACGAGAGGCGCCCGCTCCTGCGAGCCCGGGGCGTGCTCGACCCCGCCGAGTCACCGCGGGACCCGGCCGGACTGCGCCGCTTCATGGAGGAGACCTGGCAGCAGTTCAGCGCCCCCGACCTGCGGCCCGCGCTCCCCCTCTACCTCGAGATCATGACCGCCAGCCTGCTCCATCCCGACCGGTACGGGCCCGTCATGCACGACACGCTGACCGAGTGGACCGGCCTGCTCACCTCCGCCTTCCGTGGCCTCGGCATGACCGAGGCCCGAGCCCGTACGGAGGCCACCCTGCTGGTCGACGCGACCTTCGGCCTGGTCGTCGCCTCTCTCGCCGAGGCCGGCCGGGGGCGGGCCGACGCGGCCTTCCATGCTCTTCTCGACCGCCTCGAACCCGGCTGGCACGTCACCTGAGGGGTTGTCCGGACCGATTACCCGCACCGATTGCCCGGACCCCGGACGCATCCGGACCCGCGTGTACGGCAAGAAGGTGATCAGCGGGTTTCCCGCTCGGGCAGGACCACCGGGAGTCACAGCTTCGCCCCGAAATCCTGTGTCCACCACGGGCCTCCCGACCCCTTGTGCACACCGACTCCGATGTTCTTGAACGAACAGTTGAGGATGTTCGCGCGGTGCCCCGGGCTGTTCATCCAGGAGTCCATCACCGCCTGTGGAGTCTGCTGGCCCATGGCGATGTTCTCGCCGTAGGTGGACCAGCGGTAGCCCGCTGCGGTGATGCGCTCACCGGGGTCGGCGCCGTCGGGGTTGGTGTGGTCGAAGAAGCCGCGGGCGGCCATGTCGTCGGAGTGCGCCTGGGCGGCGTCCTCGAGCTGCGCGTCCTCCGTGAGAGGACCGCAACCGGCGGCGGCCCGCTCCTTGTTCACCAGCGACACCACCTGCGCGACGGTGGTCGTCGGGGCCGACTGGGTCTGGGGTATGCCGGACACCTGCCGAGTCGGCCGAGCCGAGGACGCGGCGGCCCGCGCACTCGGTTCGGCGGGACCGGGTGTCCCGGAGGCTTTCGGCTTTGCCTTCGCCTTCTCCGATGCGGACGCCGACGAGGACGGAGATGCCGAGGAGGTGGCGGAGGCCGTGGCCGGTGAAGGGGTGCCGGTGGCGCCGGGTACCGAGAGGTCCATGACGGGGTCTCCCGCGGTCCGCGCGGGAGCCGCCCTGTCGGTGGATGTTCCCGGCCCGGTACCGAGGTACCAGAGGCCGCCGCCCGCCACACAGGCCGCCACGAGAGCGCCGCCCAGGGCCCGGCGCCTGACGCGTCGGCGCCGCCGGGCCTCGCCGCGCGAGACCGCTCTGCCGCGGGGCGCCCGATGCCCGGCCCCCGGACCCCCTTCTCCTTGGCCCGCGACGGCCGCGGTCCGCGATGCCGAGCCTGCGGCGGCCATCCCGCCGGTGGCGGTCCGCAGCGCCGCGGTCAGCGCGGGTGTGACGGCTATCAGCGCCAGGCCGACCAGCAGTCCCTCGGCGGGCACCAATCCGGTCCACAGGCCGGAACAGCGGACACAGTCCCGGGCGTGCCGGGCGATCCGCTTGCGCCACAAGGCCGAGGGCCGGCCGTTCCACGAGGCGAGGACACCACGGAGTTCCCCGCAGGGCGGGCGCGCGTCGAGGGCCCGTACCACTACGCGGGCCGTCTCCAACTGCGCCTTCATGCGCTGGACTTGGACCGCTGCGTGTTGAGGCGACAGTTCCAGGGCCTCGGCGACCTCGGTCCGGGTCAGTTCACCGGCGCATTCCAGCCACCACAGCGAGAGCACGCCTCGGTCGTCGGGTTCGAGCCAGCGGGTGGCCAGCGCGGTCTCCCGGCGCTGGCCGGAGAGCTGGAGCCGCACCATGGTGAGGTCCACGAAGTCGGCGCCGGGGTCCGCGAGGTCCTCGGCCTCCTCGACGGCACCCGGGGCGAGCTGCCGGTCCCGCCAGTGCGCCCGTATCTGGTTCATCGCGATCGCCACGAGCCAGGAGCGGAAACTCGCCGGAGTGCGCAGGCCCTCCAGCCCGTCCAGGGCTCGGAGCATGGTGTTCTGCACGACGTCGTCGACATCGACGGAGCCGTTCAGAGCGCGCCCGACGATGTTGTAGACCAACGGGAGAAACGCGCTGACCAGGGCGTCCTGAGCCGCCGAGTCGCCGGCTCGGGCGGCGGTCACCAGCGCCGCCGGCTCCACCGCGTGCTGTCTCCTCATGAAAACTTCCCTGTCCTCGACTCCGAACGATGCTGCCGTTGTCTGGGAGACCGCCTGCGGAACGTCGGATAACAGTTCTTCGGAGACTCGTTGCGGAGAGACTGGCCACACTGGGCCGCCGCTCGCAATGGAGCAGGTCACATCGGGGGCCGGTTCCCGGCCCACCCGGCGCACCCTTCGCGGCCACCGGCCCGCCCGTCCAAGCCACCGACCCGCGCTTCCGGGCCTCCGACCCACCTGTCCCGGCCTCCGGCCCGTCCTTCCCGGACACCGGCCGACGGGCGCCGGTCACCGGACCGGTGGGCGCCCGAGTGCCCGCTGGTAAAATGGGGGCACGCTTCGAAGTCGCCGGGGCCCGTGCCGAGAGGCACGGGCCCCGGGGCGTTCCGGGCGTCAGACTGAGGAAGGTTCCCCATGAACGCGAAGCCGCCGGCTCCTGGACTCTCCGACGCCGGCGAGCACCGGCCGACGCCGGCGCCGCAGGACGACGTCTCGACACCGCAGAGCCTCTCCACCGGCCTGCCTCCGGCCGCGGCGTTCGACGCGCTCGGCCTGCCGCCGGAACTGGTGGCCAAGATGACCGGTCTCGGGGTGACGGAGCCCTTCCCGATCCAGGCGGCGACGCTGCCCAACGCGCTGGCCGGGCACGACGTCCTCGGCAGGGCACGGACCGGCTCCGGCAAGACGTTGGCCTTCGG
This sequence comes from Streptomyces sp. NPDC091209, assembly GCF_044757755.1. Lineage (NCBI taxonomy): Bacteria > Bacillati > Actinomycetota > Actinomycetes > Kitasatosporales > Streptomycetaceae > Streptomyces > Streptomyces sp. NPDC091209. The sequence continues at coordinate 19,386 of NZ_JBIVVR010000013.1, read as the reverse complement.
GCTGGCCCTGCTGACCCGGACGGCGGGCCGCCGAGCGGAGTCGAAGCGGCCGCTGGCGCTGGTGCTGGTACCGACCCGGGAGCTCGCCCAGCAGGTGAGCGACGCGCTGGAACCGTACGCGCAGACGATGAACGTCCGACTGGCGACGGTGGTGGGCGGTCTGTCGATCAACCGCCAGCAGGCGCTGCTGCGGACCGGCGTCGAAGTGCTCATCGCGACGCCGGGCCGGCTGACCGACCTGGTGTCACGCAGGGACTGCGTCCTGAACCATGTGCGGATCACGGTGCTGGACGAGGCGGACCAGATGTGCGACCTGGGCTTCCTGCCGCAGGTCTCGGAACTCCTCGACCAGATCCCGGCGGACGGGCAGCGCCTGCTCTTCTCCGCCACGCTCGACCACAACGTCGACCAGCTCGTACAGAAGTACCTTCACGACCCGGTGCTCGCCTCGGTCGACCGGGTGGCGGGCTCGGTCACCACGATGGAACACCACGTGCTGAACGTCCACGGCGCCGACAAGTACGCGACGGCGACCGAGATCGCCGCACGGGACGGCCGGGTGCTGATGTTCCTGGACACCAAGGCCGGCGTGGACCAGTTCACCCGTCATCTGCGGGCCAGCGGCATTCGGGCCTCCGCGCTGCACAGCGGGAAGTCGCAGCCGCAGCGGATGCACACGCTCGCCCAGTTCAAGAACGATGAGATCAACGTGCTGGTGGCCACGAACGTCGCCGCGCGGGGCATTCACATCGACGCGCTCGACCTCGTCGTCAACGTCGACCCGCCCGCCGACGCCAAGGACTATCTGCACCGGGCCGGGCGCACGGCGCGCGCCGGGGAGTCCGGGAGCGTGGTCACCCTGGTCACCCACGGCCAACGGCGGGATGTGAACCGGCTGATGTCCGACGCCGGCATCCGGCCGACCGTCACCCAGGTGCGCTCGGGCGAGGCGGCGCTGACCGCCATCACCGGGGCCAAGCGGCCGCCGACCGGGCCGCAGCCCACCGGCAACGCGCCCTTCCGCAGCATCGGCACCCGTCCGGGGCGTCCCGGCAAGGAGTCCCGCAAGACCGCGGACGCCCGGAAGGCCGCGGAGGCGCGTGCGGCGGCCCGGGTGCGCAAGGGCCGCTGACGCCGAGCTGACGCCGAACGGAGTCGCCCCGCCCCCGCGTCGAGTTCCACGACGCCGGCGTACGGTGTCCCCGGGGCGATTCCTCGTCGTGCGAATGACAACCAGCCCCGCATCAGGCGGCGTTGGCCGTCTTCGGTATGGCCCTCTGCTGGGCGGGGGCAAGGGCACGGACACCCACGCGCACGCGCAACGGGTCAGGGGACGACACTGGCCGCGTCCCACACGATGAGGGTGCCCTCGCGGTCCATGGTCAGCAGGTATCTCCGGTCGGGTGACATGTGGCACTCGTGGACGTTGTCGTTGTGGACTTCGAGCGTGCGGAGAAGGTCGCCGGTGCGGATGGACCGGATCTGCACCCGGCCGAAGTCGGGCACGGCCAGCCAGTCGTCGGTGGTGACGAAATCGGTGCCTCTCTGCGGCAGTGTGAAACGCTCGTCCCCACTGGGGAGTTCGAGAACCCGGATCCCGTACACGTCACCGATCGCGATCCACGAACCGTCCACTGCCATGCCGAGCCGGTTGACCGCGTGCGGATGGTCGGGCAGCTCCGCGATCCGGCGGCCGGTACGCGGGTCCCAGAGCCCGAGTTGGCCACGCGCGTTCCCCATGGCCAGAACCGAACCGTCGGCGGCGAGAGCCAGATGTCCGACCTGCCGTGCCAGCGGCTTCGTTCGCCGGCGTTCGCCCGTGAACGGGTTGACGAGGTCGCCGGTCGCCGCGTCGTAGGCGAGCCACATGTCGTCCGGGCCGTACACGGAATCCGCCACATGGCCGGCCTCGAAGGGGATCCGTTCCTCGCCGTCGGCCGCGTCCCACGCCCGCGCTCCCTCACCGGCGCACCGGGTCATGACGAAGCTGCCGTCCGGCGCGACGGCGCAGTGACAGCCCACCTCGGGAAGGGCCGGGATCACCAGGCGCACGGACCTCGTCGCCACGTCGTAGATCCTGATGTGCTTGTCCCGGCCGACCGCGACCAGCCAGGTGTTGTCCGGTGACATGGCGAAGTCCTGGGTGAACCGCGGTAGTTGCAGGACCGCGTGCAGCCCCGTCGGCTGCCGGACGGCGAGGGCGGCGACCTGCCCCGCGTGACCCAGTGCTCGCAGCAGCTCGTGGGCCAGTTCTCCCGGATCGCGGAGTGCCGCGGGATCCTGTCTGCCGATGACCTTGTTGATCGCCGAAGTCGTGGCCCTGGACTCCGGGGAGTCGACAAGGGCCAGGTCGGCCAGCAGTCCCCGCACCTCGAACCGCTGGATCCTGGCGATCTGCCACCGCGGATCCGCGAGCAGCGCCGCGGCCTTCTCGGGATCGCAGTGCCACAGGTGCCACACCAGGTTCCGCCACCAGTACCCGGCCAGAAGCGGCAGATCCAACCATGTGCCGCCGGGCTGCGCCGACAAGCGTGCGTGGTCCAGGAGTTGCTCGTGCCACTCGGCCTCCTCGTCCGCGGGCCAGCGTGACCTCAGGCGGTCGTGCAGTCCTTCGGGGACGGTGAGCCGCATCCTGCCGTCGTCGGCCGGGGCGATGCTGACGAGTCGCGCGGCGCGGAGACGTTCGAGGAGGCCGAGCGTGAACGCGTAGGGTCCTCCGTCCATCCCGGCCCAGGCCTCTTCGACCTCCGTCACGCCCAGTTCGACGCCGGGGCGGAGTGCCGACAGGCGCCGGGCCTCCAGAGACTCACGCAGGGTGAGTACGGCCGTCAGCGCGGTGCCGATCCGGTCGTCTCCCCAGTCCTTGTGGCCGGTCGCCCGCTCCCACTCCTCGGCATCGCGCATCCTGCGCCGGGCCTCGTACCGGCGTAACCGCCATTCGTCCCAGATCGCCCGCGGTGTTCTCATGGCCCGTGCCCCCGCCCGCAGATGGAACCTCAGTGAGACCGCTCGAACGCCTGCGCGTAGGCATTCCCCTGGGCTCCCCGCACGAACCCGACCGAAACCCGTCTGTCCCGAACCGGTCAGGCGGACGTGCTGATGAGCTCGTCGGCGACCCACTGTGCGACCTCGGCCGGGTAGGGCGCCGAAAGACCGAGGACGATGTGTCCGAAGCCCGCCGCCAGCGCCTCACCGATCGCGTGCCGGGTCATCTCGGGCCGGTCGTAGGAGACGGGCACGAACATCGAGCGGACGACGGCGGCGGGGTCGCGGCCGATCTCCGCGCAGTAGCGGTCGAGGAGCGCGCCACGGCCGACGGCGTCCTCGATGTCCCCGCCGGGGAAGTTCCACAGGTCGGCGTGTTCGGCGACCACGCGCAGCGTCGCGGACGAGCGTCCGCCGATGAGGATCGGCGGGTGGGGGCGCTGGACGGGCTTGGGGTTGCCGAACGCTCCGGTGAGTTGGTGGTAGGTGCCGTGGAAGTCGAACGGTTCCTCCTCGGTCCACAACCGCCGGATCACCGTGCAGGCCTCGGCGAGGCTCCCCACGGCGTACCCGGAGTCGTGGAAGGGCAGGCCGTGAGCCTCGTACTCGCGCCGGGCCAGGGGATGACCGGGTCGTGAGCCGGCGCCGATACCGAAGTCGAGCCGTCCGCCGGAGACGATGTCGACGGTCGCGGCGATCTTCGCGAGAATCGCGGGAGGCCGGAACCGGTTGCTGGTCACCATCACGCCGAGCCGTAGCCGTCGGGTCTGCGCGGCCAGGGCGGAGAGCAGCGTCCAGCCTTCGTAGGCCGGTCCGCCGGGATCGCCGAAGATCGGCATGAGGTGGTCGAACAACCAGGCGTGCTCGATCTGCGGAAGGGCGTCCGCCTCGCGCCAGACGCGGAGGAGGTCGTGGTAGTCGACCTGCGAGGGGGCGGTCATGATTCCGAAACTGGTCCGGGGTGTGTGCGGCATGGGGTCGGATCCTTTCGACACCGGGCACGCCGACCGGGCGCGCCGGCTGGATGGAGAAGGGGCAGTCCCCGTGGGGCCTCCGCGCGTCCGCGGTCTCGGGAGCCACGGGGTCCGGGTGAGGGGCCGGCCTCCTGGACGTTCAGCGGCGTCGCAGTGACGGGTCCAGGAGGGAGGGCGGAGTGTCGAACTTCTCGTGCGCGGCGAGGTCCGTGCCAGGGGCGACGATCGTGTCGATGGCGTCGAGTACGTCGCCGGGGAGCACGGTGTCGGCCGCGGCGAGCTGCGCGTGCAGATGGTCCGGCGTGCGGGGGCCGATGAGTGCGCTCGTCACGGCGGGATGCGCCGTCACGAATCCGAGTGCGAGCTGGATCATGGTCAGGCCGGCCCCGTCGGCGACTTCGGCCAGTTTCTCGACGGCGTCGAGCCTGGCCCGGTTGGAGGGAAGAGTGAGGTCGAAGCGTTGCGGCAGGATGGTCGAGCGGCTGGTGGTGATCTCCCGGCCCTCCCGGACGGCGCCCGACAGCCAGCCCGAGGCCAGCGGACTCCACGCGAGAACACCGAGCCCGTACTCCTCGGTCACGGGAAGCACATGGGTCTCGATGCCCCGTTGCAGGATCGAGTAGCTGGGCTGTTCGGTGGCGTAGGCCCTCAAGTGGTATTCGCGGGCGGCCCATTGGGCCTGCACGATGCGGTGGGCGGGGTAGGTCGAGGAGCCGAAGGAGCGGATCTTTCCCGCGCGTTGCAGGTCGGTCAGGGCCGACAGGGTCTCCTCGTCGCCGGTGCTCGGGTCCCAGCGGTGGATCTGGTAGAGATCGACGTGGTCCACACCGAGACGGCGCAGACTGTTGTCCAGCTCGGTGAACAGCCAGCGGCGCGAAGCGCCCCGGTGGTTGCGCTCCTCGCCCATGGGCATGCCCGCCTTCGTGGCCAGCACGATGTCGTCGCGGCGGCCGGCGATGGCTTTGCCGACCATCTCCTCCGACTCTCCCTGGCCGTACATGTCGGCCGTGTCGATGAGGTTGATCCCGCCGTCGAGAGCGGCGTCGACGATGGCGGTCGCCTCGTCCTGAGTGGTGCGCCCGATGCTGCCGAAGTTCATGGCGCCGAGCGCGAGCGAGCTGACCTGCACACCGGTGCGGCCCAAGGTGCGGTACTGCATGACCGTGTCTCCTCCATCGAGGGTGCAGCGTGGATTGGTCGCCGGGTCCGTGATCTGCCATCATGAGCAAACGGGACACCGTCCCGTTTGACGATACGGAACACGGTCCCACTTAGCAAGGCGATGCGGAACGATGTTCCGTTTGACTGTCCGGCCACGGAGGGAAGGGCGCGATGAGCGACAGCGACGAGACCGCCGCAGGGCAGGCGGCCCGGCCCAGACGGGCCGACGCCCGGCGCAATCAGGAGACGTTGCTCGACGCGGCCGCCGCGGTCTTCGCCACGTCGGGCGTGGAGGCACCCGTGCGCGACATCGCGGCCAGGGCCGGTGTCGGGACGGCCACGATCTACCGGCACTTCCCGACGCGGGCGGATCTCATCGTCGCCGTCTACCGGCACCAGGTCGAAGCCTGCGCCGAGGCGGGGCCGGTCCTGCTGAGGGACTGCGGCTCCCCTCATGCCGCGCTGGCCCGGTGGATCGACCTCTTCGTCGACTTCCTCGTCACGAAGCACGGACTCGCCGCCGTCCTGCAGCCCGACAACACGGCCTTCGACGCCCTGCACACGTACTTCATCGACCGCCTCGTCCCCGTGTGCGCCCAACTCCTGGGCGCGGCGGCCGACTCCGGCGAGATCCGCCCCGGCCTGACGGCGTACGAACTGATGCGGGGCGTCGGCAATCTCTGCATCGGCGCCCACAACGACCCTCACTACGACGCGCGGCGCCTGGTCGAACTCCTCATCGCGGGCCTGCGCCGCCCCCGCTGACCACCCGACCCGGACCCGTCGATCACCTTGAACTCCCCTTCCAGACAAGCGAGTTCAAGGCGGATCAGCCCGCCGAGCAGCGCGCTCCCCGGCCACCGCGCACTCGGGCCCCGGCTGGATTTGCCTGTCGACCTCACCGCCGAGTTCGAGGCCGATCTCGCCGACATCCGGCGGCTTGTCGAGGCCGCCGCGCGGCGACGGGAGTGAGCGGCGCGTCCGGTGCGCGTTGCCCCGGGGTGCCACCGGCGGGTGGTGGGACGAGACCGCTCACGGGCGCTCCCGGGTCCGATCAGTCGGTGAGGCCCAGGGCTCCCGCCGCCTGGATCGCCAGCCAGACCTCGGCCAGGGCGCCCGTCGACGTCAGATCGCGGTCGGCGAGCGTGCCGAAGCGGCGCAGCCGGTAGGCGAGTGTGTTGGGGTGGATATGGAGTGCCGCCGCGGCCGTCTCGGTGCGGCGGTCGCGCTCCATCCAGGTGCGGGCGGAGACCAGGAGCTGTGAGTCATGGGTCTCGTCGTAGCGCAGGACGCCGCCGAGCACATGCTCGACCAGCGCGCTCAGGACGGCGGGGTCGTCGGGCAGCCAGCGGCCCGCCCCGTCGTCGCCGTAGTGCACGACGGGCCGGCCCGACTCGACGGCCTTGGACACCGCCCAGAGCGCCTCGCGCTGGGCGACCTTCAACGCGGCGCCGGGCAGGAAGGGACGACTGGCCCCGGCTGCCACGGCCGGGAGTTCACCGACGGCCGCCGCCAGCTCCGGCGCCCCGAGGACGTAACGGTCCTCGCCCCGGGTGAGCAGCAGATGGGGCCGGTCCTCCAGACAGCGCAGCAGCACCTCGTCGGTGGTGCGGCGCACGATGAGCAGCACGGTGTCGCCCTCGATCGCGTGCCGGGCGAGCCGGCGGCGCGCGGCCTCCGGGTCGAGCACCTCCTGCAGCAGTTCGGCGAACGTCTCCGCTCCCTCGCGGCGCAGCGTCTCGCGCTGGTTGCGGACCATCGCCAGCCGGAGCGCCGCGACGGTGGCGATGTGCTGGACGACGGCGAGTCCCGCGGGCCGGGCGCCCGCACGCTCGTACGCGACGAGAAAGCCCGCGGGGCCGCCGGGCGCGGGCACGGGAAGCACGAAACCGCCCGGGATCGTCGGCGGGGCGTCGACGGAGGCGGGCAGGACGGCTGCATCCGGCACGGGGACTCCGGGCAGGAGCGGGCGGCCCTGGGGTGTGCAAAGGAACACGTCGTAACCCGACAGACCTTCGAGACGGCGTAGGAGTGTCGGTGTGTCGAGGTTCTCGGTGACCAGCCAGCGCAGCGCGCCGAAGACCTGGAGCTGCGCGCCCAGCCGGTGCCGGGCGTCCTCCTGGGCCCCGGCCGCGACCTCCTGGGCGACCGCGATGAAGGGGACCGCGAGCGGCACTTCGAGGACCGGGAACCCGCGCTCCTCGGCCGCCTCGAAGAACGCGTCGTGCAGCGGCGGCATGTGCAGCTGCGCGGAGAGCGCGAGACCGGACGCCCCGGCATCGTCCAGCCGCTCCAGGTACGCGCGCTGTTCGGCGGCGGCACGGGGTATCGCCAGGCCGGCCGTCATGATCACCTCGGCTCCCAGGAGCCAGGGCGTCGGGTCGACGAGCTCGCTGGCGTGCGCCCAGGAAACGGACCGGTCCAGACCCCCGCCGCCGGCCTTCAGCGAGAGCTGGAGTGCCGGGGAGGAGAGCAGATGTCCGATGGTGAGTTTGTCGCTGGCCACAAAAGACATCGTACGCATCTGTGATGGACACCATTGTCGCAGGTCACCGGGCGCCTCACACTGTGGAGGCCACCGTTTGAACGGTGCACTAACTGACATTGGAGGGCCCGTGACGACCTCGGTCACCGAAATCGAGACATATGGCGTCGAGCGAATTCCTGACGAGGACCGCACGGCCCGGCCGATCGACTTGTTCCGGCTCGCCTTCGGCGGCGCCAACACCTTCGCGACCTGTGTGCTGGGCGCGTTCCCGATCCTCTTCGGGCTCTCCTTCTGGCAGGGGCTCGCGGCGACCGTCCTCGGCCTGGTCGCGGGCGCGCTGCTGCTGGCCCCGATGGCACTGTTCGGCCCCGCCAACGGCACGAACAACGCGGTCTCCTCCTCCGCGCACCTGGGCGTGCACGGTCGGGTCGTCGGCTCCTTCCTCTCCCTGCTCACCGCCATCGCGTTCTTCTCGATCTCCGTGTGGTCCTCGGGAGACGCGCTCGTCGGCGGCGCGCACCGACTGGTCCACGTCCCCGAGTCGGACGTCACCTACGGCATCGCGTACGCGATCTTCGGCGGACTCGTGCTCGTCGTCTGCATCTACGGCTTCCGCTTCATGCTGCTGGTCAACAAGATCGCGGTGCTGGCGGCCTCGGCCCTCTTCGTGCTCGGTGCCTTCGCCTTCGCCGGTGACTTCGACCCCGGTTACGCGGGCGCCTTCGCCTCGACGCACGACGCGCTGTTCTGGCCGTCGTTCATCGGCGCCGCTCTGATCGTGCTCTCCAACCCGGTCTCCTTCGGCGCGTTCCTCGGTGACTGGTCCCGCTACATCCCCGCGAACACCCCGCGCCGCCGGGTGATGGGCGCCGCGTTCCTCGCCCAGATCGCCACCCTGCTGCCCTTCGTCTTCGGCCTGGCCACGGCGTCGATCATCGCGACGAAGGCCGCGAAGTACGTCGACCCGGCCGCCCCGAACTACGTGGGCGGACTGCTGGCCATCTCCCCCGGCTGGTACTTCCTGCCGCTCTGCCTGATCGCCCTGATCGGCGGCCTGTCGACCGGCACGACGTCCCTCTACGGAACGGGGCTGGACTTCGCCAGCGTCTTCCCGCGCTTCAACCGCGTCCAGGCCACCTTCTTCATCGGTGTCCTGTCCATCGGATTCATCTTCCTCGGCCGCTTCGCGCTCAACCTCACGCAGTCCATCTCCACCTTCGCCACGCTGATCATCACCTGCACCGCGCCGTGGATGGTCGTCATGGCGCTCGGCTACGTCACCCGGCGCGGCTGGTACGACGCCGAGGCGCTGCAGGTCTTCAACCGGCGTCAGCGCGGTGGCCGCTACTGGTTCGCGCACGGCTGGAACTGGCGCGGCATGGGCACCTGGGTCGTCAGCGCTGTCGTGGCGCTCCTCTTCACCAACCTGCCGGGCCAGTTCGTCGGCCCGCTGGGCAACCTCGCGAACGGCGCGGACATCTCGCTGCCGGTCGGCCTCGCCCTGGCGGTCGTGCTCTACCTCGCCTCACTCGCCCTGTTCCCCGAACCGCGCGCCGTGTTCGGTCCGGCCGGACCCCGCTTCGTCCGGGCGTCCGACGCCGAGATCGCGCCGATCACCGGTGGCGTCGAGGAGAAGACCCCCGAGCCCGCCGCGGCTCGCTGATCCCTCACCGTCACCGACACCCCCGACCGGGCGCCCGGTCCTGACCGCCGGGCGCCCCTGACCAGGAGCAGCGCATGAGCACCACCACCGTCCAGGAAGTCCGGTCCGCCGCGGACGCGCTCGTCGCCGCGTTCGCCGAGAGCCGCCTCGACGACTACTTCGGCGCCTTCGCCCCGGACGCGACGTTCGTCTTCCACACCACCCCGCAGCGGCTCGGCTCCACGGCCGAATACCGCGCCCTGTGGCAGCAGTGGGTGGAGGAGGACGGTTTCCGCATCCTCGGCTGTACCTCGTCCGCACAGCTGATCCAGCCCTTCGGCGACACGGCTGTGTTCAGCCACGACGTGGAGACCCGGGTCGCCACCAACGCCGGCGAGGAGACGCTGCACGAGCGGGAGACCATTGTTTTCGCCCGCTCCGAGGACGGCACCTGGCTCGCCGTCCACGAGCACCTGTCCCCCCGTACCGCCGCCTGACCAGGAGAGACGTTCCATGAGCAGCACGTTCCGCAACTACATCGACGGTGCGTTCGCGGACGCCTCCGACGGCCGGACGCTCGATGTGGTGGACCCCACCACCGGTGACGTCTACGCGACCTCCCCGCTCTCGGGCACGGCCGATGTCGACGCGGCGATGGCCGCCGCGGCCGCGGCCTTCCCCGTCTGGCGCGACGCGACCCCGTCCGTGCGGCAGCGCGTCCTGCTGAAGATCGCCGACGCGATGGAGGCACGCGCCGAGGAACTGGTCGCCGCGGAGAGCCGGGACACCGGCAAGCCGCTGCACCTCACCCTCAGCGAGGAGCTCGGCCCGGCGATCGACCAGGTCCGCTTCTTCGCGGGCGCGGCCCGCATGCTGGAGGGCCGCTCGGCCGGCGAGTACATGGAGGGGATGACCTCGATCATCCGCCGTGAGCCGGTCGGTGTGTGCGCTCAGGTCGCTCCCTGGAACTACCCGCTGCTGATGGCGGTGTGGAAGTTCGCCCCGGCGCTCGCGGCGGGCAACGCGGTGGTCCTCAAGCCCTCGGACACCACCCCGGCCTCCACGGTGCTGATCGCTGAGATCATCGGCGGCGTCCTGGAGGAGCTGGACCTGCCCCGGGGCATCTTCAACGTCGTCTGCGGCGACCGCGAGACCGGCCGGCTCATGGTGGAGCACCCGACCCCGGCGATGGCCTCCATCACGGGTTCGGTGCGCGCGGGCATCCAGGTCGCGCAGAGCGCGGCCAAGGACGTCAAGCGCGTCCACCTGGAGCTCGGCGGCAAAGCCCCGGCCGTGGTCTTCGAGGACGCCGACCTGGCGAAGGCGGTCGAGGACCTGGTGGTCGGCGGCTTCTTCAACGCCGGCCAGGACTGCACGGCCGCCACCCGCGTGCTGGTCCACGTGTCGGTCCACGACGAGTTCGTCGCCGCCCTCGCCAAGGCCGCCGCCGAGACGAGGACCGGGCTGCCGGACGACGAGGACGTACTGTACGGGCCGCTCAACAACGCCAACCAGCTCGCCCAGGTCAGCGGCTTCATCGAGCGTCTGCCCGAGCACGCGAGGGTCGAGGCGGGCGGCCACCGGGTGGGCGACAAGGGCTACTTCTACGCCCCGACCGTGGTCTCGGGCCTGAAGCAGGACGACGAGATCATCCAGAACGAGGTCTTCGGCCCGGTCATGACCGTGCAGTCGTTCACGGACGAGGCCCAGGCCGTCGCGTACGCCAACGGCGTCGACTACGCGCTGGCCTCCTCGGTGTGGACCAGGGACCACGCGCGGGCGATGCGGATGTCGAAGAACCTCGACTTCGGCTGTGTGTGGATCAACACCCACATGGCGCTGGTCGCCGAGATGCCGCACGGCGGGTTCAAGCGGTCCGGCTACGGCAAGGACCTCTCCGCGTACGGCTTCGAGGACTACACCCGGATCAAGCACGTCATGACGTCGCTCTGACCGGACGTTCCACCGGCTGAGGGGTGAGCGCGGCGCCTTCGCCGCGTTCACCCCTCTCTCGCGCGCGACGACCTCTCAGCCGTGCGAGACGTTCAGGCCGTAGAAGGCGACGCGCGCCCCCTTCGTGGTGCTGTCGGAGGACGACTGGTTGTACGAGCCGGCCTTGAAGTACTGCTTGTACGGGAAGAACGACGACGGAATCGCGTAGTGCGTGGTGCTGCCGTTGACGGTCAGGTCGATGGTGTTGCCGCCGGAGACGGCGATCGTGTAGGTCCACGTCTTGCCGACCGCCACATGTCCCACCGTGTGGGTCGTCTGTCCGCCGGACGGCGAGTTCTCGGTGCCGGCGACGATGTCGCCGCTGGAGCGGTAGTACAGCTCCACCAGCGGTTTGGTGGACGATCCGCCGGAGCCGAGGTGGATCTGGCCGACACACACGTTGGACGTCACCGACACCACCCGCAGCGTCGCGCTCAGCCGGTGGGTCCCGCTCAGTGACCAGTCCGCCGCGCTGCCGCTGCGGTTCATCTCGCGCAGTTCGGAGCGTGCGTAGGAGGAGTTCGGCGTCGTGACGCCCTTCTCGGGCGCCCAGAAGGTCATGGCGCCGTCGCGGGTGTCGGTGTAGAAGTACGCGTCCTGGTAGCCGTTCGCCCCCTGCAGGCGGGCGGAGGAGATGGTGGTGGGCGAGCCCGGGGAGCCCACCGGCTCCTGGAGCTGCCAGACGGACAGGTCGAAGTTGCCGCCGGGCGCGACCTTCGGGTCGGCGGCGCCGGCGCTGGAGGTTCCCAGGACGGTGGCCACGGCGATGACGCCCGCGACGGTGGCCGTCGTCAGAAGCCTCCCGCCTCGTTCGGCCGATGTTCGGGTACGTGGTCGACTCTTCAGCATGACGGTCACGGCCTTTCGTCTGGTGGAGCGGATGCAGACGGTGGGGAAGGTGATGTTCATGTAGGTGAACGATGAGCTCACCTGTGAACTCGCGTGCCGTGACGCTAAAGGTCTGAACCAACCCCGTCAAGGGGTCGCGCGGGGACTCGGGAAGAGCGACCCGTCCCGCCTGACCGTCCGTCAGCGTCCGTGCTGTGTAGCCTGAAAAGCGTGTATACGACGCGTGTCTCGCGGTGGGTGAACGCCCCGCGAGCAGAGGTCTACCGGGCACTGCTGGACGCGACCGCTGTCGCGAAGTGGCGGGTGCCGACCGGCATGAGCGGCGAGGTGCACGCGTTCGACGCCCGCGAGGGTGGTGCCTTCCGGGTCTCACTCACGTACGAAGCACGGAACGGGACGGGCAAGTCCCACGCGCGCACCGACACGTACCACGGCCGCTTCGTGGAGCTCGTCCCGGACGAGCGGGTGGTCGAGCTGGTCGAGTTCGAGACGGCCGATCCCGGCCTCCGCGGAGAGATGACCATGACGACGGAGCTGATCGACGCGGACGGCGGCACCGAGGTGGTGATCGTGCACGAGGGTGTCCCGGACGCGGTGCCCGCCGCCGACAACGAGACCGGAACACGCATGGCGTTGGACCATCTGGCCCGGCTGGTCGAGCGGGGACAGGGCGTCAACCCCGGTGGCGCTCACCGGGGTTGACGCCACGTGAGTGCGGCCGGTACGCGAAACCGTCGCCGAGCCGCTTCGCGGCGTTCTTGCCCCGGGCGACCACGCTCGCGCCGTCGAGGACGGCGAGACCCGAGCCGGAGGTGGTGCAGCCTCAAGGTGATGTGCGGCAGGCAGGCGGCGCTGACCAGGAGGGCGGCCTCGAAGCTCCCGCACCGAGGCGTTGAGCCGGGTCCGCGAGGCCCACGCGGAGTTCCTCGACGCCCATCGGTCCGCCGAGGACGCGGCCGGAGGCATGGCATCAGCCGCACGGTGCCGCGTCCAGGTCACGGCGGGTTCGGCAGGCGGGTGCACGACGGTCGTGGGGTGGGCCTGTGCGAGGGCGCACCGCGTTGGTCCATTGGAATGATTCACCGGCGCCGCAGGGTGAACGAGGGTCGGTACGCCCCGCGTGGGCAGCCGCCGGTCCCCCGCGGTCACTAGCGTGGCTCCTTGTGTCGATGAGCTATGCCTTTGTGAACCTGAAACCCGGTGTGGGCAAGACGACGAGCGCGGTGTGGTTGGCTCACGCACTGCACGAGTCGGGCTTCTCACCGCTGTTGGTGGACAGCGACCCCGCGTCCTCGGCGCTGCGGTGGAGCGAGCTGGCCGGGGGCTTCCCCTTCCCCGTGTTCTCCCTTCCGGTGGGCGACGTGCACCGGCGGGTGAACGACTTCCTCGGCGACCGGCAGGCCGTGGTGTTCGACGCCCCGCAGATGGAGGACCACGCCCACATCGCCCGCAGCGTCATGCGCTACGCGAGCGAGTGGATCGTTCCGGTGACCCCGTCCCCCATCGAGCTGGACCGCATGGCACCGATCGGCGGCGAGATGGGCGACGTCCAGTCCCTGCGGGCCCGGCCGGCCCGCTCCGCCGTACTGCTGAACCGTACGAACCGTCCCGACGCCACGCGTACCGGTCCCGACGCCGACGCCCGCGAAGCGCTCACCGAGCGCGGCTTCGACGTGCTGTCCACCCACATTCCCCGACTCGACCTGTACTCCCAGTCGTTCGGCAGCCCTGTCGTGGTCAAGAGATCGGCGTACATGGATCTCGCGGACGAGCTCATCAAGCGTCAGGACACGATGTGAATCAGCGCAAGGACACCTACCGAGCCGCCCTGCAGCGGGAACCGGATGTCGTCGCACCGCGCCACGCCAAGGTCGCGCGGCTCCACACGCGGTACGTCCGCGTGACGATCGAACTGGACCCCGCGCTGCCGCGTGAACTGACCCGGTGGGTGGGACCCCCCGTCTCCGCGATCCTGCGCGTCGGCGCAACCGTACTGCGCCCGCTGACGGGCGCCCCGTAGGCGCGGTGCCCCGCGCCCGCGGGGGGACGAGGGAACGGGAGGCACGGGGACGGAGGGACACGGGGGCCGATTCGACGACCGGGCCGGCTCCTGCGGGTGCCATGCCGTGCCATGGCGGAAACTCAGGTCTCCATCGGATGGCCGCCGTCGCCCTCGACCACGACCCGGTCGACGCCCGGTTCGTCGGCACGTTCGACCATCGTCAGGTCGATCTCCCCGTCACCGGTGGTGTCGAACTGGTAGAGATCGGCCTTGCCGTCACCTGTGGTGTCGGTCATCCAGATGTCGGTCCTTCCGTCGCCGTTGGTATCGGCGCTGAGGACGACGTGGTGCTCGTCCCCCTGGGTCTCGATCACTTCGTCCGTGCCGTCATTCGTCTCCATGACGGCCGGTTGCCCCGGCCGACCCGTCCAAAACAAGGGCCCGTTCCGAGGGAAGGGAGTGTGTGTGCCCTGATCCACCTACTGGACGCCGGGCGGGCGGACACGTCCGCGACCCCGGGGTGGCTCGGTGCGCGGCTCGGGGTGAACGCGGCGTCGACCACGGCTCCGATCGACCGGCTGGAACGCCTGGGGCCCACGTCCGCCGGGACCGCGACCCCCGGCCACCAGCCAGTACGTCACCGGTAGGGCAGGATGGGTCTCATGACCGAGATCCGCACCCCCCGCCTCCTCCTCCGCCGCTGGTACGACGACGACCTCGCCCCCATGGCGGACATCAACGCGGACGCCGATGTCATGCGCTGGGTCGACGACGGGTCGGTCCTCGACCTTGACGCCACGGCCGAGGCGATCGAGCGGTGGGAAGACGAATGGGACGAGGAAGGCTTCGGTCTCTTCGCCGTCGAACTGCTGGCCTCGGGCGAGATGGCCGGCTTCGCGGGACTGTCCGTGCCCGACTACCTGCCCGAGGTCATGCCCGCCGTGGCGATCAGCTGGCGGTTCGGCTCACAGTTCTGGGGCCAGGGCTACGCCTCCGAAGCGGCCCACGCCACACTGGAGTTCGCGCTCCAGGACCGCGGCCTCGACCGTGTCATCAGCATCAACCGGATGGGCAACGAGGCCTCGGAGAACGTGATCCGCAAGCTCGGCATGAAGCCGGAGGGCGAGACGGCGCACCCGGTGTACGGCTTCCCGCTGAGCATCCACGCCATCGATCTCACCGAGTTCCAGGCGTGAGTCCTCGGCTCGATGCCGTGCGCCCGCTTCGGTGGGTCTCAGCCGGACTCCGGTGAGTCCGCCGTGCCCTCCGGCCCCGTGGGACGGGCGGGCACGGTACGGCGAAGGGTTTCGGCCACCGCCGTGTTCGCGGCCACGACGAACGCCATGAACACGGCGGCGACGGGATGCCCCACCCCGTACAGGGCCGCCACGCCACCTCCCAGTACCACCGCCTTGACGAGGAGCACGAGGGGCAACCCGGGCCGCAGGCGCGCCTTCGGCGCCGCGAACAGCGACCAGAGCACGATCGCCGACAGGGGCGTCCCCACACCGAGCAGGATGTGCGGCAACAGGCCGTGACCGGTGGTGAATCCCCACCACGTCAGACAGGCCAGCGCGACAAGCTCCACCACGAACGCCAGGAGTTCGTTGGCCGCGAACCACGGCCGCTCGGCGAACAGGGCTGTGTCGCGGTCGGTTGACATGGAGTCCTCTCGGTGTGCCGGACGCCCAGCATGACAGCGCGGCACCACCTGTCGGGCCCGTTCGACGAACCCGTGGCCAGAGCCTCTTGGAAGGCCGGTGAACACATCCTCTGAGCGTCGTCCTTGGGAACACAACTCCGTCCCTCAGCTGTTGTGTGCCGTGGCACGGTCGATGTGCGGCCGTTGCGAGGCGTGGCTGTCCCAGGCTTGCCCGAACGAGGAAGAGCGGTGATCACGCGATGAAGGCGGTGCGGTTCCACGAGTACGGCGGGATCGATGTGCTGCGGGTGGAGGAGGTGGAGCGGCCGACACCCGGCCCCGGGGAGCTGCTGGTCGCGGTCCGCGCGGCCGGGATCCAGCCCGGTGAGGCGATGATCCGCGAGGGCGCCCGGCACGGACGCTGGCCGGCGACGTTCCCTTCCGGGCAGGGCAGCGATCTGGCCGGTGTCGTGGTCGAGGTGGGTCCGCAGGTGCGTGGCTTCGCGGTGGGCGACGAGGTCTTGGGCTTCACCCACAACAGAGCGAGCCACGCGGAGTTCGTCGTGGTCGAGGACGTGAAACTGACCTCGCGCCCGGAGGGCCTTTCCTGGGACGTGGCCGGGTCGTTGTACGTGGCCGGTACGACCGCGTACGCCACCGTGTTCGCGGTGGACCCCGGACCGGCCGACACGCTCGTCGTGTCCGGTGCGGCGGGTGGCGTCGGGTCCCTCGCCGTGCAGCTCGCGCGGCGGCACGGCGCCACGGTGATCGGGCTGGCGAGCGAGCGGAACCACGCCTGGCTGAAGGATCGCGGTGTCGTCCCGGTCGCGTACGGGGAGGGTGTGGCCGAACGGATCCGGCAGGCTTCCGGCGGGAAGGTCGACGCGTTCATCGACACCTTCGGCGACGGATACGTCGAGCTGGCAGTGGAGTTGGGCGTGCGGCCCGAGCGGATCAACACGATCCGCGACTGGCAGGCCGCCGCCGAGGTCGGTGCGCGAACGTACGGAGAAGGCGCGGCGGCCAGCGCGGTCACGGTCGGCGAGCTGGCCCGGCTTGCCGCGCGGGGAGAGCTGGAGGTGCCGATCGCCCGCACCTATCCGCTGGAGCGGGTGCGAGACGCGTTCCGCGAGCTGGAACAGCGGCAGACGCACGGCAAAATCGTGCTCCGGCCCTGAGGGCCGGCGAGGTACCACCGGTCGCGCCCGCCCGCCGTGGACTCAGCGCACGGATGAGGGGCGCCGACTCGCGGTTCGGTCCGACGGGACCATGAACTACCGGACACCGGACCCGACTTCGAGCCGTCCGGGATCGGAAGTCCGGATCCGGAGTCCTGAGTGTGCGTATGAGTCCTGAGCCCGAGTGCTGAATCCGGGTACTGAGTCCGGGTCGGATCGGAGTCCGGGTCGGGAGTCACTCGTCCGTGGTCACTGCCCTCAGGCCGGCCAACGACTCCGCGATGAACGTGGACAGTTCGCGGTCCCCGGTCCGCTCGACCCAGCGGCGGAACGCGACCTTGAAAACGGCGACGCCCACCTCCGCGGCAAGGCCCGCCGAGGCGTCGTCGACACCGCGCCGGCGCAAGGCGTCCGCGAGCGCCGTGGACAGCGAGGCGAGTTTGATCAACTCGCGTTCCTGCAGCTCTGTGTTGGCGTCGATCACGGACTGCCGTAGGCGAGCGTGCTCCTGGCGTTCCTGCAGCAGACCCGCGGCAGCCTCGAAGGCCGCCGCCACGGCGTCCATCGGGGTGGCGGTCTCGGGAGCACGTGCGACGGCGTCCACGAGCAGTTCCTGCAGCACGCTCGAACCAGAGAACAGCACTTCGCGCTTGTCCGCGTAGTGCCGGAAGAACGTCCGCTCCGTCAGCCCCGCCCGTTCGGCGATCTCCGCCACCGAGGTGCGCTCGAAGCCGCGCTCCACGTAGAGCTCCAGCGCCGCCCGTTCCAGGCGGCCGCGCGCGTCCGGCTGCCATCGACCCATGCCCGGCATCGTACTCGATGACAGTCCCTGACATCGAGAGCCACCCTTTGATGACAGTGCCTGACATCGAGTGCTACGTTTGATGACAGTGACTGACATCGCCCGATCGTCCCACGCGCCTTCCCGGCGCCGGGGCGATCACCCAACGCTGGAGGCTTTCTCATGCGCGTTTTCGTCACCGGGGCATCCGGGTGGATCGGCTCCGCACTCGTCCCCGAACTCATCGACGCGGGCGACCAGGTCGTCGGGCTCGCCCGCTCGGACGCCTCCGCAGCGGCCCTCACGAAGGCCGGTGCCGACGTGGTGCGCGGCACGCTCGACGACCTCGACGTCCTGCGCGACGCCGCCGGGGCGTCGGACGGCGTGGTCCACCTCGCGTTCAAGCACGACACCGCCTTCTCCGGAGGTTTCCAGGACGCCGCCGACGCGGACCGCCGTGCCGTCGAGACGTTCGGTGAGGCGCTCGCGGGTTCCGGACGCCCGTTCGTCCTCGCCTCGGGACTGCTCGGACTGGCCCCGGGTCGCCTGAGCACCGAAGCGGACGGACGGACGCCGGACCAGTTGCCCGAGCACCTGCCGAGCGGCCCGCGGACCCGGATGGGCACTGCCCACCTGACCCTCACCCTGGCCGACCGGAACATCCGCTCCTCCGTACTACGGCTCCCCCCGACCGTGCACGGCGAGGGCGACCACGGGTTCATGGCGGCCCTGGTCGGCATCGCCCGCGACAAGGGCGTCGCCGGGTACGTCGGCGACGGCTCGCAGCGCTGGCCGGCCGCGCACCGCGACGACGTCGGCCACCTCTTCCGGCTCGCCCTGGAAGGCGCACCGGCCGGATCGGTCCTGCACGCGGCCGCGGAGGAAGGCGTACCGATCCGTTCGGTCGCCGAGGTCATCGGCCGCCACCTCGACGTGCCCACCCGTTCCGTCCCCGCCGAGGAAGCGGCCGAGCACTTCACCTGGCTGGCGGGATTCATCGGCCTCGACAGCCCGGCCTCCAGTGGGCCGACCCGCGAGCTGCTGGGGTGGCGACCGACTCGGCCGGGCCTGATCGAAGACCTCGACAAGGGGCACTACTTCCGCACCGACGCGCGGTAGTCGGCCCTCGCGCCCACCTCCGGGGGCCGGGCGCCACCGGTCGTCCGGCGGGGTCGTAAGAACCCCTCCGCCGGATGCCGTCCGGGCGGAATCAGGGCACATTGACCGATATGCCCCTTGCGTTGCATCACATCGTCATCGACGCGCACGACCTCCCCTCCCTGGCCCGTTTCTGGGCCGAGGTGCTGGGGTGGCGGGTCCTTTCCGAGCGGGAGCGGGAGGTCGTGATCGGGCCGGACGAGACGGCGCCGGTGGGCATCTGCTTCATGCCGGTGACGGGGCACAAGGTCGTCAAGAACCGTCTGCACCTTGATCTGACGTCCGCGGCCGAGGACCGGGAGGCGGAGATCGAGCGCATCCTCGCGCTCGGCGCCCGCAGGGCGGACGTCGGGCAGAGCGGCGAGGAGTCATGGACCGTGCTGGCCGATCCGGAGGGGAACGAGTTCTGCGTGGTCCGCCCGAAGGCGACCCTCATCGGCTAGTGAGCTGGTTGTGAGTTGGTTCGGCACCACGTGGGTTGCTTTCCGTACCACTTCACGGGTTCGCATACCTGGTGCCGATTGGCTGCGGTCT
>NZ_JBIVVR010000012.1:0-346010 GCF_044757755.1 Streptomyces sp. NPDC091209 | reverse complement strand
ACACGCAGGCCGCGGCCGGTGTCGCGGGCATCATCAAGATGGTCATGGCGATGCGCCACGGCGTGCTGCCCCAGACACTGCACGTCGACGAGCCGACTCCGCAGGTGGACTGGGAGCCGGGTGCCGTCTCGCTGCTGGCCCAAGAGGTGGCGTGGCCCGAGACGGGTCGCCCGCGCCGCGCGGGTGTGTCGTCGTTCGGTATCAGCGGTACCAACGCCCACACGATCATCGAGCAGGCCCCGGAGCCGGAGGGTTCTCCGATGGCGGAGGTCGGTGTGGTGCCGTGGGCGCTGTCCGGGAAGAGCCCGGAGGCCCTGCGGGACCAAGCGCGAGCACTGCTCGCGTATGCGACGGGTGCTCCGGAAACGGCTGCGAGCGAGATCGGGCGCGCCCTGGCGGTGGGCCGCGTCTCGTTCGAGGAGCGGGCCGCTGTCGTGGCGGGCGACCGCGAGGGCCTGTTGGCCGGGCTGGCAACCCTCGCCGAGGGGCGCACCGTTCCCGGTGTCGTCAGCGGCTCCGCCGTCGGTGGCAGGCTCGCCTTCCTGTTTACGGGGCAGGGGAGTCAGCGGCTGGGTATGGGGCGTGAGTTGTACGCGGCCTACCCGGTGTTCGCGGCGGCGCTGGACGCGGTCGCGAGCCGGATGGGCCTCGAACTCCCGCTGAAGGACGTGCTGTTCGGGGACGATGCGGAGCTGCTGAACCGGACGGAGTTCGCGCAGCCGGCGTTGTTCGCGGTCGAGGTGGCGTTGTTCCGGCTGTTCGAGTCGTGGGGTGTGCGGCCGGACTACGTGTCCGGTCATTCGGTCGGTGAGATCGCGGCCGCGCATGTGGCCGGGGTGTTCTCACTGGAGGACGCCTGCACACTCGTCGCGGCGCGGGGCCGGCTCATGCAGGCGCTGCCGGAGGGTGGCGTGATGATCGCGCTCCAGGCGACGGAGGACGAGGTCACCCCGCTGCTGTCGGAGCGGGTGAGCATCGCGGCGATCAACGGGCCGAAGTCCGTGGTGATCGCGGGTGACGCGGACGAGGCCGAGAGGATCGCCGGTTCGTTCAGCGACCGCAGGTCCAAGCGGCTGAGCGTGAGTCACGCGTTCCACTCGCCGCACATGGACGGCATGCTGGAGGCCTTCCGCGAGGTCGCGGAGAGCATCACGTACGCGACCCCCGGGATAGCACTGATCTCGAATGTGAGCGGTGCTCTCGTTTTGGAGCAGTTGACGCAGCCCGAGTTCTGGGTGCGGCACGTCCGTGAGGCGGTCCGTTTCGCCGACGGCATGCGCGCGCTCGAAGCCGCCGGTGTCACCACGTACCTCGAACTCGGACCCGACGGCGTCCTCTCCGCCATGGGCCAGGACTGCGTCGAGGACGCCGGCGCGGCTGTCTTCGTTCCCGCCCTGCGGGGCGGGCGCGACGAGGCCGAGACCGCCGTCACGGCCATCACCCAGGCCTACGTACGGGGCACCCGGATCGACTGGCGCGCCTTCTTCGCCGGCGCCCACGAAGACACCTCATCGCTTACGGCCGATCTGCCGACGTATGCCTTCCAGCGCAAGCGCTACTGGCTGGACCTGGCGGGTGTCGCACGTGTGGCGGGCGACGGGGCGGACGACGGTTTCTGGGACGCGGTCGAGGAGGCGGACTGGGACTCCCTGACCGCCGAACTGGACGTGGCCGACGACGCCACCGTCAACGAGCTCTTGCCTGCCCTCTCGGCTTGGCGCAAGCGCCGCAAGGCCCAGTCGGAGGTGGATGGTTGGCGTTACCGGGTCAGCTGGCAGCCGTTGGCCGGTATGGCCGGCCGTGGGCTGAGTGGTACGTGGCTGGTGGTGTCGCCAGACCCGGCCGACGCGGCCGATGTCGTGACTGCACTGTCCGGTGCCGGGGCACAGGTACGCACGCTGGCCGTCTCAGCCGGTGCCGATCGCGCGGCGCTGGCCGGACTGTTCGTCGACCCGGCTGACCTCGCGGGTGTCGTCTCGTTGTCGGGTGTGGTGGACACTGCCGTTCTGGTGCAGGCGTTGGGTGATGCCGGTGTCACGGCCCCCCTGTGGGCGGTGACGCGGGGTGCGGTTTCCGTGGGTCGTTCCGACCGTCTTGCCGACCCGGTTGCCGCTGGCGTGTGGGGGCTGGGGCGGGTTGTCGCTCTGGAGGACCCGGACCGTTGGGGCGGTCTGATCGACGTCCCGGTCGAGTTGGACGAGCGGGCGGGTGCGCGGTTCGTCAGTGTGCTGGCCGGTGCGGAGTCGGGTCTTGATGAGGATCAGGTCGCGGTGCGGGAGGCGGGGGTCTTCGGGCGTCGTCTTGTCCGTGCCCCGCGCGGGGAGGGCTCCTGGATCCCGTCCGGGACTGTTCTGATCACCGGTGGTACGGGTGTTCTGGGTGGCAAGGTCGCGCGGAGGTTGGCCGCCGAGGGTGCCGAGCGTCTGGTGCTGACCAGCCGTCGTGGCATGGACGCTCCGGGCGCGGCCGAACTGACGGCCGAGCTGGCCGACTTGGGCGCCGACGTGTCCGTGGTGGCGTGCGACGCCGCCGACCGGGACGCGCTGCGGGAGCTGCTCGCCGCCGAGGCGGAGGGCCTGACGGCTGTGTTCCACACCGCCGGCATCCTCGACGACGGCATGCTCGACACACTCACCCCGGACCGTTTCGCCGCAGTCCTGCGGGCCAAGGCGGAGTCGGCCCGTAACCTGCACGAGCTGACGGGTGAACTCGGTATCGAGCTCGATGCGTTCGTGCTGTTCTCCTCCATGAGCGGCGTGCTCGGTGCGGCGGGTCAGGCCAACTATGCCGCTGCCAATGCCTACTTGGATGCTCTGGCGGAGCAGCGTCGTGCCGACGGTCTGGCCGCGACGTCGCTCGCCTGGGGCCCGTGGGCCGAGGGGGGCATGGCCGCCGACCAGGCGTTGGAGGCCCGTATGCGCCAGGGCGGTGTGCCGCCCATGGCGCCGGAGACGGCGCTGACGGCGATGGTCCACAGCGTCGGTTCGGCCGAGGCCGCGCTGATGATCGTGGACGTGGAGTGGCAGCGCTACGCACCGACCCTCATGGCTGTAAGGCCGTCCGGTCTGCTGGCCGAGCTCCCCGAGGCGCGGGTCACGGAAGCAGCGTCGGCCGGTTCAGCCGAAGGGGCCGCACCGCTCGCGGCGCGTCTGGCCGGCAAGACCCGGGCCGAGCAGGAGAAGGAGCTGCTGGCCCTGGTCCGTACGCAGGTGGCGGCCGTGCTCGGGCACGGCGGATCGGAGTCCGTGGGGGCCGAACGTGCCTTCAAGGAGCTGGGTTTCGACTCGCTCACCGCTGTCGAGCTGCGCAACCGGCTCGGTGCCGCGACCGGCGTGCGGCTTTCCGCGACGCTCGTCTTCGACTATCCGACGGCGGCGGCCTTGGCCCAGCACCTGCGAGACGAACTGCTGGGAAGCCAAACGGTGTTGGCGGCCGCCTCGGCGGTGGCGCCCGCGGTGGACGACGACCCGATCGCGATCGTGGCGATGAGCTGCCGCTTCCCCGGCGGCGTACGGACCCCCGAGGACCTGTGGAAGCTGCTGCTCGAAGGCGGCGACGCCATCGGGGAGTTCCCGGCCGACCGCGGGTGGGACCTCGACAAGCTCTACAGCCCCGACCCCGACAAGCAGGGCACCTTCTACGCCCGTGAAGGCGGATTCCTCTACGAAGCGGCCGAGTTCGACGCGGAGTTCTTCGGGATCTCGCCGCGCGAGGCCCTCGCCATGGATCCGCAGCAGCGGCTGCTGCTGGAGACGTCGTGGGAGGCGTTCGAGCGGGCAGGCATCGACCCGAACTCGCTGCGGGGCAGCCAGGCAGGCGTGTTCGTCGGAACCAACGGCCAGGACTACGGGGCGTCGTTGCGCGCCGTACCGGACGGGATCGAGGGCTACCTCGGCACCGGCAGCGCGGCGAGCGTCGTCTCCGGCCGCCTTTCCTACGCCTTCGGGCTGGAGGGTCCGGCGGTCACCGTCGACACGGCCTGTTCGGCGTCGCTGGTCGCCCTGCACTGGGCCGCTCAGGCGCTGCGCAACGGCGAGTGCGACCTGGCGCTCGCGGGCGGTGCGACCGTGATGTCGTCCCCGGGCGCGTACATCGACTTCAGCCGTCAGCGAGGGCTGGCGGCGGACGGTCGGGTCAAGGCGTTCGCGGCCACGGCCGACGGCACGGGCTGGGGCGAGGGCGTGGGCATGCTCCTGGTGGAGCGGCTCTCCGACGCCCGCAGCAACGGCCACCCGGTGCTGGCGATCGTGCGTGGCTCGGCCATCAACCAGGACGGCGCGTCCAACGGTCTCACCGCGCCCAACGGTCCGTCCCAACAGCGCGTCATACGGTCCGCGTTGGCGCACGCCGGGCTCTCGGCCGGTGAGGTGGACGCGGTGGAGGCGCACGGCACCGGCACCCGACTGGGCGATCCCATCGAGGCGCAGGCCCTGTTGGC
The DNA here is from genome assembly GCF_044757755.1 of Streptomyces sp. NPDC091209. Taxonomy (NCBI): domain Bacteria; kingdom Bacillati; phylum Actinomycetota; class Actinomycetes; order Kitasatosporales; family Streptomycetaceae; genus Streptomyces; species Streptomyces sp. NPDC091209. Next base: position 341,572 of record NZ_JBIVVR010000012.1, on the reverse strand, counting down.
GACGTACGGGAAGGACCGTCCGGAGGGGCTGCCGCTGCACCTCGGCTCCATCAAGTCGAACATCGGGCACACCCAGGCCGCGGCCGGTGTCGCGGGCGTGATCAAGATGGTGCTCGCGATGCGGCACGGCGTGCTCCCGCGCACGCTGCACGTGGACGAGCCGACGCCGCACGTCGACTGGGAGGCGGGCGACATCTCGCTGCTCACCGAGCCCGTCGCCTGGCCGGAGACCGGCCGTCCGCGCCGGGCCGGCGTCTCCTCGTTCGGCTTCAGCGGGACGAACGCGCACACCGTCCTGGAGCAGGCCCCCGCCTCCCCGGAAGAGGACCGGCCCGTCCCGACGTCTGCCGACGAAGTCGTGCCGTGGCTCCTGTCGGCCAAGTCCGACGCGGCCCTGCGGGCCCAGGCCCGTGCGCTGCGCACCCGGGTCGCCTCCGACGGCTCGCTGACCCCGACCGACGTCGCCCACACCCTCGCCACCTCCCGGGCCGCCCTGGACCACCGCGCGGTGGTCGTCGGCGCCGACCGGGACACCTTCCTCGCGGCGCTCGACGCGCTGGCGGCGGGCGACCAGGCACCGGGAACGGTTCGCGGCACCGCCACCGACGGCGCACTCGCCTTCTTGTTCACCGGCCAGGGGAGTCAGCGGCTGGGTATGGGGCGTGAGTTGTACGCGGCCTACCCGGTGTTCGCGGCGGCGCTGGACGCGGTGGCGGAGCGGATGGACCTCGAACTCCCCCTGAAGAATGTGCTGTTCGGGGAGGATGCGGAGCTGCTGAACCGGACCTCATACGCGCAGCCGGCGTTGTTCGCGGTCGAGGTGGCGTTGTTCCGGCTGGTGGAGTCGTGGGGCCTCGTGCCGGACTTCGTGTCGGGGCACTCGATCGGTGAGATCGCTGCCGCTCATGTGGCCGCCGTGCTGTCCCTGGATGATGCCTGCAGGCTCGTGTCGGCGCGTGGTCGGCTGATGCAGGCCCTTCCCGAGGGCGGGGTGATGATCGCGCTGGAGGCGACCGAGGCCGAGGTCACGCCGCTCCTGAACGAGCGGGTGAGCATCGCGGCCGTCAACGGGCCCCGGTCCGTGGTGATCGCGGGTGACGTGGACGAGGCGGAGAGGATCGCCGGTTCGTTCACGGACCGCAAGTCCAAGCGCCTGACGGTCAGTCATGCGTTCCATTCGCCGCACATGGACGGGATGCTCGCCGACTTCCGCAAGGTGGCAGAGGGGCTGACCTACGACAGTCCGCGGATCGCGGTCGTGTCGAACCTGACCGGCGCGGTGGTCACCGACGACATGGCCGACCCCGACTTCTGGGTCCGCCATGTCCGTGAGGCGGTCCGCTTCGCCGACGGCATCCGCACCCTGGAGGCCCAGGGCGTCACCACCTACCTGGAGTTGGGCCCCGACGGGATCCTCTCCGCCATGGCCCAGGAGGGCATCGAGAACGAGAACGCCGCCTTCGCCCCCGCACTCCGAGGCGGCCGTGACGAGATCCGGACCGCTCTGGCGGCCCTCGCCGCGGCGCACACCCACGGCGCGCGCGTCGACTGGGGGACGTTCTTCGCCGGCACGGGCGCCGGGCGAGTGGACCTGCCCACGTACGCCTTCCAGCGCAAGCGCTACTGGCTTGAGGAGGCGGTGGTCACCGGTGCGACGGCCGGTGGGACGGACGCCGGTGGCACGGTGGACGCCGAGTTCTGGGCGGCCGTGGACACGGCGGACCCGGCCGCGCTCTCCGACGCGCTGGGCGTGGACGCGGACCAGCCGCTCAGCGCCCTGCTGCCCGCGTTGTCCGCATGGCGGCGCAAGCACGCCGAGCGATCCGTCGCGGACGGGTGGCGGTACGCCGTCACCTGGCGGCCGGTGGGTCTGCCGGCCGGAGCCCGGCCCACCGGAACCTGGCTGCTGGTGACGCCCGAGGTCGGGCACCCGGTGGTCGACGCGGTGCGGACGGCCCTGGCCGGGGCCGGTGTGGACGTACGCGAGGTGACCCCCGCTGCGGCCGCCGCCGACCGCGCGGGACTGGCCGTCGGGCTGCGCGCGGCGCTCGCGGGCGACGCGGCCAACGGTGTGCTGTCCCTGCTGGCGCTCGCCGAGGACCCGCATCCCGCCCACCCGGCCGTACCGACCGGGCTGATCCAGACGGGCGTTCTCGTCCAGGCCCTCGGTGACGCCGGGATCGACGCACCGCTGTGGTGCGCGACCGCCGGCGCCGTGGCCGCCACCCCGGCCGCGAAGGTCGAGAGTGTGGCCCAGGCGCAGGTATGGGGCCTGGGCCGGGTCGTAGCGCTGGAGCACCCGGAGCGCTGGGGCGGGCTCGTGGACCTGCCGGTCGTGCGGGACGAGCGGACCGGCGACCTGCTGCTCGCCGCGCTCGCCGATGCGGGCGACGAGGACCAGCTCGCGGTCCGCGCCTCCGGGCTGCTGGCCCGTCGCATGGGTCACGCCGCGACCGGCGGCGAACTCCCCGAGGGGCGCACCGCGTGGATCCCGCGCGGCACGGTCCTCGTCACCGGAGGCACCGGGGCGCTCGGCGGGCACGTCGCCCGCTGGCTCGCGGAACGCGGAGCCGAGCACGTGGTGCTGGCCGGCCGACGCGGACCGGACGCACCGGGAGCAACTGAACTGGCTCGGGAAATCGAGAAGTTGGGTGCGCGTGCCACGGTCGTCGCCTGCGACGTGACCGACCGGGACGCGCTGTCCGGGCTACTCGCCGGACTGACCGGCTTGACGACGGTCTTCCACACCGCGGGTGCCGGACAGTTCGCGCCGCTGGACGAGACCACGTCCGGCGAGCTCGCCGAGGTGGTCGACGCCAAGGTCACCGGCGCCACACACCTGGACGAGGTGCTGGGCGACACGGAGTTGGACGCCTTCGTCCTCTTCTCCTCCATCGCCGGCGTCTGGGGCAGCGGCGGCCAGGCCGCTTACGCCGCCGCCAACGCCCACCTGGACGCCCTCGCGCAACGGCGCCGAGCCGACGGCCGCACGGCCACCTCCGTGGCCTGGGGCCCGTGGGACGGCGGCGGTCTGGTCGCCGACGCGGAAGCCGCCGAGCAGCTTCGTCGTCGCGGACTGGCCCCCATGGCACCGGAGTTCGCGATCTCCGCCCTGCAACAGGCGCTGGACACGGACGACACGGCAGTGACGGTCGCGGACGTCGACTGGGCGCGGTTCGTGCCGGCCTTCGTCGCCGCCCGCCCCCGGCCCCTCATCGCCGATCTGCCCGAGGTGCGCAGCGCGCTCGTCGAGGAGCAGCAGGCGGCAGGCGGCACCCAAGTCGCCGACATCGCAGCCTCGTTGCGGGGCAAGTCGGTGGAGGAGGCGGAACGCGCCGCGCTCGACCTGGTCCGTACGCACGTCGCGGCCGTGCTCGGCCACGACGGCGCGGGCGAGATCGCGGCCACGCACGCCTTCAAGGAACTGGGCTTCGACTCGCTGACGGCGGTCGAACTGCGCAACCGCCTCAACTCCGCCACCGGACTGAAGCTTTCGGCCGCGCTGGTCTTCGACCACCCGACCCCGACCGCACTGGCCGCCCACATCAGGGCGGAACTCCTGGGCGAGGACACCTCGGCACCACTGCCCGCCCTCGCCGAGATCGACAAGCTCGAACACCTCCTCTCCTCGGCCCCCGAGGACACCACCGAACGCGCCCGCGTCACCGCACGGCTCGAAACGCTCCTGGCCAACTGGAACAGGGCGGAGCGAGCGGTCATCGGAGAGGACGACGAAGAAGCCCTCGACTCGGTATCCGCCGACGACCTCTTCGACATCATCAACAACGAATTCGGAAAATCCTGACCTGATGACCGATCCGATGGCCGATCCGATGGCTGATCCAAAGACCGATCTGATGATCGAGCCCCTTTCCGCATTCATTTCACAGCTCCCCAGGAGGTGACGTTCCGATGGCCGGCGCGAACGAAGAAAAACTGCTCGAAAACCTGAAGTGGATGACCGCGGAGCTGCGCCGTGCCCGGCGCCGCCTCCAGGAGACCGAGGCGGATGCCCGGGAGCCGATCGCGATCGTGGCGATGAGCTGCCGTTTCCCCGGCGGCGTGCGCTCGCCCGAGGATCTGTGGCAGCTGGTGGCCGAGGGCGGCGACGCCATCTCCGGCTTCCCCGCCGACCGGGGCTGGGACATCGCGTCCCTCGCCGACCCCGACCCGGAAAAGAAGGGCACCTTCTACAACACCGGCGGGGGATTCCTCGACGGCGCCACGGAATTCGACCCAGGATTCTTCGGGATATCCCCGCGCGAAGCCCTCGCCATGGACCCCCAGCAGCGCCTTCTGCTGGAGACCGCCTGGGAGGTGTTCGAACGGGCCGGTATAGACCCCACCGAGGTCCGCGGCAGCCGCACCGGCGTCTACGTCGGCGCGGGAGCCATGGGGTACGGCGCCGACCTCGCCGAGGTCCCGGAAGGGCTGGAGGGCCTGCTGCTCACGGGCGCGGCCACCAGCGTCCTGTCCGGCCGGCTCGCGTACGTCTTCGGACTGGAGGGTCCGGCCGCCACCATCGACACCGCCTGCTCGTCCTCGTTGGTCGCCCTGCACCTGGCCGCCCAGGCACTGCGTCAGCGCGAGTGCTCGCTCGCCCTGGTCGGCGGCGTGTGCGTGATGCCCAACCCGGACGTCTTCGTGGAGTTCAGCCGGCAACGCGGGCTCGCCGCCGACGGGCGCTGCAAGTCCTTCGCCGCGTCCGCGGACGGCACCGGCTGGTCCGAGGGCGTCGGCGTGCTTCTGGTGGAGCGCCTGTCCGACGCCCGCCGCAACGGGCACCAAGTCCTCGCCGTCGTACGCGGCTCCGCTGTCAACCAGGACGGCGCCAGCAACGGCCTCACCGCCCCCAACGGGCCCGCCCAGCAGCGCGTCATCCGACAGGCCCTGGAGAACGCCCAGCTCTCCGCGGCCGAGGTCGACGTGGTCGAGGCGCACGGCACCGGCACCACCCTCGGCGACCCCATCGAGGCCCAGGCCCTGCTCAACACCTACGGCCAGGACCGGCCCGCCGACCGACCACTGCGCCTGGGCTCCCTGAAGTCCAACCTCGGGCACACCCAGGCCGCCGCCGGTGTGGCGGGCATCATCAAGATGGTCATGGCCATGCGCCACGGCGTACTGCCGAAGACCCTGCACGTGGACGAGCCCACTCCGGCCGTGGACTGGTCCGGCGGCGCCGTCACGCTGCTCACCGAGGCCGAGCCCTGGCCCAGCGCCGGCGCGCCCCGCCGCGCGGCCGTCTCGGCCTTCGGCGTCAGCGGCACCAACGCGCACACCGTCCTCGAACAGGCCCCCGATCCTGAGGCCGAGGAGAAGACCGCCACGCCTGAGACCGGGGAGAAGACCGCAGCGCCGGGTGCCGAGGAGGAGACCGCCGCGCCCGTCACCGCTCCCGGTGTGCTGCCCTGGACCCTGTCCGGCCGCAGCGACGCCGGTCTTCGCGCCCAGGCCACCCGGCTGCACACCGCGGTCGGTACCGACCTCGTCGACGCGCGCCCGCTCGACCTCGCCCACTCACTCGCCACCACCCGAGCCGCCCAGGAGCACCGCGCCGTGCTCATCGGCCGCACCGGTGACGATCTGACCCGCACGCTCGCGGCCCTGGCCGAGGGGGTGTCGGCCCCTGGGCTGGTGCGGGGCGCGGCCACCAAGGCCGGTCGTACGGCGTTCCTGTTCACGGGGCAGGGGAGCCAGCGGCTGGGTATGGGGCGTGAGTTGTACGCCGTGTATCCGGTGTTCGCGGCGGCGCTGGACGCGGTCGCGGAGCGGATGGATCTCGAACTCCCGCTGAAGGAGGTGCTGTTCGGCGAGGACGCCGAGCCGTTGCACCGGACGGAGTTCGCGCAGCCGGCGCTGTTCGCGGTCGAGGTCGCCCTCTTCCGGTTGTTCGAGTCGTGGGGTGTGCGGCCGGACTTCGTGTCCGGTCACTCGATCGGTGAGATCGCTGCCGCGCATGTGGCTGGGGTGTTCTCGCTGGAGGACGCCTGCAAGCTGGTGTCCGCGCGGGGTCGGTTGATGCAGGCGCTGCCCGACGGCGGCGTGATGATCGCCCTCCAGGCCACCGAGGACGAGATCACGCCGCTGCTCGGCGAGCGCGTGAGCATCGCCGCGATCAACGGGCCGCGGTCCGTGGTGATCGCGGGTGACGCGGACGAGGCCGAGAGGATCGCCGGTTCGTTCTCCGACCGCAAGTCCAAGCGGCTGAACGTGAGTCACGCGTTCCACTCGCCGCACATGGACGGCATGCTGGACGCCTTCCGCGCCGTGGCCGAGGGCCTGACGTACGAGCGGCCGAAGATATCGGTGATCTCGAATGTGAGCGGTGCTCTCGTTTCGGAGCAGTTGACGCGGCCCGAGTTCTGGGTGCGGCACGTCCGCGAGGCCGTCCGTTTCGCCGATGGCATCCGCGCCCTCGAAGCCGCGGGCGTGACCACGTATCTCGAACTCGGTCCGGACGGCGTCCTCTCGGCCATGGCTCAGGAGTGCATCGAGGGCGACGCCGTCCTCGTACCCGCCCTGCGCGGTGGCCGCGACGAGGCCGAGACCGCCGTCACCACCCTCGCCCTCGCCCATGTCCACGGCACGAGGGTCGACTGGGCCTCGTACTTCGCCGGTTCCGGCGCGCGCCGGGTCGACCTGCCGACGTACGCCTTCCAGCGCGAGCGCTACTGGCTGGAGCCCGGCACCGGCGGCACCGGAGACGTGAGCGGGGCCGGGCTGGACCCCGCCGGGCACCCGCTGCTCGGCGCGGCCGTCGCGCTGGCCGGCACCGACGGCGTACTGCTCACCGGTCGGCTCGCCCCGGGCGCGCGGCCCTGGGCCGGGGCCGAGGGCGTGCTGCCCGGTGCCGCGCTCGTCGAGCTCGCCCTGCACGCGGCCGACCGGGCCGGCTGTGAGTACGTCGAGGAACTGACACCCGGAGCGGCGCTGACGCTGCCCGCCGAGGGTGCCGTACGGCTCCAGGTGTTCGTGGCGGGCGCCGACGAGCGGGGCCGCCGTGCCCTGACCGTCTCCGCGCGCGCCGAGGACGCCCCGGCGGACACACTGTGGACGTGCCACGCACGAGGGGTCGTCGCGCCCACGGCGCCGACCGCGCAGTTCGAGCTCACACAGTGGCCGCCGATGGGCGCCGAACCGGTGCCGGCCGACGCGCTGACCGGGACGGACCTGGTCGAGGCCGCCTGGCGGCGAGACGGGGACCTCTTCGTCGAGGTGCGGCTGCCCGAGGACGACGCCGAGGCGGGCCGGTTCGGCCTTCACCCGGCCCTGCTCGACGCCGTCGCCCAGGCAGCCCGCGCTCTGGACGCCGAGCCGCCCGCCACCGGCCCGGTGGCCGGCGCCTGGACCGGCGTCGCGCTGCACGCCCACGGCGCCGGCGCGCTGCGCGCCCGTATCCGTTCCCTCGGTGACGGCGCCCTGGCGCTCGACCTCGCCGACGACCTCGGCGACCCGGTCGCCACCGTGGCCACGCTCGTATCGAACCCCTACACACAGGTCACCGAGGGCAGGCCGGACGTCGTCCGCGACGCGCTGTTCCAGCTCGACTGGATGCCCGTGAGCCCGGCCGCCGGAGCCTCGGGGGAATGGGCGGTGCTCGGGACCGACGCGTTCGGCCCCGCCACCCCCTACGCGGACCTGGCGGCGCTGGCCGCCGCGATCGACGCCGGGGCACCCGTACCGGCGTGCGTCGTCGCCCCGCTCGTCCCGGCCGGCCCTGAGGCGGAGGGCGACCGGACCGGAGCGCTGCACGCGGCGACGCGGCGCGCGCTCGCGCTCGTCCAGGGGTGGACGGCCGACGAGCGGTTCGCCGACGCGCGCCTGGTCGTGGTGACCCGGGGCGCGGTCGCCGCCCCCGACGAGTCGGTGAGCGGCCTGGCGCACGCCGCCGTGTGGGGTCTGGTGCGCTCCGCCGAGACGGAGAACCCCGGTCGGTTCGTGCTGGCCGACGTGGACGTGTCGGGCGCGGACGTCCCGGCCGGGGTCCTCGCGGGCCTGGCGTGCGGAGAGCCGGAACTCATGCTGCGTGCCGGGCAGTTCACCGCGCCCCGCCTCACCCGCAGCCGCCCCGGCGTCCGTACGGAGGCGTCCGCCCTCGACCCGGACGGCACCGTCCTGATCACCGGCGGCACCGGCACCCTCGCCGGGATCGTCGCCCGTCACTTGGCCGCCGAGCACGGCGTACGGCACCTGCTGCTGCTCAGCCGTCGCGGCGCCGAGGCGCCGGGCGCACCCGAACGGGCCGCCGAACTGGCCCGGTTGGGTGCCCACGTCACCTGGGCCGCCTGCGACGCCGCCGACCGGGACGCACTGTCGGACGTCCTCGCCTCGCTGCCCGCCGAGCATCCGCTGACGGCGGTCGTGCACACCGCCGGTGTCCTCGACGACGGCGTACTGGCCTCCCTCACGCCCGAGCGCCTGGACGCCGTGCTGCGGCCGAAGGCGGACGCCGCGCTCCACCTGCACGAGCTGACCCGGGACCTGCCGCTCGCGGCGTTCGTCCTCTACTCCGCCGTCGCCGGCACCCTCGGCGCGGCGGGCCAGGCCAACTACGCCGCCGCCAACGTCCTGTTGGACGCGCTCGCCCAGCACCGCCGCGCCCAAGGACTGCCCGCCACGTCCCTGGCCTGGGGGATGTGGGCCGACGCGAGCACCATGACCGGCGCACTCGACGCGGTCCAACTGCGCCGCATGGAGCGGCACGGTGTGGGCGGGCTGTCCGCCGCCGACGGCATGGCCCTGTTCGACGCGGCCCTCACCGCCGACCGTGCGCTCCTGGTGCCGGCCCGGCTGAACCTCGCAGCGCTGCGTGCCGCATCCGCGCCGGGCCCGGTCGCCCCGGTGTTCCGGGCACTTCTGGGCGCGGGCGGCCGACGCAGGGCCCATGTGCGCACCGGGGGCGGTACCCCGCTCGCCGAGCGCCTGCGACGGCTGCCCCTCGCCGAACAGGACCGAGCCCTGCTCGACCTGGTCCGCCAGCAGGTCGCCGGGACCCTCGGACACGCTTCGCCCGAACAGGTCGACACGGCAAAGGCGTTCAAGGACCTCGGCTTCGACTCGCTGACCGCCGTAGAGCTGCGCAACCGGATGAACACCGCCACCGGGCTGAAGCTCACCGCCACCCTCGTCTTCGACTACGCCTCGCCCGCCGCCCTCGCCCGCCATCTGCGCGACGAACTCCTCGGCGGAGAAGCGGACTTCGAGACGGAGGGCGGCGCGGGTGTGCCGCAGAGCGCCGCGAGCCTCGCCGACGACCCGATCGCCGTCGTCGGCATGAGCTGCCGTTACCCCGGCGGTGTGCGCACCCCCGAGGACCTGTGGCGGCTCGTCGAGTCCGGCGCCGACGCGATCTCCGGGCTGCCCGTGAACCGGGGCTGGGAGACCGCGGGCCGGCTCACCGGCCAGGACGGCCGTGCCTTCACCGGCGGCTTCCTGCACGACGCCGACACCTTCGACGCCGACTTCTTCGGCATCTCCCCGCGCGAGGCCCTGGCCATGGACCCCCAGCAGCGCCTGCTGCTGGAAACCGCCTGGGAGGCCGTCGAGCGGGCCGGCATCGACCCGACCGCGCTGCGCGGCAGCCGCGCCGGCGTGTTCGTCGGCGCGGGCTACGGCGCCTACGACGCCCACCTGGAGGAGTCCGGAGCGGACGGCGTGAGCGGCCATGTGATGACCGGCAACGCGGGCAGCGTGCTCTCCGGCCGCGTCTCCTACGTCCTCGGACTCGAAGGTCCCGCGGTCACCGTCGACACCGCCTGCTCCTCCTCGCTCGTGGCCCTGCACTGGGCGGTCCAGGCGTTGCGCACCGGCGAATGCGACCTGGCCCTCGCCGGTGGCGTCACCGTCATGTCCACCCCGGGGACCTTCACCGAGTTCAGTGAGCAAGGCGGCCTGTCGCCCGACGGGCGCTGCAAGGCGTTCGCGGCGGCGGCGGACGGCACGGGCTGGGGTGAGGGGGTCGGCATGCTGCTCGTGGAGCGGCTGTCGCGGGCCCGCGCCAAGGGGCACCCGGTCCTCGCGGTGGTCCGTGGCTCGGCCGTGAACCAGGACGGCGCCTCCAACGGTCTGACCGCGCCCAACGGCCCCTCCCAACAGCGGGTCATCCGGGCCGCGTTGGCGAGCGCCGGACTGTCCGCCCATGAGGTCGACGCCGTCGAGGCACATGGCACGGGTACGCGGCTGGGCGACCCGATCGAGGCGCAGGCGCTGCTCGCCACGTACGGCCGGGAGCGCGACGCGAACCGGCCTCTGCTGCTCGGCTCCGTCAAGTCCAACCTCGGGCACACGCAGGCAGCGGCCGGAGTCGCGGGCATCATCAAGATGGTCATGGCGATGCGGCACGGCGTGCTGCCCCGCACCCTGCATGTCGACGAGCCGACGCCGCACGTCGACTGGACGGCCGGGGACATCTCCCTGCTCACCGAAGCGGTCGCCTGGCCCGAGACCGGCCGTCCGCGCCGCGTCGGCATCTCCTCCTTCGGCATCGGCGGCACCAACGCCCACACGATCGTGGAGCAGGCCCCGGAGCCGGTGGCCCCCGCGGTGGGTGAGACCCGGACAGGGCCCGCGCACACGCTGCCGTTCCTGCTCTCGGCCCGTACCGATGACGCCCTTCGCGCCCAGGCCGCCCGCCTGCTCGCATCGGTGGAGGCCACCGAGGGAGCAAGCCCGCTCGCTCTCGCCCACTCGCTGGCGACCGGTCGCGCACACCTCGACCGGCGCGCGGCGATCGTCGCCGGGAGCCGTACGGAGCTCACCGAGGCCCTGGCCCGCCTGACCGCCGGCCAACCGGCGCCCGGCACCGTCATCGGCTCGACCAACGACGGCCGCACCGCGTTCCTGTTCACCGGTCAGGGGAGTCAGCGGCTGGGTATGGGGCGTGAGTTGTACGCGACGTACCCAGTCTTCGCGGAAGCGCTGGACGCGGTGGCGAGCCGGATGGACCTCGAACTCCCGCTGAAGGAGGTGCTGTTCGGCGAGGACGCCGCACTGTTGAACCGGACGGAGTTCGCGCAGCCGGCGTTGTTCGCGGTCGAGGTGGCGCTGTTCCGCCTCGTCGAGTCGTGGGGTGTGAAGCCCGACTTCGTGTCGGGGCACTCGATCGGAGAGATCGCTGCCGCGCATGTGGCCGGCGTGCTGTCCCTGGACGATGCCTGCAGGCTCGTGTCGGCGCGTGGTCGGCTGATGCAGGCCCTGCCGGAGGGCGGGGTGATGATCGCGCTGGAGGCGACCGAGGCCGAGGTCACGCTGCTCCTGAACGAGCGGGTGAGTATCGCGGCCGTCAACGGGCCCCGGTCCGTGGTGATCGCGGGTGACGCGGACGAGGCGGAGAGGATCGCCGGTTCGTTCAAGGGCCGCAAGTCCAAGCGTCTGACGGTCAGTCATGCGTTCCATTCGCCGCACATGGACGGGATGCTCGCCGACTTCCGTAAGGTGGCGGAGGGCCTGACCTACGAGTCCCCGCGGATCGCGGTCGTGTCGAATCTGACCGGCGCGGTGGTCACCGACGACATGGCCGACCCCGACTTCTGGGTCCGCCATGTCCGTGAGGCGGTCCGCTTCGCCGACGGCATCGGCACCCTCGAAGCCGCGGGCGTGACGACGTACGTCGAACTCGGCCCCGACGGGATCCTCTCCGCCATGGCCCAGGACTGCCTCGATCATCCCGACACCCCCGTCCTCACCCCCGCCCTGCGAGCAGGGCGGGAGGAGGCGCACACCCTCACCACCGCCCTCGCCCTGGCCCACGCCCACGGCACCCCCGTCGACTGGACCGCGTACTACGCCGGCACGGGTGCCGGGCGCGTGGACCTGCCGACGTACGCCTTCCAGGGGCGGCGCTTCTGGCCGGAGCCCGTCGGCGCGGGCGCCGCGGCGCCCGGCCGTGGCCTCGCGCAGCCGAACGTGGACGCCCGCTTCTGGGACGCGGTCGAGCGGGCGGACCTCGTCTCGCTCGTCGGCGCGGAACTGGACATGGACCGGCCGCTGACCGACGTACTGCCGGCTCTGTCGGCCTGGCGGCGCGACCAGCGGGAACGGTCGCGGGTCGACGACCTGCTCTACCGGGTCGCCTGGCAGCCGTGGTCCGGCGCGCGGACGGGTACACCCGCGGGCACGTGGCTCGTGGCAGTACCGGCGTCGCACGCCGAGGACGCGTGGGTGCGCGCGCTGACGGACCGGATGGGCGCGGGCGGCGCCCGGGTCGTGCCGCTCGTGCTCGACACCGAGGACACCGAGGACACCGAGGGCGCCGACCCGAGCGTGCTCGGCGGGCGTCTCGCCGCCGTGGACGGGCCGCTCGCCGGTGTGCTCTCCCTGCTGGCGCTGGACGAGCGTCCGCACCCGGACCACCCGGGCGTTCCCGTCGGGCTCGCGCTGACCTCCGCGATCGCCGGCGCGGTCGACAGGCTGGGTGCCCCGCTGTGGTGCGTCACCCGGGAGGCCGTCGCCGCGCTGCCCGACGACACCCTCGCGGGTGCCGTACAGGCGCAGGTCTGGGGCCTGGGCCGGGTCGCCGCCCTGGAGCACCCGGAGAACTGGGGCGGACTCATGGACCTGCCCGCGACCTGCGACGACCGTGTCCTTGCATCCGCGATGGCCGTGCTCGCCGCGGCGGGCGACGAGGACGAGGTGGCGGTCCGCGCCACCGGCACCGTCGTACGGCGTCTGGTACGCGGTGCCGAGTCCGCCGCACCCGACTCGGGCTGGAACCCGCGCGGCACCGTCCTCGTCACGGGCGGCACCGGCGCGCTCGGCCGCCACGTGGCGCGCCGGCTCGCCGAGCGTGGCGCCGAGCACCTCGTACTGGTCAGCCGGCGCGGTGCCGACGCCCCGGGGGCGGCCGACATCGAGGCCGAGCTGACCGCGCTCGGTGCCTCCGTGACCCTCGCGGCCTGCGACGTCGCCGACCGTGAGGCGCTGGCCGCGCTGGTGACCGGGCTCGCCCGGGCCGGTACGCCGGTACGGGCCGTGGTGCACGCGGCGGGTGTCTCACAGCCGCCCGGCACCGCCGAGGACCTGCCCGGTTTCGCCCGGGTGGTGGCCGCCAAGACGGCGGGCGCCGTTCACCTGGACGCGCTGTTCGACACGCCGGACTCACCGGACTCGCTCGACGCGTTCGTGCTCTTCTCGTCGATCGCGGGCGTGTGGGGCAGCGGTGGCCAGGGCGCTTACGCGGCGGCCAACGCCTTCCTCGACGCGCTCGCCGAGCGGCGCGCGGCCCGCGGCCTGGCCGCCACCGCCGTGGCCTGGGGCCCGTGGGCGGAGGGCGGCATGGCCACCGAGGGCGACGCCGAGGAGCAGCTCACCCGACGCGGCCTGCCGCCCGTCGCCCCCGCCACCAACCTGCTCGCCCTGGAGCGGGCCGTGGCAGTCGGGGACGCGACCCTGACCGTCGCCGACGTGGACTGGGCGCTCTTCGCGCCCGTGTTCGCCGCGGCCCGGCCCCGACCGCTCGTCGGCGACCTGCCCGAGGTGCGCGACGCGCTGCGCGGCACGGCCGGCGACGCGCCGGAGTCGGCCGACGCCACGCCCGAGGCGCTGCGCCGACTGGCCGGGCTGACCGGGGACGAGCGAGCCGCCGCGCTGCTGGAACTGGTGCGCGAACACACGGCGACGGCCCTCGGCCACGCCTCCGCCGACGCCATCGCCCCCGAACGGGCCTTCAAGGAGCTCGGGTTCGACTCGCTGACCGCCGTAGAGCTGCGCAACCGGCTCGGCGCCGCGTGCGGACTGCGCCTGCCGTCCAGCCTGGTCTTCGACCATCCCAATCCCCAGGCCCTGACCCGGCATCTGCTGGCGTCCCTGTTCCCCGAGGGCCACGGCACGGCCGCCCCGGTCGTGGACACCGATCCGCGGGACGCCGAACTGCGCCGGACTCTCGCCACCATCCCGCTGGGACGCATCCGCGATGCCGGACTCCTCGACACCCTGCTCCGACTCGCCGGACCCGAAACCCCCAGCCCCCTGGACCCGGCCGACGAGGCCGAGTCCCTCGAATCCATCGACTCGATGGACCTCCAGAGCCTCCTCGACCTGGCGCTCGACGGCGCCGACGGCTCCGGACACGACGACGACAACGACAGCAACCGATTCTGACGCGCCCGAAGTGCGGAGTAAGTGATGACAACCCCCGACGTAAAAGTCGTTGAAGCGCTGCGGGCCTCCCTCAAGGAAACCGAGCGGCTGCGCCGTCGGAACCAGGAGCTGACCGACGCCTCACGCGAACCCATCGCGATCGTCGGCATGAGCTGCCGCTTCCCCGGCGGCGTGCGGTCCCCGGAGGACCTGTGGCACCTCGTCGAGAGCGGCGGCGACGCCATCTCCGGGTTCCCCGACAACCGCGGCTGGGACACCGAGTCCCTCTACGACCCCGACCCGGACCACGAGGGCACCACGTACGCCCGCGAGGGCGGATTCCTCACCGACGCGGCCGACTTCGACCCCGCCTTCTTCGGGATCTCCCCGCGCGAGGCCCTCGCCATGGACCCGCAGCAGCGCCTGCTCCTTGAGACCACCTGGGAGGTCTTCGAGCACGCCGGCATCGACCCGACCACGCTGCGCGGCAGCCGCGCCGGCGTCTTCGTCGGCGCCTCCGCCAACGCGTACGGCGCCGCCACCTCCGAGCTGCCGGACGGCGTCGAAGGCCATCTGCTCACCGGCACCGCCTCCAGCGTGGCCTCCGGCCGGCTCGCGTACGTCTTCGGCCTGGAAGGGCCCGCCGCCACCGTCGACACCGCCTGCTCCTCCTCGTCCGTCGCCCTGCACATGGCCGTCCAGGCGCTGCGCAACGACGAGTGCTCGCTGGCACTCGCCGCCGGCGCCACCGTGCTCGCGGGCCCGGACGTCTTCGTCGAGTTCAGCCGCCAGCGCGGACTGTCGCCCGACGGGCGCTGCAGGTCCTTCGCCGAGTCCGCCGACGGCACCGGCTGGTCCGAGGGCGTCGGTGTGCTTCTGGTGGAGCGTCTTTCCGACGCGCGCCGCAACGGCCACCAGGTCCTCGCGGTCGTGCGCGGCTCGGCCGTGAACCAGGACGGTGCCTCCAACGGGCTGACCGCCCCCAACGGCCCCGCCCAGCAGCGCGTCATCCACCAGGCCCTGGAAAGCGCCCGGCTGACCACCGCCGACGTGGACGCCGTCGAGGCGCACGGTACGGGTACGACGCTCGGCGACCCGATCGAGGCGCAGGCGCTGCTGGCCACGTACGGCCAGGGTCGCGAGGCCGAACGGCCGCTCTGGCTGGGTTCGTTGAAGTCCAACCTCGGCCACACCCAGAACGCCGCCGGTGTCGCGGGCATCATCAAGATGGTCATGGCCATGCGCCACGGGGTGCTGCCCAGGACCCTGCACGTGGACGAACCGACCTCGCACGTGGACTGGTCCGCCGGTGCCGTGCGACTGCTCACCGAGCAGCGCGGCTGGCCCGAGACCGGGCGCCCGCGCCGCTTCGGCGTCTCCGCCTTCGGTGTCAGCGGCACCAATGTCCACACGATCATCGAGCAGGCTCCCGAGGTCGTCGCCGAGCCCCTGTCCGAGAGCGTGCCCGCCGCGGCGGCCGGGCCGTCGGTCGTGCCCTGGCTGCTGTCCGCCAAGGGACAGGACGCGCTGCGCGACCAGGCCCGTCGGCTGCTCGCGCACGTCGAGGCGCACCCCGAGCCGCGCCCGGCCGACGTCGGCGGCTCACTCGCGCTGGGCCGTACCGTCTTCGAACAGCGGGCCGCGGTCGTCGGGGGCGACCGTGAGGGCTTGCTGGCCGGCCTCGCCGCTCTCGCCGAGGGGCGCGCCGTTCCCGGTGTCGTCAGCGGGTCCGCCGTCGGCGGAAAGCTCACCTTCCTGTTCACGGGGCAGGGGAGCCAGCGGCTGGGGATGGGACGGGAGTTGTACGCGGCCTACCCGGTGTTCGCGGCGGCGCTGGACGCGGCCGCGGAGCGGATGGATCTCGAACTCCCGCTGAAGGACGTGCTGTTCGGCGGCGATGCGGAGTTGCTGAATCGTACGGAGTTCGCGCAGCCGGCGTTGTTCGCCGTCGAG
The DNA here is from genome assembly GCF_044757755.1 of Streptomyces sp. NPDC091209. Taxonomy (NCBI): domain Bacteria; kingdom Bacillati; phylum Actinomycetota; class Actinomycetes; order Kitasatosporales; family Streptomycetaceae; genus Streptomyces; species Streptomyces sp. NPDC091209. Next base: position 325,540 of record NZ_JBIVVR010000012.1, on the reverse strand, counting down.
GTGGCGTTGTTCCGGCTGTTCGAGTCGTGGGGTGTACGGCCGGACTACGTGTCCGGTCATTCGGTCGGTGAGATCGCGGCCGCGCATGTGGCCGGGGTGTTCTCACTGGAGGACGCCTGCACTCTCGTCGCGGCCCGGGGCCGGCTCATGCAAGCGCTGCCGGAGGGCGGCGTGATGATCGCGCTCCAGGCGACGGAGGCGGAGGTCACCCCGCTGCTGTCGGAGCGGGTGAGCATCGCGGCGATCAACGGGCCGCGGTCCGTGGTGATCGCGGGGGATGCCGACGAGGCGGAGCGGATCGCCGGTTCGTTCAGTGACCGCAGGTCCAAGCGCCTCACCGTGAGTCACGCGTTCCACTCGCCGCACATGGACGGCATGCTGGACGCCTTCCGCGCAGTGGTGGAGACCCTGACATACGAGCTGCCGAAGATATCGGTGATCTCGAATGTGAGCGGTGCTCTCGTTTCGGAGCAGTTGACGCGGCCCGAGTTCTGGGTGCGCCACGTCCGCGAGGCCGTCCGCTTCGCCGACGGTATCCGCGCGCTCGAAGCCGCGGGTGTCACCACGTATCTCGAACTCGGTCCCGACGGCGTCCTGTCCGCCATGGCGCAGGACTGCGTCGAGAGTGAGAACGCCGCCTTCGCCGCCGCCCTGCGCGCCGGCCGCGACGAGGCCGAGACATCCGTCACCGCCCTCGCCCACGCTCACGCCCACGGCGCGAACGTCGACTGGGCCGCGTACTTCGCCGGTTCCGGCGCGCGCCGCGTCGACCTGCCGACGTACGCCTTCCAGCGCCAGACGTACTGGCTGGCGCCGGGCGCGCGGGCCGGAGACGTGCGGGCGGCCGGTCTGGAGACGGTCGGGCACCCCCTGCTCGGCGCCGCCGTGACGCTCGCCGACACCGAGGGGCTGCTGCTCACCGCCCGGCTCGGTCTTGACACCCACCCCTGGCTGGCCGACCACGCGATCATGGACACGGTCCTGCTGCCCGGCACGGCCTTCGTCGAGCTCGCCGTGCACGCCGGTGACCAGGTCGGCTGCGACGTCCTGGAGGAGCTGACGCTGGAGGCACCGCTGGTGCTGCCCGCGCGCGGCGCCGTCCAGATGCAGATCCACCTCGGCGCGCCCGACGCGGACGGCTCCGGGCGCCGTACCTTCTCGCTCTCCTCCCGCCCGCAGGACGCCACCGAGGAGTCGTGGACCCGGCACGCCTCCGGCCTGCTCGGCCAGGGCGCGACGCAGACCGGCGTCGGCCTGACCGAGTGGCCGCCGCCCGGCGCCGAACCACTCGCCGTCGACGGCCTGTACGCGGATCTCGCCGGAGTCGGTATGGGCTACGGCCCCGTGTTCCAGGGCCTGACCGCCGCATGGCGGCACGGCGACGCGGTCTGCGTCGAAGTCGCCCTGCCTCGGGAACACGCCGCTGCCGCAAGGGACTTCGGACTGCACCCCGCTCTGCTGGACGCGGCCCTGCACGCGTTCGGGCTCGGCGTGCTGGGCGGTACCGAGGGCGAGGGCCGACTGCCCTTCGCCTGGACCGGAGTACGTCTGCACGCCGCGGGCGCCGACGCCCTGCGGGTGCGCCTGGCCCCGGCCGGTGCCGACGGCGTGCGCCTGGAGATCGCGGACGCCGCCGGCGCACCGGTCGCCACCGTCGACTCGCTGGTGCTGCGCACCGTCTCCGCCGACCAGATGCGCGTCGCCCGCGCCGCGCACCACGAGTCGGTGTTCCGCACCGAGTGGACCGCGCTGCCCGCCCCCGCCGCACCACCCGAGCGCACCCTGCGCTGGGCGGCGCTCGGCGATCCGGCCGCCCTGCTCACCGGTCACGAGGCCGGAAACGAGACCCCGGCCGAGACCCCGCCCGAGACCGCGTCCGCTGCCCCATCCGATGCCATGTTCGGTGCCACGCCCGGTGCCGCGCCCGATACCGCATTCGAGGCGCTGCGGAGCGCGCTGGGCGGCGAAGGCACCGCATACGCGGACCTGGCCGAGCTGGCGGGGGTCGTCGCGGACGGCACGCCCGTCCCGGACGCCGTGCTCGCCGGCTACGGCCCGTACACCGTCGACGGTACGCCTCAGGTGGACGCCGAGACCGTGCACGACGCCGCGCACCGCGCTCTCGCGCAGGTCCAACAGTGGTGCGGCGACGGGCGGTTCGGCGACGCCCGGCTCGTCGTTGTCACGCGCGGCGCGGTCGGCGACACCGTCACCGACCCCGTCCACGCCGCCGTGTGGGGACTGCTGCGTTCCGCGCAGTCCGAGTACCCCGGCCGGCTGCTGTTGCTCGACACCGACGGTCTCGACTCCTCCGTAAGCGCCCTGCCCGCCGCGCTCGACACGGGCGAACCGCAGCTCGTCCTGCGCGCCGGCATCGCGTACGCCCCCCGCCTGGCCCGGGTGCCGGTGCGTGAGGAGGAGGACGACACCGAACCCGTCGTGACGTACGCCCCCGACGCGACCGTACTCGTGACCGGCGCGGGCGGCATGCTCGGCGGCCTGGTGGCCCGCCGCCTCGTCGCCGAACACGGCGTACGGCACCTGCTGCTGGTCGGCCGACGCGGCGCGGACACGCCCGGCGCCCTCGAACTCTCAGCGGAACTGATCGAGTTGGGTGCGACTGTCACGTGGGCGGCCTGCGACGTGGCCGACCGGGACGCGCTCGCCGCCGTCCTGGCCGCCGTGCCCGCGGACCACCCGCTCGGCGCGGTCGTGCACACCGCCGGTGTCCTCGACGACGGCGTGATCGCCTCCCTCACCCCCGAGCGTCTCTCGGCCGTGCTGCGCCCCAAGGTGGACGCGGCCTGCAACCTGCACCATCTGACCCGGGACCTCGACCTCACCGCCTTCGTTCTCTTCTCCTCCATCGGCGGTGTCTTCGGCGGCCCTGGCCAGGGCAACTACGCCGCCGCCAACGTCTTCCTCGACGCCCTCGCGGAGCACCGTCGGCACCTCGGGCTGCGCGCCACCTCCACCGCCTGGGCGCTGTGGGCCGACACAGACGGCATGGCCGGCACCCTCACCGAGGCCGACGTCAGCCGTATGCGCCGGAACGGCCTGCCGCCCCTGACCACCGCCGAGGGCCTGGAACTGTTCGACCTGGCGCACCGGCTCGACGAGCCCGCCCCGGTCCTCATGCGCATCGACACCGCCGCGCTGCGCAGCCAGGCCCGCGCCGGCACCATGGCGCCGCTGCTGCGCGGCCTGGTACGTGTCCCCGCGCGCCGCACCGTCACCGGCGCGGCCTCCGCGGGCGGAGAGGACGGGCTGCGCCGCCGCCTGGCCGGCCTCCCGGCCGCCGAACAGGACCGGGTCCTGCTCGACCTCGTCCGTACGCAGGTCGCCTCCGCTCTCGGGCACCCCGGCCCCGCCTCCGTCGAACCCGGCCGCTCCTTCAAGGAACTCGGCTTCGACTCGCTGACCGCCGTCGAGCTGCGCAACCTGCTCGGCGAGGCCACCGGGCGCCGACTGCCCGCCACGCTCGTCTTCGACTACCCGACCGCGACCGCGCTCGCCGCGTACCTGCGAGAGGAGATCGTCGGCGACCTGGCCGCCCCGACCGGCACCGCCGCGATCACGCGGACCGCCACCGACGAGTCCGACGACCCCATCGCCATCGTGGCCATGGGCTGCCGCTTCCCCGGCGGCATCACCTCCCCCGAGGACCTGTGGCGCATGCTCGCCGAGGGCCGTGACGGGATCACCGCGTTCCCCGCCGACCGCGGCTGGGACCTCGACACCCTCTACAGCGACGACCCCGACCAGGAGGGCACCTCCTACGTCCGAGAGGGCGGTTTCCTGCACGACGCCGCGCTCTTCGACGCGGGCCTCTTCGGGATCTCGCCGCGCGAAGCCCTGGCGATGGACCCGCAACAGCGGCTGCTGCTGGAGACCACCTGGGAGGTCTTCGAACGGGCCGGCATCGACCCGGCGACCCTGCGCGGCAGCCGCACCGGCGTCTTCGTCGGCTCCAACGCACAGGACTACCTCCAGCTCTGGCTCAACGACTCCGACGGCCTGGAGGGCCACCTCGGCACGGGCAACGCCGCCAGCGTCGTCTCCGGCCGCATCTCCTACACCTTCGGCCTGGAGGGGCCGGCCGTCACCATCGACACGGCCTGCTCCTCGTCCCTGGTCACCCTGCACCTCGCGGCCCAGGCACTGCGGCGCGGCACCTGCACGATGGCACTCGCCGGCGCCGTGACGATCATGTCCACGCCCGGCGCGTTCACCGAGTTCAGCCGACAGCGCGGCCTCGCCGCCGACGGCCGGATCAAGGCATTCGCCGCCTCCGCCGACGGCACCAACTGGTCCGAGGGCGTAGGTCTGTTCCTGGTGGAGCGCCTGTCCGACGCGCGCCGCAACGGCCACCCGGTCCTCGCGGTCATCAAGGGCACCGCCGTCAACCAGGACGGCGCGTCCAACGGTCTGACCGCGCCCAACGGCCCGTCCCAGCAGCGCGTGATCCGCGAGGCCCTCGCCGACGCCGGCCTCTCCGCCACGGACGTGGACGCCGTCGAGGCGCACGGTACGGGTACGACGCTCGGCGACCCGATCGAGGCACAGGCGCTGCTCGCCACGTACGGCCAGGGGCGTTCCGCCGACCGGCCGCTGTGGCTCGGCTCGGTGAAGTCGAACATCGGCCACACCCAGGCCGTCGCCGGTGCCGCCGGCGTCATCAAGATGGTCATGGCGATGCGGCACGGGGTGCTGCCCCAGACGCTCCACGTCGACGAGCCGTCCCCGCACGTCGACTGGTCCGTCGGGGACATCTCCCTGCTCACCGAGGCCGTGTCCTGGCCGGACACCGGCCGTCCCCGCCGCGCGGGCGTCTCCTCCTTCGGCTACAGCGGTACCAACGCCCACACTGTCATCGAGCAGGCTCCCGAGGTCCCGTCGGCTTCGGTGTCCGGGGTATCGCGTGTTCTGCCGGTGCTGCCCTGGCTTGTCTCCGGTCGTTCGGCCGAGGCGTTGCGTGCGCAGGCTGTTCGGTTGCGCGGTTTCGCGGGGGGTTCGGTCGATGCGCTGGATGTCGGTTACTCGCTTGCCACCGGTCGTGCCGCTCTGGAGCATCGTGCGGTTGTGTTCGGGGTTCCGGGGGATGGGCACGCCGGTCTGACCAGCGGGCTCGCGACGCTGGCTGCTGGTGATGCTTCGGCGGCCTTGGTCCGAGGCGTGGTCGACAGTGGCGCGCTCGCCTTCGTGTTCACGGGGCAGGGGAGTCAGCGGCTGGGTATGGGGCGTGAGTTGTACGCGGCCTACCCGGTGTTCGCGGCGGCGCTGGACGCGGTCGCGAGCCGGATGGGCCTCGAACTCCCGCTGAAGGACGTGCTGTTCGGGGACGATGCGGAGCTGCTGAACCGGACGGAGTTCGCGCAGCCGGCGTTGTTCGCGGTCGAGGTGGCGTTGTTCCGGTTGTTCGAGTCGTGGGGTGTGCGGCCGGACTTCGTGTCAGGTCATTCGGTCGGTGAGATCGCGGCCGCGCATGTGGCCGGGGTGTTCTCACTGGAGGACGCGTGCCGGCTGGTGTCGGCCCGCGGTCGTCTGATGCAGGCGCTGCCCGAGGGCGGCGTGATGATCGCCCTCCAGGCCACCGAAGACGAGATCACGCCGCTGCTCGGAGAGCGGGTGAGTATCGCGGCGATCAACGGGCCGCGGTCCGTGGTGATCGCGGGTGACGCGGAGGAGGCCGAGCGGATCGCCGGTTCGTTCTCCGACCGCAAGTCCAGGCGGCTGAGCGTGAGTCACGCGTTCCACTCGCCGCACATGGACGGCATGCTGGACGCGTTCCGTGCCGTGGCGGAGGGGTTGACGTACGAGCTGCCGCGCATACCGGTGATCTCGAATGTGAGCGGTGCTCTCGCTTCGGAGCAGTTGACGCGGCCCGAGTTCTGGGTGCGTCACGTCCGGGAGGCCGTCCGTTTCGCCGATGGTGTCCGCGCGCTCGAAGCCGCCGGTGTCACCACGTATGTCGAGCTGGGTCCGGACGGTGTGCTTTCCGCCATGGGCCAGGAGTGTGTCGAGGACATCGACTCTGCTGTGTTCGTTCCCGCTCTGCGGGGCGGGCGTGACGAGGCCGAGACTGCTGTCGCGGCTCTCGCCCAGGCTTACGTTCGCGGCGCGCCCGTGGACTGGTCCGCCTTCTTCGCCGGTACGGGAGCGGGGAGGGTGGACCTGCCTTCGTACGCCTTCCAGCGCAAGCGCTACTGGCCGGACACCATTCTGCCCACGGGTGCTTCCGTCACCGGCCGGACCGCTCACGTCGTGGACGCCGGTTTCTGGGACGTGGTCGAACAGCAGGATCTGGCCGCGCTGACCGCTGAGCTGGATGTGGCCGACGACGCCACCGTCACGGAGTTGTTGCCGGCCCTGTCGGCTTGGCGCAAGCGCCGCAACGTCGAGTCGGAAGTGGATGGTTGGCGTTACCGGGTCAGCTGGAAGCCGTTGGCCGGTATGGCCTCCGGTGTCGTACTGAGCGGCACGTGGCTGGTGGTGTCGGCCGATCCGACCGGCTCGGCCGATGTGGTGGCGGCGTTGTCGGGTGCGGGTGCGCAGGTTCGTTCGCTCGTCGTCCCGGGGGGATCGGATCGCGCGGCGGTCGCTGCACTGCTCGCAGGGGCAGACGAATTGGCGGGCGTCGTCTCTCTCCTTGGTGTGGTGGACACCGCCGTTCTGGTGCAGGCGTTGGGTGATGCCGGTGTAACGGCTCGGGTGTGGGGGGTGACGCGGGGTGGGGTTTCCGTGGGTCGTTCCGACCGTCTTGACGACCCGGTTGCCGCTGGCGTGTGGGGGCTGGGGCGGGTTGTCGCTCTGGAGGACCCGGACCGTTGGGGCGGTCTGATCGACGTCCCGGTCGAGTTGGACGAGCGGGCGGGTGCGCGGTTCGTCAGTGTGCTGGCCGGTGCGGAGTCGGGTCTTGATGAGGATCAGGTCGCGGTGCGGGAGGCGGGGGTCTTCGGGCGTCGTCTTGTCCGTGCCCCGCGCGGTGAGGGCTCCTGGATCCCGTCCGGGACTGTTCTGATCACCGGTGGTACGGGTGTTCTGGGTGGCAAGGTCGCGCGGAGGTTGGCCGCCGAGGGTGCCGAGCGTCTGGTGCTGACCAGCCGTCGTGGCATGGATGCTCCGGGCGCGGCCGAACTCGCCGTGGAGTTGGCCGATTTGGGTGTGGACGTGTCCGTGGTGGCGTGCGATGCCGCCGACCGGGACGCGCTGCGGGAGCTGTTGGCGGCTGAGGCGGAGGGGCTTACGGCGGTCGTGCATACGGCCGGCGTTCTCGACGACGGGGTGCTGGACTCCCTGACCGCCGAGCGATTCACGTCGGTGCTGCGGGCCAAGGCGGAGTCGGCCCGTAACCTGCACGAGCTGACGGGTGAACTCGGTATCGAGCTCGATGCGTTCGTGCTGTTCTCCTCCATGAGCGGCATGCTTGGTGCGGCGGGGCAGGCCAACTATGCCGCCGCCAACGCCTACTTGGACGCACTCGCCGAGCAGCGCCGTGCCGACGGTCTGGCCGCGACCTCGCTCGCCTGGGGCCCGTGGGCCGAGGGTGGCATGGCCGCCGACCAGGCGTTGGAGGCCCGTATGCGCCAGGGCGGTGTGCCGCCGATGGCGCCGGAGACGGCGCTGACGGCGATGGTCCACAGCGTCGCTTCGGCCGAGGCCGCGCTGATGATCGTGGACGTGGAGTGGCAGCGCTACGCACCGGGTCTCACGGCCGTCCGGGCGAGCAACCTCCTTGCTGAACTGCCCGAGGTCGCGGCCGTCCGTGCCGTCAACGATCAGGCCGTGCGGCCCGGCTCGTCGCTGGCCCGGCGGATCCAGGAGCTGCCCGCGGGCGACCGCGACGCGTTCCTGCTCGACCTGGTGCGCACGCAGGTCGCCGCGGTGCTCGGCCATTCCGGTGCCGACGAGATCGAGGCGGGACGCGCGTTCCGCGAGATCGGCTTCGACTCGTTGACCGCCGTCGAGCTGCGCAACCGCCTCGGCGTCGCCGCCGAGCTGCGCCTCCCGGCCACTCTGGTCTACGACTACCCGACCCCGGCCGCCCTGGCCGCGTACCTGCGTGACGAACTGCTGGGCGCACAAGGTGCTTTGGAGACCGCACGGGCGGTCGTGGCCGTGGACGACGACCCGGTCGCGATCGTGGCGATGAGCTGCCGCTTCCCCGGCGGCGTACGGACCCCCGAGGACCTGTGGACACTGCTCGCGTCCGGCGGCGACGCCATCAGCGACCTACCGCTGGACCGGGGGTGGAACGTGGACGCGCTCTACGACGCCGACCCCGGAGCGCTGGGCACGTCGTACACCCGTGAGGGCGGCTTCCTGTACGACGCGGCCGACTTCGACGCCGAGTTCTTCGGAATCTCGCCGCGCGAGGCGCTCGCGATGGACCCGCAGCAGCGACTGCTGCTGGAGACGTCGTGGGAGGCGTTCGAGCGCGCCGGCATCGACCCGGAGACGCTCCGGGGCAGCCAGGCCGGGGTGTTCGTCGGCACCAACGGCCAGGACTACCTCTCCGTACTGCTGGAGGACCCCGAGGGTCTGGAGGGCCACCTCGGGACCGGTAATGCCGCGAGCGTGGTCTCGGGTCGGCTCTCGTACGTCTTCGGTCTGGAGGGTCCCGCGGTCACGGTCGACACGGCCTGCTCCTCCTCGCTGGTCGCGTTGCACTGGGCGATCCAGGCGCTGCGCAACGGCGAGTGCGACCTGGCTCTGGCGGGCGGCGTCACGGTGATGTCCACGCCGGGCACGTTCATCGAGTTCAGCCGCCAGCGGGGGCTCGCCTCCGACGGTCGCGTGAAGGCCTTCGCGGCGGCTGCCGACGGCACCGGCTGGGGCGAGGGCGCGGGCATGCTGCTCGTCGAGCGCCTCTCCGACGCGCGCCGCAACGGGCATCCCGTCCTGGCCGTGGTCCGTGGCTCCGCCGTCAACCAGGACGGCGCCTCCAACGGCCTGACCGCCCCGAACGGCCCCTCGCAGCAGCGCGTCATCCGCGCCGCTCTGGAGAGTGCGGGACTGACCGCCGCCGAGGTGGACGCGGTGGAGGCGCACGGTACGGGCACCCGGCTGGGTGACCCGATCGAGGCCCAGGCGCTGCTGGCGACGTATGGGCAGGACCGTCCCGAGGGGTTGCCGTTGCACCTGGGCTCCATCAAGTCGAACATCGGGCACACGCAGGCCGCGGCCGGTGTCGCGGGCATCATCAAGATGGTCATGGCGATGCGCCACGGGGTGCTGCCCCAGACGCTGCACGTCGACGAGCCGTCCCCGCAGGTGGACTGGGAAGCGGGTGACATCGCCCTGCTGACGGAGTCGGTCGCGTGGCCCGAGACGGGTCGCCCGCGTCGGGCGGGTGTCTCCTCGTTCGGCTTCAGCGGGACGAACGCGCACACCATTCTGGAGCAGTCCCCGGAATCGGCCGCTCCGGACACCACGGGCGCCGCCTCCGGACAGCAGGTACTCCCGGTGCTCCTGTCGGCGAAGACCGACGCCGCCCTGCGGGACCAGGCGCGAGCACTGCTCACGTATGCGACGGGTGCTCCGGAAATGGCTGCGAGCGAGATCGGGCGCGCCCTGGCGCTGGGGAGGTCCTCGTTCGAGGAGCGGGCCGCCGTGGTGGCGGGAGACCGCGAGGCCCTGCTGGCCGGACTCGCTACCGTCGCCGAGGGCAGCGTGGCCCCCGGTGTCGTCAGCGGGTCCGCCGTCGGTGGAAAGCTCGCCTTCCTGTTTACGGGCCAAGGCAGCCAGCGGCTGGGTATGGGACGTGAGCTGTACGCCGCGTACCCGGCCTTCGCGGAAGCGCTGGACGCGGTGGCGGAATGGCTGGATCTCGAACCCCCGTTGAAGGACGTGCTGTTCGGGGACGACGCGGAGCTGCTGAACCGTACGGAGTTCGCGCAGCCGGCGCTGTTCGCGGTCGAGGTGGCGTTGTTCCGGTTGTTCGAGTCGTGGGGTGTGCGGCCGGACTTCGTGTCCGGTCATTCGGTCGGTGAGATCGCGGCCGCGCACGTGGCGGGGGTGTTCTCGCTGGAGGATGCGTGCCGGCTGGTGTCGGCGCGGGGTCGGTTGATGCAGTCGTTGCCGGAGGGTGGCGTGATGATCGCGCTCCAGGCGACGGAGGCGGAGGTTGCTCCGTTGCTGTCGGAGCGGGTGAGCATCGCGGCGATCAACGGGCCGCGGTCCGTGGTGATCGCGGGTGATGCCGACGAGGCCGAGCGGATCGCCGGTTCGTTCAGTGACCGCAGGTCCAAGCGCCTCACCGTGAGTCACGCGTTCCACTCGCCGCACATGGACGGCATGCTGGAGGCCTTCCGCGAGGTCGCGGAGAGCATCACGTACGCGACCCCCGGGATAGCACTGATCTCGAATGTGAGCGGTGCTCTCGTTTCGGAGCAGTTGACGCAGCCCGAGTTCTGGGTGCGGCACGTCCGTGAGGCGGTCCGTTTCGCCGACGGCATGCGCGCGCTCGAAGCCGCCGGTGTCACCACGTACGTCGAGCTGGGTCCGGACGGGGTCCTCTCCGCCATGGCGCAGCACTGCGTGACCGACGGCAACGCCGGCTTCGTGCCCGCGCTGCGTGGCGGCCGGATGGAGGCCGAGACCGTGGTCACCGCGCTGGCCACTGCCCACGTCCGGGGTGTCCTGGTCGACTGGGCCGCCTTCCACGGGACCGGGAGCGGGACCGGGACCGTGACCCGGTACGCGGACCTGCCCACGTACCCCTTCCAGCACAAGCGCTACTGGCCGGAGACCGTCCTGGCCGGAGCGGTGTCGGGTGACGGCACCACGGACATCGTGGATGCCGTGGACGCCCGGTTCTGGGACGCGGTCGAGCGCGGGGACGGGGAGTCGCTCGCGGAGACGGTCGAATCCGGCGACGGGGAGAGCTGGGCAGGTGTCCTGCCCGCTCTGTCGGCGTGGCGCAAGCGGCGCAAGGCGCAGTCGGCCGTGGACGGTTGGCGCTACCGCGTCACCTGGAAGCCGCTGGCCGACCCCTCCTCCGGTGCCCGGCTGTCGGGCTCGTGGTTGGTGGCGTGGCCGGCCGAGGCCGGGAGCGGGGGCGACGCCGATGTGGTGGCCGCGCTGACAGGCGCGGGCGCCGCGGTGCGTACGCTCGCCGTCCAGGCGGGCTCCGACCGCGCGGCGCTCGCCGCACTGCTCGCGGACTCCGCCGACGTGGCCGGTGTGGTCTCGTTGCTGGGCGTGGTGGAGACCACCGCGCTGGTGCAGGCCCTCGGCGACGCGGCTGTCCCGGTCCCGCTGTGGGCCGTGACCCGTGGCGCGGTCTCCGTCGGCCGCTCCGACCGGCTCGCTGATCCCGTCGCCGCCGAGGTGTGGGGCCTGGGCCGGGTGGCGGCCCTCGAACACCCGGAGCGCTGGGGCGGCCTGGTCGACATCCCCGCCGAGCTGGACGAGCGGGCCGCGGCCCGGTTCACCGGCGTGCTCGCCGGAGCCGGCGCCGCTTCCGGCCTCACTTCCGGCCTCACTTCCGGCCTCGTCTCCGGCGCGGACGAGGACCAGGTCGCCGTGCGCGGCTCGGGCGCCTTCGGGCGCCGTCTGGTCCGCGCCCCGCAGGCCGAAGGCGCGGCAGTTTGGACCCCGTCCGGCACTGTCCTGATCACGGGCGGTACGGGCGCGCTGGGCGGCAAGGTCGCCCGCGAGCTGGCCGCCGAGGGCGCCGAGCGCCTGGTGCTCACCAGCCGTCGGGGTATGGATGCCCCGGGTGCGGCCGAACTGGCGGCCGAGCTGGCCGACTTGGGCGCCGACGTGTCCGTGGTGGCCTGCGACGCCGCCGACCGGGACGCGCTGCGCGAGCTGCTCGCCGCCGAGGCGGAGGGCCTGACGGCTGTGGTCCACACCGCCGGCATCCTGGACGACGGCGTGCTGAACGGTCTCACCCCGGAGCGGATCCGGTCCGTGCTGCGGGCCAAGGCGGTCTCCGCGCGCAACCTGCACGAGTTGACGAACGAACTCGGCATCGAGCTCGATGCGTTCGTGCTGTTCGCCTCCATGAGCGGCACGCTCGGTGCGGCGGGGCAGGCCAACTACGCCGCAGCCAACGCCTACTTGGACGCACTCGCCGAGCAGCGCCGTGCCGACGGTCTGGCCGCGACCTCGCTCGCCTGGGGCCCGTGGGCCGAGGGGGGCATGGCCGCCGACCAGGCGTTGGAGGCCCGTATGCGCCAGGGCGGTGTGCCACCCATGGACGCCGACCTCGCCGTCACGGCCCTGCACCGGGCCGTCGGCGCCGGCGACACCGCAGTCACGGTGGTGGACGTGGACTGGGCGCGTTACGGCCCCGCCTTCACGGCCGCGCGGGCGAGCAACCTGTTCGCCGAGATCGCGGAGGCCCGGGAATCCGGCTCGGGCGCGACCGACGGCGCAGCCTCGGCCTCGGAACGCCAGGGTCTGGCGGGCCGGCTCGCCGAGCTGCCTCCGGGCGAGCGGGAGCGGCTGCTGCTCGATCTGGTCCGCCAAGAGGTGGCCGGCGTCCTCGGCCACGCGGGCGTCGAAGGGGTGGGCGCCAGGCGGGCGTTCAAGGAGCTGGGCTTCGACTCGCTGACGGCGGTCGAGCTGCGCAACCGCCTGAACGCGGCCTCCGGGTTGCGCCTGCCCGCCACGCTCGTCTACGACTACCCGACCTCCGTCGCGCTCGCCGGCCATCTGCGCGCCGAACTCCTCGGCGAACAGGGCGAGTCGGGGGCGGCTCCGACCGTCGCGGCCGCCACGGGCGATCCGATCGCCATCGTCGCGATGAGCTGCCGCTTCCCGGGCGGCGTACGGACGCCCGAGGACTTCTGGCGGCTGCTGGCCACCGGCGGGGACGCCATCGGCGCGTTCCCGACCGACCGGGGCTGGGACACCGAGTCCGTCGTCGGCCCGCGAGCGCGGGACGAGGCGTATACGGAGGAGGGCGGATTCCTCTACGACGTGGCGGAGTTCGACGCCGGTTTCTTCGGGATCTCGCCGCGCGAGGCCCTCGCCATGGACCCGCAGCAGCGGCTGCTGCTGGAGACCTCGTGGGAGGCGTTCGAGCGGGCGGGCATCGACCCGTCGTCGGTGCGTGGCAGTCGTACGGGCGTGTTCGTCGGCACCAACGGTCAGGACTACCTCAACCTGGTCCTCAACTCCGCCGAGGGCGGCGACGGTTTCATGAGCACCGGCAACTCCGCGAGCGTCGTCTCCGGTCGCCTCTCCTATGTCTTCGGTATGGAGGGTCCGGCCGTAACGGTCGACACGGCGTGCTCGTCGTCGCTCGTGGCCCTGCACCTGGCGGTGCAGGCGCTGCGCAACGGCGAGTGCGACATGGCGCTGGCCGGCGGCGTGACGGTGATGTCCACGCCGGGCGCCTTCGAGGAGTTCAGCCGTCAGCGTGGGTTGGCCGAGGACGGCCGTATCAAGGCGTTCGCGGCGGCGGCGGACGGCACGGGCTGGGGTGAGGGGGTCGGCATGCTGCTCGTGGAGCGGCTGTCGCAGGCCCGCGCCGAGGGTCACCCGGTCCTCGCGGTGGTCCGTGGTTCGGCTGTCAACCAGGACGGTGCGTCCAATGGTCTGACCGCGCCCAACGGTCCCTCCCAACAGCGCGTCATCCGCGCCGCGTTGGCAAGCGCGGACCTGTCCGCCGACGAGGTCGACGCGGTCGAGGCGCACGGCACGGGTACCAAACTGGGCGACCCGATCGAGGCCCAGGCCCTGCTGGCCACGTACGGCCGGGACCGGTCCGAGGGCCGGCCGCTCCTTCTGGGTTCGGTGAAGTCCAACATCGGCCACACCCAGGCAGCGGCCGGTGTCGCCGGTCTGATCAAGATGGTGCTGGCGATGGAGCACGGCGTGCTCCCGAAGACGCTGCACGTGGACGAGCCCACCCCCAACGTCGACTGGACCGCGGGCGAGGTCTCCCTGCTGACGGATTCCGTGGCGTGGCCCGAGACGGGCCGTCCGCGGCGCGCCGGCATCTCTTCCTTCGGCGTGAGCGGGACGAACGCCCACACCATCCTGGAGCAGGCCCCGGCCGCGGAGGAGCCCGACGCCGTACGGGCGCAGGGCGTGCCCACCGCGACCGCGTGGGTCCTCTCGGGCCGTGACGCGACGGCCCTGCGCGACCAGGCCGAGCGCCTCCGAGCGCACCTGGCCGCCCACGACGGGCTGCGGCCCGAGGACGTGGCCCACTCGCTGGCCGCCGGCCGCGCGCTGCTCGACCACCGCGCGGTGGTCGTCGGCGCCGACCTCGGTGACTTCCGCGAGGCCCTGGGTGAGCTGGTGGCCGGCCGGACGGACACCCGGGTCGTACGGGGTGTGGTCGGCACCGACCGGCAGACGGCCCTCCTCTTCACCGGTCAGGGGAGCCAGCGGCTGGGTATGGGGCGTGAGTTGTACGCGACGTACCCAGTCTTCGCGGAAGCGCTGGACGCGGTGGCGAGCCGGATGGACCTCGAACTCCCGCTGAAGGACGTGCTGTTCGGCGAGGACGCCGCACTGTTGAACCGGACGGAGTTCGCGCAGCCGGCGTTGTTCGCGGTCGAGGTGGCGCTGTTCCGCCTCGTCGAGTCGTGGGGTGTGAAGCCCGACTTCGTGTCGGGGCACTCGATCGGTGAGATCGCTGCCGCTCATGTGGCCGGTGTGCTGTCCCTGGATGATGCCTGCAGGCTCGTGTCGGCGCGTGGTCGTCTGATGCAGGCCCTTCCCGGGGGCGGGGTGATGGTCGCGCTGGAGGCGACCGAGGTCGAGGTCACGCCGCTGCTGAGCGAGCGGGTGAGTATCGCGGCGATCAACGGGCCCCGGTCCGTGGTGATCGCGGGTGACGCGGACGAGGCGGAGAGGATCGCCGGTGCGTTCACGGACCGAAAGTCCAAGCGCCTGACGGTCAGTCATGCGTTCCATTCGCCGCATATGGACGGGATGCTCGCCGACTTCCGTAAGGTGGCGGAGGGGCTGACCTACGACAGTCCCCGGATCGCGGTCGTGTCGAATCTGACCGGCGCGGTGGTCACCGACGACATGGCCGACCCCGACTTCTGGGTCCGCCACGTCCGTGAGGCGGTCCGCTTCGCCGACGGCATCCGCACCCTGGAGGCCCAGGGCGTCACCACCTACCTGGAGTTGGGCCCCGACGGGATCCTCTCCGCCATGGCCAGGGACTGCGTCGACCGCCCCGACACCACCGTCTTCACCCCCGCCCTGCGCGGAGGCCGGGACGAGGCCGAAACCCTCACCACGGCCCTCGCTTCCGCCCATGTCCACGGCACCGTCGTCGACTGGGTCGCGTACCACTCCGCCACGGGCGCGCGCCGGGTGGACCTGCCCACGTACGCGTTCCAGCGCGAGCGCTACTGGGTGGACGCGTTCGTCGAGAGCGGTGACGTGACCGTGGCCGGCATCGATGACGCCGGGCACCCGCTGCTCGGTGCCGCGGTCGAACTCCCGGACTCCGGCGGGTTCCTGTTCACCGGGCGGCTGTCCCTGCGTACGCACTCCTGGTTGGCCGACCACGTGGTGGCGGACAGTGTGGTGGTGCCCGGGGCGGCGTTCGTCGAGCTCGCGGTGCGGGCCGGGGACGAGGTCGGCTGCGACACCGTCGAGGAGTTGACCGTCGAGGCGCCGCTCGTGCTGCCCGAGACCGGGGCCGTCCAACTGCGGGTCGCGGTCGGCAGGGCGGACGACGCCGGGTGCCGCCCAGTACAGGTGCACAGCCGGGCCGAATCGGCCGCCGACGGCGCGTGGTCGCGCAACGCCACCGGACTGCTGGGCGTCGGTACGGCCCGTACGGACGCACGTACCGACGCACGCACCGCAGCCCGCACCGCCGGCCCTGTCGGGGCCGACCCGACCCCGTGGCCGCCCGCCGACGCGCAGGAGGTGCCGGTCGGGACCCTGTTCGAGCGGCTCGCCGGTGCGGACCGCCACCACGGCCCGGCGTTCCGCACCCCGACCCGGGTGTGGACGCGCGGCGAGGAGGTGTTCGCGGAGGCCCGGCTCTCCGAGGAACTCCAGCTCTCCGCCGCGAGGTTCGGACTGCATCCGGCTCTGCTGGACGCAGCGGCGCAGGTCACGGCGGTGGCCCAGGGGGCCGCGCGCCGGCTGCCGGCCGTGTGGCGCGGTGTGCGCCTGCACGCGGGGGGCGCGGACGCGCTGCGTCTGACGCTCACTCCGCAGGACGAGGGCACCATGTCAGTGGAGTTGGCCGACGCCGAGGGCGCGCCGCTCGCCTCCGTCGCCGCGCTGGTGACGCAGGAGCTCGACGCCGAACGGTTCGCGCTCGCCCCGATCGGGGGGACGGACGGGCTGTTCCGGCTGGACTGGCAGCCCTCGGCCGTCCCGGCCGACGCGTCCGCCGCCGACCCGGTCGTGGTCGGGGACCCGGACCGGGTGCTGCTCGACGCCTTCGCCGGCGCGGGCCGCGACCTCGACGCATACGCCGACCTCGCGGCCCTGGAGACGGCCGTCGCGGCCGGTCGCGAGTTGCCGGACACGGTGTACGTGCCGTTCCTCACGGCCGCCGACGCGTCGCAGCAGGACCTGATCGGCGGCGTACGGGCGGCCACGCACCGGGCGCTCGCCACCGTGCAGGCGTGGCCGGCCGACGGCCGGTTCGCCGGATCCCGCCTGGTCTTCGTCACCCGGGGCGCGGTGGCCGCGGGCCCGGAGGCCGAGGTGGCCGACCTGGCGCACGCCCCGGTATGGGGCCTGGTGCGCGCGGCGCAGACCGAGAACCCGGACCGGTTCGTCCTCGTGGACGTCGACGGCACGGAGGCGTCCCTGCGGGCGCTGACCGCCGCGGCCGCGTCCGACGAGCCCGAACTCGCGCTGCGCGGGGCGGAATTCCTCGCCCCCAGGCTGGTGCGGCAGGACGCGCCGACGGGTACCGGCCGTACCCTCGACCCGGAGGGCACGGTCCTGCTCACCGGTGCCAGTGGTGGCCTCGGCCGGCTCTTCGCCCGGCACCTGGCCGCCGAGCACGGTGCACGCCATCTGCTGCTGGTCGGCCGACGCGGTGAGAAGGCCGAAGGCGCGCGCGAACTCGTCGACGATCTGCGCGAGTTGGGTGCCTCGGCGACCTGGGCGGCGTGCGACGTGGCCGACCGCGACGCGGTGGCCGCGCTGCTCGCCTCCGTACCCGCCGAGCACCCGCTGACGGCCGTGGTGCACACCGCCGCCGTCCTGGACGACGGGCTCGTGGACCTGCTCACCCCGGAGCGGGTGGACGCGGTGCTGCGGCCCAAGGCCGAGGCTGCGCTGCACCTGCACGAGCTGACGCGTGAACTGGACCTGTCGGCGTTCGTGCTGTTCTCCGCAGCGGCCGGCACCCTCGGTGGCGCCGGACAGGCCAACTACGCCGCAGCCAACGTCCTGCTCGACGCCCTCGCCCGGCACCGGCACGCGGCGGGCCTGCCCGCTCTGTCCCTGGTGTGGGGCATGTGGGCGGAGGAGCGCGGCATGGCGGGCCGGCTCACCGAGCGCGAGCGGACCCGCGCCGCACGAGGTGGTGTCGCACCGCTCGACGCGGCGCACGGCCTGGCACTCTTCGACGCGGCCCTGGCGAGCGACGAGCCGGTGCTGATGCCGGTCGCCTTCGACCAGGCCACCCTGCGCGCCCGCGCGGCCGACGGCGGGATCCTGCCGATGCTCCGCGGCCTGGTGCGCACCCCGGTGCGCCGCACCGTCCCCGCCACCGCCCGCCCGGCGCACGACGGGACCGGCGGGGTCGCGGCGCAGACGAAACTGGCCGAGCACCTGACCGCGCTCCCGCCCGCCGAGCGCGAGCGGACCGTGCTGGACCTGGTGCGTGGCGAGGCGGCCGCCGTGCTCGGCCACCGGTCGGCCGAACTCGTCGGCGGAGAACAGGCGTTCAAGGAGCTCGGCTTCGACTCGCTCACAGCGGTCGAGCTGCGCAACCGGCTCAACGCCGCGAGCGGACTGCGGCTGCCCGCCACCCTGGTGTACGACTACCCCAATCCGGCGGCCCTCGCCCGGCACCTGCTGGCCGAAATCGCCCCGAAGGCAGTTGCCCACGAGGTGTCGCTGCTCGCCGAGATCGACCGGCTGGAGAGCATGTTCTCCGCACTCGACGCCGGGCGGCTGGCCGAGGCCGTCGGCGACGACGAGAGGGCCCACGCGAGCGTCGCGGTCCGGCTCCAGGCGCTGCTCGGCCGGTGGAACGACGCCCGCCCCGCCCCGGAGGACGACGGCGCGAACGAGATCGAGGACGCCAGCGACGACGAGCTCTTCGCCCTCATCGACAAGAAGTTGGGCCAGGGCTGATGCCGTGCGCCCCTGGGGCACAGCGCCCTTGGGCGCAGTACCCCCTCCGGGCGACAGGCTCCAGCCGCCCCGGACGCACCGCCGGCCCGCCCGGCGGTGCGTCCGCCCCCTGGGGACCCCTGAGGAGCACCCTCGGGACCCCAGACCCCCGACCCGAACCACTCCGAGCACGTGCGAATACCTCCACGCTCTCGACCATGCGAACAGGTGAAGCGCCAGTGGCGAACGAAGCGAAGCTCCGCGAATACCTGAAGAAAGTCACGACGCAACTCGACGAGGCCCACGGGCGACTGCGGGACATCGAGAGCCGGTCCCACGAGCCCATCGCCATCACGGCCATGGCCTGCCGTTACCCGGGCGGCAGCAACTCCCCCGAGGAATTGTGGGAGTTGCTGAGCAACGACGGGGACGCCCTCTCCGAATTCCCCGCCGACCGGGGCTGGGACCTCGACAACCTCTTCTCCGACGACCCCGACGAGCCCAACACCTCCATCACCCGCGAGGGCGGCTTCCTCGCCGGCGCCACCACCTTCGACGCCGACTTCTTCGGTATCTCCCCGCGCGAGGCCACGGCCATGGACCCGCAGCAGCGAGTCCTGCTGGAGACCACCTGGGAGACGTTCGAGCGGGCGGGCATCGACCCGGCCACGCTGCGAGGCAGCCGCTCCGGCGTCTTCGTCGGCATCAACGGCTCCGACTACCTCACCCCGCTGGTGGAGGCCGCCGAGGACTACGCCGGTCACCTGGGCACCGGCAACGCCGCCAGCGTGATGTCCGGACGGCTCTCGTACACCTTCGGCCTGGAGGGCCCGGCCGTCACCATCGACACGGCCTGCTCGGCGTCGCTCGTCGCCATCCACCTGGCGGTACAGGCGCTGCGCAACGGCGAGTGCTCGCTGGCCCTCGCGGGCGGTGTGCACGTGATGTCCACGCCCGGCCTCTTTGTGGAGTTCAGCAAGCAGCGGGGCCTTTCCCGGGACGGCCGCTGCAAGGCGTTCTCCTCGGACGCCGACGGCTTCGGCCCCGCCGAGGGCGTCGGCATGCTCCTCCTGGAGCGTCTCTCCGACGCCCGCCGCAACGGGCGACCGGTCCTCGCGGTCGTGCGGGGTTCCGCCGTCAACCAGGACGGTGCCTCCAACGGTCTGACCGCGCCCAACGGTCCGTCGCAGCAGCGCGTCATCCGCCAGGCCCTCGCCAACGCCCGGCTGTCCGCCGCGGATGTGGACGTGGTGGAAGCGCACGGCACCGGTACGAAGCTGGGCGACCCGATCGAGGCGCAGGCGCTCCTTGCCACGTACGGCCAAGGCCGGCCGGTGGAGCGTCCGTTGCTGTTGGGCTCGGTGAAGTCGAACATCGGTCATACGCAGGCAGCCGCCGGTGTCGCCGGTGTGATCAAGATGGTCCTCGCGATGAAGCACGGCCTGCTGCCCCGCAGCCTCCACATCGACGAGCCGTCGCCGCACATCGACTGGTCGTCGGGCACGGTCTCACTGGTACGAGAGGTCGCGGCGTGGCCCGAGGCGGACCGTCCGCGCCGGGCGGGCATCTCGTCGTTCGGTTTCAGTGGCACGAACGCCCACGTCATCGTGGAGCAGGCGCCGGAGGCCGGGGAGAGCGCGGGTCCGGAGGATGTCGCCCCCACGGTTGCGGTGGTGCCGTGGGTGTTGTCGGGCAAGGGCATGGCGGCGCTGCGGGGGCAGGCGGCGCGGCTGGGGGAGTGGATCGCGGATCGGGAGGCCGATCCGCTGATGGTCGGGCGGTCGCTGGCGTTGACGCGGGCCGGCTTGGAGCATCGGGCCGTGGTGCTGGGTCCGGATCATGCGGCCGGGGTGGAGGCGGTCGCTTCGGGTGCGATGGCCGCCGGTGTGGTGACGGGTTCGGTGGTGGGCGGTCGGACGGTGTTCGTCTTCCCCGGGCAGGGGTCCCAGTGGGTGGGCATGGCCGAGGCGCTGTTGGACTCTTCGCCGGTCTTCGCCTCGCGTGTGCAGGAGTGTGCGAAGGCGCTGGAGCCGTTCACGGACTGGTCGTTGACCGATGTCCTCCGTGGTGCGGCGGGCGCGCCTTCGCTGGACCGGGTGGATGTCGTGCAGCCGGTTCTGTTCGCGGTGATGGTGTCGCTGGCCGAGGTGTGGGGTTCGGTGGGTGTGGTGCCGGACGCGGTGCTGGGGCATTCGCAGGGTGAGATCGCTGCCGCGTGTGTGGCGGGGATCTTGACTTTGGAGGATGCGGCTCGTGTGGTCGCGTTGCGCAGTCAGGCGATCGGGCGGGTGCTGGCGGGTCTGGGCGGGATGGTGTCGGTGCCGTTGCCCGTGGCCCGGGTACGGGAGCTGATTGCGCCGTGGGGTGAGGACCGTATCTCCGTGGCGGCGGTCAACGGGCCTTCGTCGGCCGTGATTTCGGGCGAGGCGTCGGCGCTGGACGAGTTCCTGGCGGTCTGTGAGAAGGACGGTGTGCGGGCGAAGCGGATCGCGGTCGATTACGCCTCGCATTCGGCGCAGGTGGAGTTGCTGCGTGAGGAGCTTGCCGAACTCCTCGCTCCGGTACGTCCGTTGGAGGCGCGGGTTCCGTTCCTGTCCACGGTCACCGGTGAGTGGGTGAGCGGTCCGGAGCTGGACGCGGGTTACTGGTTCACCAATCTGCGGCGGACGGTGGAGTTGGAGAACGCCACCCGCACCCTGCTGGCGGACGGCTTCGGCGTCTTCGTCGAATCCAGTCCGCACCCGGTGCTGAGTGTCGGTGTGCAGGAGACGGCCGAGGACGTGGGCCGTGCGGTGGCTGTGGTGGGTTCGCTGCGTCGTGACGAGGGTGGTCTGGAGCGTTTTTGGCAGTCGGTCGGTGAGGCGTACGTACATGGCGCGTCGGTCGACTGGGATGCCGTGTTCGCGGGGACGGGTGCGGGTCGGGCGGAGTTGCCGACGTATGCCTTCCAGGGGCAGCGGTTCTGGCCCGAGGCCGCGCCCGTCGAGGTGCCGGTGGTGGCCGAGAGCGCGGTGGACGCGCGGTTCTGGGACGCGGTGGAGCGTGAGGATCTGGAGGCGCTGGCCGCCGAGCTGGACCTGGCCGACAACGACTCGTTGACGTCTCTGCTGCCTTCTCTGTCGGCCTGGCGTCGGCAGAGTCGTGAGCAGTCCACGGTGGACGGCTGGCGTTACCGGGTGACGTGGAAGCGGATCGCCGACCCGGCCGCCGCGCGCCTGTCCGGCACCTGGCTGATCGCCGTACCCGAGGGGGCCGACGCCACCGCGATCACCGGCGCGCTCACCGAGCACGGCGCCGAGGTCCTTACCCTCGCGGTCGCCGGCGAGAGCCGCGACGAGCTGGCCGCCCGGATCCGCGAGGCCGCGGACGAGGTGGCCGGGGCCGTACTGCTGCCCGGTGCCGGACTGATCGACGCGGTGACGCTCCTCCAGGCGCTCGGTGACGCCGACGTGGACGCGCCGCTGTGGTGCCTGACCCGGGGCGCGGTCGCGGTGAACTCCGCCGAGCGGCTCGCCGAACCCGAGCAGGCGCTGGTGTGGGGCATGGGCCGGGTGGCCTCCATGGAGCAGGGCGGGCGCTGGGGCGGTCTGCTCGACCTGCCCGAGCAGACCGACGCGCGCACGCTCGCCCGGCTGGTGGGCCTCCTCGCGGGCGACGGCTCCGAGGACCAGGTGGCGTTGCGAACGGCGGGCCTGTACGGCCGTCGGCTGGTGCGGGCGCGGCTGGCCGACGTTCCGGCCGTACGCGAGTGGAAGCCGCGGGGTACCACGCTCGTCACCGGCGGCACGGGAGCCCTGGGCGCGCACGTCGCCCGCTGGCTCGCGGCCAACGGCGCCGAGCACTTGGTGCTGACCAGCCGGCGCGGGATCGACGCGCCGGACGCCGTCGAACTGCGCGACGAAATAAAGGCGTTGGGCACCAAGGTCACGGTCGCTGCCTGCGACGTGGCCGACCGCGAGGCGCTCGCGGCGCTGCTGGAATCGCTCCCCGCCGAGCACCCGCTGACCGCCGTGGTGCACACCGCCGCCGTCCTGGACGACGGCGTGATCGAAGCGCTCACGCCCGAGCGGATGCGGGAGGTGCTGCGGCTCAAGGTGGACGCCACGCGCCACCTGCACGAGCTGACCCGCGGGCTCGACCTGTCGGCGTTCGTGCTGTTCTCCTCCTTCTCCGCCACGTTCGGCGCGCCCGGTCAGGGCAACCAGGCGCCGGGCCATGCCTTCCTGGACGCGTTCGCCGAGCACCGGCGCGCGGCCGGGCTGCCCGCCACCGCCATCGCCTGGGGTCCGTGGGACAGCGCGGCGGGCGACAGTGGGGCGGCCGGTGACCGAATGCGCCGGCACGGCATCCTGGTGATGCCGCCGGAGCGGACTCTGGTCTCCCTCCAGCACGCGCTGGACCGGGACGAGGCGACGCTGACGGTCGTGGACATGGACTGGAAGCGGTTCACGCTCGCCTTCACCGCCGACCGGGAGCGGCCGCTGCTGCTGGGGCTGCCGGAGGCCCGGCAGGTGATCGAGAGCGTCGAGCGGGAGTCCGCCGAGGAACTGGCCGGGGGCATGCCGCTGGCTCAGCAGTTGGCGGGCCTGCCGGAGGCCGAGCAGGAGCGCACCGTCCTGGAACTGGTCCGCACCGCCGTGGCGGCCGTCCTCGGCCACCCCGACCTGTCGTCGATCGAGGCGGGGCGGGCGTTCAAGGAGCTCGGCTTCGACTCGCTGACATCGGTGGACCTGCGCAACCGCCTCGGCGCGGCCAGCGGGCTGAAGCTGCCCGCGAGCCTCGTCTTCGACCACCCGACCCCGGCCGCCGTCGCGGCCTTCCTGCGGGCCGGGATCGTGCCGGACGCGGCGGCGGGCGGCGCCCCGTTGCTGGACGAGTTGGACAAGCTGGAGGTGGTGCTGGAGCACGGCACCTCCGACAACGTCGTACGGGCCCGGGTGACGATGCGGCTCCAGTCGCTGCTGGCGAAGTGGAACGACGCCGGGGACCCGGCGGCCCCCGCGTCCGGTGACGAGGTCTCCGACGGGGGTACTCCTCCCGACGTGCTGGCCGACGTGGACCGGCTCCAGGACGCCAGCGACGAGGAACTGTTCGCGTTCATCAACAAGGGTCTGGGCCGCGACTGACCCGGTGGGCCGCTCCCTTCCCGGGGAAGTCGGCCCACCCCGCGCGTACCGCGCCGGAAAATCCCGGAGAATTGTTCGGGCGCGGAATGGGAAAGCGTGTTGACGGCGACTTCGATATTGGTCACGATGGTCAGCCCTCGGATATTTTCCCGCAAGGCGACTGCCCCCTACGCACCCTCCACCCAGGGGTGCTTAGGGGGCAGTTAGGGGTTGTGGGGGAGATTGGGCGCTCAATAACCTCGCAGTGCGCAGCCGATTCGTCCGTGGGGCGGGCCGTTCGGCGCACATTGAATTCCCTTGGATTTTCGCACAACGGTTTCCTATGCCGTCTGCCGCAAATGGGTGGTTGCATCAAATGGCGAATGAAGAGACGCTGCGGGACTACCTGAAGCTGGTGACGGCGGACCTGCACCAGACGCGTCAGCGGCTGCGCGACGTCGAGGCGAAGAACCAGGACCCCATCGCCGTCGTCGGAATGGCGTGCCGCTACCCGGGCGGCATCGAATCCCCCGAGGAGCTGTGGCGCCTCGTGATGGACGAGGCCGACGCGATCACCGGGTTCCCCGCCGACCGTGGCTGGGACATGGACACCGTCTACCACCCGGACCCCGAGCACCCCGGCACCAGCTACGCCGACCAGGGCGGTTTCGTACGGGACTTCGCGCGCTTCGACCCCTCGCTGTTCGGCATCTCGCCCCGCGAGGCGCTCGCCATGGACCCGCAGCAGCGGCTGCTCCTGGAGACCTCCTGGGAGGCGTTCGAGCGTGCGGGCGTCGACCCGACGGGGATGCGCGGCAAGCAGGTCGGTGTCTTCGTCGGCACCAGCAGCCACGACTACCTGACCGCGCTGCTCAGCTCCTCGGAGAACGTCGAGGGCTACCTCGGCACCGGCAACGCCGCCAGTGTCGCCTCCGGCCGGCTGTCGTACACCTTCGGCCTTGAGGGCCCCGCGGTCACCGTGGACACCGCCTGCTCCTCCTCGCTGGTGGCCCTCCACCTGGCGGTGCAGGCGCTGCGCAACGGCGAGTGCTCCATGGCCCTCGCCGGCGGCGCCACGCTGATGGCCGCGCCCGGCACCTTCATCGACTACAGCAAGCAGCGCGGCCTGGCGACCGACGGCCGCTGCAAGGCGTTCTCGCCCGACGCGGACGGCTTCAGCCTCGCCGAGGGCGTCGGCATCCTGCTGGTCGAGCGGCTGTCCGACGCGCGCCGCAAGGGCCACCCGGTCCTCGCCGTGCTGCGCGGCACCGCCGTCAACCAGGACGGCGCCTCCAACGGGCTCACCGCCCCCAACGGCCCCTCCCAGCAGCGCGTGATCCTCCAGGCGCTGTCCAACGCCCGCCTCACCCCCGGCGACGTCGACGCCGTCGAGGCGCACGGCACCGGCACGGGCCTGGGCGACCCCATCGAGGCCCAGGCCCTGATCGCCACCTACGGCCAGGACCGCCCCGAGGACCGGCCGTTGTGGCTGGGCTCGCTGAAGACCAACATCGGCCACGCCCAGGCCGCCGCCGGTGTCGCCGGCGTCATCAAGAGCATCATGGCCCTGCGCGACGGCACGCTGCCGCGCACCCTCCACGTCAGCGAGCCCACCCCGCACGTGGACTGGTCGGCGGGCCACGTCGAACTGCTCACCGAGGCCCGCCCCTGGCCCACGTACGACCGGCCGCGCCGCATCGGCGTGTCCTCCTTCGGCATGAGCGGCACCAACGCCCACGTCATCCTGGAGAGCGCCCCCGAGACCGACGAGGCCGCACAGAGCGCCCCGGTGACAGGCGGCGCGGGTGTGCTGCCCGTGGTGCTGTCCGGCCGCACCGAGGCCGCCCTGCGCGCCCAGGTCGCCCGCCTCCACACCCACCTCACCGAGCGCCCCGACATCGCCCTCGCCGACCTCGCGTACGCGCAGGCCCTCACCCGCGCCGCCCTGGACCGCCGCGCCGCCGTCGTCGCCCACGACCGCGCCGGTCTGCTCGCCGGCCTGTCCGCGCTCGCCGAGGGCAGGCCCTGCGCCGACGTCTTCGAGGGCAGCGCCACCGAGGGCAAGCTCGCCGTCCTCTTCACCGGCCAGGGCAGCCAGCGCCTGGGCATGGGCCGCGAACTGTACGAGGAATACCCGGTGTTCGCCGAGGCGCTGGACGCGGTGTGCGCCCGGCTCGAACTCGCCCGCCCGCTGAAGGACGTGCTCTTCGGCACGGACGCCGCGCTGCTGGACCGCACCGAGTACGCGCAGCCGGCACTGTTCGCCGTCGAGGTGGCGCTGTACCGTCTGGTGGAGTCGTGGGGCGTGCGCCCCGACTTCCTGGCGGGCCACTCCATCGGCGAGATCGCCGCGGCTCACGTGGCCGGGGTGTTCTCGCTGGAGGACGCGTGCGCGCTGGTCTCGGCGCGCGGCCGGCTGATGCAGGCGCTGCCCGAGGGCGGGGTCATGATCGCGCTCCAGGCCACCGAGGACGAGGTCGCGCCGCTGCTGACGGAGAACGTGAGCATCGCGGCGGTCAACGGCCCGCGGTCCGTGGTCCTCTCCGGTGACGCCGCCGAGGCCGAGAGGATCGTAGAAGCATTCGAAGGACGCAGGTCCAAGCGCCTCACGGTCAGCCACGCCTTCCACTCGCCGCACATGGACGGCATGCTCGACGCCTTCCGTACGGTCGCCGAGGGCCTGATCTACGAGACACCGGGCATCCCGGTCGTCTCGAACCTCACCGGCGCCCTGGTCTCCGACGAGATGGGCTCGGCCGACTTCTGGGTGCGCCACGTCCGCGAGGCCGTCCGCCTCCTCGACGGCATCCGCTGGATGGAGAGCCGTGGCGTCACCGCCTACCTCGAACTCGGCCCCGGCGGTGTGCTGTCCGGGCTCGGCCGGGACTGCCTGACCGCCACCGGCCCGCGCGCCGCGGCCTTCCTGCCCGCGCTGCGCACCGGCAGGCCCGAGGCGTGGTCGCTCACCGCGGCCGTGGCGGGCGCCCATGTGCGCGGTCTCTCCCCGGACTGGGCCGCCCGCTTCCGCGACACCGGGGCCCGCCGGGTGGAACTGCCCACGTACGCCTTCCAGCGCGAGCTGTACTGGCCGCGCGACCCCTTCACCGACTTCACCGACCCCGTCGCGGGCGGCGAACTCTCCGCCGCCGACGCCAAGTTCTGGGAAGTCGTCGACAGCGCGGACCTCGCGCGCTTCGCCGACACCCTCGGAGTCGCGGGCGACGAGCCGCTCAGCGGCGTGCTGCCCGCGCTGTCCGCCTGGCACCGCCGCAACCGCGACCGCGACACCGTCGACGGCTGGCGCTACCGCGTCACCTGGAAGCCGCTCATCGACACCGCCGCCGGGCCCGTCACGGGACACTGGCTGCTGATCGTGCCCGCCGGGCACACCGACGACCCATGGGCCGGCGCCGCCGCCCGCGCCCTGACCGCGCGCGGCGCCCAGGTGACCACCCTCGCCGTGGACGCCGCAGACGAGGACCGCGACACCCTCGCCGTCCGACTGCGCGAACTCCTCGCCGACGCCGAGTCGCCCGCAGGCGTGCTGTCGCTGCTCGCCCTCGACGAGCGCCCGCACCCCGTGGACGCCGCGCTGCCCGCGGGCCTCGCCGCCACCACCGCCCTCGTCCAGGCCCTCGGCGACGCGAGTGTCGAGGCACCGCTGTGGGCCGTCACCCGCGGCGCCGTCTCCACCGGCCGCACCGACCGCCTCGCCGCACCCGCCCAGGCGCTCACCTGGGGTCTCGGTCGCACGGCGGCACTCGAACTGCCCACCCGATGGGGCGGGTTGATCGACCTGCCCGAGCAGCCCGACGAGCGCGCCGCGGGCCGGCTCGCCGACGCCCTCGGCGGTCTCGGCGACGAGGACCATCTCGCCGTGCGCTCCACCGGCACCTTCGTACGCCGACTGGCCCGCGCCCCGCGCGAGGAGCAGCCCGGCGAGTGGACCACCGGCGGCACCGCCCTCGTCACCGGCGGCACCGGAGCGCTCGGCCGGCACGTCGCCCGACTGCTCGCCCGCGCGGGCGCCGACCGGATCCTCCTGCTCGGCCGACGCGGCCCCGAGGTCGAAGGCGCTGAGGAACTCACGCAGGAAATAGCGGAGTTGGGCGCCGAGGCGACCTTCGTCGCCTGCGACGTCACCGACCGCGACGCCGTCGCCGCCCTGCTGGCCGGCATTCCCGCCGAGCACCCCCTCACCACAGTCGTGCACGCCGCCGGCGTCCTCGACGACGGAGTACTGGACGCCCAGACCCCCGACCGCCTCGCCGGTGTGCTGCGCCCCAAGGCGCACGCCGCCCACGTGCTGCACGAGCTGACCCGCGAGCTGGACCTGTCCGCCTTCGTGCTGTTCTCCTCGGTCGCCGGCGTCCTCGGCGCTGCGGGACAGGCCAACTACGCCGCCTCGAACGCGTACTTGGACGCCCTCGCCGAGCAGCGCCGCGCCGACGGCCTGCCCGCCACCGTCGTCTCCTGGGGTGCCTGGGCCGACGGCGGCATGGCCACCGACGGCCTCGTCGCCGAACGGCTGCGCCAGGCCGGACTGCCCGCCCTCGCCCCCGAACTCGCCCTGAACGCCCTGCGCATCAGCCTCGCCCTGGACGAAACGGCCTGCGTCGTCGCCGACTTCGACTGGTCGCTGCTCGCCCCGGGCCTCACCGCGGTGCGCCCCTGCCCGCTCATCGCCGACCTGCCCGACGCCGTGCAGGCCCTCGCCACCGGCGAGGCGAGCGGCCCGGCCGTCGGGACCGCCGACACCCTCGCCCGCCGCCTCGCCGAGGCACCGGCCGGCGAACGCGACGAACTGACCGTGGAGTTCGTCCGCACGCAGGTCGCCGCCGTGCTCGGACACGCAGGACCGCAGTCCGTGGACCCCGCCAGCGCCTTCCACGACCTCGGCTTCGACTCGCTGACTGCCGTGGAGATACGCAACCTGCTGTCCTCCCGCACCGGACTGCCGCTCCCCGCCACACTGATCTTCGACTACCCCAACGCCTACGCCCTGGCCGCCTTCCTCCAGCACGAACTCCTCGGCACGAACGGCGGATCCGCCGTCGCGCAGGCCCCCGTCGCCGTCGACGACGACCCCATCGCCATCGTCGCGATGAGCTGCCGTTTCCCCGGCGGCGTGGCCACCCCCGAGGACCTGTGGCGGCTCCTGGCCGAGGGCCGGGACGCCGTCTCCGGCTTCCCCACCGACCGTGGCTGGGACCTCGACGGGCTGTACGACCCCGAATCCGCCGCCGAGAACACCAGCTACGTCCGCGAGGGCGGCTTCCTCGCCGGAGCCACCGACTTCGACCCGGACTTCTTCGGCATCTCGCCGCGCGAGGCCCTCGCCATGGACCCGCAGCAGCGGCTGCTCCTGGAGACCTCATGGGAGGCCTTCGAGCGCGCCGGCATCGACCCGGCCACCGTGCGCGGCGAGCAGATCGGCGTCTTCACCGGCACCAACGGCCAGGACTACCTCAACCTCATCCTCGCCGCCCCCGAGGGCGTCGAGGGCTTCCTCGGCACCGGCAACGCCGCCAGCGTCGTCTCCGGCCGCATCTCCTACGTGCTGGGCCTGGAGGGTCCGGCCGTCACCGTCGACACCGCCTGCTCCTCCTCTCTGGTCGCGCTGCACTGGGCGATCCAGGCGCTGCGCAACGGCGAGTGCTCCATGGCCCTGGCCGGCGGTGTGACCGTGATGTCCACCCCCGCCTCCTTCATCGACTTCAGCCGTCAGCGTGGGTTGGCCGAGGACGGTCGGATCAAGGCGTTCGCGGGGGCTGCGGACGGTACGGGCTGGGGCGAGGGTGTCGGCATGCTGCTCGTGGAGCGGTTGTCCGACGCGCGGCGTAACGGTCATCCCGTGCTGGCCCTCGTCCGTGGTTCGGCCGTGAACCAGGACGGCGCGTCCAACGGGCTGACCGCTCCCAACGGTCCGTCCCAACAGCGCGTCATCCGCGCCGCGTTGGCCAGTGGTGACCTCACCCCGGCCGACGTGGACGCGGTGGAGGCACACGGTACGGGTACGCGGCTGGGTGACCCGATCGAGGCGCAGGCGCTGTTGGCGACCTACGGGAAGGACCGTCCCGAAGGGCTGCCGCTGCACTTGGGCTCCATCAAGTCCAACCTCGGGCACACCCAGGCCGCCGCAGGTGTCGCGGGCGTGATGAAGATGGTGCTGGCGATGGAGCACGGGGTGCTGCCGCCCACTCTGCATGTGGACGAGCCGACCCCGCACGTCGACTGGTCGGCCGGGGACGTTTCGCTGTTGACCGAGTCGGTGGCGTGGCCGGAGACGGGTCGTCCGCGTCGTGCGGGTATTTCTTCCTTCGGTATCAGCGGGACGAACGCGCACACGATCGTGGAGCAGGCGCCGCAGCAGGCCCCGGAGACGGTGGCCGAGGCGGGGGCGCCGGTGTCGGAGCAGCCTGCGCGCCCGGTGCCGTATGTGCTGTCGGCGAGGAGTGCGCGGGCGCTGTGCGGCCAGGCGGCCGCGCTGCACGCCCATCTGACGGACAACCCCGGGCTGTGCGCCGCCGACGTGGGTCTTTCGCTGGCGGTCGGGCGTTCGGCCTTTGACCGTCGTGCGGTTGTGGTGGCCGGTGACCGGGACGGGTTGCTGGCCGGTCTGGCCGGTCTGGCGCAGGACTCGGGTGCGCCGGGGGTGGTGACGGGTTCGCCGCTGTCGGGGAAGACCGCGTTCCTGTTCACGGGGCAGGGCAGTCAGCGGCTCGGAATGGGCCGTGAGTTGTATGCCGCGTACCCGGTGTTCGCCGATGCCTTCGACGCGGTGTGCGCGCACCTCGACGTTGATGTGCCGCTGCGTGACGTGGTGTTCGGGGACGACGCCGACCTGTTGAACCGGACGGAGTTCGCGCAGCCCGCCCTGTTCGCGGTCGAGGTCGCGCTCTTCCGGTTGTTCGAGTCGTGGGGTGTGCGGCCGGACTTCGTGTCCGGTCATTCGGTCGGTGAGATCGCGGCCGCGCACGTGGCCGGGGTGCTGAGCCTCGCCGATGCCTGCAAGCTCGTGTCGGCGCGAGGTCGGCTGATGCAGGCGCTGCCCGAGGGCGGCGTGATGATCGCCCTCCAGGCCACCGAGGACGAGGTCGTTCCGCTGCTGTCGGAGCGGGTGAGCATCGCGGCGATCAACGGGCCGCGGTCCGTGGTGATAGCGGGTGATGCCGACGAGGCCGAGAGGATCGCCGGTTCGTTCAGCGACCGCAGGTCCAAGCGGCTGAGCGTGAGTCACGCGTTTCATTCGCCGCACATGGACGGCATGCTGGACGACTTCCGTGCCGTGGTGGAGGGCCTGACGTACGGGCTGCCGAAGATATCGGTGATCTCGAATGTGAGCGGTGCTCTCGTTTCGGAGCAGTTGACGCAGCCGGAGTTCTGGGTGCGGCACGTTCGTGAGGCGGTCCGTTTCGCCGATGGCATCCGCGCGCTCGAAGCCGCCGGTGTCACCACGTTCGTCGAGCTGGGTCCGGACGGTGTCCTGTCCGCCATGGCGCAGGACTGTGTCGAGAACGCCGATGCTGTTTTCCTTCCCGTCGTTCGCGGCGGTCGCGATGAGGCGGACACGCTCACCACCGCTCTCGCCCGCGCCCACACCCACGGCGTGGGCGTCGACTGGAGCGGTTATTTCGCGGGCACCGGTGCGCGGCGTGTGGACCTGCCGACGTACGCCTTCCAGCGCTCGCGCTACTGGCCGGCCGTGTCTCCGTACCACCTGGGTGACGTCGAGGCGATCGGTCTGGACGACACCGGGCACCCGCTGCTGAGCGCGGGCGTGGCCCTGCCCGAATCCGACGGCATGGTCTTCGCCGGACGGCTCGCCCTGGACACGCACCCGTGGCTGGCCGACCACGAGATCCTCGGGAGCGTCCTGCTGCCGGGAACGGCGTTCGTGGAGCTGGCCGTCCGTGCCGGTGACCAGGTGGGCTGCGACCACCTGGAGGAGCTGACCCTGGAGGCCCCGCTGGTGCTGCCCGCGCGTGGCGGCGTCCAGCTACGGGTGTGGGTCGGTGCCGCCGACGCCTCCGGGCGCCGCCCGGTCGCGCTGCACTCCCGCGCCGAGGGGCTCACGGCCGAGGGGCCGTGGACGCGGCACGCCTCCGGTGTGCTCGCCGAGGGCGCGCGCCGCCCGGCCGGCTTCGACCTGTCGGCCTGGCCGCCGGCCGGGGCCACCGAAGTGCCGCTGGAGGGACGCTACGACGAGCTGGACTCGATCGGATTCGCGTACGGGCCGACGTTCCGGGGCCTGCGCACTGCCTGGCAGCGCGACGGCGAGGTCTTCGCCGAGGTACGGCTGCCGGAGGGCGCGGAGGAGACGGCGGGCCGGTTCGGTCTGCACCCGGCGCTGCTGGACGCGGCCCTGCACACCATCGGGCTGAGCGGCGTCGGTGCCGACGACGGCCGGGGCCGGCTGCCGTTCGCCTGGAGCGGGGTGTCCCTGCACGCCGCGGGCGCCGCGGCGCTGCGCGTCAGGCTCGCCCCGGCCGGCGCCGAGGGCGTGCGCCTGGAGATCGCGGACGCCGCCGGTGCCCCGGTCGCGCTGGTCGAGTCGCTCGGCCTGCGCCCGGTCTCCGCCGACCAGTTGCGCGCCGCCCGAGCCACGCACCACGAGGCGGTCTTCCACCAGGAGTGGACCGCGCCTTCCGGCCTCGGTGAACCCGTGGCCGCCCGGTTCGCGCTGCTCGGCGCGGACGCGATCGCGCTGCCGGACGCACCGCGACACGCGGACCTGGCGGCCCTGTCCGCCGCCGTGGACGCGGGACAGCCCGTGCCCGACGAGGTCGTGGTCGAGCTCGCGCCGCACTCGGCCGACCCGGCCGCCGTGCACGCCGCCGCCCACGCCGCCCTGGCCCTGGCGCAGCAGTGGCTGGCCGAGGACCGGTTCGCCGGCTCCCGGCTGGTGGTCGTCACCCGGGGCGCGGTCGCCACCGGGCCCGACGCCGAGACCATCGACCCGGCCGCCGCCACCGTGTGGGGCCTGCTGCGCTCGGCGCAGACCGAGAACCCGGGCCGGATCGCCCTCGTGGACCTGGACGCCACGGATGCCGCCGCGGGCGAGGCCCTGCGGGTGGCGCTCGGCACCGACGAGGAGCGGTTCGCGCTGCGCGGCGGCGAGGTGCTCGTGCCACGCCTGGCCCGCGTCGCCGTGCTCGACCCCGAGCAGCCCGATCTCGCCCGTACGCCCGCCTTCGGGCCCGGCGGGACCGTCCTCGTCACCGGCGCCACCGGCGCGCTGGGCGCCCTGGTGGCCCGGCACCTCGTGTCCCGCCACGGCGTGACGAGGCTTCTGCTCGTGGCCCGGCGCGGGGCCGAAGCCCCCGGGGCCGCCGAACTCGTCGCCGAACTGGCCGAGTCGGGGGCGACCGCCACCTGGGCGGCCTGTGACGTCGCGGACCGCGACGCACTGGCCGCGGTGCTCGCCGGCATCCCCGCCGAGCACCCGCTGACCGCCGTGGTGCACACCGCCGGTGTGCTGGACGACGGTGTCGTCACCGGGCTCACCCCCGAGCGGCTCTCCGCCGTACTGCGGCCCAAGGTGGACGCGGCCTGGAACCTGCACGAGCTGACCCGCGGGCTGGACCTGACGGCCTTCGTGCTGTTCTCCTCCACCTCCGGCGTCTTCGGCGGACCGGGCCAGGCCAACTACGCTGCCGCCAACGCCTACTTGGACGCCCTCGCCACCCACCGCCGCGCCCAGGGGCTGCCGGCCACCGCCACCGCCTGGGGCCTGTGGGCCGTCGCGGACGGCATGGCGGGCGCCCTGGACGCCGCCGACGTCAACCGGATGCGCCGCGCCGGACTGCCGCCGCTGACCGCCGAGGACGGCCTGGAGCTGTTCGACACGGCGGTGGCCCTGGACGAGTCGACCGTCGCCCTGATGCGCGTCGACGCCGAGGCGCTGCGCGTCCAGGCCTCCGCCGGCACCCTCTCCCACCTGCTGCGCGGACTGGTCCGCGGGGTCGCCCGGCGCACCGTGGACGTGGCCGCGGCCGGCGAGCCCGAGCTGCGCGCCAGGCTGGCCGCCCTGCCGGCCGCCGAGCAGGAGCGGGTGCTGCGGGACCTCATCCGGGCCCAGGTCGCGGCCGTGCTCGGCCACACGGGCGCCGGGTCCGTCGAGGCGTCCCGGTCCTTCAAGGAGCTCGGCTTCGACTCCCTGACCGCCGTCGAGCTGCGCAACCGTATGAACGCGGCGACCGCGCTGAGGCTGCCCGCCACCCTCGTCTTCGACCACCCGGACCCGGCCGCGCTCGCCCGGCACCTGCGCTCCGAACTCGTCGGCGACGGCACCGCCGCCGAGGGCACCCCGGCCACGCCCGCGACCGCCGCGCCGGCCGACGACGAACCCATCGCCATCGTCGCGATGAGCTGCCGCTACCCCGGCGACGTACGCGCCCCCGAGGATCTGTGGCGGATGCTGACGGCGGGCGCCGACGGCATCACCCGCTGGCCCGAGAACCGTGGCTGGGACACCGAGGCGCTGTACGACCCGGACCCGGAGAGCCAGGGCACCTCCTACGCCCGCGACGGCGGATTCCTGCACGACGCAACCGAGTTCGACGCGGACTTCTTCGGCATCTCGCCGCGCGAGGCCGTGGCCATGGACCCGCAGCAGCGGCTGCTCCTTGAGACCACCTGGGAGGTCTTCGAGCGCGCCGGCATCGCCCCCTCCACGGTGCGCGGCAGCCGCACCGGCGTCTTCGCCGGTGTGATGTACCACGACTACGGCGCCCGGCTGCACGCGGTGCCGGACGGCGTCGAGGGCTACCTCGGCACCGGCAGCTCCAGCAGCATCGTCTCCGGCCGTGTCGCCTACACCTTCGGCCTGGAGGGCCCGGCGGTCACCGTCGACACGGCCTGCTCGTCCTCGCTGGTCGCCCTGCACCTGGCCGCGCAGGCGCTGCGCAACGGCGAGTGCTCGATGGCGCTCGCGGGCGGTGTCACCGTGATGTTCACGCCCGGCACCTTCATCGAGTTCAGTCGGCAGCGGGGTCTCGCCGCGGACGGGCGCTGCAAGTCCTTCGCGGCCGCCGCCGACGGCACCGGCTGGGGCGAGGGCGCGGGCATGCTGCTGCTGGAGCGGCTGTCCGACGCGCGCAGGAACGGCCACCAGGTCCTCGCCGTCGTGCGCGGCTCAGCCGTCAACCAGGACGGCGCCTCCAACGGACTGACCGCCCCCAACGGCCCCTCCCAGCAGCGGGTCATCCGCGCCGCCCTCGCCAACGCGGGCGTGGGCGCCGCCGAGGTCGACGTGGTCGAGGCGCACGGCACGGGCACGCGGCTGGGCGACCCCATCGAGGCGCAGGCGCTGCTCGCCACGTACGGCAGGGAGCGCGACGCGGACCGGCCGCTGCTGCTGGGCTCGGTGAAGTCCAACCTCGGTCACACGCAGGCCGCTTCGGGCGTCGCCGGTGTGATCAAGATGGTCCTCGCGATGCGCCACGGCGTGGTCCCCAAGACCCTGCACGTGGACGAGGCGACTCCGCACGTGGACTGGTCGGCGGGCGCGGTCTCGCTGCTCACCGAACAGGTCGCCTGGCCCGAGACCGGCCGCCCGCGCCGCGCGGGCGTGTCCTCCTTCGGCATCAGCGGCACCAACGCGCACGCCATCATCGAGCAGGCCCCCGAACCGGATCCCGCCCCTGCCCGCGAACCGGACCCCACCCCCGAAACGGACTTCGCCCCCGGGGCGGACTTCGCCCCCGGGGCGGAGCCGACCGGGCACGTCACGCCGGTGACGGCGACGGTGCCGCTGGTGGTGTCGGCGCGCGGCGAGGACGCCCTGCGCGCCCAGGCCCGCAGGCTCGCCGCCCACGTACAGGCGAATCCGGAACTGCGGCCGGTGGACCTGGCGCTGTCCCTGGCCACCACCCGCTCCGCGCTGGAACGGCGCGCCGCGCTGCTCGCCGGCGACGACCGGGACGAACTGCTGGCCGGATTGCACGCGTTGGCGCGCGGCGAGCAGGCTCCCGGAGTGCTGCGCGGCACGGCTCGCGAGGGCCGCACCGCCTTCCTGTTCACCGGACAGGGCAGCCAGCGTCCGGGCGCGGGCCGCGAACTGTACGCGGCCCAACCGGTCTTCGCCCGCGCCCTGGACGAGGTCTGCGCCGAGCTCGACCGGCACCTCGAACTGCCGCTCCAGAGCGTGCTGTTCGGCGAGGACGCCGAGATGCTGAACCGTACGGAGTACGCGCAGCCCGCGCTGTTCGCGATCGAGGTGGCCCTGTTCCGGCTCGTCGAGGCGTGGGGCGCCCGGCCCGACGTGCTCTGCGGCCACTCGATCGGCGAGATCGTCGCCGCGCACCTGGCCGGGGTGCTCTCCCTCCAGGACGCCTGCGAACTCGTCGCCGCGCGCGGCCGGTTGATCCAGGCTCTGCCCGCGGGTGGCGTGATGACCGCGCTGGAGGCGACCGAGGACGAGGTCGCGCCGTTGCTGACCGAGAACGTGAGCATCGCGGCGGTCAACGGGCCCCGGTCGGTGGTGATCGCGGGTGACCCGCAGGAGACGGACAGGCTCGCCGGATCGTTCGGCGACCGCAGGTCCAAGCGCCTCACGGTCAGCCACGCCTTCCACTCGCCTTTGATGGACGGCATGTTGGCCGACTTCCGCAAGGTCGCCGAGAGCCTCGTGTACGAGACCCCGGTCGTCCCGGTCGTCTCCAACCTCACCGGCGC
This sequence comes from Streptomyces sp. NPDC091209, assembly GCF_044757755.1. NCBI lineage: Bacteria > Bacillati > Actinomycetota > Actinomycetes > Kitasatosporales > Streptomycetaceae > Streptomyces > Streptomyces sp. NPDC091209. The sequence goes on along the minus strand of NZ_JBIVVR010000012.1, from coordinate 289,520 downwards.
GCTCGTCACCGACGAGCTCACCGACCCCGACTTCTGGGTGCGCCACGTGCGCGAGAGCGTCCGCTTCCTCGACGGCGTGCGCGCCCTGGAGGAGTCCGGCGTCACCACCTATCTGGAACTGGGCCCGGACAGCGTGCTGTCCGCGCTCGCCCAGGAGTGCGTCACCGGCGACGGCGCGGTGTTCGTGCCACTGCTGCGCGCGGGCCGGCCCGAGGCCGGCACCGCCACCACCGCCCTGGCCCTCGCCCACGTCCACGGCACGTCCGTCGACTGGACCGCGTACTACGCGGGCACCGGCGCCCGCCGGGTGGAGCTGCCCACCTACCCCTTCCAGCGCAAGCGCTACTGGCTGGACGTGGGCGTCTCCGTCGAGGACGTCCTCGCGGCCGGACTGGACGGAGCGGACCACCCGCTGCTCGGCGCCACCGTCGAACTGCCCGCCTCCGACGGCTTGGTGCTCACCGGCCGGCTCGCCGTCTCCGTCCAGCCCTGGCTGGCCGAGCACACGGTCGGCGACACCGTGGTGCTGCCCGGCACGGCCCTCGTGGAACTGGCCCTGCGCGCCGGCGACCACGTCGGCTGCGACGTACTGGACGAGCTCACCGTCGAGGCGCCGCTGACCCTGCCCGAGCGGGGAGCCGTACAGTTCCAGCTCGCCGTCGCCGGCGCCGACGACAGCGGGCGGCGCGCGCTGACCCTGCACTCCCGGCGTGCCGACGCCCCCGCGGCGGAGCCCTGGACCCGGCACGCGGCCGGCGTCCTGGCCCCCCAGGCCCCCGGGGCTCCCGCGGCGGACCTCGGCCAGTGGCCCCCGACCGGCGCCGAGGAACTGCCCGTCGACGGGTTCTACCCGGGCGCGGCCCTTGCCGGACTCGGCTACGGCCCCGGCTTCCAGGGCCTGCGGGCGGCCTGGCGGCGCGGCGAGGAGGTGTTCGCCGAGGTCGCGCTCGACCCGTCGTACGCGGTCGACGCCGACGCCTACGGACTGCACCCCGCGCTCTTCGACGCGGCCCTGCACGCCCTGGGCCTGGCCACCCCCGGCGCGAGCGCGGACGCCCCCGTCGAGGGCGCCCGACTGCCCTTCGCCTGGACCGGCGTACGGCTGCACGCCACCGGCGCGACCGGGCTGCGCGTACGGCTGGCCGCCGCCGAGGACGGCGGCGTCGCGCTCGACCTGGCCGACCCCACCGGCGCGCCCGTCGCCACCGTCGGCTCGCTCGTACTGCGTCCGGTGCCCGCCGACGGGCTCGGCGAGGACCGCTCCGCCCACCACGAGTCGCTGTTCGCCGTCGACTGGGCCGCGCTGCCCAGCACGAGGAACGCGCCCACCGATGAGCGCTGGGCCGTGCTCGGCGAGGACCCGGACGCCTTCCACCCCGGCGACCGGCCCGTCGAGACCCACGCCGACCTCGCCGCGCTGCGCGCCGCGCTGGAGACGGGCGCACCGGTGCCCGACACCGTCATCGTCCCGCTCACCCCCGCCGTCACCACCAGCGGCCGGGCGGCCACCGCCCGGGCCGCCGCGCACCGCGCGCTCGACCTCGTCCAGCAGTGGCTCGCCGAGGAACGCCTCGACGGCTCCCGGCTGGTGCTGCTCACCAGCGGCGCGGTCGCCGTCGAACCGGGCGAGCCCGTCACCGACCTGGTCCACGCCCCGGTGTGGGGCCTGGTGCGCACCGCCCAGTCGGAGAACCCAGGCCGGTTCGTGCTCGCCGACACCGACGGCACCGACGCCTCCGCCGAAGCGCTGGCCGCCGTCCTGACCGGCGACGAGCCCCAACTGGCCCTGCGGGCCGGTCGCGCGCACGCCTTCCGGCTGCGCCGCGTGGCCCGCACCGAACGCCAGGCGCCCGACCTCGACCCCGAGGGCACGGTCCTGGTCACCGGGGCCACCGGCACCCTCGGCCGGCTCTTCGCCCGTCACCTGGTGGCCGAGCGGGGCGCACGTCGGCTGCTGCTGCTCAGCCGACGGGGCGAGCAAGCCCCGGGCGCGTCCGAACTCGCCAGCGACCTTGGTGAGTTGGGCGCATCGGTCACCTGGGCCGCGTGCGACGCGGCCGACCGGGACGCGCTCGCGGCCGTGCTCGCCGGCATCCCCGCCGAGCACCCGCTGACGGCGGTGGTGCACACCGCCGGGGTCCTGGACGACGGCATCATCGACTCGCTCACCCCCGAGCGCCTGGACACCGTGCTGCGGCCCAAGCTCGACGCGGCCTGGAACCTGCACGAGCTGACCGAGGGACACGAGCTGAGCGCGTTCGTGCTCTTCTCCTCGGTCGCCGGCTGCTTCGGCGCCCCGGGGCAGGGCAACTACGCGGCGGCCAACAGCTTCCTGGACGCCCTGGCCCAGCACCGCAGGGCCCGCGGACTGACCGCGACCTCGCTGGCCTGGGGCCTGTGGGGCGCCGAGGACGGCATGGCCGGCGCCCTGGACGAGGCCGACCTCGCCAGGATGGCCCGCTCCGGCGTGGCCGCCCTGACACCCGAGGAGGGCCTGGCCCTCTTCGACACCGCGCACACCCTGGACGACGCCGTCCTCGTGCCCATGCGGATCGAACCGGCCGCCCTGCGCGCCCAGGCGGCCGACGGCACCCTGCCGCCGCTGCTGCGCTCCCTGGTCCACGTCCCGGTGCGCCGGGCCGCCGCAGACCCCGGGACCCGCACCGGCACCGGGGTCGGCACGGAGGCCGGCGGCTCCCTCGCGGACCGGCTGGCCGCCCTGCCGGCCACCGAGCGGGCCCAGGCCCTCATGGACCTGGTGCGCACCCAGGTCGCCGCCGTCCTCGGCCACACCGGCCCGGACGTCGTCGACCCGGCGCGCGGCTTCCTCGACCTCGGCTTCGACTCGCTGACCGCCGTCGACCTGCGCAACCGGCTCACCGCCGCCTGCGGGCTGCGCCTGCCGGTCACGCTGATCTTCGACTACCCCTCGCCCGAGGCGCTCGCCGGCTATCTCGGCGAGCGGCTGGGCACGGACGACGCCCCCCGGCGGGCCGTCCACACCGAGCTGGACCGGCTCGAATCGATCCTGGCGGGCGTCGGCCCCGACGACGACGAGGACGCCGCGGGCATCGCCGCCCGGCTGCGCGACCTCCTGGCGAAGTGGAACGAAACGCACAGTGCACCGGACACCGATGCCCAGGACCGCTCGATCGAGTCCGCCACGGCCGACGAGATCTTCGACCTGCTCGACGACGAGCTGGGCCTGTCCTGAACGGCACCGGTCCGGCCTGCACCCTGCCGGCCCGGCTTCGGGCCCGGCTTCGGGCCCGAAGCCGGGCCGGGATTCGGGCTGGGATCCGAGGCGGGCCGTGAGCGGGCCCCCGGTGACGGGACGGCACCCGGCTGCTCCCACCGGCTCTCATCCGGCGGTCTCCACCGGCTTTCACCCGGCGGCCCTCACCGGCTCCCACCTGATGACCCACCTGCTCCGCGCGAGCATTCCGACCAAGACCACGGGGATGGCGTAATGGTGAACGAGGAGAAGTACCTCGATTACCTCAAGCGGGCGACGACCGACCTCCGCGAGGCCCGGCGACGGCTGCGCGAGGTCGAGGAGCGCGAGCAGGAACCCATCGCGGTCGTGGCGATGAGCTGCCGCTACCCCGGTGGCGTCGACACACCCGAACGGCTCTGGGAGCTCGTCGCGGGCGGTGTCGACGCGGCCACCCCCTACCCCGACGACCGGGGCTGGCCGGGCGACGTCCTGTTCGACCCCGACCCCGAGTCGGGCATCGACGCGTACGAGAAGGTCGGCGGCTTCCTGCACGACGCGGCCGACTTCGACCCCGCGTTCTTCGGGATCTCCCCGCGCGAGGCCCTCGCCATGGACCCGCAGCAGCGCCTGCTCCTTGAGATCTCCTGGGAGGCGTTCGAGCGCGCGGGCATCGACCCGACCGCACTGCGCGGCAGCCGCACCGGCGTCTTCGCCGGGCTGATGTACCACGACTACGCGGCCCGGCTGTTCAGTGTCGCCGAGGAGGTCGAGCCCTTCCTCGGCAACGGCAGTTCCGGCAGCATCGCCTCCGGCCGTATCGCCTACACCCTCGGCCTGGAGGGCCCGGCCGTCACCGTCGACACCGCCTGCTCCTCCTCGCTGGTCGCCGTCCACCTGGCCGCCCAGGCGCTGCGCAAGGGCGAGTGCACGCTCGCCCTCGCCGGCGGTGTCACCGTGATGTCCACGCCCGGTACCTTCACGGAGTTCAGCCGGCAGCGGGGCCTGGCCGGCGACGGCCGCTGCAAGTCCTTCGCCGCCTCCGCCGACGGCACCGGCTGGGGCGAGGGCGCCGGCATGCTGGTGCTGGAGCGGCTGTCCGAGGCCCGCCGCAACGGCCACCCCGTGCTCGCCCTGGTACGCGGCTCCGCCGTGAACCAGGACGGCGCCAGCAGCGGTCTCACGGCGCCCAACGGCCCCTCGCAGCAGCGTGTCATCCGCCAGGCGCTCGGCGAGGCCCGGCTGCCCGCCGCGCACATCGACGCCGTCGAGGCGCACGGCACCGGTACCACCCTCGGTGACCCCATCGAGGCCCAGGCCCTGCTCGCCACCTACGGGCGCGAGCACACCGAAGGGCAGCCCCTCTACCTGGGCTCCATCAAGTCGAACATCGGACACACCCAGGCCGCCGCGGGTGTCGCGGGCATCATCAAGATGGTCATGGCGATGCGCCACGGCGTCCTGCCCCGCACCCTGCACGCGCACGAGCCCACGACCGACGTCGACTGGACCGAGGGCGCGGTCGAGCTCCTCACCGAGCAGCGCGCCTGGCCCGAGACCGGCCGCCCGCGCCGGGCCGGCGTCTCCTCCTTCGGCATCAGCGGCACCAACGCGCACACCGTCCTGGAACAGGCCCCTGAGCCCGAGCAGACCGTGGAGCCCGCCGTGGCCGGGGCCGCCGCGCCCGCGGCCGTCCCCGTGTTGTGGAACCTCTCCGGGCGCACCCCGGCCGCGCTGCGCGCCCAGGCCGCCCGCCTCCACGCCCACGTGGCCGACCACCCCGACCTCGGCATCCTCGACGCGGCTCGCACCCTCGCCACCGCGCGTACCGACTTCGAGCACCGGGCGGTGCTCACCGCCCCCGACCGCGACGGGCTCACCGCCGCGCTCGCGGCCCTCTCCGACCTCGACTCCGGCTCCGGTTCCGGCTCCGACACCGACTCCGAGGGGACCGTCCCCGGCGTCATCAAGGGCCGACCGGTCGCCGGCAAGCTGGCCTTCCTGTTTACGGGGCAGGGGAGTCAGCGGCTGGGCATGGGGCGTGAGTTGTACGCCGTGTATCCGGTGTTTGCGGCGGCGCTGGACGCGGTCGCGGAGCGGATGGATCTCGAACTCCCGCTGAAGGACGTGCTGTTCGGGGACGATGCGGAGCTGCTGAATCGTACGGAGTTCGCGCAGCCGGCGTTGTTCGCGGTCGAGGTCGCCCTTTTCCGGCTGTTCGAATCGTGGGGTGTGCGGCCGGACTTCGTGTCCGGGCACTCGATCGGTGAGATCGCGGCCGCGCATGTGGCTGGGGTGTTCTCGTTGAAGGACGCCTGCAAGCTGGTGGCTGCTCGTGGTCGGCTGATGCAGGCGCTGCCCGAGGGTGGCGTGATGATCGCGCTCCAGGCGACGGAGGCGGAGGTTGCTCCGCTGCTGTCGGAGCGGGTGAGTATCGCGGCGATCAACGGGCCGCGGTCCGTGGTGATCGCGGGCGACGTGGAGGAGGCCGAGCGGATCGCCGGTTCGTTCTCCCACCGCAGGTCCAAGCGGCTGACCGTGAGCCACGCTTTCCACTCGCCGCACATGGACGGCATGCTCGACGCCTTCCGTGCAGTGGCCGAGGGCCTGGCGTACGCGCTGCCGAAGATATCGGTGATCTCGAATGTGAGCGGTGCTCTCGTTTCGGAGCAGTTGACGCGGCCCGAGTTCTGGGTGCGCCACGTCCGCGAGGCCGTCCGCTTCGCCGACGGCATCCGTACCCTCGCCGACCGCAACGTCACGCACTTCGTGGAACTGGGCCCCGACGGCGTCCTGTCGGCGCTCGCCGAGGACTGCCTCACCGACAGTCCCGCCGCCCTCGTGCCCCTGCTGCGCAAGGACCGCCCCGAGACCGAGGCGCTGACCGACGCCCTGGCCCGCCTGCATGTACGGGGTGTGACCGTTGACTGGGCCGCGTACCACGCCGGTTCAGGAGCCGGGCGCGCAGACCTGCCCACGTACGCCTTCCAGCGCGAGCGCTACTGGCTGGACGCCGGGCGGCCCGCGAACGACGTCACGGCGGCCGGGCTCGGCTCCGCCGGACACCCCCTGCTCGGCGCGGCCGTCGCGCTCGCCGACACCAACGGCTTCCTCTGCACCGGGCGGCTGGGCCTGGACACCCATCCGTGGCTGGCCGACCACGCCGTGCACGGCTCGGTCGTGCTGCCCGGCGCCGCCTTCGTCGAGCTGGCGATGCGCGCCGGTGACCAGGTCGGCTGCGACCTGCTGGAGGAGCTCGCCCTGCAAGCCCCGCTCGTGCTGCCCGAACAGGGCGGCGTGCAGCTCCAGTTGTGGGTCGGCGCCCCCGACACCACCGGCCGGCGCGTTCTCGGCGTCCACTCCCGACCCGAGGGCGCCGACCCCCTCGAACCCTGGACCCGGCACGCGGACGGCGTCCTCACCACCGGGGCCCCCGAACCGACCACCTCCCTCGCCGAGTGGCCGCCCACCGACTCCGTACCGCTGCCCGTCGAGGACCTGTACGCCGGGCTCGCCCAGGCCGGCCTGGAGTACGGGCCCGCCTTCCGGGGCGTGCGCGCCGCCTGGCGCACCGACGACGCCGTGTACGTCGAGGTGGACACCGAGGCCGAACAGAGCGCCGAGCACGCGCAGTTCGGAATCCACCCCGCGCTGCTGGACGCCGCGCTGCACGCCATCGGCCTCGCCGGGCTCGTCGAGGACACCGGCCGGAGCCGACTGCCGTTCGTGTGGAGCGGGGTGTCCCTGCACGCCGTGGGCGCCTCCGTGCTGCGCGTACGACTCGCCCGGGCCGGCACCGACGCGGTGTCGATCGCCCTGGCCGACGGCGCCGGTCGGCCCGTCGCCGACATTGACTCGGTCACGCTGCGGGCCGTTTCGGCGGGCGACCTCGCCACCGGGCGCGGGCACGACTCGCTGTTCCGGGTGGACTGGGCCCCGGTGACGCTGCCCGCCGGAGAGGTCGGGGTGCGGTGGACCGTGCTCGGGGACCTCGCGACGGCGAGGGGCGAACGGGACGCGGAGCTCGCGGAGGCCGGCGGTTGCACGGATCTCGCGAAGGCGGCGGCCGACCGTCACGCGGGCCTCGCCGTGGTGGGCGAGCAGGTGCCGCGGTACGCCGATCTCGCGGCCCTGGTAGCGGCGTTGGACGAGGGCGGGACCGCCCCGGACGCGGTCCTCGTGCCGTACCCGCAGGCGCCCGCCCCGACCCCCGAGGCCGTACGTTCGGCCACGCACCGCACGCTGGCCCTGCTCCAGCAGTGGCTCGCCGAGGAACGGTTCGACCGCACCCGGCTGGTCCTGCTCACCGAGGGCGCGGTCGCCGCGCGCGACGAGGACGCGGTGACCGACCCGGTGCACGCCGCCGTCCAGGGCCTGGTGCGCTCCGCGCAGTCCGAGCACCCGGGCCGCTTTCTCCTCGTGGACGCTGCCGAGCCCCCGCTCGACCTGCTCGCTGCCGCGCTCGCCGGTGACGAGCCCCAACTGGCCCTGCGCGAAGGCGTCGTGCTCGCGCCCCGACTGGCCCGCGTACCCGCCGATGAGCGCGCCGAGGTGCCGACGTACGATGTGAACGGCACGGTGCTGGTCACCGGCGCCACCGGTACGCTCGGCCGGCTCGTCGCCCGTCACCTGGTGGCCGAGCGGGGCGTACGCCACCTGCTGCTGCTCAGCCGCAGGGGAGAGCAGGCCCCGGGTGCCGGCGAACTGACCGCTGAGCTAAAGGAGTTCGGCGCATCCGTGACCTGGGCCGCGTGCGACGCGGCCGACCGGGACGCGCTGGCCGCGGTGCTCGCCTCCGTGCCCGAGGCGCACCCGCTGACGGCGGTCGTGCACACCGCCGGTGTCCTGAGCGACGGCGTCCTCGACTCGCTCACCCCCGACCATCTGGACACCGTGCTGCGGCCCAAGGCCGACGCCGCCCTGAACCTGCACGAGTTGACCCGCGACCGCGATCTTTCGGCGTTCGTACTGTTCTCCTCGGCAGCCGGTGTGTTCGGCGCCCCCGGACAGGCCAACTACGCCGCCGCCAACAGCTTCCTCGACGCCCTTGCCCAGTACCGGCGTGCGGCCGGTCTGCCCGGCCTCTCGCTGGCCTGGGGCCTGTGGGAGGACGCCGACGGTATGGCCGGCGCGCTCGACGACACCGACCGCGACCGGATGCGGCGCGCCGGCGTCCACGGCCTCACCGCCGCCGAGGGCCTCACCCTTCTCGACCTCGCGGACACGCTCGGCGCGGCCGGCCCGGCCCCGGGTCTGCTCGTGCCCATGCGGCTCACCGTGCCGACGACGGGTGCCGAAGTCGCGCCTCTCCTGCGGGCGTTGGTCCGCACCCCAAGGCGCCGCACCGCCTCCGCCGCCAGCCCGACGGACCTGTCCGCGCTGGAGCGGCGGCTCACGGAACACGACGCCGGCGACCGTGAACGCGTGCTGCTGGACCTGGTGCTGCGGCATGTCGCCGATGTGCTCGGCCACGCCTCGCCGGACGCCGTCGACCCCGAACAGGCCTTCAGCGAGCTGGGCTTCGACTCCCTTACCGCTGTCGAACTGCGCAACCGGCTCGGTGCCGCCCTCGGCCGCCGACTGCCCACCACGCTCGTCTTCGACCACCCCTCCTCCCTGGCACTCGCCCGCCACCTGGCCGGAGAACTCGGGGCGGCCGCAGCCCAGCCGGCGACCGGAGCGCCCGCGCCCGCGGCCGCCTCCGACGACCCCATCGCCATCGTGGCGATGAGCTGCCGTTTCCCCGGCGGTGTCACCACCCCCGAAGAGCTGTGGCAGCTCCTGGAGGGTGGGGTGGACGCCATCTCCGGCTTCCCCACCGACCGCGGCTGGGACACCGAGGCGCTGTACGACCCCGACCCGGACCACCCCGGCACCTCGTACACCCGGCACGGCGGCTTCCTGCACGACGCCGCCGCCTTCGACCCGACGTTCTTCGGTATCTCGCCGCGCGACGCCGTCGGCACGGACCCGCAGCAGCGGCTGCTCCTGGAGACCACCTGGGAGGCGTTCGAACGGGCCGGTATCGACCCGGCCACCGTGCGCGGCAGCCGCACCGGCGTCTTCGCCGGGGTGATGTACCACGACTACGCGACCCTGGTGGAGAGCTCCGCCGACGGCGCCGACGGCACCCTCGGCTCGGGCAGCACCGGCAGCATCGCCTCCGGCCGCGTCTCCTACACCTTCGGTCTGGAGGGCCCGGCCGTCACCATCGACACGGCCTGCTCCTCCTCACTGGTCGCGCTGCACCTGGCCGTCCACGCGCTGCGCAGCGGCGAATGCGACATGGCGCTGGCCGGTGGTGTGACCGTCATGGCCACGCCGGGCACGTTCGTCGGCTTCAGCCGGCAGCGCGGCCTGTCGCCCGACGGCCGTTGCCGCGCCTTCTCCGCGGACGCCGACGGCACCGGCTGGGGCGAGGGTGCGGGCATGCTCCTGGTGGAGCGGCTGTCCGACGCCCGCCGCAACGGCCACCCGGTCCTCGCGGTGGTACGCGGCTCGGCGATCAACCAGGATGGCGCCTCCAACGGCCTCACCGCGCCCAACGGCCCGTCCCAACAGCGCGTCATCCGGGCCGCCTTGGCGAGCTCGGGGCTGTCCGCGTCCGAGGTGGACGCGGTCGAGGCGCACGGCACGGGTACGACGCTGGGCGACCCGATCGAGGCACAGGCGCTGCTCGCCACGTACGGCCGCGAACACACCGTCGACCAGCCCCTCTGGCTGGGCTCCATCAAGTCCAACCTCGGGCACACGCAGGCCGCGGCCGGTGTCGCGGGCATCATCAAGATGGTCCAGGCGATGCGCCACGGCATCCTGCCCAGAACGCTGCACGCCGAGCAGCCCTCGCCGCACGTCGAGTGGACCGACGGCGCGGTCTCACTGCTCACCGAGCCCGTCGCCTGGCCGGAGACCGGCCGGCCGCGCCGGGCCGCCGTGTCCTCCTTCGGCATCAGCGGCACCAACGCCCACACCATCATCGAGCAGGCCCCCGAGGAACCGCAGGCTGAGCCGGGCGAGCGTCCCGCTGCCCCGGCCGTGCTCCCGCTGCGCCTCGCCGGGCGGAACGCCGAAGCCCTGGCCGCCCAGGCGCGCGCCCTGCGCGACCACCTCGCGGCCCACCCGGACATCGCGCTCACCGACGTCGCCCGGTCGCTGGCCACCGGCCGCGCCGCCTTCGACCACCGAGCCGTGGTCCTGGCGTCCGCGGACGACACGGCCGCCACCGTGCTCACCCGGCTCGACGCCCTCGCCGAGAACACCCCGGTCCCCGAACTTCTCCGGGGCACAGCCACCAAGAGCGGTCGTACGGCGTTCCTGTTCACGGGGCAGGGGAGTCAGCGGCTGGGTATGGGGCGTGAGTTGTACGCCGTGTATCCGGTGTTCGCGGCGGCGCTGGACGCGGTCGCGGAGCGGATGGATCTCGAACTCCCGCTGAAGGAGGTGCTGTTCGGCGAGGACACCGAGCCGTTGAACCGGACGGAGTTCGCGCAGCCGGCGTTGTTCGCCGTCGAGGTGGCGTTGTTCCGGTTGTTCGAGTCGTGGGGTGTGCGGCCGGACTTCGTGTCCGGTCACTCGATCGGTGAGATCGCTGCCGCGCACGTGGCCGGGGTGCTGTCGCTGGAGGACGCCTGCAGGCTCGTTTCGGCGCGCGGCCAGCTGATGCAAGCCCTTCCCGAGGGCGGGGTGATGATCGCGCTGGAGGCGACCGAGGCCGAGGTCACGCCGCTTCTCAGCCAGCGCGTGAGCATCGCCGCGATCAACGGGCCGCGGTCCATCGTCATTGCGGGTGACTCGGATGAGGCCGAGAGGATCGCCGGTTCATTCAGCGACCGCAGGTCCAAGCGCCTCACCGTGAGTCACGCGTTCCACTCGCCGCACATGGACGGCATGCTGGACGCCTTCCGTGAGGTCGCGGAGGGCATCACGTACGCGACCCCCCGGATAGCACTGATCTCGAATGTGAGCGGTGCTCTCGCTTCGGAGCAGTTGACGCATCCCGAGTTCTGGGTGCGTCACGTGCGTGAGGCGGTCCGCTTCGCGGACGGTATCCGGACCCTCGAAGCCGCCGGTGTCACCACGTACCTCGAACTCGGTCCCGACGGCGTCCTGACCGCCATGGCTCAGGAGTGCGTCGAAGGCGAGGCCGCCTTCGCGGCCGCCCTGCGCGCCGGTCGCGACGAGGCCGAGACCGTTGTCGCGGCCCTCGCCCAGGCCCACGTCCGGGGCGCGAACGCCGACTGGGCCGCGTACTTCGCCGGTTCCGGCGCGCGCCGCGTGGACCTGCCGACGTACGCCTTCCAGCGCGAGCGCTACTGGCCCGAGGCCGGTGCCGTGCCGTCCGGCGACGCGTCCGGGCTGGGCCTGGCCCCGGCAGGGCACCCGCTGCTGGGCGCGGCGGTCGCGCTCGCGGACACCGACGGCAGCGTGTTCACCGGCAGGCTCTCTCTGCGCACCCACCCCTGGCTGGCCGACCATGTGGTCATGGGGTCCGTGCTGCTCCCCGGCGCGGCGCTGGTCGAGCTCGCCCTGCACGCCGGCGAGCGCGTCGGCTGCCCCGCGCTGGACGAGCTGACCCTGCAGGCCCCGCTGGTGCTGTCCGAACCGGGTTCCGTACAGGTGCAGTTGACCGTCGGGACGCCCGACGGTTCCGGTCGGCGGCCGGTCGTGGTGTTCTCCAGGCCCGACCTCGAGGACGAGCCGTGGCTGCGGCACGCCGAGGGCCTGCTCACCGACGAGGTACGGCCCCCCGCCATGGACCTGGGCGCGTGGCCACCGGCCGGCGCGAACCCGCTGCCGACAGAGGCCGCGTACGAGGTGCTGGAGGCCGCGGGGCTCGTTTACGGGCCGGTGTTCCAGGGGCTGCGCGCGGCTTGGCGGCGCGGCGACGAGCTCTTCGCCGAGCTGACCCTGCCCAGTGGGGCGGGGACCGACGCGGCGGCCTTCGGGCTGCACCCGGCCCTGCTCGACTCGGCCCTGCACACCCTCGCCCTCGCCCTCGGCGACGTCCCGTCCGGCAGCGAGGAGGCGGGCGCCCGCCTGCCGTTCGCCTGGAGCGGCGTGCGGCTGCACGCGGCGGGCGCCTCGGCGGTACGGGTGCGACTGGCTCCGGCCGGTCGCGACGCGGTGTCGCTGGAACTCGCCGACACCACGGGTGAACCCGTCGCCTCCGTCGACTCGCTGGTGCTGCGTGCCATGTCCGCCGAGCAGATCGGCGCCGCGCGCGGTGGTCGGCAGGACTCGCTGTACGCGATCGACTGGACCGAGGTCCCGGCCGACCGTTCGGCGCCGGCTCCGGGCCGTGCCGTCCTGGGGGCCGGGCTCCCCGACGTCCACGCCCCGCGTTATTCCGACCTGGCTGCCATCGCGGCAGGTGACGTCCCGGAGTTGGTGGTCGTCGAGCTGGACCCGGACGCCGACACGGTCATGGACGGCGCCGGGCTGCCCGACGCCGTGCACGCGCGAGTCGCCGCGGCGCTCGCGCTGACTCAGGGGTGGCTGGCCGACGAGAAGTTCGCCGCCGCGCGCCTGGTGTTCGTCACACGCGGCAGCACTGCCGTCCGAACCAGCGACTCCGTAACAGACCTCGCGGGTGCGGCGGTGCGCGGTCTCGTCCGCTCCGCGGCCACCGAGAACCCGGGTCGCTTCGGCCTGTTGGAGGCCGACGGCCCCGACCTGCCCGACCCCGCCTTCCTGGCCCTCGCCTCGGGCGAGCCGGAGGTCGCGGTGCGTGCGGGTGCGCTGTTGGTGCCGCGTCTGGTGCGGGCGACCGTGGCCGATGTGGAGCCCGTGTCCCCGGAGGGCGTGGTTCTGGTGACGGGGGCGAGTGGTGCGCTGGGTGGCCTGTTCGCCCGGCACCTGGTGTCCGAACGCGGTGTGCGGAAGCTGTTGTTGGTCTCACGTCGGGGTGGGGATGCTCCGGGAGCGGCTGAACTGACGGCCGAGCTGGCCGAGTTGGGTGCGGAGGTCGTGTGGGCCGCGTGTGATGTGGCCGATCGTGCGGCGCTGGCGGCGCTGCTCGCCCAGCATCCGGTGTCGGGTGTGGTCCATACGGCGGGTGTGCTGGACGACGGTGTGATCGGTTCGTTGACCGCCGAGCGGGTGTCGAAGGTTTTGCGTCCGAAGGTGGACGCGGCCTGGCATCTGCACGAACTGGCCGGGGATCTGGATCTGTTCGTGGTGTTCTCGTCGGCGGCCGGTGTGTTCGGTGGTGCGGGTCAGGCCAACTATGCGGCGGGCAACGTGTTCCTGGACGCGTTGGCTCAGCATCGCAGGGCGCGGGGTCTGGCGGCGACGTCGCTGGCCTGGGGGCTGTGGGCCGCGGAGTCCGCGATGACCGGTGACCTCGGGGAGGGTGACCGGGAGCGGCTGGGCCGTGGTGGGGTCTCCGCGTTGGAGGCGGCCGAGGGTCTGGCGCTCTTCGACGCCGCGACGGCCTCCGGGCAGGCGCTGCTGGTCCCGGTGAAGCTCGACCTGGCCGCGCTGCGCGCCGGAACGGTGCCGCCGCTGCTCAGCGGACTGGTCCGCGCCACCGTGCGCCGCGCCACGCAGGCCGCGGACAGCAGCGGTAACGCCCTGGCCGCGCGCCTGGGCCGGATGACCGTCGAGGAGCAGACCGCGTACGTACTGGAGAGCGTGCGCGGCCAGGTCGCCACGGTCCTCGGATACGCCGGGCCGGAGGCGGTGGAGACGGACCGTTCCTTCCGCGAGCTGGGCTTCGACTCGCTGACCGCCGTCGAGCTGCGCAACCTGCTCGCATCGGTGACCGGCTTGCGGCTGCCCGCCACGCTGGTCTTCGACTACCCGACCGCGACGATCCTCGCTACGCACCTGCGTAGCGAACTCGTGGGTGCCGTGCCGGTGTTGGACACTCCCGTGGCCACCGTCCTCCGGGACGACGAGCCCATCGCCATCGTCGGTCTCGGCTGCCGATATCCCGGTGGCGTGGAGACCCCGGACGACCTGTGGCGGCTCGTCATGGAGGGCCGGGACGCCGTCTCCGGCTTCCCGGAGGATCGCGGCTGGGACGTCGAGGCGCTGTACGACGCCGATCCCGACCATCAGGGCACCAGCTACGCCCGCGAGGGCGGGTTCGTGCGCGACGCGGGCCACTTCGACCCGGCGTTCTTCGGCATCTCGCCGCGCGAGGCACTGGCCATGGACCCGCAGCAGCGGTTGCTGCTGGAGACCTCGTGGGAGGCGATCGAGCGGGTCGGCATCGACCCGACGTCGCTGCGTGGCAGCCGTACAGGTGTCTTCGCCGGCGTCATGTACCACGACTACGCCTCACGTCTCACCGCGCTGCCCGAGGGCGTCGAGGGCTTCCTCGGCACCGGCAACGCCGCGAGCGTGATCTCCGGCCGGCTCTCGTACGCCTTCGGTCTGGAGGGGCCCGCCATCACGGTCGACACGGCGTGCTCGTCGTCCCTGGTGGCGCTGCACCTGGCGGTGCAGGCGCTGCGCAACGGCGAGTGCGACCTGGCGCTCGCGGGCGGTGTGACCGTGATGGCCACCCCCGCGCCGTTCGTGGAGTTCAGCCGACAGCGCGGTCTGGCGGCCGACGGTCGCTGCAAGGCCTTCTCGGCCGACGCGGACGGCACCGGTTGGTCGGAGGGGGCGGGCGTCCTCCTGGTCGAGCGGTTGTCGGACGCGGAGCGCAACGGTCATCCGGTGCTGGCGGTGGTGCGGGGTTCGGCGGTCAATCAGGACGGTGCGTCCAACGGTCTGACCGCTCCGAACGGTCCGTCCCAGCAGCGGGTGATCCGGCAGGCGTTGGCGAACGCCGGTCTGTCGGTGTCCGAGGTGGACGTGGTCGAGGCGCACGGTACGGGTACGACGCTGGGTGATCCGATCGAGGCGCAGGCGCTGCTGGCGACGTACGGTCAGGAGCGTTCTGCCGAGCGGCCGTTGCTGCTGGGGTCGGTCAAGTCGAACATGGGGCACACGCAGGCCGCGGCCGGTGTCGCGGGCATCATCAAGATGGTCCAGGCGATGCGTCACGGTGTGGTTCCCCGGACGCTGCACGTGGACGAGCCGACCCCGCACGTGGACTGGGAGGCGGGCGCTGTACGCCTGTTGACCGAGTCCGTCGCGTGGCCGGAGACCGGCCGACCCCGCCGCGCCGCCGTCTCCTCCTTCGGGTTCAGCGGTACGAACGCGCACACCATCATCGAGCAGGCCCCCGCGCCGACCACCCCGGAGGAGCCCCGGGAGCCCGGGCGCGAGCCGGGCAGTCTGCCCTGGCTGCTCTCGGCGAAGACCCCGGACGCGCTGCGCGCCCAGGCCCAACGCCTCCGCGCCCATGTGATCGCGCACCCCGAACTGTCCCTCACCGGCATCGGGTACGCCCTGACGACGAGCCGCACGCTGCTCGACCGCCGGGCCGCCGTGGTCGCCGGGGATCGCGACGGGTTCCTCTCCGGCCTCGCCGCGCTCGCCGCGGGCGAGACCTCCGCCAACCTGACGATCGGCTCGCCGGACGCCGGCAAGCTCGCCTTCCTGTTCACCGGGCAGGGGAGTCAGCGGGTCGGTATGGGGCGTGAGTTGTACGCGTCCCAGCCCGTGTTCGCGGCGGCGCTGGACGCGGTGGCGGAGCGGATGGATCTCGAACTCTCCCTGAAGGATGTGCTGTTCGGGGAGGATGCGGAGCTGCTGAACCGGACCGCATGCGCACAGCCGGCGTTGTTCGCCGTCGAGGTGGCGTTGTTCCGGTTGTTCGAGTCGTGGGGTGTGCGGCCGGAGTTCGTGTCCGGTCATTCGATCGGTGAGATCGCTGCTGCGCATGTGGCCGGTGTGCTGTCCCTGGATGATGCCTGCAAGCTGGTGTCGGCGCGTGGTCGGCTGATGCAGGCCCTGCCGGAGGGCGGGGTGATGGTCGCGCTGGAGGCGACCGAGGTCGAGGTCACGCCGCTGCTGAGCGAGCGGGTGAGTATCGCGGCCATCAACGGGCCCCGGTCGGTGGTCATCGCGGGTGACCTGGACGAGGCGGAGGGGGTTGTCCGCTCATTCAAGGACCGCAAGTCCAAGCGCCTGTCGGTCAGTCATGCGTTCCATTCGCCGCACATGGACGGGATGCTCGCCGACTTCCGCAAGGTGGCGGAGGGGCTGACCTACGACAGTCCCCGGATCGCGGTCGTGTCGAATCTGACCGGCGCGGTGGTCACCGACGACATGGCCGACCCCGACTTCTGGGTCCGCCATGTCCGTGAGGCGGTCCGCTTCGCCGACGGCATCGGCACCCTCGAAGCCGCGGGCGTGACGACGTACGTCGAACTCGGCCCCGACGGGATCCTCTCCGCCATGGCCCAGGACTGCCTCGATCATCCCGACACCACCGTCCTCACCCCCGCCCTGCGCGGTGGACGCGCCGAGCCGGAGACGATCGCCGCCGCCCTGGCCGGGGCCCACGTCCGGGGCGCGGTCGTGGACTGGCCCGCCTACTTCGCCGTCACCGGCGCCGAGCGCGTGGACCTGCCGACGTACGCCTTCCAGCGCAAGCGCTACTGGCTGGAGGCTCCCCCGCACGCCCTCGCGGGCGATGTGGTCTCCGCGGGACTCGGTTCCGCCGGGCACCCGTTGCTGGGCGCGGCGGTGGAACTGCCGGACTCGGACGGATTCCTGCTGACCGGACTGCTGTCGCTGCGAACCCACCCCTGGCTGGCCGACCACCGGGTGGCCGGCACGGTCGTGGTGCCGGGCGCGGTGCTGGTGGAACTCGCGGTGCGGGCCGGTGACCACGCGGGCCTGGACCTGCTGGAGAGCCTGACGCTGGAGGCGCCGCTGGTGCTGCCGGAGACCGGCGGGGTGCAACTGCGCCTGGCTGTGGCGGGTGCCGACGACGCGGGCCGACGGGAGTTCCACGTCTACTCGCGGCCGGAGGAGGCCGCCTTCGAGGCGGCTTGGACCCGGCACGCGGGCGGTGTGCTGGCGGTCGCCGACGCGGCGGCCGACCTCGCCCCGCACACCGAGTGGCCGCCGGCCGGCGCCGAGGAGTGCGAGGTGACGGACCTCTACCCGTCGTTCGAGGCCATCGGGCTCGGCTACGGCCCGGCCTTCCGCAACCTGCGGGCGGCGTGGCGACGCGGCGACGAGGTGTTCGCCGAGGTCTCGCTCGCCGAGGAGCGACGGGCCGAGGCGGCCACGTACGGGCTGCACCCGGCGCTGCTGGACGCGGCGCTGCACGCGGTGGGCCTGGGCGACTTCTTCCCCGAAGGGCCCGAGGGCGCACGGCTGCCGTTCGCCTGGGACGGTGTGCGGCTGCACGCGGTCGGCGCGAAGGCGCTGCGGGTGACCATGGCCCCCGCGGGGCGCGACGCGGTCGCGCTGGACATCACCGACGAGGCCGGGCAGCCGCTTCTCACGGTGCCGTCGCTGGTGCTGCGACCGCTGGCCGCCGACGCCTTCGAGGGCAGCGGCAGGGGTCCGGTGCGCGACGCGCTGTTCCAGGTGGACTGGACCGCGCTGACCCTGCCCGGGGCGAAAGCACCGGTCGACGGAACGTGGGCGGTGCTGGGCACCGACCCGCTCGGGCTGATGGCCGCGCTGCCCGGCGCGGTCGGCACCGAGCCCTACGCCGACCTGGCGGAACTGGCCGAGGAGGCCGAGGCGTTGGGAGCGCCGGCGACGGTGTTCGTGTCGCTCGACCCGGTCCCCGGCTCCCGTACGGGCGCGGGGCTCGCGCGGGCCGCGCACGAGGCCGCGGGCGACGCCCTGGCGCTGGTGCGCCGCTGGGTGGCGGACGAGAGGTTCGCCGAGGCACGGCTCGTGTTCGTCACGCGCGGGGCCGTCGCCCCGGGCGCCGACGAGGGTGTGAAGGACCTGGCGCACGCCCCGGTGTGGGGCCTGGTGCGCTCCGCACAGGCCGAACACCCGGGCCGGCTGGTCCTGGTGGACGTGGACGGCACGGACGCCTCCTGGCGCGCGCTGCCCGACGCGCTGGCCTCCGACGAGCCGCAGTTCGCCCTGCGCGACGGGGTCGTGCTGGTCCCGCGTCTGGCCCGCACGACCGTCCCCGCGGGCGACGCCGGCCCCACCGAGCCGGGCGACGGCACCCCCACCGAGCTTGGCGACGGCACCCGTGCCGACCCGCAGGGCACGGCCCTGGTCACGGGCGCCGGCGGCACCCTCGGCGCTCTGATCGCCCGGCACCTGGTCACCGAACACGGCGTACGTCACCTGCTGTTGGTGAGCCGACGCGGCGAACAGGCCGAGGGAGCCAGCGAACTCGCCGCCCAGCTAGGAGAGTTGGGTGCGTCGGCAACCTGGGCGGCCTGCGACGTGGCCGATCGGGACGCGGTGGCCGCGCTGCTCGCCTCCGTACCCGCCGAGCACCCCCTGACCGTCGTCGTGCACGCCGCCGGTGTGCTGGACGACGGGACCGTCGAGGCGCTCACCGCCGAAAGGCTGGACCGGGTGCTGCGACCCAAGGTGGACGCGGCCTGGCACCTGCACGAGCTGACCCGTGAGCTGGACCTGTCGGCGTTCGTGCTGTTCTCCTCGGCGGCCGGTGTGTTCGGCAACGCCGGACAGGCCAACTACGCCGCAGGCAACACCTTCCTGGACGCCCTCGCCCAGCAACGGCGCGCGACGGGGCTGCCCGCCGTCTCGCTCGCCTGGGGCCTGTGGGACGACGAGGCGGGCATGGCCGCCACCCTCGACGAGCGCGACCGTGACCGGCTGAGCCGGGGCAGCGTGAACGCCCTGTCGGCCGCCGACGGGCTGGCGCTCTTCGACGCGGCGCTGGTGCCTGCGGCCGGGCCCGCCGTACTGGTGCCCGTCCGGCTGGACCTGCCGGCCCTGCAGGCCCAGGTCGGCGACACCGTGCCGCCGCTGCTGCGCGGCCTGCTCCGCACCCCGGTGCGGCGCCGGGCCGGCGGGGCGACGGCGGACGCCCCCGAGTCGCTGGCACAGCGCCTGGCGCTGCTCCCGGCCGCCGAGCGGGACCGGCTCCTGCTGGACCTGGTACGCACCCAGGTGGCCCAGGTGCTGGGCCATGCCGGGGCGACGGCCGTCGAACCGCACAGCGCCTTCAAGGAGTTGGGCTTCGATTCGTTGACGGCGGTCGAGCTGCGCAACCGGCTCGGCGTGGCCAGCGGGCTGCGCCTGCCGGCCACGCTGATCTTCGACCACCCGACGCCGCAGGCGCTGAGCGACTACCTGCGCTCGGCGCTGCCCCTCGATGCCGACGGCCCGACCGTTTTCGGTGAACTCGACCGGCTGGAGGCCGCGTTGACGGCCGCGGACGCGGACAGCGTCACGCGTTCGCGGATCACCATGCGCCTCCAGGCCCTGATGACCAAGTGGACCGACGACCAGGACCCGACGGGCGGCACCGGAGAGGGCGTCGACGGCGACGACCTCGACTCGGTGACCGACGACGAGCTCTTCGACCTGCTGGACGACGAACTCGGCGCTTCCTGACACCCCACGCCCCACGCCCCATCGTGCCGAGCGGCAGGCGTGACGCATTCCGCGAGGGGGCCCCTCCCGGCCGGACGAGTTCGTCCGGCCAGACCGGGAGGGCCCCCTCCGAGGTGCGGCGCACCCGCCACCCGGCCCGCCCTCGACCGACCCGACAGCCGCCGGGGGTCCCAACCGACCACCCCCGGACCCCGGCCCGGCCCGCCCTGCGGGGCACCCGGCCGGTCCGACCCGTACAACCGCCTCTCTGGCATGGAGCCCACGCACATGGTGAACGAGGACAAGCTTCGCGACTACCTCAAGCGGGCGACCGCCGATCTGCGCCAGGCCCGCAGGCGGCTCCGCGAGGTCGAGGAGAAGAACCAGGAGCCCATCGCGATCATCGCGATGAGCTGCCGCTACCCCGGCGGGGTCCGTACTCCCGAGGATCTGTGGCGGCTCGTCGAGAACGGTGACGACGCCGTCTCCGGCTTCCCCGTCGACCGGGGCTGGGACGTGGAGTCGCTCTACGACGCCGACCCGGACAGCGCCGGGGCCAGCTACGTCAGCGAGGGCGGCTTCCTTTACGACGCCGCCCGCTTCGACCCCGCCCCCTTCGGGATCTCCCCGCGCGAGGCCCTGGCGATGGACCCGCAGCAGCGGTTGCTGCTGGAGAGCTCCTGGGAGGCGTTCGAGCGGGCGGGCATCGACCCGTCCTCGGTGCGCGGCAGCCGCACCGCCGTGTTCGCGGGCGTGATGTACCACGACTACACCGCCCGCCTGGACACCGTGCCCGAGGGCGTCGAGGGCTTCCTCGGCACCGGGAGCTCCGGCAGCATCGCCTCCGGCCGCGTCGCCTACACCTTCGGCCTGGAGGGTCCGGCCGTCACCATCGACACGGCCTGCTCCTCGTCCCTCGTCGCGCTGCACCTGGCGGTGCAGGCGCTGCGCAACGGCGAGTCCACCCTCGCCCTCGCCGGGGGTGTCACCGTCATGGCGACCCCCGCCACCTTCACCGAGTTCAGCCGGCAGCGCGGCCTCGCCCCCGACGGGCGCTGCAAGCCCTTCGCCGCCGAGGCCGACGGCACCGGCTGGGGCGAGGGCGTCGGCATGCTGCTCGTGGAGCGCCTGGCCGACGCGCAGCGCAACGGCCACCCCGTGCTGGCCGTCGTCCGTGGCTCCGCCGTCAACCAGGACGGTGCCTCCAACGGTCTGACCGCGCCCAACGGCCCGTCGCAGCAGCGCGTCATCCATCAGGCGCTCACCAACGCCCGGCTGTCCGCCGCGGATGTGGACGTGGTGGAGGCGCACGGCACCGGTACCACCCTCGGCGATCCCATCGAGGCGCAGGCGCTGCTGGCCACGTACGGCCAGGACCGGGCCGCCGAGCAGCCGTTGCTGCTGGGCTCCATCAAGTCGAACATCGGCCATACCCAGGCCGCCGCCGGTGTCGCCGGCGTGATCAAGATGGTCGAGGCCATGCGCCACGGTGTGGTGCCGAAGACCCTGCACGTCGGCGAGCCGACTCCGCACGTGGACTGGTCGGCGGGCGCGGTGTCCTTGGTGAGCGAGGCGGTCGCGTGGCCCGAGGCGGACCGTCCGCGCCGGGCGGGCATCTCGTCGTTCGGTTTCAGTGGCACGAACGCTCACGTCATCGTGGAGCAGGCGCCGGAGGCCGGGGAGAGCGCGGGTCCGGAGGACGTCGCCCCCGCGGTTGCGGTGGTGCCGTGGGTGTTGTCGGGCAAGGGCATGGCGGCGCTGCGGGCGCAGGCGGCGCGGCTGGGGGAGTGGATCGCACATCGGGATGCCGATGTGGTGGCGGTCGGACGTTCCCTTGCCCTGACGCGGGCCGGGCTGGAGCACCGGGCCGTGGTGCTGGGTCCGGACCATGTGGCCGGAGTGGAGGCGGTCGCTTCGGGTGCGATGGCCGCCGGTGTGGTGACCGGTTCGGTGGTCGGTGGTCGGACGGTGTTCGTGTTCCCCGGTCAGGGGTCGCAGTGGATGGGGATGGCCGAGGGGCTGTTGGAGGCTTCCCCGGTGTTCGCTTCCCGTATCCAGGAGTGCGCGAAGGCACTCGAACCCTTCACCGACTGGTCGTTGACCGACGTGTTGCGTGGTGTGGCAGGTGCTCCCTCGCTGGAGCGGGTGGATGTCGTGCAGCCGGCGCTGTTCGCGGTGATGGTCTCCCTTGCCGAGGTGTGGGGTTCGGTGGGGGTGGTGCCGGACGCGGTGCTGGGGCATTCGCAGGGTGAGATCGCCGCCGCGTGTGTGGCGGGGATCTTGACGCTTGAGGACGCGGCTCGTGTCGTCGCGTTGCGCAGCCAGGCGATCGGCCGGGTGCTGGCGGGTCTGGGCGGGATGGTGTCGGTGCCGTTGCCGGCCGTGCGGGTGCGGGAGCTGATTGCGCCGTGGGGTGAGGACCGTATCTCGGTGGCGGCGGTCAACGGGCCTTCCTCGGTGGTGGTTTCGGGTGAGGCGTCGGCGCTGGACGAGTTCCTGGCGGCCTGTGAGAAGGACGGTGTCCGCGCGAAGCGGATCGCGGTCGATTACGCCTCGCATTCGGCGCAGGTGGAGTTGCTGCGTGAGGAACTTGCCGAACTCCTCACTCCGGTACGTCCGTTGGAGGCGCGGGTTCCGTTCCTGTCCACGGTCACCGGTGAGTGGGTGAGGGGTCCGGAGCTGGAC
Source organism: Streptomyces sp. NPDC091209 (assembly GCF_044757755.1). NCBI lineage: Bacteria > Bacillati > Actinomycetota > Actinomycetes > Kitasatosporales > Streptomycetaceae > Streptomyces > Streptomyces sp. NPDC091209. The sequence continues at coordinate 267,226 of NZ_JBIVVR010000012.1, read as the reverse complement.
GCGGGTTACTGGTTCGCGAATCTGCGGCGGACGGTGGAGTTGGAGAACGCCACCCGCACCCTGCTGGAGGACGGCTTCGGCGTCTTCGTCGAATCCAGTCCGCACCCGGTGCTGAGTGTCGGTGTGCAGGAGACGGCCGAGGACATCGGCCGTGCGGTGGCTGTGGTGGGCTCGCTGCGTCGTGACGAGGGTGGCCTGGAGCGTTTTTGGCAGTCGGTCGGTGAGGCGTACGTACATGGCGCGTCGGTCGACTGGGATGCCGTGTTCGCCGGTACGGCCGCACGCCACCTCGATCTGCCCACGTACGCCTTCCAGCAGGAGCAGTACTGGCTGGAGAGCGGGACGGTCGAGGAGGCCGCGACGGCGGACCCGGTGGACGCACGGTTCTGGGAGGCCGTGGAGCGGATGGACGTCGCCGCGCTCACGGCCGAGCTCGACATCGACGGGGACGAGACGCTGACCTCGCTGATACCGGCGCTCTCGTCGTGGCGTCGGCGGAGTCGTGAGCAGTCCACGGTGGACGGCTGGCGTTATCGGGTGACGTGGAAGCGGATCGCCGACCCGGCCGCCGCGCGCCTGTCCGGCACCTGGCTGATCGCCGTACCCGAGGGGGCCGACGCCACCGCGATCACCGGCGCGCTCACCGAGCACGGCGCCGAGGTCCTTACCCTCGCGGTCGCCGGCGAGAGCCGCGACGAGCTGGCCGCCCGGATCCACGAGGTGCTCGCCGACGAGCCCGAACTCGCCGGTGTGCTCTCCCTGTTGACCCCGGCCGGGGGCGACTCCCTGAAGGAGGCCGCGCCCGCCGGCGTGATCGCCACCCTCACCCTCGTCCAGGCGCTCGGTGACGCCGAGGTGGCGGCGCCGTTGTGGTGCGTCACCCGGGGTGCCGTCTCCACCGGGCGCGCCGAGCCGATCGCGGACGCCGCGCAGGCGCCGGTGTGGGGCCTGGGCAGGGTCACCGCGCTGGAGCACGGCGAGCGCTGGGGCGGTCTGATCGACCTGCCGCAGGACGCTGACGCGCGGGTCCTGTCCCGGCTCGTCGAGGTCCTCGCCGGCGACGGAGCCGAGGACCAGGTGGCGCTGCGCGCCTCCGGCCAGTACGTGCGCCGCCTGACACGGGCGCGGCTGGCCGACGTTCCGGCCGTACGCGAGTGGAAGCCGCGGGGCACCACGCTCGTCACCGGCGGCACGGGAGCCCTGGGCGCGCACGTCGCCCGCTGGCTCGCGGCCAACGGCGCCGAGCACCTGGTGCTGACCAGCCGGCGCGGTATCGACGCGCCGGGCGCCGCTGAACTGCGCGACGAGATAAAGGCGTTGGGCGCCAAGGTGACCGTGGCGGCCTGTGACGTCTCCGACCGTGAGGCACTGGCCGCGCTGATCGAGGGGATCCCCGCCGAGCACCCGCTGACGGCCGTGGTGCACACCGCCGCCGTCCTGGACGACGGCGTGGTCGAGGCGCTCACGCCCGAGCAGGTCGAACGGGTCTTCCGGGTCAAGGTGGACGCCACGCTGCACCTGCACGAGCTGACCCGCGACCTGGACCTGTCGGCTTTCGTGCTGTTCTCCTCCTTCGCCGCCACGTTCGGCGCGCCGGGCCAGGGCAACTACGCGCCCGGCAACGCCTTCCTGGACGCGTTCGCCGAGCACCGACGCGCGGCCGGGCTGCCCGCCACCGCCATCGCCTGGGGCCCCTGGGGCGACGGCGGCATGGCCGAGGGCGCGGTCGGCGACCGCATGCGCCGACACGGCGTGCTCGAGATGTCGCCCGAGCGGGCCGTGAGCGCTCTCCAGCACGCGCTGGACCGGGACGAGACGACGCTGACCGTCGCCGACATGGAGTGGAAGCGCTTCGTCCTGGCCTTCACCTCCGGCCGCACCCGGCCGCTCCTGCACGACCTGCCCGAGGCACGCGAAGCCGTGGACAGCAACCGCGCCGAGGCGACGGACACCGACGGTGCCGCCGAGCTCGTACGGCAGTTGAGCGGCCGGTCCGAGACCGAGCAGGAGCGGCTGCTGCTCGACCTGATCCGCACCGCGGTCGCCGCCGTCCTCGGCTACGCGGGACCTGACGCCGTCGAGCCCGGCCGGGCCTTCAAGGAGCTCGGCTTCGACTCCCTGACCTCGGTGGAGCTGCGCAACCGGCTGAACGCGGTCACCGGGCTGAAGCTCCCGCCCACCCTGGTCTTCGACCACCCCACGCCCACCGTCCTCGCCCGTCACCTGCGCGGCGAGGTGCTGGGGCGGGGCGGGGCGGCCGTGGCCCCGGTCGCCGCGGCGGGCGTCGCCGACGCCGAGCCGATCGCCATCGTCGCGATGAGCTGCCGCTTCCCCGGCGGGGTGCGCAGCCCCGAGGACCTGTGGCGGCTGCTGTCCTCCGACGGCGACGCGCTCTCGGAGTTCCCGCTGGACCGCGGCTGGGACGTGGAGTCGCTGTACGACCCCGACCCCGACGCGCAGGGCACCTCGTACACCCGTGAGGGCGGCTTCCTGTCCGGCGTGGCCGACTTCGACGCCGGCTTCTTCGGCATCTCGCCGCGCGAGGCGCTGGCCATGGACCCGCAGCAGCGGTTGCTGCTGGAGACCTCGTGGGAGGCGTTCGAGCACGCCGGCATCGACCCGGAGACGCTCCGCGGCACCCAGTCCGGGGTGTTCGTCGGTACCAACGGCTCCGACTACTCCAACCTGGTGCGCGCCGCCACGGACGGGCTGGAGGGGCACCTCGCCACCGGCAGCGCGGGCAGCGTCGTCTCCGGCCGGCTGTCGTACACCTTCGGTCTGGAGGGTCCGGCGGTCACCGTCGACACGGCGTGTTCGGCGTCGCTGGTGGCGCTGCACCTGGCGGTGCAGGCGCTGCGCAACGGCGAGTGCTCCATCGCGCTGGCCGGCGGTGTGACGGTCATGTCCACCCCGGGCACCTTCATCGAGTTCAGCCGGCAGCGCGGGCTGTCCACGGACGGTCGCTGCAAGGCGTTCTCCTCGGACGCCGACGGCTTCAGCCCCGCCGAGGGCGTGGGCATGCTGCTGGTGGAGCGCCTTTCCGACGCCCGCCGCAACGGCCACCCGGTCCTGGCCATCGTGCGCGGCTCGGCCATCAACCAGGACGGCGCCTCCAACGGACTGACCGCCCCCAACGGACCCTCCCAGCAGCGCGTCATCCGCCAGGCCCTCGCCAACGCCCGGCTCTCCGCCGCCGATGTGGACGTGGTGGAGGGGCACGGCACGGGTACGAAGCTGGGCGACCCGATCGAGGCGCAGGCGCTGCTCGCCGCGTACGGCCAGGACCGGCCCGCCGAGCAGCCGCTGCTGCTGGGCTCCATCAAGTCGAACATCGGCCACACCCAGGCCGCCGCCGGTGTCGCCGGTGTGATCAAGATGGTCCTCGCGATGCGGCACGGCGTGCTGCCGCGCAGCCTGCACATCGCCGAGCCCACCCCGCACGTCGACTGGACCATGGGCGAGATCGAGCTGCTGACCGAGCGGCGGGCCTGGCCGGAGACCGGGCGGCCCTGGCGCGCGGGCGTCTCGTCGTTCGGCTTCAGCGGCACCAACGCGCATGCCATCATCGAGCAGGCGCCCGTCGAGCAGGCGCCCGTCGAGCAGGCGCCCGTCGAGCAGGCGCCCGGGGGGCGGGCGACCCCTGTGTCCCCGACCGCACCCCTACTGACCGGCAACACCCCGGACACCGCAGGCGACGACGGCGCCGCCGTGCTTCCGTGGCCGCTGACCGCCCGTACCGACGCGGCCCTGCGTGACCAGGCCCGGCGCCTGCTCGACCACCTGGAAAACCGCTCTGACCTGCGGCTCGTCGACATCGGCCACTCCCTGGCCACCGCCCGTACCGCCCTGGGCACCCGAGCCGTGCTGGTGGGCCGGGAACGCTCGGACTACGTCGCGGCGCTGACCGCGCTGGCCGCGGGGGAGACCTCGCCCCTCCTCACCCAGGGGTCCGCGATCGGGGGCAGGACGGTCTTCGTCTTCCCCGGACAGGGGTCGCAATGGGTAGGCATGGCCGAGGCGTTGTTGGACGCTTCACCCGTGTTTGCCACCCGGGTGGACGAGTGCGCGAAGGCGCTCGAACCCTTCACCGACTGGTCGCTGCGCGACGTACTGCGCGGCGCCGAGGACGCGCCTTCCCTCGACCGGGTGGATGTCGTGCAGCCGGCGCTGTTCGCGGTGATGGTCTCCCTTGCCGAGGTCTGGCGTGCCGCCGGTGTCGAGCCGGACGCGGTGCTGGGGCATTCGCAGGGTGAGATCGCTGCCGCGTGTGTGGCGGGGATCTTGACTTTGGAGGATGCGGCGCGGGTGGTCGCGTTGCGCAGTCAGGCGATCGGCCGGGTGCTGGCGGGTCTGGGCGGGATGGTGTCGGTGCCGTTGCCCGTGGCCCGGGTACGGGAGCTGATAGCGCCGTGGGGCGAGGACCGTATCTCCGTGGCGGCGGTCAACGGGCCTTCCTCGGCCGTGATTTCGGGCGAGGCGTCGGCGCTGGATGAGTTCCTGGCGGCCTGTGAGAAGGACGGTGTCCGGGCGAAGCGGATCGCGGTCGATTACGCGTCCCATTCGGCGCAGGTGGAGTTGCTGCGTGAGGAGCTTGCCGAACTCCTCGCTCCGGTACGTCCGTTGGAGGCGCGGGTTCCGTTCCTGTCCACGGTCACCGGTGAGTGGGTGAGCGGTCCGGAGCTGGACGCGGGTTACTGGTTCACCAATCTGCGGCGGACGGTGGAGTTGGAGAACGCCACCCGCACCCTGCTGGAGGACGGCTTCGGCGTCTTCGTCGAATCCAGTCCGCACCCGGTGCTGAGTGTCGGTGTGCAGGAGACGGCCGAGGACATCGGCCGTGCGGTGGCTGTGGTGGGCTCGCTGCGTCGTAACGAGGGTGGCCTGGAGCGTTTTTGGCAGTCGGTCGGTGAGGCGTACGTACATGGCGCGTCGGTCGACTGGGATGCCGTGTTCGCGGGGACGGGGGCACGTCGGGCGGAGTTGCCGACGTATGCCTTCCAGGGGCAGCGGTTCTGGCCCGAGGCCGCGCCCGTCGAGGTGCCGGTGGCAGCCGAGAGCGCGGTGGACGCGCGGTTCTGGGACGCCGTGGAGCGTGAGGATCTGGAGGCGCTGGCCGCCGAGCTGGACCTGGCCGACAACGACTCGCTGACCTCCGTCCTGCCTTCCCTGTCGTCCTGGCGTCGGCAGAGCCGCGAGCAGTCCACGGTGGACAGTTGGCGCTACCGGGTGACCTGGAAACGGATCGCCGACCCGGCCGGCGCACGCCTGTCCGGCACCTGGCTCGTCGCCCTACCCGAAGGTGCTGACGCCACCGCGATCACAGAGGTACTGACCCAACACGGCGCCGACATAAGGACCCTCGCGGTGCCGGCCGGAGCCGGGCGCGAGGCGCTGACGGACCTGGTCACGGCTTCGGTGGAAGGGGCCGTGCCCGCCGGAGTGTTGTCCCTGCTCGCGGGTGAAGAGGCCGGGAAGGCAGGGCTGTTCGCCACCGCCGCGCTGGTCCAGGCGCTCGGTGACGCAGGGGTGGACGCGCCGCTGTGGTGCGTCACCCGGGGCGCGGTCGCCACCGCGTCCGGCGAGGCGCTCGCCGACCCGGCCGCGGCGCTGGTGTGGGGCTTCGGCCGCACGGTCGCCCTGGAGTACCCGGACAACTGGGGCGGTCTGATCGACCTGCCGCGGCAGACCGACGAGCGTGCTCTCGGCCGCATCGCGGGCATCCTGGCCGGCGACGGCGCCGAGGACCAGGTGGCGCTGCGCTCCAACGCCGCGTACGTACGCAGGCTGGAGCGGGCGCGGCTCGCCGAGACACCGGTGGTGCGCCGCTGGAAGCCGCAGGGCACCACGCTGGTCACCGGCGGCACGGGCGCGCTGGGCGCGCATGTCGCCCGCTGGCTCGCGGCCAATGGCGCCGAGCACCTGGTGCTGACCAGCCGGCGCGGGATCGACGCGCCGGACGCCGTCGAACTGCGCGACGAGATAGAGGCGTTGGGCGCCAAGGTCACGGTCGCTGCCTGCGACGTGGCCGACCGCGAGGCGCTGGCCGCGCTCATCGCGGGGATCCCCGCCGAGCACCCGCTGACCGCCGTGGTGCACACGGCCGGTGTGCTGGACGACGGCGTGATCGACGCGCTGACCCCGGACCGGTTCGCGACCGTGCTCGCCCCCAAGGCGGACGCCGCCGCGCACCTGCACGAGCTGACCCGTGAGCTGGACCTGTCGGCGTTCGTGCTCTTCTCCGGTGTGGCCGGCACCCTCGGCGACGCCGGACAGGGCAACTACGCCGCCGCGAACGCCTACTTGGACGCGCTCGCCGAGCACCGGCACGCCCAGGGGCTGGCCGCGACCTCCGTGGCCTGGGGCCGCTGGGGCGACACCGGGCTCGCCGCGGGCGGCGCGATCGGGGAACGGCTGGACCGGGGCGGGGTGCCCGCGATGCCGCCCGCCGCCGCGATCCGCGCCCTGCAACAGGCCCTGGACCACGCGGAGGTGACCGTGGCGGTCGCCGACATCCAGTGGGAGCGGTTCGCCCCCGGCTACACCGCCGTACGGCCCAGTCCGTTCCTCTCCGACCTGCCCGAGGTGCGCCGGCTCGCCGAGGCGGCCCCGGCCACCGGCGCGGCGGGCGGCGAGCAGTCGCAGGCCGAGCGGCTGCGGCAGCGGCTCGAGGTGATGAGCGCGGCCGAACAGACGCTCACCGTAGTCGAGTTGGTTCGCTCGCACGCGGCCACCGCGCTGGGCCACACCACCACCGACGAGGTGGGTGCCGGGCGCGCCTTCAAGGAGCTCGGCTTCGACTCGCTGATCGCGCTGGAGCTGCGCAACCGGCTCAACGCGGCCACCGGACTCAAACTCCCGGCGACCCTGGTCTTCGACCACCCGACCCCCGAGATCCTGGCCGCGTTCCTGCGCGCCGAGATCACGCAGGACGGCGGCACCGGGGCAGCCCCCGGCATCGCGGAGCTGGAGAAGCTCGAATCCGCGCTCTCCGTGCTCGACCCGGACACCGGCACACGCAACGACATCGCGCTGCGACTGCAGGCCCTGCTGGCGAAATGGGGTGAACCGCACAGCGAAACCCGTGGCGAGGCCGTCACCGAGAAACTCCAGGAGGCCACGCCCGACGAGCTCTTCGACTTCATCGAGAAAGAGCTCGGTATTTAACACCGCGACAGCAGCCAGTAGCAGGTGCAGGGCTTGTGACGAGACGTATGGGTGAGGTTCCAATGGCAGAGCAGGACAAGATCCTCGGTTATCTGAAGCGGGTGACCGCCGATCTGCATCAGACGCGGCAGCGTCTGCGCGAGGTCGAGGCCAAGGAGCCGGAGCCGATCGCGATCGTCGGCATGGCGTGCAGGTTCCCCGGCGGCGTCCGGTCGCCGGAGGACCTGTGGACCCTGGTGTCCGAGGGGCGGGACGCGGTCACCGACTTCCCCACCGACCGCGGTTGGGACATGGAGTCGCTGTACGACGCCGACCCCGACCAGCAGGGCACCTCGTACACCCGTGAGGGCGGATTCCTGGACGGCGTCGGCGAGTTCGACGCCGCGTTCTTCGGGATCTCCCCGCGCGAGACCCTCGGCATGGACCCGCAGCAGCGCCTGCTCCTTGAGAGCTCCTGGGAGACCTTCGAACGGGCCGGGATCGACCCGGCCACCCTGCGCGGCAGCAAGGCGGGTGTCTTCATCGGCACCAACGGCCAGGACTACCCCGAGCTGCTGCGCGAGGTCCCCAAGGGTGTGGAGGGCTACCTCCTGACCGGCAACGCCGCCAGCGTCGTCTCGGGCCGGCTGTCGTACACCTTCGGTCTGGAAGGCCCGGCGATCACCGTCGACACGGCGTGCTCGGCGTCGCTGGTGGCGCTGCACCTGGCGGTGCAGGCGCTGCGCAACGGCGAGTGCACCATCGCGCTCGCCGGCGGTGTCACCGTCATGTCCAGCCCGCGCGCCTTCGTCCAGTTCAGCCGGCAGCGCGGGCTCGCGCCCGACGGCCGCTGCAAGCCCTTCGCGGACGGCGCCGACGGCACCGGCTGGGGCGAGGGCGTCGGCATGCTGCTCGTGGAGCGGCTGTCCGACGCCCGCCGCAACGGTCACCCGGTCCTGGCGATCGTGCGCGGCTCGGCCATCAACCAGGACGGCGCCTCCAACGGTCTGACCGCCCCCAACGGCCCGTCCCAGCAGCGCGTCATCCGCCAGGCACTCACCAACGCCGGTCTCACCCCGGCGCAGGTGGACGTGGTGGAGGCGCACGGCACCGGCACCACCCTCGGCGACCCCATCGAGGCACAGGCCATCCTCGCCACGTACGGGCAGAACCGGCCCGAGGGCCGGCCGCTGTGGCTGGGCTCCGTCAAGTCCAACCTCGGCCACACCCAGGCCGCCGCCGGAGTCGCCGGCATCATCAAGATGGTGCAGGCCATCCGGCACGGGGTCCTGCCCGAGTCGCTGCACATCGACCGCCCGTCGGAGAACGTGGACTGGTCCGCGGGCGACGTGCGACTGCTCACCGAGGCCGTGGCCTGGCCGGAGACCGGCCAGCCGCGCCGCGCGGGCGTCTCCTCCTTCGGTGTCAGCGGAACCAACGCGCACACCGTCATCGAGCAGGCCCCCGAGCCGGTGGAAGCGGAGGCGGCCGACGGCGCGGTCGGCGACGCGTCCGGTAGCGAAACGTCCAGTGGTGACACCTCCGGTGGCGTCGACGCCGTCGCCGGGGCCACCGGACCGGTGCCCCTGCTGGTGTCGGGCCAGACGGACCTGGCGCTGCGCGCCCAGGCCGAGCGGCTCGCCGCCCACCTGCGCGAGCACCCCTCGCTCGCCATCGACCCCGCCGGCCTCACCGACCTCGGGCTCTCGCTGGCCACCAGCCGGTCCTCGCTCGACCGCCGGGCCGTACTGTTCTCCGCCGACCGCGAGTCGCTCCTGGCCGACCTGGCCGCACTGGCGGCCGGCGAGTCCGGCGCGGACACCGTCGTCGGCGCCACCACCGAGGGCAAGACGGCGTTCCTCTTCCCCGGACAGGGCAGCCAGCGCGCCGGCATGGGCCGCGAGCTGTACGCCACCCATCCCGGCTTCGCCCGCGCCCTGGACGAGGTGCGCGACGCCCTCGACCCGCACCTCGAACGCCCGCTGTACGACGTGCTGTTCGCGGCCGAAGGCAGCGACGCGGCCACCCTGATCGACCGCACCGCGTACACCCAGGCGGCGCTGTTCGCCGTCGAGGTCGCCCTGTACCGCCAGCTCGAACAGTGGGGCCTGACCCCCGACTTCCTCGTCGGCCACTCCATCGGCGAACTGGCCGCCGCCCACGTGGCGGGCGTGCTCACCCTCGCCGACGCGGCCCGACTGGTCGCCGCGCGCGGCCGGCTCATGCAGGCCCTGCCCGAGGGCGGCGCCATGATCGCCGTCGAGGCGACCTGGGACGAGGTCGCCCCGCTCCTCGCCGAGCACCCCGGCCTCCTCGGCATCGCCGCCGTCAACGGCCCGCGCTCCGTGGTCGTGTCCGGCGACGCGGACGCCGCCGAGGCCGTCGCGGACGCCCTGCGCGAGCGCGGCCGGCGCACCAAGCGCCTCACGGTCAGCCACGCCTTCCACTCGCCTTTGATGGACGGCATGCTCGACGCCTTCCGCGAGGTTGCCGAGAGCGTCGCGTACGCGGCTCCCGTCGTGCCGCTGGTGTCCAACCTGACCGGCGCCTCCGTCACCGCCGAGGAGATCGGCTCCGCCGACTACTGGGTGCGCCATGTGCGCGAGACCGTCCGTTTCCACGACGGTGTGCGGCGCCTGGCCGACCACGGCGTCACCACCTTCGTCGAGGTGGGCCCCGGCGGAGTGCTCACCGCCCTCGCCCAGGAGAGCGTCACCGAGCCCGACGCCGTCTTCGCGCCCGTGCTGCGCGCCGACCGCCCCGAGCCGGCCGCCCTGGCCACCGCCGTCGCCCGCGCCCACGCCCACGGCACCCGTGTCGACTGGCGCGCCGTCTTCACCGGACGCGGCGGGCGGCGCGTGGAGCTGCCCACCTACGCCTTCCAGCGCGAGCTGTACTGGCCGGAGCAGCCCACCGCTTGGGCCGGCGACGTCACCGCCGCCGGCATCGGCTCGGCCGACCACCCGCTGCTCGGCGCGGCCATCGCGCTCGCCGACGGCGACGGCCACCTCTTCACCGGCCGGCTCTCGCTGGCCACCCACCCCTGGATCGGCGACCACACGGTGATGGACACCGTGCTGCTGCCCGGTACCGCCTTCGTCGAACTCGCCCTCCAGACCGGCAGCCACGTCGGCTGCGAACTGCTCGACGAGCTCACCCTGGAGGCGCCCCTGGTGCTGCCCCCGCACGGCGGGGTGCAGATCCAGCTCGCCGTCGGCGCGCCCGACGAACACGGCGACCGTGTGCTGACCCTGCACTCGCGGCCGGAGGACGCCGCCGACGACAGCTGGGGCGAGGGCGCCTGGACCCGGCACGCCACCGGCCGGCTCACCCCCACCGCCCGTACCGCCGTCGCCGACCCGGAACTGACGAGCTGGCCGCCGCGGGACGCCACCGAGATCGACGTCACCGGCCTGTACGACCACCTCACGGCCAACGGCTTCGCCTACGGACCCGTCTTCCAGGGCCTGACCGCCGCCTGGGAGCGCCGCGGAGAGGTCTTCGCCGAGGTGCGGCTGCCCCAGCAGGCGCACGCCGAGGCCGCCCTGTTCGGGCTGCACCCGGCGCTGCTGGACGCCGCCCTGCACGCCGTCGGCATGGGCTCGCTGCTCACCGAGACCGAGCACGGCCGGCTGCCGTTCTCCTGGCGCGGCGTCACCCTGCACGCGGTCGGCGCCCGCGCCCTGCGGGTCCGGCTCAGCCCGGCCGGCGCCGACACCGTCGCGGTGAGCCTCGCCGACGAGACCGGCGCGCCCGTCGCCGCCGTCGACGCCCTGCTGCTGCGCCCCGTCTCGCCCGAACAGGTGCACGCCGCCCGCAGCGCCTTCCACGAGGCGCTCTTCCGCGTCGAGTGGAGTGCCGCGCCCGTGCCCGCCGCGACCACCGTGGCCGCAGGGCAGTGGGCGCTCCTCGGTGGCGCCGGCGGCGAGCTCGGCACCGCCCTGCCCACCGCGGCCGCCCACACCGACCTGGCCGCCCTCGGCGCCGCCCTCGCAGCGGGCGGTCCCGTCCCCGAGGCCGTCCTCGTCCCCTTCGTCGCCGCGCCCGAGGGCCCGGCAGGCGTGGACGCCGCGCTGCCGGACGCCGTGCGCGAAGTCCTGCACCGCGCCCTGGGACTGGCGCAGGAGTGGCTCGCCGACGACCGGTTCGCCGACTCCCGCCTGGTGTTCGTCACCCGCGGCGCGGTCGCCACCGCGGCCGGCTCCGAGCTGGCCGACCCGGCCCACGCCCCGCTGTGGGGCCTGCTGCGCTCCGCCCAGTCCGAACACCCGGACCGCTTCCGCCTGATCGACCTGGACGGGCGCGCCGAGTCCCTGCGCGCCCTGCCCGCCGCCCTCGCCACCGACGAGCCCCAACTGGCCCTGCGCGAGGGGCGCACGCTGGTGCCACGCCTGTCCCGCGTCGCCGCCCTCCCCGACCAGCAGGCCCCGGCCCTCGACCCCGAGGGCACCGCCCTGGTCACCGGCGCCACCGGCACCCTCGGCGCGCTCGTCGCCCGCCACCTGGTCACCGAACACGGCGTACGCCACCTGCTGCTGACCAGCCGGCGCGGCCCCGCCGCCCCCGGCGCCGCCGACCTCGTCGCCGAACTGGAGCGGGCCGGCGCCCGTGTCACGCTCACCGCCTGCGACACCGCCGACCGCGCCGCGCTCGCGGCGCTGCTGGACGCCGTCCCCGCCGAGCACCCGCTGACCGCGGTCGTGCACACCGCGGGCGTCCTGGACGACGGCATCCTCGCATCCCTCACCCCCGAGCGGATCGACACCGTACTGCGGCCCAAGGCCGACGCCGCCGTGCACCTGCACGAGCTGACCCGCGAGCTGGACCTCGCGGCGTTCGTGCTGTTCTCGGCCGCCGCCGGCACCCTCGGCGGCCCGGGCCAGGCCAACTACGCGGCCGCCAACGTCTTCCTCGACGCCCTCGCCCAGCACCGGCACGCCGCGGGACTGCCCGCCACCTCTCTCGCCTGGGGCCTGTGGGCCGAGCGCAGCGGCATGACCGGCGAGCTCGCCGACGCCGACCTGGAGCGCATCAACCGCGCCGGTGTGGCCGCGCTCTCCTCCGAGCAGGGCCTGGCGCTGATGGACACCGCCCGCGCCGTGGGCGACCCGACCGCCGTGCCCATGCACCTCGACCTGGCCTCGCTGCGCCACGCCGACCCCGACGCCGTCCCCGCGATGCTGCGCGGTCTGGTCCGCGCCCCCGCCCGGCGCGCCGCCCGCACCCGCGACGACATGCCGGCCGGGGGTCTCGCCGACCGCCTGCTGCCCCTGGCGCCCGCCGAGCGGGACCGGCTGCTGCTGGACACCGTGCGTGTCCAGGTCGCCGCCGTCCTGGGCTACCCCGGCCCGGAGGCCGTCGACCCGGCCCGCGCCTTCAAGGAGCTCGGCTTCGACTCGCTGACCGCCGTCGAACTGCGCAACCGCCTCGGCTCCGCCACCGGCGTCCGGCTGCCCGCCACCCTCGTCTTCGACTACCCGACGCCGACCGCGCTCGCCGCGTTCCTGCGCACCGAACTCCTCGGCGACGCCGCCGACACCGCGCCGGCCACCGCGGTCGCCGGCGCGCTCGGCGACGAGCCCATCGCCATCGTCGCCATGGCCTGCCGCTACCCCGGCGGGGTCACCAGCCCCGAGGGACTGTGGAACCTGGTGGCCGGCTCCGGCGACGCCGTCTCGCCCTTCCCCACCGACCGCGGCTGGAACGTCGACGCGCTCTACAGCGACGACCCCGACCGGGCCGGCACCTCCTCCACCCGCGAGGGCGGCTTCCTGCACGACGCCGCCGACTTCGACGCCGACCTGTTCGGCATCAACCCGCGCGAAGCCCTCGCCATGGACCCCCACCAGCGCCTGCTCCTTGAGACGTCCTGGGAGGCCTTCGAACGCGCCGGCATCGCCCCCTCGTCGATGCGCGGCAGCCGCACCGGCGTCTTCGCCGGCGTGATGTACCACGACTACCTGACCCGTCTGCCCGCCGTGCCCGAGGGCCTGGAGGGCTACCTGGGCACCGGCACCGCCGGCAGCGTCGCCTCCGGCCGGGTCTCGTACACCTTCGGACTCGAAGGTCCGGCCGTCACCGTCGACACCGCCTGCTCCTCCTCGCTCGTCGCGCTGCACCTGGCCGCGCAGGCACTGCGCAACCGCGAGTGCGACATGGCGCTGGCCGGCGGTGTGACCGTGATGTCCACCCCGGACACCTTCATCGACTTCAGCCGCCAGCGCGGGCTGTCCACCGACGGCCGCTGCAAGTCCTTCTCCGACGACGCCGACGGCACCGGCTGGGCCGAGGGCGCCGGCATGATCCTCGTCGAGCGCCTCTCCGACGCCCGCCGCAACGGCCACCCGGTCCTGGCCGTGGTGCGCGGCACCGCCGTCAACCAGGACGGCGCCTCCAACGGCCTCACCGCCCCGAACGGTCCGTCACAGCAGCGCGTCATCCGCCAGGCCCTCGCCGACGCGGGCCTGACCACCTCCGACGTCGACGCCGTCGAGGCGCACGGCACCGGCACCACCCTCGGCGACCCCATCGAGGCGCAGGCGCTGCTCGCCACCTACGGCCAGGGCCGGCCCGCCGGGCGCCCGCTGCTGCTGGGCTCCATCAAGTCCAACCTCGGCCACACCCAGGCCGCCGCCGGCGCCGCGGGCCTCATCAAGATGGTCGAGGCCATGCGGCACGGCGTCCTGCCGCCGTCCCTGCACATCGCCGAACCCTCCCGGCACGTCGACTGGCAGGCCGGCGCCGTCTCGCTGCTGACCGAGGCCGCGACCTGGCCCGAGACCGGCCGCCCGCGCCGCGCCGGCATCTCCTCCTTCGGCGTCAGCGGCACCAACGCGCACGTCATCATCGAGCAGCCGCCCGCCGACGAACCCGCCCCCGCCCCCGAGGGCACCCTCCCCGAGGGCACACCGCTGCCGTACGTGCTCTCCGGGCGCACCCCGGCCGCGCTGCGCGCCCAGGCCGCCACGCTCGCCGAGCACCTGGCCCGGCCGGAGCACGCCGGCACCGCCGCGGTCGACCTCGCCCTGTCCCTGGCCACCACCCGCAGCGCCCTCGACCGGCGCGCCGCCGTCGTCGCCGGAGACCGTGCGGAACTCCTCACCGCCTTGCGTGACTTGGCGGAGGAGAAGCTCAACGGCGCGCTGGTGGAGCACCCGCCGGCCGAGGGGCGCCTCGCGGTGCTCTTCAGCGGACAGGGCAGCCAGCGTCTCGGAGCCGGCCGCGAACTGTACGCCGCCCACCCGGAGTTCGCCCGCGCGCTCGACGCCGTATCTGCCGCGTTCGCCCCACACCTCGAACAGCCCCTGGCGGACGTGCTGTTCGCCACCGACGGAGACCTCGCGGACCTCCTCGACCGTACGGAATACACCCAGCCCGCCCTGTTCGCGCTGGAGACCGCGCTGTTCCGGCTGATGGAGTCCTGGGGCGTTCGGCCCGACTTCGTCACCGGCCACTCCATCGGCGAGATCACCGCCGCGCACGTCGCGGGCGTCCTGGACCTCACCGACGCCGCGACCCTCGTCGCCGCGCGCGGCCGGCTCATGCAGGCCCTCCCCGAGGGCGGCGCGATGATCTCGCTGGCCGCCACCGAGGAGGAGGTACTGCCCCTGCTCGCCGGTCATGAGGACCGCGTCGGCATCGCCGCCGTCAACACCGCCGACAGCGTCGTCGTCTCCGGCGAGGAGACCCTCGTCCTGGAGATCGCCGCCGAGTTCGAGCGGCGCGGCCGGCGCACCAGGCGCCTCACCGTCAGCCACGCCTTCCACTCGCCGCTGATGGACGCCATGCTGGACGACTTCCGCGCCGTGGCGCGGGGGTTGACGTACGAACCGCCGAAGATACCGGTGATCTCGAATGTGAGCGGTGCTCTCGCTTCGGAGGAGCTGACACAGCCCGACTTCTGGGTCCGGCATGTCCGCGAGGCGGTCCGCTTCGCCGACGGCGTCCGCGCCCTCGAAGCCGCAGGCGTCACCACGTACCTCGAACTCGGCCCGCAGGGCGTGCTCACCGGCCTGGGCCGCGAGGTGCTCGCCGACTCCGAGGCCGTCCTCGTCGCCGCCCTGCGCCGCGACCGGGACGAGCGCGAGACCCTGACCACCGCCCTCGCCACCGTGCACACCCGCGGCCTGCCCGTCGACTGGGACGCGTACTTCACCGGCACCGGAGCCCGCCGGGCCACCCTGCCCACCTACGCCTTCCAGCGCGAACGGTTCTGGCTGGAGGCCCCCGCAGGACACATCGGCGACGTCGAGTCCGCCGGTCTGGGCGCCGCCCACCACCCGCTGCTCGGCGCCGCCGTCGCCCTCGCCGACGGCGACGGACACCTCTTCACCGGCCGGCTCTCCCTGGACAGCCATCCCTGGCTCGCCGACCACGCCGTCATGGGCACCGTGCTGCTGCCCGGCACCGCCTTCGTGGAGCTGGCGCTGCGCGCCGGCGACCAGGCAGGCTGCGACCTGCTGGAGGAACTCACCCTCGAAGCACCGCTGGTCATCGCCGAGCACGCCGCCGTACGCATCCAGATCGTCGTCGGCGCCGCCGACGAGCGCGGCCGGCGCACCCTCGACCTGTACTCCAGCGACCCCGAGGCACCCGCCGACGAGCCCTGGACCCGGCACGCGAGCGGCATCCTCGCGCCCGGCGCCCCCGCGCCCGCCTTCGACCTCACCGCCTGGCCCCCGCCCGGCGCCGAAGCCGTCGGCGTCGACGGACTCTACGAGCACCTCGCCCAGGGCGGCTTCGCCTACGGCCCGGTCTTCCAGGGCCTGCGCGCCGCCTGGCTGCACGGCGAGGACGTCTACGCCGAGGTCGCCCTGCCCGAGCAGGCCCGCGCCGAGGCCGCCCGCTTCGGCCTGCACCCCGCCCTGCTCGACGCCGCCCTGCACGCCACCTTCGTCCAGCCCGCCCCCGACGGCGGCACCCGGCAGGGCCGACTGCCCTTCTCCTGGCGCGGTGTCGGCCTGCACGCCGTCGGCGCCACCGCCCTGCGGGTGCGGCTGACGCCCGACGGGGAGAACACCCTCTCCCTCCAGCTCGCCGACCCCACCGGCGCGCCCGTCGCCGCCGTCTCCGGCCTCATGCTGCGCCCGGTCTCCGCCGACCAACTCGGCGGCACCCGCACCGCACACCACGAGTCGCTGTACCGCCTCGACTGGGCCACCGTGCCCGTCGCCGCCCCTGCCGAGGACACTCAGGCGGAACGGTCGGCGCACCCCGTGCTCGACCTCCCCGGCACGGGGGCCGTCGACCTGGAAGCGCTGCACGCCGCTGTCGGCCCCGACGTCCCGGGCCATGTGCTGGTCCACCTCGACCGGCAGCCTCCGGGTCACGCCGACGTCCTCGCCGAGGACGTCCACCGCGCCACCCACCAGGCTCTCGCCCTCGTCCAGGCGTGGCTCGCCGACGACCGTTTCGCCGCCGCCCGCCTGGTGTTCGTCACCCGTGGCGCCGTCGCCACCCGGAGCGACTGGGACGTGGCCGACCTGGTCCATGCCCCGGTGTGGGGCCTGGTGCGCACCGCCCAGTCGGAGAACCCCGACCGGTTCGTCCTCGTCGACCTCGACGGCGACACGGCCTCCGCCGACGCCCTCGACACGGCCCTCGCCACCGGCGAACCCCAACTCGCGCTGCGCCGCGGCACCGTACACGCCCCGCGGCTGGCCCGGGTGCCCGCCGCCACCCGCCTCACCCCGCCCGCGGACAGCCTCGCCTGGCGCATGGACATCGAGGACAAGGGCACCCCCGACAACCTCACCCTCGTCGCCGACCCGTCCGTCGAGGCACCTCTGGAGCCCGGCCAGGTCAGGGTCGCCGTGCGCGCCGCGGGCCTCAACTTCCGCGACGTGCTCAACGCCCTGGGCATGTACCCGGGCGACCCCGGCCTGATGGGCAGCGAGGGCGCGGGCGTCGTCCTGGAGACCGGCCCCGGCGTCACCGACCTCGCCCCCGGCGACCGCGTCATGGGCATGCTCCCCGGCGCGTTCGGACCGCTCACCGTGGTCGACCGCCGCATGATCGCCCCGATGCCCGACGGCTGGACCTTCACCGAGGCCGCCGCCGTCCCGATCGTCTTCATGACGGCCTACTACGCCCTGCACGACCTGGCCGGGCTGCGGTCCGGCGAGTCCCTGCTCGTGCACGCCGCAGCCGGCGGCGTCGGCATGGCCGCCGTCCAGCTCGCCCGCCACTGGGGCGCCGACGTCTTCGCGACCGCGAGCCCCGGCAAATGGGACACCCTGCGCGGCCTCGGTCTCGCCGACGACCGGATCGCCTCCTCGCGCACCCTCGACTTCGAGGACACCTTCCGCGCCGCCACCGACGGCCGCGGCGTGGACGTCGTACTGGACTCCCTCGCCCGGGAGTTCGTGGACGCCTCGCTGCGCCTGCTGCCGCGCGGCGGCCGGTTCGTCGAGATGGGCAAGACCGACGTACGCGACCCGCGGGACGTCGCCGCCGCCCACCCCGGCGTCACCTACCAGGCGTTCGACCTCACCGAGGCCGGGCTCGACCGCATCCAGGAGATGCTCACCGAGCTCCTCACCCTCTTCCGCTCCGGCGCGCTGCGCCCGATCCCGGTCTCCGCCTGGGACCTGCGGCAGGCCCCCGACGCCTTCCGCCACCTCAGCCAGGCCCGCCACGTCGGCAAGATCGTGCTGACCGTGCCGGCCGCCTGGGACCCCGAGGGCACCGTCCTGATCACCGGCGGCACCGGCACCCTGGGCGCGCTCGTCGCCCGGCACGCCGTCACCGCCCGCGGCGCCCGTCACCTGGTCCTCACCAGCCGACGCGGCCCCGAAGCGGCAGGCGCACGTGAACTCGTATCCGAACTGGAGGAGTTGGGCGCCTCCGTCACCGTCGCCGCCTGCGACGTCGCCGACCGCGCCGCGGTCGCCGCGCTCCTGACCGGGCTGCCCGACGCCCACCCGCTCACCGCGGTCGTGCACACCGCCGGCGTCCTCGACGACGGCGTCGTCGGGGCCCTCACGCCCGAGCGTCTTGACACCGTGCTCCGGCCCAAGACCGACGCCGCCCTGCACCTGCACGAGCTGACCCGCCACCTGGACCTGGCCGACTTCGTGCTCTTCTCCTCCGCCGCCGGCACCTTCGGCGGCGCGGGCCAGGCCAACTACGCCGCCGCCAACGGCTTCCTCGACGCCCTCGCCCGGCACCGGCAGGCCCACGGCCTCGCCGGCACCTCGCTCGCGTGGGGCCTGTGGGCCGAGACCAGCGGCATGACCGGCGAGCTCGACACCGCCGACAAGGACCGCATGACGCGCTCCGGCGTGCTCGGCCTGTCCTCCGAGGAGGGCCTCGCCCTGCTCGACACCGCGCACACCACCGGCGACGCCTTCCTGGTGCCCATGCGACTCGACGTGGCCGCGCTGCGCCACGCCGACGCGAGCATGGTCCCCGCCCTGCTGCGCGGCCTGGTCCGGGCCCCCGCCCGGCGCGTCGCGGGGGCCGCCGCCACCGCGACCGGCACCTCGCTCGTGGAGCGGCTCGTCCGGCTCCCCGAGGACGAGCGCACCTCGCTCCTGCTCGATCTCGTACGCGGCCAGGTCGCCGCCGTCCTCGGCCACGCCACGCCCGACGCCGTCGAACCCGCCCGCGCCTTCAAGGACCTGGGCTTCGACTCGCTGACCGCAGTGGAGTTCCGCAACCGCCTCGGCGCCACCGCCGGGATCCGGCTGCCCGCCACCCTGGTCTTCGACTACCCCACGCCCTACGCCCTCGCCGGCTACCTGCTGGACGAACTCCTCGGCTCCGAGGCCGCGGCGGCCGTCCCCAGGGCCGCCGCCACGCCCGTCGACGCCGACGACCCCATCGCCATCGTCGCCATGGCCTGCCGCTTCCCGGGCGACGTACGCGCCCCCGAGGACCTGTGGGAGCTGCTCGCCGAGGGGCGCGACGGCATCGACCGGCTGCCCGAGGACCGCGGCTGGGACACCGCGGCGCTCTACGACCCCGACCCGGACAGCCCCGGCACCTCCTACGCCAGGGAGGGCGGCTTCTTCTACGACGCCCACCGCTTCGACCCCGCCTTCTTCGGCATCAACCCGCGCGAGGCCCTCGCCATGGACCCGCAGCAGCGCCTGCTGCTCGAGACGTCCTGGGAGGCGTTCGAGCGCGCCGGCATCGACCCGACGGGGCTGCGCGGCGGACAGGTCGGCGTCTTCGTCGGCCAGATGCACAACGACTACGTCTCCCGGCTGAACACCGTCCCCGAGGGCGTCGAGGGCTACCTCGGCACCGGCGGCTCCAGCAGCATCGCCTCCGGCCGCGTCTCCTACACCTTCGGCTTCGAGGGCCCGGCCGTCACCGTCGACACCGCCTGCTCCTCCTCACTGGTCGCGCTGCACCTGGCCGCCCAGGCGCTGCGCAACGGAGAGTGCACGCTCGCCCTGGCCGGCGGCGTCACGATCATCACCACCCCGGACGTCTTCACCGAGTTCAGCCGGCAGCGGGGCCTGGCCGCCGACGGCCGCTGCAAGCCCTTCGCGGCGGCGGCCGACGGCACCGCCTGGGGCGAGGGCGCCGGCATGCTGCTCGTCGAGCGTCTTTCCGACGCCCGCCGCAACGGCCACAAGGTGCTCGCCGTGGTCCGGGGCACCGCCGTCAACCAGGACGGTGCCTCCAACGGTCTGACCGCCCCGAACGGTCCCTCGCAGCAGCGCGTCATCCGCCAGGCGCTCGCCAACGCGGGCCTGACCACCTCCGACGTCGACGCCGTCGAGGCACACGGCACGGGCACGCGGCTCGGCGACCCGATCGAGGCGCAGGCCCTGCTCGCCACGTACGGCCAGGACCGGCCCGCCGAACAGCCGCTGTGGCTCGGTTCCATCAAGTCCAACTTCGGCCACACCCAGGCCGCCGCCGGGGTCGCGGGCATCATCAAGATGGTCCAGGCGATGCGTCACGGCATCCTGCCGAAGACGCTGCACGTGGACGAGCCGTCCCCGCACGTCGACTGGTCCGCCGGCGCCGTCGAACTCCTCACCGAGCAGCGCGCCTGGCCGGAGACCGGCCGCCCGCGCCGCGCCGGTGTCTCCTCCTTCGGCATGAGCGGCACCAACGCCCACGCCATCATCGAGATGGCACCGGAGACCGCGACCGCCGATGAGCGACGGCCGGAACTCGCGCCCGCGGCGGAGGTCCGGTCGGGAGCCGTGGCCGCGGCTCAGGTTCGGTCGGAAGCCGCGCCCGCGGTCGAGGGTGGCGAGGGGGCCGCGCCCGACGCGCTGCCCTGGTCCCTGTCCGCCCGGACGCCCGAGGCCCTGCGTGCCCGGGCCGCCCAGCTCCTCGCCCACCTCGACGCCCACCCGGAGCGGCCCCTCGCCGACACCGGCCACGCGCTCGTCACCACCCGCGCGCTCTTCGACCACCGTGCCGCGGTCGTGGCGCGCGACGCCGACGGCTACCGGACCGGCCTCGCCGCCCTCGCCGAGGGGCGCGCCGTCCCCGGCGTCGTCAGCGGTTCCGCCGTCGGTGGCAGGCTCGCCTTCCTGTTCACGGGGCAGGGGAGTCAGCGGCTTGGTATGGGGCGTGAGTTGTACGCCGTGTATCCGGTGTTTGCGGCGGCGCTGGACGCGGTCGCGGAGCGGATGGATCTCGAACTCTCGCTGAAGGACGTGCTGTTCGGTGAAGACGCCGAGCTGCTGAACCGTACGGAGTTCGCGCAGCCCGCGCTGTTCGCCGTCGAGGTGGCGTTGTTCCGGCTGTTCGAGTCGTGGGGTGTGCGGCCGGACTTCGTGTCCGGTCACTCGATCGGAGAGATAGCTGCCGCGCATGTGGCCGGGGTGTTCTCACTGGAGGACGCCTGCAAGCTGGTGGCTGCTCGTGGTCGGTTGATGCAGGCGCTGCCCGAGGGTGGCGTGATGATCGCGCTTCAGGGCACCGAGGACGAGGTCACGCCGCTGCTCGGCGAGCGCGTGAGCATTGCCGCCATCAACGGGCCGCGGTCCGTGGTGATCGCGGGTGACGCGGACGAGGCGGAGAGGATCGCCGGTTCGTTCTCCGACCGCAGGTCCAAGCGGCTGAACGTGAGTCACGCGTTCCACTCGCCGCACATGGACGGCATGCTCGACGAATTCCGCGCCGTGGCGGAGACCCTGACGTACGAGCTGCCGAAGATATCGGTGATCTCGAATGTGAGCGGTGCTCTCGTTTCGGAGCAGTTGACGCGGCCCGAGTTCTGGGTGCGGCACGTCCGTGATGCCGTCCGCTTCGCTGACGGCATCCACGCGCTCGAAGCCGCGGGCGTGACCACGTATCTCGAACTCGGCCCCGACGGCGTCCTGTCGGCCATGGCCCAGGACTGCATCCAGGGCGACGCCGCTCTCGCCCCCGCCCTGCGCGCCGGCCGCGACGAGGCCGAGACCGCCGTCACCGTCCTCGCCCTCGCGCACGTGAACGGCGCGACCCTCGACTGGTCGCCCCTCTTCGCGGGTGCCGACGGCCGCCACGTGGACCTGCCCACGTACCCCTTCCAGCGCTCGGAGTACTGGCTGCACGCCGGGCGCTCCCAGGGCGACGTCGCCTCGGCCGGTCTCGGGACGACGGACCACCCGCTGCTGGGCGCGGCGGTCGAACTGCCGGACTCCGACGGCCACGTGTTCACCGCGCGGCTGTCCCTGGCCACGCATCCCTGGCTGGCGGACCACGCCGTCGCGGGCGCGGTGCTGCTGCCCGGCACGGCCTTCGTGGAGCTGGCGCTGAGCGCCGGCGACCAGGTCGGCTGCGACCTGGTGGAGGATCTGACGCTGGAGGTCCCGCTCGTTCTGCCCGAGCAGGGCGGCGTACAGCTGCGCCTCTCGCTCGGCGCGGCCGACGCGCGCGGCAGGCGCTCCGTCGCGTTCCACTCGCGTCCCGAGGGCGCCGACACCGAGCGGCCGTGGACCCGGCACGCCACCGGCACGCTCACCACCAGCACGCTCACCACGGGCACCGGACAGCCCCCGCAGGGACTCGCCGAATGGCCGCCGGCCGGCGCCGAGCGCGTCGAGGTCGACGGACTGTACGAGGGCCTGGCCGCGTCCGGCTTCGGGTACGGCCCGGTCTTCCAGGGCCTACGGGCCGTCTGGCGCAAGGGCGACGAGGTCTTCGCCGAGGTGGCGCTCCCCGACGCGGCGCGCGACGAGGCACCCCGCTTCGGCCTGCACCCCGCGCTGCTTGACGCGGCGCTGCACGCCCTGGCCGTGGGCGGCGGGGACGGCGAGGGCCGTCTCCCGTTCGCGTGGTCGGGCGTGTCCCTGCACGCCGTCGGCGCCGCCGAGCTGCGCGTACGCCTCACCACCGGTCGCGGCGGTGAGGTCGCGCTGACCGTCGCCGACGCCACCGGCGAGCCCGTCGCCTCGATCGCCGGGCTGGCGCTGCGCGCCGTCGACCGCGACCAGCCGGCCGGCGCCGAGGACATCACTCGGGACGCCCTGTTCCGGGTGGAGTGGACGCGACTGCCCGCCGACGACACCTTGGACGACTGGGTGATGCTCGGCTCGGGCTCGCAGGCGTTCGCGGACCTGGCGGCGCTGGGCGCGGCCGTGGTCGAGGGCGCCGAGGTGCCCTCCGTGCTGGTGGTCCCCTGCGCCGGTCCGCTCATCGGTGACGTGCCGGGCGCGGTCCACGAGATCGCCGAGTGGACGCTGGACCTGGTCCAGCAGTGGGTGTCCGACCAGCGGTTCGCCGACTCGCGCCTGGTCTTCCTGACCCGGGGCGCCGTCGCGGCGGTGCCGGGCGAGGACGTGCCCGACCTGGTCCACGCCCCGATGTGGGGCCTGGTCCGCTCGGCCCAGTCCGAGAATCCCGGCCGCTTCGGCCTGATCGACGCGGACGCCCCCGACCTGCTGGGACAGGCACTGGCCACCGGCGAGCCGCAGCTCGCCCTGCGCGCCGGCGCCCTCCTCGTGCCGCGCCTGGCGCGTGCCACCGAGCGGACCGAGCCCACCGTCGAGCCAGCAGGCATGGTTCTGGTGACGGGGGCGAGTGGTGCGCTGGGTGGCCTGTTCGCCCGGCACCTGGTGTCCGAACGCGGTGTGCGGAAGCTGTTGTTGGTCTCACGTCGAGGCGCTGGTGCTCCGGGAGCGGCTGAACTGGCCGCCGAGCTGGCCGAGTTGGGTGCGGAGGTCGTATGGGCCGCGTGTGATGTGGCCGATCGTGCGGCGCTGGCCGCGCTGCTCGCCGAGCATCCGGTGTCGGGTGTGGTTCATACGGCGGGTGTGCTGGATGACGGTGTGATCGGTTCGTTGACCGCCGAGCGGGTGTCGAAGGTGCTGCGTCCGAAGGTGGACGCGGCCTGGCACCTGCACGAACTGACCGGGGATCTCGATCTGTTCGTGGTGTTCTCCTCGGCCGCCGGTGTGTTCGGTGGTGCGGGTCAGGCCAACTACGCGGCGGGCAACGTGTTCCTGGACGCTCTGGCGCAGCACCGCAGGGCACAGGGTCTCGCGGCGACCT
Organism: Streptomyces sp. NPDC091209; assembly: GCF_044757755.1. Classification (NCBI taxonomy): domain Bacteria; kingdom Bacillati; phylum Actinomycetota; class Actinomycetes; order Kitasatosporales; family Streptomycetaceae; genus Streptomyces; species Streptomyces sp. NPDC091209. Next base: position 243,634 of record NZ_JBIVVR010000012.1, on the reverse strand, counting down.
CCCTTGCCTGGGGCCTGTGGACCGGAGTGGACGGCATGGGGGGCGACCTCTCGGCCGCCGACCGCGACCGGGCCCAGCACAGCGGCTTCGGCTCGCTCGACGCCCGGACCGGCCTCGCCCTCTTCGACGCGGCCGGCCGCACGGGCGACGCGCTGCTCGTCCCGCTGCCGCTGGACCTGGGGGCGCTGCGCGCCCGGGCCCGCACCGGAATGCTGCCCGACCTGCTGCGCGGACTGGTCCGCGCGCCGCGGCGGGCCGCCGGAGCGGGCGGCGCTGCCGACGGGTCCGCGCTGCGCACCCGACTGGCCGGGCTGGACGCCGAGGCACGGGACTCCGCGCTGCTGGAGCTGGTCCGCACCGAGGTGGCGGGCGTGCTCGGCCACGCCTCCAACGACGAGGTGCCCGCCGACCGGGCCTTCAAGGAGCTGGGCTTCGACTCGCTGACCTCCGTCGAGCTGCGCAACCGGCTCGGCGCGGCCACCGGCGAACGTCTCCCGGCCACGCTGGTCTTCGACCACCCGACACCGAACGCCCTCGCCGCGTACCTGCTCGCCGACGTGCTCGGCCTGGACACCGTAGAGGTCGAGAAGGCTCCGGCACGTGCCGCACGGCCGCTCGCCGACGACCCGATCGCGATCGTCGGCATGGCCTGCCGCTACCCGGGCGGCGTGGAGTCGCCCGAGGATCTGTGGCGTCTGGTGCTGGGCGGCGTGGACGCCATCTCCGAATTCCCGCAGGGCCGCGGCTGGAACCTGGACGCTCTGTACGACCCGGACCCGGACGGCAAGGGCACCAGCTACACCCGCTCCGGCGGCTTCCTGCACGACGCGGGCCGTTTCGATCCGGCGTTCTTCGGGATCTCGCCGCGCGAGGCCGTGGCGATGGACCCGCAGCAGCGGCTGCTCCTTGAGACCACCTGGGAGGCGTTCGAGCGCGCGGGCATCGACCCGGCCTCGATGCGCGGCAGCAGCACGGGCGTCTTCGCGGGCATCATGTATCACGACTACGCGACCCGGATCACGGCCGTCCCTGACGGAGTCGAGGGCTATCTCGGCACCGGCAACTCCGGCAGCATCGCCTCCGGACGCGTCTCGTACGCCTTCGGTCTGGAGGGCCCGGCCGTCACGGTCGACACGGCGTGCTCCTCGTCGCTGGTGGCACTGCACTGGGCGATCCAGGCGCTGCAGAACGGCGAGTGCGAGATGGCGCTGGCCGGTGGTGTGACCGTCATGTCCACCCCGGGCACCTTCACCGAGTTCAGCCGGCAGCGGGGCCTGGCGGCCGACGGCCGCATCAAGTCCTTCGCCGCGGCGGCCGACGGCACCAGTTGGGCCGAGGGCGCGGGCATGCTCCTGGTGGAGCGGCTGTCCGACGCCCGTCGCAACGGGCACCCGGTCCTCGCGGTGGTGCGGGGTTCGGCGATCAACCAGGACGGCGCCTCCAACGGCCTCACCGCGCCCAACGGCCCGTCCCAACAGCGCGTCATCCGAGCCGCGTTGGCGAACGCCGGCCTGACCGCGTCCGAGGTGGACGCGGTCGAGGCGCACGGCACGGGTACGACGCTGGGCGACCCGATCGAGGCACAGGCCCTGCTGGCCACCTACGGTCGGGACCGCGAAGCGGAGGAGCCCCTGTGGCTCGGTTCGATCAAGTCGAACATGGGGCACACCCAGGCCGCGGCCGGCGTCGCGGGCATCATCAAGATGCTCATGGCCATGCGGCACGGGGTACTGCCGAGGACGCTGCACGTGGACCAGCCCACGCCGCACGTGGACTGGGAGACCGGCGCCGTCTCGCTGCTCACCGAGGCCGTGGCCTGGCCGGAGACCGGCCGGCCCCGCCGCGCGGGCGTCTCCTCCTTCGGCATCAGCGGTACCAACGCCCACACGATCATCGAGGAGCCCCCGGCGGAGCCCACCGCGGTCCGTGTCCCCGAGGCCACCGCGGACCCGCTGCCGTACGTACTGTCGGCGAGGTCACCGGAGGCGCTGCGTGCCCAGGCCGCCCGGCTGCGGACGCATCTGGAGGAGCGGCCGGAGCAGCCTGTCACCGACATCGCCTACTCGCTGGCGGCGCACCGCGCGACGTTCGACCACCGAGCGGTGGTCGTGGCCGGTGACCGCGACGAACTGGTACGCGGTCTGGCGGCCGTCGAGGTGGCCGAGCCCCTGAGCGGTGTCGTACGCGGAACCGGCGGCGGCACAGGCAGGCTCGCCTTCCTCTTCACCGGACAGGGGAGTCAGCGGCTGGGCATGGGGCGTGAGTTGTACGCGTCCCAGCCCGTGTTCGCGGCGGCGCTCGACGCGGTGGCGAGCCGCATGGATCTCGAACTCCCGCTGAAGGACGTGCTGTTCGGCGAGGACGCCCAACTGTTGAACCGGACGGAGTTCGCACAGCCTGCGTTGTTCGCTGTCGAGGTGGCGCTGTTCCGCCTCGTCGAGTCGTGGGGTGTGAAGCCGGACTTCGTCGCCGGGCACTCGATCGGTGAGATCGCTGCTGCGCATGTGGCCGGGGTGCTGTCCCTGGACGATGCCTGCACGTTGGTGTCGGCGCGTGGTCGGCTGATGCAGGCCCTGCCGGAGGGCGGGGTGATGATCGCGCTAGAGGCGACCGAGGCCGAGGTCACGCCGCTGCTGAACGAGCGGGTGAGCATCGCGGCCATCAACGGGCCCCGGTCGGTGGTCATCGCGGGTGACCTGGACGAGGCGGAGGGGGTTGTCCGCTCATTCAAGGACCGCAAGTCCAAGCGCCTGTCGGTCAGTCACGCGTTCCATTCGCCGCACATGGACGGGATGCTCGCCGACTTCCGCAAGGTGGCGGAGGGCCTGACCTACGACAGTCCCCGGATCGCGGTCGTGTCGAATCTGACCGGCACGGTGGTCACCGACGACATGGCCGACCCCGACTTCTGGGTCCGCCACGTCCGCGAGGCGGTCCGCTTCGCTGACGGCATCCGCACCCTCGAAGCCGCGGGCGTGACGACGTACGTCGAACTCGGCCCCGACGGGATCCTCTCCGCCATGGCCCAGGACTGCGTCGAGGGCGGAACCTTCGCCCCCGCGTTCCGTTCCGGCCGGCCCGAGGCGGAGACCCTGGCCACAGCCCTGGCCCACGCCCACGCCAACGGCGCGCGCGTCGACTGGCAGTTGTACTTCGAGCCCACCCGGGCGCGCCAGGTCGACCTGCCGACGTACGCCTTCCAGCGCGACTGGTACTGGCTCGACTCGGTCGCCGTGCAGCCCGGTCCGGGCGACGCGATGGACTTCGGGCTCGGCGCGACGGACCATCCGCTGCTGGGCGCGGCGGTCGAACTCCCCGACTCCGGCGGGTTCGTGTTCACCGGGCGCCTCTCGGCGGCGACTCAGCCCTGGCTCGTGGACCACGCCGTCATGGGCTCGGTGCTGCTGCCCGGTACGGCCTTCGTGGAGCTGGCGCTGCGCGCCGGCGAGCAGGTCGGATGCGGGGCGCTGGAGGAACTGACCCTGGAGGCCCCGCTGGTGCTGCCCGAACGCGGCGGCGTCCAGCTGCGGCTCTCGGTCGGCGTCGCCGACGGCTCCGGCCGTCGCGAACTGTCGCTGTACTCCCGTGACGAGGACGCGCAGGCCGACGAGCCGTGGACGCGGCACGCCGCCGGTGTGCTCGCCGTCACCGCGCCGGCCGCTTCCTTCGACCTCGCCGTCTGGCCGCCGGTCGGCGCCGAGCCGATCGAGGTGGACGGGCTGTACGAGGGCATGGCCGATGCGGGCTTCGCGTACGGACCGGCCTTCCAGGGTCTGCGCGCGGCCTGGCGGGACGGCGACACGGTCCTCGCCGAGGTCGTGCTGGACGAGGAGACCGCGTCGACGGCCGACGCCTATGGAGTGCACCCGGCCCTGCTGGACGCCACGCTGCACGCGGCGGCGCTCGGTGGCCTGGTCGACGGCTCCGAGGGCGGCCGACTGCCGTTCGCCTGGAGCGACGTGGCCCTGCACGCGACGGGCGCCTCGGCGGTACGGGTGCGGCTGGCCCCGGCCGGTCGCGACGCGGTGTCGCTGGAACTCGCCGACACCACCGGTACCCCGGTGGCCTCCGTGGGCTCGCTTGTCCTGCGGGCGGTGTCGCGCGAGCAGATCGGTGCCGCGCGCGGCGGCCGACAGGACTCGATCTACGCGGTCGACTGGACGGCGCTGTCCCTGGCCCCCGTCCCCACCACCGGGCAGCGCCCCTGGGCCCTGCTCGTGGCGGACGGCGCGGAGCACACCGGCCTCGAGGCCGTGGGCATACGTCACGAGGCGCGGGCCGACCTGGCGACGGTCGCCGAATCCGGCGCTTCCGTGCCGGAGTTGGTCTGTGTGCCGCTGGTCGCGGAAGAGGGCGCCGACGTCCCGGGCGCGGTTCACTCCGCCACTGCCCGGGCCTTGGCTCTTGTGCAGGAGTGGTTGTCGGACGAGCGGTTCGCCGGTTCCCGGCTGGTGTTCCTGACCCGGGGTGCCGTCGCGGCGGTGCCGGGCGAGGATGTGCCGGACCTGGTGCATGCCGCTGTGTGGGGTCTGGTGCGCTCGGCGCAGTCCGAGAACCCGGGCCGCCTGGTCCTGGCCGACACCGACGGCACCGACGCTTCCTTCCGTGCCCTCCCGGCCGCACTGGCCGAGGGCGAGCAGGAGTTCGCGGTCCGCGGTGGCACCGTACGAGTGCCGCGTCTGGTGCGGGCGACCGTTGCCGACGCGGAGCCTGTGACGTCGGCGGGCGTGGTTCTGGTGACGGGGGCGAGTGGTGCGCTGGGTGGCTTGTTCGCCCGGCACCTGGTGTCCGAACGCGGTGTGCGAAGGCTGTTGTTGGTCTCGCGTCGGGGTGGGGATGCTCCGGGTGCGGCTGAACTGACCGCCGGGCTGGCCGAGTTGGGTGCGGATGTCGTGTGGGCCGCGTGTGATGTGGCCGATCGTGCGGCGCTGGCGGCGCTGCTCGCCCAGCATCCGGTGTCGGGTGTGGTCCATACGGCGGGTGTGCTGGACGACGGTGTGATCGGTTCGTTGACCGCCGAGCGGGTGTCGAAGGTTTTGCGTCCGAAGGTGGATGCGGCCTGGCATCTGCACGAACTGGCCGGGGATCTGGACCTGTTCGTGGTGTTCTCGTCGGCCGCCGGTGTGTTCGGTGGTGCGGGTCAGGCCAACTATGCGGCGGGCAACGTGTTCCTGGATGCGTTGGCTCAGCATCGCAGGGCGCGGGGTCTGGCGGCGACGTCGCTGGCCTGGGGTCTGTGGGCCGCGGAGTCCGCGATGACCGATGACCTCGGGGAGAGTGACCGGGAGCGGCTGGGCCGTGGTGGGGTCTCCGCGTTGGAGGCGGCCGAGGGTCTGGCGCTCTTCGACGCCGCGACGGCCTCCGGGCAGGCGCTGCTGGTGCCGTTGAAGCTCGACCTGGCCGCGCTGCGGGCCCAGGTCGCGGCCGGTGGCATGGTGCCGCCGCTGCTCAGCGGCCTGGTCCGGACCCCGGTCCGGCGCGTCGCGCAGACGGCTGAGGCCGCCGCCGACGCCGGGAACGCGCTGCGTGAGCGGCTGGCCGGACTGTCCCCGGCCGCCCGGGACGACGCCCTGCTGGAACTGGCCTGCACCCACGTGGCCGCCGTGCTCGGGTACGCCGGGCCGGAGGCGGTGGATACGGACCGCTCCTTCCGCGAGCTGGGCTTCGACTCGCTGACCGCCGTCGAACTGCGCAACCGGCTCGCCTCGGCGACCGGCGTACGGCTGCCCGCCACGCTGGTCTTCGACTACCCGACCCCGGCCGCGCTCGCCGAGTTCCTGCGCGAGGAGATCTGGCAGGACGGCGCCGCGGCGGTCCCCCCGCTGCTCGCCGAGCTGGACCGGCTCGAGAAGGCGCTCGTCGCGGCCACCCCGGACGAGGCCGGCCGCGGCCGCATCACCGAGCGGCTGCAGGTCCTGCTGGCCGCCTGGAGCGAAGCCGAAGGCCCGGTCGAGGAGGCAGGCGACGACGTGCCCGTGACGCTGGAGTCGGCCACCGACGACGACCTCTTCGACTTCATCGGCAAGGAGTTCGGGATCTCCTGACACGACGAGGGGTTCGGGATCACCCGAGGCGACCGCCCGCAGCCTCGCCCCACCATCGCGAGGGCTCTGTTCTTCTGGCTTCTGTACGAGGGATGCACGCATGAATGAGGAAAAACTCCGGTACTTCCTGAAGCGGGTCACGGCCGACCTCCACGAGACGCGCCGCCGTCTTCAGGAGGTGGAGTCCGGGGAACAGGAGCCGATCGCGATCGTCGGCATGAGCTGCCGCTACCCGGGGGGCGTCGCGTCCGCCGAGGACCTGTGGCGGCTGGTGTCCGAGGGCACCGACGCCATCTCGCCCTTCCCCACCGACCGCGGGTGGGACACCGGACGCCTCTTCGACGACGACCCCGACGGGCGGGGCACGAGTTACGTGCGGGAGGGCGGTTTCCTGCACGACGCCAACTGGTTCGACCCGGCGTTCTTCGGGATCTCCCCCCGGGAGGCCACCGCGATGGACCCGCAGCAGCGGCTGCTGCTGGAGACGTCGTGGGAGGCGTTCGAGCGCGCCGGCATCGACCCGAACACGCTGCGCGGCAGCCGTACGGGCGTGTTCACGGGCGTCATGTACCACGACTACGCCTCCCGGCTGCGGGCCCTCCCCGAGGAGGTCGAGGGCTACCTCGGCACCGGAGCGTCCAGCAGCATCGCCTCCGGCCGGGTCTCGTACACCTTCGGTCTTGAGGGCCCGGCGCTCACCGTCGACACCGCGTGCTCCTCCTCCCTGGTGACCCTGCACCTCGCCGTCCAGGCGCTGCGCAAGGGCGAGTGCACGCTCGCCCTCGCGGGCGGCGTCACCGTGATGCCCACGCCGGGCACCTTCACCGAGTTCAGCAAGCAGCGAGGGCTGTCCTTCGACGGCCGGTGCAAGTCCTTCGCCGACGCGGCGGACGGCACCGGCTGGGGCGAGGGCGCGGGCATGCTCCTCGTGGAGAAGCTGTCGGACGCGCGGAGGAACGGCCACCCCGTGCTCGCCGTGGTCCGGGGCTCCGCGGTCAACCAGGACGGCGCCTCCAACGGTCTGACCGCCCCCAACGGCCCCTCCCAGCAGCGCGTGATCCGGCAGGCCCTCGCCGACGCCCGGCTCACCGCCGCCGAGGTCGACGTGGTCGAGGCGCACGGCACGGGTACGACGCTGGGCGACCCGATCGAGGCGCAGGCGCTGCTCGCCACGTACGGCCGGGAGCACACCGCCGAGCAGCCGCTCTGGCTGGGCTCGCTCAAATCGAACGTGGGCCACACGCAGGCCGCGGCCGGTGTCGCGGGCATCATCAAGATGGTGATGGCCATCCGCCACGGCGTGCTGCCGAAGACTCTGCACGTCGACACGCCCTCGCGGAACGTGGACTGGTCGGCCGGCGCGGTCTCACTGCTCACCGAGCCCGTCGCCTGGCCGGAGACCGGCCGCCCGCGCCGGGCCGCCGTGTCCTCCTTCGGCATCAGCGGCACCAACGTGCACACCATCATCGAGCAGGCCCCCGAAGTCCTGGCGGATGGTTCAGGGGCGGGCGGCGACGAGGGCTCGGAGGGCTCGGAGGGTACGGATGGTACGGACGCCGCGGCGGAGGCCGTCGCGCCGGTCGCGCCCGTGCCGCCGGTGGTGCCGTGGCCCGTCTCGGGCCGCACCGAAGAGGCGCTGTACGCGCAGGTCGAGCGGCTTCTGGCGCACCTGCGGGCGCACCCGGACGACCGCCCGGTGGACATCGGATTCTCGCTGGCCACCGGCCGCGCCGCACTGGAGCATCGCGCGGTGGTCCTCGCGGCGGACCCCGAGAGCGCGGCGGGCGACCTGAGCGCGCTCGCCTCCGGTACGACCACCGCGCGCGTGGTACGCGGGGAGGCAGGCTCCCGGGGCAAGCTCGCCTTCCTGTTCACGGGGCAGGGGAGTCAGCGGCTGGGGATGGGGCGTGAGTTGTACGCCGTGTATCCGGTCTTCGCGCAGGCGCTGGACGCGGTCGCGGAGCGGCTGGATCTCGAACTCCCGCTGAAGGACGTGCTGTTCGGCGGCGATGCGGGGTTGCTGAACCGTACGGAGTTCGCGCAGCCGGCGTTGTTCGCTGTCGAGGTGGCGTTGTTCCGGCTGTTCGAGTCGTGGGGTGTGAAGCCGGACTTCGTGTCCGGTCATTCGGTCGGTGAGATCGCGGCCGCGCACGTGGCCGGGGTGTTCTCACTGGAGGATGCCTGCAAGCTGGTGTCGGCCCGTGGTCGGCTGATGCAGGCGCTGCCGGAGGGTGGCGTGATGATCGCGCTCCAGGCGACGGAGGCGGAGGTTGCTCCGTTGCTGTCGGAGCGGGTGAGCATCGCGGCGATCAACGGACCGAAGTCCGTGGTGATCGCGGGTGATGCCGACGAGGCCGAGCGGATCGCCGGTTCGTTCAGTGACCGCAGGTCCAAGCGCCTCACCGTGAGCCACGCGTTCCACTCGCCGCACATGGACGGCATGCTGGACGCCTTCCGCGAGGTCGCGGAGAGCATCACGTACGCAACCCCCCGGATAGCACTGATCTCGAATGTGAGCGGTGCTCTCGTTTCGGAGCAGTTGACGCAGCCCGAGTTCTGGGTCCGTCACGTCCGCGAGGCCGTCCGCTTCGCCGACGGCATCCGCGCGCTCGAAGCCGCGGGCGTGACCACGTATCTCGAACTCGGTCCCGACGGCGTCCTCTCGGCCATGGCCCGGAACTCCGTCGAGGGGGAGAGCCGGGTCCTCGTCCCTGCCCTCCGCTCCGGCCGCCCCGAGGCCGAGACCGTCACCGCCGCCCTCGGCCAGGCGCATGTCCGCGGCCTCGCCGCGGACTGGACCGCGTACTTCGCCGGTACGGGGGCCGAGCGCGTGGACCTCCCGACGTACGCATTCCAGCGCGAGCACTACTGGCTGGACGCCGGGGTCGCCGGCGGGGACGTGACCACGGTCGGGCTGCGCGCGGCGGACCACCCGCTGCTCGGGGCCTCCGTGGCACTGGCCAACGCTGATGGGCTGCTCCTCACGGGCCGGCTGTCGCTGGAGACGCACCCTTGGCTGGCCGACCACGCCGTGGCCGGCGTCGTGCTGCTGCCCGGTACGGCCTTCGTGGAGCTGGCGCTGCGCGCCGCCGATCAGGTCGACTGCGACCTGGTGGACGAACTCACGCTCGCGGCCCCGCTGGTGCTGCCCGAGCACGGGGGCGTCGAACTCCAGATCGCCGTGGCCGCGCCCGACGAGTCGGGCCGCCGTGCCGTCGCCTTCCACTCCCGCCCGGACCACGCGGCCGACGACGAGCCGTGGGTGCGCAACGCCACCGCCGTCCTGGCGGAGGGCGCTCCGGCCCCGGCCTTCGACCTGGCGGCCTGGCCGCCGGCGGGGGCCGAGCGGATCGAGACGGACGGGCTGTACGAGGGCCTGGCCGCGTCCGGCTTCGGCTACGGGCCGGCCTTCCAGGGGCTGCGGGCCGCCTGGCGCCAGGGTGACCAGGTATTCGCCGAGGTCGCCCTGCCGGACGGTACCGAGCCGGGTGCCGGACACTTCACCGTGCACCCCGCGCTGCTCGACTCGGTGCTGCACGCCATCGGTCTCGGCTCCCTCGTCGAGGACACCGGCCAGGGCCGGCTGCCCTTCGCCTGGAACGGCGTCGCGGTGCACGCCGTGGGCGCCGACACCCTCCGCGTACGGCTCGCCCCCGCCGGCCGTGACACGGTCGCGCTGGAGATCGCGGACGCCGACGGCGCGCCCGTCGCCTCCGTGGCAGGGCTCACCCTGCGCGCCTTCTCGCCCGGCCGGCTCGCCGGTCCGGGGGGCGGTCGCGCGGACGCCCTGTACCGGGTGGAGTGGTCGGAGCCGACCGTCGGTGGAGCGGCGGTCGACGACTGGGCGATGCTCGCCACCGGCCCGCAGGCCCTCTCCGGCCTGACGGCCATCGAGGCCGAGGTGCCCTCGGTGCTGGTGGTGCCATGCGGCGAGCCGACGGCCGGTGACGACCTGCCGGGCGCGGTTCACTCCGCCACTGCCCGGGCCTTGGCTCTTGTGCAGGAGTGGTTGTCGGACGAGCGGTTCGCCGGTTCCCGGCTGGTGTTCCTGACCCGGGGTGCCGTCGCGGCGGTGCCGGGCGAGGATCTGCCGGACCTGGTGCACGCCGCTGTGTGGGGTCTGGTGCGCTCGGCGCAGTCCGAGAACCCGGGCCGCTTCGGCCTGGTCGACCTCGACACTGATGCCGAGCCGACCGACGTCCTGCCGCGCGCGCTCGGCTCGGGCGAGCCGGAGGTCGCGGTGCGTGCGGGTGTGGTGTTGGTGCCGCGTCTGGTGCGGGCGACCGTTGCCGACGCGGAGCCCGTGTCCCCGGAGGGCGTGGTTCTGGTGACGGGGGCGAGTGGTGCGCTGGGTGGCTTGTTCGCCCGGCACCTGGTGTCCGAACGCGGTGTGCGGAAGCTGTTGTTGGTCTCACGTCGAGGCGCTGGTGCTCCGGGAGCGGCTGAACTGGCCGCCGAGCTGGCCGAGTTGGGTGCGGAGGTCGTATGGGCCGCGTGTGATGTGGCTGATCGTGCGGCGCTGGCGGCGCTGCTCGCCGAGCATCCGGTGTCGGGTGTGGTCCATACGGCGGGTGTGCTGGATGACGGTGTGATCGGTTCGTTGACGGCCGAGCGGGTGTCGAGGGTGCTGCGTCCGAAGGTGGATGCGGCCTGGCATCTGCACGAACTGGCCGGGGATCTCGATCTGTTCGTGGTGTTCTCCTCGGCCGCTGGTGTGTTCGGTGGTGCGGGTCAGGCCAACTACGCGGCGGGCAACGTGTTCCTGGACGCGTTGGCTCAGCACCGCAGGGCGCGGGGTCTGGCGGCGACCTCCCTTGCCTGGGGCCTGTGGGCCGGGGCTTCCGGCATGGCCGACGGGCTCGGCGACAAGGATGTCTCGCGCCTCGGCAGGGGTGGCGTGCTGCCCCTGGAGGCGGCCGAGGGCCTGGCGCTCTTCGACACCGCGACGGCCTCCGGGCAGGCGCTGCTGGTCCCGGTGAAGCTCGACCTCCCTGCCATGCGGGCCCAGGTCGCGGCCGGTGGCATGGTGCCGCCGTTGCTCAGCGGCCTGGTCCGGACCCCTTCGCGCCGTGCGGCCCGGGGCGGCGCGGCACCTGAGGGCAAGCTCGCCCGCACGCTGGCCGCGCTGGGCGAGGCTGAGCGTCCGGCCGTCGTGCTGGAACTGGTCCGTACGCAGGTCGCGGCCGTGCTCGGCTTCGCCGGGGCGGAGGCGGTGGATACGGACCGCTCCTTCCGGGAGCTGGGCTTCGACTCGCTGACCGCCGTCGAACTGCGCAACCGCCTCGGCTCGGCGACCGGCGTACGGCTGCCCGCCACGCTCGTCTTCGACCACCCGACCCCGGCCGTGCTGGCCGAGTTGCTGTACGGCGAACTGCTCGGCGTGGCCGACGTGGTGGCCGCACCCACCGCCACCACGCTCCACGACGACGAGCCGATCGCCGTCGTCGCCATGGCCTGCCGCTTCCCGGGCGGTGTGAGGACGCCCGAGGACCTGTGGCGCCTCGTGGCCGAGGGCCGGGACGCCATCTCGGACATGCCCGACGACCGGGGCTGGGATGCCGAGGGTCTCTTCGACCCGGACCCCGACCGCCCCGGCACCAGCTACAGCATGGCGGGCGGCTTCCTGCACGACGCCCACCACTTCGACCCGACGTTCTTCGGCATCTCGCCTCGTGAGGCACTCGCCACCGACCCGCAGCAGCGGTTGCTGCTGGAGACCTCGTGGGAGACCTTCGAGCGGGCGGGCATCGACCCGGCCTCCCTGCGTGGCAGCCGTACGGGCGTCTTCGCCGGCGTCATGTACAACGACTACGGCACGCTGCTGCACCGCGCGCCCGACGGCCTGGAGGGCTACATGGGCACCTCCAGCTCCGGCAGCGTCGCCTCGGGCCGGGTGTCGTACACCTTCGGTCTGGAGGGTCCGGCGGTCACCGTCGACACGGCCTGCTCGTCGTCCCTGGTCACCCTGCACCTCGCCGCCCAGGCGCTGCGCAACGGCGAGTGCGACCTGGCGCTCGCGGGCGGTGTGACCGTGATGGCCACCCCCGGCACGTTCGTGGCGTTCAGCCGACAGCGGGGCCTCGCGACCGACGGCCGGTGCAAGCCCTTCGCGGCGGCGGCCGACGGCACGGCCTGGGGCGAGGGCGTCGGCATGCTGCTCGTGGAGCGGTTGTCGGACGCGGAGCGCAACGGTCATCCGGTGCTGGCGGTGGTGCGGGGTTCGGCGGTCAATCAGGACGGTGCGTCCAACGGTCTGACCGCTCCGAACGGTCCGTCCCAGCAGCGGGTGATCCGGCAGGCGTTGGCGAACGCCGGTCTGTCGGTGTCCGAGGTGGACGTGGTCGAGGCGCACGGTACGGGTACCACGCTGGGTGACCCGATCGAGGCGCAGGCGCTCCTGGCGACGTACGGTCAGGAGCGTTCTGCCGAGCGGCCGTTGCTGCTGGGCTCGGTCAAGTCGAACATGGGGCACACGCAGGCCGCTGCCGGTGTCGCGGGCATCATCAAGATGGTCCAGGCGATGCGTCACGGTGTGGTGCCCCGGACGCTGCACGTGGACGAGCCGACCCCGCACGTGGACTGGGAGGCGGGCGCTGTACGCCTGTTGACCGAGTCCGTCGCCTGGCCCGAGACCGGCAGGCCCCGCCGCGCCGCCGTCTCCTCCTTCGGCATCAGCGGTACGAACGCCCACACGATCATCGAGCAGCCGCCGACCGCGTCCGTCCCGGAACCGGTCGGGGACACCACGGGTCCGCTGCCGTACGTGCTGTCGGCGCGGTCACCGGAGGCGCTGCGCGATCAGGCCGCCCGGCTGCGGGCGCATCTGGAGCAGACTCCGGGCGAGCGGACCGCGGACGTGGCCCACACACTGGCGGTGCACCGTGCGGTGTTCGACCACCGCGCGACGGTCGTGGCGGGGGACCGCGACGAGCTGGTACGCGGCCTGAACGCGCTGGAGTCCGACGGTACCGCCGCCGGGGTGGTGCGCGGGGAGGCCGGCTCCCGGGGCAGGCTCGCGTTCCTGTTCACGGGGCAGGGGAGTCAGCGGCTGGGTATGGGACGTGAGTTGTACGCGGCCTACCCGGTCTTCGCGCAGGCGATGGACGCGGTCGCGGAGCGGATGGATCTCGAACTCCCGCTGAAGGACGTGCTGTTCGGGGACCATGCGGAGCTGCTGAACCGTACGGAGTACGCGCAGCCGACCCTCTTCGCGATCGAGGTCGCCCTCTTCCGGCTGTTCGAGTCGTGGGGTGTGAAGCCCGACCTCGTCGCCGGTCACTCGATCGGTGAGATCGCGGCCGCGCATGTGGCCGGGGTGTTCTCGCTGGAGGACGCCTGCAAGCTGGTGGCTGCTCGTGGTCGTCTGATGCAGGCGCTGCCCGAGGGCGGCGTGATGATCGCGCTCCAGGCCACCGAGGACGAGGTCACTCCGCTGCTCGGCGAGCGCGTGAGCATCGCGGCGATCAACGGGCCGCGGTCCGTCGTCATTGCGGGTGACGCGGACGAGGCCGAGAGGGTTGCCGGTTCGTTCAGCGACCGCAAGTCCAAGCGCCTGAACGTGAGTCACGCGTTCCACTCGCCGCACATGGACGGCATGCTGGACGCCTTCCGCGCCGTGGCCGAGGGCCTGACGTACGAGCGGCCGAAGATATCGGTGATCTCGAATGTGAGCGGTGCTCTCGCTTCGGAGCAGTTGACGCAGCCCGAGTTCTGGGTCCGTCACGTGCGGGGGGCGGTCCGCTTCGCCGACGGCATCCGCGCGCTCGAAGCCGCCGGTGTCACCACGTATATCGAACTCGGTCCCGACGGCGTCCTGTCCGCCATGGCGCAGGACTGCGTGGAGAGCGATGCCGCCTTCGCCGCCGCCCTGCGCGCCGGACGCGACGAGGCGGAGACCGCTGTCACCGTGCTCGCCCTCGCCCATGTCCACGGCACGAGGGTCGACTGGGCCGCGTACTTCGCCGGTTCCGGCGCGCGCCGGGTCGACCTGCCGACGTACGCCTTCCAGCGCGAGCGCTACTGGATCGACGTTCCGGTCGGTGGGGTCGGCGACGTGGCCTCGGCCGGGCTCGGCGACGCCGAGCATCCCCTGCTCGGCGCGGCGGTGGAACTGCCGGACGGGGCGGGCACGGTCTTCACCGCGCGGCTGTCCCTGGCCGCGCACCCGTGGCTGGCGGACCACGCCGTCGCGGGCACGGTCCTGCTGCCGGGTACGGCCTTCGTGGAGCTGGCGCTGCACGCCGGACGGCAGGTCGGTGCCGCCGTACTGGAGGAACTGACCCTGGAGGCGCCGCTGGTGCTGCCCGAGCGGGGCGCCCGCCAGCTCCGGGTCTCCGTGACCGGGCCCGACGAGGCGGGCCGGCGGGCGCTGCATGTGCACTCGCGTCCCGAAGGCGACGGGCCGGCGGACGCGCCCTGGACGCGGCACGCCGGTGGCGCGCTGACCTCGGCGGAACCGGGGGCGGTGCCGGAACGGCTGGAAACCTGGCCGCCCGCGAGTGCCGAGGAGCTGGACTCGGACGATCTGTACGAGCGGTTCGCGGCCGGTGGGTTCGGCTATGGTCCGGGCTTCCGCAACCTGCGGGCGGCCTGGCGCCACGGCGAGGAGCTGTACGCGGAACTGGCCCTGCCCGAAGGTTCCGGCGCGGACGCCTTCGGGCTGCACCCGGCGCTGCTGGACGCGGCCCTGCACGGCCTGGCGTTCGGGATCGTTCCGCTCGGCGCGGGGCAGGACACGGCCGGGCAGGTCCGGCTGCCGTTCTCCTTCAGCGGGGTCGCCCTGCACTCGGTGGGCGCGGACGCGCTGCGGGTGCGGCTGGCTCCGGCCGGTTCGGGGGCGGTGTCCCTGACGGCCTACGACGTGCAGGGCGCGCCGGTGGTGGCCGTGGAGTCGCTGCTGCTGCGGGCGCTCGACCCGTCCCGGCTCGGGGCCACCCACGCGCCCGCGCACCACGAGTCGCTGTTCCGGCTGGAATGGCCGATCGTGTCCGCCGCGCCCGGGCGGAACGGGCGCTGGGCGGTCATCGGGAACGACCCGATGGGCCTGGAGGCCGCGCTGCGCGGCGCCGGGCACGCCGTCGACGGGTTCGCCGACGCGGGAGCCCTGGCCGGTGTGGTGGCCTCGGGCAAGCCGATGCCGGACACCGTGCTGGTGTCGTACGCCGCGTCGGACGGCGGCGACGCGACTCCGGCCGCGCACGAGGCGCTGGCGCTGGTGCGCGACTGGCTCGCCGGTGACGTACCGGAGGACGCGCGGCTGGTCGTGGTGACCCGGGGTGCGGTGGAGGCCCGACCGGGCGAGGGCGTGGCCGACGTGGCCCACGCGGCCGTATGGGGTCTGCTGCGGTCGGCGCAGTCGGAGAACCCGGGCCGGTTCGTGCTGCTGGACCTGGACGCGTCCGCCGCCGATCCGGCCGAGGCCCTGGCCGCCGCCGTGGCCACCGGCGAACCCCAACTGGCCTTCCGCGAAGGCGAGATGCGCGCGGCCCGGCTGGCCCGCGTACCGGCCGACCGGGAGCCGGTCGGCAGGATCGCCCTCGACCCCGAAGGCACGGTCCTCGTCACCGGTGGCACCGGTGCGCTGGGCGGTCTGCTGGCCCGGCATCTCGTCGTCGAACACGGTGTACGGCACCTGCTGTTGACGAGCCGACGCGGTCCGGCCGCTGAGGGCGCGACCGAACTCGTAGCGGAGTTGCACGAGTTGGGGGCCGAGGCGACCGTGGCGGCGTGCGACGCGGCCGACCGGGACGCGCTGGCCGCGCTGCTGGCGTCCGTACCGGCCGCGCACCCGCTGACGGCGGTCGTGCACACGGCCGGCGTCGTGGACGACGGCATGGTGGGGTCACTGACGCCGGAGCGCCTGGAGAAGGTGCTGCGGCCCAAGGCCGAGGCGGCGCTGCACCTGCACGAGCTGACCCGGGATCAGAATCTGGCGGCGTTCGTGCTGTTCTCCTCGGCGGCCGGCACCCTCGGCAACCCTGGCCAGGCCAACTACGCCGCTGCCAACGCCTACTTGGACGCGCTCGCCCAGCACCGGCGCGCGACAGGACTGCCCGCCGTCTCGCTGGCCTGGGGCCTGTGGGAGCAGCGCAGCGCGATGACCGGGGAACTGTCGGAGGCGGACGTGCAGCGCATGGCGCGGGCCGGGCTCGCGCCGCTCACCTCGGAGCAGGGACTCGCCCTCTTCGACACCGCCTGCGCGCTGGCCGCGCACCGCGAACGGCCCGACGCCGGGGTGTTCGTGGCGATGCGGCTGGACACGGGCCCGCTGCGTGCCCAGGCCGAGGCCGGGGCGCTGCCTCCGGTGCTGTCCGGGCTGGTACGGGGCGGACCGCGTCGGGCCGCGCCGGGACGGGCGACCGCCCCGGCGGCCTCGGCCGCCGCGCAGCGACTCGCGGGCCTCGCCGGGCTGCCGGAGGCCGAGCAGGAGCGGATGCTGCTCGACCTGGTGCGGGCGGAGGTCGCGGCCGTGCTCGCGTACCCCTCGCCCGAGGCGGTCGGTGCCGACCAGCAGTTCCTGGAACTGGGCCTGGACTCACTCACCGCCGTCGAGCTGCGCAACCGGCTGAACGCGGCGACCGGGCTGCGGCTGCCCGCCACGCTGCTCTTCGACCACCCGACACCCGTCCTGGCCGCGGCGCGGCTGCGCGCCGAACTGGGCGCGGGCGCACCGGGGGAGCGGTCCGCCGACGCGGGTGCGGCGGAGGAGTCGGGGGTGTTCGGCGCGATGCTCCAGGAGGCGGGCGCGCAGGGTATGTCCGGCCCGTTCATGGAGCTGCTGATGCAGGCGTCGCGGTTCCGGCCGTCGTTCTCCTCGGCGGCCGACCTGCGTCGCGCGCCCGCCCTGGTGCGGCTGGCCCGCGGCGCGGAGGACGAGGAGCGGCCCGGGCTGATCTGTTTCTCGTCGATCCTGTCGATCTCGGGCCCGCACCAGTACGCGCGATTCGCCGCGGCCTTCCGCGGCCGCCGTGACGTGCACGCGCTGAGCGCCCCCGGGTTCCTGCACGGCGAGCAGCTGCCGGTGAGCACGGACGCCGTAGTGGAGGCGCAGGCGGAGGCCGTGGTGAGGCACACGGACGGCAAGCCGTTCGTGCTCCTCGGCCACTCCTCCGGCGGCATGCTGGCGCACGCGGTCACCTCCCGGCTGGAGGACGCGGGCGTGTTCCCGCAGGCCGTGGTGCTGATCGACATCTACTCGCACGACGACGACGCGATCGTGGGCATCCAGCCGGGCCTGTCCGCGGGCATGGACGAGCGGCAGGACAGCTACGTGCCGGTCGACGACGACCGGTTGCTCGCCATGGGCGCGTACTTCCGGCTCTTCGGCGGGTGGAAGCCGACGGCGGTCAAGACGCCGACGCTGCTCCTGCGGGCCGGCGAGCCGTTCTTCGACTGGCGCCGGGGCTCCGACGGCGACTGGCGCTCGTACTGGGATCTCGGCCACACAGCCGCCGATGTACCGGGGAACCACTTCACGATGATGGAGGAGCACGCGGGGGAGACGGCCGAAGCGGTCGAGTCCTGGCTCGACACCTCCCGCTGAAACCCCGAGGGGCGGTACCACCGGCAGCGCCCGGCGGTGCCGCCCCTTCCGCCTGTCGCGGCGGCGCCGCCGCCAAGGCCTCGCCGGTCAGCCCGGCTCGACTCACCGCCTTTCGATGACGCCCGATCCTGGTCCGACGGTCCGACGGTCCGACGGTCCGACGGTCCGAGGGTCCGAGGGTCCGAGGGTCCGAGGGTCCGACGGCCCTTCGGCCACGGCCACGTTCACGGCCCTGGTTTCGCTCGGGCTCTTGCCCGACCCGAGTGGCCCGAGGCGACGACCCGGCGGGCGACGGCAAAGGACGCGATGCCCGGAGCCCTCTACGCCGCCCAGCCCCTCAGCCCCCATGCCCCCTCAGCCCTTCAGCCCCCATGCCCCCTCAGCCCTTCAGCCCCCATGCCCCCTCAGCCCTTCAGCCCCCTGGCCCCACGTCCCGCGGACGACTGAGGCCCGGACGGGCGGAAGAACCGCTCGGCCGGGCCCCGGCGTGCGGTCAGGACGCGGTGCGCCGTGCCGGCCGCTGCCGTTCCCGTTCCCGCTTCTTGGGCAGCCCCACGGTCCGCACCGTGAACGAGGAGCGCGTGAGGTCGAGCCGGTGGAACAGGTTGTCCGGCCCGGTCACGCACACCGTGCCCACGTCCAGCCCCATGAGGGTCTCCACGACGCTGGGCCAGTGGATCGGCCGGTCGAACGTGTCCAGCATCATCGATCGCAGCTCCGCCGCCGTCCGCACCACGCTTCCGTCATGGTCGGAGACCACGGGAACGGCCGGATCGGCCAGTTCGTACGCGGCGAAGACCTCCTCCTCGGCCTTTCGCCGCAGCGCGGAGAACGACGCCGCGTGCACCGGCGGACGCATCGAGTACATGGAGTACCCGCCGGCCGCGCTGATGCGGGCCTTGAAATCGTCGAGGTCCCGCTCGCGCACGGACACCATGTGGAAGGCCGCGTCGAGCCTGCCGGAGACGTCGTACCAGGCGCCGCGTGCCTCGAAGTCGGCGAGGATCTCCGCCAGGCGCTCCTGCGGGGTGCGCACGAAGGAGTGGGTGACCACGTCCGGGTGGGAGGTCGCGAAGAACTCCTCCTCGCAGCGGGCCAGTTCGGCTGTGAGCCGGACGACGTCGGCGAAGGACAGCGCGCCGGACCAGGCCGCCGCGGCCTTCTGACCGAAACTGGGGCCGGTGATCACGGTGGGGGAGAGGCCGAGTTCGGCGACGGCCCGGTCGGCCATCGCCATCGAGTTGACCAGGAAGGCGATCTGCGAGTGGACCGAGTAGTCCTCCTCGGAGTCGCGGAAGCGGTCGAACACCGAGTGGCCGAGGGCCTCGTCGGCCTGGGCGAGCCGCTCGCGGGCGTACGGGTCGAGCAGGAGGAACTTGCCGACCTCCGCGAAGGCCGAGGGGCCCATGCCGGGAAACACGATCGCGGTCCCGGTCCGGGCCGGTGCGGCGGTGTGGGTCATCATGCTGAAACGCCTCTGCTGGTAGGGGTGGTTCGTCGGGGAGGAGGGGGCGAGGAGGGGGCGAGAGCGGTCGGGGACGGGCGCGGCCCCGCGTCCGGACCGGCGGGCGCGGGTCCGGACACGGGGCCGGGGAAGGGGAGTTGCAGGGACCGGGGGCCTGCGCCCCCGCGGGATCAGTCCTGTGCCCTGCGGTGGAAGCCCTTGATGCCGATGAGGCCGAAGATCACGATGGCCCCGCCGAGGGCGGTGAGGTCGATCCAGAGCGGGATGGACGCGGGGCCGCCCGGCGGCAGCAGCAGGGCGCGGATGCCCTCGCTGACGTACGTGAGGGGGTTGAGCGTGCACAGCACCTGGAACCAGCGGATGCCGGCGAGCCCGTGCCAGGGGAACTGGGCGCAGCCGGTGAACATCAGCGGCGTGAGGGTCACCGCGAAGATGACGCTGATGTGCCGGGGCGGGGCGAGCGTGCCGATGGTCAGGCCGACGGTGCTGCCGGCCAGCGCCCCCATCAGCAGCACCCCGAGGGTGGCGGCGAACTTGTCCATGGGCCAGGAGACGTCGTCCAGGACGAGGAATCCGACCGGGATCATCACCAGCGAGGCGATGACGCCGCGCAGCGCGCCGAAGACCAGTTTCTCCAGGGCCACCAGGCTGGTGGGGATGGGCGCGAGCAGCCGGTCCTCGATCTCCTTGGTCCAGGAGAAGTCGATGACCAGCGGCAGGGCGGTGTTCTGCAGGCTGACCAGGAAACTGTTGAGGGCCACCACGCCGGGCAGCAGGACCTGGTTGAAGCCGCTGACGTAACCGAGTTCGCCCAGCACCTTGCCGAAGACGAACAGGATGAAGAACGGCTCGACGAGCACCTGGGCGAGGAAGGGGCCCAGTTCACGGCCGGTGACGAAGACGTCCCGCCACAGGATGAAGAAGAAGGTGCGGGCGGCGGTGCGCACGTCGGTGCGGGCCGGTCGCAGGTCGGCGGGGAAGTCCCGGACCGGGTCGGGGGCGGTGGTGGCCGTCATCGCAGCTCCCGACCGGTCAGTTCGATGAAGACGTCCTCCAGGGAGGCAGTGCCCATACTGATGTCCTTGATGTCGCAACTCGCTTCCGTGAGGGCCGCGATGGCGCCCGGCAGCACCGCGCCGGGCGGCGCGTCGCTGTAGAGGCGGAGCCGTAGTGAGGCACCGGCGTCCTGGCCGGCGGGCTCCTGGTCCTCCTGGCGCACCACTTCGACCCGGTCGACCGCGGGCAGCTTCCCCAGCAGCCGGACGACGTCCTCCGCGCCGGCGCGGGCGGGTCGCACGGTGATCCCGACCGCGGTGGCGCTCAGGCTCTTCATCAGGGCCTCGGGGGTGTCCAGGGCGAGCAGCCTGCCGTGGTCCACGATGCCGACCCGGTCGCAGAGCTTCGCGGCCTCGTCCATGTCGTGGGTGGTCAGCACGGTCGTGACGCCGCGCGAGCTGAGCTCGGCGATCCGCGCGTGGATGAACAGCCGCGCCTGCGGGTCGAGTCCGGTGGCCGGCTCGTCCAGGAAGAGGACCTGGGGGCGGTGCATCAACGCCCGGGCGATCATCACCCGTTGGGCCTGGCCGCCGGAGAGCTCGTCGCCGCGCGCCTTGCCCCGTTCGGCCAGCCCCACCCAGTCCAGGGACTCGTCGGCGAGCCGACGCCGCTCGGCCCGGCCCATGCCGTGGTAGCCGGCGTGGAAGAGCAGGTTCTGACGGAGCGTCAAGGAGCGGTCGAGGTTGTTGCGCTGCGGCACGACGGCGAACGCCCGCCGGGCGCGGGCGGGTTGGGCCACCACGTCCACGCCCTGCACATACGCGCGCCCCGCCGTGGGGGCGACGCGGGTGGTGAGGATGCCGATCGTGGTGGTCTTGCCGGCACCGTTGGGTCCGAGGAATCCGAAGACCTCTCCCCGGCGGACGGAGAAGCTCAAGCCGTCCACCGCCGGTCGGTCGCGGTCCCGGTACTTCTTCACCAGTCCGTCGACCACGACGGCAGCATGCATGGATGGTTGAGAATTCATTTACGCCTGCGAATCGCGCGGGACGCGTAAACGAGGGGTCCGGGCTCTCGCGCAAGAATGTCGCGCCACCGGCCGCACGTCGAGCGCCGACTGAATGGGACACAGAAGTGGTGCTGCCCTTGTCTAGCACGCGGATCCGGGCCGCGGACCGACTGCCCTGGTGTTTAGGGGTTGTTAGGCCGGACTAGGGGGAATCAGGGGGGAAAGGGGCTGGATGCGGGCGGCGGGAATTGCCACCCCTATTCGTTGAACTAGCGGTGCGCGACTGTTGCGATCGCCCGAAAAGGCCTCCTAGCATCGCTGCGTGATCACGCCGAATTACTCTTTGCAAAACGAATTGTCGGTGGCGCGTACGGTCGCGGCGGCCGGTGCGGAACCGGCCGCGTCGCGATGGATGGTGATCGGCGTGACCGGCATGCTCGGCGGCGAGGTCGTCGCCCGGCTCACCGCCCGCGGCGTCGACCCCGTGACGAGCGGGCGGGCCGAGCTGGACCTGACCGACCCGGCGGCCGTCGCCGACGCGGTCGCCGGGGCGCGGGCCGACGTGGTCGTCAACTGCGCCGCCTGGACGGCCGTCGACCTCGCCGAGACCGAGGAGGCCGCGGCCCTCGCCGTCAACGGCGCCGGCACGGACCACCTGGCCCGCGCCTGCGCCGCCACCGACAGCAGGCTGCTGCACGTCTCCACCGACTACGTCTTCCCCGGCACCCCGGCGGACCATGGCCGCCCCTACGCCGAGGACGCCCGCCCCGCCCCGCGCACCGCCTACGGGCGCACCAAGCTCGCGGGCGAACGCGCCGTGGCGCGGCACCTGCCGCGTACCGGCGCCGTGGTCCGCACCGCCTGGCTCTACGGACGCGAGCGGGGCGGCTTCGCGCACACCATGGCCGGCCTCGCCCGTGAGCCGGGACGCACCGTCGACGTCGTCGACGACCAGCACGGGCAGCCCAGTTGGGCACCCGACGTCGCCGACCGGCTGATCGCCCTGGGCACGCTGCCCGCCGACCGCGCGCACGGCGTCTTCCACGCCACCGGCGCCGGCGGCACCACCTGGTACGAGCTGGCCCGGGAGGTCTTCCGGGTCACCGGCCACGACCCCGACCGGGTGCGTCCCATCGACAGCTCCCGGCTGGACCGGCCCGCCGTGCGGCCCACGTGGAGCGTGCTGGGCCACGACCGGTGGGCCGCGGTCGGCCTGCCCCCGATGCGGCCCTGGCGCACCGCGCTGGCCGACGCCCTCACGGACGCGGACCCCGCCGCGCCCGACCCCCGGACCCGAAAGGCTGTGGAGACGTGAAACCCCTGTCGCTGGAGGGCGCGTGGCTGTACGAGCCGCAGCTCTACGAGGACGAACGCGGCACGTTCCTGGAAGCCTTCCGCAGCGATACGTTCGAGCGGGCCACCGGACGCCGCCTGGAGCTGGCGCAGGTCAACTGCTCCACCTCCCGCCGGGGCGTGATACGCGGCGTGCACTTCGCGGACGTGCCCCCCGGCCAGGCCAAGTACGTCAGTTGTGTGCGGGGAGCCGTCCTCGACGTGATCGTGGACCTGCGCGTCGGCTCACCCACCTACCGCCAGTGGGAGGGCGTGCTCCTGGACGACCGGGACCGCCGCTCGGTCTTCCTCTCCGAGGGCCTCGGCCACGCCTTCCAGGCCCTCACCGACGACGCCACCGTCGTCTACCTGACCACCTCGGGCTACGACCCCGCCCGCGAGCACGGTGTCCACCCGCTCGATCCGGACCTGGGCATCGTCTGGGATGCCGGCACCGCCCCGGTGCTCTCCCCCAAGGACGAGGGGGCGCCGGGCATCGCCGAGGCCGAGGCCCGCGGTCTGCTGCCGCGCCACGAGGACCTCGTACGCCGTCCGTCCTCGCCGGCCCCACCCGCACCCCTCAGGGAGGAGACGCCGTGAAGGCACTCGTCCTCTCGGGAGGCTCCGGCACCCGCCTGCGCCCCCTGACCCACACCACGGCCAAGCAACTCGTGCCGGTCGCCAACAAGCCCATCCTCTACTACGTGCTGGAGGGGATCGCCGACGCCGGTGTCACCGACGTGGGCATCGTCGTCGGTGAGACCGCGGAGGAGATCCGCGCCGCCGTCGGCGACGGCTCCCGCTTCCGCATCAGCGTCACCTACATCCCCCAGCACCAGCCGCTCGGCCTGGCGCACGCGGTGCGCGTGGCCCGCGACTGGCTGGGCGACGACGACTTCGTGATGTACCTCGGCGACAACTTCCTGCTCGGCGGGATCAGCGAACAGCTTGAGGACTTCCGCACCCGCAGGCCCGCCGCGCAGATCATGCTCACGCCGGTCCGGGACCCCTCCGCGTTCGGCGTCGTCACCCTCGACGACGAGGGTCTCGTCACCGGCCTTGAGGAGAAGCCGGAGTTCCCCAAGAGCGACCTGGCCCTGGTCGGCGTGTACTTCTTCACCCCCGCCGTGCACGACGCGGTCGCCGCCGTCCGGCCCTCCGCGCGCGGCGAGCTGGAGATCACGGACGCCCTCCAGTGGCTGCTCGACCAGGGTCTGGACGTCGCCTCCTCCACCGTCCACGGATACTGGAAGGACACCGGCAACGCCACCGACATGCTGGAGGTCAACCGCTCGGTGCTCGACTCACTGATCCCCGCCTGCGACGGCACCGTCGACGAGGAGAGCGACGTCATCGGCCGGGTCGTCGTGGAGGAGGGCGCGGTCGTCACCCGCTCCCGTATCGTCGGTCCCGCCGTCATCGGCCGCGGTACCCGCGTCGAGGGCTCGTACATCGGTCCGTTCACCTCCGTCGGGGAGGACTGCCTGGTGGCCGACAGCGAGATCGAGTACTCCATCGTGCTGGCCGGCACGGCCATCGAGGGCGTGCGCCGCATCGCCGCCTCCGTGATCGGCCGACATGTGCAGGTCACCCCCGCGCCCCGAACGCCCCAGGCCCACCGACTGATCCTCGGCGACCACAGCAAGGTGCAGATCCGCTCATGAACATCCTCATCACGGGAGCGGCCGGGTTCATCGGCTCCCACCTGACGCGTACCGTCCTCGGCCCCGGCAAGCCGCTCGGCGCCGACGTCCGCGTCACCGTCCTGGACGCCCTCACCTACGCCGGCGACCGGGCCAACCTGGCCGCCGTCGAGGACGAACCCGGCTTCTCCTTCGTGCACGGCGACATCACCGACGCCGCCCTGGTGGACCGGCTGGTCGCCGGGCACGACGCCGTCGTGCACCTGGCCGCCGAGTCCCACGTGGACCGCTCCATCGCCCACGCCGACGCGTTCGTGCGCACCAACGTGCTGGGCACCCAGACCCTGCTGGAGGCCGCGCTGCGCCACGGCACCGGCCCCTTCGTCCACGTCTCCACCGACGAGGTGTACGGCTCGGTGCCCACCGGCTCCTCCAAGGAGACCGACCCGCTCGCCCCCAACTCCCCGTACGCCGCCTCGAAGGCCGCGAGCGACCTGCTCGCGCTGTCCTACCACCGCACCCACGGTCTGGACGTGCGCGTCACCCGCTGCTCCAACAACTACGGGCCGCACCAGTACCCGGAGAAGATCATCCCGCTGTTCGTCACCCGACTGCTCGCCGGTGGCACCGTCCCGCTGTACGGCGACGGGGAGAACGTACGCGACTGGCTGCACGTGGACGACCACTGCCAGGGGCTGCTCGCGGTCCTCACCGGTGGCCGGGAGGGGGAGACGTACAACATTGGCGGCGGCTCCGAGCTGACCAACAAGGAGCTGACCGGGCTGCTGCTGGAGGCCTGCGGCGCGGGCTGGGAGCGGGTGGAGCACGTCACCGACCGCAAGGGCCACGACCGGCGCTACTCGGTGGACTGGACCAAGATCAGGGACGAGCTGGGCTACCGGCCCCGCCACGACTTCGCCGGGGGACTCGCCGACACCGTCGCCTGGTACAAGGCCCACCGGCCCGCGCCCGGGGCGGAGCTCCCGGGCACATGACACCCGAGTGCACCGAGCACTCCACCAGGGAGGTCACTCCGGACGCCGTCACCCTGATCCAGATCCGGCAGCCCGCGGTTCCCAGCACGTACCGCATGATCTGCTTCCCCAGCCAGCGCAACTCCTCCGTCTGCTATCTCGCCATGTCGGAACTGCTGCTGCCCACCGTGGAGTTGCTGATCATCCAGTACCCGGCGTGGACCACGGAGGAGGAAGAGGAACAGGAAGACGCCGACCGCGCACGACTGGTGGACAAGATCTTCCAGTCGATCCGCGGCTGGGCCGACCGTCCGATGGCCCTCTTCGGCCACCGGCTCGGCGCCGAGCTCGCCTACGCCGTCGCCCGCCGCCTGGAACAGGAGGAGCACGCCGTCCCGTTGACCCTGTTCGTCTCCGGGTGCACCGTCCCGGCCAGCCGCGGCACCATCGGCCCTCCCGCCCTCACCTGCCGGGTGGTCGCGCTCGCCGGGCACCACGACGACCGTGCCCCGCTCACCGGGATGCGGGCCTGGCGCCGTTGCACGGCCGGCCGCTTCGACCTGGAGGTGTTCCCCGCGCCGCGCGGCTACCTGGACTCGCATCGCCGCGAGGTCGTCAACCTCGTGCACGACCAGCTCATTTCACTGCACGCCCCCGAACCGGACTGAAGCGCGCGGGCGTTGAGGACTCCGGTCGACTCCCGACCGGCCCGAGGGGGGGGCGTGACGAGGAGCCATGACGAGGGGCGATGACAGGGGGCGGCAGGGGCGCGACTGGGGTACCCGCCGCCGCCCCGACTGCATAGCGTGATGTGCGGAGACCCGCGTCAACCGGGCGGGACCGACCGGTCTCCCCGTCTCTCGTGAAGCCCGCGATCCCGCGATTCACCCACCGGACGAGCCGGACCCGCCTCGGCACGGCGCACCGCGCGCCGCCTTTGGCCCCGTCCGGTCCAGAGGAAGGACAGTGTGCGACCGATGACCGCGAAGATCTTCGCAGCCGACTCGGTGCGGTCCGTTGCCGAGTTCGAGCAGGACGCCCTGCGCGTCGCCGACGTGATCCGCGACCGCGGCGTCGGCCTCGGCGACCGGGTCATGCTCAAGGCGGGCAACTCGGCCAACTACGTGTGCGTGCTCTACGCGCTGATGCACGTCGGCGCCTCGATCGTCCTCGTCGACCAGCAGGAGCACAAGGAGGAGACCCGCCGCATCGCCCTGCGCACCGGCGCCAAGGTCACCTTGGTGGACGACGAGACCCCCATCGACCAGGACGCCGACCCCATCCACCTGTACGAGCTGATGGTGGACGCGGCCGACCGCTCACCCCTCGACACCGAGCTGTCGTTCGACGCCTGGGGCGAGTTGCCCGACGGGCTCATCATGTGGACCTCGGGCTCCACCGGCTCCCCCAAGGGCGTGGTGAAGTCCGGCGCCAAGTTCCTCACCAACCTGCGGCGCAACGCCGCCCAGGTCGGCCACCGGCCCGACGACGTGCTGCTGCCGCTGCTGCCCTTCGCCCACCAGTACGGGCTGTCGATGGTGCTCATCGCCCAGCTCACCCGCTGCTCCCTGGTGATCGCCCCCTACCGCCGGCTGGACCGGGCGCTGCGCATGGCCCGCGACGCCGGCACCACCGTCGTCGACGCCACCCCCTCCAGCTACCGCAGCATCCTGGGCATGGCCACCCGACAGGCCGGGCTGCGCGAGCACCTGGCCGGGGTGCGCATGTTCTGCGTCGGCGCGGCCCCGCTCGACGCGCCGCTCGTCGAGGGGTACGTCCAGGAGTACGGGCTGCCGCTCCTTGACAGCTACGGCTCCACCGAGCTGGGCAACATCGCCTTCGCCACCCTGGAGAACCCGGTCGCCTGCGGCAGGGCCATGGACGGCATCCGGCTGCGCATCGTCGACGAGGACGGCCGCGAACTGCCCGCCGGGCAGCCGGGCGAGATCGAGGTGGACACCCCCGACGCGCTGGAGGGCCAGATCGCCGACGACGGCACGGTGGTGCCCGCGCCGACCGGCTGGCAGGCCACCGGCGACCTCGGCCACCTCGACGCGGAGGGCAACCTCTACGTACTGGGCCGCAAGTTCGCCGTGCACCGCATGGGCTACACGCTCTACCCCGAACTGATCGAGCGCAAGGTGGCCGGCGAGGGCTGCTCCACCCGCATCGTGCCGGTGGACGACGAACTCCTCGGTTCCCGGCTGGTGTTCTTCGTCGAGGACGACGAGCGGCGCGACGCCGCCCACTGGCGCGAGCGGCTGTGCGCGGTGCTGCCCACCTTCGAGCAGCCCAACAAGGTCGTGGTGCTGGAGCAGTTCCCGCTCAACCGCAACGGCAAGCCCGACAAGAAGGCCCTGGCCCGCATGGCCGCCGAGGAACAGCGTTTCCCGACAGCGTAGTCGGCGAAGGCCCGTGCCCCTGGGACGGGCCTTCCGCGCGCATCCGCACCACGGACACCGCCCCCGTCCCGGGTCAGCCCGGACGGGGGCGGTGTCCGTGCGGCCTGTCAGCCGTCGTAGGGCAGCTCCACGGGAGCCAGCGCGTCGAAGAGGTCACCGGGGCCCGGGTTGTCGGGGTGCGTGGCGCCGCCGAGGTGGTCGAGGACGCCCCACACCGCGTTGAGCGCGGTGGTCACCGCGCCCTCCGCGAAGCCGGCCGTCCACGACACGTCGTCGCCGCACAGGAAGAAGCCGCGTCTGTGCGCGGCGAGGTCCCGCTGCACGAACTGGGTGAACAGCCGTCGCTGGTAGCGGTAGTGACCGGGCAGGTTCGACTTGAAGGCGCCCATGAAGTGCGGCTCGTTCTCCCAGGTGATGGTGATGGGGTCGCCCACCAGGTGGGAGCGGATGTCCACGTCCGGGTAGATCTCGGCCAGGTGCTCCAGCAGCACCTCCAGGCGCCGCGCGGCGCTCAGCGTGGAGATCTTCGCCGAGTCGTCGTTCCAGGTGTACGACAGGCACATCACACCCGGCCGGTCCGGGCCGTCGTCGAAGAGGTACACCCCGCGCGGCATCCGGTCGGTGAGCGTCATGCTCATCGCCGGCCGGCCGGTGAGCGGGTCCGGGTCGTTCCAGAAGGGGCGGTCCGTGAGCACGAACAGCTTGGAGGCGCCCATGTAGTGGGTGCGTTCCACCGCCGTCCACAGCGGCGCGGTCAGCAGCGCCGGATCGCACGCCACCCGGTTCAGCAGGGTCCACACGTGCGGGGTGTAGACCACCGCCGCGAACGGCTCGCGGTCCCCGTCCGTGTCCGTGACGACGAAGCGGTCGCCGTCGCGTGCCACGGCCGCCGCAGCCGGGCGGGTGCGCCCGCCGTGCAGCGAGGCCAGCGACGTGCCGGCCGGCCAGTGCGCGAGCGCGTCCGGGCCGTGCTCCCACAGGCCCAGCGGCACCTGCTGTGAACCGCCGTCTATGGAGACCTGGTTGTCGTCGGCCTCGGTGTAGACCACCCGCAGGATCTCCAGCAGCGAGTTGGGGAAGTCGGTGTCCCAGCCGCCGGAGCCGAAGCCCACCTGGCCGAAGATCTCGCGGTGCCGGAAGGACTGGAACGTCGAACTCGTCGCGAGGAAACCGTAGAACGACTGGTCGTCGAACTCCCTGACCAGCCGGTTCCATATCTGTTTGAGGAGATCCACGTCGCGGCGCTGCACCGCGTCGCGCATGGTGGCCAGCTCGGCCCGCTCCTGCAGCGCCTTCTCCCAGGCGGCCGCCACCTCCTGGTAGACGCCCGGGAGATCCTCCACGACGCGGGCGCCGTGCCGCTCGCCGCCGAGGTCGATGAGGGTGCTGGGGGTGGTGGGTGCCAGCGGGTTGGGGAAGGGGCGGGAGGACAGCCCCAGCAGGTCCACGTAGTGGAACAGGGCGCGGGCGGAGAGCGGGAAGCGCATCGCCCCCATCTCCGCCACACACCCGGGCGCCCCGGGGAAGGGCAGCGACCGCATCCGGCCGCCCACCTGCTCCGCCTCGTACACCACCGGGCGCAGCCCCAGCCGCATCAGTTCGTACGCGGCGGTCATCCCGGCCATCCCGCCGCCGACCACGGCCACCGGGGTGCCGGCCCGGTGCGCCGGCAGCGTGCCGAGCCCGGCCGGGTGGCGCAGCCAGTCGTCGTAGGAGAAGGGGAAGTCGGGCACGAGCATGGTGGTGGGAGGCGCGCTGGCCGACGTCATCTGGATTACCTCTCGGGCCGATTCCACATCGTTTCCAGGGAAACCGGAGACCTCTTCCGGCTGAGCCGGAACGCGCGGAGCCGGGCCGGGCCCCGTAAGGCGGGTCGCCGCGATGGGCCCGGCGCGGTCGTGCCGGTCACCTCACGCTAGGGACCGGCCGCAAACCCCGACAACCCCTATCCACCCTGGTTGCGCCCCGCACCCGGGGTACCGGGAGCCACGGCCGCCGCCCGCCGGGCCGGCACGGCGATCGCCGTCACGACGAGGCCGCGCCCGGACAGCCAGCGGCCCGCGAAGCGGTCGACCAGCCGGCCGTCCGGGGCGTGCCGGGGCCGCAGCACACGCGCCGCGAAGACGCCGTGCGCCGTGCCCGTACGGGCGTCCTCGTGCTCGACGCGGAAGGCGATGTCGGCGTCGTCGAAGTCCAACTCGCTGCCCAGTGCCGGGAACCAGGTCTTGTAGACGGCCTCCTTGGCGCTGAACAGCAGCCGGTCCCGGCACAGCCGCCCGCCCGATCCGGCCCGCACCCAGGCCAGTTCGCGGGGCAGGGCGATCGACTCCAGCACCCCCTCGGGCAGCGGCCGGTCCGGCTCGGCGTCGATGCCGACCATCGCCAGGTCGGTGTCGCGGGCCAGCACCGCCGCCCGGTAGCCGGCGCAGTGCGTCATGCTGCCCACCACGCCCGCGGGCCAGCGGGGCACGTTGCGCACGCCCGGCAGCACCGGGGCGGGCGGCAGGCCCAGCGCCGTCATCGCGCGGCGGGCGCAGGCCCGTACGGTGGTGAACTCCTCGCGGCGCTGGTCGGTGGTGCGGGCCACCAGCTCCGCCTCCTCCGGGTACGGCGTCGCCGAGCCGTCCGGCCCGAAGGCCTCGGCCGCGGCGGCCGTGTCCGGCAGCAGTGCCTCGATCACGCTCCCGCCTCCTGTGCCTGGCGCGCACCCGTCCCGGCGGCGCTCCCCGCACCGGTCGTGGTGCCGACCTCCGCACCGGTCGTGGTGCCGGCCCCCTGCGGACCGGGCTCGGGCAGGATCTGCCGCAGCAGACCCCTGGGGTGGCCGCGCCGACGCCACTCGCGCGGGTAGCCGATCGACACCTCCTCGAACCGCACGCCGTCGTACCACGTGGTCCTCGGGATGTGCAGATGTCCGTAGACGACCGCGGCGGTGGTGAACCGGCGGTGCCAGTCGGCGGTGAGCACCGTGCCGCACCACTGGGCGAACTCCGGGTGCCACAGCACGTCCGTGGGCTCGCGCACCAGCGGGAAGTGGTTCACCAGCACCAGCGGCACCGCCGGGTCGTGCGCCAGCAGCCGCTTCCGGGTCTCCGCCACCCGGACCCGGCACCACGCGTCGCGGGTCGGGTGCGGGTCCGGGTGCAGCAGGTACTCGTCGGTGCACACCACGCCCGCCTCGTGCGCCCTGGCCAGCGACTCCTCCTTGGTCGTCGTGCCCGGCACCCGGAAGGTGTAGTCGTACAGCAGGAACAGCGGGGCGACCGCGACCGGGCCGCCCGGGCCGCGCCACACCGGCCACGGGTCCTCCGGTGTGCTCACGCCCAGGTCCCGGCACAACTCCACCAGGTGCCGGTAGCGGGCCTCGCCGCGGAGCTGCACCGGGTCCTCGCGCGGGGTCCACAGCTCGTGGTTGCCCGGCGTCCAGATCACCTTGGCGAAGCGCCCCGCCAGCAGCCGCAGCGCCCAGGCGATGTCGTCGGTCAGCTCGCCGACGTCCCCCGCCACGATCAGCCAGTCGTCCTCGTGCGCCGGGCGCAGCGACTCCGTGATGGGCCGGTTGTCGGCCATCCCGATGTGCAGGTCGCTGACCGCGAGCAGTCGCGGGGCGGTGGTTCCTCCGGTGCCGGGGGCTGAGGCCGCGGCGTACGGGTCAAGCGGTGTGTGCGACATCTGTGTCCAGACTGACCGGCAGATCCTGACGGTGCGTTATGTTGATCTTCCGGTAGACCCGGGTGAGGTGCTGTTCCACGGTGCTGACGGTGATGAAGAGCTTGGCGCTGATCTCGCGGTTGGTGTACCCGTGCGCGGCCAGCGCCGCCACTCTGCGCTCGGCGTCCGTCAGCGAGGCCGGCGCCGCCGGGTGCTGCCGGCCCGGATCCGCCGCCCCGTCCGGGCGGGCCGCCACGGTGCGGTCCGCGAGCCGCGCCGGCGCGTCGCCGGTGGCCTGCGCGGGAACGGTCTGCCGCTGCGGGCCGTCCGTGCGGTCCTGGCCCGGCTGGAGCGCCCGGTACAGCTCCTGCGCCGCGCAGCCCTTGGCGATCCGGCGGGCCCGCCGGGTGTGCAGCTTGAACTGGGCCGTGTCACCGAGCTGCTTGTACGCCGTACCCAGGTCGCTCAGCGCCCGCGCCAGCTCGTACCAGTCGCCGTTGTCCTGGAGCAGCGACACCGCCTCGCCCAGCAGCGCCGGGCGCTCCGCGGCCGGTCGGGCGGTGGCGAGCACCCGCAGCGCCAGCCCGCGCACCCGGGGGCCGGCGTCCCCGGCGAGCTGTTCCCGTGCGGATCGTTCCGCCTGCTCGTGGCCGCCCAGCGCCAGCCACGCCTCGGCCACGCCCACCCGCCACGGCACCAGCGCCGAACGGTCCATGTCCCAGCGCCGCATCAGCCCGCCGCAGGCGGCGAAGTCGTTCAGCGCCGCGTGGTGCCGGCCGGTGGCCAGCCGGTGCCTGCCGCGCGCGTAGAGGTAGTGCAGTCCGTAGCGGGTGCGCAGCATCGCCTCCGGCACCGGCCGGCGCACCAGCTCGCCCGCCGCCTCGTGGTCGCCCATCGCGGTGCACGCCTCGATCAGCGCGGCCAGCGGCATCCCCACGCCCACGCCCCAACTGTGCGGCGGCAGTTGCTCCAGCGCCTGCTCCGCCATGTGCCGGGCCTCCGCCAGGCAGCCCCGGCGCAGCGACATGTGCGCCCGCATCCCGCGCAGCACCGCCGTCCAGCCCGGCGCCCGCCGGTCCGCCGCCTCCACGAGCAGGCGGTCCGTCCACACGGTCGCCGTGCCCAGCCGGTCCGCGTACAGCAGCGCCAGCAGACAGGCCCGCATCCCCAGATGGGTCTCCTCCGTCAGCCGGGTCGCGGCCAGCAGCCGCTCCGCACTGTCGGCGAGCTCCTCGTCGGCCGCCTCACCCGCCCCGCCCGCGCCCAGCACCCCGTGCAGCACCCGCGCCGCCTCCAGCCGGGGATGGGCCGGCGTCACCACCGGGTCCCCGGCGAGGACCGCGTCGGCAGCGGCGACCGGCGCCCCGCCGAGCTGCTCCAGGACCGTCGGGTAGGTGTCGGCCAACAGGAGCCACAGGGTGCGCAGTTCAGCGGCGAGCGGCTCGTCCGGCTCGTCCGGCACCTCCGCCAGCGCCTGGCACAGCGCGCCCGAGGCGTCCTCGGTCCAGCCGTTCCACAGCAGGTCGCGCACGAGCCGCAGGGTGTCGGCCGGCGGCAGCAGACCCTCGCGGACCGCACCGAGCAGCGAGCGCAACTGCTGTGCCCACGCCGAGGGTTTGACCCGCCAGATGTACTGGGTGAGCGCCGCGCGCAACTGCATCCGCTCGGCCTCGTCCGCGCAGCAGTCCACCGCCAGCCGCAGACAGCGCACCGCAAGGGCGACGCGCTGCGCGGACAGCGCGGCGCGCGCGGCCTCCCGCAGCACCCGGGGCGCCCACTCCTCCTCGGGCGCGGGCATCTCGTGCGCGAGGAGCTGGGCGGCGACCGCCAGGGGCGAGGCGCCGTCCGCGTACAGCAGCCGGGCGGCGCGCAGCCGCAGCCGGGTGACCGCGTCGTCGGTCAGGCTCTCCACCACGGCGGCCCCCACGCCGCCGTGCCGGAAGCGGGTGCCGGCGAGCACGCCCGCGCGGTCCAGGGCGCTCACCACGCGGGCCGCGGTGCGTTCCTCGACCTCCACCAGCCGGGCCAGCAGCGCCATCGAGCCCGCCGAGCCCAGCAGCGCGATGCCCTGGGCCACCCGCAGCCCGTCGGGGCCGGTGCGGTGCACGCAGATCAGCGCGTTGCGCAGGAACTGCTCGTCGGCCGTGCCCGGGACGGCCGGGGCGGCCGCGGCGGCGCCGTCCGGGTACAGCCGTGGGTCGGCCGCCGGCTCGCCCAGCTCGTTGAGGTCCGTCGGCGGGTGCGGCCCGAAGGCGCCGTCCGCCTCCAGCGGGTCCGCGCCGTCGCGCCCGTCGCCCGTGTCCGCGGCCGGTACGTGGTAGGGGTCTTCGCCGCCCGGCCGGCCCAGGCGGTCCTCCAACAGGCCGAGGACCAGCAGGGGGTTGCCGCCGGTCGCGGCGTGCAGGGTGTCTGCCAGCGCGGCGGTCTGCCGGGCGGTGCGGCGGGCCGGGCGGCGCGGGGTGTGCTGACCGGTGGCCCGTACGGCCGGTACGGACCCGGTCGTCCCGGTGCCGTGCCCGGTCTCCCGCGCCGTCAGCAGTCGTGCCACGCCGTCCACGCTCAGCGGCGCCAGCCGCAGATGCACGCCGTGCCACTGGTGCAGCAGCTGTGACAGCACGCGCGGGGCCGGGCCGCCGGCGTACGGGTCGTGCGTCACCATCAAGGAGATCGGTGCGCCGGGCGAGGGGGCCCGCAGCAGCGCGTGCGCCAGGCAGTGCAAGGACTGCGGGTCGGCGTACTGCACGTCGTCTATCGCGATCAGCACCGGCCCCCGGGACCGTACGGTCGCCAGCCTGGCGTTGAACGCCTCCAGGACGTCGAGGGGGACATCCCGCCGGGCGCCCGGACCGGTGGGCCGCACGGGCGGGCGCAGCGGCGGCAACCCGGCGACGGCCGGGGCGTCGCACAGCAGTTGCTCGACCACCCCGAAGGCGACGGCCTGCTCCGCGGGCGAGGGTACCGCGGTGAGCATGTGCGGGCCGGTGTCCGCGGCGGTCTCCAGCGCGCGGTGGAGCAGAGCCGTCTTGCCCGAGGCGACGGGCCCGCTGATCACCGCGATCCTCCCGGCCCCGCGGGCGGCACCGGGAGCGGCGCCGGAGGCCGCCCCTGATATGAACGAGGTCAGCCTTCCTATCTCTTCGTCCCGCTCCACCATCACAGCCGCGAAAGCCTCTCCGTTGTATGCGA
This sequence comes from Streptomyces sp. NPDC091209, assembly GCF_044757755.1. Taxonomy (NCBI): domain Bacteria; kingdom Bacillati; phylum Actinomycetota; class Actinomycetes; order Kitasatosporales; family Streptomycetaceae; genus Streptomyces; species Streptomyces sp. NPDC091209. Next base: position 209,390 of record NZ_JBIVVR010000012.1, on the reverse strand, counting down.
AATGGCGCCGGCGGGACGCGGTGCCGCATCCCCGCCCGGTCTCCCCGTCCCCGCACGATACGGAGGTGTCAGGCCAACTCGTATGGGATGCAGCGGGAATTCACCGCGCGTGTCCCAGGCCCCACGACACCCCAGGTTCTCCTCGTTCGGCGGGTTTCTCGAACTGTACCAACGTCACGGCACACGCTTTCGTCCACGCCATTGCAGCTTAGCCTCGTCCCGTTTCCCCGGTAACTCCGAAGAATGAACGCCCAGTTACCTCTTGGGTGGGATCAACGCTGGTCAGGTGGGTAAGGATGTCACAAGGGCCCCGAACCTCAGGGAAACCTCAAGAAATGGCGGCGGTGCGGAGAACCGGCCGATGGCCAGCCGCAATTGACCCCTCATCTTCTAGGGGTGATCGCGCCGAGAGTAGGGGTGGACAGCGGTGTCGGGCCCATTGCCCAGGCCACTTCAATTACCGAGGTGGGCGTTCGGCGCCCACCGGACCGCAGAGTCGCCCGCACCGCCGGGCCGGATTGGGGATGGTGCATGTCGACGATCCGGGAAAGCGCTTCGGCACAGGGGAGCGCCACGACGAACAACGGCAGGGTTGCCGAGTTGTGCGCCGTTCGTGAAGCCGCCGTACGCGGACCGAGCGAGAGGGCGACCGAGGCGCAGCACGCCAAGGGCAAGCTGACCGCCCGGGAGCGGATCGAGCTGCTGCTGGATCCGGACTCGTTCGTGGAGGTCGAGCAGCTTCGCCGGCACCGGGCCCAGGGCTTCGGTCTGGAGGCGAAGAAGCCGTACACGGACGGTGTCATCACCGGCTGGGGCACGGTCGAGGGCCGGACGGTCTTCGTCTACGCGCACGACTTCCGGATCTTCGGCGGCGCGCTGGGCGAGGCGCACGCGCAGAAGATCCACAAGATCATGGACAAGGCGATCGCGGCCGGCGCGCCGCTGGTGTCGCTGAACGACGGCGCGGGCGCCCGTATCCAGGAGGGCGTGAGCGCGCTCGCCGGTTACGGCGGTATCTTCCGGCGCAACACGCGAGCCTCGGGTGTCATCCCGCAGATCTCGGTGATGCTCGGCCCGTGCGCGGGCGGCGCGGCCTACAGCCCCGCGCTCACCGACTTCGTCTTCATGGTCCGCGAGACCTCGCAGATGTTCATCACCGGCCCGGACGTCGTCAAGGCGGTCACCGGCGAGGAGATCACCCAGAACGGCCTGGGCGGCGCCGACGTCCACGCGGAGACGTCGGGTGTGGCGCACTTCGCGTACGACGACGAGGAGACCTGCATCGCCGAGGTGCGCTACCTCCTGTCGATGCTGCCGCAGAACAACCGGGAGAACCCGCCGGCGGTCCGCTCCGACGATCCGGCCGACCGGCGCGGCGAGGTGCTGCTGGACCTGGTGCCCTCCGACGGCAACCGCCCGTACGACATGACCGAGGTCATCGAGGAGCTCGTCGACGACGGCGACTACCTGGAGGTCCACGAGCGCTGGGCCCGCAACATCATCTGCGCGCTGGCCCGCCTCGACGGCCAGGTGGTGGGCATCGTGGCCAACCAGCCGATGACCCTCGCCGGGGTCCTGGACATCGAGGCCAGTGAAAAGGCCGCACGCTTCGTGCAGTTGTGCGACGCCTTCAACATCCCCCTGCTGACACTCCTCGACGTACCCGGCTTCCTGCCGGGCGTGGACCAGGAGCACGGCGGGATCATCCGGCACGGCGCGAAGCTGCTCTACGCGTACTGCAACGCGACGGTGCCGCGGATCTCTCTCATCCTGCGCAAGGCGTACGGAGGTGCCTACATCGTCATGGACAGCCAGTCCATCGGGGCGGACCTCACCTACGCCTGGCCGACGAACGAGATCGCCGTGATGGGCGCCGAGGGTGCCGCCAACGTCATCTTCCGCCGTCAGATCGCCGAGGCGGAGGACCCCGAGGTCATGCGGGCGCGCATGGTCAAGGAGTACAAGGCCGAGCTGATGCACCCGTACTACGCGGCGGAGCGCGGTCTGGTCGACGACGTCATCGACCCGGCCGGGACCCGTGAGGTGCTGATCAAGTCCCTCGCCATGCTCCGGACCAAGCACGCGGACCTGCCGTCCCGCAAGCACGGCAACCCGCCCCAGTAAGCCACCGGAAAGGTACCGATCCCACCATGACCGCCCACCCCAATGGAGTGACCCCGCCGGTGCCGCCGGTGGAGTCGGACCGCACCGTCCACTTCGCGGGCCTCGCGACGTTCGGGCGGGTGCCCCGGCTCGACCAGGTGGACAAGGCGGAGGTCGCCGTCGTCGGGGTGCCCTTCGACGGGGGCGTCACCTACCGGCCCGGCGCCCGCTTCGGCAGCAACGCCATCCGCGAGGCCTCCCGCACACTGCGCCCGTACAACCCCGCGCAGGACGTCTACCCCTACCACTACAGCCAGGTCGCGGACGCCGGCGACATCACCGCCAACCCCTACAACCTCGACGAGGCCGTCGAGACCATCGAGGCCGGCGCCGACGAACTCCTCGCCACCGGAGCCCGGTTGATGACGCTGGGCGGTGACCACACCATCGCGCTGCCCCTGTTGCGCGCCGTCGCCAAGAAGCACGGTCCGGTCGCCGTCCTCCACTTCGACGCCCACCTGGACACCTGGGACGACTACTTCGGCCAGGCGTTCACCCACGGCACGCCCTTCCGGCGGGCCGTCGAGGAGGGCATCGTCGACACCTCCGCCCTCTCGCACGTCGGCACCCGCGGACCCATCTACGGCAAGCAGGACCTCGACGAGGACGCCAAGCTCGGCTTCGGCATCGTCACCTCCGCCGACGTGATGCGGCGCGGCGTCGACGAGGTCGTCGACCAGCTGCGCCAGCGCGTCGGCGACCGCCCGCTCTACATCTCCATCGACATCGACGTCCTCGACCCCGCGCACGCCCCCGGCACGGGCACCCTGGAAGCGGGCGGACTGACCTCCCGCGAACTGCTGGAGATCCTGCGGGGCCTCAGCGACTGCAAGCTGGTCTCCGCCGACCTCGTCGAGGTCGCCCCCGCCTACGACCACGCCGACATCACCTCCGTCGCCGCCAGCCACGCGGCGTACGAACTGGTGAGCATCATGTCGAAGCAGATGGCGCCGGTGCGGTGGGGGGCCGGGCAGTAGCCGCCCCATGGGCCCTGGCGCGGGCCTCCTGCGCGGGACCACTGGGGCCGTGGCGCGCCGCCGGGCGGGGGACCCGTGCAACCTGGAAACGGAGCATTTCGGCCGGCCGAGAGCTGTCCGGAAGTCCAGAGGGGAAAAGTGTCAGCAAAAGTGTCCGATAGATCGCTAGGTATATTGTTAACAATCTTGTAGCGTCCATCACGCCTTGGCCCCAAGGCATTGGCGGAGCACTTGGTGCTCAACGAGGGGAGACCCCCATGCAGCGGCTCTCCGCGTCCTTCGGACGCGATGCACTGACGCGAGCGACGGGCAGGCGTGATGGACGCCCTGTGATCGGTAGAGACTTCCTGAGAGTCGTGGCGATCACGGGATCCCTCGTGCTCACCGTCGCCCCGGTGCCTGCCTCCTTCGCGGCTGCCGGCACCGGTGCGGCCCTCTCGCGGGAGAGCGGCCATGCCGCGGACCCGCAGGACACCGCGCTGGCCTTCGACTCCACCGCCTACACGACGATCACCGTCTCGGTCGACGGCGAGCCGCTGAACGTGCGCTGGTACAAGGAGATCTGCTACGTCGCGAACCCGGTCGCCGCGGCGCCGCAGCAACCCGGCGGTCCCGGCGGCGGCAGCACCACGATCCCCAACACCGCCTGCGGCTACGAGAGTATGAACGTCTTCGTCCCCGAAAGCGCCTTCGGCAACCAGCAGGCGCCGATCTACTTCGCGGTGAACAACGGCGGCTGGATGGCCAGTTACATCAAGGCGAGCGTGACCGACGGCACCTCCTACGACAGCGCGACGAGCAACGTCGGCGCCGCGCTGAAGGCCGGCTATGTCTTCGCCGACGTCGCCAACCGCAGCCGCGGACTGATCGGCGCCGACGGCACGTCTCCCGGCAAAGCGCCTGCCGCGGTGGTCGACGCCAAGGCCGCCGTCCGCTACCTGCGCCTCAACGACGCGGCGATGCCCGGCAGTTCCGAGCGGATCGTCGTGAACGGCACCAGCGGCGGCGGCGCCCTGTCCTCGATCCTGGGCGCGTCCGGCAACAGCACCGAGTACGACCCCTACCTCGCCGCGATCGGCGCCGCGGGCATCGATGCGAAGGGCCGAAGCACCCTGCGCGACGACGTCTTCGCCGTCAACGCGTACTGCCCGATCACCGACCTCGGCAACGCCGACATCGCCTATGAGTGGCTGTACAACATCCTCGGCACCCGCGACACCTCCGGTGAGAACCCCTCACCTGCGGACGCCGCGGCCATCGCGGCCCAGTTTCCCGCGTACGAGAAGAGCCTCGGGCTGCGCAATCCCGACGGCTCCCGGCTCACCGCCGCGAACATGCTCGACACCATCAGGAAAGAGGTCATCCGCTCCGCGGAGACCTACCTGAAGGCGGATCCCGCCAACACGATTCCGCCTCTGGGCGGCACCTTCGAGATCCAGTCCGGTGGCCCCGGAGGCCCGCCCACCACCAAGTCGTACGTCAACGACTGGATCGACGCCGACAACGTGACCGGCAAGGTGCTCTCTGTCGACATGGCGAAGTACCTCGCCTTCGTCGCCACCCAGGCCGTCCTCAAGACGACTCCCGCCTTCGACGCCGTGGGCGTCAACGGCAACACCACCAGCGGCACGGAGACCAACCTCTTCGGCCCGCCGACCCAGAAGTACATGAACTACACCGAGTACAGCTGGAATCACAACAATGTCGCCGGCGACGGAAGCGGCACCGACGACACCGGGCTGACCTGGGACCAGTACACCAGCGAGAAGAGCACCACCGTCGACGACCAGGTCCACCTGATCAACCCGATGGACTTCGTCGGCACCGGTGCCGACACCGCGCCGAACTGGTACGTCCGCAACGGCACCCGTGACCGGGACACCTCGTTCATCATCTCGCTCAACCTCGACCGCGCCCTCGAAGCGGACAAGCAGGTCAAGAACGTCGACTACCAGCTCGCCTGGAACAGGCCGCACGCCGGCAACTACGACGTGCCCGAGGCCATGGCCTGGATCGCCGACGTAGTGCGCGCTGCCGGCGCCCCGCTTGCCCCCGGCCACCACGGATAGGCCGGCAGCGGCAGCGGCAGCGGCAGCGGTCGGGGGCGGAGCGTGACCTGCGGGCGGTGCTCGGTTGGGGTGCAATCTCCGCACCCGCAAGGCGCCGAGAGGCCATGCGTGCCCCATCCGATATTTGCGGACTTAAGTAAGAAACTTGCAATAACTCGAGTGGCTCGATCGTGACGGAGGGCAGTCCAGGCTCACCCTTTCTGTACCTCCTGACCCCGCCCTCCTCGCGGTAAGTACCGTCGGACGCCCCGTCCGGCGGTACTGCCATGTGTGGGGCCCGGTGCTGGACGCGGCCTCAAGGTGGAGCATTAGATCTTGCAGGCGGCATTTTTATTGTTGCAATGTTCTGTCTAGTTCTTGCGCGTCCATGTCGAGGATATTACGGTCCCCCTCGCGTCGTCCGCACCCCCTGCCCTCCTCTGTCTCCCGTCTCCCCTTGAGCCCGTTCCTCCCTCTCTGGCGGTGTCGGCGGCACGGTTCCGGCATTTCGCGATGAAAGGAGTGGCACGTGTTCCATTCCATCCGAGATCTGAGACGAGCCCTCGTCTGGGCGGTCAGCACCGCGATGGTGGCTGCCTTCGGCGTCTTCGCTCTGACTGTCCCACCTGCCTGGGCGGCGACCGCTGCCACCGGCGGCAGCGGCGCGAGCCTGCCGTACGTCGAGGTGCAGGCGGAGAACTCCGCCACCAACGGCGCGTCCATCGGCCCGAGTTACACCCAGGGCCAGTTGGCCGACGAGGCGTCGTACCGCAAGGCGACGACGCTCCAGGGCACCGGCGAGTACGTCACGTTCACCACGCCGGTGGCGACCAACTCGATCAACTTCCGGTACAGCATCCCCGACACCTCGGGCGGCTCGGTCTACACCGCCTCGCTGTCCCTGTACGTCAACGGCGTCAAGCAGCCCGACTTCACCCTGACCAACGCCTACAGCTGGTACTACGGCAGCTACCCCTTCACCAACTCGCCGGGCAGCAACCCGCACCACTTCTTCGACGAGGCCCACCGCCTGTTCTCCACCACCTATCCGGCGGGAACGACCTTCAAGCTGCAGGTCGATTCAGGGGACACCGCCTCCTCGTACACGATCGACTTCGCCGACTTCGAGCAGGTCGGCGCCGCCCTGAACGCACCCTCGGGGTCGGTGTCGGTGACCAGCAAGGGCGCCGACTCCACCGGTGTGAGCGACGCGACCAGCGCGTTCAACGCCGCGATCAGCGCGGCCGGCCCCGGCGGCACCGTGTGGATCCCGCCGGGCACCTACAACATCCCCGGCCACATCAGCGTCAACAACGTCACGATCGCCGGCGCCGGCATGTGGTACTCGACCGTCACCGGCACGGCACCCGGCTTCTACGGCAGCTCCGCACCCTCGGCCAGTACCGGCGTGCACCTCCAGAACTTCGCGATCTTCGGCAATGTGCAGGAACGCGACGACAGCGCCCAGGTCAACGGCATCGGCGGCGCGATGAGCAACTCGACCGTCTCCAACCTGTGGATCGACCACATGAAGGTCGGCGCCTGGATGGACGGGCCGATGGACGGGCTGACGTTCAGCGGCATGCGCATCCGCGACACCACCGCCGACGGCATCAACTTCCACGGCGCCGTCACCAACTCGAAGGTGACCAACAGCGACATCCGCAACACCGGTGACGACGGCATCGCCACCTGGGCGGACTCCGGCATCGGTGCCGACGCCAACGACACGATCTCCGACAACACCGTGTCCCTGCAGATCCTCGCCAACGCCATCGCGATCTACGGCGGCCACGACAACACCGTCAGCGGCAACCGGGTGGTGGACACCGGCCTCGCCCAGGGCGGCGGCATCCACGTCGGGCAGCGCTTCACGTCGACGCCGGTCGGCACCACCACGATCTCCGACAACACCATGATCCGGGCCGGCAGCCTCGACCCGAACTGGCAGTTCGGCGTCGGCGCACTGTGGTTCGACGGCAGCCAGGGCGCGATCACCGGCCCGGTCAACGTGACCAACGCGCTGATCCAGCAGAGCCCGTACGAAGCCGTCCAGTGGGTCGAAGGCACCATCAGCGGGGTCAACCTCAACAACGTGACCATCGCCGGCACCGGAACCTTCGCCCTGCAGGAACAGACCGGCGGCGCGGCGAAGTTCACCAACGTCACCGCGACCGGCGTCGGTTACTCGTCCCCGGTGTACAACTGCTCGGGCGGGAACTTCGTCGTCACCGACGGCGGCGGCAACTCCGGCATCAGCGGCACCCCGTACTGCGGCGGTTGGCCGGCCCCGGTCTACCCGCCCTACCCGTCCGAAGGCGTGACGGCCACCCCCGGCGCGCTCAACTTCGGTTCGGTCCCGACCGGTTCGACGAGCGTGGCGCAGACCGTGACGGTCTCCAACCCGACCAACACCGCCGCGTCCGTCTCGTCGATCTCCGCCGGCGGCGACTACTCCCAGACCAACACATGCGGCTCGTCGATCGCGGCGAACGGCTCGTGCACCATCAGCGTGAAGTTCGCGCCGACGGCGACCGGCAGCCGTAGCGGATCTCTGACCGTCAACGCGGGCGGGATCACCAACACGGTCAGCCTCTCCGGTACCGGCACCGCGCCCGGCCCGGTCCTGAACACCGACCCGGCTAGCCTGGCCTTCGACGCCACGGTGGTCGGCTCGTCGGCCACCGCGCAAGCGGTGAAGGTGACGAACTCGGGCACCGCGTCGGCGACCGTCTCGGCCGTCGCGGCGACCGGTGACTTCAGCCAGACCAACAACTGCTCCACCCTCGCGGTCGGCGCGTCCTGCACGGTGAACGTCGGGTTCAAGCCCACCGCGGGCGGATCCCGTACCGGCAACCTGACCGTCACCAGCAACGCCAACAACAGCCCGACCGTCGTCTCCCTGACCGGCAGCGGCATCGACAGCACCACCAATGTCGCCGCCGGGCGGCCGGCGACGGCGAGTTCGGGCAACAGCCCGTACGTCGCCTCGAACCTCACCGACCCGGACGCGTCCACGTACTGGGAGGGCACGAACGGTTCGTTCCCGCAATGGGCCCAGGTCGACCTCGGCCAGAACTACAGCGTGGGCAAGGCCGTGCTCAAGCTCCCGCCGGCGACGGCGTGGTCGGCTCGCACGCAGACGCTGTCGGTGCAGGGATCCACGGACGGTTCGAGCTTCTCCACGATCAAGGCATCGGCCGGGTACACCTTCGACCCGAACGCCAACAACAACACGGTGACCATCACGTTCAGCGCCGCCACGGCGAGGTACGTGCGGGTGAACATCACCGCCAACACAGGCTGGAAAGCCGCCCAGTTGTCGGACTTCGAGGTGTTCCCCAGCGGCGGCGGCTCCTCGCCGGCGACCCTGTCGGCCGACCCGACCTCGCTGACGTATCCCACCCAGGCGCTCAACACCTCCAGCAGCGCGCAGACGGTCACGGTGACCAACACCGGAACCGCGGCCGCGACCGTCTCCGGCATCACCGTCACGGGTGACTTCTCGCAGACCAACAACTGCGGGACATCGATCGCGGCGAACGCCTCCTGCACGGTGAACGTCACCTTCAGGCCCACCGCGTCCGGCACCCGCACCGGCGATCTCAGCATCGCCAGCAACGCGTCGAACGGCACGACCACGGTCGCGCTGACCGGCACCGGCGCCGGCACGGTGAGCAGGAACCTGGCAGCCGGCGCGGCCACCACCGAGTCCAGCCACACCGACGTGTACGCCTCGTCGAACGTGACGGACGGCAACCAGGGTTCGTACTGGGAGAGCGCCAACAACGCCTTTCCGCAGTGGGTCCAGGTGGACCTCGGTTCCGCACAGAGTGCGAGCCGCGTCGTCCTCCAACTCCCTGCGGGCTGGGGCGCCCGCAACCAGACGCTGTCCCTGTCGGGCAGCACCGACGGCTCCGCCTTCACCACCATCAAGTCGTCGGCCACGTACACCTTCGACCCCACCACCAACAACACGGTCACCATCACGTTCACCGCGACCACCCAGCGATACGTCCGGGTGAACATCACGGCGAACAACGGCTGGCCGGCCGGTCAGATCTCGGAGTTCCAGGTCTGGAACACCTGACCTGACTCGATGGTGCCGCCGAGCGCGGGCGCGCTCGGCGGCACCGACCACCGGAAGGAGTACAGATGGGTGTCACACGCAGAGTCTTCTTACGGGCCGCGATCACGGCCACCGCGGTGGGCACGGTGGGAGCCGCCGAGACCGCACTCGCCCCGACCGCGTCGGCAGCCAGTGCGCCGGGCGACGTGGTCGGCAGGATCAGCGTCGGCTACCAGGGCTGGTTCGCCTGCATCGGCGACGGCGCGCCCATCAACGGCTGGTGGCACTGGACCCAGAACTGGGGCCAGCCGCCGTCCCCGTCCAACACCGGCATCAAATGCTGGCCCGATACGCGGGACTACACCAGGACGTACCAGACGTCGTACGCCGCCCTCGGCAACGGCCGGCCCGCCACGCTGTTCTCCTCGTACGACCAACAGACGGTGAACACGCACTTCTTGTGGATGCAGCAGAACAACATCGACACCGCGGCACTCCAGCGCTTCAACCCCACCGGCGGAGAGGGCCCCACCCGCGACGCCATGGCGACCAAGGTGCGCGGCGCCGCCGAGTCGTACGGGCGGAAGTTCTACATCATGTACGACGTCTCCAACTGGACGAACATGCAGTCCGAGATCAAGACGGACTGGACGGCCAAGATGTCCGCGCACACCGCGTCCTCGGCGTACGCGAAGCAGAACGGCAAGCCGGTCGTCTGCATCTGGGGCTTCGGCTTCAACGACCCCAACCACCCCTTCACCGCCGACGCCTGCCTCGACGTCGTCAACTGGTTCAAGGGACAAGGCTGTTACGTCATCGGCGGTGTCCCGCGCGAATGGCGGACCGGCACCGGGGGCTCGCAGCCCGGCTTCCTGGGTGTCTACCACGCCTTCAACATGATCTCGCCGTGGATGGTCGGCGCCATCGGCAACGTGACCGAGGCCGACAACGCCTACACCACCTACACCGTCCCCGACCAGGCCGACTGCAACGCCAACGGCATCGACTACCAGCCCTGCGTCCTGCCCGGCGACGTCTCCGGCCGGCAGCGCGCGCACGGCGACTTCATGTGGCGGCAGTTCTACAACGTGGTGCGGGCCGGGGTGCAGGGCATCTACATCTCGATGTTCGACGAGTACAACGAGGGCAACCAGATCGCGAAGACCGCCGAGACCCAGGCGTGGGTGCCCACCGACTCCGGATTCCTCGCCCTCGACGAGGACGGCACCGCCTGCTCCGCCGACTACTACCTTCGCCTGACCGGCGACGGCGGCCGCATGCTCAAGGGCCAGATCGCGCTGACCGCCACCCGCCCCACCCAGCCGGTCGTTCCCACCGGCGGTGACACCACACCGCCCGCCGCGCCGACTGCCCTGACCGTCACCGGGCACACCAGCGACTCCGTCTCGCTGGCCTGGAACACGTCGACCGACAACGTCGGCGTGACCGGCTACCGCGTCCTGCGGGTGTCCGGCTCGACCAGCACACAGGTGGGCACCACCAGCGCAACCTCTCTCACCGTCAACGGACTCGGCGCGTCCACCGCGTACACCTTCGACGTCGTCGCCCTCGACGCGGCGGGAAACGTGTCGCAGCCCTCCAACCAGGTCACCGTCACCACCGACCCCCCATCCAGCACGACCGACCTCGCCCTCCACCGCCCCACCTCGGAGAGCAGCCACACCCAGACCTACGGCTCGGGCAACGCGACCGACGGCGACACCAACACCTACTGGGAGTCCGCCAACAACGCCTTCCCGCAGTGGGTCCAGGTCGATCTGGGCGCCACGACCGGTGTCAAACGGATCGTCCTCCACCTTCCCCCGGCCACCGCCTGGGCCACCCGTACCCAGACCATCTCCGTCCAGGGCAGCACGGACGGCGGCACCTTCGCCCAGCTTCTCGCCCCGGCGGGCTACACCTTCGACCCGGCAACCGGCAACACCGCGACCCTCACGGTCCCCTCCACCGCCACCACCCGCTACGTACGCCTCACCTTCACCGCCAACAACGGCTGGCCGGCCGGGCAGGTCTCGGAGTTCCAGGTCTTCGGCGCCTGATGAACAGAGGGCCCCGAGCGCGGCACAGGCAGAAGGGCCGGCTCGGGAGGGATTTCCTCCCAGGCCGGCCCTTTGCCGGCCGATCGGTCAGTGGCGGTCCCTCCTCGCAGGCCCACGAGAGCCGGCTCGTGAACACGAAGCCCGTGGGTGCCTTGAGGAACGGACCCGTAGCGCGGGCCGGGAGTGATCCCGGCCCGCGCCTCATTGGTCGGCCTTCGGTCTGCGGGGGTCAGCCGAGCAGCTTGCTCGCCAGTGTCGCCGCGTTGTACGAGCCCCATCCGCTGGTGAAGTCCCAGCCGGTGGCCGCGGAGTAGGCGCCGTTGCTGCCGCTGGTGATGTCGTGGAAGCCGGTGCCGTTCGCCGTGTAGAGGGCGGGGTTGGCGAAGCCGAGGTTGGCCTTGCCGGCGGCCGCGGCCTGCTGGTTGTACAGCGCGGCGAACGCCGCCCATTCGGGTGCGGCGGCGCTGGTGCCACCGACCGCGGTCCAGGAGCCCTGCGAGTAGACCGAGACGCCGGGGCTGGGGTTGGCGTGGGCCGAGACGTCCGGCACCTGGCGGTAGCCGCCACCGGCGCTCTTCTGTACCGCGGTCTGCCAGCTGGGGATCTTGAAGACGGAGGACTTTCCGCCGCCGCCTCCGGACCAGGCCACCTCCTTGCTCCAGACGTTGGACGAGGTGACCGTCAGCTTGGTGCCGCCGACGCCCGTGACGTACGGGTCGCTGGCCGGGTAGTCGACGGAGGTGCCGCCGTTGCCGGCGTCGTCGGAGCCGCTGTCTCCGGAGGCCGCGTAGAAGCCGAGGCCCTGGGCGGCGCCCGCCTTGAAGACGGCGTCAACGGCGTTGATGTTGGAGGTGGTGCGCGCGCTCTCGGCGGCGCCCCAGCTGATCGAGGTGGTCGGGATGCCGCTGTCGACGATGGCCTGGTAGGTGTCGACCTCGCCCGCGTCGGAGTTGGGGCCCTCGAAGACCGTGACGTTCGCCTTGGGCGCGATCGCGTGCAGGACCTCGATGTCCAGCTCGACCTCGACCTGGCCGTCGCCGAGCGCGCCCGAGCCGCCGTCCACCGTCTGCACCGTCGGGGTGGGCGAGCCCAGGCTGTAGTTGGTGTCGTACTTGGTGATGTTGGACTGCTGGAAGCCGTCGAACTCGATCAGCGCGAGCTTCTGGCCGCTGCCGGTGTACGTACCGGAGACGTTGTAACCGCCCTTGAGCTGCGCCGGGGTGTAGCCGCCGCCCGGGCCGTTGTGGGGGGTCACGGTGGAGGGCGCCTGGTGGTGCAGCTGGACGCGGTTGTTGAGTCCGGCCACGTCGCTGACGAGGGAGGCGATGGCGGTCGGCAGGGTCGGCGCGGTGTCGTTGGCGTAGAACGAGCGCCCCGACGAGGCGTCCTTCCAGGTCGACAGCTTGGTACCGAAGGCCTTCTCCAGCTGGGCGGCGGTGCCGCTGGCGTCGACCAGCAGGTTCCCCGAGTGGACGGCGGTGACGGTGACCCCCTGCGAACGCAGGTACTCCTTCAGGTGCTTGACCTCGGCATCGGTCCGGCCGAAGCGCGCGGCGAACTGGTGCTTCGTCAGGTAGTGGCCGTAGGAACTCGACCGCGGGTCGCTGACCTTCGCCACGAAGGTGTCGAGTGCCTTGGCGTCTCTGGGAGCCAGGCTGATCGCCACCGATATCCGCTTCCCCGCGGCGACGTTGCCGGTGCGGGTCGCGTTCTTGTTCAGGCCCTTCAGGACATCACCGTTCACGGCCGAGGTCGCGTGCGGCTGGGGAGTGCCGACGGCGTAGGCGGCGGGGACGGCGGCGGCGAGCAGTGCCGGTACGGCGACCAGGCCGACCAGTTTCAGACGTGACATCACTGAGGTTCTCCGGAAGGTGGGGGTGGTGTCCCGGAAGCGGAACTGCTTCAACGTAGGAACATCAGCCCCACCCGCATAAGCGGGGGAACCCTTGCTTCACGTGTTAACTACTGATGTCACGTCAACGGCGTGTGTCGAAGGTACGGGGAATCCGCATGCGGCCGACCTGACTCGCCGTCACTGTCTGGTCCGGCGGCCTTACTCGGTCGTCCTCTCCGGAATCCACGGCCGCCCCCGACGCGATGACGGCGACCGCCATCGCGTGCGCGAGCGCGGTGCGCGAGCGGACCCCGAACTTGCGGTAGACCCGCGACAGGGCGCCCTCCACCGTCTTGACACTGATGAACAGCTCCGCGGCGACTTCCCTGTTGGTGGCCCCGCCGCCGACCAGTCCGGCGATCCTGGCTTCCGTGGGGGTGAGTTCGGGTCTGCCCGAGCCTGCCTCACCTCTCCGGTCTCCGGCTTCCAGCCGCGAGAGCTCGTCCCTGGCCCGCGCCGCGAGCGGAGCGGCGCCGATGAGTGTCGCGGTCTCCAGCGCCTCGCCGAGGGCCGTTCGCGCCGCGTTCCTGCGGCGCGCGCGACGTTCGGCCGCACCGAGCGCGATCAGAGTACGCACCAGCTCCACGGGCAACGGCAGTCGACGCAGCTGGTCCACGGCGGCACGCAGCCGTACCGCCCCCTCCTTCGCCCGGCCGATCGCCGCCTCACGCAGTCCCTCCGCCCTCTCCAGAGCCGCCAGTACGCTCCCGGGCGCATCGTCGGACACCCGCGTGCGGGCCTCGCGGATCACGGCCCCGGCCGCGTCCGTGTCGCCCAGGACGACCAGGGCTTCGGCCAAGTCGCCGTACCAGTGCAGCAAGGGCGGGTCTGCGGCGGACATGGATGCGCCGAGTTCCTTGACGCGTTGCAGCGCCTCGACCGCGGCGGCCGCCCCCCGTGGGTCGCCGCCGAGCAGCTCGGCCTGCCCGAGCACCGCCAGCGCGCGCAGCAGGAACAACCGGTCGCCGTCCGCCTCCGAAGCCCGTACCGCCTGTTCGGCGAGGTGCCGGGCCTCGTCGGCGGTGCCGCCCGCGGTGGCCGCGAGCGCCGCCGCGTACAGCGTCGGAGCCGCCTGTACGCCCGTCTCGGCCAGGGCACGCGAGCAGCGGGCGGCGGTGCGCAGCGCCTCACGGCAGTGCCCCGAGCGGACCTGAATACGGGTCAGTGCCACCAACGTCGCCATGACCTCCTCGACCCCGGCGAACTCACCTATTTCCGCCAGGAGTCCGGCGACCTGCGTCCGGGCCTCGGTCACCTTGTCGGAGTCCAGGGCGAGGATCGCCCGCATCCGGATCAGTCCCCAGCTCTCCGGGCCGGCGCCGGCGCCGCCGGCCAGGGCGAGTGCCTCCTCGAGCGCGGCGTCGGCGGCGACCGGTTCCCCGGCAAGGGACCGCACCCGGGCGAGGGTGGCGAGTGCCCCGATCCGGGTGTCCGTGTCTCCTGCCCGGGCCGCCTGCCGGGCGGCGCGCCGGGCGTACCGGGCCGCCTCCTCCAGTTCCCCGCACAGCAAGCCCCGTAGCGCCGCCCAGTGGTGCAGCCATGCTTCCGCCTCCGGGTCGCCGTCGGCGTCCCGCAGGCCCTCCTCGATCAGCTCATGGGCGCCCTCCAGCGCCTGCCCGGCATTGCGCAGCAGGATCAGCCGGGCCCGCACCCGCTGCCGTGCGGAACCCGACTCGGCGAGGACGGTCTCGGCCAACTGCCCCGCCTCCTCCACTTGTCCGGCGTCGCAGGCGTACTCGGCCGCGGCCAGCAGTCGCTCGGCGCGATCCACGGGGCTGTCGCCGGGAGTGCGTCGGGCAGCGAACTCGGCCAGTTCGAAGGCGGTGTCGGGTGCGCCGTGGCGGCGTGCGTACGCGGCCGCGGACATCAGCGTGCGGGCGATGGCCTCGTCCTCGTGCGGGTGGGCGAGGGCGAGGTGGCGGGCCTGTTCCACGGGCTCGGTCACCGCACGGGCCAGCAGGGCGTGTGCCTGCCGACGGCTGTGCTCCGGGGCGTCGGTATAGACGGCGGCCCGGAGCATCGGATGCCGGAAACGTATGGTCCCGCCGATGTCGACCGTCGCGACGCCCATGCCATCGGCCTCCGCGAGGTCCGCGGCGGGGTCATGGATTCCGGCGGCGCGCAGCAGAGTGAGGCTGGGGTGGGCGGCGGCGCTCGTCACGAGGAGGGTGCGCCGTGCTCTCTCCGGCAGTGTGCGCACCTGGTCCAGCAGCAGGGTACGCAGCCTTCGGGGTACGGGCAGCGCCGGGCCGAAGACGACCGGCGCTCCGTCGCGCAGCGCCTCCCGCCCCAACTCCAGTGCGTACCAGGGGTTCCCGGCAGCGGTGTCCTGGATGGCCCGCAGCACCGCCGGTGGCAGGTCGGCACCGAACCCGGTGCGCACGAGGTGGGCCACCTCGCTGTCCGCCAGTGGGGGCACGGGAAGTCCGACGGTGCCCGGTGGGCAGCAGCGCAGCCGTTCGGGCTGCTCGCCGTCGGCCACCCGCTCCGCGGCCACCATCCGTACGTCGAGGTCCTCGACACGGCGTGCGGCGAAGGCGAGCACCTCGGCGCTGGGCTCGTCGAGCCACTGCAGGCCGTCGACGACCAGCAGAACGGGGCCGGTGGCGGCCAGCGTTCGCAGCACTTCGAGGACGGCGACGCGCACCGCGAGACGGCTCCGGTCGTCGTCCGGTTCCCGGCCGCGCAGCAGGGCGGCCCTCAACGCAGCCCGGGGCACGGGTGCCAGGGTCTCCAGGAGACTCTCCGGCACCCGGGCGAACAAATCGATGAGGCCGACGAACGGGAGCCGAGCGTCCTCCGGTACGGGCGAGCAGTGCAGCACCGTGCCGGCCGGCCGGTCGTGCGCGGCCAAGGACGTCATGAGGGCGGCCACGAGCAACGACTTGCCGATCCCCGGGGGACCGTGGAAGAGCACTCCGGGACGGGCCGTCAACTCGGCCCGGGCGGTGCCGAGCAGCTCGCGGCGCCCGGTCAAGGACCGTACGTCCATGGCCGTCGGCCGCCCTTTGCCATGGCGGTGGCACTGGCGGTCTTCGTGCATGCCGCGTCCGGTGACGGGCTACGACCGGCGCCGAGGGCGGAGTCGTCGGCTCGGTGAGTGCAGCAGGTCGCAAGGCATCGCAGCATGTGTTCATGACAACCTTCGCGGATTCGGCTTGTCAATGACGTCTGTCACGCCGCCCGTCCGCCAGGTTCCCGCTGGTGCCCTGCACTGTGTCGTCGCTGCCCCTCTGCCCCCTGTGCCCGCCCGGATGACGCTGCAGACGCTGGTCGCAGCATGCGTCAGTCGGTCGTGACGGACGTTCCACCCCATTCCTCCGGGGCAACGTCTGCGAGCGTCTGCGAGAACGTCCACTGGTGGCCCGCAAGGTCCTCGGCGGTGTACTGCCGTTCGCCGTACTCGAAATCGGTCGGTTCCATGATGATGCGTGCACCATGCTTCCGGGACCGCTCGTAGTGGGCGCCAATGTCTTCCACGCGCACCGTCGTCGAGTGGGTGACCTCGCCGGGGCGTGGCGGGCGGCGATCATTTCGTACATCTCCGACGATCACGGCACCATCGCCGAAACTGAGCTGTGCGCGGTGGTCCTCGCCGATCCGCACCCGCTCGGCGAACCCGAAGGCTGCGCCGAGCCAGGCGACCGCCTCGCGCACATCGGGATAGATCAGGACGGGGATGACCGTCGACGCCGGAATGGAGCGATTCGGCTTCATGTCTGACTCCAGACGTTTGGGCCGCGCCGCGCGACTGAAGTACGTACCCGCCGGCGGGCGGCAGGGCTGCTCGTCACCGGAAGCCGTCGCGGACGCGGAAGAAGGTCGTCCGATCTCGGCTCCAATTTAGCGGAGCAGCATCTGCGTGGGCCGCCACAGCCGCCAGAGCCGCTACGGCGGGTCGGCCCTCCTCGGACCCTCGGGACCTCGGGACCTCGGAGCGGTCTCCGATGAGGCGGAGAGCGAGTTCGAAACGGTCGAACGGGGAGGCGCTGGGCGGCCGTACGGAGGGCGGCCCCGGTGCATCCGTATCAACCGGTAGTGGGCCGCCGGGGTCCAGCACGTCCGGCGCACGGCGGTGGCCTGCCAGGACACCTTTCCTGGCAGGCCACCGCCATGGTGACGCGGTTGATCAGACGGCCTTGGTCGCCCCGTTCATGACGGGGTCCGGGCTGGTCGTGGTGCCGTCGGCGGACGGCGGCGTCGCGGCGTGCGCGGCCGCGGTCTCGCGGGCGAGGAAGGAGCCGAGCTCGCCGATGGTGCTCATCAGCGGGGCGGGGAAGACGACGGTGGTGTTCTTGTCGACGCCGATCTCCACCAGACTCTGCAGATTGCGCAGTTGGAGGGCCAGGGGATGGTCCATCATGATGTCCGACGCCTCCCCGAGGGCCGCGGCGGCCAGGGACTCGCCCTGGGCATTGATGATCTTCGCCCGCTTCTCCCGCTCGGCCTCGGCCTGACGGGCCATCGCGCGCTTCATGCTGTCGGGCAGCTGGATGTCCTTGAGCTCGACCAGGGTGACCTCCACGCCCCACTCGACGGTGGCGACATCGAGGATCCCGCGGATGTCCAGGTTGATGCGGTCGGTCTCCGACAGCGTCTCGTCCAGGGTGTGCTGTCCGACGACCTTGCGCAGCGTGGTCTGTGCGATCTGATTGATCGCCGCGTGTACGTTCTCGATCGCGATGACCGACTTCACGGCATCCACGACGCGGAAGTACGCCACCGCCGACACGTCGACGCTGACGTTGTCGCGCGTGATGATCCCCTGCGACTGGATGGGCATCGTGACGATCCGCAGCGAGACCCGGTGCAGGACATCGACGAACGGAATGATGAACCGCAGACCGGGAGAGCGAGGGCCCACCAGCCGTCCGAACCGGAACAGCACGCCCTTCTCGAACTGTTTGACGACCTTGATGGCCATGGCGATCGCCACGATGACCAGCAGGGCCACCACGACGATCAGGAAAACGAGTACTCCCATGTGCTGCTCCTCAGATAGGGCACGAGACCGCTGGCCCTTCACGCTCCAGCCGGAGCACGAAGGACACGGAAGCCGGACCGGGCTCGTGCGCCAGAAGGGTTGAAAAGCCCCCAGTGGCGGCCCCGTTGGGCTCCGCAGTTCGTGCCGTGTTCCGAGCATGGCTCGCTGCCCGCGCCGAAGGCAGGGGCCAACCGGTCCCCAGTTCCGTTTCTCGCCGTCGGCCGGAAGACATCTGCTTTCCAATACGGCAAGAAATTTCCGTCTCGGCGCGTCCGGGCGTACGAGAGCCCCGCCGGAACGGATCCGACGGGGCTTTCCTCAGCGCAAGTGCGCAGGTGAACACCGCCCCGCCGGGTCGGCGACCGCGCGCTGACGGTCGCAGTGGGTCGCACGGGGAGGGCTTGCCCAGCGGGTCCACGCCGGAGTCCGGGCGCGTGATGACCGACCCTCCCGCCTGTCCGCCACGGGATACGGAGCCGTGCGCGGGTCAGTCCCGGCGGGCCACCAGGCGGTAGGCGTTGGACACGCCGAGCCGGTGCGCGAGCGGGCGGACCGCGAACCGGTCCAGCAGCGTGGCCAGGACCAGGGCAGGGATCCCCGCGACCAGCAGGGCCGTACGCCCGGCCCGCCGCAGCGCGCCCGGCGGCCTCGGCAGCCAGGGCGCGTCCTCGCGCGGAGCGGCGTGGTCCAGCGCCAGCCAGACGGCGGCGAGCAGGTCCACCGGATCGTGCGCCTCGGCATGCTGCTCCGCCACCACCGTGAACCCCAGCTCCGCCAGTCGGTGGCGCAGATTGGCGACCGGCACGAAGTGCAGGTGCTGCGGCTGGAGCCAGGGCAGCCACCAGCGGCCCAACAGCCGGGCGTAGCGGCTCTCGGGGTCCGGGACCTCGATGAGCAGATGGCCACCGGGCCGCACCGCCTGCCACGCGGCCCTCAGTTCACGGTCGGGGTCGGTGCTGTGCTCCAGGTAGTGGAACATGCTCACCACGTCGTAGCGCGCGGCGAGTTCCGGTGCCAGGTCGGGGAAGGCGCCGCGGTAGCCGTGCTCCACCCGGCCCTCGCGGGCGGCGAGTTCGACGCCGTCCGTGAAGTCGAGACCGTCGAACGCCGTGCCGGGCAGCACCTCGCGGGCGGTCGCGCAGAAGTGGCCGTGCCCGGTGCCGACATCGAGCCAGGTCTTCGGGACGGAGTCGTACGGCAACATCGACTCGGCGCGGTGGCGGTACATCCCGGCGCGGCCGCCGAAGGTGTCGCCGAGTCTCTTCTCGCCGAGCCCGTCGTAGAAGTCGCGGTAGTAGAACTCCAGCCCGGCCTCGCTCAGCCGGGGGTTCTGGAAGACGTGCCCGCAGGCGTCGCACCGGTCGAGGACGAACCGGCCCGGCTTGTGCTGGAGAAGGTCGGTGGTGCGCAGACGGGTGGTCAGCCGACCGGAGCCGCACCAGGGGCAGGCGGTGCGCGGCGGCTCGAAGAAGCGGCCCGTGCCCTCGGCCAGATCGGCCAGGTAGCCGGGGCGCAGCCCCGCCACCCGCTCGGCACGGCCGGGCTCCCTGACCGGTTCCCTGACGTCCTGCCTGTCCGGCCGCTCGGCGTCCTGTCCGGTCGGTTCGACGGCGTCCCGTCCGGGCGGCTGCTCGGCGGCTTGTCCGGTCGGTCGATCCGTCTGCTCACTCATCGGTACTCCCAGGCGAGTTGTTCGAGGCTGTCAGCCGCCGCCGTCGCACCGCCGGCGGCACGGAACGCCGTACGGATCCGCTCGGCGGCCGCGCGGTGCCCGGGTTCGTGCAGTACGGCGTCGAGCGCGGCGCCCAGCTTGGCGGCGGTCACCCGGCCGAACCTGACCCGGACGCCCGCCCCCGCGTCCACCACCTGCCCGGCCACCACCGGCTGGTCGTCGCGGATGGGCGCCACCACGAGCGGAACCCCGTGCCACAGCGCCTCGCACACGGTGTTGTGACCGGCATGGCAGACCACGGCGTCGACCCTTTCGAGGAGGGCGAGTTGGGGTATGGCGGGCAGGACCAGCAGGTCCTTGTCGTGGCCGGGCGAGGGCTGAGCGCCGTACGGAGCCCCGGTGTCGTACGGAGCACCGCTGCCGTCCGGGGACGGGATGCCGTCCCGTGACGAGGCGGCGTCCGCGCCCAGCGTGTTCCCCGGGTCGACGACAACCCCCTGCACCCGGTCGGCCCGTGCGCGCAGCGCCTCTCGGCAGACGGCGAGGAAGCGCCCGCCGGCGTCCGCGTTCGCGGTACCGAGGGTCACCAGCACCGTGGCCCGGCCGGGGTCGAGCCAGTCCCAGGGGAAGCCGGCCGCAGGCGGTCTGGCCGTGATCGAGGGGCCGACCCAGCGGATCGGGCCGCCCCGCGCGGCGGCCGGCGGACCGGCCAGCTCCACCGTGCTGAACGCCAGCACCAGATGCGGCGAGAACCGCGGATCGGTGTCGCCCGCCGGATCCCCGACGGACCCTCGCAGGCCCGCCAGGCGCTCCGCCAGCCACTCCGTGACCCTCGGCAGCCCGGCCAGCGGGTCGGCGAACTCGGCCGAGGTGGTCGCCGAGGTGGCCCACGGAAGCCCCGCCCGCTCGGCGACCAGTCCACCCGAGAACGCCTGCTGGTCGGCGACGACCACGTCCGGACGGAACGTCTCGACCGCAGCCCGCACCCCCGGCGCCATGGCCTCGGCCAACGGCAGCAGATACCACTCCCACAGGAACTTCAGCGCCTCCGGCCCCCGCAGGTCGGGAGGCCGCCGCGCCTCGCCCACCCCCGGTACCGGCCCGGCACACGGGAACACCGGGGCCCGGTCACCCGCGAGGCGGCCCACGAGACCGGGGTCGGCGCAGGCCCACGCCACCCGGTGCCCGCGCGCGAGCAGCAGGTCGGCGACCCCGACGGCCGGGTTGATGTGCCCGACCAACGGCGGCACCACGAACAGGAATCCGCTCACCGGGCCTCGGCCCCCACGGTCCGGGCCGCCGAAGTCCCCTGCATCAGAGCCAGGATGTGACCGCCCACGATCCCGGCCGCCTCCACCAGAACCGAGTGTTCGTGCCCCGGGATCACCACCGTCCGGCAGTCCGGCAGCAACGACCCCAACCAGGGCGCGAGTTCGGCGAGGTCGGAGTCACCCCCGTACACGCCGAGCACGGGACGGCGCATCGCGGCGATCTGAGTGTCCGTCAGGACGCCGCTGGCCGGGATGTCCTGTCCGAGGGTGGTGTCCCGGGCGAGCCGGGCCGCGCCCCGGGCCAGCCGGGCCGTGTTGTGGCCACGGTTCGCCGTGATCCACGCGAGGGCTTCGGGCTCGTTGTGCGCCAGTTGGGTCACCACCCGGTCGAGGATGCCGCCGAGCTTCGCCGCCCAGGCGGCGGTGGCCGGTTCGGACTCGATCAGGGACACGCTGGCCACACGCTCCGGGTGGCGGGCCGCGAAGCCGAAGGCGATCGTCCCGCCGTAGGAGTTGCCGACCAGGTGCACCGGCCCGGTCACCGCCAGCCGGTCAAGGAGCGCCCGGAGGTCGTCGATGTTGTGGTCCAGGGTGTAGCCGTCGGGCGGGCGTTCGCTGCGGCCGTGGCCCCGCAGGTCGTACATGACGACGTCGAGGCCGGCCGCCGCGAAGGCGGGCGCCACGGTGAAGTAGTAGCTGGCCAGGCTGTCGGTGAGCAGACCGTGGACCAGTACCGCGGTCGCGGTGGCCGCCCGGCCGTCCCGGGGGCCGATCCGCTGTACGTGCAACCGGAGTCCACCGGTGTCGACCATCGCCATGCGTCAGCTCGCCTCCGCCGCCTTCAGGCTGGTCACGACGTAGGAGACGAGCTGCCCCACGGTGAGCCCGATGATCTCGTCGAACTCCATCCCGGCCAGGAACTCGGCGAAGTTGACCCGCCCGCCGTACCGCTCCTCCAGCAGCCCCGACAGCGTCACCAGGTCGATGCTCTCCAGCTCCAGATCGCGGTTGAACGTGGTCGCCATGCCGATCTCGACGTCGTCGAGGCCGTACTCGTCCTCCAGGAGCCGGGCGAGCAGTCCGGCGATGTCGGCGAGGACCAGGTCCGCGTCGGCAGGGCGGGGGGTGGCGTCCGCGGGGTGGGGGGTGGCTTTCATGGGGCGTACTCCTCCTCGTGGGGGTGTCCCGTCGGTCCGATCGGTCCTGTGGTCCAGGCCACGACATAGGCCCGTTCGGTCAGTCCGGGCGGGTTCGCGGCGGGCGCGCACCGCACCGCGTAGGCGCGTTCCAGACGCCCCGAGACGATCAGCTCGTCCCCGGCCGGTGCCGCCTCCAGCACGGCGAAGTCGCGCGGCCGGCCGCCGAAGCCGGTGCCCTCCGCCTTGGCGACCGCCTCCTTGGCGGCCCAGAACCGGGTGAACCACAGTGCCTCGGTACCGGCACCGGTACCGCCACCGGTGGCGCACAGCGTGCGCAGCAGCCGCAGTTCGTCCGCGCCGAGCGCCGTCGCCATCGCCTGCGGGTCGCGGGCCGTGACCTCCTCGATGTCGATGCCAGGACCGGGAGCGGGCGTGTGCGGCCGTACGATCGCCACGCCCGCCTCGGCGCGGTGGGCGAGGGAGACGTCCAGCGGGGGCAGTTCCCGGCCGTGCACCCCGGTGACGTACGGGCGGCCCATGCTGTCGTTGCGCACCCGCAGCTCCGCGGGAAACACCGGGCCCTCGCCGTGGTCCCACAGCCATTGCCGTACGGCGTCCTTGACCGCGATCCGGCCGAGCAGCCACTGCCGCCGGCCGCGCGGCGCGTGCCCGGCGTACTCCGAACGCTCCTGTCCACCCAGCGAGTTGCGCATGATCAGGTCGCGCGACGCCAGATCCGGCCACCGTTCGTGCACCAGTGACCAACCGCCCGGACGGGCCTCGGACAGGGTGTTGCGCTCGGGGAAGCGCTCCACCGGCCGGGTGTGCGGATCGTTGTCGAACCGGCGGTCCTGCCAGCCGCGCAACTCGGCCCACACCGCGCCCGCCACCGAGAGCTGTACGTCGGCCTCCAGCACGGTGTCGGTGAGCGAGGTGATCCGCACCAGACACGCCACCTTCGTCCCCGGGGCGGGGTGCGGGCCGTGGAAGCGCATCTCCCGCATCCCGACCGGGAACACGACCGTCCGCTCGGAGCGGGTCGCCATGATCCAGTAGCCGAGGATCTGGCCGACGTTGTCCAGCAGGGCGCCGGGCGCAGCCGGGGTGGTGATGATCCCGCGGATGTGCCGCTCGCCGAGCGCGGTGAGTTCGGTGACCCCCTGGAACGCCGGGCCGTGGAACATCCAGCGCTCGCCGTACAGTTGCGCCGCGGTGTGCAGGGGCGCGCGTTCGCTCGCGGGGTCGGTCCGCCAACGGGCGGGCGGCGGGGCCGGGTAGCCGGTGGCGAGTTCGACGGTGGCGCGGGCCCGGGGACCGAAGGACACGGCCAGGCGGTCCGGTGCCACGGGCTCCGCCGCGACCTGTACGT
Organism: Streptomyces sp. NPDC091209; assembly: GCF_044757755.1. Taxonomy (NCBI): domain Bacteria; kingdom Bacillati; phylum Actinomycetota; class Actinomycetes; order Kitasatosporales; family Streptomycetaceae; genus Streptomyces; species Streptomyces sp. NPDC091209. Next base: position 185,744 of record NZ_JBIVVR010000012.1, on the reverse strand, counting down.
CGACGGCGGGGGTGGCCGTCAGCCACTCCTCGAACCGGGCGCCGTGCACGACGACCGGCACCTTGCCCGGCGCCGCCCGCCGGGCCGCGTCCATCAGGTGGTGCACGATCGTGGTCGCCGGGACGACCGGCCAGCGGTCGGCCACGTCCGGCCAGCCGGCCCGCTGGGGGAAGAAGCAGTGGTCGAGCAGGTACGGCATGGTCTCCGGAGAGACGCGGACGACGGAGGTTCGTACGCGGGTGCCCGTCGCCGCGTCGCCGACCACCGTTCGCGTGCCGGCGAAGGGTCTGGAAGCCGGCACGGGGACGGAGGCGGGCACGGGGGCGGGGACAGAGACGGGCGCGGGGACGGGAACAGAGGCGCGGTCGGGGGGAGGGGGCGTGGCGGCCGGCCGGCGGGCGGGCCGCGCGGTGATGAGCGCTGCCGCCGTGTCCGCGGTGTCCCGCAGCAGGGCGTCCAGTTCGGCGGCGCCGGGGAACCGGTCGGTGAGCCCGCGCAGCGCACCCGGCGCGTCCCGGGCGGGGGCGCCCGGCGCGGGGACGGCCGCTCCCAACTCGGCGCGCAGCGCCGCCAGTTCCGGGCCGTCGAGCGAGATCAGCGCGCCGTCCAGGTCGAGCCGCACGGGGGGTCGTGCCGACAGCGCGCCGCCGTCGGCGGATTCGGATTCGGATCCTGAAGTGGTGTCCGTACGGGGCCCGGTGGGCAGGGCGGGGGCGACGGCCGCCCCCGCCGTCCACAGCGCGGTCGCCACCCGGCGCAACTGGGCGAGGCCGGTGCGGCGGGGGGAGCCGGCGGCCACGGTCAGATGGTCGCGGTCGCCGAGGGTGTCGCCCACGAGCGACCCGAGCTGCCCGGGGCCCACCTGGACGAAGGCCCGGTGCCCCGCCGCGTACAGGGCCTCGGTCAACTGCCGGAAGCGCACGGGTTCCAGCAGGTGCCGGACGAACAGATCACGTACCTCCGCCTCTCGTTCGGGGAACGGCGCTGCGGTCGTCCCCGACCACACAGGGACGGTCGCCGGATGCAGCCGGAACCGCCGCGCCGCCTGTCTGATCGGCCCGAGGTAGGGCGCCAGCATCGGCGTGTGGAAGCCGGACCGGAACGGCAGCACCTGGCCGAGCACCCCGCGGGCCCGGAACGACCGGACGAACTCCTCGACCGCGCCGTCCGGCCCGCACACCATCGACTGGCCCGGCGCGTTGTCGTGGGAGAGTACGAGGCCGGCGCCCGTGAACTCCTGTTCCAGGGCGGCCAGTACACGCTCCGCGGGCGCGCCGACGGCACCGAACGCGAGACCCGGCACCGTCACCGTGTCCGGATCGAAGCCCGCCATGAAGGCGTCGACCTCGTCCCCGGAGTACAGCCCGGCCACCGTCATCGCGGTCCACTCGCCGACGCTGTGCCCGGCGACCGCGTCCGGCACGACACCCAGGCGACGCAGCGCCGCGTCGAGCAGGCGTCCGACGGCCACCACGCCGAGGCCGTGCCGGCCGATGTCGCCGACGGGGTCGCCCTCGGGCGCCGCCCGGGGCAGTCCGAAGTGCGCGGCCACGTCGTCGACGCGCGCGGAGAACTCGCTCTCCAGACCGGGGAAGACGAAGGCGAGCTTGCCGTGCCCGGGACCGAGCAGGGGGCCGGGCCGGAACCAGACGTCGCCCCGGCCGTGCCAGGCGCGGCCCCGGCCGACCGCCCGGCGGGCCAGGGCCAGCCGTTTCGCGGTCGGGTCGACGATGCCGAGCCGGGCCCGGCCCGCGGCCGGATGGGGAAGCGCGGGGTCGAGTCCGGCGGCGCGTACCGCGGCGTCGTCGGTGTCCAGCAGCGCGGCGAGCGCTTCCGGACCGTCCGCGGCGAGCAGCAGGACCCGCTCGGCCTCGGCGACCCGCGCGGCAGGGCGCCCGGTTGCCGGGGCGGGCGCCGTCGAGACGGGTGCCGGTGCCTCCTCCAGCACCACGTGCGCGTTGATCCCGCCGAAACCGAAGGCGTTCACGGCGGCCCGGCGCACCGGGTGACCGGGCGAGATCTCCCAGGGAACGGCCTTCTCCAGCGTACGGAAGCGGGTCGCGGCCAGCGCCGGATGCGGGTCGTCGCAGTGCAGGGTCGGCAGCAGCGTCGCGTGGTGCACCGCGAGGGCGGCCTTGACCAGTCCGGCCACCCCGGCGGCGGGCATGGTGTGCCCGATCATCGACTTCACCGAGCCGATCACCGCGCGCTCTCCGCCGGACCCTTCGGCCGGGCCGAACACCGCCCCGAGCGTGGCCAGTTCGGCCGCGTCGCCGGCCGGGGTCGCGGTGCCGTGTGCCTCCAGAAGGCCGACCGAGCCGGGCGCGGCCGGGTCGAGTCCGGCGGCGAGCCATGCCTGCCGCACGGCACTCGCCTGACCGCCGGGATCGGGGCTGACCAGGCCGGCGGCCCGGCCGTCGCTCGCCACCCCGGTGCCCCGGATCACGGCGTAGATCCGGTCGCCGTCGCGCACGGCGTCGGCCAGCCGCTTCAGTACGACGACCCCGGTGCCCTCGCCGACGAGGAGGCCGTCGGCGTCCCGGTGGAAGGGGCGGATGCGCTCGCTGGGGGAGAGGGCGCGCAGTTGGGAGAAGACGCTCCACAGGGTGATGTCGTGGCAGTGGTGGACGCCTCCGGCGAGCATCAGGTCACAGCGCTCCGAGGAGAGTTCGCCCACCGCCTGGTCGACCGCGACCAGTGACGAGGCGCAGGCGGCGTCCACGGTGTAGGCGGGGCCGCGCAGGTCGAGCCGGTTGGCCACCCGGGAGGCGGCCAGGTTGGGCACCAGGCCGATCGCCGACTCGGGGCTGTCGGGGCCGAGCCGGTCGGTGAACGCCGTTCGCACACGCTGTAGTTGACCGTCCGTCAACTCCGGTAACAGCTCGCCCAGGGTGCGCACCAGTTGCCCGGCCGTGCGCACCCGCTGGTCGAGCCGGACCAGGCCCGGGGTGAGGTAGCCGCCCCGGCCGAGAACGACACCCACGCGCCGCCGGTCGGGAAGCCGGTCCGGACCGCCCGCGTCCGCGAGGGCCGCGGCGGCCACGTGCAGCGCGATGAGCTGGTCGGGCTCGGTGCCGGACACCGAGTTCGGCATGATCCCGAACCGGGTCACCTCCACCTCGGCCAGTGCGTCCACGAACCCGCCCCTGCGGCAGTACACCTGGTCGGCGACGGCCGGTCCGGACGCGGTGCCGGGGCGGTAGTACCCGGCGTCCCAACGCCCCCGCGGCACCTCTCCGATCGCGTCCACGCCGTCCCGCAGGTTCTGCCAGTACGCCTCCAGATCCCGGGCCCCAGGCATCAGCACCGCCATGCCGACGATGGCGACCGGAACCTGCCGCCGCGTCACCTGCTCTCCTGCCGCACCCGCCGTCCGATCCCGCTCCTGGCCCGTCCCGGAGACCTTCGCCCGGTGCGTCACCGGAACCGCCGCGGGATCCGACCCCGGACCCGCCGCGGGATCCGACCCCGGACCCGCCGCGGGATCCGTCACCGAACCCCTCACCAGCCCGAGGCGGTGTAGACGACGGCGGTGGTCGACGGGTCGCCCCAGGCGAGTTCGCGCAGCAGGGCCGCGGTGCCTTCCTCGGGGTCGATCAGGCCGATGCCCCGGCGGCCGTAGGCGCGGGCCAGCTCCGGTCCGACCATGCCGCCGTGCCGGGCGGCGGGCGCCCAGGGCCCCCAGTGCACGGTCAGTGCCCGGTGCCCGGTGCGGGCGGCCCAGGCCGAGCCGAGGGTCTGGAGCGCGTCGTTGGCCGCCGCGTAGTCCGCCTGGCCCCGGTTGCCGAGGACGCCGGAGATGCTGCCGAACAGCACACTGAACGCCGGTCCTTCGGGCAGTTCCTCCAGCGCGGTGAGCAGGGCGTCGGCGCCGGTCGCCTTCGTGCCGTAGACCCGCTGGAAGGACTCGGGGGTCTTCTCGGCGATGATCCGGTCCTCGATCACCCCGGCCGCGTAGACGACACCGTCGAGGCGACCGTGCTCGGCGTGGATGTCCTTCACCGCCTGGAGCACCGCCTCCGGCTCCCGGAAGTCGACGCAGCGGTAGCGGACTTCGCTTCCGAGCGCCCTGAGCTCCGCCAGCGTGGTGGTGATCTCCCGCTGGGCGAGGAGGAGTTCGGCTGCCTGGTTGATCGCCGCCGGTCTCGTCCCGCCGCGGGCGGCGAGCGCCGCGCGCAGTTCGGCCGGGGTACGGGCGGCGGCCGTGTCCGGGTCCTCCGGGCCGTCCGGCGCGGGGGTCCTGCCGAGCAGTTCGAGCCGGCACCGGCCGGCGGCGGCGAGGGCCGCGGCGCACTGCGCGGTGATGCCGCGTGCCCCGCCGGCCAGCAGGACCACCGCGTCCCGGTCCAGGCCGAGCGCGGCGGCTTCGGCGGCACCGGCACCGGCCGGGCCCGCGCCGGTGCCGCCGAGGATCCCCAGCGGTGACGCGACGAGCTCCAGGCCGAACCGGCCCTCCGGCCGGCGCAGGACGACCGGGGCGAGGTCGGGCGCGCACAGCTCGTCGACCAGCGCGTCCGCGAGCAGCAGCGCGTCCGCGACGGTCAGCGTGTCCGTGACGGCCGACGTGGTCACCACCTCCACCGTCCGCGCGACCGTCGACGGGTACTCGCGCGCCACGGTGCGGAAGAAGCCGCGCAGCCCCGCGGCCGCCGTGTCCGGCGTGTCCCCGCCCACGGCCCGCAGGGCCAGCAGCCGGTGCGGTTCCAGGGCGAGGGCGGCCTTCAGGACGGGGAACGCGTCCGGAAGCACCGGCGCGCCACCCGTGACGAGGTACACGACCCCGTCCACCTGGCCGTCTTCCGGGGTGAGCAGATGCTCCCGGTCGCGTACGACCGCCTCGGCGCCGTACGAGGCGAGCCGGGCGCCGATCTCGGGGGCGTCGCCGAGGACGGCCCACCGCGTCCCGGACAGGACGGCCGCCGGATCCGCGGCGCCACCCTGCTGCCCGAGGGGCGCCGACCGCAGCAGGAACCGCTTGGGCGCCTCGCCGCTCACCCTCGCGGCGTCCACCGCACCGCCGTCCACCGCTTGGCCGTTCACCGCTTCGCTGTTCGCCGCGCGCACGGTCTCGACCGTCCCGGACGCCTCCGATGCCTCGAACACCTCGAACGCCGCAGCCGACTCGGTCGCCGCGGAGGCCTCGGCCGTCTCGGCCGCCGGGATCGTCCCGGCGTCCTCGGCGGGAAGCGTGGTCGGCTCGGCGGGGCCGGAGAGCCGCGCGGTCAGCCAGTCGGTCACCGCGGCGGCCGTCCGCGCCTTCGCGAGATCCTCCAACTCGGCGTCGTCGAGACCGGTGAGGTCGGCGCCGTCCCCGGCGCCGAGGCGCCGGGCCAGTTCGCCGGCTATCTCGGCCCGCTTGATGGAGTCGATGCTGAGGTCGGCCTCCAGGTCGAGATCGGGCTCGATCATGTCGAGGGGATAGCCGGTCCGCTCGCTGATGATCTCCAGGACCACCCGCTGGACGTCGACGTCCTGAACCGGTGCCGACCCGGTGGCGGGTGCCTGGTCGACCGACGACACCGTGGCCGGTAGTGGTGGTGACATCGGCGGCTCCGCCTGGGGCGCGGCGGCCGTCGTGTCCCGCGGTGCGGGCGGGGCGACGGGCGAGGGTGGCGCGGCCGTCCGTTCCCCGGCCACCGCTCCGAGGTAGGTCATCAGCACGTCACGCTGGGCGGCGACCATCTCGCGGCTGGTGCGCAGGAATTCGGTGATCACCGCGTCCTGGGCGTCCTGGCGGTCCTGGTCGTGCGTGGCGTTGCTGCCGTGCATGCCGTTGCGGCCGTCCCGGTCGGACGGGACCGCGTGCGGGGGGTTCGTCGGCACAGTCGTCTCCACGACTCGTCGGGCCGGTGCGAGCGCACCGGGAAGGAGGTCTCCGGCGGCGGTGCGTACCAACTGTCCGTCGACCGTCCAACCGGGCCGCTTCGGCACCGGCGTGCGCACCGCGTCGACGGCGTCGCGGCCGCGTAGCAGCCAGCCGGTGCGCACCGGCAGCCCGGCGACGGCCAGTCGGGCCAGCGCGTCCAGCCAGCCGCGCAGACCGCTGTCCGGGCGCGGCTCACAGGCGACCGTCCGGTGCGGCCTGTCACCGAGGATCTGTCCGACCAGCCCGGTCAGCACGGATCCGGGCCCGGCCTCGACGAAGATCCGCGCGCCCGCCTCGTACATGGCCTCGATCTGCTCGACGAACCCGACCGGGGCGCCGATCTGCGCGGCGAGTCCGGCCCGTACCGCGTCCGGGTCGGCGGCGTACGGCGTCGCGGTGCGGTTGGCCCACACCGGGAACTCCGGCGCGCGCACCGGACGGGCCGCGAGCGCCTCGGCGAACCGGGCGCCCGCACCGGCGACCAGAGGGCTGTGGAAGGCGCAGGCCACGGGGATGCGCCGGGCCTCGTACCCGGCCTCGCGCAGCAGACGCACGGCGTCCGTGACGTCGTCGGACGGGCCGGATATCACCGTCTGACGGGGCGCGTTGCGGTTGGCGACGACCACGGCGGCCGGGGCCTCCACAACCCGAAGGGCCCCGGCGACCTCCGCGGCGCCGGCCGTGACCGCGGCCATGGTCCCCGGGTCCGCTCCGCGGTCCGCCCCGGCGGACGCGAGGATGGCCGCCGCCCGTTCGGAGCTGAGCGCGAGCAGCGTCTCGGGGCTCAGGGCGCCCGCCGCGCTCAGGGCGACCAGTTCGCCGTAACTGTGCCCGGCGGCCATGTCGGGCCGCACCCCGGCCGTGGTGAGCAGGGCGTGGGCGGCGAGTCCGGCGATGCCGAGCGCGGGCTGCGCGGCCCGGGTGTCGGTGAGTGCCGCCCGCTGCCGGTCGCGTGCACTGTCATCGAAGGCGGCGGGCGGGTACAGCAGGCCGGCGTGGTCGGCACCGAGTTCGAGGTAGTGGCGCAGCTCGGGGAAGGCGACGAACAGGTCGGCGAGCATTCCGGGGCGCTGGCTGCCCTGACCGGGAAAGAGGAAGGCGACCTTGCCCTCGGCCGGGCCCTGGGCGAGATGGACGCCGTGCGCGGGATCGTGCTCCCCGGCCAGCGCCCGCCGTAACCGCCCGGCCAGCTCGACCACGTCCGCGGCCACGACCGCCACCCGCGCCGGATCCGGACAGACATCGGCCCGCCGGGCCGCGCTCAGGGCCAGGTCGCGCAGCCGCCACGGCCGACCGTCGGCCTCGGCGGCCGCGAGCAGTTCCTCGACGGCCCGGTGTGCCGCCGCCGTGTCCCGGCCCCGGAACACGAACAGTTCGGCGGGCCATTCGTCCAGCGCCTGCGCCGGTGCCGCACCGTCCGCGTACGCGCCGAGCACCACATGGAAGTTGGTGCCGCCGAAGCCGAACGCACTGACACCGGCGAGCCGTTGCGGCGCCGGAGCCGCCCAGGGCCGGGCCCGGGTGTGGAAGACGAACGGGCTGCTCTCCTCGTCCCAGGCGGCGTTGGGGTGCTCCAGATGCAAGGTAGGAGGCCGGACGCCGGTGTACAGCGCCAAGGTCGCCTTGATCAATCCGGCCAGCCCGGCGGCGCACTTGGTGTGCCCGATCTGCGACTTGACCGAACCGAGGACACAACTCCCCGGTTTGGCCCCGGCTTTGCCGAAAACCTCACCCAGGACCGTCAGTTCGGTCCGGTCACCGACCACGGTCCCGGTGCCGTGCGCCTCGACGAGACCGATGTCCGCCGGTGAGACACCCGCGTTGCGGTAGGCCCGCTCCAGCGCCGAGCGCTGTCCCTCGGGCCGGGGTGCGGTCAGACCCAGTGAGCGGCCGTCGCTGGAACTGCCGAGGCCCTTGATCACACCGTAGATCCGGTCACCGTCCCGCTCGGCGTCCGCGAGCCGCTTCAGGACGACGCAGGCGACGCCCTCGCCGAGCGCGATGCCGTCCGCCGAGCCGTCGAAGGAGCGGGAGCGCCCGGTGGGGGAGAGGGCGTGCACCGAGGAGAACAGGACGTAGTCGTTGATGCCGTTGTGCAGGTCGGCGCCGCCGCACAGCACCACATCGCTGGTGCCGCCGACGAGTTCCTTGCACGCGACGTCCACCGCGGCCAACGAGGAGGCGCAGGCGGCGTCGACGGTGAAGTTGGCGCCGCCGAGGTCCAGCCGGTTGGCGATCCGGCCGGAGATCACATTGGCGAGCATGCCGGGGAAGGAGTCCTCGGTCAGCCGGGGCAACTGGCCGTCGAGGCCCTCGGGGACGCGCCCGTGGTACGACGGGAGCACGGCGCGCAGCGTGGCCGCGTTGGACAGGTCGCTGCCCGCCTCCGCGCCGAACACCACCGAGGTACGGGAACGGTCGAACTCCCTTCCCCCGTCGCCGTATCCGGCGTCCTCCAGGGCGCGCCGGGCGGCCTCCAGGGACAGCAGCTGGACCGGCTCGATGCTGCCGAGCGACGTCGGCGGGATGCCGTAGCGCAGCGGGTCGAAGGGGATACGGGGCAGAAAGCCGCCCCACTTGGAGGGGACGGAACCGCCGGAGGGGGCGGCCCCGTCGTCGCCCTGCCCGTAGTGCACGGCCGGGTCCCAGCGCTCGGGCGGGACCTCACCGACCGCGTCCCGTGCCCCGACGACGTTCGCCCAGAAGGTGGGGAGGTCGGGCGCCTGGGGGAACATACAGGCCATCCCGACGACCGCGATGTCCAACGGAGGGGGCACCACCGGCTCCCGGGTCGCGGACCCGCCCGGCCGCTCGCCCAGCCGGTCGCGCAGATCCGCCGCTCGCCGCGTGAGGAAGTCGGCGCCCCCGGAGGTCACCGACTCGTGCAGCGCCGCGACAGTGGTGGTGGCCGAGCGCAGCACGGCCACCTCCCCGGCCATGAACATGCCGTCGGTGAGCTGGCGCGCCTCGCCGACCGGCCTGAGCGCCCCGCCGCCGTCCCGTTCCGTGCCCTTGCTCGCGAGGCGCAGCCGCCCGATGTTGAGCTGCTCCAGTTCCTCCCAGATCCGCCGGTCGGCCACGCCCGCGGACCGCAGTCGGACTTCGTGCTCGCGGTACCCCTCGGTGAACGAGTTCGGCACGCAGCGGGTGGCGTGGCCGGGGGCGGTTTCCAGGAGCGTGGTCCGCTCGGCGGCCCGCACCTGGCGCTGGAAGAGCGGCTGGATCGCGCCGTGCGCGACCGCCTCCTCGGTGAACAGGTACGCGGTGCCCATGAGGACTCCGACGGCGGCCCCGCGCGAGGTCAGCGGGGCCGCGAGCGCGGCGACCATCGCCGCTGAGCGCTCGTCGTGGACACCGCCCGCGAAGAACACCTCCAGCGCCTCCGCCGTGTTCCCGCCGTACCCGTCGCCCGCATCCTCGCTGCCGCCCTTGCCGTTCCTGCCACGCTTGTCGGCCGCGTCGTCCAGGAAGTCCTCCAGGACCGCGAGTTGCGCCTCCCAGAGCGGGAAACTGCCGCGCGGACCGACGTGCCCGCCGCACTCGGAACCCTCGAACACGAACCGGCGGGCCCCGGCTTCCAGGAACTGCCGCAGCAGCCCCGGCGAGGGCACGTGCAGGAAGGTGCGGATCCCGTCCCGCTCCAGCGCCTGCGCCTGGGAAGGCCGCCCGCCCGCGATGACGGCGTGCGTCGGCCGCAGCTCCCGTACCGCCTCCAACTGGGCGGCACGCACCTCCTCCGGCGCGAAGCCGAGCACGCCGACGCCCCAGGGCCGCCCGGCCACGGCGGCCCGGGTCTCGGTCAGCATCGCCCGGGTGCGCGCGCCGTCCGCCAGCGCCAGCGCGAGAAACGGCAGCGCGCCGTCCTCGGCGACCGCGGCCGCGAACTCGGCGCGGTCGCTGACCCGGGTCATCGGTCCCTGCGCGACGGGCAGCCGGGTGCCGAGCGCCCGGCTCATCGGGGAGCCCGTGCCCAGTGCCCCGGCGGCCGTGTCGTCGCCTACGACGTCGCGCACCGCGTCCGTCAGAGCGCGTATCGTCCCCCGCACATCCCCCCAGCGCCGTGCGAACCGGGCGGCGAGGAAGCCGTCCTGACCCACCGTCAGTAACTGGGTGAGCGGATCCTGTGCGCCCAGTGCCGCCGCCACCGTCTCCGGGTCGGTCCCGGCGATGCGCGGTGCGTCCGGGCCCCGCCGGAGCAGCACCCGGTGACCCGCCAGCACCGTCGTCTCCGAACCGTCCAGGGGCCGCAGTTGCGCCGCGGCCGCCTCCGGCAGGGAGGACTCGGCCAGCAGCGCGAGCTGGCTGTCAAGGACCACCCCGGCCGCCCCGCCGGCCATCGCCGCGGCCGCCGTCCGGGGACCGATTCCGCCACAGGCCCAGACCGGGAGCGGCATGTCGGACGCGGCGAGCAGCCGCTGGAGCAGGACGAAGGTGCTCAACTCCCCGACCCGGCCGCCGCATTCGCTGCCGCGGGCGATCAACCCGTACGCCCCGGCGAGCACCGCGGCCCGCGCTTCGTCGAGGTTTGTGACCTCGACCAGCACACGGTGGTCGGCGGTCAGGTCGCCGGCCTGCCAGGGTGCGTCGACCGCGAGGACCACCGTGTCCGGCCGACCGGTTTCGCGGGTCCCCGGCGCGAGGTCGGCGGGGTCCAGCCGGCAGCGGGCGCCGATCCGCACTCCGAACGGGCCCGGTGCCAGGCGGTGCAGGCGTTCCAGCGCGTCACGGGATCTTCGGTCCCCGTCGCCCAGGTCGAGGACGCCGAGCCCGCCGGCCCGGCACACCGCCGCGGCGAGCCGGGCGTCGGGTTCGCCGAACGGGGTGATGCCGATGATCATGTTCTCGGAACGCACAGCAGACGTCATGATTCTCCGAATCAAGCTGAGACTGCATGGTGGGGGATGCGGTACGACAACGATGGCGGCGCGTCGGATTCCAGCGGGACCTGCGGAAACCCGGGAACATCGATTTATTGAGCCTGCTCGAAACGCGTTGAAAGGTAGCCCTGTTGTTACTGGCTGGTCAATGTTGAACCAGTGGGACGGTGTGCGGGCGCATCGATTCGGTCAACCGTGGACGCCGGACGAGGTACCGGGGTGCGGATCAATTCCTTGATGGTGGGGTCTCGTTCACTCACCTCACACATCATCGAAACGCCAATAGGTGAATGAGGAACTTTCTCTGTGCGGCATGTCCGAATCGAGGCGCACTTTCCCTTCGGGCGGCGGACACAGGAAAATTCCATGTGTCGATCTTGAAGTGACCGGGAAGGGCGCGTGCAGGTTTCCGCGGGCCTCGCCGCTCACACGCTGTGCCGCCCGCCTGATCGACTCCGGGGAACATCCCGAGCGGGTGGCCTACTGCACGATGGCGTCCGTCGGGTACCGGGCAGGGGGCGAAAGGCTGTCGAACCGTGGCATGGCGACCGGCCGTGACGCCGACCTGAGTCAGTCGACTGCCGCCGACCGCCGACCGCCGACCGCCGACCGCCGACCGCCGACCGTCCGGAGACGGGCCCGAACGCGGCTGCCGACCGACTCGTGCTCGCGAACAGCCCGTTTTTGCCGGATTCAGGTCAACTCAGGTGCCCGGCTGGGTGATTCCTTTGCCTTTCGGGTGGAGATCCTTTGCATGTCGTCTCGATCCCAGGCCCTAGCGTGAGGGTTCCACGGGGGGTTGGATCTACGCTGCTCTCCTTTGACGTACCCCCAATTGGCCCTACTGCGGGACGAGTTGGGTGTCCATGGTTCCGGGAGGGGAACGCACACCATGGTGCGAAGAACGGGGTTTCGTCGTACGACACTGGCTGCGGTCGGCGCTCTGATCGCGGGGTTACTCCCCACGGGCATGGCCGCGGCCGCCACCACCACGCAGCACCAGGTGCCGGCTCCCGCCGTGTCCCACGACAAGCGGATCCCTTTCACCCGTAAGAAGCCCAAGCAGGTCCACCTGCACAAGGCCTTCAAGCACTTCGACCCCACGGCGCACGCCACGCTGCCCGCACCGGGCAGCGCGGTGGTCACCCTGCCCGTCGCGGCCGCCGCCACGCGGCTGAACGCCGAGACCGCCCAGTTACGGGCCGGGAAGACGCCCGTCCTGCTGGGTGCCGGCGCGGGCGTGCGGTCGCGGGCGACAGCCGTCACCGGATCACAGCGCGTGCGGGTGACCGTGCTGGAGCAGAAGTCCGCACGCGCCGCCGGTGTCCACGGCCTGCTCTTCACCCTGCGCCGCACCGGCCCCGGCAGTGGGAAGGTCTCGCTTCGGGTGGACGACTCCTCGTTCCGGTACGCCTTCGGCGGTGACTTCGCCACGCGCCTGCACCTGGTCCAACTGCCCGCCTGCGCCCTGACCACGCCGAAGCTGGCCAAGTGCCAGACCCGGACCGCGGTGCGGAGCACACCGGGAACGCCGCTGTCCGCGCAGGTCTCCGTGCCCGCGGCAGCGCCCGCCGGTCCCGGAGCCGGCCCTGCCGCCCGCTCGGCCACGGCATCGTCCGGCGCCGTGGTGGTCATGGCGGCGACCTCCGGCACGTCGGGCTCCTCCGGCGACTACTCGGCGACCAGTCTGTCGCCGGGCGGTTCCTGGTCGACCTCGGGGAACACGGGTGCGTTCACCTACAGCTACCCCATCTCGGTGCCCCCGGCGATCGGCGGCGCGGCACCGAACGTCGGTCTTTCCTACGACTCCGCCACCCAGGACGCGCGCACCGAGGGCACCAACAACCAGTCCTCCTGGCTGGGAGACGGCTGGAGCTCCACCGAGAACTACATCGAGCGGACCTACAAGTCCTGCAAGGACGACTCCTCCTCCGGAGCCCCGGACAACGACGGCGATTCCTGCTGGGCGGGGCAGATCCTCACCCTCTCGCTCAACGGCAAGTCAACGGACATCGTCTACGACGACGCCACCAAGACCTTCCACCCCGCCGGCGACGATTCCACCACCAAGATCGAGGACCTGACCGGAGCCACGAACGGCACCGACAACAAGGAGTACTTCAAGGTCACCGAGGCCGGGGTCCAGTACTTCTTCGGCCTGAACCGGCTGCCGGGCTGGTCCAGCGGCAAGGACGAGACCAAGTCGGCGTGGACCCAGCCCGTCTACCACGCGCACAGCGGGGTGTCGGCGTGTCCGGACAGCACGACCTTCGCCGACACGGCCTGCACGCTGGGCTACCGGTTCAACCTGGACTACGTGGCGGACTCACACGGCAACGCCACCGCCTGGTACTACAGCCCGGAGACCGGCTACTACGGCGCGGACACGAAGGACACCGCCGTCGCCTACACGCGCGGCGGCACCCTGTCCCGGATCGACTACGGCATGACGTCCTCGACGGTCTACTCGGGTACCGCCCCGGAGCAGGTCCTCTTCGACACCGCAGAGCGCTGCATCGCGGGCACCCCGTCCGGCAACACCTGCGCGGACAGCCAGTTCACCGATGCGAACGCCGCCTACTGGCCGGACGTGCCGATCGACCTGAACTGCACCTCGGGCTCGTCGAGCTGCACCGATCACGGTCCGAGCTTCTGGTCACGCAAGCGCCTGACCGCCATCACCACGCAGATCCAGACCGGCGGGACCACCAAGCAGGTCGACAAATACACCTTCACGCAGTCCTTCCCCGACGGCGGCGACCACGCCCCCACCCTGTGGCTGGACTCGGTCCAGCACACGGGCCTGGACACCCTGGGCGGCGCGTCGGGCAGCACCTCGACGCCGGCGGTGAGTTTCGACCCGCCGCTGCAACTGCCCAACCGGGTCGGCACGATCCCGCAGATGCCGCTCATGTATCACGACCGGATCCAGACGGTCACCAGCGAGACCGGCGCCCAGACCACGGTCACCTACGACCGGCCGAACTGCTCCAGCGCCCCGGCGAGCGACCCGAACGACCCCACCGACGCGGCTGCCCGCACCTTCGCCTCCACCAACACCCTGTCCTGTTTCCCCGTGTACTGGACCCCCGACGGGCAGCCGGCCCCGTGGTTGGACTGGTTCTACAAGTACAAGGTCACCTCGATCGTCACCGATGACCCGCACAACTCCTACCAGGACGGCACCCAGCCCAGGCTGGAGACCGACTACGCCTACAAGGGCAATCCCGGCTGGCACTACGACGACAACGAGGTCGTCAAGGCCAAGAACCGCACCTGGGGCCAGTTCCGCGGCTACCCGGAGGTGGACGTCACCACCGGTGACCCGAACGTCTTCCACTACACCGACGGGGCAAAGGTCTACGACCAGAAGACCCTGAGCAAGACGTACTACTTCCTGGGCATGAACGGCGACACGCTGCCCGGCGGCAAGACCCGCTCGGTGCCGGCGCTCACCAGCCAGGACGGCGCGACCTCGGTCGCGGACGACGACGCGCTGGGCGGCCAGGCATTCGAGACCGACACCTACTCCGCCTCCGGCGGCAGTCCGGTCAAGGCCGTCGTCAACGTGCCCACGATCATCGGACCCACCGCCGGCCGCAGCCGCAGCGGTCTGCCGGACCTGACGGCCCTGATGGTCCGCCCCGCCAAGACACTGACCCGCCAGGCGGTGTCGTACGGCTGGCGCAGGACCGAGACCGACACCTTCTACAACCGGACGCTGGGCAAGTCGACCACCGGCATGCCGGTGCAGGTCGACGACCGCGGCGAGCCCACCGACAGCGCCAACGTCTCCAAGTGCACCTACACCCGGTACCTCACCGGCAGCCCGAGCACCCTGGTGCTGCCCGCCGAGGTCATCTCCACGTCCCAGGACTGCTCCAGCGCAGGCGCCACCCCGAGCGGCACCCTGCTCTCCGACGTCCGTACTTCCTACGACCACAACGCCTTCGCCTACGACGGCGACGGCCAGCAGAATCCGGCACTCCCCGCGATCGGCGACGCCACGCTGGACCAGCAGGCGTCCGCCGCCGGCGGCGCCACCGCCACCACGTTCGTGGACCAGGCCGCCACCACCTACGACTCCTACGGCCGCACCATCAAGGCCACCCGTACTCCCCACTCGGTCTCCCCCGACGGCAAGAGCCTTGCCCAGACCGTCTACGCCTCCAACACCCCCACCACCGGCGCGCTCCCCACGAGCAGCACGACCATCACCCAGGTCACGCCCGGCACGGACTGCTCGACGGTGACCGTGTCGTCCAAGGACTGCCGGCTCACCGGCAGCACCCTGGACCCGGCTCGGGGCCTGCCCACATCCAAGACGGACGCGGCCGGCCTGCTCACCTCGCTCACCTATGACGCGCTCGGCCGCGTCACCGGTGTATGGCTGCCCAATGAGAGCAAGGCCAACAGCGCACCGGCGAACACGACCTACACCTACGCCCTGTCCCAGTCGGCCCCCTCGGTCGTCTCCACCAACGCGTTGCTGGACAGCGGTGGTTACGGGACCAGCACAACGCTGTACGACGCGATGCTGCGCCCGCTGCAGGTACAGGCGACCGCGGAGAACTCCACCATCACGGTCTCCGACACCGAATCCGACTCGCACGGCTGGACGGTCGCAGCCAACAACGCCTACAACGTGGCCGGCAGCCCCGGCAGCAGCCTGATATCGGTCTCCCAGGTCTCCATCCCCGACACCACGGTCACGGACTACGACGGACAGGGCCGGGCCGACCTGGTCACCGAGGAACACGACGGGGTCAGGACCTGGTCGACGACCACCGCCTACACCGGGGACAGGACCACCGTCCTGCCGCCCAAGGGCGGGGTCGCCACCACCACGGTCGTCGACGCGCGCGGTCAGACCACCGAGCTCGACCAGTACACCGCCGCGCCCACACTGAGCGGGTCCGCCGCGGCAGGCTTCACCGCCACCGGCGGCAGCGCCTCACCCACCACCTACGGTTACAACGGCGCCGGACAGCAGACCCGCGTCACCGGTCCCGACAAGGTTGTGTGGACCTTCGGCTACGACCTGCTGGGCCACAAGAAGTCGCAGACCGACCCGGACGCGGGCGGCAGCAGCTACGGCTACGACGACGCGGGCAACCTCGTGTCCACCACGGACGCCAAGCAGATCGAGCTCGACTACACCTACGACCTGGTGGGCCGCAAGCTCACGGCCACCGACAGGTCCAAGTCGGAGTTCGAGTTCGCCTCCTGGGCCTACGACACTCTTCGGATCGGCCTGCCGACCTCGTCGACCCGCTACGTCCAGGGCACGACCGACGGGTACACGGTGGCCACCACCGGCTACACCGCCCTCGGCAAACCGACCGGCACCAAGATCACGCTGCCGGCGTCCGAGGCCCCGCTGCCGTCGACATACACCACGACCTACACGTACACCACCAACGACCAGCTGCTGAAGACCCAGGCCGACCCGCGCACCCAGGGCCTGAACAGCGAGACCATCACCTACGGCCGGAACGCACTGGGCAAGCCGACGACCACCGCCAGCAGCATCGGCACGTACGTCGGCGCGACCGTGTACACCAACTACGGTGAGCTCTCCCGGGTCACGTTCGGCCCGTCGACGAACCCCGCCTGGGCGACCTACAGCTACGACGACCAGACCCGACGACCGACCGACCGTGTCGTGGAGCGGACCCAGGCCCCCGGTCCGACGGTGGACGACACGAAGTACACCTACGACGCCGTCGGCAACCCCACCTCCACCACCGACCAGCAGTCGGAGACCGGCAACACCGTCACCGACCAGCAGTGCTACTCGTACGACACGCTCGACCGGCTGACCGACGCCTGGACCGCCAAGGACAACTGCGCGGCCAGCCCGCCGACGAGCAGCACCCTGTCGACCACGGCCGGCTCGTACTGGCAGTCCTTCAGCTACGACGCGGTCGGCGACCGCAAGCAGAGTGTCGACCACGCCATCGGCGGATCGGGCACCACCAGTACCACGACCTACGCCGACGGCTGCACCACCGGCTGCAACAGCACCGGCGCCCAGCCGCACACGCTCACCGCCACCACGGGAGGCACCGACCCGACCAGGTTCGGCTACGACGAGATCGGCAACCTCCACACCCGCACCCCCACCAGCGGCCCTGGCCAGACGTTGACCTGGGACGACGAGAACCACCTCGCCCAGGTGGACACGGGAGGCGCAAGCCCCACCACCACCAAGTACCTCTACGACGCCGACGGAAGCCAGTTGATCCGCCGCGATCCCGGCCGGACCACCCTGTTCGCCGGCGACACCGAGATCACCGTCAACACCGGCGTCACCCCCAACGTGCTGCTCGGCGCCGTCCGCACCTACAGCCACGGCGGCTCGGGTGCCCCCGCGGCAGTCCGCTCCAGTCTCGCGGGCGGGGGCACGAAGTATCTCTTCAGCGACCCGCACGGCACCGCTTCCCTGGCGATGGACACCACCACCCAGCAGGTGGCCCGTCAGCAGTACACCCCCTACGGCCAGACACGCTCCAGCACCAACACCACCACCTGGCCCGACCCCACCCACACCTACCTGGGAATGCCCCAGGACACCTCCACCGGCTACACCGACATCGGTGCCCGCAAGTACGACCCGACGCTCGGCAGTTTCATCAGTGTCGACCCCGTCTTCGAAGCCGCCAGCCCCCAGGAACTCGGCGGATACACCTACGCCGCCGACAACCCCGTCACCGGCAGCGACCCCACCGGCCTCGAATCCTGCTATCCGTCCAGCTACTGCTCCGGCAGCAACGGCACGTACGGCGACTACCACTCGGAGAACGACCCGGAATCCAGCAGTTACAAGGGCTCCAGCCATTATTGCGACACGCACTGGTGCAACCCTGATGTCAACAACGAGCATTACTGCGACGGATGCCAAGGAACCGGTCCCGACTCTGTTCCGGTCCCGCCTCTGAAAACCGTCCAGATGTTCCAGCAGGAATACCCGAGCGTGGCGCAGATGGCGAACCAGGGGAACTACAACTCCCTGTACACCTATGCGGTCAATGTCGAGCTCTACTTCCGCGCCAGGTGCGGTCAGGACATGACCCAGGGCGGATGCCTGGAACTCTCGCACTTCTACCACACCTGGGCGGATGTCAATGACATCCCCGACAACCCCTGCGCGGCGGGCTCGCTCTGCGACATGCTGCCGTTGCTCCTGCTCGGGGCCGGCGCCGCGGAGGAGGAGGCGGCTCCGGCGAGGGCCGCGCCGGAGCCGGGGCTGCTGTCGGGGAACGGCGGACTGGGCATGCTGGTCAACTCGACCAAGAAATTCGATGCGAGTGCACAATTACTGGCACAGAAACTCGGCGGTCGGGCCCAGGCCGAGTTCCTGAACTTCGGGGATTACGAATTCGATGCGGTCAGTGACGAGTATGTTGCATCCGCTAAACCGGCGAATTTCAAGCTCGGTAGCGCTTTCCGGGACCAGGCGAAACGAATGTACGAAGTGGCTGCGACCTCGGGTAGAACGCCGTACTTCCAGTTCGACAACGAGCCCTCCAGGGATGTTCTGAATGCGATCAGACGGTACGATTCGAGATATGGAGTGCAGGCGGTCCTCGACATCGGTCCGCTGGGCGATCAGTGAGCCGGGGGTTCGTGTGCGTAAGGTCAGGGGCTGATTGTCGTGAGTGTCCTCGTCAACATCAGGGGTTGGCTGGTGTGCGATGACCAGCAGCTCGCCCAGATCAGAGAGGTCGTCGAACAGGACAACCCCGACCGGACGTACAGCGGTGGCTGGGCCTTTCCGCCGAGGCAGTACAACTTCGTGAACTGGGTTTTCTTCGGGGCTCAGATGCGCGACCACTCCGTCGACTGGTTCCTGGACCGACTGCGGAGCGTGGCGCGGATTCCGGCCTCCGATGAGGACGACGACCGGGTCAGGGGTCTGTTCTTCGTCAGTCACGAGGTCGATGGCATGAGCGAGTGGCAGGTCCGCGACGGCACCGTCGTGATCCAGGCCGCGAGCGAGACGTATCGGTTCCTCGACGAGTAGGGGGCGTTGTCTCCGACCGGAGTGAGCCGGGTTGCGACGCGGCGGGCGCGGACCGTAGCCCGGTTCCCGCCCGCCGCGTCCCGCATTCCCAGCCGGTGGGGGAGAACCGAGTCGGCCCCCGTTTGACATGCTTCGAACGGATGGCAGGGTTGTATCCGGGGCCAATGTTGGGAGGCTCGGCATGGCATTCGGTTGGGCACGATCTTCCGCAGCTCGGCAACTTCCGCTCAGGCTCACGAGCGGCGCGTTCTTCCTGAACTCGGGGCTCTCGAAACTCGGTGCGGACGACACCACCACCGAGAGGCTGCATCAGTTCGCCGCCACGACCTACCCGTTCCTGGGCAGGCACGACTCCCACAAGTTCGTACGGCTGCTCGCCGCCGGGGAGCTCGCCATTGCCACGACACTGCTCCTGCCGGTCGTCCCTGCCGCTGTCGCCGGGGTTGCGCTCACCGCATTCTCCGTTGGCACCCTCGGGCTCTACCTGCGTACGCCGGGGATGCGACAGGAAGGCAGCCTGCGCCCGACCGAGCAGGGAACCGCGCTGGCCAAGGACGTGTGGATGCTGGGCATCGGCGTCTCCCTCATCGCCGAGGGCGTGTACGAACACCGCTGACGCACCACGAGCGCCTCAGCCCCACGGCTGCCGTACGCGCTCCGTGACCGTCATTGGATCCGTCCTGGTCGAAGGGGTAGGTCAGGGGCACATGTGGCCATGACGAAATGGTTCTTCGAGCCTGGTCATACCGCGGCGGAGTTCCGCGCCAGGCACATGATGGTCACCTATGTGCGGGGGCAGCTCAAGAACGTGCACGGCTTGCTGGAGGTCGATGCCGACGAGCCGGACAAGGCGCGCGTTGAGGCTACGGTTGACGCGACCCAGGTGTACACCGGTCAGCCCGAGCGCGACGCCCACCTCCGCAGTGCTGATTTCTTCGATGTCGAACACCACCCGACCTGGACGTTCGTCGGGTCGCGTGTTCATCAGGTGAGCGGAACCGAGTTCGAGGTGACGGGAGATCTCACGGTACGCGGCATCACGCGCCCCGTGACCTTCGACGTCACCTACTTGGGACAGTGGGATACGCCTTGGTGGGAGGAAGGGCGGGACCTCGGGCCCAGGCGCCGCGCCGGATTCACCGCCACGACCCGTATCAATCGACATGATTTCGGGGTGAGTTGGAACGATGTGATCGACCGCGGCGGAGTGGTCGTCAGCCCCATGGTCGATGTCACGGTCGATGTCGAGGCCGTCCTCGACCCCATCGAAACGGCCGCCTGAACACGACCGGCTCGGGCTGCGAGCCGACGCTCGACAGCGGGCGGCTGTCGCTGAAGCCGGTACCGGGTCTTGGACGACGGTGCGTGAAGAGGCCTGGCTTGTTGTGCAAGCGGACGGGCTCTTTGTGGCGGCTGGTCGCCGGGGTGGACAGCCCGGGTGCCGACGGATTCGGCAGTGAGAGGAGCGCTGAGCAGTGTCTACCGCGTCTACTGAGACCGTCGGGAGCCGGCGGGTAGCGGTCGTAACCGGCGGAGCTGGTGCGATCGGCGGTGCGATCGCCGCGCGGCTTGCGGTCGATCACACCGTGGTCGTGCTCGACCGCACCGGCGATGTCCCGGTCGATCTGGGTGATCCGGCCGAGGTGCGCCGGGCCGCGCAACTGGTGCTGGACCGCTACGGCAGGTGCGATGTCCTGGTTCACTCGGCTGCCATGGTCGCCTTCGGACCGTTCGAGGACTTCGAACTCGACCTGTGGCGTCAGGTCCAGGCAGTGAACGTCGAGTCTGCGCTGCTGCTCACCCAGTCCTTCGCGCCGGGGATGCGTGAGCGGGGCTTCGGCAGGGTGGTCTTCATCGTGTCCAACACGTTCTGGCGTCCCCCGGGCGCGCACATGCTCGCGTACGTGGCGTCCAAAGGGGCGTTGATCGGCATGACCCACGCCCTCGCCGCCGGGCTCGGCGGCCACGGGATCGCGGTCACGGCTGTGGCCCCGGGGCTGACTCGCACTGCGGCTACCGGCGTCGTGCCGACGGCGGAGTTCGAGGAGGTCGCGGCGCTCCAGGCGCTGCCCCGGCCGCTCACCCCCGACGACACCGCAGCCGTGGTGGCGATGCTCGTCGGCGAGGACGCCGCCGCGCTGACGGGCCAGGTACTCACGGTCGACGGTGGCCTGGTGATGCGTTAGGGACGGGCCCCGTCAACAGAGAGGAAGGCTGGACATGACCACAGCAATCGTAGGCGTCGGCAACATCGGAGCTGCGCTCGCCCGGCATCTGGTGGCCGGTGGCGAGAGCGTCGTCCTGGCGGGAAAGGGCGCCGCGCGAGCCGTGGGGATCGCGGACGAGCTCGGTCCCCTCGCCCGCGCCGCCACTGTGCGGGACGCGATCACCGAAGCGGACACGGTCGTGTTCGCCATCTGGCTGGAGGCCATGAGGGAGCTGATCCCGCAGGTCGCGCCCCTGCTCGAGGACAAGGTCGTGATCGACCCCTCGAACCCGATCGCCTTCGACGAGAAGGGCCAGATCGTGCGGTCGCTGCCCGAAGGGGAGTCGGCCGGGTCGGTGGCCGCCGCCCTGCTGCCCAAGAACGCTCACTACGTCAAGGCGTTCGGCACCCTCGCCGCGGAGGTGCTCGCCGCGAGCGCGAACCGCACGCCGCGCCGGGCGGCGCTGTTCTACGCCACCGACGACGAGAGCGCCGCCGCGATGGCCGAGCGGCTGATCCGCACGGCCGGGTTCGATCCCGTCAAGGCCGGCGGCCTGGCCGATGCCGGACGCATCGAGTCGCCCGGCGGGGACCTGCACCAGTACGGCTCCGACGGCGAGGTCGTCGACCTCGCCCAGGCGACCGCCGCCGTGCACGACGCCGGCCATTGAGTTCCGCATGGGGAGAAGCAAGGCAGCGTGTTCCTCGGAAGCACCCGGCCCGGCAGCGACCGAGAGCACTGCCCCCGGTCGTCGGGCCGTCAGGGTCTCGGTCCTGCCAAGGGGGTGTCATCACTGTATTGGGGGTGATCTCGTCGGATGACGCCGGCGGCCCACCTTGAGGAGAACGCGGCATGGCCGATGGGCCGGGCAGAGTCGGGCCGAGCTGACGCGAACCTGGCCAAGCCCACTAGGGCCTGAGGACGATCTTGCCGTGGGTGTGGCGGCGTTCGAGCTCGGTGTAGGCCTCGCGGACTTGGGCCAGCGGGTAGACGTTCGCGATCGGCAGCTCGAGGTGTCCGTCGGCGATCAGGCCGGCAAGCTCGGCGAGCACCTTGGCGCCCGGCCCGGCCGCGACCCCTCCGTCGGTCTTCACCCCGTGCTTCTCGGCGGCCGCGAAATCGGCGATGGTGTCGATCCGGTCGGTCGCGACGCCGAGGGCGAGGGCCAGCTCGACGTACCCGTCGCCGAAGGTGTCGATGAAGGCGTCCACCCCGCTGGGCGCGGCGGCCCTGACGCGGTCCGCGACGCCCTCGCCGTACGCGACCGGGATCGCGTCGTGCCTCTTCAGCCACTCGTGGTTGCTCTCGCTCGCCAGGCCGATGACCGTGGCCCCGGTACGGCGCGCGAGCTGGACGGCGAGTGAGCCGACTCCTCCGGCGGCTCCGGAGATGACGACGGTCTCGCCCTCCTTGGGCTGGACGGCGTGTACCGCCCCCCACGCGGTTACGCCGACGACGTACAGGCTGCCGGCCACCTCCCATGAGACCTTCTCCGGCTTTCGCGTGAGGTCACCGGCCTCGACCAGGGCCAGCTCGGCCTGGGAGGCCCGCTTCTGCGTGAATCCGATCACCTCGTCGCCGGGCGAGAATCCGGCAACCCCGGCGCCGACCCCCTCGATGATCCCGGCGAGGTCGCTGCCCTGCCCGGACGGGAACGTCGACGGGAACAGGTCTGCCACCGCCCCCGTGCGGATGGCCGCCTCACTGGGGTTGATGCCGGCCGCTTTCACGCGTACGAGAACCTGCCCGTCCCCGGGCACCGGGCGTTCCACCTCGTCGACCCGCAACACGTCGATCCCGCCGAACTCGTCGTACCTGACCGCCTTGGGCATGATCTCTCTCCTTCGACTCGCTGAGGCTGACTTGGATGTGGGCTACGCCCGCCGGAGTTCGAGTACGGGAATGATGCGGATTCCGGCAGTCTGGCGTTCGTACTCGGCAAAGCCGGGGTAGCGCCGTGCTTGCTCGGCGTAGACGCGGTCGCGTTCCGCGCCGGTCAGTTCGCGGACGGTCACCTGGTAGGTCGCCGTGCCGCGTTCGATGGTGCCCTCACCGGCGGCGGTCAGGTTGCGGTACCAATCCGGGTTGGTGGGTGCTCCGCCCTTGGTCGCGAAGACGTAGACGATGTCCGGCGCGGTGTCGTCCGGGAGGTACATCGTCGGGCTGACGTGCTCCTGCCCGCTCTTGCGGCCGCGGTGATGGACGAGGACCAGCGGAGCGCCCTCGAAGACCCCGCCGACCCTGCCCTCGTTCGCTCGGAACTCCGCGATGTTCTTCGCGTTCCAGTCGAGCGCCTCGGTCATGTCGGACTCCTGTCTGGGAGGTGGGCTACTACGAGCGTTACCACCAGGCAGGTGAGGAGGCATCACCGGATCAAGGTGATGCGCACGGCCGGTGGCCGGGCCCAAGATCCGTAAGACGGCTCCTGGCAGTACCGGCAAGGACTGACCGCCTCGGGTCGCTTGTGCGGCTCACGGCAGGCCCCCGTTCTTCAAGAACCGGTGGCTGATGCTGCCGACGCGGTGGAGGAGGGACTCGGCCCTGGATGGCCGGGCCCGGAGCTGAGCCCCCCGGGTCGTTCCTCGGTGGTGGCGGTGTCCCCCAGGGCGGGTGTGGCTGCGGATGAACGGAGAATCAGGTGGCGACCGACCGCTCGGCGAAAGCAATCGCGGCCACACCCAGAAGCGCCGGCAGACTGCTGGGACGAGGCGGCCGCCGACTTCTCTCCGTACGGCTCCGCGAGGCCCCCGCCTCGAATGGCGACCTAGCATTGAGAAGCAAGGCTTCATCTCCGAGCCCGCGCCGCAGCGGCGGGGAGGCCGACATGGCGTTCGACACGACTGGTTTCGAGCAGGCAGACAACTCCCGCTACACACCGATCTCCGAGCACGGCCTGATCGGCGATCTCCGTACGGCCGCCCTGGTCGGCACCAACGGCACCATCGACTGGTACTGCTGCCCGCGCTTCGACGCGCCCAGCGTGTTCGCGTCCCTCCTCGACGCCGACCGGGGCGGGTCGTTCGAGTTGGCCGCCGATGTCCCGACCCGCACCCGGCAGTTCTACTTCCCTGACACGAACGTGCTGATCACGCGGTTCTTCGCCGCGGACGGGGTGGCGGAGATCCAGGACTTCATGCCGGTGGTCGACGCGTCGCGGGATGCGGCCCGGCACCGGCTGATCCGACGGGTGGTCTGCGTCCGGGGAACCCTCCCGTTCAGGGCGCGCGTCGCCCCGCGCTTCGGCTACGGCGCCGAAGCGCACACCACGCACCTCGAAGGCCACACGGCATTGTTCCGCTCCCCGTCACTGACGCTCGCGCTGACCGCCACCGCACCCCTGGAGAGCGATGGCCTGGACGTGTGGTCGCACTTCAAGCTCATCGAGGGCGAGTCCAACGTGTTCGCCCTCGACCAGATCAGCGACGACGTCCCGCCCCGACCGTGCCTGCGCGCCGAGGCGCAGGAGCAGGCCGAGGCAACCGTCCGGTTCTGGCGCGGCTGGCTGGCCGGGTCGCGCTACCACGGGCGGTGGCGGGAGATGGTGCACCGCTCCGCGCTGGTGCTGAAGCTGCTCACCTACGCGCCGACCGGTGCGATCGTCGCCGCACCGACCACCAGCCTGCCCGAGCAGATCGGCGGCGAACGTAACTGGGACTACCGGTACGTGTGGGTCCGCGACGCCGCCTTCTGCATCTACGCCCTGCTGCGCCTCGGGTTCACCTCGGAGGCCGAAGCGTTCACGGGGTTCCTCTGCGATCGCCTGCGCGGCGCCGGCGAGACCGGCCCGTTGCAGATCATGTACGGCATCGACGGGCGCGGCGAGCTGCCCGAGTACAAGCTGCCGCACCTGGAAGGTCACCTCGGCTCCGCCCCGGTCCGGATCGGCAACGCCGCCACCGGCCAACTCCAGCTGGACATCTACGGAGCCATGATCGACTCCATCTACCTCTACGACAAGTGGGGTCAGCCGATCAGCAGCACCGGCTGGGAGGAGGTCGGCGCGGTGGCGGACTGGCTCTGCGAGCACTGGGATCAGCCCGACGAGGGAATCTGGGAGACCCGCGCGGGCCGAAAGGACTTCGTGTACTCCCGGCTGATGTGCTGGGTGGCGCTGGAGCGGGCGATCCGGATGGCGAACCGCCGTGGCCTGCCGGCGGACCTGCCCCGCTGGCGGGAGTCCCGTGACGCGATCTACCGGCAGATCATGCAGCGCGGCTGGTCGACCGAGCGGAGTGCGTTCGTCCAGTCACTGGACGACGGTGAGCTGGACGCCGCGCTGCTGATGATGCCGATGGCCAAGTTCATCTCGCCCACCGACCCCAGGTGGCTCTCCACCCTGGACGCGCTCACCGCGGACCTCGTCTCCGACTCCCTGGTCTACCGCTACAACCCGACCACCAGCCCGGACGGCCTGCACGGCCTGGAGGGGACCTTCTCGATCTGTTCCTTCTGGTACGTGGAGGCACTGACCCGCGCGGGCCGGCTGGAGGAGGCCCGGCTCGCATTCGAGAAGATGCTCACCTACGCCAACCACCTCGGACTGTTCGCCGAGGAGATCGGCCCGACGGGCGAACAGCTCGGCAACTTCCCCCAGGCCTTCACCCACCTCTCGCTCATCAGCGCCGCCTTCAACCTCGACCGCGCGCTGGGCTGACGCGGCGTCACCACCCGGACCGCGACGCCCGACACGTCACTGCGGGTCGACGACTGGGGGCGGCGGTACCTGGCGAACGCGGTCGGCTGCCGCGGTGGTGGCCCGTCCCGGGCCGGCCTGCGATCGCCTTCCTGTCCTGCGCCTGGGTTGCCGACTCGATCGCGGACATTTTGGTCCGCGCCGACTCCCACCGGCCGCCGCCGTTGTTGATCGCGTCCGCGATCCCGGCCTCGGCCAGGGTCACCGAGGATGTGCCGGCAGCCAACTGGCTGATCGAGTGCGCCCGAAGCCGGTGGCCGTCAAGGTGAGCGGCGGTCACCTGGTGCCGGTGATGTGCGGTCCGGGCGGTCCGGGGTGAGCTTTTGGATCTCGAGCAGGTCCAGGCCGAGCGCCTCGATCTCGGCCAGCACGCCGTACAGCGCCGACCGGTCCAGCAGGCCGGTGATCACGGTGTGCGGGCCGCGACGCTGCGACACCAGCGCCGGAAACGCCGACAGCACGGTGGCGCCGAGGTGCCCGTCGATCCGGATGATGTACGGGGCGGGTGCCGAGTCCATGGCGCCATGGTCGAGCGCGGGCAGGTGGCCCCGCATCACCGGGATCAGGTGGCGGCCGGGCTAGCGCGTGCGGCGGCCGGCGGCCAGCAGTCGCAGTTCTCTGGCGCGTTTCACGGCCGATGACCGGTCACGGACCTGGAGCTTGGCGTAGATGCTGCGCAGGTGCGTGCTGACGGTGTTCGGCGAGACGGAGAGTTCGCCGGCGATCTCGGGCCGGGACAGGTTGGTCGGCAGGAAGCGCAGCACCCTGAGTTCGGTCGGGCTGAGTTCCTCCGCCGGCGGCAACGCGGCCTGCTCTTCGGCCGCCGGGGATGAGCCGTGGAGGACGTCGAGGATGTCGGTGAGCAGCGCGGCGTGCGCGGTCTGGTGCCGGGGGAGCGCCTCGAGCAGTTCCGCCGAGCCGGTCATCGCGAACGGCAGGACCAGCCGGTCGGACTCCGCCAGGGCCAGCGCCCGTTCCGCGGCCTGGTTCGCCGCGCGCTGGTCACCGAGTTCACGATGGGCGAGCCCGGCGAGCAGGTGCGCCTCGACGACCGTGACGTAACCGAGGACCGGTGTCGTGCCACCGAGAACATCCTGCAACGCACCCAGGGCTCCCTCCGCATCGCCTTCCGTGAGGCAGATCGCCGCGCGGGCGTTGTGGATCTCACCGGAGCCGGCCCGCTCGTCATCGAGCGCCGCGAGGGCGGAGCGGGCTTCGCCGGGCAGCCCGAGGCGGGCTTGCGTGGCGAGCAGCCAGCCGGTCATCTGGCTCGCCAGCGCCCACGATCCCTCCAGCCGTGATGCCAGGTGTTCGGCCGCGCCGAACTCCTCGAGCGCCTCGCGGCGGCGGCCGGCGTGCAGCATCGCGGCCGTCTGGTGCAGCAGCAGCCTGATGTCCGGCCCGGTGTCCGTTCGCAGAGCCCGTTCGGTGCGCCGCAACCAGCGCTCGCCCTCGTCGAACTCACCCAGCCACACCATCGTGCCGACGAGCGTCATCAGCGCGGGGGCGATCACCGGTTCCGTGCCCCAGCCGTACCGTTCGGCGAGCTCCATCGCCTCGCGGCACCGTCGCTGGGTCGTGGCGAACGCATCGAGCTTCGGCGTATCAGCGCCATGGAAGATATACGCGAAACTGAGCTGCGCGAGGCAGCCGACTTCCAGGTACGGACGGCCGATCTCCCGGGCCAGCACGGCGCCCTCCCGGAGGTGGCGTACGGCGTCCGGCAACCCCAGCGACCACGCCTCGGCCGTCCCCAGATTCATCAGCGCCACCGCGCGCAGGTCGCTGTCCAAGGCGATGTCCTCGTCGGACTGCCCGGATACCGGGGAGTCGAGGAACCTGACGTTCTCGACGACGCCGGCCAGGTGACCTCGCCGTCTGGCCAGTGACAGCCGCAGCGACGCGATCGCCACCCCGAGGCGGCGCCGGCGCTCCGGCGTCGTCGTCGCGGCGTACGTCTCGGCGACCGCCAGATGCGCGGCCGCCTGTTCCAGGCGCCCCTGGACCAGGTCACCCATCGCGCGCACCAGGGCCAGCTCGGGGCGGTCCTCACCCGGCGGGAAGGCCCGCACCAGCGCCTGCATGGTCTGCGCCTGTCCGTCGAGCGTCAGGCTGAACGCGTGGTCGGCCAGTAGCAGGGCCGCGTCAGCCCAGGCACCGGCCGCCTGGGTGTGCCGGACGGCCTCGGCCACCTGGCCCTGCACGGTGAACCATCCGGCGGCGCGCCGGTGCAGTACGGGTACTTCTTCGGGCAGCGTCCGGCGCAACTCCAGCCGCAGGAGATCCGCGAACAGGTGGTGGTAGCGGAACCAGGTGCGCTCGGGGTTGAGGGATTCGACGAACGCGTTCGCGTCTTCGAGACTCAGCAGGACCTGTTCCGAGCTCGGGCGGCCGGTCAGCAGGTCGGCCAGCTCGCCGTTGACCCGATCCAGCAGGGAGGTGCGCAGCAGCAGATCCTGGACGTCGGGCGGCTGGCGTTCGAGCATCTCGGCGATCAGGTACTCGGCGACCGTGCGGTGGCTTCCGGAGAACTCCGCGACGAACCGCTCGGGGTCGGGATGGCCGACCAGGGAGAGCGCCGCCAGCCGCAGGCCCGCGGCCCACCCTTCGCTCCGCCGGTGCAGCAGCGCCGCTCCGGAGTCGGAGAGCGCGATGCCCGAGGCGTCGAGCAGTTCGCGGGTTTCGCGCTCCGAGAAGCGCAGGTCCGCCGCGCGGATCTCGGCGAGCTCGCCCGTCAGGCGCAGCCGGTGCAGCCGCAGCCGGACATCGTGACGCATGGTCAGGATCGCGTGGGTCTGCGGGGGAAGGCTGGTCAGCAGCCGGGTGAGCTGAGTGGGGGCCTCCGGCGAGAGCAGCTCGTGGAGATCGTCGATGACCAGCGTGACGCCGCCGCGGGCGTCGGCCAGCTCCGACAGCACCCGGTCGACCATCGCCGACGCGTCGAAGTCGGGTGTCGCCGCGGGCGCTGCCTCGCCGATGTCCGCATTGCCGTCCGCGCCGATGGCGTGACGAACCGCACCGAGCAGGGCCAGCCAGAACTGCTGGGCGTCCTGCTGGCCGCGCGGCACTCGCACGAGGGCGAGCCGACGTGGCTGACCCGGCCGGTCGGCCCAGGCGCGCAGCCGGCGTCCAGGCTCAGCGCCGGGTTCTGCGGGGCGTGGTCGAGGCGGTCGGTCAACTCGTTGAACTCGTCGAGGGTTTCGGGGAGCAGCGTGTGGTCGCGAATGTTCGCGGCGGCGGGCACCGTGACCACGGGTATCCCGTAACCGTCGGTCAGCTGGGAGCGCTTGGTGCCCTGCTTGCCCCGGTCTACCGGAGACTTCCCCGCGCACTGGCCGCCCGAGGGTGCCTTGGTGATGCACCCGTCCGCGGCCAGGTCCTCGAGTTCCAGGCCCACCACCTGGTCGTACGCTCGCAGCACCGCGAGGAGCAGGTGGCCGATGACACCGGCCTCGATCCACTCGTCCCGCCGCCGGCGGATCGTGGTCGCCGAACAGGCCCGGTCAGCGACCCGCTCGTAGCCCATCCCCGAGACCAACGCCAGGACAAGCCGGTCGAACACGACCGCGGCCGCGATCCGCGGGTTGTGGCACCCCAGCGGGTGCGAATCGGGCCGGGCAGGGATCAGCCCCAGGAACTCCTCACGGATCGGGTCGATGATGGACGCGGGCACGGCCACGAACCCCCCAGAAGGTCACATAGCGCAGGCGACTCCATGATCATCAAACCCGTCTCCGTCGTGCCATCCTCTCCGTTCTGGCTTACTGGCCGACGCTCTACACGATGAAGCGGTGGATGGCCTCGTTGGCGTGGTCCTGAAACGACGGGTTGGCCAGGTCGGGGAAGATGTCCGCTTGGTCGACCAGGGGGCCCTTCAGCTTGTTGGCCGCGCTGGCGTAGAAAACTCCGCTGGACAGGGTCGGGTCGGTGACACCGTCGACCAGTCGCTTCGCGCCGAACTCAAGCTTGTGGGAGATCCCTAGGGCGGGCAGGACGTACTTGGACGCCATGCGCAGCGGTAGGGCGATGTCGTTGGAGGCTTGGGTGCCGGTGGTGGCGCCGGGGCTCACGGTGAGGAAGCGGCGATCGGGGTACTGGCGGGCCAGGTAGGCCGTCCATAGGGCCCCGATGTACTTGGCCTGCCCGAAAGCGAGGTTGAAGTCAGTCTTTCCGTCGGCGAAGTATCTGCCGTCGATGACGGTGGCGAGTTCGTCGGCAGAGGTTGAGGCAAAGGACGGCCGTTGCATCCGCAGCATCGGAAGTCCCCTGGCTGCTTCGCTTCCGGCGAGGACCGCGACCTCGCCGAGCCGCCCCTCGGCCAGGAGTCCTTCGAGGAGGACGACGTGGCCCAGAACATTCGTCGCGAAGACGTTGGTGACTCCGTCAGTGGTCAACTGCATCGACTGCGGGCCGATGACGCCGGCGTTCATGACCAACGCGTCGACGGATCCGTCGATGGCCGCAAGGCCGGCTCGGACCGAGCCCAGATCGGCGACATCTATGACGACGATGTCGAAGATGCGCCGGCCGGTAGCGGCTTCGAGGTCGGCCTTCGCCGTTGTTGCCCGGTCTCGGTTGCGGCATGCCAGGTAGATGCGGGCCGTCTCCGGTCGCAGAGCCAGTTGCCGGGCCACGTCCTTGCCGATCCCGACGTTGGCGCCCGTAATCATCACGGTCTTTCCCGGGAGTGTGCTCATCGGGATTCCCTCTCCTCTTCTGCGGGGCTGTTCAGGTTGGACGGCTCATGCTGCTTCGCGGGGGCCGATGCTGCGTTGACGAGTCACTCACGCAGCGCTCAAAGTGGGTTGTGCAACTCAGTCTGACCCGGGCCAGACTGGGCTGTCAAACTCAGAATCGCTACTATGGGTGCATGGCGAACAAGACGAACGATCGGCCGCGGCTTACCGCGAAGGGCGAGCGCGTCCGGGGCCGAATCGTGGAGGGGGCTGCGGCCTTGATCCACGAGCGCGGAGTCGCGGGTACCACCCTGGAAGACGTCAAGGGGGCAGCGGAGGTCAGCGGCTCGCAGCTCTACCACTACTTTCCCGACAAGAACGAGCTCCTGCAGGCGGTCATCGACCACCAGGCCGACACCCTCGTCAATCACAATCGGCAGGCGCTCAGCAGTGAAGACGGAGTCGCAGCCTGGCGGGACATGCTGATCGCCGGTGTGAAGCACGGCCAGGCAAAGGGCGGCTGCCCACTCGGTTCACTCGGCGGCCAACTCGCCGAGAGCGACCCCGAGGCCCGAGCCCTCATCGCCGCCGGATTCGAGCGATGGTCAGCTGCCATCAGCGAAGGACTCACGTCGCTTCACGCCGACGGGAAGCTCGCACCCGGCATTGACCCGGACGCCCTCGCCACCACTATGCTCGCCACCCTGCAAGGCGGACTTCTACTCGCCCAGGTACAACGGAGTACGCGTCCCTTCGAAGTTGCAATCGGTACCGTCCTCGCCCTTGCCATCCGGGCTTGAGACTCGAAGACCGGTCCCGATACGGGGGCAACCCCCGCATGATCCCCGAAGCCACCGGCCTGCGGCCGTCAGTGATACCTAGGACAAGTCACCCGTGGGCTTCCCCGCGGCTCCCCAACGGGCATCCCTCTCCCGAGGATGCCGCCGGGGCCCCCAGCAGCCACTCACGCGGCTGGAGCCACTGCTGAAGATGAGCGACCTGGTCGCGTCCGGCCACCAGGTCCGCCTCCGCGCGCCGCCCGACGGCTCGGGCCTGGTCCCGTTCCTCGGGCTCATCGTCGCGTTGAGGCAGAGCGGCACGGCCCCGCCGAGCGGCGGCGATGCGGTCCTCCACCTGAGGCACGGCCGTCATCACCGTCCGTAGCCTGATCCGAGAGCCTGGTATACCCACCGGCAAGACACCCGCCCGCGCAGCCCCCGCATCCGATAGCCCAGCTCAACGCCTACTGGCGGACGCTCTAAGAACCACACGTCGGGCGCGATCGACCGCGCCGCGGCGGCGAAGGCCAG
Organism: Streptomyces sp. NPDC091209; assembly: GCF_044757755.1. Taxonomy (NCBI): domain Bacteria; kingdom Bacillati; phylum Actinomycetota; class Actinomycetes; order Kitasatosporales; family Streptomycetaceae; genus Streptomyces; species Streptomyces sp. NPDC091209. The sequence continues at coordinate 154,089 of NZ_JBIVVR010000012.1, read as the reverse complement.
CATGAGGCTGACTACGTCGTAGTTCACAGTGACTGTTTTCCTTCGTTTCAGGCGGCGGCATGACCGCTCCGTCCCCCGTTCGGGCGGGCAGGCACCTAGAGCATCGTTGCTCCGGGGAACAGATAAGCCCACCAGTGCGGGTGAACGTGCAGGCCTCCGAACACATCTTTGTAACGGAAGGTAACTTTCCGCTTACTGGATGGCTGTTGTTGCCTTTGCTCACGTGCACCGCCACGGCTCGCCACCCTGCGCCCTTCCCTCGCCATCCCGGCCCAGCAGGCTGTACAGGTGGAACGAAAGAGTCCGAACTCTGTTTGCGCGAACCTGCAATTGCATGGTCAATTTCGAGATGTGCTCCAGATCACGTTTGACCGCCTGTGGCGCACGCTCCACTGCGCCTCCTCGGCACGAGGAACGCTGCGGTGCGCCGCCTTGACCTGGGTCCGGGTCTTCACCGCAGACCACAGCTCCGCCGCCCAGGCGCCGCGGCCCGGTTCGCCCGCGAGGCCGCGGTCGCCAGTGGCACGTCCCACCCTCGCATCGTCACTGCGCCGGAAGGCTGCGAGTCCTGCTAGGGAACTGGCGAGATTGCCGAAGAGGCAACCCACCGGATCCGGATTCTCCGAGGAGTTCGAGGACGTGGCCCCCAAGGGGGGAGGAAGAAGCCACGCCAACTCCGAAGGCCGGACGCGCCATTGCCGCCGAAACGGTCATGAGGTCAGCGGTTGCCGTCCGTGGAGCCGGCGGAGGTGGGGTCGAGGGCTGTGGGACTGGCGGTGGTGTGCGGGGTTTTTCGCCGTCCCGGGTCGCTTAGCGGGCTCCCGCCGGGGCGCGGAGCTGTTCGGTCAGCCGCTCAAGTTCGGCCGCGGTGGCAGGCGAGGGGTCGTTGAGTCCGCTGTGCACGGCCGTCGGGCTCTTCAGGAAGCGCCGGAGCACGGCCACGAGGAGCCCTTGCGGCAGAGTCCTCAACGCGGCGAACGCCCGAGGTACCGGCGGCGTCTCCATCGCGGCGAGGTTCTGCCGCATGAGGTGGAGCATGCCGCGTACCGCGTCCGGGGTGTCGGCCAGCGCTACCGGGCCGCCCGCCGCGTATACCGCCTGACCGAGCGGGACCTCGAACGCGGCGTGCGTCCTGAGCCAGCTATCCATCTGCGGCTCGGCCTTGGCGTTGATCCCGGCAGTACGGAACGTCTCCACGATCCGTACCAATCGCGGGGTGGTACGGCCGTCGGGCTCGCCGATCGGCATCGCGACCCGGCGAGTGATGACATTGGTCCTGCGGTAGCGGACCACGTCGCCGTCCATGGTGCCGCCAGTCGTGGGGAAGCCGAGCAGCACCCGCTCGTGGCCGATCACCGCGCACAGGGTCTTCGGGCCGGCTGCCCAGTTGAGCAGGAACAGCACGTCACCTTGGACGCCGGCGAGTGATTCCAGCACCGCATCCACCTGGTGGGTGCGGACGAAGACGGTGATCAGGTCGTACCCGCCGTCCGGGTGCTCTATCACCGGTACCGGCACCCGCCTGACAGGGCCGTCTTCCTCGGCAAGCTGCACTCCCCGCCGGCGCAGGGCGGTCAGACGTTCGCCCCGGGCGAGGAGCGAGACGTCGTGGCCGGCCTCGTGCATGCGGGCGGCGAACAGGCTGCCGCAAACCCCGGCGCCGTACACGAGCAGCTTCATAACAGTCCTCTTTCATACGTTCGTTTGATTCATACGTTCGTTTCATTCAAACATATGTAGAGTCCGTCGTGTGGCGACCCCAGACACCCGCACCCAGATCCTTGACGCGGCCGAGGACCTCTTCGCCGAGCACGGATACCGCGGCACCTCCGTCCGCGCGATCACCAAACTCGCCGGAGCGAACCTGGCCGCCGTCGGCTACCACTTCGGCTCGAAGGCGGAGCTGATGGCGGCAGTCGTCCGCCGCGTGGTCGAGCCCATCACCGCTGCCCAGTGCGCAGGGCTCGACAAATTGCTGGCCCTGACCCCCGACCCACCGGTCAGCGAACTGGTGGAGGCATTCGCGGGGCCGCTGTTCGACGAGATGCCGGCCGGCGACGAGGGCGGCGCCCGGACGTCCCGGCTGATCGTGACGATCCTCAGCGACCCGGCCGAGGAGGCACGCAGCTGGACCGGCCCGGCCGAGGACTCGGTCCGTGAGCGCTACTTCGCGGCCTTCGCGCGCGTACTGCCCGGCGTCTCCCCGGAGGAGCTGTGGTTCCGGATGCGGGGGATCTTTGCCGTGACAGCCGTCGACCGCCTCCAGGTCCACCAGCAGCCCTCCCCTGGCTGCGCGTCCCCGGTAGCGGGCGAGGCGGCCCGGCGATGGGCGATCACGTTCCTGACGGCAGCGATGAGTGCGCCACCGATCCGGCCCTGACGGCCCAAGACTGACGCCGGCGGCGCGGGTCAGGCGGGCCGGCGGTGGCTTCGTTGATCCGCCTGAGCGCCGGAGGGGCCCAAAGCGGGAGAGGGTGGCGCCGACGATGGACCAGAACCACCCGCCACGAACATGGGTCCAGGACTTCCTGGACCAGCACGGGATTCCTCGGCTGAAATCCCTGGCGGGCCGTCAGCGGCTGACCTCGGCGCGACGGCACCATTCCGACGCCTGCTTCATTGGGCGAACCGAGTTGTTCCGACCTGCAGGCTCACTCAATCCACCGTCCGTGAAGCGGCTGCTTCGATGCCTGATGCCCGCAGCTTCCGCGCCAGGAGCTCCATCTCGGGCAGGGTCCCTGAGTACTGCCCGGTCAAGACCTGCTCCAGCACGGCCCGGACGCCGTCCAGGCCGATGCCGAGTTCCGCCCGCAGCACCCGCATGATGGCGGCGTTCCTCGTCGGCCGGGCTACTCGCAAACTTGCCCGCCCGTGCTCGGAGAGCAGTCGGCCACGCAGTTCCTCCGGCAGGTCACCGTCACACACAGCCAGGGCGAACCCGCAGGCCGGACACGTCGACTCAACATCCCACCGCACTGCCTCGCCCACCAGCGCCTGAACACCGCACCACTCCGCCTCGGCACCGCACCCCTGGCACACGGCGGAGTATCTGATGGACTCAACCAAGATCGACTTTTCCATAGTCCCACCCCTCAAGAAGAGAGGTCAGACGGCAGGCGGCGAACGCCTTTTCGGGGCGCCAACATGTCTCCCCTGACACCCGAGCCAGCGGTCCAGGCCGCGCTGGTCCATGCGCTGACGCTATCTCTCGTGAGCATTCCGAGGCCCAGTGAACACCAACTGACGCCCGAACCGGCAGACGAACGCTCCTGCTGAACATGAACAAAGCCACGGCGTGACCCTCACGACAGAGACCAAACCACCGTGTTGATTCTTCACGGGCCCTCAGCCGGTGATCAACGTGTACCGGCCTTCGTCGACCTGCAGGGTGATCGGATCGTCGGGACCGCTGTCGTCGAGCGGCAGGAACGTGTACTCGTGCTGCTGTCCCAGTGGACCAGCACGACGGATGGTGATCACCCTGTTCAGCGCGGAGGCCACGAGGCGGGGGGCCAGGTCGTCGGCGGACCCGTTCCAGCCGCTGACCGCGAGCGTGTTGAGCAACGACTCGAAGTCCACCCCAGGGCGGAGGACCAGGTCCGTGACGGTCCGGAGGTTCGGTGGGTAGAGGATCCAAAGGATCACACCACTGCGCACTTTCCTTGCGGCATGGTGTGCGGCGAGCTCCCCGTCCGCGGCGGGCGGCGCCGTGCCCAGGACCCGGCTCAGGACGTGGTAGAGCCCGTCCGTGCCCGTGGGCGTGGGCGGTTCGATCGGCTGGACCCGGGGATTCCCGAGGCGCTGGATCGCAGCGCCGTGCCGGGCGTTCACCTCCTCCGTCAGCTCCACCGGTCCGAACCGCAGGTAGGCGAAGCGCCGGCCCACCTGGATGCTGCGCGTGGCGAGTGCCAGCTCCCGCGCCGCGAGGAGCTTGTGTTCCTTCGACAGACCGGCTGCGACGTCGACGAACGGCGCGGCCAGGGACGTGGAGATGGCGGCCGCGTTGACGTTGCCCTTCCTGGTTCCGAGATGCTTGACGACTGACTTGGGGAGGTCCGCCACCGGCCAGGACACGGTCGGGTCGGCCTTGGGGCGTCCGGGCTCCGGCAGGTAGAGCCGCTCGGCAGTCCGGGCGTATTCGTCGGGTGTCGTCACGCCGTCGGGGACGCGACCGTGGGTTTCCCGGACGGTGGAGAGGCTGACTCCCCTCTTGGCGGTCCGGCTCTCGTAGAGGCGGTTGAGCACGCCGTCCAGGGGGACGTGGCTCTGCAGCAGCTTTGCCTTGCCCGGTGTGCCGCTGGTCGTGACCGTGTTCTTGCTCTCGATGTACTTGTGGGCGAGACGGGAGAGATCGGTGGGCACCGCGCCGTCCACGTAGTCCGTCCGGAAGGCCGTTCCGCGAAACGGCAGCCGATTGTTCTCCGCATGGGCCCGCACCTGGGCGTCGAGTTCGTCCCTTCCCTGTTCCAGGCGATGAGCGGGGGTGTTCTCGAACTGCCGGCTGTTGCCGACCGCGACGGTGGGCCGCAGCTTTTCCCGCTCGTCGGCGTAGCGCATACGCAGCTCCCAGGCGTTGAGGCGGTTCAGCTGGGTTCCCAGGGTGGTGAACTCGGCCCCGCCCGCGCCGAACCGGACCCGCGGTCGCTCGCCGTCGTGCGGGAGCAGGCTGGCGCCGTCGACGAACAGGTTCGGTTCCGGGGCGTAGGGCAGCAACGGATGGATCCTGGCCTGCCAGTCACGTATCAGCATGTCCTCGTCGATGGCGCGGCTGAACTCCTCCAAGAACGCTTCGCGCTCCGGGACGCTCGTCAGTTCGTCCGGCACCTCGACGTCCAGGTTCTCGAACCGCGCCACGGTGTCCTCGACCAGGCGCAGGCGTTGAGCCTCCTCGGCGGGGCCGGGCACCCGGTAGCCCACGGCAATCATCAGCGGGCGCTCCACGTACGGCGGGCAGGAATTGTCGTCCTCGTCCTCTTGGTCGAACTCCGGGGTGGTGCCGTCGGCCGGCTCGATGTCCATGGAGCCGGCCTCGGATCCCGGTGGGCGCAGGAGTTGCTCGACGTAGGTGAAGACGTGCGTGCGACCGTCCCGCGTGGCGCGGGAACTGGTGTCGAAGTCCTGGAAGGCGACGTACGGGTGGTGTCCGCTGTCGAGGAACTCCTGGATCGCCGCGATGTTCGTGGCACTGTCCAGGAGCTGATTGCGCATGGTCCCGAACGGGAACTCGTCGGCGTTGAACGGCTCCTGCCGGACCAGCTCCACCGGGACCGTCGTGCTGAGGGACGCCTGTGCCGCCTCCACCGCCGCGGTGAGAGCCGCCTCCTCGCCGGCCGGGGCATTGACGCCGACCACGATCTTCAGTCGGCCTTCGAAGTCCGGCAGGTCCCTGGTGAGGCTGGCGATCACCTGGGGCAGGTCGTGCAGCTGCCGGTAACTGGTCATGGTGTTGATGACCAGGGCCAGGGGGAGGGACGTTGTCGTGCTGTGTTCGACGAAGTCGAGGTAGCCCTGGTCGGTCGAGACGTCCCAGCTGACGTGGAGGGCGTCCAGGCCGGCAACGGGTGGCACGGCCTGCCCGTCGGACGGCCCGGCCATCTGCTCGTCATCAGTGTCTGCGCTGCCTGAGTCCGATTCGTCTTCGTAGGTCACCGTGTAGGCCCTCTTGAGACGGGGCGTGCGGAAGTCGTCGCCCGGCTGCCGCTTCGAGCCCGCGCCGTCTCCCGGGGCGCGGGCGGCGGGGTGGGTGAGTGCCTCGTCCGGTGGCAGTGGGTCCGGACCCGTCTCGTGCGCGGTGGCGACCGGGGCAGGCCGCCGGTCCCCGGTGGGCAATGGATGGTCGCGCAGCGGTGTGCCGTCCTCGCTGATCCGTTCGATCTCGGCGAGATGGCGGTGGGGCAGCATGAAGGGGGCAGGCTCCGGGGTGCCGCCCATCAGCCCGTCGGTCGCCGTCGGAGTGCGGCGGGTCGAGTCCGGGTCGCGATACTCGTCGTTCAGACCTGCGTAGTGCAGGAGCTCGTGGAGCAGGTCGACGTCCGTGTGCTCCAGGTCCAGGTAGTGCTGGTTGGCCCGTGCCGGAGCGGTGGTCCGGGACTCGTGCGGCCCGGTTACCGTGATCGCCTCGGAATGGTCGGGTGCGTGCGTGAAGGTCGCCTCGAAGTGCAGTTGGTCACCGGAACGCGGGAGGAGCAGGCCGGTGTTCAGGCGTTCGTCGAGCAGGGCGCGGATCCGGTCCTGGAAGCCGGGGAGCTGCTCGTGCGACATCCCCGGCCCGGGGCGCACCGGCAGGTGGAAGGAGATCAGGCGCACCCACCGGCCGTCGTCCGCCTGGATCCGGCGGACGGTGTGACGGACGTAGACGAGGCGACCGGTCAGCAGGCCGGGCCGCCACGAGCTGAGCGCGTCGGGAGAGGCCTGGAAGCGCTCGGTGCGGCGCGTTGCCGGCGGCGCGGTGTCGCGGCGGTGCTGCCACTGCTCGCGGGTGACCGGCGGTCGCACGGCCGGCGCGTGGACCTCGGCGGTGGTGCGCCCCAGCGCCCGCGCCTCGGCGACGAGGTCCTCGCCGCCTCGGACGGCGTCACCCGGGCCACCCACCATGTCGGCCCCGGAGGCGGTGCCCTCCTCGGCCGATGCCTCCTCTTCGTGCCGAGCAGGGGCCGCCTCCCGGGCCGGCACGGCGGTGTGCTGCGGGCCGGGCGGATGCGGCGGGGTGTCCGCGTCGAGGCGTGCGGGCACCTCGGCGGTGAGCACCACCCGGTCGTGTGCCCGCGCGGAGTGCTCGCCGACGGCCGCCGGTCCGGCCTGCTGCAGGCCGTGCGCATGGGCCCGGACCGTGATGCCCTCGCTGTGCACCGGGGCGGACGCCTCCTCCCGCAGCGTCACCGGGTGATCGCCCAGTCCTGCCTGGAGGGCGTCGGCGACGCTCTGCGCGCGTTGCCGGCTGAGCTGGAGCGACTGCCCGAAGTGCGGCAGGCCGCCTCGGTGGACCTCGGCGTAGCCGTGGACGGTGACCACGGGGGGCCTACCGCCGGCCTCGGCGCTGCGGGCACCGAGCTCGGCCACCTGGTCGGCGACGTCGGTGACGGTGCGCTGCTGGCGGGGGGTCAGCTCGATGGCGTCCGGATCGAGGTGGATCTCCACGACATGCTGCCTGCTGATGCCGGCGTCCACGCGGGTCCCGGCCGGCGCGGCGGCCGCCCGTTCCACGGGGGCGGGGGCGGGCGCGACGGGAGCTGCTCGCTCCACGGCGATGGTGGGAGCGAGGGCCGGCGCCTCCGCTTCCGCTGGGGTGTCGTGGTGTCGGGTGGACCAGTAGTACAGGTCGCCGGTGACCGTCTCGCCCTCGCCGTAGGGCTCGTGGTCGTGTCGGCGCACCGTGATCCGGACCTGCTGGCGCAGGAGAACCGAGGGGTCCGACACCTTGGCCTTGCCCGGCTCGGTCACCGGCTTGTCGTGGGGAACCGCGCCGGGCGGCAGCGTCCTGCTGGGGGTCCCCGGGGGGCGGGTCACCGGGACCGGCCGGTCCACCGTCTGGTTGCGACCGTACCGGGCACTGTTGAACGGGATGCTCACGATCGGAGCGTTCGTCAGGGCGATTGCGTCGAACGGCGAGGCGGTCCAGGAGTAGGCGGCGGTGGAGGTGGTGGCCGACTCGTCCTCGGTCGAGCCCGTGAGTTCGTCCTCGCCGCCGGTCCGGGTGCCGATCACCTGTGCCGCACTCGTGGGCTCCAGACTCAGCACGAGGTGGGTCCGGCCGTCGAGACCGAGCGGGACGGTGCGGTAGCCCGTCCCGGTCACCGTTCCTGTTCTCCCGCCCTGCAGCCGGTGGAAGACCGCGGCGAGCGACTGCGGGGAGAGTGCCTGGCGGAGTGCGGCCTGCTGCTCGGGTGACAGGCCGCGCTCGACGACCAACGGGTTGGCCGCGTCCAGCCGGGGGTCGACCAGGAAGGAGTTGACGACCTGCTCGGCCTTCGTGAGCACCGGTCCGAGGACGCTGGTGGCCGCGAGCACGCGGGCTGCCGGGCCGACGACCTGCCGGCCCTGCCGGTGGAGCGAGGAGGCGGCCGCACCGATCCGGCCCAGCGGGCCGGTGCCCCAAGGGCGGACGCTGGTCAGGACGCTGGTGGCCCTCTCCAGCAGTTCGTCGGCCCGGCTGAATCCGACCAGGTCGTGACCCGAGTCGAGTGATTGCTGCCAGTCGGTCCGGTCTCCGAGCGGTCCCGGTGAGGGGGGCGGATCCTCTTCCGGCCGGGTCATCGACGTGGGGACCCAGACCTTGACGTCCCACGCCGGGGTGACGGGCCGGGGACGCTCGGGGAGGTTGACGTACCGGCCGTTGACCTGGCGGACGACCGTCACTTCGAAGGTCATGCGGGTGCCGAAGGCGACGCCGCCGCCGAACTTCGACGTCTTGTGTTCCACCTTGGTGGTGATGCCCGATTCGCTGCCCCGGCTGAGACTCCGCTCGCCGCCGGCGCCCGGGGCCCAGGTGACGCTGCTGAAGTGGGTCACGGCCCGGGGCGTGCCGTAGGAGGGGCGGACGTTGACGTCGAGCCCGAGCGAGCGGCTGTCCCCCGCATTGCCCTTGACGGTCCGTGCCGAGGTCACCTTGCGGGTGGTCTCGGCGGTGGAGCGCTCCCCCAGGTCGCGCCAGCCGTCCTCGGGGACGATGCCCCGGACCAGAACCCTGGTGACGGTGGGACCGAAGCGGCCGTCGTGCGCGTGGTGGTCGAAGATGCCCTTGTTGAGCAGGTCGTCGAAGTTCGCGGCAAGGCTCTCGGGTGAGAAGGTGTCCGCGAAGTGCAGCGCCGCCAGCGGCGGGCCGTCCTGCACATGGTCGGCCCGGAGCTGGCGGTCGATCTCGCCCAGGATGTCGTCGGAGGTTCGGATCTCGGCGACGGCGCCGCCGGCGACTCGGGCGTCGAGGAGCATGGCCCGGCGCCGGGCCGGCGCGATGGCCGTCCGGTCCGCCGTGGTGTCCCGCTGCGTGGTGGTGAGCGTTCGTACGTCGGCGTCGGAGAGCAGGACGAGGACGCTGTGCGTGCTCGTGCGGGCGGGGCCGTGGGTGACGTCGCCGGTGGGGCCGGTGAGCCGCCCGCGCAGGGTGATCTCGGCGTCGGTCCGGTAGACGTGCCAGGTCCCCTTCTGAGCGAGCTTGCGGCTGGTCGACATCTTCTCCTTGACGGAGTCGTTGCCGTCCACCCCGTAGGAGCCCTTGACCTTGACGCCGCCGCGGAGCTGGTACCGGGAGGTCTGGAGGCCCAGCGGGGTCTCCGGGACGAGACCGCCGTCCACGCCGACCGAGCCCTTGCCGGTGGTGGTGCGCTTGTCAGCCACGGCGCCGGAGGTTCCGGACTTGATCTCGACGGCGAGCTTCCCGTTGCCCGACAGGGTCTCCTGGTAGTGCAGTTGGCCCAGCCGGGTGTGCAGGGAGAGTCCGACGGTGTCCCGCTGTCGGCCCGAACCGACGTGCAGGTCCCCGGTGTTGGCCCAGTTGCCGACCGAGGAGGAGATGACGCCGCGCAGTTGCAGGGGGTCGCTGAGCAGATCCAGGGCGTCGCGAAGGTCCGGGTGGAGCGGGTCGAACGCGGCCTCGATGCCGTCGGCTCTGCTGCGGTAGGCGCCGTTCAGCGTCTGCCCGACCTGCTCCCGGAACTGCTCCACGTCGGCGACGTCGCGCACGACGTGCAGCAGGGGCAGCCGGTCGAGGGTCTCGGCGGGGCGGTCGGTGACGACCTCGGCCGACCGGCGCACCTCCAGGACCAGCTGTCCCTGCTCCACGGGCATCGATGTGACCCGCGGGTCGGTCACGGGCTGCGGATCCGGCAGTCTCCGGGTGGGCTGCGCCGGGTCCGCGAGCCCGATCAGCACCCGGTAGCCGACCGGGTATTCGAACGCGTCACCCGTTCCCTCCTGACTGAACTCCCGCTTGACCTCGCGCTCGGCACCCGTGGTGACCTGGTGCGCGTTCGCGCGTGAGACCTCCACGCCGGCCGCGCCGAAGAGCCGGATCGTGTCGGGCGGGTTCAGCGCCCGGCGTGCGTTGCCGCCGCCGGTGAGGACGTGCTTGCCGGCGCGGCCGACCGCCGTGTCCACGCCGCTGGCGCGGCTGACGATGTCCTTGACCGTGGAGTTGTCCGAGTACAGGTGGTGCCCCTTCCCCGGATCGAGCCGGATCACGATCTCGTGCGTCCGGCCATCGAGCAGCGGCAGGTGGGAGCTGTCCAGGGTGATCCGCAGGGTGCCGTCGAGCAGTTGCCGGGCCCCGGCACGCAGGGCGTCGGGGGAGAGGCGCTGCCGCAGGCGGTGCAGGTTGGTCCACGCCTGTGGGGTGATCCGCCGGGCCGCCGCGGGGGAGGGCGGCAGCAGGCCCGGAGCCTGGGTGGTGAGCCTGCCGACGATGTGTTCCACCAGGTCGGCCGAGCCCGGGACCTGGAGGTAGGACGTGCGCTGCCTGACCAGCGGGCGGCGCAGTTCGGCGATGCCGGGCGCGGGCCGGACGGCCTGCTGCACCGTCGCCGTGGACCCGGCGGCGGTGTCCGGGGCACTCTCGGCCTGCACGTCCGGTCGCAGGTCCGGACGCGGGAGCAGCCGGAGGACCTCGGGGGGCTGCGGCGTTTCCACCTGGATCACGAGGTGCGGGCCGGCGTCGTCCGTCGTGCGCGGGGCGTGCGTGACGTCCGGCGGGGTCGCCCGAGGAGGGTCCTGCTGGGCGGGCGGCAGGGTGATCGGGCTGCTCCTGCTTCCTCGGAGACCGTCCGTTCCCACCGAGACGTGGTGCCGGATCAGTTCCACGCGGAACCGCACCCTGGTCGTCACCAGCTGGGCCGGGCTGGGCCGTTCGTGGCTTTCCTCGGTGGAGACGGTGGTCCTGGCCTTCGCTGCGTGTGTGGTGGTGCGGGTGTGGTTGTAGCCGAACGTCCCGCCCCACCAGGCGCTCTCCGCGTCCGTCGCCGAGTGCCACGTCTGTCGGCTCGCGCCGCCTCCGCCGCCCAGTGTCCAGCTGCTGCTGTCCACCCGGTTGCCGGCCTGCTCGGTCGACGACTTGGCGCCCACCACGTTCTTCCCGTCCACGATGCCGATCACCTCGGACCGCTCCGGTTCGAGTGTCAGCCGCAGGAAGCCGGCCGGGCCCTTCGTGAACGTCAAGACGGGGGAAGTCAGACCCCAGCTCGATGCGTGCTGGAAGCCGTTGACCACGTTCTCCGGGCTGAAGAAGTCGACGATGGCCTGATGCGCCAGGCCGTCCGGTCGCCGCTCGGCGGGAAGGGCGGCGAACACCGCGTCCCGGGCCGCCGACAGCCCGGTGACGGCCACCGGTTGGCCCGTGGCCGGCGCGGTGCGCATGCGCGTCGCGGGTGCGGCGGCCGACGCCGTCGCCGGCGGTTCCCAGCCTTCCCAGTCCCGACGGTCAGCCCCGGACGGTTCAGCGGTCCGAGGGATGTCGGCCGTCACCGTGTCGTCGATGCTGTCCTGATGTTCCATCAATTCGGTTCCGAACGGGGTGCCTTTCTCGTCGCGGACCAGGACCTCGTAGCGGAAGGTGGAGGTGTACCGGTCGGCCTGGCCGGTGAAGGCGACCTTGTTCGCCCCGGTCGCTGTGGTCTTGGTCGATGTCTCGGTGGTGTGACCGGCCCCGCCCAGGGCGATGGTCACAGAGCCGTTCGCGGTCGCCGTCGGGTCGATCGACCTGGTGTAGCCCGGGGACAGGTCCAGGCCGGCCTCGCTGAAGGCGAGTTGGGTCTTCGCGATGCCGAGCTCGTGGCTGGACCCGGACGGGATCTCGTATCCCTCGCCGTCGTTCGCCACCTCCGGCGCGGTGGACTCGGTGGCCGTGTCCGTGCGAGTCCAGGCGCCCACGGTCGCCGAGATCTGCACCTCGTACGGCTTTCCCCCGACCCGGAGCGGGAAGCGCCAGCCCCCGTTCACCATCGCGGCGTGCTGCTTGCGGAAGTTCGCCGGATCCAGCTGCACGTCCAGTCGCTGCCTCACCAGTTGTTCGTCGGCGTGGCCGCCGAGCAGGGCGTGCAGGCGGGAGCGGACGGCGGCGGGACCGGGCTCGTTGGTGATCTTGATGCCCGCCAGGGACACGCGGTGCCACTCGGCGGGCGGTGGGGGCGGTGTCGGCTCGGACTGCGGATTCGGGGCCTCGTCCCCCTGCGGTGCCGTCACGATCTCCGTGTCGGCCTCATCGGCCTCGCTGCGATGGCCGACGGCGGAACGGTTGTCCCGGTCGGTGCCGTCGGCGGCCGTTCCGCCGCGGGAGCCGGTGCTTTCGGTGTCGCTGTGGTCGGTGCTGCTCCGGTCGATGTGGCTGTGATCGGTGGCCGACCGGCCGGTGGCGCTCTGCGCGTCCTCGTTGTGGCCGATGTGGCCGATGTGGCTGTGGCCGGTATTGCTGTCCGCGGAGTCGGATGACTCGTCGGTGGAGGTGCCGTCCGGGTCGCGCCCGTCCTGCGGGTTGTCGTCCTGCGGGTTCTCGATCGGGTCGTTCGGCTCTGCGAGGAGGCTGTCGAGCTCGTCGGTGCCGGGGACCGCGTGCGGGTCGAAAACGGACTGCTCCGGCCGTTGCTCGGTATCCGTGTCGGTGCTGTCGTTCTCCTGGGATTCCTGTCTCCGGCTCAGCTGTGCCTGTGCCGAGCCGAACTCCCGGCGACTGCGGGAACCGTCCGAGGCACGAGTGCCGTCGCCACTGGACCGGGTGGCGGGCGGCGATGCCGAGACGCCCGGAGAACTCGCGCGGCTGGTGCGGCTGCTGGACCCCTGGCGATCCGTCGGCCGGGTCTGGCCACCCTCGTCCTCCGCGTCACCGTCGTAGTCGGAGGATCCATCGGCGGAATGCTCGTGGTCGCTGTCGCGGATGCTGCTGGTGGCCGAGAAGAACTCGTCGTCGGAGGAGTACTCGTGCTCCTGCGACAGTCCGGGGTGTCCCGGGAGAAGTCCGTCCGGCTCGTCGGTGCCGGGTGCCGATCCCGGACCGGGTGCGTCACTGTTCTCGTCCGCGTCCTCGATGTCGCTCTGCCTGCTGCGTGCCGAGAAGTACTCGTCGGAGGAACTGCCCGAGGCGGGGCCGGTGCTGCCCGAGTCGCTGCCGCTGGAGCGACGGTCGTCGCCGGTGCTTGCGTCGGAGCCGTCGTCGCCGCCATGGCGAACGTACTGTGTGGCGGGGGTCCGTTCGGTCTCATGAGTCTCGTGAGGGCTGCCCCGCCCGGTGACGAGGTCGTCGAGACCACTGGCGCCGGGGGTCTCGTTCGGGTCGTGGGAGTCCTGCTCGGTGGTGATGTCGACGGCCGCGCGTCGCCGTCGCTCCATCGTCAACTGCGCCTGTGACGATCCGGGTTCCGGGGCCCTGCGCGTCTCGTCACCGGTGGGCGACGCGACGGGCGGCGTCGTCACCGGACCGGGGTGCGCCGGTACCTCCACACGATCGGGCATCACGTGGTCCGGCGCCGGGCGGTCGGGGACGTCCGGCGGCGAGCCGAGGAGGCTGTCGGTGTCCGTGGTGTCACGATCGCCGCCGTTCTCGTCGACCGGTGGGGTGCGGTCGGAGCCGTCGCCGCTCTCGGTCCGGGCGCGCACCGAGACCGCGTTGTCGGTGATGCGGTCGAGATGGCGGACGTCCTCGGGGCGCTCCAGCGGGCGGCTCAGCTCCTGGTGCAGGTCGCGCATCTGCTCGGTGACCGTCCACATGCTGTCCAGCCGCCGTTGCGTCTGGCTGATCTGCTCGGTGGTCCGGTTGAACGCGTCGTCGTCGCCGTCGGCCAGGTGTCGGTCGCGTTCGTCGCGAAGCGCGTCGAGCTCGTGGCGGGCGGCGTCGATCCGGGCCAGCCGGTCGGTCTCGCGCTGCTGCTGATGCCGGTCGAACAGGTCGAGCGCGCGCCGGCTCCCGTCGACGGTGGTGGCCTCGCGCGCCTGTCGGTGCAGTTCGGCCGCGCGGGGGTCGCCGAGCAGGGCGTCGAAGCGGGCGTGCAGTGCCGAGTCGTCGTCGCCGGCGGGTGTCGCAGGGGCGTCCCGGAGCCGGTCGAAGCGCCGCTGGAGTTCGCGGTGGGTGATCAGGTCGCCCAGTGCGTCGTAGGCGGCCTGGCGGTCGGGCGCGTTGTCGAGCCGCAGCCGCAGTTCGGCCTCGTGGGGGTCGGTGTCCTCGTCGGTCAGGGCCCGCAGACGGGCGTGCAGTGCCGCGTCGCTGCTGTCGGACGGCGTCGCGGGGTCGTTCCGGAGTCGGTTCAGCCGTTGCCGGAGCTCACGGAGGTCGCTCAGGTGGTTCAGTGCGTCGTGGGCGGCCTGGCGGTCGGGCGCTTCGTCCACCTGACGGCGCAGTTCGGGGTCGTCGTCGGCGCCGAGCAGGGTCCGGAAGCGGTGGCGCAGTTGGTCGTCCGTGGCCGGCGGCGGCTCGGTGCCGTTGTCCTGGAGGCGGTCCAGTTGCCGCTGCAGGTCGGCGACGTCCCGATGGTGCGTCAACTCGGTTCGGGCTTGGGCCTCTTCCTGCGGTGTCCGGGCTCGGAAGAACCGCTCGTGGAGGACGGTCTCGTCCCGGCGCTCCGCCGAGCCGTCGGAGGTGAGGGCGTGCAGCCGCCGGCGCAGTTCGCCGTCCTGGCGCAGTTCCGCCAGCCGCCCGCGCAGTTCCTGGACCTCCTGCGGGTCCTGCGCGGTGTCCAGTGCGCGGTTCACGTCCTCGACCCGTGGGTCGAAGGGCCGCGGTGCGTCGCTGCCGTGCAGCACTTCCGGGGGCATCCGGTCCTCGATGAAGGCCGTGTACTGCCGCAGACCGGTGTCCAGCCGACCGGGGTCGCCCGAGCGCCTGGCGTCGTCGACCGCGTCCACCCGCCGCTGCCACTCGGGCCGAGAGACGTCCAGCGCACCGAGCCGGTCGAAGCCGCTGTCCACGTGGGCGCGGAAGCTGTCGTAGTGCCGGAGGAGCGAGTGCGTTTCGACGTGGTCGCGGAAGCCGGCCAGCTGCCGGGTGGCCTCGGGCCAGTCGCGCGCGGCCGCGGCCTCCCGCACGGCCCGGATGAACTCCCGTCGCTGCTCGGGCGCCATGCCGCTGCTGCGCGCCATCCGGTTCAGCTCGTCGGTGCGCTGCTCGATGTGCCCCTTCGGCGAGCGCAGCGAGGGTGTGGTGGGGTCGAGGGGGTGGTCGCCGCCAGTGGTCGGGGGGACGTCGGGCAGGTCGTCGAGCGGGTCCATGGCGGTGTCACGCGGGATGCCGGGCAGGTCGTCGAGCATGTCCAGGGTGCGCAGGACGTCCGGGGCGTCCGGGCCGCTGGGGACGTCGGGCAGGTCCAGGACGGCCGTGTGGTGCGGATCCTCCGGAGCCGGGAGCTCACCGATGGAACTGACCCGCAGCTCGACCGGCGAGTCGAGGTCGGAGGGCACGGTGGTGCGCTCGACGTCGGTCGAGGTGCGGACCGTGCTCGGGCCTGGGCGGTCGCCCGTCGGACCGGCGGCGTCAGCGGCCTGGTCCTTCATCCCCGCGGTGTTCCCCGTGCTTTCCGTGCTGACGCGCGGGGCCGACGGGCGCGCCGACTCGGTCACGGTCGACCCCGACCCCGAGCCTGTGCCCGAGCGGGTGGCGGGGCCGGTGGCAGGGGCTCCCTGTCCCGGTGCGGCCGGTCGGGCGGTGCCACCGGACCCGGCGGCTGCCGATGCGCCCGTGGACCGGCTGCCGAGGCCCTCGTTCTCCGTGACGGGCCCACCGCCGGTCCCGGCGCGGGCCGTCGGGGAGGACTCGAAGCCGGGCAGCTCGGCCGGTCGTCCGGTCGCGGCCGGCGGAGAGTGGGTCGCCGTGTCCGGCGCGCCACCGCTGTGTGCCGACTCCTCACCGGTGGTACCGGAGCTCTCCCGGCCGGCCGGGGCGCCGTCACGCTGCTCATCGAGCGAACCCGCGCCGCGGCTGCCCTCGCCGTCGGCCGTGCTGTTCTGGTCGGTGGACCTGGTGGTGCCGTCGCCGAGCCCGGCTCCGTGCCCGTCGCCGAGGTCGGCGGTGGACGGGTGCCCGAACTCGTTGCCGAGCTCGCTGCCGGTGCCACTGCCGGTGTGCGCGCCGAGATCCGCGCCGAAGTCGACGCTCGGTGGTTTGCCGAGCTCGTCGAACGACGGCACGTGCACGTCGGGCAGGTGCAGGTCGAGGCCGCCCTTGCCGCCCTCGGGTTCGTCGCGGCGGGAACTCCCGTGTCCTCCCAGGCCGCCGATCAGGCCTGAGCTCAGTGCGCCGCCGAAGTCGGTGTCCCCTCCGAGGGCGATGTTGGTCACGACAGTGCCGCCCAGGCCGGACGCCCCGCCGATCGTCACCTTGCCGAGCAGGCTGCCGGTGAACTTCGGGGCCAGCACGTGGCTCGCGCCGCCGATGAAGCCGCCGACCGCTCCGCCGATGGCACCGCTCTCCAGGGCCCCCAGGGTGTTCTTGGCGTCCCAGTGCGTCCGGTCGCCCTTGAGCAGCTGGATGGTCTGGACCAGTACGTCCATGCCGACGTTGAACGCGATGCCGGTCGCGACCGACTTGAGCAGGCGCTGCACGATCAGCTTCACGATCGCCCGGGCCCCGGCGACCGCCGGTGGGATCGCCTCCGGCGCGGAGAACGAGAACTGGATGATCTCGTAGGCCAGCCAGGCGAGTTGGAGCAGAATCATGTACTTGGCGTACTCGACCTGGACGGCGGTCTCCCGGCTGTAGTCGCCCAGTTTCCCCGCCGCGTCCGACATCTGCGGGAGATTGGACTCCATGGCGCTGGTGAAGGACTGGAACTGTATGGCCACCGCGCCGCCCAGACTGTCCAGTACCCCCTGGGTCCCCGGACCGATCTCGTCGGCCAACGACACCAGGTGGCCGGCGGTCTCGTCCCAGATGTCGCCGAGCGTCCTGAGCTTGTCCTCGTCGCCCCGGGGCCAGTCCTGGCCGGCTGCTATGCGCGAGACCCAGGCCAGCTCGGGCGGCACGTCGATGCTCATTCCTTGCCGGGCCTTCCTTCGGGGCCGGAGATGTGCGGGCCGTCGCCGCTGAGACCGAGGTTGCGGAGGGAGTGGACGTTCTCGTCCTCCAGCCGCTCGAACCTGACGGCCATCGTCGTGATCCCGTCGACGGTGCTGTCCATCACCAGGCCGAATTCGCCGATCCCCTTGACGAGCCCGTCCCTGGGGTCGGCGTACTCGCTGACGAACTGTCTTCCGGTGGTGTCGTCGCCCCAGCACTCGCCGAGCCCGTCCAGCCGTGCCTGCAGGTCGGCGCTCAGACCCTTGAAGCGTGCCGCCAGATTCTGCATGTAGGGCGACTGCTCGTGGAGACCGTTGGTGTCCACCGAGATCTCCTCAGACACCGGAGCCCCCCGCGTCGATCTGCCGGACGGCACGGGCGCGCTCCGGCACCCCGTGTTCGAGGTACTCGTGCACCAGGTCGGGGCCTGCCGGCTGGTCGGGCAGCAGCGCGGTCGGGTCGACCCGGCCCTGGAGCAGGTCGGCGGCGCTGATCCCCGGCGGCAGGGCGAGCGAGGTCAGTTCGGCCACCTGTTCCAGTGCTGCGGCCCGGGCCTGTCGGATGGTGGCCAGCAGGATCTCGGAGAGCTCCCTGGGCGCCAGCCGGTGGTAGGCACCGGTGGGGAACTCGATGGCGGTGACGTCGCCTTGGGAACTCACGGTCGCCTTGACGGTCTGCCGGGGGGCGGTGGCGGTGCCCGTGACCTCGTTGATCCTGCGCCGGGTCTCGGCCGCCTCCGCACGCCGGCGCTGGTACAGCGCCAGCAGGTCGTCGATCTCCTGGTCGTACGGAGAGCTCATGTGCCCCTCCTCGGGTCGCCCGGGCCGCCCCTGGCGGAGCGGACGGTCTCATCGGTGTGGTGTCGGTTGCTGTTCGGTGCTGCCGGAGGAGTTCCGGCGCGGTGTCAGGCGAGTGCGTCGGGCCCCTGGGACGCAGGTGCGCCCCAGGCGTTCCGCTCCTGGACGAGCAGGTCGGGGATGCCGGGAGCCGGCTCCGCGGCCTTGGACTCCGCCCGCTCCTGCGCCGCCAGCCTTGCCGCGTCCTCGTCGGCGAACGCCTGTTCCTGCTCGGGCGTGGCGACTCCGCAGGAGAGCTGGACGGCGCTGGGAGGGGACGCCCCCGCACCGGCTGCGGCTGCGGAGGTGCGGACCGGCTGCCAGGTCGCCCACGCGGGGCCCGGTGAATTCAGGTCCGTGCCGGCCACCGTGGCCGTGGGGTCGCTCCCTCCGCCCCAGGTGGCCGCTCCCTCCCGCGCCCGGCCCGCGAGAGTGACCTCGGGCTCGTTCTCCGTGGGGGCGGTCCACAGCAGGGGAACGAAGGCCGCCCCGGCCACGTCCCAGTCGGCGCTGGAACCGGCCTCCTCGGCGCCGGCCAGGACCGGCGGGGCGGCCGGCCCGACGGGCAGCGGGGCGCCGTCCGAGCCGACCGTCGGGGCAGGGGCAGGGGACGCCTGCGTGGGCGCGGTCGGGGTGGCAGCCGGTGCCGTGGTGTTCTCCCTGCCCTCGGCGGGCACGGCGGCGGCGGACGTGCCGTCGACGCTGCCGAGGTCGTCGAACTCGCCGGTCCAGGGCTCGTTCCAGGAGCTGCCCTCGGTGTCGGGCCGGCCGGCTCCTTCGCCGTGCGCGTCCCGGCCACCGCGCTCGGCCGACGTCGTCGGCCCGGTGCCGCCGCCGGTGGCGGCACCGAGCACCGTGCCCGGGCCGACCGTCTGCACGATCGTCAGCTCCTCGGCGAGCTGCTCGCCGGGCAGTCCCAGGACCGCACCGCCGGCGGTGGCTCCCAGCGTCGAGCCGACCTCCTCGTCGGCCTCGGGCAACCCTTCCCAGGGCTCACCGTCGGCGTCGATCAGGCCGGAGGCATCGCTGCGGTCGGTGGGCGTCTGCTGCCCCGCGCCGCCGCCGAGCGGCATCATCGGCATGCCCGTGCCGCCCTCGCCGGCGCCTGCCCCCGCAGCGCTGATGCCCTCTCCCGCGCCGGGGCCGGACGAGGACAGCATGGTCGTGCGCGGCGGCGAGAGCTCTTCGGGCAGGCCGGACTCGGTGACCGGACCGGTCGGGGTCCGGGAGCCCAGGTCGCCCACACCCGGGAACCGGCTGCCCCGGCCGAACTGCCCCGGGAGGCCGTCGGAGGCCAGGTTCCCGTCGAACGCGGACGGCGAGGACGACGGCAGCTTGAGGCCGCGCAGGCCGAGCCCGCTGCCGAGGGGGTTGAGCAGGTGGTCCAGCCCGCTCAGGTCCAGGTTGCCCAGACCGGTCCCGCCGGGGAAGGGGGGCACGGTCGCGGGAGGCGGCGTGCTGCCCGTCCCGCCCTTTGAGCCCCCGGTGCCGCCGCCCAGTCCCAGGCCCCCGGGGAAGGACTGTGACTCGGGCGCGGTCTTGTTGGCGGTCGGCGGTGGGACCGTGGTGAGCTTGGGGCCGCCGCCGGCCCCTCCCCCCGTGTTCGGGCCGTCCTTGCCCGTGTCGTCCGTCTTGGGGCCGTCCTTGTTCGTGGTGTCCGTACCCGGGTCCTTGACCGGCGGGGTGATCGGGGCGGGCGCACGGATGGAGTCGACGGTGACCCGGTACTCGGAGGCCAGGTTCTTGAGCACGGTCCGCATGTCGTCGTTCATCATGGCGACCAGCTCCGGCTTCTGGCTGATCGGGATGAGGCCGTTGGACATCGGATTCACGCCCAGGTTCCGGGCCTCCTGGGCGTACCAGAGGTCGATGGCGATGATCTTCTTCTGCGCGTTGTCGAGGGTGATGGCGTTGTCCGCGAGCTGCTGGTAGACCGAGTCGGTGCTTTGTGAGCCGCCGGAGAGCACGTCGGCGGTGGCCGCGACCTGCTTGGAGAAGGTGTCGATCATGGTCACGAACGAGTCCGCCGCGGCGCCCTTCCAGGGGCCGTCGCTGCCGGCCAGGGCCTTGGTCTGGTCGGTGAGGCTCAGCGCGATCCCGGACAGCACGTCGTGTACGTAGAAGAAGATCTGCGCCGCCTTCTCCAGCGAGGCGGGATCGGCCACCGACTTCGCCTGGTTGCGGTTGGTGACGCTGTCGGGGCCGGCGGCCATCCCGAAGACGGCCGCCTCGATCTGCTTCCAGTCCCAGGAGGAGTAGTCGCTCGCCGAGCCGGGATCCGAGCCGGGGTTGCCGAAGATCGTGCCGTCGTCGCCCTGGGTGAATCCACCGCCGTTGTAGCTCGTCATGGTGAACCGTCCTCCTGTCGTCGCGTTGTTGCCGGGCCTGCGGCGCGAGGCGTCCGCCGTTGCGGCCCGCGGTCACCGGACCGGTCTCTGCCGGGGTCGCAGCGGTGACCGCGAGCCGCGGGGGCGGCAGGTCAGGCACCGCCGCCGGGCTTGGGGACATCGCCGAACATGGTGGTGAAGTCCCCCGGCGCCGAGGCCATGACGGTCTGCAGGTCGGTGGACGTGATCGAGTTGCGGTCCTCGGCCGACTTGTACTTGGTGGCCAGCGTGATGATCCCGTCGTGCAGGTCGCTCAGCCCCGAGCGCAGGTCGCGCAGGACGGCCAGGTACTGGCCCTTCAGGCCGGCGTCCGCGTTGGGGCCGTTGACCGTGGTGCGCATCTTGTTGGCGTCGTAGAAGGCGCCCGGCTCCACCTGGACATCGTCCAGGCTGGTGATCGCGAAGTTCGTGCCGTCGATCAGCAGGTTCAGGTTGGTCGCGAAGAGCTCCATCGACGGTGTGTCCACGCTCGTGCCGCTGCCGCCGCTCTTGCCCTTCGGGACTGGGGGCGGCTCGAACATCACCGGCCAGGGGGCGTCGGAGTGCCCTGGGTCCACTCCGGTGCCGCCGGTGTAGTGATTCGGTGAGTTGTTGTCCATCTCCATCACGGGCTCGTGCTCGTTTGTCGGGGTCACTCCGGTGCCGCCGGGGTGGTTGTTCGTCGGTGCGTTGCCGCCGTCGTTCCGGTCGGTGGCCATGGTCACTACCCCCAGAGCTGAACGCCCTGGCGTTCACCGTTGGCGTAGTACTCGTTGATGGCGCCGAGCTGCTGGGCGGCTTGGGCGGACTTCGCCGTCATGTCGGCGGCGGCAGTGTGCCACTGCTCCCGGACCACCGCGTAGGTCTGCTGGGCGTCGCTTGTCCACTCCGCGAGGTTGGCCCTCGCCTGTGTCTCCAGCTCGGTCAGCGTCTGGTTGATCCGCTGGGTGATGGCGTTCATCTCGCCGACGATGAAGTCGACCTGTTCCATCTGGACGGTGTACGTGGTCATGCTGATGACTCCTTCTCGGAGGGCTGGATGGTCACAGGGCCGGGGGTCGGCCGACCGGAGGACCGGACGGCGGGATCGCGGCGGTCAGGAGGCGAAGCCGGGCAGGCCGGTGGCACCCGAACCCATGCTCTGGGCCAGCTGGTTGGCCAGCTGCTGGGTGTTCTCGTGCGTGTTCGCATAGACCTTGGTGTTCGACGCGAGGTTCTCCAGCATCTGGGTCAGCGCCTGGTTGACCTTCTGGAAGTCGGCCAGCCACTCCTGCATGGCCTGGCTGTAGATCTGGGCCGCCTCACCCGACCAGCTGGCCCGCAGGCCCTCGATCTGGCCGTCCATCTGCACGTACGCGTTGGTGCTCTCGTCCAGGGCGTGCTGGAAGGAACCCTGGGCAGCGGTCATGCCCTGGATTTCTACGGAGGTCGCAGTCATGTGTCGTCCTTCGGTCGGGCGCCGGCCGGTGGACCGGCGGAGGGAGGGGGTGGTGCTGACCAGGTGTCAGCACCGTCGTGATGGGAGATGGCCCGGGGATGGGGTCACGAGTGCACCAGCGGTGCCGAATCCGCGGTCCGAGGTACGGCTCGGGGTGCGGCCGGCTCGGGGACGGTGGGATCGGGCGGCAGGTCCTCGACGGTGACGAGGCGGGTGCGAGCCGATCGGGCGAGGTCCTGCGCCAGCCGGTGGATCTCGTGCGCGCCGCCGCGCGGTGGCTGCTCGGTGAACCGGTCCACCAGGGCCGCAACCGCCGGTCCGTCCAACCGGAACCCGACCAGTGCGAGTTGGCGACGCGTCAAATCCATTGCCTGCTCCGCGGTGTACGCGTGCAGCTCGACGAACTCGGCGAACGCCGCGGCCAGGTCGGTGCGTTCTCGCAGCAGGTCCATCAGTTGCGGTGAACTGCCGCTCAAGGCGAGGACCGTGGCGTGCTCGGTGCCCCGCGGCGCGCCGGCCAGCTCGGTCAGCGCGTTCAGGACGGCGGTCCGCTCGGCGGTCGGCCGGTGGCCGAAGGCCGGGTCCAGGTCCAGCAGGAGCAGCCCGCCGGCCGCCTCGGTCAGGGCGGCGGCCAGCCCGAACCGGGGTTGCTCCGTCCAGCGGGCGGGCACCGTGGAGAGGGCCAGGCGGTGTGTCACGCCCGTGGGCAGCAGGCCGAGTTCGGCCAGCCGTCGCCCGTACAGCGCGGCCAGCGCCCGCCGTCCGCTGCCGGGCGGACCCTGCAGGACGACGTTCGCCAGGCCGGCGGTCGGCTTGCCGGACCGCTGCAGCCGGGCCAGGCCGGCCAGTCGCAGATTCAGCTTCTCCCGGGCGGTGTCCAGGCCGGTCATGGCGGCCAGCGCGCGCAGCGCGGGGGTGTCGGCGGCCCGGGTCTGCCCAGGTTCGTCCGTGGCGTTGCCGACGGCCTGCTCGCCGGGGACGGTGAGCACGTCGGGGCCGGTCAGCAGGCTCAGTTCGTCGTCGCGGTGCGGTTGGGCGGCGAGCCGGGAGGCCTGCTTGCTGATCATCTCCTCGAAGATCTGCCGGGCGACCCGTCCGTTGCCGAAGGTGGCGCCCTTCGGCACCTCCTCGAAGTAGCGGTTCAGCGCCGCCAGCGCGCCCTCGTCCAGCTCGTAGAAGTGCTTGGCGCACAGGCCGCGCACGATGGTGACCAGTTCGGCCGGGCTGTAGTTGGGGAACTCCACGGAGCGGGTGAACCGGGAGGCCATGCCGGGGTTGGAGGCCAGGAACTGGTCCATCTGCGCGGAGTAGCCGGCCACGATGACCACGATCTCGTCCCGGTGGTCCTCCATCAGCTTCATCAGGGACTCGACCGCCTCCTGGCCGAAGTCCGGTCCGCTGCCCCCGGACTGGTTGGTCAGCGTGTAGGCCTCGTCGATGAAGAGCACGCCGCCGAGCGCCTTGCGGAACACCTCGGTGGTCTTGATGGCCGTGCCGCCGATGATCTGGGCGACCAGGTCGGCCCGGGCGACCTCGACGATGTGGCCCTTGCTGAGGATGCCGAGCTCGGCCAGCACCGCGCCGTACAGGCGGGCCACCGTGGTCTTTCCGGTCCCGGGCGGCCCGGCGAAGACCAGATGGCGGCTCATCGGGGGCATCGGCAGCCCCATCTCCTGGCGTCGCTGGGCCATCTTGTTCAGGTCGATCAGGCCGGTGACCTGGTGCTTGACGCTCTCCAGCCCGACCAGCGAATCCAGTTCGGCCAGCGGGCCGGTGCCCGCGGGGCGCCCGGGGGAACCGCTCGCGGTCGTCGGCGCGTCCGGTGCCCGCTCGCCGCCGGACTGCGACCCGGTACCGGCCGCACCCGCGGGCCGGCCGCCGTCGGGGCGGCCCGGATCGGCGGGTGGCCGGTGGCCGGCGCCCAGCCGGTGCACGGAACCGCCGCCGTTGTCGCGGATCTCGCAGTCGTGGACCCGCACCGCCTCCTCGGTGGTGCAGCGCACGCCGTCGCCGACGTTGTCGAAGACGGTGCAGTTGTCCAGCTCCGCCCGGGCGGAGGCCTGCACGTTCAGTCCGTGGCCGCGGGCCCCGTTGATCCGGCAGCCGACCGCCAGGATCGACCCGCCACCGGCCAGCCGGATCCCGTCGGCGCCGGAGTCCGAGAACTCGCTTTCCGTGGCGATGAGTTCGGAGTCCGTGTCGATCAGGACCGGGCCGCCCCGCAGGACCGAGGCGGTCAGCTCGGCGCGCGCGGCGCCGGCCAGGGTCAGGGCGGTGCCGCCGGTTGAGCGCAGCCGCAGACCGGACAGCCGAGCCTGCGCACGGTCGCCCAGTTCCATTCCCACGCCACCCTCCAGCGACAGGTCCGCCTCCTGCACCGTCAGGCCGCCCTGTCCGGTCACCCGGACGGCCACGCCGGCCCCGCCGATCGTCAGACCGGCGCAGTCCGCCGTGCTCCCCGCCTCCACCAGCAGGCCCAGCGGGCTGCCGGTGATCCGGCAGTTCTCCAGACGGGCGCGGGAGCCCGCGGTGACCTGCACCCCGCCGGTCGCAGCGGAGTCGATCACGCAGTCGCGCAGCAGAGGGGCGGCGCCCTCGCTGATGTGCACCGCCTGGCCGCCCGAGCCGGTGAACGAGCACTCGGCCAGCACGATCGAGGCGGCACTGGTCAGGTAGGCGTCCAGGGCGGCGCTCGCCGTCACGGTGACCTTGCGCAGCTCGGCCCGGCCGTTCTGCTCCACGGCCACCGCCGGCTTGCCGCTCCCGTGGATTCGGCTGCCCTCCATCAGGGCGGCGCCGTTGCCGTTGACGCAGATCCCGTTGCCGCGCGGCCGGTCGACGGCACAGTCCCGCACGATCAGCCGCCCGTGCTCGGCGACCACCACGGCCGAGGAGCCCACCTCGGTGATCGCGCAGCGCTCCACCACGTTGGCACCGCCGGAGGTGACCACGATGCCGGCGCCCTGGGTGTTGGCAACCTGGCAGTCGCGCAGCGCCAGCATGCCGTCCTGCCACGCCAGTACGGCTGCCCAGGCTCCGCCGGAGATCTGGCAGTCGTCCAGGGCGGCCTGCCCGCGCCGTACGTCCAGCACCGGCGCCTGCGGGTCGGTGCCCGACAGCTGGAGGCCCGTCAGCTGCGCGGCCTCCGCGTCCAGGACCACCGTGCTGCCGGTGGAGGCGTGGATGCTCACGGTCCCGGCGGCGCCCTCGGCGGCGAGCGTCACCGGCCGGGTGACGGTCAGTGTCTCCTCGTAGCGGCCGGGCGCCACCGTGATCAGCGCTCCCTCGGCGGCGTCGGCCAGGGCGGCGGCGATGGACCGGTGGGCGCCCGGACGGTCCGCGGACACCACGAGGACTTGCCGGCTCACAGTGTCGCTCCTTCGGCGGGCACGGGGGTGTTCCGCGCGGCTGCGGGCGTGCTCCCCGCGACGCGCGTCCGCGAGCGGGAGGCGAGGGTGATCAGTCCGGGCGGTGCGCCGAGCGGGGTACCCGCGGGCGCCGTGCCGGGCTTCGCCGCCGCAGCCGCGGCGGCCGCCTCCTGGGCCCAGTCCAGCACCCGGAGGGCCTGGTCGAGGCCGTCCAGGGCGATCTCGTCGAGCGGCAGGCGCGGTGCGTCGGCGCGGCCGTCCTGCGTCCGCTCGTCGGCCAGCACCTCGCGCAGCAGGACGGGGGCGTCGGCCTCGGAGCCCGCCCGCAGCACCTTGAACGCGGTGCCGGGCGCGAAGATCACGCGATCGGGCGAGCCGGGATCCAGCAGGCTGGTGCGGCGGGCGGTCATCGACCAGATCAGGAAGTCGGTGCCGTCCTCGGTCCCGGCGTGCGCGGCGGCCTGCGCGGTACAGAATGCCCACTCGGTGGTCGTGTGCCCGGTGCGGTACCAGTCGCGCTCCGCGTGGCTGACCCGCGACCGCAGCAGCGCGGCCCCGCGGTAGGAGGGCAGCCGGCGCAGTCCGGAGGCCACACAGCGGGCCAACGGGACGTGCGGTCCCACAGTGGCCCGCCGCACGGCGTCGTCCACCGCGGCGCTGTCGCCCCCGAGGTACAGGCGCACCGCCACCAGGTCCGTCAGGGCGTCACCCTCCATGGCCCGCGAGCTGCCGCGCAGCCCGGGGGCCTGCGACAGCACCCGGGAGACGATGCCGGCCGTCGCGTGGTACTGGGCGCCGTACGTGCGCCGTACCCAGTCGCGCTCGCGCGCGATCCCGCGTTGCGGCGGGACGGCGCAGGCCGCCTTGGCCGGCACCGGCTGCACGAGGACGGCGGCGGCGACGGTGGCCGCGGTGACGGATTCCGGTTCCGGTGCGCCGGCCAGGGCGGGGCTGGGCCGGGTGGCTTCAGGCACGGGGCCTTCGGGCGCGCCGGACTCCAGCTGGATCCCGCCCATGAGCGGCGACCGGAGCAGCTGCACCGCCGGCTGGGCGGCGGGCGGCCCGGCTCCGACGCCGCCCGCGGACGGCGGCGGGGGCAGCGGCGACGGCGAGGGTTCGAGGGCGGCGAGCACTGCAGTCCCGGCCTCGCCCAGTCGCTCGGGCCCGGGCCGTGGACCGTCGGGTGGCGTGGACGGCGCGGGCAGTGGCTGTGGCGTCATCGGCCGGCCTCCCGGACGGTGTCGGCGGCTGTGCGGGGGTCAAGCAACGGACCGTGCGTCAGCGCGCCGAGGATGCTCTCCGGCACGGCCGTCCGGCCACCGCCGCCCAGACCCAGGGCTGCGGCGGTGCTGCCGTCGGCCAGCGGGTAGGCGATCCCCTGATCGGTGATCAGGAAGGTCTGTGCGGTGGCGTTCGGCCGGGCGAGCTGGTCCAGGTCGACGGCCAGGAGGCCGGTGTCCGGCGGGATGAGCAGGGTCCGGCCGCTGGTGGCGGCGGGACCCTGCTCGACGACCAACTGACTGGTCAGCTTGGCCCCGTGGGCCTGCTGGCGCAGGCAGACCGCTTGGCCGGCCTGGTCCAGGGCGTGCGTGCCGAGCACGTCGGGCAGGGTGGTGAGCAGGGACTGGTCGTGGGAGATCGGGGCGCCGGCGATGTCGGTCGCGCTGACCCGCAGCACGGCCGGAACGCCGGGCCGGGCGGCCAGCAGGGCCGCCTCGGTGGCGCTGGCCGTGGCGATGCCCTTGCTGGTCATCACGTAGTGGTGGTCCGTGCCGGTCGCCGCCGCACCCCCGTGCGCGGTGCTCCCGCTCGCGGGGGTCTCGAAGAGCTGGCCGACCGTCACCCGGTGCCCGCCCACCTGCCCGGCCGCCCGTCCGCTGCCGGCGATCTCGGCGGGAGCCAGCGTGACGCCGGTGGGGAGCGCTGCGAGCCAGGTCGGCAGGGCGGAGAGCGGGTGGTCGCCGTCCAGGCCCAGCGCGATCAGCGCGGCGTCGTCGGGCAGCGGGTACTTGACGCCGCGCCACAGCACGAAGCGCTGTCCGTGGGGCCCCGCCACCAGGATGCGCCGGTCGGCGGGGACCGGGGAGGTCTGCCCGGCCGGGTCGAGGTCGAGCAGTTGGCCACCGGCCAGGTCTGGACGCAGGCACCAGGTCCACGGGCCCGGCAGCAGCGCCGCGGGCGCGGGCAGGGAGTCGGGTGCGCCGTTGATGCCGACCGGGGCACCGTGCGGGGTGCCGGCGAGCGACTTCGCGGAGACGGAACGGACCGCGGCGCCCTGCCCGGCCAGCAGCAGGGCCGAGGCGTAGTTGCGCACCGGGCGCAGTGTGCCGCCCAGGAAGAGGTAGCGGTTGCCGGTCTGCTGCTCCACCACGATGGACCCCGGTCTGCGCCAGCTGGTGTCCGCGGCCGGGGACAGCAGTCCGAAGGCGGCGGATCCCGCGCAGAGGAGCAGCACGACGCCGGCTCCGAAGAAGGTGCCGAGCGAGGCCCGCCTCGTCGGACTGTCGCCCCGGCCCGTATCACCGCTGACCAGGGCGGTGGCCAGCCGGCCGATGGCGAACCGGTGGGCGTGCAGGTGGTCGCGTCGCGTCTGCATCTGCCGCCGCCCCTCAGCCGGCCAGCGCGCGGATGCGGGCGTACACGTCCAGGAACTGGAGCAGCAGCGGGAGCAGGGCGATCGCCGCGATCATCTCCAGCACGTCCCCGCTGTGCCCCCAGACCGGCAGCAGGCGCCCCGACATCCGGGGGGCCCACACCGTCAGCAGTACGGTCGCGGTCAGCAGCACGGCCAGCACCAGCGCCCGGTCGCCGGTCCCGCCCGCACCGGCGCGCACCAGCAGCACGGCCAGGCCGAGGACGCCGGAGACCACCATCGGCCCGCGCTGCAGGGTGCCGGTGAGCCCGCGCGAGCGCAGCAGCACCGCGCCGGTGAACACCAGGGGCAGCGTCCAGCCGACCCAGCCCCCCGCGTGCGCCAGGGCGAGGAACGCCGACGCGTACACCACGCAGGAGGCCAGGCTCAGGACGTTCAGGTAGTCGTTGGCCGCCGTGACGCGCTGTTCGATCCGCTCCTGCGGTTCGGGGGCGATGCCCTGCTGGAGCTCTTCGGCGTTGTGCGGCAGCAGCGGGGCCTGCACGCGGGACAGGCGCAGAGCCAGTCGCGGTCCCACGTGTCCCAGGACGAACAGCGCGACCGCGACCACCGCGACCGCCTGATCGGTGCGCCAGTGGAAGGCGTGTACCAGCCCTGCCCCGGAGGCCGCCGCCAGCGCGGTGAGCAGGGCGGTGCCGGGCACGACCGGCGGCAGCGGCCGCAGGGTCAGCAGGACGGCGGCGACCACCGCCACACCCCCGGCGGCGACCAGGACCGCCGCCGGCCCGGAGGTGAAGGCGCCGTGCGGTCCGCTCCGCAGGGCCAGCCCCTCCAGCGCGCCGTGGGCCAGCGCGCCCAGCGCGGCGATCAGCACGGCGCCGCGGTCCCCGTCGGGCCGCGAGGCCACCACGCAGGCGGTCACCAGCAGCACGGCGGTGATCACCCCGGCGCACTTGGCGGAGAACGGTCCGGGGTCGCTGCTCAGCAGGGAGGCGCTCAGTGCGGCCAGTACCAGGACGGCCAGCGCCAGCGCCAGGCGGCGGCTGGTCGACGGCTGCCACCGGTCGGGCCGCGCACTGACCACGTGCGCCACGCCGTCGGCGACGTCGTCGAAGTGCAGGGCGGGCAGGGCCGCGTCGGCGGGCCGCAGGTGCAGTTGGTCGCCGTGCCGCAGCCCGAGGCTCTCGGGCGTGCCGTCCGGGTCCAGTGGTTCCTCGCCCAGCCGCTGGAGCACCAGGGGGGTGCCGCGCTCCTGCGGCGACTGCGGGAGGTGGCGCAACAGGGCCGGCAGCAAGTCACCGACGGACGTGGTGAGCGGGACCGAGACGTCACAGCGGCCGCCCGGGTGGACGATCGTGAGTCGGCAGACCTCGCTGGACGAGGGGGACACCGCGGGCGCGGCGGTCGACATGGTGCTCCTCTGATGCACGGCGGGAGTGTGGGCGGGCGCGGTCGTCATGAGGGCGTCACCAGCCCGGTCTGGACGAGCCGCACGGACCGGCGGGTGACGAACTGGGCCCGGCCGGCGGGCAGGGTGCGGGGCTTGGCCTCGCCGAGGAACTTGCCCTCCTCCTTGGGGTAGGAGAAGAGCAGGGCCGGGTTGCCCAGCTCCCACATGCGCCGCAGCATCGGATCCATCATGGCCCGCATCGCCCCGGAGGTGCTGCGGGAGACCACCAGGTGCAGGCCGATGTGCTGGCCCTGGGCCAGCAGCGGGACCAGCGGTGCCATGGGCGAGGGCGCACCGGCGGCTCCGCAGACCAGGTCGTAGTCGTCGACGATGACGAACAGCCTCGGGCCCTGCCACCAGTCGCGCCGGGCGAGTTGCTCGGGGCTGACGTCCGGGCCCGGCACCCGCTTGCCGACCGAGACGGCCGCGTTGGCAGCGAGCTCGGCGAGCGCGTCACGGTCCACGACGTAGCCGACCCGGTACGCCTCGGGCACCGAGGCGAGCAGGCCACGACCGGGGTCGGCGACCATGATCCGGGCCTGGTCGGGGGTGTAGCGGGAGGTGATGGCACGGATCACCAGGCGCAGCGTGTTGGTCTTGCCGCTCTCGCCGTCTCCCATCACCATCAGGTGCGCACTGGTGGCGAAGTCGTGCCAGGACGGTTCGAGGCGCTGCTCGTCCCAGCCCAGACAGACCCGCAGATCGCCGTCGGCCGCTGGGAGTTGGTCGACCGGCAGCCGGGTGGGCAGCAGGCGCACGCCGGGGGCGGCACGCCCGGTCCAGAAGGCGTCGACCTCCGCCACGGCGGCCTTGGTGGCCGTGGTCAGGTCGTCGGTGGCGCCGGAGTCGTCCAGTCGCGGCAGCGCGGCCAGGAAGTGGTGGCCGACCGGCGTCAGGCCGCGGCCTGGCTGGTGCGGCACGGTGGCCGCGATCCGCGAGCCGATCTCGGACTCGGTGGCATCACCGAGCCGCAGCTCAAGCTTGGTGCCGAGCAGGTCGCGCAGGCGGGGGCGGATCTCCGACCAGCGCACCGCCGAGGCGATCACGTGCAGCCCGAACGAGAGGCCCCGGGAGGTGAGTTCGATGACCTTCGGCTCCAGGTCCTCGTAGTCCTGGCGCAGTGTGGACCAGCCGTCCACCACCAGGAAGACGTCCCCGTACGGGTCGTCGATCGTGCCGTCGGCGCGCAGCGCGCGGTAGGCAGCCATCGACTCCAGGCCGCGCGAGGTGAACTCCGCCTCGCGCCGTTCCAGCAGCTGGGTCAGCTCCGCGATCGTGCGCAGTACCCGGTCGCGCTCCAGGCGGGTGGCCACCGACCCGACGTGCGGCAGCCCCGCGGTGGAGACGAGCCCGCCGCCGCCGAAGTCCAGGCAGTAGAACTGGACTTCCTGCGGGGTGTGGGTCAGGGCCAGCGAGAGGATCAGGGTGCGCAGGGTCGTGGACTTGCCGGTCTGCGGGGCACCCACCAGGCCGACGTGGCCGTCGGCTCCCGACAGGTCGGCCACCAGCATCTCGCGCAGCTGCTCGAAGGGCCGGTCCACCAGGCCCAGCGGGACGCGCAGCGCGCCGAGCCAGGGATGGTCCACCGCGCTCATCCCGCGCACCGGGTCCGGCACGATCCCCGGGAGCAACTGGTCCAGGCTGGGGGAGGAGGTCAGCGGCGGCAGCCAGACCTGCCGGGCCGGCGGCCCGCTCTGCGCCAGCCGGTCCACCAGCACCTCCAGCAGGCTCGCCGTGCTCTCCGCGCCCGGCTCGCCACCGGGCGCCGGACCGGCCGGCTCCTGAAGCCGGGCCGGGTGCAGCGACTGCTCGGCCAGCGCCCGGGCCGCCAACTCCGATCGCAGCGGGCCCTGCTGGGCCAGCCCGAAGAGCGTCAGCTCCGCTGCCGGGGTGTCCGGCAGCGCCGAGCCGGCGCCCGCGGCGGCCGGTTCGGGAGCCGGACCGGAGACGTAAGCCGCCTTGAACCGGGCCAGGTTGGTGGTGTCGATCTTGAGGAAGCCGTTTCCTGGGGCGGAGGGGAGCTCGTAGGCACTGGAGACGCCGATCACGCTGCGTGACTCCATCGCGGAGAAGGTCCGCAGCGCGATGCGGTAGGAGAGGTGGCCTTCCACTTTGTGGATCCGGCTCTCGTCCAGTCGCTGGGAGGCGAGCAGCAGGTGGACGCCCAGACTGCGCCCGAGGCGGCCGATCGACACGAAGAGGTCGACGAACTCCGGCTTGCTGGCCAGGAGTTCGGAGAACTCGTCGACGATGACCAGCAGTGAGGGCAGCGGGGCGAGGCCGGCGCCGGCGCCCCGGGCCTTCTCGTATTCGAAGAGCGAGGAGTGGCCGGACTCGCGCAGCAGCTCCTGACGGCGGATCATCTCGCCGTTGATGGCGTCGCGCATCCGATCGACCAGGTGGATCTCGTCGGCCAGGTTGGTGATCACCGCGGAGGTGTGCGGCAGCCGTTCCATGTTCAGGAAGGTCGCGCCGCCCTTGAAGTCCACCAGGACCAGGTTGAGCACCTCGGAGGAGTGGGTGGCCACCAGGCCCATCACCAGGGTGCGCAGCAGTTCGCTCTTGCCCGATCCGGTCGCGCCGATCAGCAGGCCGTGCGGTCCCATGCCGCCCTGGGCGGACTCCTTGAGGTCCAGCCGCACGACCTCGCCGTCCTCGGTCACCCCCAGCGGCACCTGCAGGCGGGCCGCCTGCTGCTGCCGTGGCCGCCAGGTGGCCGCGACGTCGAAGGTCCGCGGGTCGCGGATGCCCAGCAGGGTGACCAGGTCAAGGTCCGACTCCAGCGGGCGCTCGGCCAGGTCCACGGTGCTGCTGGTGCGCAGCGGTGCCAGGGCGCGGGCCAGGCGTTCGGCGCCGACCGTGCTGAGGGTGTCGGCGTTCGCCGTCACCAGCTCGTCCCCGGAGGGGAACTCCACCTGGTCCTCGGTGACGTTCAGGCGCAGCACCTTGGGGCCACCGGCCATCGAGCCCGTCGCGTCGAGCAGGACCACGTTGCGCAGGCCGCCCGCCAGCAACCGCGAGGTGGCGGGGATCCGCACCCCCTGGGCCACGATCACCACGAAGGGTTCCGCGACGCTCGGCGACGCCGCCGGGTCGTGGTCGGGGCGGTCGCGCACCTCAGAGCCCAGCAGGTCCATCAGCGCGTCGAGGCTGTCGGCGGCCAGTCGCACCGGCCCGGCCGCGTCCTCCTCGCCGGGATGGGTGTTGTGCGGCAGCCACTTCAGCCAGTCCCACCCGGCCTGCGCCGCGGCGCTGCCCAGCAGGGCGATGCGCAGTTCGTCCGGGGAGTGGAAAAGGGCCAACTGTCCGATCATGGCGCGTACCAGGGACGACGCCGGCTCAGTCGCACCGGCGAACTCCACGCTGGTGAAGCGCCTCAGGGCGACCGGGACAGGGAGCTGGGGGATCGTCTGGTGCGCCTCGGTGAAGCGGCGCAGGGACACCGCCGACAGCGGCTCCAGGTCCTCCACCGGTTTCGTCTGCGGTGGCAGGAACTCCAGCGTCGCCCGCCGCAGGCCCAGCGCGATCCGGATCCGTGCGAAGTCCTCGTGGCTGGGGCGGCGTTCCCACAGGCCGGTGCCGTGGGCGAGCGCCTCCAGGTGCCGTGGGTCCGGGTTGTCCCAGAGCAGGGCCGCGCGCTGCTCGGTCGCCGCCTGCCGGGCCTGGCCCCGCTTCTGTGTCAGGTACCGCAGGTAGTCCCGGCGTTCCGCCCGCAGCCTGCGCCGCCGCTCGCCGCCCGCGCGGCCGATCTGGGTCAGCGTCATGCTGACCATCGCGACGCCCATCATGCCGGACATCAGGTAGGTGCTCTGGCCGGAGCCGTGGATCGAGAACATCAGCACCATGGCCCCGGTGCCCAGGCCCATCGGCAGGTACATCAGCGCCGAGCCGAAGTCCGCGACGGCCGGCTCGCCGAGCACCGGGGGCTCGGCCAGTTCGATCTGCCCCTCGGGCAGAGCGGGGCCCTCGGCGCGCGGCGAGCGCTTGACCAGGACGGTACTCACTCCCGTTCTCCTCCGTGCTTGGACATGCCGTACTCCAGCGACTGCAGGGACATCAGGGGCTGTCCAACCGGGTTCTTGGACGGGAGCTGTCGCCGCCGCGGGCCATGGGGGAATGACCCGCGGCGGCGACTTCGGACGGTTTCGGGCTCCGTCCGGACGGAAGGTGGTGTCGAACGGGCTGCACGGCACCGGCCTTCCGGGTCTGGGGTGTCGGTTCCGCGAGAGCACGGCCGGTCCGGTGACCTGGCCTCCACGCACCATGGGACCGCGGGCGGCGGCCGGACCGGTCCAGGGGCCCGGACGCCTGCTGATGCGGGCCGCGTCAGTCGACCATGACGGCGTGCGGGGCGACCAGGAGGTTCCACCGGCAGAAATGCGATCCGGCATAATTCTGCCGGGGACCGGCGCTTTGAGCCGGGTGCCCAGGTCAAGGAGGGGTAGCCGAGGATGGGGACCGATTCGGTGACGTCGGACGGTCTGGGTCGGCTGCTGCTCGGCCTGCGCTGCGGCGCCGGGCTCAGCCAGGAGGAACTGGCCGCCGCCGCCGGGATCAGTGTCCGCGCGGTGGCCGACCTGGAGCGCGGTCGGACCCGTGGCCCGCAGCGGCGCACCGTCCAGGCGCTCGCCGCCGCCTTGAGGCTGGACCCCGCCGACGCCGAGCAGCTGGAACAGGCCGCGAAGGCGGGCCGGCCGCGCCCCCGGCAGGAGGTACGGCCCGCCGCGGACGGCGCGGTCACGCCGGCGTCCGGCATGCTGGCCCTTCCCCGTGACATCGGGGACTTCACCGCGCGTGGCCCCGCCCTGTCCCAGCTCCACGCCCTGGTGGACAGGGAGCACCCCGCCCACCCGCCGGTCGCCGTCGTCTCGGGACAGCCAGGCCTCGGCAAGACGGCCTTCGCCGTGCACGCCGCCCACGGACTCGCCGACCGCTTCCCGGACGGGGTGTTCGCCGTCGACCTGCGCGGCATGGAGGAGGAGCCGACCTCCGCGCGCGACGCCCTGGCCCGCCTGTTGGGGGCCCTGGGGGTGGCCGAGAGCGAGGTGCCGGCCGGGACGGACGACCGGGCCGGCCTGTACCGGTCGCTGGTCGGCGAGCGCCGCATCCTGCTGGTGCTGGACAACGCCGTCGACGAGGACCAGGTCCGCCCGCTGCTGCCGGGCAGCGGATCGTCCCTGACGATCGTCACCAGCCGGCGTGCCCTCGCCGGGATCGAATCGGTGCACCGCATCGCGCTCGCCGTGCTCAAACGGGAAGAGGCCGTCGAGCTGCTGACCCGGATCATCGGCCCGCAGCGGGTCAAGCGCGAGGCGCAGGCCGTCCGTGACCTCGCCGACCTGTGCGGGCACCTGCCGCTGGCGGTGCGGATCGCCGGGCAGCGCCTGGCCGTCAGGCCCGAGGAGCACGTCGGCAAGCTGGTCGCCAGGCTGGCCGAGGAGAGCCGTCGGCTGGACTCGCTGCAGGCCGGCGGACTGCAGGTACGGGCCGCATTCGCCCTCTCCTACCAACAGCTGAGCCCGCCCTCCCGGTTGCTGTTCCGGCGGGCCGCACTCGTCGCCGGGCCCGACTTCAGCCCCGAGAGCGCCGCCCTGCTGACCGGTCTGCCCGCTGCCCGGGCGGCCCTGTACGCCGAGGAACTGACGGACGCTGGTCTGCTGCAGCCCGACACCGTCGTGGAGCGCTACCGCTTCCACGACCTGCTCAAGCTCTTCGCCACCGAGCAACTCACCCTGGAGGAGGGCCCGCAGGTCGTCGCGGAGGCCCGGGACCGGCTCGCGCGCTGGATGCTGTCCCGGGCCACCGCCGCCGCGCTGCGCTTCGACGCCGAGCGCCACGCGGAGGACCCGGTCGACGACCCCGACCCCGCGAGCGCACCCGCCGACCGCACGGAGGCCCGTGGCTGGCTGGAGGCGGAGCGGTCCGAGTGGGTGGCGGCGCTGCGCCAGGCCCAGGTCGCCGGACGCCACCAGCAGGTCATCGACGCGGCCGAGGCCATGCACTGGTTCTCCGACGTGAACCACCACTGGGAGCTGTGGGTCGAGGTGTTCACCCGGGCGGTGGACTCGGCCCGCGTGCTGGGGAGCCGCCGGGACGAGGCTGTGCACCTCAACTACCTTTCCTGGGCCTACAGTTACTGCCTCTACGACAATGCCGGGGCACTGGCGGCGGCCGACCGGGCCTGCGCCGTGGCCCACGAGATCGGCGACGCCCTGCAGATCGGCTGGGCGCTGGGCTACTCCGCCGGAGCCCTGCGCCGGCTCGGCCGCACCGAGGAGTCCATCCACCGGTTCCAGGACGCGGCCGCCCGCCTGGCCGACGTGGACGCGCCGCCCGCTCGTCTGGCCGAACTCTCCGTCCTGAACGCCCTGGGGCGGGGGCTGCGCGAATCCGGCCGGGTGGAGGAGGCGCTGGTCATCCACCGGCGCGGGGTGGAGCTCAGCCGGCAGAGTCTGTGGGGACAGGCCGCCGACACGATCGGTCTCTACCACGCCCTCGCCCTGCACGAGACCGGCAACGACCTCGCGGCGCTCGGCCGTTGGGCCGAGGCGGAGGGCATGCTGCGCGGGGCCGTCGAGGGCTTCGACTCCTTGCGGGTGCCTGCCTGGGGTGAACCGGCCCGGCTGGACCTCGGTCTCGTGCTGCGCCGGCTCACCCGCTACGACGAGGCCCACGAGACGCTGCTCGCCGCGCACGGCGGGTTGTCCCAGCTCAAGAGCCCACGGCAGGAGGAGGCCGCCGCCGAACTCCGCGCGGTGGAACAGCTCACCACCGGCGGCCGGTAGGGGGCCTGCCCCGCCCGCCGGGTCGCACCGCTCGCCCGGGGCGAGGTTCGATCCGGTCGGCGCCTGTGGTAGAACTGCACGAACTCGTGCGGTACGGGCGAGGGCTGGGCAGTCGTCAGGCCGGGGTGTGGTCCAGACCCCCGGGCCGATGGGTCGCTGTCAGCCCGCTCGACGTCCGTGCCGAAGACGCCCCAGCCGTCCGGCCCCCGGTGGTCCGGTGCGGCGGTCCTGGCGCCGCTACCGCGAGTGCACCCCACACCCTGGGTACGAGGCTGTCCGGGCGCGCCCGCTGCGCCGCCCGGGTCGCCGTCG
The DNA here is from genome assembly GCF_044757755.1 of Streptomyces sp. NPDC091209. Taxonomy (NCBI): domain Bacteria; kingdom Bacillati; phylum Actinomycetota; class Actinomycetes; order Kitasatosporales; family Streptomycetaceae; genus Streptomyces; species Streptomyces sp. NPDC091209. Next base: position 117,978 of record NZ_JBIVVR010000012.1, on the reverse strand, counting down.
CGCCCGTGATCCGTTCCGCCCGGTGTTGCCGGGCCACCGTTCCCACTCCACTACACCGAGGATGACCATGGCTGACAACGGCACCACGGTCGAAGGCACCGCGCAGCCGGCCCGCCCGGGCTTCCCGGCGACGGAGCCGGAGGCCGCGACGGTGGTCGCGCCGCCGGCCTCGGGCGCCGACGAGCCCGGCACCGAACCCGACAGCGAGCCCGGGGCGGGGTCCGGTACCGCCGCCGGGTCCACGGAGTCGGCCGAGCCCCGGGCCCCCGGTGCCCAGGCCGATCCGGCAGCCGCGGCGACTGCCACCGTCGACCCGTTGCGTGCGGCGGTCCCGTCCCGGTTCGGCCGGCCTGTGATGCTCGCCGCCGCCGTGGCGGGTGTGCTCCTGGTCGCCGGTCCCTTCGTGATCGCTGGGCCGGGCGGCTCGCACGCCAAGCCGCACAACAGCGCCGCTGCCGACACTCCGGTGGGCCCCGACGGCTCGCAGGCCGGCTTCGTGCCGGGGCTCGCCGCCACCCCCGGTGCCGCGCCCAGCGGCGGACCGAGCGGTACGCCGGGCAAGGCGCCGGTGCCAGGCGCCCGGGTGGGCGCGGCCGCGCCGCAGGGCGTTCCCGTCCTGCCGGGCGCCGCCGCCAACCTGGCTCCCGGAGCCAACGCCAAACCAGGTCCGGGTGGCGGGAGTTCGGGCGGACGCGGGATACCCGGCGGCAATCAGGCGCCCGCACCGGCCGCCACCAGGGCCGCCACCCCGGCACCCACGCCTGCGCGGCCGTCCGGGGCCAAGCCGCCCGCGTACAGCGCGGTCACCGGGCCGGGCTGCAGCACCTGGGGCTACCAGGAGACCGGCGTCTACACGAAGGGCGCCGACGGCTGGCGCCGCGGAACGCACGCCTGGTCGCAGGACGGCTGCCACGGCTCGTACTCCGCACTGCCCCTGAGCGGCCGCTCCAGCCCCGACTCAGCGCTCTACGCGGAGTGGCTCTTCTCACCGAACCTGACCGCGTCGGCCTCCTGCACCCTGATGGTCTACATCCCGCCGGTCTCGGACCGGACCATGGTCGGCGGCAACCCCGCCTACTACACGGTCTACCGGGCCTTCACTCCCTCGGCCAACAACGTGATCGGGAGCTTCCAGATCAACCAGGGCGCCCACCTCGGCCGGTGGGTGACGGCCGGCACCTACCCGGGCAGGGCCAAGCTCGCGGTGGGTCTCGACAACCGCGGCGTCGACTGGGGCAGCAGCAATGAAGGCCGGCACGTGGCCGCGGCCCAGGCCGAGGCGGTCTGCCGGAACTGACTTCCGGCGGCAGTCCCGCTCGTGCGTCGCCGACCCGTACGTCCATGCCGTCCTGGGCGTCTTCGCAGGACGGCAAGGGCATCCCTGAGTGTTGACGGCACATCAGATGCGTGCCGGAGCGTGCGCATGAGGTGGTCGGGGTCGGTGAAGGCGGTGTTGGCCTGGCTGCTGCGTCGCAGTAGTGACCAGATGCCCTCGACGGGGTCGAGGTCGGGTGCGTAGGCCGGCTGGAAGTAGCAGCTGATCCAGTCGTGGGTGTCGATGAACTGCCGCATTCGGCGGTCCTTGTGGACATTGAGGTTGTGCCAGATGAGCACGATGGGTGTGCCGAGTTGCTGGTGGGCGTCGATGAGGAGATCGCGGTGGTCGGTCCAGGTGAAGTTGCGTCCGCCGCCCCGTTTGTGATCGGCATGTCGTTTGGGCCGGTAGATCAGGCGTGTGCGTTCGCCGTGCTTGGGGGGGGGCGTGCCGGCCGGTGCGGAGGTACAGGTGGATCAGATGCGGACGCGGTGGCCGGGGGCTCCGACACCGGTGGCAGTGATGCCCTGGTCGTTCCAGCTGCCCGGACCGGTGTTGAGCCAGGCGCGGGTGGCGCCGTTGTCGTCGACCACCAGGTAGTCGGCCAGGCCGTCGCCATTGATGTGGACGTCGTAGTCCCCGACGCCGGTGGCGCGCTTGGGCGGGGCGGGTTTGACGTCGACTGTCGCCTTGATCCAACCGAAGCAGGGCGGTAGTTGGCGCCAGGCACATCCGCTGACCAGGACGTAGATGATGGCCGCGAAGAGAGTCTCGGCAGAGTCTGCAGCTAGTGCGGGCAGGTCGTCGGGAACGGGTCGGGGCTGAAGCGGAACAGGGCGGTCCGACGTGGTTCGGGTGGCGAGGGGGCGGGGCCTCTTCTGCCGGTAGTGGGGGCTACTTCTGCCGGTAGATCTGCATGGTCATCCCCCTCATGCCCGTGATCGACTTGTCAGGAGTGCTGGGGCGCTGGTTCTCCCCCTTCCTCGACACGACCACACCACTTGGCAAAGGAGCATGTACGTGCGCAGATTCAAGAGTGCCCTCACAGCGGTTGCGGCCCTGGCCGCCTTCGCGGGGGTGGGTGCCGCGGCGGCGCCGGCACAGGCGGCGACCTACTGCACGGACAAGGGCCAGAAGTACTTCTGCGACTACGGCGTCTCGTCCACGAAACTCGACAACGGGACGACGGAGGAGTTCCTCGTCGGTACCGATCACGCGGTGTGGACGAACTGGAGCTACCCCGACGGCTCCTGGAACGGATGGGTGTCCATGGGCGGGTGGGTGAAGAGCCAGATCGTCATCGACCACCTGCAAGGCAGCCTCTCGAACTTCACCATCGCGGCCATCGGCAGCGACGGCAACTACTGGTTCCGGGTCCGCTCCTCCAACGGCGCGTGGACCGCCTGGCAGGTGAGTTGCAACGTCCAGGACGGCCCGGGTTGCCCGTGACCGCCGTACGGCGCTGCCCTGTTCCTCGGTGGCCAGGTCGGCCAGGCCCGCGGGGCCGAGGTAGCGGCCGGTAGCCGCGTAGCGGACCTCGATCCGGTGGTCGTGGTGGGGCATGAAGCAGACCTGGGCCTGGATCCCGGCCGCTGGGCATTCGCCCACCCTTGACCGCCCTGACCAAGCCCTACTAGGCCATGGGAATATTCCACGCCGAACTCTATTGCTGCACCGGCGTCCTGATGCATGGTGTGTATGTGGACGTCCTTCGCCCCCCGATGAGGACTTCCACACCATGGGCCCCCTGAGCTGCGTGTTCAGCGGGGCCCGCCGCTCCTCCCGGCTCCCCACGGGAGGCTCTGCGGCTGCCCTCAGCCCGGGGCGCGGTTGCCAGTGCCCTGGACGACCCGTCATCAGTTCAGCCAGGGCACCTCCGTGAACGGCAGGTGCCGCTGCGGGTGTTGGTGGGACAGGCCGTCGGCGGTGGGCTGGGTGCCACGGCCGGTGTCGAAGGTCAAGCGGCCGACGACGGGTGTGGTCCGGCCAGCCAGGTGGCAGTTCCGCCGACGGCGGCGAGCCCTGGACCTACCCCGAGCAGCAGGCCGCGGGTCCCGTCGGCGGGGGATCGTCGTGGGTGCGGGCGAGGACGGCCAGGACGCCGACACCGCCAAGGTTGCCTTTCTCGCGCAGGGTGGCCCAGGTGTGGCGGTTCACCTTGGCACGGTCCTCAATACCGGGGGCCTGGTCCACGCCGAGCCCCCGTTCGGCGTCCTCGATGATCCGAGGGCCGCCAGGATGCAGCACCGTGAACCGGACCTCGTCGAGTTCCTGTCGCTTCAAGTAGTTCAGCAGGGCGGGCATGATGTCGTTGACCGCTTCGGTGGCAGACTTCTCCCAGTCGTTGCGCAGGACGCAGCGCAGGCTGCGGCCGTGCTGCCAGGCATCTCCTCGGGCCGCTGCCTCCATCTGGATTCGAACGATGGGCAAGGCTCGGTGCGTGCGGTGAGGGAGAAGGAACTCCTTGTAGAGCGGCGAACTGAATGCGCTGCTCGCGAGTTGGTGCCGGAGTGGTCTGTGGCGGTTGGCGCTGCGCCGGCTTGCGCAGATGTATCGATCCGCTGGTGGCGCGAGCCACCGCAGGTCGCTGGTCTGGCGGCCGGAGCGGTGAATTCGGGACGCTGGCAGGACGTGGGGGCCGCGAAGTATCCACAAGGGTGCGGGCTTGCGCCTGTTGCGGGACGCAGGGTCTTCCTGGACTTCGGCAGGGCCGGCCGCTCCTGGCGGGAGCGGTAGGCCCTGCCGAAGGTGGGGAGTCAGTGCAGTGCGCCGACCTCGGTGGCCGAGAGCGTGCGTGGGAAGACGTGGACGTCGGCTACGGATCCGGGGAACGCCAGGTAGGGGCTGGTGGCTGACGCGCTGTTGACGCAGCCGCCGATGGTCAGGGGCAGGGACGAGTCGTACTGGGGGCTGAGGTTGGTGGCTGTCCCCATCAGGGTCCCGTTTTGGTAGAGGGCCATCGAGCCGGAGCTGGAGTTTCCGGCGACGGGTGCTCGGTAGGTGGCGACGAGGTGGGTCCAGGTGCCGATGGGGGCCGTGTTGGTGTCTCCTTCCGCGGTGGGGAAGTCGGAGTTGTCGTCGTTGGTGGTCGTGGTCTGGTACATCCAGGCCTTACTGGTCTTGTCGTACGAGAGGTAGAACGCCTGGTGCTGGGTGGTGCCCTGGCAGACAGCCGCGGCGCCGAGAGCTGAGTTGATCTTCACCCAGGTCGAGACGGAGTAGTCGCCGAGTGTGTTCACCGCGCTCTGTTTGCTCCTGACGAAGCCGGTGCTCCCGTCGAAGGCGACGCTGCCGGAGGCCCCGCTCGGCGCATCGGTGCCGAAGGCGGCGCTGCCGGAAGCGGTGAACGGGTTGAGGGCGGCGGTGTCGTTGCCGTTGGCGGCGAGCTTCCACTCGTCCTCGGGCATGCCGTTGTCCCAGCCCATGGGCATGATCACGCTGTCTGCGCTGGCCTGGCTCGCCTGCATGGCGTACGGGTAGGTGTGGACGTCTGCCACGGAGCCAGGGAAGGCGGCGTACGGTGCGGTCGCGTCTGGGGCGTTGATGCAGCCGCCGATGGTCAGGGGCATGGACGAGTCGTACTGCGGGGTGAGGTTGGTGGCGGTCCCCATCAGGGTGCCGTTCTGATAGATCGACATCACGCCGGTGTTGGACTCTCCGTCGACCGGGGCAGTGTAGGTGACCAGCAGGTGGGCCCAGGTGCCGACGGCGCCGGTGTTGGTGTCGCCCTCCGCGGTGGGGAATGCGGCGCCGGCGTCGTTGGTGGTCGTGGTCTGGAACATCCAGCCCTTGTTGCCGCTGTCGTAGCCGATGTAGAACGACTGGTGCTGACTGGTTCCCTGGCAGATGGCGGTGGCATCGACAGCCGAGTTGATCTTCACCCAGGCAGAGATGGTGTAGTCACCTGAGGTGTCGACGGCGGTGTGGTCGCTCTCCAGGAATCCGGTGCTGCCGTCGAAGGACGCTGCGCCGGCTCCGGCGTTGACCGCGTCCGGGCCGGCGGCGCTGAAGGTCGTGCCACCGACCGCGGTGGATGGGTTGTCGCCGTTGCTGTCGGTGCCGTCGGTGGCCAGCTCCCAGTCGTCCTCGGGGGTGTCACGGCCTGTGGTGAGCGGGACGATCAGGTTCGGCGCGATGCTGACCACGTTGTTCGTGTCGCTGACATATTGGCTGGCGAGGTCGGCGTAGTAGGCGTTGGACGGATTGCCGTTTGAGAGGTCTGCAGCCTTCACGGTCGATGACTGAGTCGTGCCGTCCGTGGATACCGCCTTGGCGAAATCGATGACCTGACTGGGGAAGTTGTTGAGGAGAAAGTCGTTGACTAGCTCGCGCGCGGCTTCCTGGGTTGCTGTGCCCGGGTGGGCAGAGGTGAAGGGCGGGATGGTGGCGAAGTACGCGGTGATGTTGGCGTTTTGGGTGATGTACTGGCCGTTGACCGTGGTCTGACCGTCATCGGTGTTGTACCAGGTCACCTGGCTGTTGAGCGTGGCCAGTCCGTTCTCGACGTTGGTTGCGCAGGTGTCAGCGCTGCTGGTGCAGTTGAGCAGGTCGGCAGCCCCCGTGGAGAGGACGACGGTGCGTACGTTGCCCTGGGTCAGCACGTTGCGGTCCAGGGGGTTGAGTGCGCTTTCCGGGGTGGCGCTGTTGGTGATCTGTGGCAGCAGGTTGTTACTGAGGCTGGTGCTGTTGGTGCCCGCGTTGAGGACGCCGTAGTCGACGGAGTTGTCCCCGTTGGTGTCGTTGACCAGGGCGTCGGTGATGGCGTCGCTGAGGTGGTGCTGTCCGTCGCCGTTTGGGGAGTTCCCGTCGCCTTTTGCGGTATCACCGTTGACGCTCTGGTCGCCGTAGAGGACGACCGAGCCGGTGGGGGCGGTGGTGGGGGTGGTGACGTCGATGCCGACGAGGTAGGGCAGACCGGTGTAGGTGGTCTGCGTGTAGTTGGCGCCGGCGGTGTCACCGGTGCGGTTGGCGGCGTCGGTGCTGGCCCAGACGGGGGTCTGGGCCACGGCGTGGCCGGGCATGGCGGACACCGAGCCGTGCACCTGCAGGCTGACCAGGAGTGTTGTCTGCTGTGCGACGGGCAGGGACACGGGATCGCTGGTGGCGTCGGCGCCTGCGGGGATGGTTATCGCGCCGGAGCCGCCGAATGTCACGGTTGTCGGTGTCGCGGACGCGGTGGCGCCGCCCGCGGTGGTGTCCTGCAGAGCGACGGAGGCTGCGTCGAAGGTCACCGGGGTGGTCCCCATGGCGTTGGACAGGTGGATGCGTACCCCCTTGCCGTCGTCATCGGTGCCGATGCTGACATGGGCGGGGATACGCAGTGTCTGCCCGTTGACGCTGGCGGTGCTGCCGCTGGACAGCTGTACCTTGGCTGTGTCCTGGACCGAGGACCAGGTGCCGACCCAGTGTTTGGCGCTCGATCCGCTGCCGGTCACGGTCATCGGCCGCACGCCCAGCCCGAGGACGTGCAGAGTGGGCTGTCCTGTCTGGACGCCGTTGGAGAACAACGGCAGGGAGATGCTGCTGATGACCGAGCCGGGACATTTCAGCGGGACACTGACGGCGTAGACCTTCGGGCCTGAGCTCGGACTGGTCTGGGTGTTGTTGCTGTGGTTCTCGTGGACCAGCGTGATGGAGGCTGCGGCGGCCGGACCGGAGAGCCAGTCCGGCACGGTGTCCAGCCGGTATGCCTGGTTGACCGCGTTGTTCTGGTCCACACAGTTGTTCTTGGCGTACGTGATGGTGCCGGTGGCGCCCTTGGCGGCGCCACCGGTCGCGAAGGCAAGGAAGATGACGGCATCACCGGTGTTCACCACTCCGCTGCCGGGCAGGGTGATGGTCTGGCCGGATGCCAGCATGTTGTCGTAGGTGCTGGTGCCGAACTTCGGCAGGGCGACGGTCGCGCCGTCGACGGTCACCGTCTTGTTGCTCTGCCAGCCTGCCGTGCTTGTCAGGTCGGCGGAGTTGATGCTGTTGCCGGAGCCGTCGGCGTCGGCCGTGCTGGTCGTGGTGGTGAAGGTGCTGGTGGTGGTGTTGTTCAGGCAATTGCTCGTGGCGTTGATCGAACAGGCCAGCGCGGGCCCGAGGCGCAGCACGTCAATTCCGGCCTGGTAGCCCGCCGATCCGGGGTTCTTGCCGCTGATGGTGAGGGTCAGGGTGTGTACGCCTTGACTGAGGATGAGCAGCTGGCCGTTGGCGTCCTTGGGGATGCCCAGGTTCAGGAACTGGGTGGTGGTGTAGGAGTTGTAGGCGTCGAAGCCGCTGATCAGGGTGGACTGGGTGCTTTTCCCCGCGTCCAGGATCAGGTGGTAGATGCCGTAGTCCTTGGCCTTGGTGAGATTTGCTCCGAAGCTCCAGGGACCGTCTTTGGGGATGTCGAAGCTGAAGGTGGCGCTGTCACCGCTGACGACCTTCGAGGTGGTGGTCTTGTTGCTGAGCATGGCCTGGTAGCCGTCGGCGAACTCGTAGCCGCTGAAGGCCGCTTGGCTGATCAGCTGGCCGCCGGTACTGGTGGTCGTCGCCTTGGGCACGGCGGTGGTGGTGCCGTCGGTGTTGGTCGCAGTCCAGCCGCTGATCATCTTGTCGCCGTAGGCGTACGTGGGGGCACTGGTCCCGGCGTAGAAGGCGTAGGCAGTCTGAGAGATGGACGTAGAGCCGGCCTGGTCCACCGCCTTGGCATACAGCGTGTGAGGTCCCACCACGGCCGGGGCGAACACGGGCGAGGCGCTGCCGTTGATTGCCGACGTCCCGGTCCCGGGACCGTTGTCGGACGTGGCGTAGTAGATCTGGCCTTGTGCGATCTTCGTGCCTGCCGTCAAGTGCATGACGCCGCTGCTGCTGTACACCGTGCTGCCGAGTGTGGCGTCCAGGGAGAACAGATAGCCGGTGATGTTGTTGGTGTGGTTGTTGCCCAGGACGAAAGTGCCCTGATCGCTGAAGGCGGCGCCTATCTGCTTGGCGGGGAACTGGCTGGAGGTCACTGTGGGGGAGGGCGGTGCGCTGGTGTCCACAGTAAAGGCCTGTGTCTTGGTCCACACAGCTGAACCGGTGTCGGCCCAGTAGCCCGCGGCGTTCTGTGCGGTCGCCTTCCAGGTGTAGGCGCCGTCCGGCAGGCTCGGGGTCGTCCAGTCGCTACCGTTGGTGTTGTACCGGGCGCGTTTCTTGGAGTCCAGATTGGGGCCGAATCCCTGGCCCACGAGGGTGCCTGCGGAGTTGTACACGTGATAGTCGACGCGCACCAGTTCGCTGCCGCCGGCCAGGTCCGGGTCGACCGCGCGGGCGGAAAGCGTCGGGGTGTGGGTGGTGGTCATCGTCTTGCCCGAGCTGACGATGGACGGCTTGATCGCGGGGGTTCCGGTGCCGTTCTTGAGCTTGGGCCGGTAACTGTAGGTGACCGACAGGGTGGCGCCGCCGCCGTAGGCGAGCTGCTTCCACTGGGTGGCGTCGTTCATGTCGGGCGACTGGACCATCAGCGTCATGCTGCTCCAGCTGCCGCCCGCCGCGCTCTGTGCCCGGGAGGTGACGTCGAACTCGAGCGACGGCGGGCTGACCCAGGAGTTGGACCCCTCCTTGACCGGGCAGGTGCCGGCCTCGTGGCTCTTGGGGTTGGTGCCGAGTGCGCCGGTGCGCCCGCCGGGCTCATGTCCCCAGTACAGCGAGGAGGAGTTCCATCCGGCGGGGCGGTCGGTGCCGTAGACGGCGGCGGGGGTGTCGTCGCAGGAGGCGGCGGAGAGCTGGTTCACGTACAGCGAGGCGTGGCTGACCACGGCGCCTTTGATGCCGCTGGTGTTGATCTGGTAGTAGGTGCGGGCCCGTTCACCGTTGCCCGGGGTGCTGTTGTCCCACCCTTCCCGGGCGTTGGTCGCTCCGGTGGTGGAGGTCGAGTTGTAGACGTTCCATCCGTTGTCGGAGATCCGGGCCCAGTCGAGCTGGGAGGGCCTGCCGCTCCACTCCGGGTCCACGTAGACCGGGTAAGACCGTGTCCTATGTGGTGACGGCTCGTTGTCTCATGTATGGGGCGGAGTACGTGGAGTTGGATTGTTCCGGACGGACTGTGGGAGATCGCGGAGCCGCTGATTCCGCCGTCGAGGGTACGGCCGCAGGGCGGCGGAACACAGGACACACCTGATGAGACGCTGTTCGCGGCCATCATCTACGTGCTGGTCAGCGGCTGCGCCTGGCGGGCCCTGCCGCCCTGTTTCGGCGTGTCGAAGTCGACCGCGCACCGCCGCTTCCTGATCTGGTCCAGAGCCGGCGTGTGGGGCAGGCTGCACGAAGCGATCCTGCACCGCCTCGACGACGCGGACCTGCTCGACCTGTCCCGCGCCGTCCTCGACTCCGCCCACGTCCGGGCTAAAAAAGGGGCGAACTCACAGGTCCGAGCCCCGTGGACCGGGGCAAGCCGGGTTCCAAGATGCACGTCCTGTCGGACGCAAACGGACTGCCCCTCCTCGTCGGCCTCTCGGCAGCGAACACCCACGACAGCCAAGCACTGAAGCCCATGATCACGGGTCACCAAACGAGACACGACCCCCACAACGGCCGCTACTTCAAGCCGCAACGCCTACATGCCGACAAGGCCTACGACATCCCTCACCTGCGAAAATGGTTGTGGGGCAAGCACATTGGCGTCCGCATCGCACGCAAGGGAGTCGAGTCCAGCGAACGGCTCGGTCGCCGAAGGTGGGTAATCGAACGGACCATGTCCTGGCTGTCGGGCTACCGCAGACTCAGCCCTCGCTACGAGCGCCATCCTCGCAACTACCTGGCCTTTCTCGGACTCGCCGCGGCCATCTGCTGCTACAAGCGACTCCTCAAGCTGACCACGTAGGACACGGTCTAAGTGGTGGTCTTGGCGGTGAGCAGGGACTTGTCCAGGCCGAGCAGTTGCTTGCCGTGCTTGAGGGTCACCTGGACGCGGGCACGGTGCCGGCCGACCTTGGCCGCTGCGGTGTGCTCGGCCCGTGCGGCAGCGATGGCCGGCGTCCGGGCGCGGGCAGCGCTACCTGTGTTCTGGCCGGTGCTGTCCCACATCAGGGCGGTGTCGCTGTGGAACAGCGTCTTACCGGTGTGCTTGTCGGTGGCCTGCGCGCCGCCGTCTGAGGTGGTGGCCAGCTTGAGGTTGGTCGAGGTGGTGTTCCAGGCAAGACCTCGCAGCCGCGGATCGGCGGCGGCCTTGGGGGTCTTGACCACCAGGATCGAGGAGTACCCAGAGGCGTCCGCCGTCAGCTGGAGGTCGATTCCAGGGAGCACTTCGGGGTAGGTGGCGGTGTCTTTGGAGATTACCGGTCTGGGAAGTGCACCCGGCCAGGAGAAGCCCAGCCTGTCGGCTCCGTCGCGCATCGTGACCAGTGCGCCGGAGCCACCGGCGGAGAAGGTCACGTGCGTGACAGCGGCTCTGGGTGCCCAGGTCCCGTCCGTCTGTCGCACCAGAGTGGTGTCGATGGGTACCCATTTCCCTTGCTGCTGCACGCGCTGCGGCATCGAGGAATCGGTCCGGGTGAAAGTGCCGTCCGGGTTGGCCACCACTTCGGTTCCGCTGCCGGTGAGCGAGTCGACGGTCACTGGTTTGCCAGTCGCTTTCGCCTGCGCGGACGCCGACTCAGTGGGGTTGAGGCGTAGGGCGGACTGGGGGCGGTCGCTCGGGGACGCGGCCTGGCGTGATGGGGTCGGTGCACTCGATAAAGCGTGAGCCGGTGTCGTAGCGGCCAGTGAACCGGCAGTCAGGGACGCGATGACTGCGGCGGCGATCGGTCTCGATGCGGGACGTCTGGACGCGCCGACAGGTACGCGAAAAGCGGACATCGAAGTTAGGGTCCTTCGCAAGTTTATGCGGTTCCCCCCGTGGGTCCCGCGCCGCTGTGCATTCTCTGGGGCCGGTGGGAGCCGGGTCCATCACCAGTTGATCGCCAAGTGCCCATACTGGGTCCACTTTTGACACATGGAAGGTCACTTGTGTTCCAGTCTGTGCGGTTCCTTTGCTTTTCCCCGGAAGATCCTTTGCCTGGAGATGTGACCTCAGGCCCTAGCTTGATTTCCTGCGGGGGGATTGATTGACGTGTGCCTCCGTTTTGACGTGCACTCAAATCGCTGAAGTTAAAACGAACTTGAGCGGATTGGGGCCAGGGAGGGGACGTACAGGATGGCGCGGATTTCGGGGTGGAGACGCGGTCGGGCAGTTTGGGCTGCCCGGAGGGTTCGTCGTACAGCGGTGGTGATGGCCGGCGCCTTGGTGGTGAGCCTGCTACCCGCCGGCGTGGCCGCGGCGGCCACGCCGGAAAAACGGAACATGTCGGCTCCTGCCGCTCCGCACAACAAACGGGTCCCCTTGGCCCGCCCATGGCCCAAGCGGGGCTTATCTCCCAAAAAGTTCCAACACTTCGATCCCCGTGGTCAGGCGAAATTACCCGCACCGGGCAGCGCCTTGGTGACCCTGCCCAACGCGACCCCCTTCGCGAGCCTGATCGCCAAGGCGCCTCAGGTACGGGCCGGAAACATCCCCGTCCTGCTCGGTGCTGCCGCAGGCTCGCAGCCCCAGCCAGTCACCGGGGCGCAGCGAGTGCGGGTCACGATGCTGGACCAGACAGCCGCGCGTGCCGCCGGTGTCCACGGTGTCCTGTTCACGCTGCATCGCACCAGCCCCGGTAACGGAAAGATCCCGCTGCGAGTGGACGACTCCTCGTTCCGCTACGCCTTCGGCGGTGACTTCGCCTCCCGCCTGCACTTGGTTCAGTTGCCCGCCTGCGTGCTGACCACGCCGAAGCTGGCCAAGTGCCAGACGCAGACCGCCGTACGTACGGCCCCGGGCGCGCCGTTGTCCGCCCAAGTCTTGCTGCCGGGCTCGCCCACGGCCTCGGGCACGGCTGTCTCTTCGCGCTCGGCAATGAGCGCATCCAGCGCAATGGTCGTCATGGCCGCAACCGCAGGGGCTTCCGGCTCATCCGGTGACTACTCGGCTACCGCTCTGTCACCGGGCGGCTCCTGGTCGACCTCGGGGAACACGGGCGCGTTCACGTACAGCTACCCGATCACGGTGCCGTCGGCGATCGGTGGGGCAGCGCCTCAAGTGGGCCTGTCGTACAGCTCCGCAGGTCAGGACGCGCGTACCGAGGGGACGAACAATCAGTCGTCGTGGTTGGGTGACGGTTGGACGTCGACGGAGAACTACGTCGAGCGCACCTACAAGTCGTGCAGCGACGACTCTTCGTCCGGTGCTCCGAAGGGCGACGGCGATCAGTGCTGGGCGGGACAGATCCTGACCCTGTCGCTGAACGGTACGTCCACCGACATCGTCTACGACGACGCCACCAAGAGCTTCCGTCCAGCCGACGACAACTCCACAATCAAGATCGAGGACCTCTCGGGCGGTTCGAACGGCACCAAGAACGGTGAGTATTTCAAGGTCACCGAGGGAGGCGTGCAGTACTTCTTCGGCCTCAACCGCCTGCCCGGCTGGACCAGTGGCAAGGGCGAGACCAAGTCCGTCTGGACTGAGCCGGTTTACCACGCACATGCTGGCGTATCCGACTGCCCGGACAGCACGGACTTCGCCGCCACCTCCTGCACGCTCGGGTACCGGTTCAACCTGGACTACGCGGTGGACCTGCACGACAACGCCACCGCCTGGTACTACGCACCGGAGACCGGCTACTACGGTGCGGACCTGAAGGACACCGCAGTGTCCTACACCCGCAGTGGCGTCCTTTCCCGCATCGACTACGGCATGACCTCCACGAGCATCTACTCGGGCACGGCGCCGGAGCAGATCCTCTTCGACACCACGGGAGAGCGGTGCATCCCCGGCACTCCGTCGGGCAACACCTGTGCGGACAGCCAGTTCACGACCGCCAACGCCGCGTACTGGCCGGATGTGCCGATCGACCTGAACTGCACCTCTGGGGCGAGCTGTACGAACCACGGTCCGAGCTTCTGGTCGCGCAAGCGCCTGACGTCGATCACCACGCAGATCCAGACGGGCGGCGCGACCCAGCAGGTCGACAAGTACACATTCACCCAGTCCTTCCCCGACGGCGGCGACCACGCCCCCACCCTGTGGCTGGACTCCATCAAGCGCACCGGCCTGGACACCTTGGGCGGTGCAGCGGGCAGCACGTCCACACCGGCAGTGAGCTTCGATCCGCCCCTGCAACTTCCCAACCGTGTGGGCACCATCCCGCAGATGCCGCTGATGTACCACGACCGCATCCAGACGGTCACCAGCGAGACCGGCGCCCAGACCACCGTCACCTACGACCGGCCCAACTGCTCCGGCGCCCCGGCCAGTGACCCCACAGACCCGACGGACGCGGCCGCCCAGACCTTCGCGTCGACCAACACGCTGTCGTGCTTCCCGGTGTACTGGACCCCGTACGGGCAGCCGGCACCGATGATGGACTGGTTCTACAAGTACAAGGTCACCTCGGTTGTCACCGATGACCCGCACAACTCCTTCCAGGACGGCACCGAGCCGAAGCTCGAAACGGACTACGCCTACAAGGGCAATCCGGGCTGGCATCACGACGACAACGAGGTCGTCAAGGCGAAAAATCGGACTTGGGGGCAGTTCCATGGCTACCCGGAGGTGGACGTCACCACCGGTGATCCCAGTGTTTTCCACCTGACCGACGGCGCCAAGGTCTATGACCAGAAGACGCTGAGCAAGACGTACTACTTCCTGGGCATGAACGGCGACACACTGCCGGGCAGCAAGACCCGCTCGGTGCCCGCGCTCACCAGCCAGGACGGCGCCACCTCCGTCGCCGATGACAACGCGCTGGCCGGACAGGTCTTCGAGACCGACACCTACACCAGTGCCACCGGAAGCCTGGACAAGGCCACCGTCACCGTACCCACGATCATCGGACCCACGGCCTCCCGATCCCGCAGCGGTCTCCGGGACCTGACGGCGCAGATGGTCCGCACCGCCAAGAGCCTCAGCCGGCAGAAGGTCTCCTACGGCTGGCGCAAGACCGAGACCGATACCTTCTACAACACCACCCTGGGCAAGTCGACGACCGGGATGCCCGCGCAGATCAACGACCGCGGCGAGACCGCTGACAGCGACAACGCCGCAAAGTGTGCCTACACCCGCTACCTCACCGGTGCGTTGGACACCTTGGTTGTGCCGGCCGAGATCATTGCCACCGACCAGGACTGTTCCGCCGCCGGAGCGACCCCGGGTGGCACCCTGATCTCCGACGTCCGTACCTCCTACGACAAGAACGCCTTCGCCTACGACGGAGACGGTCAGCAGAGCCCGGCGCTCCCCAAGACCGGAGACGTCACCCTCGTCCAGAAGGCGTCCGCCGCCACCGGCGCCACGGCGACCGCGTTCGTCGACGAGGCGGCAACCACCTATGACGGCTACGGCCGCAACACGCTGATCACCCGTACCCCCCACTCCACCGCCCCCAACAGCACCAGCCTGTCCCAGAGCACCGCTACGAGCTACACCCCCGCGACGGGAGAGCTTCCGACCAGCGTCGTCACCGCCACCCAGGTCACCCCCGGAGCCACCTGCACCACCGGCACGGCCAGCTCCAAGGACTGCCACGTCACCAGCAGCACCATGGACCCGGCCCGAGCCATGCCCACCGCCAACACAAGCACGGCCGGCCTGCTCACCTCAGTCACCTACGACGCGCTCGGCCGTCGCACGGCCGTCTGGCTGCCAAACGAGAGCAAGGCCAACAGCGCACCGGCGAACACCACCTACACCTACAACCTGTCCCAGACAGGCCCCTCGGTCGTCGCCACCAACACCCTGCTGGACAACGGCAGCTACGCGACCAGCGAAACGCTGTACGACGCTATGCTGCGCCCCCTGCAGACGCAGGCGACCGCGGAGAACACGAGCACCACGGTCAGCGACATCGAGTACGACTCGCACGGCTGGACCGTTGACACCAACAACGCCTACAGCGTCGCGGGCAACCCCGTCAGTACGCTCGTTCCAGTCTCTCAGGTGACCATCCCCGACACCACGGTCACCGACCACGACGGACTCGGCCGCGCCGGTCTGGTCACCGAAGAGCACGACGGCTCCAAGACCTGGACCACGACCACCGCCTATACAGGGGACAGGACCACCGTCCTGCCTCCCAAGGGCGGTGTCGCCACCTCGACAGTCGTCAACGCACGAGGCCAGACCACCGAACTGGACCAGTACACGGCGGCCCCCACCGTTTCCGGGACCGCGGCCACCGGCTTCACCGCCACCGGCGGCACCGCCTCACCCACGACCTACGCCTACACGGCGGCGGGCCAGCAGCACCAGGTCACCGGACCCGACCACACGGTGTGGACATCCGACTACGACCTGCTCGGACGCAAGAAGTCCCAGAACGACCCGGACGCGGGCAAGAGCAGCTACGGCTACGACGACGCCGGCAACCTCGTGTCCACCACCGACGACGCCAAGCAGATCGAACTCGACTACACCTACGACCTCCTGGGCCGCAAACTCACCGGTGGTGACAAGTCGAAGTCCAATTTCCAGTTCGCCTCCTGGACGTACGACACGCTGCGCGTCGGCCTGCCTACCTCCTCCACCCGCTATGTCCAGGGTGTGACGGGCGGTTACACGGTCGCCGCCACCGGCTACACCGTCCTTGGCAAGCCGACCGGTACCAAGGTCACCCTGCCGGCGTCCGAGGCGCCGCTGCCGTCGACCTATACGACGACGTACACCTACACCGTCAGGGACCAGCTGCTGGCGACGCAGAGTGACCCGCGCGCCCAAGGGCTGAACAGCGAGACCATCGCCTACGAGCACGACGCGCTGGGCAACCCGACGAGAACCAGCAGCACCGGCGACATCTACGTCGACGGGACCGTCTATACGGACTACGGGGCGCTGTCGCAGGTCACCCAGGGCGCCTCGACCAACCCGGCCACGACCACCTACCACTACGACGACCAGACCCTCCGGCCGACCGAGCGCCTCATCAGCCGGACCCAGGCACCCGGCCCGACCGTCGATGACACCAAGTACGCCTACGACGCCTCCGGCAATCCGACCTCCATCACCGACCAGCAGTCGGAGACCGGCAACACCGTCACCGACCAGCAGTGCTACAGCTACGACGCCCTGGACCGGCTCACCGACGCCTGGACCGGCAAAGACAACTGCGCCGCCAACCCGCCCACTTCAGGCACGCTCACCACAACGCCCGGCTCCTACTGGCAGTCCTTCAGCTACGACGCCATAGGCAACCGCCATCAGAGCGTCGACCACGCCATCGGCAGCACCGGCACCACCACCACCACCTACGCCAACGGTTGCACCGCCAACTGCAACTCCACTGGCGCCCAGCCCCACACCCTGACCGCCACCACTGGTGGCACCAACCCGACGACGTTCGGCTACGACGAGAACGGCAACCTGCACACCCGCACCCCCACCACCGGACCGGGCCAGACCCTTACCTGGGACGACGAGGGCCACCTGGCCCAGGTGGACACCAGCGGCTCCAGCCCCACGACCACCAAATACCTGTATGACGCCGACGGCAACCAGCTCATCCGCCGCGACCCCGGCCAGACCACCCTCTTCGTCGGCGACACCCAGATCGTCGTCAACACCGGCGTCACCCCCAACGTCCTCCTCGGCGCCGTTCGCAACTACTCCCACGGCGGCGCCGGGACCCCCGTGGCCGTCCACTCCAGCCTCACGGGCGGTGGAGTGAAGTACCTGTTCAACGACCCGTACGGCACGGCGACCCTCTCGATGGACACCACCACCCAGCAGATCGCCCGCCAGCAGTACACCCCCTACGGCCAGCCACGCACCAGCGCCAACACCACCACCTGGCCCGACCCCACCCATTCCTACCTCGGCAAACCCCAGGACACCTCCACCGGCTACACCGACGTCGGCGCACGCAAGTACGACCCCACCCTGGGCCGCTTCATCAGCGTCGACCCCGTCTTCGAAGCCACCAGCCCCCAGGAACTCGGTGGTTACTCCTACGCCGGCGACAACCCCATCACCAACAGCGACCCCACCGGCCTCTGCTTCGCGGATGTATGCGGTGTCGGCACCCCCAAAGGCGATGGCTCAGGGCAGATCATCACGGACGGTCCGATAGACCCGGGCAACCCCGGTGCCGGCAGCTGCCACCACGGTTCTTGCGGCCGCAGTGATAGTGGCGGTGGCGGCGGCAGTGGCGGCGGCGGTGGCAGTGGCAGTGGCGGCTGCTATTTCGTCCTGCTCAACCCGTGTGGTGTGGTCACGGTCCCTATGCAGTCCCATGGTCACGCCAGCGCGACGACGATCATCGCGGGGGAGCTCGCTGGCGTAGCCAACGGTCTTGACAAGATAAGCGACTTCGCGAATCCGGCGTGCTGGATCTTCTCGGACGCCTGCAGTAGCTCTGACTCGTCGCGTGCAGAGACCGACAAATGGGCGAAGGATGCGGGAGCAGATACTAGCTCGAGTATCTACGAGGCGGCAAAAAATAACGGATTCGCGGCGCCATTCCTTGCCCTCGGTGGTGGCCGATTTCCCGAAGATGATGCCCCACTCCTCGGGGTGACATGTAGTTTCACGCCTGCGACCCTGGTTTTGATGGCCCACGGCAAGATCAAGGCCATAGCGAAGATCAAAAGCGGTGATAAAGTCGAGGCCGCTGACCCCCAAACAGGAAAGCATCGGGGTCCACGTGTGGTCCTGGCACGCCTCGTCAACCACGACAACGACTTGATCGACCTGTCGATCGAAACAGCACCGCACCACTCCGCCATTATTCACACCACCTCGCGCCACCCATTCTGGGACGACACAGACCACACCTGGGTGCCAGCCGGTCGCCTCAAGCCGGGGCATGTCCTAGAGAGCGCAACCAACCGGCACGTTCGCATCCTCGACGTCCGGGTTCGTCTGGGTGCGGCGGACATGTACAACCTCACTGTCCAACAGCTCCACACGTACTATGTGCTGGCTGGGACCACGCCGGTCTTGGTCCACAATTCCAACGGCTGCATTCTTACCAACGAGCAAGGGCTTGCTGCTGCGAATGCGGCGAGCGGTGAGTTCGCAAATCCGGGCAACATGAGCGGAGCTCTCTACCTGGAGGGTCACGACAGTTCGATTGCCCTGTCGTCCGGACGTGGAAATGTTGGGGATGGATATGTCCGCCCTCCGGGTGCTGGTGATTTCTATCATCACCTGGAGGCTCAGGCGGCAGCCGAGATGCGGAGGACCGGCGTCATGGACGGGCATCTTTTCCTCAGCGGCGACTATATTTGCGGAGCGTGCACTGACAGGCTCCCGACGATGCTGCCGCCAGGTGCGACGCTCAGGGTGACCTTCCGAGCGGGTGACGGAAGTATGCAGACCGTTCCGTTTGTTGGCGCGGGCTAGTAGAAATTCGACGACCCCGGCAGGGTTTCCCTGCCGGGGTCGTTTGCTTCCTGAGCCTCGATGTTCCGGTGTCTATTACTCGATCCGACCGGACCTCATCCAGCGGAGACCGCCCAGCTCGTCAAGATAGGCCAGAAGAGCCGGATCGTTGCTGCCAATTTGGACTTGCACATACCCCGGCCTGTTTCCCCAGGGGGCCTGGTCCTCCAGGGCTGGCCCCACGCTGGCTACGAGTGCATCGCTCATGAAGACTCGGTGCCCCGGGCGGGGCCATCGCCACCCTCCGAATGTAACCTCTGTCATTGGGGCCAGGATGTCATCAAGTCGACTCTCTGCCACCTCGTCGCAAGCCCGCCTGGATGTAGCGTTGTAAGCGGCCTCATTCAAGGCGTTATGGATCAGAAATTCAGAAAGACTCTCTGTGGACTTTTCCCAGCCCTCGTAGAGCTCACCTTCGTAGACATCCATTGGGCTGTCTGGATCGAAAGCCCAGACTGCATCTCCGGGGTCTGCCATGAAGATGGCTTTTCCGCCCTTTACTGCGATCTCTTCTGGTGCTCGCATCCTCTTGAGAGTCATGAGCGGAGTTGTCCATTGAGACGAAAGCTCGTGCCATTCTTTCAAGGGTTCGGGCAGCCATGCGGCGCTGTCCGGCAGGCGGCTCGGCGGAGCATCGGGAGATCCGTACCAATTAGCAAGGAATCGGGGCAAGTCGATGCTCGGCGGATCAATCATGGTGTGATTATGGCACGGCTCCGGCGAGGAATTGTCATCGCTTGGGCTGTGGCCGAGACGCGTCGGCCAAAGGCTGTGAGGGAGGCTGCGTCCAGGCGCAAACGGCGGCTCATCGAGAAGATCGCCGCCTCCAACAAGGGCATACCCGTCGCCTCCGACGCCACCACCACCGTCGGCGACTACCTCACCGCCTGGATGGAGACCGTCGCCGTCCACAATCTCCGCGAGACCACCTACGCCACCTACGACAGATACGTGAGGACCTTCATCATCCCCGGCATCGGCAGCAAGCGGCTCGCCGCCCTCACCCCCAAGGACGTACGCCTGTGGCTGCACCAGGTCCGCACCGCCTGCCAGTGCTGCGCCGAGGGCTGGGACGCCGCCCGCGACCCGGCCGCCAAGCGCCAGACCTCCCGGCCGCGCTGCTGCGCGATCGGCCGGTGCTGTGACAAGCGGGTGTCCCCGGGCACTCTGCAGTACCTCCGGAGCGTGCTGTCCTCCGCCCTCGCGCATGCGGTTCGTGAGGACGAGCTGCCGCGCAATGTCGCCTCCTCGATCCGGCTCGGCGACACCCGCCCGAAGGCGTTCGAACCGCTCACCGGAGCGGAGGCACGTCGGCTCCTGACGGCCGCTCGCGGCAGCCGCCTCGGTGCGCTGATCGAGCTCACCTTGCGGACCGTCCTGCGAAAGGGTGATGTCCTGGGCCTGCGCTGGTCAGACCTCGACCTGACACAAGGCGTGATGAGCATCCGCCAGACCCTCCAGCGCAGTCCAGCCGGCGGGCTGGCGTTCTACGGCACCAAGACCGATTCCTCCGAGCGCCGGATCGTCCTGCCCCGAGAATGCGTCAACTCCCTCCTGGCCCACCGCGAACGACAGATGACCGAACGGGAGGAGGTCGAGTCAGCCGGCGGCGTGTGGCCGGACCAGGACCTGGTGTTCACCAGCCCGAGCGGCAAACCGGTGGAGGGCAGCACACTGACCCGCCAGTTCGGCAAACTGTGCTACCAGGCCCAGATCCGCCGCATCCGGTTTCACGACCTCAGACACACCTGCGCGACCCTGCTGCTGGAGCAGGGCGTCGACCTGGTCACCATCAAGGACCTGCTCGGACACTCCCAGATCCACATCACCGCCGACGTGTACGCCCACGTCCGCCCCCGCCTCCAGCGCAACGCCATCGAGGCCATGGGCAACGCCCTCAACGAAGAGGAGGACGACGACCCACCGCCGTTGGTCCCGGCGTGACCTGAACTGACAGCCCGTTGAGCACCACCAAGGATCACACCTCGGTGGTGCTCAGGCTCAGTCAAGATTTCCGTGACAGGGTGACGCGGCGTCATCTTGGTGGCACGGTCTACAGTGTGTGACGACTGGCTCGGCCTTGTGTTTCCGCACCTGGAGAAGGTGCTGGTGGAACGGGTGCAGGTGGAGGATGGCGTGGTGCGGGTCGAGGCCCGCACTCGAGACAATGTGCTGCCGTGTCCGGCCTGTGGTGTTCCCTCGCGCCGGGTCCACAGCTGGTATCAGCGGCGCCTGGCCGATGCCGCCGTGGGCGGGCGTGCGGTGGTCATCGACCTGTCGGTGCGGCGACTGTTCTGCGATGTCGCCGATTGTGCGCGTCGCACTTTTGCCGAGCAGGTCGAAGGACTGACGATCCCGGAAGAACTGCTGCCGCACGAGAACGGCTCCGTCAAAGACGTCGTGCAGCTACTGAAGCGACTGCATCCCTACGCCCCCCGACTTCCCCCTGGGGCGCTTGGACCCGTTCGTACGCGTCTCCGAGCGCATCACCGCGGCGACCTCACTGACCCAGGACGACCGCGACTGGCTCCGTGGACGGCTCAAGGAACTGACGGAACAGTGGGAGCAGCGCCCGGACGGGCGGCCCGACTACGTGGTGCACGGCGATGCGTGGGTCGGCAATGTCGCCCGCACTGCCAACGGCCCGGTCCTCATGGACTTCGAACGCGTCACCATCGGCCCGCCGGAATGGGACCTCGTCTCAACGGCTCTCAAGACAACGACCACGGGCGCAGTGACCGAGGAGGAATACGCCGAGTTCTGCGCCGAGTACGGCATGGACGTCACCCAGTGGGAGGGCTACGAACTCCTGGCCGGTGCCCGAGTTGCGCATGACGACGTACGCGGCCCAGCACGCAGCGACCCGACCACAGTGGCGAGCCGAGGCGCAGTACCGAGTCGACTGCCTCCGCGGCCGGACGGCGCCCAAGCCGTGGCACTGGACCGGAATTCTGTAGCGCGCATCGA
This sequence comes from Streptomyces sp. NPDC091209, assembly GCF_044757755.1. Taxonomy (NCBI): domain Bacteria; kingdom Bacillati; phylum Actinomycetota; class Actinomycetes; order Kitasatosporales; family Streptomycetaceae; genus Streptomyces; species Streptomyces sp. NPDC091209. Next base: position 96,295 of record NZ_JBIVVR010000012.1, on the reverse strand, counting down.
GCCGAGCCTCGACCTGACGCACTCTGACCACGCGCGTATCGCCGCGCATGGTCAGACGACGAAGTTCTTCTGAAGGAGCGGACCAGCACCGTTGCGCTTGAATTTTGAGCCGCAGGTCGAACATGTTGCGCAATTCCGTGCGGGGTGGCTGTGGGCGCGGGATGAGAATGGGCGCGCTGATTCGGACGCCGACGAAGTGCACAGTAGTTCTTCCGGGGATTCAAGGAGAACCTCGCTGGGTGCAGATCTTTTTAAGGGTGTCCGGCACAAGGGTGGCTTGCGGGTTCTTGATCCAGCAAGGCCACGCCGTGCCAGATACGCCCGGCCGTACGGCGCCGACGCGGGAAAATAGGTGCCGTGAGAGACAGGCAGGTCTACGGTGATGGACCCCGTGGCGATGATGGACTCGATCCATGCAACCGTAGGTGGGCCAGGCCTTCAATAGATCTGCACCCAAGCTTGTTTGAGGAGTTGGAGGCCGCGTGCTGGAACAGATTTGGTGGTGTGAACGCCGGTTCCTATTTCTAATGGACCTTCTGCTGCTCCAGCCATTTGAAGATCTCAGCTCTCTTGTAAAGGACCTTGGAGTTCCTGCCTCGGCCGAGCTTGTAGCCCTTCAAGCCCAGTTTCGATGCCTCCCTGTAGACCCAGCTTGTGGACATGTTGAGCATCGCTGCGACCTCAGCAGTGTCCATAAGGACGGGCTCGACGCTACGGCGCCCGCGCGACAAGTTGATATCAGTGTGGGTCTCGTCGGGGTGCGACTGCGGTTCCACGGGCAAGATGGCTCCTTGAGGCTGGCATGAGCGTGGTCGCGGCATCGGCTCGCGCTCTGCTCTGGCCGAATTTCAACCGTCTTTGACACCCGCCCTGTGTCACCTCCAAGAGTCACCGGACGAGCTGTAGCCATGGTCATGAGAATCGCCGGTTTGGCTAACCGGCGATCCGCTGCTATGTTGCCGCGCCCTTTGGCCACTGAGGTTCCTTGATGAACATGGGGGCCTCCTCCTTCGGCGAAATAGAGGGGCTTGGGTCGGCTGACCCATGGTGGCGCGTGGCCCGACTCCCGCTCGACCGCCATCGCTCGTGGCTATCGCCCAGAACGTCCGAGTGACGGTGATCACGGAAGGCCTTCGAAGGGTGCTGCGTAGGCTTGGGCCGTCGTTGTGGCGGGGTCCGGGAGAGCGGGCGAAGCATTCAAGTGGTCAGCATGAGTCCTGCAAAACCTGGGGAAAGCTGCCCGGACGTGCGACTCGTTATAAGGTTCAGAAACAGCCCTTGACCTGCAAAAACGCAGGCAGGGAGCCTACTTGTGGGAGTACCTCGATGCTGCGTACCATGTTCAAGTCCAAGATCCACCGTGCCACGGTCACCCAGGCCGACCTGCACTACGTGGGATCCGTCACCATCGACGCAGATCTGCTCGACGCGGCCGATCTGCTGCCCGGTGAGCTCGTTCATATCGTCGACATCACCAATGGCGCCCGCCTGGAGACGTACGTCATCGAGGGGGAGCGCGGTTCGGGGGTCGTCGGGATCAACGGAGCGGCGGCCCATCTCGTGCATCCCGGTGACCTGGTGATCATCATCAGCTACGCTCAGGTCACCGACGCCGAGGCGCGGGCGCTGCGGCCGAGCGTGGTGCACGTGGACCGTGACAACCGGATCGTGGCCCTCGGCGCCGACCCGTCCGAGCCGGTACCGGGCTCGGACCAGCAGCGCAGCCCGCAGGCCGTCACCGCCTGATCCACGGCGGCCTCGCAGGACCCCTGGAACCGAGGACCCGAGGAGTGCCCGTGAGCGACATCGAGATCCGCGACGACCGCCCCGCCGGCCGCCTTGAGGCGGTTGCCGACGGCCAAGTGGTCGGGCGCATCGAGTACTTCGTCCTGGACGAGCCCGCGCGAGCCCTCGTCCCCGTGCACACCATCGTGGAACCCGAGCACGAGGGCCGGGGCATCGCCGGCTCCCTCGCCCGCGAGCTGTACGTCATGGCCGCGCGCGAGGGCGTCGTCGTCGCGCCGCTCTGCCCGTACGTGGTGAAGTGGGCGGCGCGGCACCCCGCGGAGGCTCCGGTGGCCGATCCGGCGCTGCTGACCGCCGCGGTGGAGTGGCTCACGGCGCATCCCGGACGTTTCTGATGGCCGGCGTGCCGCTCCCGCCCGGGTTCGGACCGCTCGCCCTGCTGCACACCTCGCCGGCGCACGTCCCCGTCTTCGACGCGCTGCGCGACGAGGCCCAACCGGGCCTGGAACTGCGCCACTTCGTCGACGAGGAACTGCTCGCGAGGGCCCGGCGCGAAGGGCCCGAAGCGGTGGCCGACGACGTGCGGGCGCTGCTCGCCGCGGCCGTCGCCGACGGAGCGCGGGCCGTTCTCTGCACCTGCTCGACCATCGGCGAGGTCGCCGAGCGGGCCGACGCCGGGGTGCCCGTGCTCCGCGTGGACCGTCCCATGGCCGCCGCCGCGGTGGCAGCGGGCCCCCGGGTCGTCGTCCTCGCGACGGTGGCGAGCACCCTGGAACCGACCCTCGCGCTGGTCGAGGAGGAGGCCCGCCGCGCGGGCCGCCCCGTCGATGCCCGTACGGCGCTGGTGGACGGCGCGTGGGCGCTGTTCGAGGCGGGGGACACGGACGGCTGCGCCCGCGTCGTGGCCGTCGCCGCCGACACGGTGACCGACGCCGACGCGATCGTCCTCGCCCAGGCGTCCATGACGGCCGCCCAGCGGTTCACCACCACCTCGGTGCCGGTGCTGTCGAGCCCCCGTCCCGGGCTCGCCGCGGCGGCGGACGCGGTCCGCGCGGCGTACGCCCGGTAGCTCCGCCGGCCGTCCGGGCCTCGGACCGCGGGCGGGCCGACCGTGAGCCGAGCACCGAGGGCGGGCCCACTCGTGGTCCGGGCAGCACCCCCGCGCGGGGCGGCGAGCATCCGCCCGGCGCACCCGGGCAGGTCCACCTGACCGCGGTCCCTCGTGCGACGGGGTGACTGGGTGCGCCCTGGCCGGGTACGCGTGGGACAAGTCCAGAGCCGACGCACCGACTGGCTGGAGGGCCGCCATGACGCATCCGTACCCCGACCCCGTACCACCGGGACCGACCCCGGGTCCGAGCCCCGAGCCGCCGGGGCCGAGTCCCTTCCCGGACCCGACGCCGAAGCCGGGCGGCCCCGATCCCGCCCCCGGGCCGAACCCCGTCCCCGGTCCGGAACCCGTGCCCTCCCCGTCCCCGATCCCGAAACCGCCGGGCCCCGACCCGGTACCGGAACCCCAGCCCGGGCCCCTGACCTGACGGAAGTCCCCGCGCGCCCGGCCTCGACGGGTTCCCGGCCGGGCGCGTGAGGAACCGGGACTCCCGCGCCCGGCCGGGGCCGCCCGGATGCCGCGCCGCGTCGGCCGCTGCTGAACGGCACAGGACATCGGGTGCGGACCGCGAGCCAGGTACCGCGCACCCGGGCTGATCCGGGCGGGTGCCCTACGCCTCGACCTCCGACCGGTCGCCGCCCCACAGCGTGTGGAACGACCCCTCGCGGTCCGTCCGGCGGTAGGTGTGCGCCCCGAAGAAGTCCCGCTGCCCCTGGGTGAGTGCGGCCGGCAGGCGCTCGGCGCGCAGGGCGTCGTAGTAGGCGAGGGCCGCGGAGAAGCCGGGAGTGGGCACGCCCTGGCGGGTCGCGGCGACGACGACCTCGCGCCAGTCGTCCTGGGCCGCCGCGATCTCCTGCGCGAACGTCTCGTCCGACAGCAGGCTCGGCAGGTCGGGCCGCGCGTCGTAGGCGGCACGGATGCGGTCGAGGAAGGCCGCGCGGATGATGCAGCCGCCGCGCCAGATCGAGGCGACGGAACCGAGGTCGATGTTCCAGTCGTATTCGTCGCTGCCCGCGACGATCTCGTGGAAGCCCTGGGTGTACGAGACGATCTTCGACGCGTACAGCGCCTGCTCCACCCGGTCCGCGAAGGCCCCGGCCTCGGACGCGTCGAGCTGCCGCGCCTTCGGGCCCGCGAGGTCGCGCGAGGCGGCGCGCAGGTCGGCGTGTCCGGACAGGGAGCGGGCGAAGACGGCCTCGGCGATACCCGACACCGGCACGCCCAGGTCCAGCGCGATCTGCACGGTCCAGCGGCCCGTGCCCTTCTGCTCGGCCCGGTCCTGGACCACGTCCACGAACGGCTTGCCCGTCGCGGCGTCCACGTGCGACAGCACCTCGGCGGTGATCTCGATCAGATACGAGTCGAGACGGCCGGTGTTCCAGGTGCGGAAGATGTCCGCGATCTGCGCGGGGGAGTACCCGGCGACGTCGCGGAGCAGCTGGTAGGCCTCGCCGATGAGCTGCATGTCGGCGTACTCGATGCCGTTGTGGACCATCTTCACGAAGTGCCCGGCGCCGTCGGGACCCACGTGCGTGACGCACGGCGACCCGTCGGTGGCCTTCGCGGAGATCTTCTCCAGCATCGGGCCGAGCGAGGCGTACGACTCGACGGAGCCGCCCGGCATGATGCTCGGCCCGTGCAGCGCGCCCTCCTCGCCGCCGGAGACGCCGGTGCCGACGAAGTGGATGCCCTGCTCGCGCAGCGCGCGCTCACGGCGCCGGGTGTCCGCGAAATGCGCGTTGCCGCCGTCGATGATCATGTCGCCGGGCTCCAGGAGCGGGGCGAACTCCTGGATCACGGCGTCGGTCGGCTCGCCCGCCTTCACCATGATCACCAGGCGTCGGGGCCGCTCCAGCGCCGCCACGAACTCCTTCGCGGTCTCGGCGGCCACGAACGTGCCCTCGTGGCCGAACTCCTCCACCAGCGCGTTCGTCTTCGCCACGGTGCGGTTGTGTACGGCGACCGCGTAGCCGTTGCGCGCGAAGTTGCGGGCGAGATTGCGCCCCATGACCGCGAGACCCGTGACGCCGATCTGGGCTGAAGTGCTCATTCGGTTGGCTCCTAAGAAGTGCGGTAAGTCCGGTGACCGGCACGGGAACGATCCCGGTATCGGTACGGCCGGTCGTGCTGTCCCGGTAGCGGTACTGCCGGTCGTGCTCGTCCGTCTGCTCGTCAGTATTGCCCCGGGCCATCCTGACGTGTCGGAGGTGTCCACGGAGGGGAACGTCCCCGCGTCGCGAGGGCGGATTTCGGACAGGCCGTTCGACGGCCGGTGCCGGCAGCGACGGTGTCCGGCGCCCCGGAGGCGGGCCCCGCTCCGGCGCGGTCCCTTCCGGCGAGCGGGACGGCCGCCCGTCGCCGGACGCAGGAACCCGATGTCGGCAGGCCTCGGAGCGGCGGACGCCACACCCCGGTCCCGCGCCGGCACGGTCACCCACCGTGCGGAGCGCGTTCGGGCCGTATGCGGTCCGGGAGCCCGGCAACCGCCTTTTCGGAGCGACCGGTTGCCGTCTTGTCCTGTCCTGTTCACAGCGCTTACTTTTGCCGCTCCTGACGCATGTCTAGGGGGGCTCCCTCATGGCCGTACGCGGCCGGCACCGCCGGTATCAGCCGAACAGGATCAACCGCGCCTCACTCACCGTCACGGCGGGCGGCGCCGGGATCGCGCTCCCGCTCGTCGGAGCCGGAGTCGCCCACGCGGCCGACGTAGGGACCTGGAACAAGGTCGCCGCCTGCGAGTCCAGCGGCAACTGGAGCATCAACACCGGCAACGGCTACTTCGGCGGACTGCAGTTCACCCAGTCCACCTGGGAGGCGTACGGCGGCAAGGCCTACGCCCGGCGCGCGGACCAGGCCACGAAGGACCAGCAGATCGCCGTCGCCGAGAGGGTGCTGAAGGGCCAGGGGCCCGGTGCCTGGCCGGTGTGCTCGGTCCACGGCGGGCTGACCAGAGGGGGCGCGACCCCCGACATCAGCCCGGCGGGCACCTCGCCGCGCCCGGCGAAACAACGCTCGGTGCGGGACGTGAAGCCGCAGACCACACCGCAGTCGCAGGCCGGGACCACCGAGATGTACACCGTCGTGCACGGTGACACGCTCTCCGGTATCGCCGACTCCCGGCATGTCCAGGGCGGCTGGCAGGGTCTGTACGCCGCGAACCGGCCGACCGTGGGCTCCGATCCGGACCTGATCCTGCCGGGCCAGCGGCTGACCCTGCGCGGCAAGGCCCAGGCGCCCGCGGGGCACGCGCCGGCGAAGGCGCCCTCGACGACGCACCAGCGGACGCCGGCGAAGAAGGCCTCGACCCATACGACGACCCCGTCCAGGACCACTCCGGACAAGGCCGGGACACACTCGCTCGTGGCCCCAGTGCACGCGGCCACCGGCACGCCCTACCGTGCCGCCGGCTCCCACTGGGAGAAGGGCTACCACACCGGCGTCGACTTCCCCGTGCCGACCGGCACCTCCGTCGCGGCGGTCGCCGCCGGTCATGTGGTCAGCTCGGGCTGGGGCGGATCGTTCGGCTACCAGGTGGTGATCCGGCACGCCGACGGCCGCTACACGCAGTACGGCCACCTCTCCGCGATCTCCGTGAAGGCGGGGCAGAGCGTGGTGGCCGGCCAGCGCATCGGCCGCTCCGGGTCCACGGGCAACAGCACGGGCCCTCATCTGCACTTCGAGGTGCGGACGGGGCCCGGCTTCGGTTCGGACATCGACCCGGTGGCCTATCTCCGGGCGGGCGGCGTCAGGATTTGACGCGGGTGCGGCGGTGGTTGACGAACGGCATCGGCACGTAGGGCACACCGAGCATGGCGGTCAGGAAGGGCAGTTCGTCCCTGGCCGCCGGGCCCCGCGAGGCCACGACCTCCATCGCCGGCACGGCGGCCCTGAGCGGAGCCGGAACGGAGGCGCCGATGGCGGTGGGCTGTCCGGCCGGCCGGAACAGGGCCTCGCCGCCCGCCTGCGGAGCCGGTGGCACGACGCTCGTGGCACCCGGCTGCGAGGCCGGTACGGACCCGTCCTCGCCCCCGGCGGGCCTGGGCAGACCGTCCAGCAGCTTCTCCACGGTCGCCTCGGTGACCGTGAGAGCGCCGAACTCGGCCACGACCGGTACCGCGGGCTCGGGGAAGCGCGGTACGGATGAGGCAGCGACGGCCGGCTCGGGAGGACGCGGCTCCGACCCGGCGGCCGCGACGGCAACCGGAGCCGGCTCGTCGGCGGGCCGGTGGGCGTCGTCGGCCGGCTCCCCGCCGTCGGTGTTTGGCAGGGCCGCGCGCTCCGGGTGAGGGGTCGCTGGTCGGTCGCCGCTGCCGATCCGCTCGATGGTGAGCAGGATCAGACCGCCCGCCGCGACGACGCCGCAGCCCAGCGCGAGCGCGGTGCCGGTCGCGCCGTAGCGGAAGGTCTCGCCGAACATCGTGATGCCGACCGCGGCCGCCACGACGGGGTTCACCACCGTCAGCGTGGCCAGCGGCGCCTCCAGGCCGGCGCCCCGGTAGGAGGCCTGCGAGATCAGCATGCCGGCCGTCGCGAAGACACCTATGGCCGCGAGACTCGACAGATCGGCGAGCGACACGTGCTGCGACCAGTCCACCGCGACCGTCTTGGTGAACACGGACGACATGCTGAAGGCGACGCCCGCCGCGACCGCCAGCAGCACACTGCGCACGGCCGCGTGCCGGTGCGCCGCGCGCCCCGCCACCATGAGGGCCGCGACAGCGCCCCCCGCCACCATGCCCAGCGCCAGGCGCTGGGCATTGCTCAGGGACTGCGTGTCGGACGCGCCGACCAGGGCCAGCAGGCCGGCCAGACCCACCGTGGCCATGATCGCGCCGCGCCAGGCGGCCGCTCCGGCCCTGCGGCCGACGAAGAGGGCCGCCATCGGAAGCGCGAAGACGATCGTGAGCGCGCCGAGCGGCTGCACGAGGCTCAGCGGGCCGAACGCGAGGGCGACCACGTGCAGCAGCCCGCCCAGGCCGGTCAGCGCGACGGCGGCCCACCAGCCCGGCCTGCGCAGCGGTGCGTACGTCTGGCCGGGAGAGGTCGCGGTCACCGCGACCTGCTCCTGAATGATCGCGCCGCCCGCGTACGCGACGGCTGAGACGAACGACAGCACCACGGACAAAGCGAGGGCACTCATGAGTCCCTCCTCTGCGTACGGCGCGGAGCGGCGGCCCGGCGCGACGAACGAACGGCTTCCATGCAAACAACGATGCCGTGCGATTTAGTTCTCGTCGTCGTCCCTGAGCAGTCATTGGGTCCTACTGCCGATGGAGTACGAATCGCCCCTTGTCCTCCCCAGGGTGGGCGACACCACGGACCGATCCACTGGTGGTTACCCCTAGGGGGCTTGGTACTACTGCTCTTCGTGGACCTCGAACCCCAACTCGCGGCGCTCGACGCGCTCGGCGGATTCTTCGTACTACGCACCGGCGTACCGCCGCGCGGCCCCCTCCTCACCCTCGCGAGCGCCTGGGCGGACCCGCGATCCGAGACGCCCGGGGAGGTTTACGCGGATCCGATAACTTTTCGAGTCCAGAAGGTGGCGGAGAGTGTTCGGGCGCCCGAGGCGCGTGTCGCGGCCTCGGTGGCACAGCAGGGTCTCGCGGCCCGCTTCTGGTCGATCGCGCTCGGCGCCGCGGCGCTCTGCGGCCGGCTGCCCGACCTCGATCCGGAGCTGCTGCGCTGGGACCCGGACGCCAGTGCTCCGGACGACCTCTGGCTCACCGAGGTCCGCGTCCGGCCCGTGGCCGATCTCGACACGGTCGTACGCGCCGGACTCCTCGTCCCGCTGAACGCCGCCCTGCGCTCGCGCCACCGCGTCTCACCGGGCCTGTTGTGGGGCAACGCGGCCTCCGCCCTGGCCGGAACCGTCCGTCAGCTGGACCGCTGGGCGCTCGCCCACGGACGCCCGGACGTGGGGGAGCGGGCCAGGACGCTGGCCGGCCCGCTCTTCGCGCACCCCGGCCTCTCCGGCGCCCTCGACCCCAGGACCCTCCGCCGCCGGAGCTGCTGTCTCTACTACCGGGTGCCCGGCGGCGGAGTCTGCGGCGACTGCTGCTTCGACCGCCCGCCGCGGCCCGCGCCCCGGCGGACCTGACGGAGGGGCTTCCCGCGTGGTCTTCCGTATCGGCTTCAACTGAGTGACCATGAGGGGCACCAACCGGCTACGACGGGGGTTCTGTGTGCGCGTGGGACTGCTGACCCGGGAGTATCCGCCGGACGTGTACGGCGGTGCGGGCGTCCATGTCGAGTTCCTCGCACGGGAGTTGCGCGCCCTCACCGAGCTCGATGTGCACTGCTGGGGCGAGGGCGGCACCGGCGGGGTCTTCCGCCACCGGCCCTGGCCCACGCTCGACGGCGCCAACGACGCCCTGCGCACCTTCTCCGTGGACCTCTCCATCGCCGCCGCCCTCGAAGGCCGCGAACTCGTCCACTCCCACACCTGGTACGCCAACCTCGCGGGCCACTTCGGAAAGCTCCTGCACGGCATCCCGCATGTGATGACCGCCCACTCCCTCGAACCGCTGCGCCCCTGGAAGGCCGAGCAACTCGGCGGTGGCTACGCCCTGTCCAGCTGGGCCGAGCGCACCGCCATCGAGGCCGCGGACGCCGTGATCGCCGTCTCCGGCGCCATGCGCGAGGACATTCTGAGCTGTTACCCGGTCCTGGACCCGGCCAGGGTGCGCGTCGTGCACAACGGCATCGACACCTCCCTCTACCGGCCCGACCCCGGCACGGACGTCCTGGAGCGGATCGGCCTGGACACCGGCCGCCCGTACATCCTGTTCGTCGGCCGCATCACGCGGCAGAAGGGCGTGCCCCATCTCCTGCGCGCGGTACGGGACATCGACCCGGCCGCGCAGGTCGTGCTGTGCGCCGGTGCCCCCGACACCCCGGAGATCGACCGGGAGTTCCGCGAGCTCTACCAGGAGCTGAGCGCGGTGCGCGACGGCGTGCACTGGATCCCGCAGATGCTGCCCCGGCCCGACGTCATCCAACTCCTCACCCACGCCGCCGTGTTCGTCTGCCCCTCGGTGTACGAGCCGCTCGGCATCGTGAATCTGGAGGCGATGGCCTGCGGGACGGCGGTGGTCGCCTCGCGCGTCGGCGGCATTCCCGAGGTGGTCGAGGACGGCGAGACCGGCCTTCTCGTGCCGCTCGGGGGCGACTTCGAGGCGGGGCTCGCGACGGCCCTGGACGCCGTGCTGGCCGACCCCGGCACGGCCCGCCGCATGGGCGAGGCCGGACGGCGGCGCGCGGTCGAGGAGTTCGGCTGGGACGCGGTGGCCCGAAGGACGGTCCAGTTGTACGAGGAAGTCCTCAAACCGGGGTAACCATCGGACAGACGAACTTCAGAACATGGGGCGGGCCCGGGCAGCCGGGCGTGGCCCGACCGGGCGTAGAGGGGCGGCGGCATGCGGCGCGGTGGGCGCGGTGGACCTTCGGTGCTGGGAATCGTACTGGCGGGCGGTGAGGGCAAGCGGCTGATGCCGCTCACGGCGGACCGGGCGAAACCAGCGGTGACCTTCGGCGGCACGTACCGCCTCGTGGACTTCGTACTCTCCAATCTCGTCAACGCCGACATCCTGCGCATCTGCGTGCTCACGCAGTACAAGTCGCACTCGCTGGACCGGCACATCACCACCACCTGGCGGATGTCGAGCCTGCTCGGCAACTATGTGACGCCGGTACCGGCCCAGCAGCGCCTCGGGCCCCGCTGGTATCTGGGCAGCGCGGACGCGATCCTCCAGTCGCTCAACCTGATCCACGACGAACAGCCGGAGTACGTCGCGGTGTTCGGCGCCGACCACGTCTACCGGATGGACCCCCGGCAGATGCTCGCCCAGCACATCGAGAGCGGCGCGGGGGTGACGGTGGCCGGAATACGGGTGCCGCGCACCGAGTCGTCGTCCTTCGGCGTCATCAGCCCCGGTTCCGACGGCCAGAGCGTGCGGGGCTTCCTGGAGAAGCCCGCCGACCCGCCGGGCCTCGCGGACGACCCCGAATGCGTCTTCGCCTCGATGGGCAACTACCTCTTCACCACCAAGGCGCTGATCGAGGCGCTCCAGCGGGACGCCGAGGACGAGAACTCCGTGCACGACATGGGCGGTTCGATCCTGCCGGCGCTCACCGAGCGGGGCGAGGCGCAGCTCTACGACTTCAGCGACAACCACGTGCCGGGCGAGACGACCCGCGACCAGGGCTACTGGCGTGACGTCGGAACCCTCGACGCCTACTACGACGCCCACATGGACCTGATCGCCGAGCGTCCCGCCTTCAACCTGTTCAACCGGAGCTGGCCCGTCTACACGAGCTCCGGGCAGCTCTCGCCCGCGCGCTTCAACGCCGGAGGCATCGCGAGCGAGTCCATCATCAGCGCGGGGTGCCTGATCCGCGGGCAGGTGACGCGGTCGGTGCTGTCGCCGGGTGTGGTCGTCGATCCGGGGGCGGTGGTGCAGGGCTCGATCCTGCACGACAACGTCAAGATAGGCCGGGGTGCCGTGGTGCGCGGCGCGGTGCTCGACAAGAACGTCGAGGTGCCGCCGGGCGCGACGATCGGCGTCAACCCGGAGCGCGACTCCGACCTCTACACGGTCTCGAAGGGCGGCGTGATCGCCCTGGGCAAGGGCCAGCGCGTGCCCTGACCTGCCGACGCGGGCGGACGGCGGCCTCGGACACCCGGCCCATGGGGGCGGCGACTCCAGGCCGTTGTCGGCCCGCGTTTGTCATGTCCCTGGACAGAGGTCCGCATCGCGTGTTGTCTTGCCGATGGCCCGGGACGACATCGTCGTTGTGCTCTGACAACGATGTCATCCCCTGGGGTGGTCCCGGACGTGCCGGGCCCGGACGCGACGCGTCCGCGTGATCCCTTCCGGTTGCCCGGAAAGCCGGTCCCCCGCCCCGACCATGCATGAGGACAACGTTGTCGATCACCCACCGGAGGTCTCCCGCATGAGATGGACCCGGCGCCTGCGCCTGTGCACGGCCGGGCTGGTGGCAGCCTCCGCGCTGTTCACCCTGCCCACCGCACAGGCCGCCGAGCCGCGCGACGGCCAACTCACCGATCTGGTCAACCCGTTCATCGGAACGGAGAACGAGGGCAACACCTATCCCGGCGCCGCCGTGCCCTTCGGCATGGTGCAGTTCTCGCCGGACACCGGCCACGACACCGGCTACGACCACTCCCAGAACCACATCCGCGGATTCTCCCTCGTCCATCTCTCGGGCGTCGGCTGCGGCCTCGGCGGTGACCTGCCGGTCCTGCCCACGATGGGAGACGTCACCCGGACGGACGACGCGCAGTACGCGGCGGAGTTCGGCCACGACACCGAGGAGGCCCACCCCGGCTTCTACCGGGCGGACCTCAAGGGCGGGATCGGGGCCGAGCTGACAGCCACCGCCCGGACCGGCGTGCAGCGTTACACCTTCCCGGCCACCGACAAGGCCAACGTGCTGCTGAACGCAGGCCAGTCGCTGCACAAGACGGTCTCGACGAAGGTCGAGATCCTGGACAACCGGACCGTCCGCACGGCGATCACCGGCAGCGGCTTCTGCCGGGCCACCAAGCCCTACACGGTGTACACGATCACCCGCTTCGACCGGCCGTTCACCACCGCGGGCACCTGGAACGGCGACACCGTCACCGGCGCCAGGGAGGCGGCCGGCACCACGGGGCGCACCGGCGCCTTCGTGCGCTTCGACACCACCGAGGACCGCACGGTCGAGGCGACCACCGCACTCTCGTACGTGGACGCCCGCGGCGCGGCCGTCAACCTCCGCTCCGAGGGCGGCCGTTCCTTCGACGAGGTCCGCGAGGCCGCCCGCCGCGCCTGGGAGGACCGGCTCGGCGACGTACGCGCGCAGGGCGGCACCGACGCCCTGCGCCGCACCTTCTACTCGTCGCTCTACCGTTCCTTCCTCGCGCCCAACATCGGCAGTGACGCCGACGGCCGCTACACCGGCTGGGACCAGCGGATCCACCGGGCCAAGGGATTCACGTACTACCAGAACTGGTCGCTGTGGGACACCTACCGCACCCAGTCGCAGCTGCTCGCCCTGCTCGCCCCGCGTGAGGCGCGCGACATGGCGATCTCCGTACTCAAGATCGACGAGGAGAGCGGCTGGCTTCCCAAGTGGGGCTACGGCACGGTCGAGACGAACATCATGACCGGCGATCCGGTCACCCCCTTCCTCACCAACGCCTTCCAGCAGGGTCTGCTCAAGGGGTACGAGGAGCGGGCGTACCGCGCGCTGAAGAAGAACGCGGACGGCGTGCCGCCCGCCGACTCGCCCGCGGTGGGCCGCGAGGCCGCCCGGGAGTACATCGCGAACGGGTTCGCCCCCTACCTCCAGGGCCGCCCGCACACGAAGTCCGGTGACTCGGACTACGACCACGGCGCCTCCGTGACCCTGGAGTACGCCCTGTCGGACGCCGTGCTCGGCGAGATGGCACGGGAGCTGGGCCACGACGAGGACGCGGCACGCTATCTGGCGCGGTCCCAGAACTACCGCGCGATCCACGACCCCTCGACGGGCTTCTTCCGGGCCCGGGACGCCGCCGGGGCCTTCACCGGCCCTGTCGACCCGGCGCAGAGCGTCGGCTTCCACGAGGGCACGGCCTGGCAGTACCAGTGGCTCGTGCCGCAGGACCTGCCGGGCATGATCGGCATGATCGGCGGCAAGCAGGCCGCGAACGACCGGCTCGACTCGTTCTTCGCCTACGGGCAGTTGCTGAAGGACCCGGCGAAGACCGCCCGCGAGGTATGGGTCAACGGCCCGTACGCGTACTACAACGCGGACAAGTACAACCCGCAGAACGAGCCCGACCTGATCGCCCCGTACACGTACCTCTCGACCGGCCAGCCGTGGAAGACGACCGACGTCGTGCACGCGGCGCTGACCCTGTTCACGGACGCGCCGACCGGGATGACAGGCAACGACGACCTCGGCACGATGTCCGCCTGGAACGTCCTGTCGTCCATCGGGATCTTCCCGGTGCAGCCCGGCTACGACACCTGGGGTCTGTCCACGCCCGTCTTCGAGCGGGTCGACCTCAAGCTCGACCGGCGCTACTACCCGTTCGGGGCGCTGACGGTCACGGCGCCCGGCACCTCGGACACCCAGCGGTACATCCAGTCGGCCCACGTGGACGGATCGCCGTACGGCCGCACGTATCTGACGACCCCCACCCTGCGGCGCATCCACGCGATCCGTTTCACCGTGGGCCCGGAGCCGTCCGAGTGGGGAACGGCGGCCTCCGCGGCGCCCCCGGTCCTGAAATGACGTCCGGCGTGTCATGAAGTGAGCGAGTCCCGTCCCTCCTCCGAGGGGCGGGACTTAATGCGCTGTTAACTGTGCGTAACTTGATCGTACTTGACCGTAATCACCAGTCCGGGTTTGACTGCAAGTTCACCCGTCGTCGACGCGAGAGCAAGCCTTTGATCTCCGACCTCCTCGCACCACTCGACCTGGCGTTCTGGAACATCGAGTCCGACCGGCACCCGATGCACCTCGGCGCCCTCGGTGTCTTCGCCGCGCACTCGCCCACCGCCGGCGCCCACGCCGCGGACCTGCTCGCGGCCCGCGCCGCCGCCGTCCCCGGGCTGCGCATGCGGATCCGCGACGTGTGGCAGCCGCTGGCCCCCCTCGCCTTCGGCGGTGCGGCCCGCGAGCCCGCACCCGACTTCGAGCCGCTGGACCACGTCCTGCTGCACAAGCCGACCGCCGACTTCCACGCCGAGGCCGGCCGGCTGATGGAACGCCCGCTGGAGCGCGGCCGGCCGCCGTGGGAGGCGCATGTCCTGCCCGGCGAGGACGGCGTGTCCTTCGCGGTGCTGTTCAAGTTCCACCACGCGCTCGCCGACGGCCTCAGGGCGCTCATGCTCGCCGCCGCCATCATGGACCCGGTGGACCTGCCGGAACCCCGTCCGCGCCCCGTGGAGCCGCCCCGGGGGCTCTTCCCGGACGTCCGCAAGCTGCCCGGCCTCGTCCGCGGCACCCTCTCCGACGTGGGCCGCGCCCTCGACATCGGCACCTCGGTGGCCCGCGCCACACTCGGCGTGCAGTCCTCGCCCGCCCTCACCTCCGCGCCCACCGGTACCCGGCGCACCGCCGGTGTGATCATCGACCTCGACGACGTGCACGTCGTCCGCAAGACCGTCGGCGGCACCGTCAACGACGTCCTGATCGCCGTCGTCGCGGGCGCACTGCGCCGCTGGCTCGACGAACGCGGCGACGGCAGCGAGGGCGTCTCCCCGCGTGCCCTGATCCCCGTCTCCCGGCGCCGGCCGCGTACCGCGCACCCGCAGGGCAACCGGCTCTCCGGCTACCTGATACGGCTTCCCGTCGACGACCCGGACCCGCTCGGCCGGCTGCGTGCCGTAAGGACGGCGATGGACCGGAACAAGGACGCAGGACCCAACCGGGGCGCCGGCGCCGTCGCCCTGCTCGCGGACCACGTACCGCCGCTCGGGCACCGGCTCGGCGGTCCGGTCGTGGGCCAGGCCGCCCGGCTGCTGTTCGACATCCTCGTCACCAGCGTGCCGCTGCCCAGCCTCGGGCTGAAGCTCGGCGGATGCCCGCTCACCGAGGTCTACCCGTTCGCCCCGCTGGCCCGTGGGCAGGCTCTCGCGGTGGCCGTCTCGACGTACCGGGGAAGCGTCCACTACGGGCTCGTGGCCGACGCGGAGGCCGTGCCGGACCTCGATCTGCTGGCCCGTTCCCTGACCGAGGAGGTGCGCGAACTGATCACCGCCTGCACGCCTTGATCACCACGGGTTTGGTGCCGCGCGCGATTGGTCCGTAAAATTCCGCCTTCGAAAGCGAGCGCGGTTCGAACGCGGCGCACAACCCGAGGAACGGCAGCAGCGATGACGGTGACAGAGGACGGCCGGGCGACCCCCGCCGTGGACACGACAGATGTGGCGGCCGTCGCGTTCGGTCCCGGTATCGACCCCGAGCGGCTGGCCGTCTGCCTCAGCGTGCTCGACGAACTCGAGAAGATCGACGTCGACCACCCCGACGCCATCGCGGTGCGCCGTGCCACCGCGGGCGTCTACCGGACCGTGAAGCAGCGCCGCCGCCAGGAGCGCCGCGCCGCCAAGACGGCCCACGACAAGCAGGTCACCGAGTCCACCGCGACCGGCTCCGCCCAGCGCATCGACGACGAGACCGAGGGCATCCTGCCGTCGTCGGTGACGGAGGAGGGCAAGATCGCGGGGATACTCCAGCGCCCGCGCTCCTGCTACACCTGCAAGACGCGGTACGTCGAGGTCGACTACTTCTACCACCAGCTCTGCCAGGACTGCGCCGCCCTGAACCGCGACCGGCGCGACGCCCGCACCGACCTCACCGGCAAGCGGGCGCTGCTCACCGGCGGCCGCGCCAAGATCGGCATGTACATCGCGCTGCGCCTGCTGCGTGACGGTGCGCACACCACCATCACCACCCGCTTCCCGAAGGACGCCATCCGCCGCTTCAAGGCCATGGACGACTCGGCGGACTGGATGCACCGCCTGGAGGTCGTCGGCATCGACCTGCGCGACCCGGCCCAGGCCGTGGCGTTGGCCGACCAGGTCGCCGAGCAGGGCCCGCTCGACATCCTGATCAACAACGCGACCCAGACCGTGCGCCGGCTGCCCTCCGCCTACGCCGCGCTCGTCGAGGGCGAGAGCGCCCCGCTGCCGGCCGGCGAACTGCCGTCGAGCCACGTCATCGGCGCCTTCAACTCCGGCGCGGTCGACGGACTGACGGCGCTGCCCGTCGGCGTCTCCGGTCTTGACGCGCAGAAGGTGGCCGACCTCGCCCTGGTCGCCGGCAACGCCAGTGTGGTCCGCCACCGTGAGGGCACCGCCATCGACGCGGGCGGCCTCGTCCCCGACGTCGTCGACAGCAACACCTGGGTGCAGACCATCGAGCAGATCTCCCCCGTGGAACTGCTGGAGACCCAGCTCTGCAACTACACGGCGCCGTTCATCCTGATCAGCGCGCTGCGGGCGCGGATGGCCGAGGCCGCCCGCAAGGCGCCGACGGGGCGCGCGTACATCGTCAACGTCTCGGCGATGGAGGGTGTGTTCGGCCGTGGCTACAAGGGCGCGGGCCACCCGAACACGAACGCGGCGAAGGCCGCCATGAACATGGTGACCCGCACCAGCGCCCAGGAGATGTTCCAGACCGACGGCATCCTGATGACCTCGGTCGACACCGGCTGGATCACCGACGAGCGCCCGCACTACGACAAGCTGCGCCTGGCCGACGAGGGCTTCCACGCCCCCCTCGACCTCGTCGACGGCGCGGCCCGCGTCTACGACCCGATCGTCCGCGGCGAGCTGGGCGAGGACCTGTACGGCGTCTTCATGAAGGACTACGCGCCGGGCAAGTGGTAGCAGGTCGGGGCTCCGGTCGACGGCGACGGGCGCGGGCGTCGGGTCGGCCGGGGGCCCGGGTGTGTCACCCGTCGGGAGTCCGTGCCCGGAGCCGCTCGTGGACGGTGTGGCCCGGGGAGCCCGGGTAGGCCGCCCTCACCCGTGTTCCGCCGTCGACCAGCAGGTCGGCACCGGTGATCCACTCGGCCGCGTCGGACGCCAGCCAGGTCACCGCGCGGGCGATGTCCTCGGGGCGTCCGATGCGGCCCAGCGGGAGTCCGGAGCCCAGTTCGTCCTCGGCGTGGTCCCAGACGAACCGGGCCATCTCGGTGCGGACGAGACCGGGGGAGACCGAGTTCACCCGTACCTTCGGGGCCAGTTCGCCGGCGAGTTGGCGGGTCAGATGGAGCAGGGCGGCCTTGCTGGTGCCGTACGCGCCGACCTGCGGCCCGACATGTCCGGCGCCCTCCGTGCAGACGTTCACCACGGCCCCGCCGTGCTCGCCCATCCAGGCGTGCCAGGCGTACTGCACCAGCCGTAGCGGCGCCTCGACGTTGACGGTGAACGCGTCGCGCCAGGCCTGCGGGTCGGCGTCCACGAGGGGGCCGTAGGGCTGGTTGGTCGCCGCGTTGTTGACCACGATGTCGACGCGGCCGAAGGTGCGGAGCGTCAGCCCGGCCAGCTCCCTCAGATGCGCCCCGTCGGCCACGGAGCCCGCCAGCCCGATACCGCCGACCTGTTCGGCGGCGCGCCGGACCGCGTCCGGATCCCGCGCGGTCACGCACACCCGCGCGCCCGCTCCCGAGAGCGCCTCGGCGACGGCGAGACCGATCCCGCGCGAGGCCCCGGTGACGATGGCGGCCCTGCCCTCGAGTCCGTACGGCGACATCATCCGCGTACCGTCTCATGACGGGCCGTCAGCCGACAGGCCTCGGCGGCCATCACTGCCGTCCGTCCGGCATGACGGGAGGGGCAGGGCGGACGTGCCGCCCGTGCGGAGTCCGCACGGGGTGGGGCGCTCGCGTGCCGCGGCCTGTCTCGGAGGAAGCCGCACTGCCGGGCGGCAGTCGGTCCCGGGTCCGGCGGTCGTCGGTCTGGAGCCTGGCGGTGGTCGGTTCAGGGTCCGGCGGTCGTCGGTCTGGAGCCCGGCGGTGGTCGGTCCGGGGTCCGGCGGTCGTCGGTCTGGAGCCTGGCGGTGGTCGGTCCGGGGTCCGGCGGTGGTCGGTCTGGAGCCTGGCGGTGGTCGGTCCGGGGTCCGGCGGTGGTCGGTCTGGAGCCTGGCGGTGGTCGGTTCAGGGTCCGGCGGTGGTCGGTCTGGAGCCTGGCGGTGGTCGGTTCAGGGTCCGGCGGTGGCGCCGGTGGCGGGCGGCCCGGCGCGGGCGGCGCCAAGGGCTGTCCGGTCGTCCCCGGTGGATCGGCGCGCCGCGTCGGACGCGGTGAACCGCCCGGCGAAGGGTCGTCCTCGTGCGCTGCGGGTTCGGGCGGTCCGGCAGCGCGGCGAGGTGCCGTAACGGTCGTCGTGCGCCCGCCCGAGGGGACGGCGGGACAGCCCTCAGTCCACGGCCCCGAGCCGCGCGGAACGTTCCGCGACCAGTTCCAGCACCGTGCGCCAGTCCTCCATGACCCCGGCGTAGAGGCCGACGACCTTGCCGGCGTCGTCCGCCTGCCGCAGGGTCACCGCGTCCTCGGCCAGCGGGTCGTGCTCGAACGCGGCCACCTCGCGCGCGGTCATCGCGCCGCCCTGCGCGGCCAGGGTGAGCGCGCTCTGCGGAGACAGCCCGCGGCCGGGCGACGTGGTCGCCAGATAGCGCTTCGCCGCCACATGCAGGCGTACGAGACGGGAGACCCGCTCGCCGAGCAGCGGCCGTACCGCGTCGGCGGCGCGGTCGCCGTGCCCGGCGTCGTCACCCGGCCTGAGCAGATGCCCGAGGTCGTGCACCAGGCCCGCGACCTGGAGTTCCTTGTCACTGGGATGGCCCCGGCGCAGCAGCGCGGCGGTCTGCAGAGCGTGGTCGTGCAGATCGACGGGGTCGCCGCTGCCGTCCGGGGTGTCCCAGGCGCCCCGGCAGGCGTGCAGCAGGTCCATCAGCTCCTCGACGCTGCGCAGCTCCATGCGTCAGTCCTCCCGCGAGAAAAGCCGTTTGCCGTGCGACAGCAGACCATGGCCTCCTTGCGAACCGGCCAACGGGACCTGAACTGCGTGGCGTCTTCGGTACCGGATGTGCGTGACGACCAGCGGCCGACGGTGACTTCGGACATACCCGTGGCCGGTCCCGACGCCCTCGCCGAGGGGCGATATTGAGCCGAATGAGTGGTCGCGAAGAGGGCATCATGTTTCAAATCCCCGCAGATCGCGGCCCGATGACTCCTGGATGACGTGTGACAGTAACCTCAAGTTTTCAGCCCCATAGAGCGGGGGGCTGCTCATTTGGTTACCCTGTAGCCGACGGGCAGCCTTACTGGGTCCACCCACACCCACGGTCCGTCCCGGGACAAGCCGGTCACCACGGCCTGCTCTCACATGAGTTACCGGCGCCACCGCGTCCCTAACTGCTTCGACTCAGACCCGAGCGGGCGTCAGGCGACCCGAGAGCACCGGGCGCCGACGTCCCGAGGGTGACCCGACACATAAGGAGTGCGCGGTGACACCAGAGAAGACGAATCGCGATCAGGGCCCCAAGGAACAGACGGAGCGCCTGGGCGGTGGGTCCGACACCAAGCTCGGAAGCCTGGACGTGTGGGCCAGGTCCGCCCCCATCCGCCTCGCGGGCTACGAGGACGACCTCGCCGAGCCCCACATCCTGCCCAGCGTCGACTGACCATCACGAGGATCCGGCGCGACCGACGACGGCACGGGCGTGCGGGACCGGCGCCCCTGCCGAGCGGAGAAGCCGCGGCCGACGAACGGCCGCGGCTTCGGCATGTGACGACCGGCCCCGGCCGGGCGGCACCACGGTCACAGACCGGGCGGCGCGGCAGTCACTGGCCCAGGGGTGCGGCGGTCACTGGCCGAGCGGTGCGGTACGCCGCCACGGGTGCAGTACCTCCAGTTGTCCGGCCACGTCGAGCAGAGCCGCCTCGGATCCCGGCAGGCCGACGAGCTGGACGGCGCACGGGGTGCCGTTCGGCAGTCTTCCGAACGGGACCGACATCGCGGGCCAGCCGGTGAGGTTCCACGGCGGAGTCATCGGCGAGTAGGTGGTGTTGGCCAGAAGATTGCGCAGCCAGCCCCGCTTGTGCCAGTCGACGGAGGCGGGACCGCGCCGGGCGAGCGTCGGCGTGAGGAGCACGTCGTGCTCCGCGAAGAACGTCGCCAGGCGGCCGCGAAGCTGCTCGCGGCGCGCTCCCTTGCGTACGCCGGTCACGAAGCGGCGTCCGACCGCGGCGTGCACGCGGGTGCGCCGGGCCAGTCGGCGCGGGTCGAGATCCTCGGCGTCCACCGCGGTGCCCGCGGTCCAGTGCGCGAGCGAGGTCGTGCTCAGCCAGAGCGGGTACGGCGGATTCGCGGACCGTACCTGGTGACCCGCCTCGGCCAGCAGGGCGGCGGCCTCCCGGGCCGCGTTCGTATACGGTCGGCTGACGCGGATGCCGGCCAGGGGGCTGCGGATCGAGACGGCGATCCTGCGGGTGACGGGCTCCGCGGGCGGTGCCGGCTCGATGCCCGCGAGGAGCGAGAACATCAGCCGGGCGTCCTCGACCGTCGTGGCCAGCGGGCCGTTCTCCGACATGCCGAACCAGTCGCCGTGACCGATCCCGGCGGGAATCACGCCGTGGCCCGGCTTCAGGGTGACCAGACCGCAGTTGGCGGCCGGGATCCGCAGCGAGCCCATGCCGTCGTTGCCGAGCGCGATCGGCACCATCCCGGCGGCCACCGCCGCGGCGCTGCCGCCCGAGGACCCGCCCGCCGTACGGGACAGGTCCCAGGGGTTGCGGGCGTTGCCGTACGGGCCCTCCGTGGTGCCGAAGACGCAGAGTTCGGGCACGTTCGTCAGGCCCACCACGACGGCGCCCGCCGCGCGCAACCGGGCCACGGTGACGTGGTCCTCGGCGGCGGCCGTGTCCGGGGTCGCGGCGGAGCCGTTGCGGGTCGACTCGCCGCGCACCGCCAGGTTGTCCTTGACCGCCACCGGCACGCCCGCGAGGGGGAGTTGGCCGAGATCCCGGGTGGCCAGGTCGTCGGCCTCCGCGAGGGCGGCCTCGGCGCGGACCCTGCGGAAGGCGCCGACGCGCCCGTCGAGGCGTTCGATCCGCGCGAGATGTTCGGCCACCACCTCGCGGGGGGTGACCCGCTTCTCGCGTACGGCTGCGGAGATCTCGGTGGCGGTCCGGCCGGCCCAGGTGGTCACGGGCGCTCCTCACTCGTTTCGTACTGGCGAGTAGTTACGGGGAGCACTCTGCCCGCAGTGGGGCGCCGCGTCGAGAGTCGTCCGCCACGGACACGGGGTCCGGTCCTTCCCGATTTCCACACGGTCGTTCACCGATGCCCCGCACCGGTGAGCGGCACGCGCCGTGATTCGATCATATGCTCGGGCGATTAGTGCCGAATACCCATTTCGCGGCTTTTTGTGTTTCGCCTGGGGTGCCTCGCCGTTGGCGGTGCCCGACGAGAGCCTTCGTCGGGCACCCGGCGGCAGCTTGCGTCACGCCCGACGGGGCCCGGTGCTCTCCCGCTCGATCAGTCGCGGCACCGGCACCCGCACCGTCCGCGCCGGGCCGCCGTCCAGGAGCGCGGTCAGTTCCTGGGCCGCCGTGCGGCCGAACTGGACCGTGTCGCGGGAGAGCGCGGACAGCCAGGGCTTGACCATGCGGCAGAGGGGGGAGTCCTCCCAGGCGACGACGGACACATCCCCCGGGACGCTGAAGCCCAGCTCCGTCGCGGTGGCGACACCGGCGAGGGCCATCACGTCGTTGTCGTAGACCAGGGCGCTCGGCGGGGCGTCGCTCTCCAGTACCCGGCGGGTGACCGCGGCGCCCTGGGCGTCCGAGTAGTCCGTGGTCACCGAGCGGACCTCGGCCAGCCCCCGCCGCTCCGCCTCCGCCCGCAGCGTCCGGATGCGGCGCTCCGTGTGGGCGAGGCCTGGCAGGCCGGCGATGTGCGCGATCCGTCGATGGCCGAGGGCGTACAGTTCGTCGACGACCGCGGCCATCGCGCCGGCGTCGTCCGCCCAGACCGTGGACAGTCCCGGATGCCGGGCGTCCGGCGCCCCGCCGATGACGACGGCGGGCAGACCCAGTTCGTCGAGGAGACCCGGACGCGGATCGTCCACCCGCGGGTCGACGACCAGCACGCCGTCCACCCGGTGCTCCGCCCACCAGCGCCGGTAGACCGCGCACTCGGCGTCGACGTCCTCGACCACCTGGAAGAGCAGCCCGAGATGGCGCTCGGCCAGCACCTCCTGGATTCCCGAGATCAGCTGCAGGAAGAACGAGTCCACGCCCAGGGTGTCGGCGGGGCGCGCCACCACCAGACCGACGGTGGCCGCGCCCTCGCCGGAGAGCTGGCGCGCCGCCGTGCTGGGCCGCCAGCCGAGCTGTTCGGCGACCCGGCGCACCCGGTCGCGGGTCACTTCGGAGACTCCGGGCCGGTCGTTGAGTGCGAAGGAGACCGCGCTCTCGGAGACCCCGGCGCGCCGCGCGATGTCCTTCATCGTCGGACGGCGCGCGGGGGACCGCCTGGCCGTCGGCATCTCGGCTCCCCCTTCTCCGGTGGGCGCACTAATGCGCTTGAGCGATCGCAGCCTAAAGCGCATTAGTGATCGTGTGCAAGTGGGTGTTGATATTGCTCTGACCTGCACTAATGCTAGACGGATTCCTTTAGTGGGTGCGAATGCATTGACTTCCTCGAAGCCCGCCGGGCAAGGTCGCTGGCGCCACCGTCCGCGACACCTCGAGGGAGCCTGTCACCGTGTCCTTACCCCGCAGAGCACTTGTCGCCGCCGCCGTCGCCCTCGTCCTGCCGCTCAGCGCCTGCGGCTCCACCGACAGCGGCGGTGGATCGACGGACGCCTCCGGCAAGATCGAGGGCGACATCACCTTCCAGACCTGGAACCTGAGGGCCAACTTCAAGGCCTACTTCGAGGGGGTGATCGCCGGCTTCGAGAAGAAGTACCCGGGAACCCACGTGAAGTGGATCGACCAGCCCGCCGAGGGCTACGCCGACAAGATCAGCGCGGACGCGGCGGGCGGCACCCTGCCCGACGTCGTCAACGTCTCGCCCGACCTCGTGGCCCCGCTCGCCAAGGCGGGGCTCGCGCTCGACCTCGACAAGTCGGCTTCCCGGTACAAGAAGGAGTACCTGGACGGCGCCTGGGCCGGCCACCGGATCCCGGGCATGACCGGCACCTACGCCTTCCCCTGGTACCTCAACACCGGGCCGCTGTTCTACAACAAGTCGCTCTTCCAGCAGGCCGGGCTCGACCCGGCCCGGCCGCCGACGACGTACGACGAACTCTTCACGGACGCGCTCCGGTTGGCGAAGAAGAGCGACGGAAAGGTCGCCACCCTCGCCAACGTGCCCACGGTCGAGGACTTCGGCCGCTACGGCGTCGAGCTGATGAACAAGGCGGGCAGCGCGTTCTCCTTCAACGACACCAAGGGGGTCGAACTCCTCACCAAATACAAGGAGTTGTACGACGCCAAGGCGCTCGACGCACAGGCGCTGACCGCCACCCCGGAGTCGTCCGGAAGGAAGTTCCTGACCGGTGCCGTCGCGATGAACCCGGGCAGCGCCCTGGATCTCGGCAACTTCAAGAAGCAGGCGCCGAGCCTCTACAGGAACATCGGCATCACGGACCAGATCACCAGCACCGGCAAGGTGAACATGTACGTGATGGGCGTGATGGTCAACTCGCGCACCAGGCACACCCCGGCCGCGGTCGCCTTCGCGCACTACGTCACCGACGCGCGGAACCAGATGTCCTTCGCCAAGAAGGTCGCGATCTTCCCGAGCACCGCGGGATCCCTGGACGACCCGTACTTCACCCAGGAGGACGGCACCGACGAGACGCGCGTGCGGATCGCCGCCGCCAAGTCGCTGAAGAACGCGGTCAATTACACGCCGGTCCTGTTCAGCGAGCAGATGAAGACCGCGCTGCGCAACGAGGTGGCCAAGGCGCTCCAGGGCAAGGAGAGCCCCGAGACGGCTCTTGACAACGCTGTCAAGGCCTGCAACACACTGCTTCGGCAGCAGGGCTGAGCGGACATGGCGAGTTCTTCCGGCACCGCGCGGGAGCCTCGGCCGCTCGCCCGCCGGCGGCGACCCCCTGCCCGGGGGAGGCGACCCCTTTCTCCGGGGCGAGGGGCAGACGCGCGGCGGCCAGGCACCCGCGTACGGCGCCAACTGGGCAGCAGTCCCTGGCTGTTCGCCGCTCCGGGACTCCTGGTCGTGGCCGTGTTCATCCTGTATCCGTTCGTGTCGACGGTGGTCAACTCCTTCACCGACCGCCGCACCCTGATCCCCGGCGGGTTCGTCGGCCTGGCCAACTTCCGGGAGCTCCTGCACGACGAGATGTTCTGGACGGGGCTGCGCAACAGCACGCTGTACGTCCTCGGGGTCGTCCCCGCGCTCGTCCTGCTGCCGCTGCTGCTCGCCCTCCTCGTCCAGAAGAACATCCCCGGCATCACCGTCTTCCGGTCGGCCTTCTACACGCCGGTCGTCGCGTCGATCGTCGTGGTCGGGCTCATCTGGGTGTGGCTCCTCGACGAACGCGGCCTCGTGAACGCGCTGCTGGAAGCGGTCGGGATCGGCAGGGTCGGATTCCTGAGCGACCAGTGGCTGCTCCTGCTCAGCGCCATGGCCGTCACGGTCTGGAAGGGCCTCGGCTACTACATGGTCATCTACCTGGCCGCGCTCGCCAACGTGCCCCGCGAACTCCACCAGGCCGCCTCGGTGGACGGCGCGGGCGCGGTCCGCCGCTTCCTCACGGTCACCGTGCCGGCGGTCCGCTCGACCATGGTGCTGGTCGCCGCGCTCTCCTCGGTCGCCGCCTTCAAGGTGTTCTCCGAGGTGTACCTGATGGCGGGCCCGGACGGCGGTCCGGCCGGCGAGGACACCACCCTCGTGATGCTCGTCCAGCGCACCGGCACCGGACTGACCGGCCGGGTCGGCTACGCGTCGGCCCTCTCGGTCGTCGTCTTCGTCGTCACCGTCGCGCTGATGCTGCTCGTGCTGCGCGCCGACCGGAAGGAGGACACATGAGCGTGCTGGAGAAGGCGCGTGCCGTCGAGCGGCGACCGGAGGAGGAGCGCCGCCCGCGCCGCCGCGGTGTCACCGACGAACATGGACGCCGTATCCGCGCCTGGGAACTCGCCCTGCGCTACGTGCTGTTGCTCGGGGTCCTCGCACTCACCGTCGGCCCCTTCCTGTGGCAGCTGTCCACCTCGCTCAAGGGACCGACCGAGGACGTCTTCAGCTCACCGCCGACGTTCCTCCCCGGCCATCCGACCCTGCACAACTACCAGCGGGTCGCCGACACCATCCCCGTCTGGGACTACGCCCTCAACTCGCTCAAGGTGGCGGGCGCGAACGTCGTCACCAACTGCGTGGGTTCGGCACTCGCGGGCTACGCCCTGGCCCGGCTGCGCTACCGGGGCCGACGTGCGGCCACCCTGGTCTTCGTCCTCGCCATGCTGGTGCCCGTCGAAGGCATCATCATCGCCCAGTTCACCACCATGCGGGAACTCGGCCTGAACAACACGCTCATCGGGGTCGTCCTGCCGGGCTGCGTCGGAGCGATGAACGTGCTGCTGATGCGCAACGCCTTCCTCAACCTCTCCTACGAGATCGAGGAGGCGGCCTTCGTCGACGGTGCCGACGTCTGGCAGCGGTTCCTCAGGATCGCGCTGCCCTCGGTGAGGGGCACCCTCGCCGTCGTCGCGATCTTCGCCTTCATGGGTGCCTGGGACGACTTCCTGTGGCCGCTCATCGTGCTCAGCGATCCGTCGAAGTTCACCCTGACCATCGGACTCAACTATCTGCACGGCACCTTCGCCAACGACGAACGGCTCGTCGCCGCGGGCACGGTCATCGCCGTGGCGCCGCTGATCGCCCTCTTCGCCTGTCTCCAGCGGTACTTCTTCCGGGGGGTGGGCGAGGGAGCCGTAAAGGGCTGACCCCGGCGCGCAGTTCGCCGCCGACCCCGTGCCTCCGTACCGCTGTGCCGCTGTCCTGCGCACTCCCGTACTTCCGATTCGCAAGGATCCCGTATGCCCTCTGCCGTGCGCTTCGGCGTCAACTACACCCCGAGCGAGGGGTGGTTCCACCACTGGCTCGACTTCGACCTGGACTCCGTACGCGCCGATCTCGACTCCGTCGCCGCGCTCGGCCTGGACCACATCCGCGTCTTCCCGCTGTGGCCCTACTTCCAGCCCAACCGGACGCTGATCCGCCCACGGGCCGTCGAGCAGCTCGTCGCGCTCGCCGACGCGGCCGCCGAACGGGGACTCGACGTCGCCGTGGACGGCCTCCAAGGACATCTGTCGAGCTTCGACTTCCTGCCGGCCTGGACGCGGACCTGGCACCGGCGGAACATCTTCACCGCTCCGGA
Source organism: Streptomyces sp. NPDC091209 (assembly GCF_044757755.1). Lineage (NCBI taxonomy): Bacteria > Bacillati > Actinomycetota > Actinomycetes > Kitasatosporales > Streptomycetaceae > Streptomyces > Streptomyces sp. NPDC091209. The sequence goes on along the minus strand of NZ_JBIVVR010000012.1, from coordinate 69,527 downwards.
CGTGGTCGAGGGGGAGGCGCACTACCTGCGGACCCTGGCCGCGGCCCTCGCCGACCGGCCGAACTTCGTCGGGATGACGATCGGCAACGAGGTCAACCAGTTCGCGGCCGGACCGCACCCCGACCCCGACCGCGTCACCGCCGTCCAGGCCGGGCAATGGCTCACGCGTCTGCTGGCCGCCTGCGAGGAGGGCGCCCCGGGCAGGACGCATCTGCACGCCGCGTACGACGCCTCCTGGTACCAGGACGACCAGCCGTTCACGCCGGAGCACTCCGCCCGGCTCGGCGCGATGACCGCCGTGCACTCATGGGTGTTCAACGGGACGGCGCAGCGCCACGGCCGAACCGGCGTCGCCACCGAGCATCACGCCGCCTACCTCATCGAGCTGTCCAAGGCCTGGGCCGACGACCCGCACCGGCCGGTCTGGCTCCAGGAGGTCGGCGCGCCCGCTCCCCTGATCCCCGCCGAGCACGCGGCCGCCTTCACCGAGGCGACCGTCGCGAACGCCCTGGACTGCCCGGATCTGTGGGGCGTGACCTGGTGGTGCTCGCACGACGTCAGCCGCGACCTCGCCGATTTCCCCGAACTCGAATACGGCCTCGGCCTGTTGACCAACGACCGGCGGACCAAGCCCGCGGGGGAGAGCATCGCGAGGATCGTCGAGGAGCGCCGTGGCCGTCCGGACGAGGCACCCGCCCCGCGCACCACCGCGCTGGTCGTCGACACCACGCCGGGCCGTTCGGTCTGCGCGCCGGGCGGCCCCGTCTTCGAGGCCTTCGCCCGGCTGACCGCCGACGGCGTCCGACCCACCACCGTCCTCGCGAGCCGCGCCGCCGACAAGGAACACCTCGCCGCCCGCGGCATCACCGAGGTCGTCACACCGGGCCACGCCACCGCATGACCCCGGCACTGATCCGTTGCGCGGCGATCGACCGTACGGCCCCGGCACCGAAATCCGTGCCGCGGCGATCCCCGACCGCAGGGCCCGGGCACCGAATCCGCGCCGCGGCGATCCACCGCACGACCCCGGCACTGATCCGTTGCGCGGCGATCCACCGCACGACCCCAGCACCGTAGACCGTCCCCCAACGATACGGAGCACACAGTGGACCTCAGCAGACGCACCGTCCTGCTCGCCGGCGCCGGCGCCGCCGCCGGGCTCGCCCCCGGCCTGCCGGGCACGGCCGCAGCCGTCGGCCGTGACCTCCAGCCGTACGCCTCCTACTGGTATCCCGACTCGCTGCCCTCGGGTACCCCGGGCGCCGGAATCACCTGGCGCGGACTCACGTCATGGAGCGCCGACAGCGACACGGACCTGGCTTTCAACGCCGCCACCGTGCCGCTCGCCCCGCGCTTCACTCCGGTCCCCGCGAACACCACGGCCCGCTCCGGCCAGGCCCGCGTCCAGTCCCTGGTCTCCTTCGGTCCCACATCGGGCAACCCCGCCCAGGGCGCGGCCACAGCCGACTACTACGCGCTCACGCACTGGTCGTACATCGACGAACTCGTCTTCTGGGGAGGCTCGTCGGGCGAGGGACTGATCCTCGCGCCCAACGCGCCCATCGTGGACGCCGCCCACCGTCACGGCGTACCCGTCCTCGGCAATGTGTTCCTGCCGCCCGTCGCCTACGGCGGCCAACTGCGGTGGACGCGCGATCTGGTGCGGAAGGACTCCGGCGGACACTTCCCGCTCGCCGCGCAACTCGTCGCGGTCGCCGCCGCGTACGGCTTCGACGGCTGGTTCATCAACGCCGAGACCGGCGGCGGGAACACCGCGCTCGCCACCGACATGCTCGGCTTCGTGCGCGAACTGAGAGAACTCGGCACGGCCGAGGGACAGCGCGTGACCTGGTACGACGCGATGACCGTGAACGGCACGGTGAGCTGGCAAGGCGCGTTGAACAGCCAGAACAAGGCGTTCTTCCAGGCCGCCGACTCCATGTTCCTCGATTTCCGCTGGTCCCGGAGCAGCCTCGCCTCCTCGGGGACGACGGCCATTCAACTCGGCCGAGACCGGTACGAGTTGTGGGCCGGTGTCGACGTCGAGGCGAACGGCACGAGCGCCTCGGTGAACTGGGACGCCATCGTGCCGACAGGTTCGGCGCACATCGCCTCCATCGGCTTCTACCGGCCGGAGTGGACCCGCAACCACCTCCCCGCGAGCCGCACACCCGGTGACTTCCACGCGGCCGACGACGCGTTCTGGACCGGCGCGTCCCTGGACCCCGCAGCACCCGACCCGGCGGCGGCATGGCGCGCCCCCGCCGTCTCCGTCGCCGACCGGTCCACCGTCACCTCCGTCCCGTTCGCGACCGTCTTCAACACCGGCCACGGCCTGAAGTGGTACGAGGACGGCAGCGCCACGTCCGAGGCCGCCTGGAACCACCTCGGTCTGCAGGACCGGCTTCCCCCGCGCCGCTGGGTGGTCCGCACCACCGGCCAACGGCCCTCGGTCACCTTCGACTTCGCGGACGCCTGGCGCGGCGGCAGCAGCCTCCTCGTCTCCGGCGACCTCGACGAACCGGCCACCCTGGACCTGTACGCGACGCGGCTCCCGCTCGGCCCGGACACGGTCGTCGAGCTGACCCACCGCACCGACACCGGTGACGCGGCCCTGGAACTCGCCGTCGCCACCGCCGACCCGGACACGGCCGGCGGGGCACCCCCGTACACGTACATTCCGCTGACGCCGGCCGACGGGCCGGCGTCGGGCGACGGCTGGCAGACCACCACCGTGCCGCTCGGCGGACTGCCCGGGACCGTAAGGGCCCTGGGCGTCCGGCTCACCGGTGCCGGAGCCCCGGTGCGCTGGCGACTCGGCGCTCTCGCCGTCCGGGACGCGGTCGTGACCCCTGCCGCGCCCACCGGCCTGCGCGTCACCGACGCCGAAGGCGGCAGCCTGCGCCTCGCCTGGCAGGCCGCCCCCGGCCCGGCCGACGACGCGACGGCGGGAGCCACCCGCCACTACGAGCTGTACCGGATCCTCCCCGACGGCAGCCGCCGCTTCCTCGGCGGAACCTGCCAGAGCGCCTTCTACGTCGGTGGTCTCACCCCCGAACAGGGCGAGACGGCCGCGCTGTTCGAACTGCGGTCGGTGGGGGAGCTGTTCACGGTCTCGACCCCCGCGACGACCACCCACACCTGGTAACCCTCGCCCTCACCGGCACTCCTCACCCGCACTCCTCACCCCACGGAGCACTCACATGCATGACGACCGCACCCTGGTCGAAGCCCGCCTCAAGCGCGTCCTGGACGAACGCATCCGTCCGGCCGTGTACCCCGAGTCCGTCCCGCTGGACGTTGCCGTGTGGAACGCGCCGGACGAGCCCGTCCCGGTCGCCGAAGGGCTCGCCGCCACACCGGAACCGATCGCGGTGGGCGCGCGCTGGGGTGCTCCGTGGGGCACGAGCTGGTTCCGGGTCACCGGCACCGTCCCCGAGGCGTGGGCCGGCCGGACCGTCGAAGCCCTGCTCGACCTCGGCTTCGACGAGAACATGCCCGGCTTCCAGTGCGAGGGCCTCGTCCACCGGCCCGACGGCACTCCCGTGAAGGGCCTCAACCCGCGCAACCAGTGGGTCAGGATCGGGGCTCCGGTGGAGGGCGGGGAACAGGTCCAGCTCCATATCGAGGCCGCCTCCAACCCGGTGATCCTCGACTACCACCCCTTCCTGCCCACCCGGTTGGGCGACAAGGAGACGGCGGGCCGCGAGCCGCAGTACCGGCTGGAGCGGATGGACCTCGCCGTCTTCGACGAGACGGTGTGGCAGCTCGTCAACGACCTGGAAGTCCTCGGCGAGCTGATGGCCGAGCTGCCGGTGGAGTCCGCGCGGCGCTGGGACATCCTGCGCGCGGTGGAACGGGCCCTGGACGCGGTGGACCTCCAGGACGTCAACAGCACGGCGGAGGAGGCGCGTTCACAGCTCCGGGAGGTCCTGGCGGCGCCCGCCGTGCCGTCGGCCCACCGGATCAGCGCCGTCGGGCACGCGCACATCGACTCCGCCTGGCTGTGGCCGCTGCGCGAGACCGTCCGCAAGGTGGCCCGCACGACCTCCAACATGACCGCGCTCCTGGAGGACGAGCCCGACTTCGTCTTCGCCATGTCCCAGGCCCAGCAATGGGCGTGGGTGAGGGACCACCGGCCCGAGGTGTGGGCCCGGGTGAAGAAGGCGGTCGCCGACGGGCGGTTCGTGCCCGCCGGAGGCATGTGGGTCGAGTCGGACACCAACATGCCGGGCTCGGAGGCGATGGCCCGTCAGTTCGTGCACGGGAAGCGGTTCTTCCTCGACGAGTTCGGCATCGAGAACGACGAGGCCTGGCTGCCCGACACCTTCGGCTTCGCCGCCGGTCTGCCGCAGATCATCAAGGCGGCCGGCTCCAAGTGGCTGCTGACCCAGAAGATCTCCTGGTCGCAGACCAACAGGTTCCCGCACCACACCTTCCGCTGGGAGGGCATCGACGGCACCCGGATCTTCACGCACTTCCCGCCCGTCGACACCTACAACTGCTCGATGAAGGGCGCCGAGATCGCCCACGCGGCGAACAACTTCAAGGACAAGGGCGTCGCCCGGCACTCCCTCGCCCCCACCGGCTGGGGCGACGGAGGCGGCGGCACCACACGCGAGATGGTCGCCAAGGCGGCCCGGCTGCGCGACCTCGAAGGCTCCGCGATCGTGGTCTGGGAGACGCCCGGGGAGTTCTTCAGGAAGGCCGAGGCCGAATACCCCGACGCTCCCGTCTGGGTCGGCGAACTGTACCTGGAGCTGCACCGCGCCACCCTCACCAGCCAGGCGAGGACCAAGCAGGGCAACCGGCGCAGCGAGCATCTGCTCCGGGAGGCCGAGCTCTGGGCCGCGACCGCCGCCGTACGGACCGGATTCCCCTACCCGTACGAGGAGTTGGACCGGCTGTGGAAGACGGTGCTGCTCCACCAGTTCCACGACATCCTGCCGGGCTCGTCCATCGCCTGGGTGCACCGCGAGGCCCGCCGCACCTACGACCGGGTCGCCGGGGAACTGGGCGCCGTCATCGACGCGGCGCAGCGCGCGCTGGCGGGCGAGGGCTCGACGGCCCTGGTTTTCAACTCGGCCCCGCACAGCAGGGACGGGGTCCCGGCGGGCGCCGCCGCCGCGCCGCGCGTCGACGGCGAGGTGCGACTCGCTCCGCGGGAGGGCGGCGGCCACGTGCTCGACAACGGCCTGCTGCGCGTCGAGATCGACGAGCGGGGGCTGGTGGTCTCGGCGTATGACCTCGATGCGGACCGCGAGACGATCGCGCCCGGCCGGGCAGCCAACCTGCTCCAGCTCCACCCCGACTTCCCGAACATGTGGGACGCCTGGGACGTCGACGAGTTCTACCGCAACACGGTCTCCGACCTGGTCGACGTGGACGAGGTCGGGCCGGCCGAGGACGGCGCGTCGGTGCGGATCGTACGGTCCTTCGGAGCGTCGCGGGTCACCCAGGTGCTGTCGCTGAGCCCGGGGGAGCGCCGGCTGAGCATCGACACCGAGGTGGACTGGCACGAGACCGAGAAGTTCCTGAAGCTCGCCTTCCCGCTCGACGTGCACGCCGAACGGTACGCGTCCGAGACCCAGTTCGGGCACTTCCACCGGCCCACGCACACCAACACCTCATGGGAGTCGGCCAAGTTCGAGGCGTGCAACCACCGCTTCGTGCACCTGGAGGAACCGGGATGGGGTGTCGCCCTGGTCAACGACTCGACGTACGGGCACGACGTCACCCGTACCGTGCGCGCCGGCGACTCCGGTACGACCACCACCGTGCGCGTCTCGCTGCTGCGCGCCCCGCGCTTCCCGGACCCCGAGACCGACCAGGGGACGCACCGCTTCCGGCACGCGCTGGTGCCGGGCGCCGCGATCGGCGACGCGGTGCGCGAGGGCTGGCGGATCAACCTGCCCGAGCGGCGGGTGACGGGCGCGAGGGAGGTCGCGCCGCTGGTCACCGTCGACCAGGACGCCGTCGTCGTGACGGCGGTCAAACTGGCCGACGACGGCAACGGCGACGTGGTCGTCCGCTTCCACGAGTCCCGCGGCGGCCGGACGAGGGCCACCCTGACGGCCGGGTTCACGATCGGGGACGTCACCGTGACCGACCTGCTGGAGCGCCCGCTCGCGGACGCCGCGTCCCCGGACCGCGAGGGCGACCGGATCCGCCTGCGGCTGCGCCCGTTCGAGCTGGTGACCCTCCGGCTGGGGCGCGCCTGACGCCGATGGACGGCGCCGGTCCCGGCTGCGGCCGCTACGGCTCCAGCCGGGTCCGCAGCCACCGTTCGACCTCGCCCACGTGCGCGGCCGCCGCCGCCCGCGCCGCCTCCGGGTCGCGGGCCACCAACGCGCGGTGGATCGCGGCGTGTTCGCGCCGGGTGCGTTCGAAGGCGTCCTCCTCCTGGTGGCCGCGCCGGACGCGGGCACGGAACGTCCGTGAGGAGAGGCCGTCCAGAACGGCGGTCATCGTCTCGTTGCCCGCGCAGACCACGATCGCGCGGTGGAAGGCCAGATCATGGGCGAGGACCTCCTCGGGGTCGTCCGTCGCGTTCATCGCGGTCAGATGCCTCTCCACCTCGGCGAGCCGGTCCGGGGTGATCCGCGCGGCGGCCGTCGCGGTCGCCGCCGACTCCAGGATGCGGCGCAGCTCCAGCAGTTCGAGGAGCTGGGGGCCGCGGGAGAGGTCGGCCACGACACCGAACGTCTCCAGCAGTTCTCCGGCCTCCAGCCGCGTGACAAAGATGCCCGATCCGTGCCGGGCCTCCAGCACGCCGAGGACCGTGAGCGCCCTGATGGCCTCACGCATCGAACTGCGCGAGATGCCCAGCAGGCCCGCCAGATCCCGCTCGGCCGGCAAGCGCTGCCCCGGCTCCAGAGAGCCCTCGCGGATCATCGCCTTGATCCGTTCGATCGCGCGCTGCGTCACGGTGCCCTTCCGCTCGGCCGTGTCCCGGCCGGACCCGGTGGCACGCGGCTCCGTGGCACCGGGTTCCGCGTGACCGGGTTCCGTGTGACCGTGCGGCGTCGAATCGCCGTGCCGTGCCTCGTCCACGCCGTGTCCTCCTGTCGCCGGTGCGTCGCCGTCCGAACAGCGATGTGGTCGGACCACTGAGGCTGAAATTAGCAAAATGTGGCACCAGAGGGTGTCTGGACCTCGAAGTGGTCTGATAAATATGCGTCCGGCCGGTAGAGGCGCCTCCGGCCACGCGTCCGGCTCGACACACCCGACAGGGCCGGACTACGCCCGACGATGTTCGACCAGGCAGACAACGCTCGACGAGGACCGACCGAAAGGCCTCCCGTGTCCCCGACTCCCGCGCGTATCACCGCAGTCGACACCTACGACATCCGCTTCCCCACCTCGCGCGAGCTCGACGGCTCCGACGCGATGAATCCCGACCCCGACTACTCGGCGGCGTACGTCGTCCTGCGCACCGACGCGTCCGACGGAGCCGAGGGGCACGGCTTCACCTTCACCATCGGGCGGGGCAACGAAGTCCAGGTCGCCGCCATCGAGGCGCTGCGGGGACACGTGGTCGGACGGTCCCTCGACGCGTTGTGCGCCGACCCCGGATCGCTCTCCCGGGACCTGGTCGGGGACAGCCAACTGCGCTGGCTCGGACCCGAGAAGGGCGTGATGCACATGGCCATCGGCGCCGTCGTCAACGCCGTGTGGGACCTGGCCGCCAAACGCGCCCGCAAACCCCTGTGGCAGTTGCTCGCGGACGCCGATCCCGGCTGGCTCGTCGGCCAGGTCGACTTCCGCTACCTCACGGACGCGCTCACGCCCGAGGAGGCGCTGGAACTGCTGCGCCGGGGCCGGGAAGGGGCCCCGGGACGTGCCGCGACCCTGCGCGCACAGGGCTACCCCGCGTACACCACCTCGCCGGGCTGGCTCGGCTACAGCGACCAGAAGCTCACCCGTCTCGCCACCGAGGCGGTCACGGGGGGATTCCGGCAGATCAAGCTGAAGGTGGGAGCGGACCTGGCGGACGACCTACGCCGTTGCCGCGCCGCCCGTGCGGCGGTGGGCCCGGACATCCGCATCGCGATCGACGCCAACCAGCGCTGGAACGTGGACGAGGCGATCACCTGGACCAACGCCCTCACCGAGTTCCGGCCGTACTGGATCGAGGAGCCGACCAGCCCCGACGACATCCTCGGCCACGCCGTCGTGCGCGAGGCGGTCGCCCCCGTCAAGGTCGCCACCGGCGAACACGTGCAGAACCGCGTCGTCTTCAAACAGCTCCTCCAGGCGGGCTCGATCGACATCCTCCAGATCGACGCCGCTCGTGTCGGCGGGGTCAACGAGAACCTCGCCATCCTGCTCCTGGCGGCCAAGTTCGGCGTGCCCGTCTGCCCGCACGCCGGGGGCGTGGGCCTGTGCGAACTCGTGCAGCACCTCTCGATGTTCGACTTCGTCGCGCTGTCCGGCACCACCGACGACCGTGTCATCGAGTACGTCGACCATCTGCACGACCACTTCACCGACCCGGTGGTGATCCGCGACGGCCGCTACACGGCACCCACGGCGCCGGGCTTCTCCGCCACCATGCGACCCGAGTCCATCGCGGAGTTCACCTACCCCGGCGGCGCCTTCTGGGCCGCGGACCTCGCCCGGCCGGACGTCAACGACCAGAAGGGAAACCTCGTATGACAGACCCCCAGGACTTCGACGGACTCAAGGCACTGGTGACCGGCGGCGCTTCCGGTATCGGCAGGGCCACCGCCGACCTCCTCGCCGCCCGCGGTGCCCACGTCGCCGTCCTCGACCTCGATCCTTCGTCCGTGGACAAGCCGTTGACCGGCCACCGCGCCGACGTCACCGACGACGCCTCCGTGCGGGCGGCCGTCGCGGCCGCGGTCGCGCACCTGGGCGGCCTCGACATCCTGCTCAACAACGCGGGCATCGGCGCCCGCGGCACCGTCGAGGACAACGACGACGACGAATGGCACCGTGTCCTGGACGTCAACGTCCTCGGGATCGTCCGGACGACCCGCGCCGCACTGCCCCACCTCCGGGAGTCCGCCCACGCGGCGATCGTGAACACCTGCTCCGTCGCGGCCACGGCGGGCCTGCCCCAACGGGCGCTGTACTCGGCGTCCAAGGGCGCCGTGCACGCCCTCACCCTCGCCATGGCCGCCGACCACGTCCGCGAAGGCATCCGCGTCAACTGTGTCAACCCCGGTACGGTGGACACCCCTTGGGTCGGCCGGCTCCTGGACGCCGCTCCCGATCCGGCCGCCGAGCGCGCCGCCCTGGAGGCCCGCCAGCCCACCGGCCGCCTGGTGTCCGCACCCGAGGTCGCGGCAGCCATCGCCTATCTGGCGAGCCCGCTGTCCGGCTCCACCACCGGCACCTCCCTCGCGGTGGACGGCGGGATGCAGGGGCTGCGGCTGCGCCCGGCGGGCCGGTGAACACCCTCGGCAGGAGCGGCGTCCCCGTCACCGGGCTGTCCTTCGGCGCCGCCGGCATCGGCAACCTGTTCACCGAGGTCACCGACGAGCAGGCGTACGACGCGGTCGACGCCGCCTGGACGAGCGGCATCCGCTACTTCGACACCGCCCCGCACTACGGCCTCGGCCTCTCCGAACGGCGCCTCGGCGCGGCCCTGCGCGACCGGCCCCGCGCCGAGTACACCGTCTCGACCAAGGTGGGCCGCCTCCTGGAGCCCGTGGACACCGGCGGCGACGACCTGGCCGACGGCTTCGCGGTGCCCGCCACGCACCGCCGTGTCTGGGACTTCAGCGCCGACGGCGTACGCCGGAGCCTGGACGCCAGTCTCGAACGGCTCGGCCTCGACCGCGTGGACGTCGTCCATCTGCACGACCCCGACGACCATGCCGAGCAGGCCTTCCGCGAGGGCTACCCCGCCCTGGAGGGACTGCGCTCGCAGGGTGTGGTCGGCGCGATCGGCGCGGGCATGAACCAGACGGAGATGCTCACCCGGTTCGTCCGTGAGACGGACGTCGACGTGGTGCTCTGTGCGGGCCGCTACACCCTCCTGGACCACAGTGCCCTCACCGGACTGCTCCCCGCCGCCCAGGACCGCGGCACCTCCGTCGTCATCGGCGGCGCCTTCAACTCCGGCCTGCTGGCGGACCCGCGCCCCGGAGCGACATACAACTACAGCGAGGCACCTGGCGAGTTGGTGGACCGTGCCCGGCACCTGAAGCAGATCGCCGAGCGGCACGGCACGACCCTGCGCGCCGCTGCCCTGGCCTTCCCGGCCGCCCACCCCGCCGTGGCGAGCGTCCTGGCAGGCGCCCGATCGGCGGCCGAAGTCCGCGACTGCGCCGAGCAGTTCGCGATGCCGGTGCCTGCGGACTTCTGGCGCGAGCTGCACGCACGGGGCCTGTTGCCCGCCGCCGCCCCCCTCCCCGTACGGAAACGGCCGTGACCGTCGACGCGCACCACCACGTTTGGGACCTGTCGGTCCGGGACCAGGACTGGATCACCGGCCCCGAACTCCTGCCCCTGCGGCGCGACTTCGGCATCGCGGACCTCGCGCCGGAGGCTGACGCGGCCGGGGTGGACCGCACCGTCCTCGTGCAGACGGTCACGGTGGCGGAGGAGACCCCGGAACTCCTCGCGCTCGCGGAGCGGAGTCCGCTGGTGGCGGGCGTGGTCGGCTGGACGGACCTGACCCGGCCGGACGTCGCCGACGAGCTCGCCCGGCTGCGGGAGACACCCGGCGGCGGTCATCTCAGGGGCATCCGTCATCAGGTCCAGGGCGAGAGCGACCCTCGATGGCTGCTGCGCCCGGACGTGCGGCGCGCACTGGCCGCCGTCGCGGACGCGGGCCTCGTCTACGACCTGGTCGTCCTGCCGCACCAGCTGCCCGACTGCGCGCAGGCGGCCGCCGAGCACCCCGGACTGACTTTCATCCTGGACCACTTGGGCAAGCCGCCGATCGCCACCGGCGCCCTGGACCCCTGGGCGGGCGCGGTCCGCGCGGTGGCCGCGCTGCCCAACACGGTCTGCAAGCTCTCCGGGATGGTCACCGAAGCCGACCCCGCGCACTGGACCCCCGACGACCTGCGGCCGTACACCGACACGGTCCTGGAGGCCTTCGGCCCCGACCGGATGATGTTCGGCTCCGACTGGCCGGTGTGCACACTCGCCGCGACCTACGGCCAAGTCCTGGGGACAGTCGAGGAGTTGACGGCGGCCCTGAGCGAGAACGAGCGCCGGTCCGTCTTCACCGACACGGCCACCCGCGTCTACCGCGTCTGATCCCGGTCCGCCTGTCGGGTCGGCCGAGGGCGGCGGCGTCGAGGTCGAGCGTCAGCAGGTTCCCCCAGTCGCACCGCGCGCCTGCTAGGGAATCCGCCGCTCGGTGGCACCCTCCAGCCGGGTCGGCGGAAGGAATTCGCGCACGTACGTCCGGTGCCAGCACGCGCCCGTCTCGCGGAGTTCGTGCCAGGTCGTGTACCGGTAGCGGAAGAGGCGGGCGCGGATGTAGCGGGGCGGGGCGTCCGCGGGGAACGGGGAGCGGCGCAGGAGTCGCAGGGTGTCACGGTCGTTCTCCAGGAGCCGCTCCACCAGGCCCGTGAACCACGTGCCGGCGTATCCGGGCGAGAGCGCCGCGAACCACATCATCCAGTCGAGCCGCAGATGGTACGGCGCGAACTGGCGCGGCCAGTACCGCGGATCGCCCGGCTTGCCCCGGAACTCGTACTCCCGCCAGTCCGCGTCCTCGCGCGGCACCTCGTCCGCGGTGCCCTCGACGACCACCTCGTGACGCACCCGGCTGACGCTGCCGAACGCCCCGTAGGTGTTGACCAGATGGAGCGGGTCGAAGGAGCGGTTCATGACCTGGCGCCGGGAGATCAGGTTGCGTGCCGGACGGTAGCTGAGGGTGAGCAGACCGGCGGCCACCGCGAGGACGACCACCTCGTACCAGAGCGGCGCGGCGGCGACACGCGGCGCGGTGGTGGGGAGTTCGGTCACGCTCAGGGCGAGCACGATCGTCGTCCAGTTGAGCCAGGAGAAGTTGCCGGACAGGACCAGCCACAGCTGGGTCAGGATCATCAGCGAGGCCGCGGCCGTCGCGATCGGCTGCGGGGTGAAGAGCAGGACGGGCAGCACGAGTTGGGTGAAGTGGTTCGCGGCCACCTCGAACCTGTGGAACGGCGCGGGGAGATGGTGGAAGAACCAGCTCAGCGGGCCCGGCATCGGCTGGGTCTCGTGGTGGTAGTAGAGGCAGGTCAGCTTGCGCCAGCAGGCGTCGCCCCGCATCTTGATCAGCCCCGCGCCGAACTCGACGCGGAACAGCACCCAGCGCAGGAGGAACAGCACGACGACCGGTGGTGCCACCTCGTCGTTGCCGAGGAAGACCGCGAGGAAACCCACCTCCAGGAGCAGGGACTCCCAGCCGAACGAGTACCAGGTCTGGCCGACGTTGACGACCGACAGATACAGGGCCCACGGGACCAGCCACAACAGCATCGCCCCCCAGAGCGGCAGACGCCCGTCGAGGCCCGCGATCAGTGCCACCGAGACCGCGCAGCCCGTCCAGCACCAGGCCGCGAAGAAGCGGTCCGAGTAGCGCAGATGGAACACGCTCGGCGCCTCACGGAACGCGACCCGCCGCACGAAGCGGGGCACCGGCAGCATCCCGCGCTCCCCGATCAGCGCACGGAACTGCAGGGCCGCGCCCAGGAAGGCGACGAGATACAGCACCGCAAGGGCCCGCTGGAAGACCAGCCGGCTCAGCCAGTACCCGGGTGCGACGAACCACTCCATGGCGCGTGCTCCTCTCCCCTCCATTGTGACGCTGGGTGACCGATCTCCGCTTGCGTGCGCCAAGAGAGGGACGCAGAGAATGATGCACGAACTGCCCGGGACGAACGGGAGAACGTGGTGCACATACCCCCCAGGACCCTTGTCGCGGCCTGCGCGCTCGCGACGGCACTCCTCGTCGTCGCGGGCTGCGGCGGCGACAGGGACAAGGCGTCGAACGGATCGACCGGCGGTGAGCTGTTCCTCCAGCCCGTCGCGGAGCGGGGACCCGACCCCTTCACGGCGTCCACCGACACCTCCGCCGAGACCGGGCCACCCGTCACCCGAACGCCGCAGTCCACACCCACCGGCACACCGGACGTGCGGACGTTCTCGGGCGCCACACCGGGCCTCTACGGAGGGACCCGGAACACCGGCAGCTGCGACGTCGAGAAGCAGATCCGGTTCCTCGGCGCCGACCGGGCCAGAACGCGCGCCTTCGCCGAGGTCTCCGGCATCTCCCCGGGGTCCGTCCCGGAGTATCTGCGCCAGCTCACCCCGGTCGTACTGCGCGCCGACACCGGCGTCACGAACCACGGATTCGGCGACGGACAGGCGACCGGCTTCCAGGCCGTGCTGCAGGCCGGTACGGCCGTCCTCGTCGACAACCGGGGCGTACCCCGGGTCCGCTGCGCCTGCGGCAACCCGCTGGGCCGGCCCACCGCCATCGACGGGAACCCGGACACCCGGGGCAGGCCCTGGAGCGGGTACCGGCCCGCCCAGGTCGTCATGGTGACCCCCGCGCCCGTCGTGATCACCGATCTCACGATCGTGGACGTCCACGACAACATCTGGATCGACCGGCCGGTCGGCCACGACGGCCACCGTCACGACCACGTCGTGCCGCCGCCCGAAGGCCGGACCCCGAGCCCGAAGCCGGACGGTTCCCCGGCCCCGCACGACCCGTCCGCGGGCGTCACGCCGGACGGGAGGAGCCCGTCCCCGGACGCCTCCCCTTCCGACTGCCTCACCCCGACAGCGACGCCGACCGGGACGGAGACCGCGACGCCGGGCACGGGGGAGAGCGCGCCGGGCGAGAGCGCGGGGCCCGGTACCGCGCCCGCCGGCACACCGACGGACGGCGCCGCCAGGGACGTGTCCCGGCCGGACCGGTCCTCGCCCCCGGGCGCCGGGCCCTCCTCCTGCCCCACGGCCACGGCCACGGCACCGCCGACGAAGAAGCCCCGGACCACTCCGGCCCCCTCGGGCGGGACCACCGGCCCGCGGTCGGACACGCCCGCTCCCGGCCGCTCCGGCTCCCGGGAACCCTCGTCCCCGGCGGTCCCGTCCGACGAGCCGGGGACGCCCACCGAGGACGCCGGTCCGGACAGCCCCGACGCGCCCGACGACGGCGGGGTGATCCCCGACGAGCCGAACGGTCCGGACAGCGTCTTCGACGTCTCGACCGGTGTCTTCGGCAGCTGAACACCCGCCGGTCCGGGGAGCCCGGAATCGGGCTCCCCAGAAGTCGAATAATCGGGCAAATGCTGGCATGGTGGCCCCATGGTTGATCGGGGAGCGAGCGCCCTGTCACTCCCGGACGACTGGCCCGCCCACCCGGCTCCGATCCTGGCGCTCAACCGCATGGGCAGCTTCGACTGGGACCTGGACACCGGTCTGATGCAGATGGACGCCCAGGCCCACGAGGTCTTCGACGTGCGCCCGGACGAATACGACGGAGACCCCGCCACGCTGGGCATACGCGTCCCGCCGGCCGAGTCGCTCCGCCTCGACACGATGGTGTCCCACGCCCTCAAGGACGGCAGCGAGAACTACGGGGCCTACTTCCGTATCCGCCGCCGCGACGGCTCCCTGCGCTGGACCCACACCCAGGGCTACATCCGCCGCGACGAGACCGGCCGGCCGCGCCGGATCATCGGCATCGTGCGCGACGCCACCGACGAGCTCGACGAGAGCGCGGCGCGCCGTGAACAGGCTGCCCAGAACGAGGTACGGCGCCAGCAGACCAACGTCGTCCAGCTCACCACGGCCGCGCTGGCCCACGCCCGCACGGTCGAGGACGTCATCGACGTCCTGCAGGACACCCACGGCCTCACCCACCTCGGGGCGGCCAGCCTGGTCATGGGCCTGGTGGAAGCGGGCCGCATCCGCATGGTCGCGACCGGTCCCGAGCACAGCTACGTGCCCGGCACCCGGGTCACGCGCCTTGACGCGCAGTATCCGATGAACGAGGTCGTACGGACCCTCGCGCCGCACTTCATCGAGTCGCCCGAGGAGTTCGCCGAGTCGTACCCGCTCCTGTGGCCGAACATCACCGGTCTGAAGATCACCTCGGCCGCGTATCTGCCGCTCATCGTGCAGGCCCGCCCCATCGGCGCGATCGGTCTGCTGTACAACGACCGGCACGGCTTCTCGGAGGACGAGCGCAACGTCCTCGTGGCGCTCGGCAGCAGCATCGCCCAGAGCCTCCAGCGGGCCATGTTCTTCGAGCAGGAGAAGGACCTCGCCCAGGGCCTCCAGCAGGCCATGCTGCCGCGCTCCATCCCCGCCGTGGCCGGCGCCGACGTCGCCGTCCGCTACCGCTCCGCCTCCCTCGGCCGGGACATCGGCGGTGACTGGTACGACCTGATCCCGCTGCCGGGCGGCCGCGTCGGCGCCGTCATCGGCGACGTCCAGGGCCACGACACCCACGCCGCCGCCGTCATGGGCCAGCTCCGCATCGTCCTGCGCGCCTACGCCGCCGAGGGCCACACCCCGCCCACCGTCATGGCCCGCGCCTCGGTCTTCCTCGACGAACTCGACACCGACCGCTTCGCGACCTGCCTGTACGCCGAGATCGACCTGTCCACCGGCGTGGCCCAGGTGGTGCGGGCCGGCCACATCGACCCGCTGGTCCGGCACCCCGACGGAACCTGCCGTCGGCTTCGCGTGGAAGGCGGCCTGCCGCTCGGTCTGTCCGCCGAGTTCGGAGCCCTCGAATACCCCGTCGCCTCCGTCGAACTGGACCCCGGCCAGACCCTGCTGCTGTGCACCGACGGGCTCGTCGAGGAGCCGGGCGTCGACCTCGACGAGGGCATGCGCACGCTCGGAGAACTCATCTGCGGCGGCCCGGACGACGTCAGCGACCTCGCCGACCGGCTCATCGACATGGCCGAGGAGCGCGGCGGGGACGACGACGTCGCCCTGCTGCTCCTGCGCCGCCACGGTGTGAGCGACCAGCGCTCGGGCGGGCGCCTCCAGCAGCATGTGGCGCCCGGCGACCCGGAGGCGCTCATCGAGGCCCGCCACATGATCCGGGCCGCGGTCCGCGCGTGGGGAGCCCGTGACCGGGCCGACGAGATCGAGCTGGTCGCCGACGAACTCATCACCAACGCCCTCATGCACACCGAGGGCTCGGCCATCGTCACCCTGCGCGTGCTGACCGGGTCCGACCGCAGACTGCGCGTCGAGGTCGAGGACTCCTCCAGCGCGCTGCCGCGCCGCCGCGAGGCGGGCGAGTCCGGTGTCTCCGGCCGCGGACTCCTGCTCGTCGACCGCCTCACCGACGTGTGGGGCGTCGAGGCCCGCGGCGGCGGCAAGTGCGTGTGGTGCGAGTTCATGGTCCGGGAACGGAACTGATCCCTGGCGTTGCCGGCGCCGGACGGCACCGCGATCCCTGACGTTGCCTCCGCCGGACGGCACGCCCATCCATGGCGTGTCGGCGCCCGACGGCACTCCGATACCTGGCGCCGTCGGCGCCGGACCCCACTCCCCTCCCCGGCGTTGCCGGCGTCGGATGGCACTCTGGACGTATGCCGGAACTGCCCGAGGTCGAAGCGCTCAAGGACTTCCTGGCCGACCACCTCGTCGGCCGTCGGGTCGTGCGCGTGCTGCCCGTCGCCATCAGCGTCATGAAGACGTACGACCCGCCCGTCTCCGCCCTGGAGGGGCGCGAGGTCACCGCCGTCCGCCGGTTCGGCAAGTTCCTCGACCTCGACGCGGACGGCCTGCACCTCGTCACCCATCTGGCCCGCGCGGGCTGGCTGCACTGGAAGGACACGCTCCCCGACGGCCCGCCCAAGCCGGGCAAGGGGCCGCTCGCGCTGCGCGTCGCGCTGGAGACCGGCGAGGGCTTCGACCTCACCGAGGCGGGCACCCAGAAACGGCTCGCGGTGTACGTCGTCGAGGACCCGGAGCTGATTCCGGGCGTGGCCCGGCTCGGCCCGGACCCCCTCGCCGACGACTTCGACGAGAAGCGGTTCGCCGGGCTGCTCCAGGGCGAGCGGCGCCGGCTCAAGGGCGCCTTGCGCGACCAGAGTCTGATCGCCGGCGTGGGCAACGCCTACAGCGACGAGATCCTGCACGCCGCCCGGATGTCCCCCTTCAAGATCGCCTCCTCGCTGACCCCCGAGGAGACCCGGCGGCTGTACGAGGCCCTGCGCGGCACGCTCACCGAGGCGGTGGAGCGCTCCCACGGGCTGGCCGCCGGACGGCTGAAGGCGGAGAAGAAGAGCGGTCTGCGGGTGCACGGGAGGACCGGGGAGGCCTGCCCGGTGTGCGGCGACACCATCCGCGAGGTCTCCTTCAGCGACTCCTCGTTGCAGTACTGCCCGACCTGCCAGACCGGTGGCAAGCCGCTGGCGGACCGTCGGATGTCCCGGCTGCTCAAGTAGGCGGACCCGAGGCCGGTCCGGCGAAGCCGTGGGGCCTCGGCAGGGTCGGTGACCCGGTCGCCCAGGCGGTGGGACCTGCCGGGGGAAGAGGGGCGCGTGACGTCGGCCCGAGCGGTGGGACGGGCGGTCGTTCAGGGGGAGTTGAGCGTCACGAGGTGCTTGCCGTCCGCCGTGCGCACCTCGAACCGGCGGATCTCGTCGGTCCGCATCGACGAGCCGCCCTGCATGGTGATGGCGGCGCCGTTGTGCGGGGGCTCCATCCAGCTCGTCACCGTCTGCTCCGAGCCGTCCTTGCCGATGGCGACGAGCTCGCAGGAACGGGGGCCCGTGTCGTCCTTGACCTCGACCTCGATCTCACTGCCCGAGACCCGGTCCCGGGTCGTCACCTGGGCCCAGACCCCGGTCGCCGCGTCGGTCCTGGCCATCTGGGTCGCCGGGGGCTCGGCCGCGGCGACCTGGTCCGCGGGGGAGTCGTGCGCGGTGACGAGGGCGATCGCAGGGCCGCCCGTCGCGAGCACCACGGAGGCGGCCAGGGCGTACAGCAAGCGCCGGCGCCCGGCCCGGTTGCGCGTGGCCACCTCACCGAGCAGCCGGTCGAGGAGCCGCGGCCCGGGAGTGGCGAACGGGTGCACGGTGCGCGGCGTGGACTGGCGGTAGAGCATCAACTGCCGTGTGGCGGGGCGGAATTCGCTGACATACGCCGTGCACCGAGGGCACTCCATGAGGTGGTCCTCGAAGCGGAAGGCTTCCGCCTCGCCGAGCACGCCGAGCGCATAGGCGCCGACGTCGCGATGCCGTTCCAGGGACCTCATACCGAATACCGAATCCTCGTGGCGTGGTGGGGACTGTGAGTGGTGTTGCTGTTGCCCACGGGTACGCACCAGACCGTCGAATCACTCAAGACTCGTCCGGAATCGGGGTCAAGACATTCGGAGCACGGGTGCTCGCGGATTGGTGCGAGCCGGAAAAAATTGTTCCCCGCGCGGTCGCGGCCGCCGCCGGGAGACTTCCCGGGGCGGTCACGGCCCCTGTCAGAACAGGTGGATGGCCAGATGCCCGAGCGGCAGCCCCAGCCGCCAGGCCGCCGTCCAGACCTTCGGACCGTCGTCCTCACCCGGTACGGAACCGCCGCCGGGCACCGCGTCCAGGTCCGGAGCGAGCAGTTCCGTCTCCTCCAGCCAGCGCCAGGCCGCCGACGCCAGCGTCAGATCGGGATCGGGCGCGGTGGATCCGGTGGCCTCGGCCGCGCGCAGCGCGAGGTGTTCGCGCACCCACGCGTGCCAGGGCTGGTCGTACGCCGTCAGGGAGAGCCAGGTCTCCAGCTGGGTGATGACCCGGATCCCGGACAGCTCGCCCCCGCTGTCGGAGAGGAAGATGGTCAGCGCGAGGGCGTCGCGCCCGGCGCGGAACTCGAAGGAGGTGGGCGGCATCAGGTCGCCCGTCCGCAGCAGTTCGTCGGCGATGTACTCGGCGTACAACCAGGCCATGGGGACGGTGAGTTCGCCCCCGTCGGTGCCGTCCGTGCTTTCTTGACCTCTGTGCAGCATCCCTTCCTGCCTTCCTCCGGTGCGTGCGCGTCGCCCGACCCCGGGCCCCAGTCCGGAAAACGGATGAGGCAAGCTGATTGCTCAACCATGGTCCTCAGCAAGGCGCTTTACGGAGGTTTGACTAAGCCTTCGGTTTCACCGCAGGTCGGCCGCGTATCCCGGAAGAACCCGGCGCAGGGCGCGCAGCGCGTAGTACGCGCGGGACTTCACGGTACCGGGCGGAATCCCGAGTGCCGCGGCGGCCTCCGCCACACTCGCCCCCTGGAAGTACACCAGCACCAGGACTTCACGGTGTTCGGGAGTGAGTGTCTTCACAGCCTCCCGCACATCGAGCGTCGCCGCCGACCGTTCGGCGTGATCGGCACAGATCCGGGCGTTGTCGAGGACCGCGTCACCGACCTCCGGAGGCCGTGCCTGGCGGGCCCGGCGCGCGTCGATGGCCAGCCGCCGTCCCACGGTCAGCAGCCAGGGCCGTACGGAGTCGAAGTCGTCGGCACGCAGGGCCTCGGGGTGCTGCCAGGCGCGGACGAACGTCTCCTGCAGCAGGTCCTCGGCGCGCTGGCGGTCGCCGTCGGACAGACGCAGGAGCAGGGCGAAGAGGGGGCGCCCGTGCTCGCGTTGCAGCGCGGCCAGTTCGTGCTCGGCGGTCGTCCCGTGGGTGATGGTGGTGGTTCCGGCCGTCATGGCGTGTATGTCAGCGTGCCGCGCCCCGCGCGGACAGGCCGGGAACGCGGTCGTGCGGTGGGCGGTCGAAGCGGTCGGTGAACGGTGCGCCGAACGGTCCGCCGAGGCGGAGCCCCGGATTCCGACGCCGCCGACGTCGCATCGCCGTTCGCACCGTGTTCGTACCGCCCTCCACGCAGCCGTCCACGCAGCCGTCCACGCAGCCGTCCATGTCGCCGTCCACGCCGTGTCCACGCCGCCGTTCGTCCCGCCGGGCATGCCCGTGAGCGCCGAACGGGCTAGTGGCGGTGGTGTCTCCTTGACTGCGGACTGCCGGTGTACGTGGATGCGTATCAATTGGTAATTAAATACGACGGTATGGGGCCCGGCATGATCACACGCGCGCGACAGATCAATCTGGCCCTCGCGGCCGCCCTCATCGTGGCCGCGGCGGCCTGCCAGGCCCACGACTCGGTCGCGCACCGGGGCGCCGGGCAGCCCGCCCCCGCGGCCGCCCGCGGTTTCACGCTCGTCGCCGGTGGCGCCGTCCTGCCGGACAGCTCGGTCGTCGAGCGGGCGAACTCCGACGCGGGAGGCGGCGGATACGACTTCCGGCCGATGCTCGCGGGCGTCCGGCCCGTCGTGTCCGCCGCCGACCTGGCGATCTGTCAGATGGGCACCGTGTACGACGCCGACTACACCGGCTCTCCGGCCTTCAGGTCCCCGCCCCAGGTTGCCGAGGGTCTCGCCGCGACGGGCTACGACTCCTGCTCCACCGCCTCGGACCACACCCTGGACGACGGCGCCGACGGCGTGCGGCGCACCCTGGACGCGCTGGACCGCGCGGGCGTGCGGCACGCCGGATCGGCGCGCACCGAGCGGGAGGCGAGCGGTGCCGGTCTCATGCGGGCGGGCAGTGCCCGCGTCGCCCATCTCGCGTACACCGACGACGCGAACGGGCTCCCGCTCCCGCAGGGGCAGCCCTGGGCGGTCGGCCTGATCGACCCCGACCGGATCGTCGCCGACGCCCGCGCGGCCCGGAAGGCGGGCGCCGACGTGGTCGTCGTCTCGCTCGACTGGGGCACCGCGTGGCAGGATCAGCCCGACGAGCGGCAACTGCTGCTGAGCAAGGAGCTGACCGCGTCCCGCACCGACGGGCGGCCCGACATCGACCTGATCCTCGGCACCCACGCACACGTCCCGCAGGCGTACGAGAAGGTCAACGGCACCTGGGTCGTCTACGCCACCGGCGACCAGATCGCCGGCGAGATGTACAACGACCAGGGCGTCCAGGACCCGCGCGGCGACGAGAGCACCATCGGACGCTTCACCTTCGCCCCGCCCGCCCGGCCGGGAGAGCGGTGGGCGGTGACGAAGGCCGAGTTCATCCCGCTGGCCTTCGACCTCGACGCCGGCCGGGTCGTCGACCTCGACGCCGCGCTGGCGCAGGGGGCCACGGTCGGCGCCGAGCGCGACCGGATCCGGGACGTCGTCCTCGGCCGCGGCGCGGGCCGGGCCGGCCTCGTCATGGGCAGGTGAGGCGGGAGCCGCCCTACGGCACGACCGTGACCGGCCAGCGGCCCGCCTTCACCAGCCGGATCGCCACCGAGCCGACGATCCGGTGCCCCGCCTGCTCGGAGGCCCCGACCACCACGGCGTCCGCCTTCAGCTCGTCCGCGGCCGTGACCAGGCCGTTGTAGGGGTCGCCGTGGAAGGTGTGGAACTCCCAGCGCACATCGAATATGTCCTTCACCCGCTCGGCGGCGTCGCGGATGTACTGGACCAGATCCTCGGCGATCTCGTCGGTCGTCTCCGCGACCGGCACCCCGAGCGCCGCCCCCGCCGCCATCACCGGCTTGATGTAGACCACCGCGAGCAGCGCCCGCTGCCGCCGCGCCAGCCCCCCGGCGTACGCCGCGGCGCGCAGCGAGGAGTCGGAGCCGTCCACACCGACGACGATGACCTTGGGACCGTCCGTCCCGCGCTCGAACCTTTGCGCGTGCTGCTCTTCCGTCACGGCTGCGAGGCTATCGGAACGCCCAGGTCCCACCGCCGCTGGGGAGCGGGGAGGATTCTCTCGACGGGCGGGGCGGCGTCGCTCTTCCTACAGTCGGAACCATGAGTGCCACCGTGGAGGCCCGCCCGCCGAAGACCGCCGGGGGCCCGGCACGGCCGCCCCAGGACGGTTTCCTCAGCAAGGTGCCCGAGGGCTTCGCCGCGTTCTTCGGCGCCATCGGCCTGCTCTGCGCCCTGCTCGCCTTCATCCCCCCGGTGCGCGCGGTGCTGCGTCCGGTGGTGCGTTTCCTCGACCTTCTGATCATCCCGGTCAGCGCCAACCTCGCGTACGCCGTCTTCCTCTTCCTGCTCGCCGCCGCGACGGCAGCCCGCAAGAAGATCGCCTGGTGGCTGGTGGTCGTCTACCTCGGCCTGCTGGTCCTGACCGACGCGCTCGGGGTCGCCGTCGGCCTGTACGCCGCCTCGATCCCCTCGCTGATCGTCTGCGGACTCCTGCTCGCGCTGCTGATCGTGGCCCGCCGGGAGTTCTACGCCGACTCGCGGCGCGCCGCCGTACGACGGGCCCTGCTCGTCCTGATCGGCGGACTCGTCGTGGCGATCCTGCTCGGCTGGGGCCTGGTCGTGCTGTTCCCCGGCACTCTGCCGGAGGGCCAGCGGCTGCTGTGGGCCGCCAACCGGGTCTGCGGCGGACTGGTCTCCGGGCGCTCGTTCGACGGCCGTCCGCCGCACTGGCTGTTCTTCGTCCTCGGCCTGTTCGGTGCCCTCGCCCTGCTCAACGCCGCCGCCGCGCTCTTCCGTTCCCAGCGCCTGGTCGCGGCCCTGCACGGGGACGAGGAGGCCCGTATCCGCGCCCTGCTCCAGGCGTACGGCGGTGACGACTCCCTCGGCTACTTCGCCACCCGCCGCGACAAGGCCGTCGTCTTCTCGCCCAGCGGCAAGGCCGCCGTCACCTACCGCGTCGAGGCCGGAGTGTGCCTCGCCAGCGGCGATCCCGTCGGCGACCGGGAGGCCTGGCCGCACGCGATCGGCGCCTGGCTCGACATCGCCCGCCGCTACGCCTGGGCGCCCGCCGCGATGGGCGCCTCCGAAGAGGGCGCCAAGGCGTTCGCGCGCGCCGGGCTCGGTGCCCTCCAGCTCGGCGACGAGGCGATCCTGCACATCGCCGGCTTCGACCTCTCCGGCCGGGACATGCGCGTCACCCGGCAGGCCGTCAACCGCGTCAGACGCACCGGCGCCACCTGCCGGGTACGCCGTCACTCCACCCTGTCCGAGGCCGAGATGGAGGAGATCGTCAGCCGGGCCGACGCCTGGCGCGACACCGAGACCGAGCGGGGCTTCTCGATGGCCCTCGACCGGCTCGGCGACCCCGAGGACGGCGACTGCCTGCTCGTCGAGGCGATAGGGGCCGACGGCAAACTCCTCGCGCTGCTCTCCTTCGTGCCCTGGGGCCGCGACGGCATCTCCCTCGACCTGATGCGCCGCGACCGCAGCGCGCCCAACGGCGTCATGGAGTTCATGGTCGCCGAGGTGTGCGCGGTCGCCGGGAAGTTCGGCGTCCGGCGCATCTCCCTCAACTTCGCGGTGTTCCGCTCGGTCTTCGAGGAGGGCGCCCGCATCGGCGCGGGTCCGGTGCTCAGACTCTGGCGCAGGCTGCTGCTGTTCTTCTCCAAGTGGTGGCAGCTTGAGGCCCTGTACCGCTCCAACGCCAAGTACCACCCCGAGTGGTACCCGCGCTTCATCTGCTACGGCGACACCGGCGCCCTCGCCCGTATCGGCATGGCCTCCGCCATCGCCGAGGGCTTCGTCTCCGTGCCCTCCCTGCGCACGCTGTGGGGCAAGGGCCACCTGAAGGGCGGACCCAAACCCGCCACGACCGCGGGGCTGCCCTCGCTGGCGGCCCTGGGTCTCCCCACGGGGGACGGGGCCGAGGCCGGTGATCCCACCACCGGACTGCCCGACCAGGTGCGCGTGCGGCACCGCAAACTCGACCGGCTGCGCGCCGACGGCACCGACCCCTACCCGGTCGGCATCCCGCCGCGCACCCATGTCCTGGCCGACGTCCGCGGCGGCGAGGACGTGACCGTCGCCGGACGCGTGATGCTCGTACGCGACTTCGGCGGCATCCTCTTCGCCGTGCTGCGCGACTGGTCGGGTGATCTCCAGATCGCCCTCACCCGCAAGGAGTCCGGCCCCGCGCTCGACCGGTTCCGGCAGGTCGTCGACATCGGCGACCACATCAGCGCCGACGGTCTCGCGGGCGCCAGCGACACCGGCGAACCCACGGTCTTCGTCACGTCCTGGCAGCTCACCGCCAAGTGCCTGCACCCGCTGCCCGACAAGCGCAAGGGTCTCGCGGACCCCGAGGCCAAGGTCCGCCGCCGCTATCTCGACCTGGTGTCCAGCCCCGGCGCCCGCGATGTCGTACGGGCCCGCTCCACGGCCGTCCAGGCGCTGCGGCAGGGCCTGCTCGACCGCGGCTACCTGGAGGTCGAGACCCCGATGCTCCAGCAGATCCACGGCGGCGCCAACGCCCGGCCCTTCACCACCCACATCAACGCCTACGACCTGAACCTGTATCTGCGCATCGCGCCCGAGCTCTACCTCAAACGGCTCTGCGTCGGCGGCATGGAGAAGGTCTTCGAGATGGGCCGCACCTTCCGCAACGAGGGCGTCTCCTACAAGCACAACCCCGAGTTCACGATGCTGGAGGCGTACCAGGCCTTCGCCGACTACGACGTGATGCTCGACCTCGCCCGCGAGCTGATCCAGGGCGCCGCGACCGCCGCCTTCGGCTCACCGATCGCCCGCAAGGACGGCACCGAGTACGACATCTCCGGGGACTGGCCGGTCAAGACGGTGTACGACGCGGTCTCCGAGGCGCTGGGGGACGGGATCGACGCCGACACCTCCCTGGAGGCGCTGCTGCGGCTGTGCGACCGCGCGGGCGTGCCGTACACGGCGGACGACGGACGCGGCGATGTCGTCCTGGAGATGTACGAACGTCTGGTCGAGGAGAAGACGCGGCTGCCCACCTTCTACAAGGACTTCCCGACCGACGTCTCCCCGCTCACCCGGCAGCACCGCACCGATCCACGTCTTGCGGAACGCTGGGACCTCGTCGCCTTCGGCACCGAACTAGGCACCGCCTACTCGGAGTTGACCGACCCGGTCGAACAGCGCCGGCGGCTCACCGAGCAGTCCCTGCTGGCCGCCGGGGGAGATCCCGAGGCCATGGAGCTGGACGAGGACTTCCTCGACGCGCTGGAGTACGCGATGCCGCCCACCGGCGGGCTCGGGATCGGCGTCGACCGGCTCGTCATGTTCCTCACCGGGCTGACGATCCGTGAAACGCTGCCGTTCCCGCTGGTGCGACGCCGCTGAAAATGGTCCGGTCGGGTGCATTCATGGGGCCCTACCGGTGTTGCTCGGCGTGGTGACCCCTCCGCCGGGTGACTGATTGGTCATGAAAAAGGATCAGCTGATTACCCGGCGCCGGGCGTTGATCGCCGGCGCCGCGGTCCTGGGGGCTGCCGGGGCGGCGGGCACAGCACGCGTCCTGACCGCCGGCCAGGCCGCGAAGCCGGCGCGGAGTCTCCCGCTCTCCGGCCCCCAGGCGTCCCGCGCCCTCAAACCGTCCGCCTACCGCCTCCAGCCGATCGCCGGGTACGGCCCGCCGCCGAACAGCGCCCACCTGCGGACCCTCGTCCGGCACGAGCCCTTCATGCGCGTGTCCGCGCGTGGCCGCAGCCTGGTGCTGACCTTCGACGACGGCCCCGACCCGCACTACACCCCCGAGATCCTGCGCACCCTGCGCGAGTACGACGTGCACGCCATGTTCTTCGTGTGCGGGGAGATGGCCAACGACAACAAGGACCTGCTGAGCGAGATGGCCGACGACGGGCACATCGTCGGCAACCACACCTGGAGCCATCCGCTGCTGACCAAGCTCTCGCGCTCCGCGATCCGCTCCGAGATCGAGCGCACCAGCAAGGTCATCGAGGAGGCCTACGGAGAGCCGCCGGTCTGGTTCCGCGCGCCGTACGGTGAGTGGAACCGGGCGACGTACCAGATCGGCGCCGAACTCGGCATGGAACCCCTGGCCTGGACGATCGACACGCTCGACTGGTCGATGCCGGGCATCCGTTCGATCGTCGGCGCGGTCGAGAAGGGGGCCGCCCCGGGCGTCGTCGTCCTCTCGCACGACGCGGGCGGTGACCGCTCGCAGAGCGTTCAGGCGCTGCGCGCCTATCTCCCGCATCTGCTGGACTCCGGCTACCACATCACGGTACCGCGCCGGAAATACGCCTAGAAACGAAGGCGGGCCCCGCGCACCGTGCGTCGCGGGGCTTTCGGCCGGGCCGGCCGGCGGGAGGCGAATGGCCTCGCCGACCGGCCTTTCGCCCGCTCTCCCGGGAACGCTCAGCGCACCTCGGACAGACGGGCGAAGACGACCACGTTTCCGTCGTAACCGTGCTGCTTGGAGAAACCGCCTCCGCAGGTGATGACGCGCAATTCGGGAGTGCCCTTGCTGTTGTACACGCGGTCGCCGGGGAAATCCGCCTTCGCGAAGACCTCGATGCCGTAGATCTCGAACACCGCGGTCTTCCCGTCCTTGCGCAGGACCTCGATCCGGTTCCCCTTCTTGAGCGCCCCGAGCCCGTAGAAGACGGCCGGGCCCCGCATGTTGTCGACATGGCCCACGATCACGGCCGTGCCCTTCTCGCCGGGCGAGACCGCGCCGGTGAACCAGCCGGCGAGATTCGGGTCGTCGGGCGGCGGCGCGTCGACCCATCCGTCGATGTCCAGGCCGACCGGCATGACCGGGGCGTCGACGCTGATGGCCGGGATCCGCACCCGGTCGACCACGGAGTACGGCAGGGGGGCCGGCGCGTTCGACAGCGTGCCACCCGGCGTGCGGCTGTCCGCCGCGGCCGCCGAGGCGGGCTGCGGGGGGCCCACGTCGAACTCACCGGAACCATTCCGAATGAGTGCGAGGCCGGTCAGCAGAACAAGCGCTATCACGCCCCAAGGAGCGCGCTTCCTCTGCCGCTCCTCCTCTTCGGCCAGCTCGGACGCAGACATTCGCAATCCCCTCTCGACGCGGCCGTCGCCTCGTCATCCGCGCATATGAGCACGCTAATGGCAGCGGGACCGCCCGGCGACGGGGCGCGGGCGAACGGGTGGCGGGAGGAATGCCCCGTGAGCCATCCGAGTTGCCGTGACCAGGAATTTTCTGACAGTCCGTGACCTGCGGCAATATCCGATTGTGTGGAATTCTTTCGGCGTGTCCTCTCACCAGGACGGACCATTCCCGAAATGCGGCACCGTGCACGGCATCTGAGGGTCTGTCTGGGAGGCGCTTTCTCGCCGATCCACCGGGGACGGTTCCCGGGGCGCCCCCGCGGAGGATCACATGCGTACTACTCGTGCCCTGGCGGTGTCTGCCGCCGCGGTCGCCGCCGTGGGGCTCGCCGCCCCGATGGCCGTGGCGTGGAACACCCCGAGCAACATCGTCGCGATGCCCAGCGTCATCGCCCGCGGCGGCCAGCTCACCGTCACGGTCGACGGGTGCCCGAGGGGAGGCACCATGACCTCGCCCGCGTTCCGGCAGGCGAGGCTCTCGCCGCTGCTGGGCAGCCACAACGAGTCGTCCAGCGGTACGGCCACCATCAACCAGGACGCCCGCCCCGGCTCGTACGACATCACCGTCAACTGCGACGGGACGGGCCCGCTGACCCGCCCGGCCGCCTTCACCGTCATCGGCGGTGTGCGCGGCGGTCTCGGCGGCAGCAGCACCACCGGTGCCACGCCCACCGACATGGCGATCGGCGGCGGCCTGGTGGCCGCGGCGGCCGTCGGCGGCGGGGTGTTCTGGATGCGGCGCAGGTCGGAGCGGCACATCTGACCGTTCCGCGGGCGCGGCGGCCGGTCCCGTCCCCTTCGGAGGCCGGCCCCCGCCGCGCGGAGCGCACGTGACAGCCCTTCGCTCCGGACCCACCTGACAGGGGCCGGGGTGAAGGGCTGTGCCGCCGCGTCAGGACGCGTCGGAGTCGGTGCGCCGGCGGGACAGGTACCAGGCCGCTCCGACGGAACCGGCGATGAGCGCCGTTCCCATCCCGATCTCCTTCAGGTCGAAGCCGCCGACACTGCCGCCGACACCGGCGCGGACACCCCGCTGCAGGGGGACGGGCGTCGGTGTGACCGGCCGGCGGCCGGCGATGGTGAGACCGGTGCTGCCGCTCGCTCCGCCGCACGCGAACGTCACGTCGTACACGGCCCCGGGTCTGGCGTCCCAGTCGACCATGGCGGTGGCCGAGGACTGCCCCGGCGGGATGGTGACGGTGTCGAAGACCCCGGAGGTGACCGTGGCGGTTCCCCTGCACCCGCCGTCCCGCTTCAGGAGGAGCGACACCTGACCGCCCGCGGCGATGGTCGACGGCTGCACGCTGAAGGCGAACGGGGTGATGTTGTGGTCCCCGTCCCCGGCGAGGGCGGCGGGTGCGGTGAAGGTCAGGGCGGTCATGCCCAGCAGTGCGGCCGAAGCGACGCGTATCGCGCGCATGGTGAGCCTCCAGGTCCCCGAGGAGCCTTGCCGCGGACCTTTTCCGCTTGCGCCAGAAATGCACCTCGATGACCGGAACGCTAGGAAAGGGTGACCGGGGGCGCGCTCTCAGTAGCGCGAACGGGGCAATTCTGTGGGCCGTTCGGGGGATGTCGTCCGTGCGGACGGGGGACGGACGCGGCGTGGCGTCCGTCCCCCGTCCGCCGGGTGCCCCCAGGGGGCCGTTACCCGGGAAGCTGCGGGAACAGCGTCGTGAAGGGCTCCGCCGACTCCGTGATCCCACGGCTGTAGGGCGCGTCGAAGTCCCAGATGAGGAAGAGCAGGAAGGCGATCAGGGCCGAGAACAGCCCGGCCAGGATCAGTTCCCGGGCGGTGCGCCGGATCTGCAGCGCGAAGATCATCCCGACCGTGACCACGGCCCCGGTGATCAGCCCGAACCACACCACCCCCGGCATGGTCGCCCCCGTGGAGTCGGCCCGGGCGCTGCGCGCGGTGTCGGCCGCCGTCACCTGGTCGAGGAGGGGCTGGTACGCCTGCGCCTCGAAGTCCGACTTCGGCTGGTAGTCGGTGACGTCGTGCCGGATCCGGTCGAGGAGCCGGCCGCCCTCGGCGGTCACCCGGCCGTGTTCGGCCATGCTCTTCCACTCGGTGGTGACCACGTAGTGGACGTACGCGTCGACGTCACCGCGGATGCGGTCGCGGACGTCGGGCGGGTAGACCCTGACCCGCTCGGAGATCTCGTGCAGGGCCTGCGCCTCCGCCTGCACATGGTCCTGGGCGCCGCCGCGGGCCTCCCAGACACCGGCGATGGCCAGACCGAGAACGATGGCGTACACCACGCCGATCATCATCGTCATGTACTCGATGACGTCCGGGGTCTCGGTGGGGTCCTCGTCCTCGCGGGCCCTGCGATGGCGTACGAGGGTCACGATGAGGACCACGAGGCACGCGGCCGCCATCGCGAGGGCGAGAACAAGCCAATCCGACAAAGTTTGCCTCCAGGGTCAGCGCGGGCGCAGCGCCGCGACGGCGAGCACCGCGGGCGCGGTGATGAGCAGGGTGAACGAGACCAGCGACGGACCGCTGCGGGGCTGGTGCTTGTGCGGCGGGGTGCGGTACGCCGGATAGCTGACCGGGACCGGCACGGGAACGGGGCGCGCGCTCGGTGTCGGTGGGGGCTTCGGCGCGGGTCTCGGCGCCGGGACGGGTGCCGGCCGCGGCGGCAGGGGCCTCGGCTTCGGTGCCGGCGGAGGAGGCGGCGGTGGTGGTGGCGGGGGAGGAGGAGGCGGTACGGGCTTCGGCGCGTGGGTGGGCGGCGGAGGTGGCGTCGGCTTCGGCGGCGGCGGAGGCTTCGGGGGCGGCGGCGGGGTCGGAGTGGGGGTCGGCGGGCAGGGCGGGGTCGGGGCGGGGCACCGGGCGCCGCTCCCGGCGACGGCGACCGCCCCGTCGCCCGCCACGGCCACCGCCCCGCTGCCCGCCACGGCCACCGCGGTGAGCCCGTCGCCGCCCGTCGAGGCGTACGCGCAGGCGTCGGCCGCCGCCGTTCCGCTCGGCGCGCCGACGAGGAGCCAGGTGAGCGCCGTCAGCGCCAAGACGCGTATGACGAGGGCGGATCGGGTCCGCTGGGGTGCGTGCACGACGGAGATCATGAGGCGCGCGGGAGCCGGCCACGCCGGAGTGTCCGGGATTGCCCCCGAAGGGGGTACCTCGGGTTCCCCGTGGTTTGACGTGGGAGGCCGAAAACGGCGGCGTGGGGTCGCACGCGCGCGCGAGTGACGCCGAGCGCGTCACAGGCTTCCGAAAGAAATTTGTGGCCCGTTTGAACACTCCTGCCCCTCCCGCCCGTACCTAGGGCCATGCGCGGCGCTGCAGGGCGCTGCAACACTTATGCGAACAGCGGGAGTTACCAATGAAGACCTCCTGGCGGAGCGCCTCACTCGTAGCGTCAGCTGCGGCCGTGCTGGCGCTCACGACGGCGTGTGGTCAGGAACAGGGCACCCCTTCGACGGGCACTCAGAACGTGGGTGCCACCGCCGCGGCGGGCGGTTACGGAACGAGCGCCACCGCCGGTGCGGGCAATGGTTACGGAGCCGATTCCAACCAGAGCGCCGCCGCCAAGCCGGAAGTCGCGGGGCAGCTCACCGTGACGGAAAGCGTCAAGCTCGGCAAGGTGCTGACCGACGGCGCCGGATTCACTCTCTACCGCTTCGACAAGGACACCGCCGAACCGCCGAAGTCGTCCTGTGACGGCGCCTGCGCGACCGCGTGGCCGCCCGTGCCCGCCGACGGTGCCGAGGCCGCCACCGGCGTCGACAAGGCGCTGCTCGGCGAGGTCACCCGGACCGACGGCACGAAGCAGCTCACCATAGGCGGCTGGCCCATGTACCGGTTCGCCAAGGACACCAAGGCCGGTGACACCAACGGCCAGGGTGTGGGCGGTACTTGGTTCGCCTCGGCGCCCAACGGCAAGAAGGCCACGCTGGCCGCCCTGCCCGGTCTGTCGGTCCGCCACGACTCGAAGCTCGGCGACATCGTCATCGACAAGAACGGCATGACCGTCTACCGCTTCATGAAGGACCAGGCCTGGCCCGTCTCGAAGTCGGCCTGCACGGGCGCCTGCCTGGAGAAGTGGCCCGCGGTCGCTCCGGTCACCGCGAGCGACACCAAGGGCGTCAAGAAGAAGGGCCTGATGGGCTTCACCCGCCCGGACGGTGTGAAGCAGATGACGGTCAACTGCTGGCCGATCTACACTTTCTCCGGTGACAGCGCTCCGGGTGACACCAACGGTCAGGGCGTGGGCGGCACGTGGTACGCCGTCTCGCCCGACGGAAAGCCGGTCGGCGCGGCCAAGTAGGGCATCGACTCCCCACGGTCGATCAGTTCGACGGCATCGACTCCCCACGGTCGATCGGTTCGCCCGAACAGTTCCCAACGCGCCGCCAAGGGTCCGCCCCCTCCGCACGGAGGGGGCGGACCCTTGTGCGCGTCCCGGCGCGGGCGAGGCGTTCCGGCCGTCGCCGGAACGTGAAAGATCCCGGCGACGGCCCGGATGTGAAAGAACGACGCGGACCCGTCGGCCACTTGGCCACGCTTCGTGACCCCGCGGAGCTTTTTGGAAGGCTTCGGAGTGATTTCGCAACGGCGGTGAGTGGCGGGCGCGCGATACGTTCGCAGATGCCAATTGGGCACGTGCCCGGGGCAGTGACCGGGAACGGACGGTCAATTTCCGTTTTGACTCGCCCCTTTGGCGGGCGATCAGTAGCCTCTGCTCGAACACCGGATCGTCCACGTCGTCGCCTACGCCTTGGAGAGATAGATGGAGCGTCCCGCCTGGGCCCCACGCAGCATTGACATCTCAGTGCCGAGCGTGTCCCGGATCTACGACTATTACCTGGGCGGTTCGCACAACTTCGAGGTAGACCGGGAAGCGGCGCGCAAGGCGATGGAGTTCATGCCGGGCCTTCCCAAGGTCATGCAGGCGAACCGGGCGTTCATGCGCCGGGCCGTCCGTTTCGCGGCCGACGAGGGTATCGACCAGTTCCTCGACATCGGGTCCGGCATCCCGACGTTCGGCAACGTCCACGAGATCGCCCAGCGCGCCAGGCCCGGCGCACGGGTCGTGTACGTCGACCACGATCCGGTTGCCGTCGCACACAGCGAGGCCGTGCTGCGGGACAACGAGGACGCGGGCGTCGTCGCCGCGGATCTGCTCAAGCCCCAGGAAATCCTGGTGAGCGCCCAGGTTCAGCGGCTGATCGACCTGAACCGGCCGGTCGCACTGCTTCTCGTTGCCATACTTCACTTCGTGGAAGACGCGGACGACCCCTACCGGGCAGTGGCCGAACTGCGCGACGCCCTCGCGCCGGGAAGCATGCTCGTCGTCACGCACGCCGCGTTCGAGGGAATTCCGCTCTCCCGGGAGCAGGCCGAGGGCGCGGTCGACGTCTACAAGAACATCCGCAACCCGCTGATCATGCGCACGCGCGAGGAGATCGCGCGGTTCTTCGAGGGGTACGACATGGTGGAACCCGGACTGGTGCCGATGCCGGAATGGCGGCCCGACACGGCACCCGAGGACGAGGATCCTTATTCGTTCTCCGCGTTCGGCGGCGTGGGACGCACGGCGTGACCGCCGAGCCGGACGGGCCGGAGGACAGACTGCGCCGGTTCGCGACGATCTGGAGCCGCGCGGTGTTCCCGGTCACCTCCACCTCGCTGACCCGGCCCGAGTTCGAGGAACAACTGCTCCCGCTCGCAAGGCGGTTGAGTGAGGCACTGCGGGCGAGGAACTTCGAGGCGGCAGCGGGGCGGACCGTCGGCGCCGCACTCGTCGCCGCGCACTGCACCGACCCCGAGGCCCTCAGCCGGGCCCTCGACTGCGTCGACGCCTACCTGGTGCTCTACTGCGGCGAGGACGGGCCCCGGGAGGCGCTGCGGACCCGCTCCGCGCGACTCCAGCACGCCATGGCCGCCGGGTACGCCGGGGCGTTGCGCGAGCGCACCCTCGCCGAACAACAGGCCATCTCGCAGGCCGCGTTGACCGCGCGCAGCGCCGTCGCCGAGGCGCTGCACGACAGCGAGGCCCGCTTCCGCGCGGTCTTCGAGGGTGCGGCCATAGGCATCGGCATCGCCGACCTCGACGGCAACATCCTCCAGGTCAACGGAGCCCTGCTGCGCATGTTCGGCGGCTCCGAACAGACCATGCGCGGCCGCAAGGTCCCGGAGTGGACGCACGCCGAGGACGCTCCTCAAGTATGGCGGCTGTACGAGGAGTTGGTGCGCGGCCAGCGCGAGCACTACCACGTGGAGAAGGCCTTCTACCGTCCTGACGGCACCGCCCTGTGGACCAACCTGACGGTCTCGCTGCTGCGTGACGCGGACGGCGAACCCCAGTACCAGCTGGCGCTGATGGAGGACACCACCGAGCGGCGCCTGCTCAATCTGCGGCTGCGTTACGAGGCGACGCACGACGCGCTCACCGGACTGCCCAACCGGACCCTGTTCTTCGAGCGCCTGGAGAAGGCGCTGGCCGCGGGCGAGGGCCAGCGCTTCGGTCTGTGCTACCTCGACCTCGACGGCTTCAAGACCATCAACGACAGCCTCGGGCACGCGGCCGGCGACCGGCTGCTCGTCGAGGTCGCCGACCGCCTCCAGTCCTGCGCCACCGCCCCCGGCGAGATGGTCGCCCGGCTCGGCGGCGA
This sequence comes from Streptomyces sp. NPDC091209, assembly GCF_044757755.1. Classification (NCBI taxonomy): domain Bacteria; kingdom Bacillati; phylum Actinomycetota; class Actinomycetes; order Kitasatosporales; family Streptomycetaceae; genus Streptomyces; species Streptomyces sp. NPDC091209. Next base: position 36,139 of record NZ_JBIVVR010000012.1, on the reverse strand, counting down.
CGAGTTCGTGGCCCTCACCACCGGCCCGGACACCGAGCGCGAGGTCGACGAACTGGCCGGGCGCATCATGAACGCGCTCGTGACCCCGATCAGGGTCGACGGCCGCGACCTGACCGTCCGGGGCAGCGTCGGCATCGTCGAGGGCCCGGCCGGAGAACGCGGCGCCGCCGAGGTGCTGCGCAGCGCCGACATCACGATGTACCGGGCCAAGTCCGCGGGCGGCAACCGCTTCGAGCTGGCCGACCCCGAGGCCGACGCCCGCGCGATCACCCGCAACGGCCTCACCACCGCGCTGCCCGCCGCCCTGGACCGGGGCGAGTTCTTCATCGAGTACCAGCCGCTGGTGCACCTCGGCGACGGCACTGTGCAGGGCGCGGAGGCACTGGTGCGCTGGCTGCACCCGCAGCACGGCGTCCTCGGCCCCGACCGTTTCATCCCGCTCGCCGAGCACACCGGACTCATCGTGCCGCTCGGCCGCTGGGTCCTGGAGCAGTCGGTGCGCCAGGCTCGCACCTGGCAGGAACGGAACTCCGGCGCGGGCCCGCTCCGGGTCAACGTCAATCTGTCGCCGTGCCAGCTGACCCATCCCGGTCTGGTCCAGGACACGGTCGACATCCTGGAACGCGAAGGTCTCGACGCCCGGGCGCTGTGCCTGGAGGTCACCGAGTCCGCGCTGATCGGCGCCGACGACGACCTGCTCAAACCGCTGCGCAGGCTCGCCGAGATGGGCGTCGACATCGCCCTCGACGACTTCGGCACCGGCTACTCGAACCTCGCCAACCTCCGCCGTCTGCCGGTCAGCATCCTCAAGCTGGACCGGTCCTTCACCCAGGGCATGCAGCAGTTCCCGGCGGATCCGGTCGACCTGAAGATCGTGGAGGGCATCGTCTCCCTCGCCCACAGTCTCGACCTCGCGGTCACGGTCGAGGGCGTGGAGACCGGCGCCCAGGCCGAACAGCTGCGGATACTGGGCTGCGACACCGCCCAGGGCTGGTACTACGCCCGCCCGGGTCCGCCGGAGCGGCTGCACGAACTGGCACTGGTCGACGCGGTCGGCTGAACGGCGTCGCACGGCCCGGCCTCCCCACACGGAGGCCGTGCCGCGCCGCCCGGCCGACGGCGTGCCGCCCGGCCGGAGGGCCAGCCTCTGGCCGGACGACCTGCCACCCGGGCGGGGTGTCGCGGTGGGCCGCGTGGCAAGCGCTGCTACGACTGGCTCGGCGGGCGGCCTTGCTACGACTTGCCCGGCGTGCGAGATCCGCCCACCGTGACTCGCTCGGCGTGCAAGATCCATCGCGGCCCACCCGGCGTACGGGCGCCGCCGTGACCGTCCGGCGCCCCGGCTCGGGCCACTCCCCGGCCGGGTCGTCCGGCCGGTCGTCGGCCATGTCCGGCGGAGCGTTGCCGCGTACGGTCCGCGTCCCGCGATCGGGGGATCCGTTCCCGGGACGCCTCGCGCGCCCGGGGCTCCGTATGCCTCACTGACAGAACGCACCTCTCACAGATGGAGCCGAGACGGATGAGCACGGAACTTCAGGGCAAGACCGCCGTCGTCACCGGGGCCAGCAAGGGCATCGGGCTCGCGGTCACGGAGGCGCTGGCAGGCGCGGGCGCGACGGTGATCGCCGGGTCCCGTGGCACGTCCGAGGGCCTCGACGCCCTGGTCGGGAAGGGGAACGTCACCTGGGTGCCGGTCGACCTCGCCGAACCCGACGCCGCGGGCCGGCTGACCGAGGCGGCGGGCGGGCGGATCGACGTCCTGGTCAACAACGTGGGTTCGGCCCCCGCCCGTACCGGCGGTTTCCTGTCGGTGACCGACGAGGAGTGGCGGCGCACGGTCGATCTGAACCTGCTCGCGGCCGTACGGGTCACCCGTGCGGCCCTGCCCACGATGCTGGCCGCCGGGCAGGGTTCGGTCGTGACGATCGGCTCGGTCAACGCGACCCTGCCCGACCCGCTGGTGATCGATTACAGCGCGGGCAAGGCGGCCCTGGTCGCCTTCTCCAAGGCGCTGTCGAAGGAGGTCGGCCCGAAGGGCATCCGGGTCAACACCGTGAGCCCCGGTCCGGTGGAGACCGACCTGTGGCTCGGTGGCGGGGGAGTGGCCGCGACGGTCTCGGCCGCCGCCGGGCTGACCCCCGACGACGTGGTCGCCCAGGCCTCCGGCGCGACCGTCACCGGCCGCTTCTCCAAGCCCTCCGAGGTGGCCGACCTGGTTCTCTTCCTCGCCGGGGACCGCTCGCGCAACATCACCGGCAGCGACTTCATCATCGACGGAGGCTTCATCCCGACGTGGTGAACCCGAAAGGGTGAATCCTGACCTGGTGATCCACGAGCGGTGCGGCACCCACGGTGAACCGGGCCGGGCGGTGAACCGCTCACCGTGCTGTGCCGTGCGCCCGGCCCGGCCCTGCGTCAGCGTTCCAGCAGCATCCGCTGAAGCTCTCGGGCCGCCCGGGGCGGAGCCACATCGCTGCGGTGCGCCAGCGCGATCGTCCGCTCCAGACCGGGCCGGGCCAGCGGGGTCACCCGCAGACCCGCCCCGGACCGGGCGGCCACCATGCGCGGTACGACGGCCACGCCGAGGCCCGCCCGGACGAAGCCGAGGACCGCGTCCATCTCGCCGCCCTCGACCGCGAAGTCGGGTTCGAAGCCCTCGGCGCGGCAGGCGGCGACGGTCAGTTCCCGCAGGTCGTAGCCGTGCCGGAACATCACCAGACGCTCGCCCTCCAGATCGGCGACGCGCACCGTGCGGTGGCTGCCGCCCCCGCCCGGCACCGGGGCCTCCGGCGACGACACCACGACCAGGTCCTCGCGCAGCAGCTCCACCGTGGTCAGCGCGGGGGACGGGCTGGGCAGGGGCAGCACGACCAGGGCGAGGTCGAGCGCGCCGCGCGCGAGCTCCCGTACGAGATCGTGCGAGCCACCCTCCTCGATCAGCAGCCGGATGCCCGGATAGCGGTCGTGGAACGCGCGCAGCACGTCCGGCAGCAGGCCCGTGCACAGGCTCGGGGTCGCGCCGAGCCGCACCCGGCCGCTGCGGAGGTGGGCGAGTTCCTGCACTTCCTGCCGGGCTGTGTCCGCGTCGGCGAGGATGCGCCGGGCCAGCGGCAGCAGCGCCTCGCCCGCGTCGGTCAGCGTGATGTTCCCGCGTGCCCGCAGGAAGAGATCCGCCCCCAGCTCCCGCTCCAGCGCCTTGATCTGCTGGGACAACGAGGGCTGCGCGACATGCACCAGCTCGGCGGCCCGGGTGAAATGCCGGGCCTCCGCGACGGCCACGAAGTACTGGAGCTGTTGGAACTGCACCCCTCGACGATAGCTCACACCTATGGAAACGAGCCGGACCATGTCTTGGACTGATCGGTTCCCCACGCCCTAGCGTTCTGTCCCATGGCTTTGGCAACGCGGACGGACCGACGGCCGTCCATGGCACGCACCGTGTGGGACAGCTCCGTCGGCAAGAAGACCGTGATGGCCGTCAGCGGCCTGATCATGCTGCTCTACCTGGTCGTCCACATGATCGGGAATCTGAAGATCTACTTCGGCGCGGCCGAGTTCAACCACTACGCCCACTGGCTGCGCACCGTCGGCGAACCCTTCATGCACTACGAGTGGACGCTGTGGCTCGTCCGCGTGGTGCTGGTCGCCGCCGTGGTCGCCCACGCCACGTCCGCGTACCAGCTCAGCCGCCGTGACATCAGGGCGCGGCCCAGCAAGTACGCGCACAAGAAGCGCGGCGCGAGCTATGCGACCCGCACGATGCGCTGGGGCGGGATCATCCTCGGCCTGTTCATCGTCTGGCACATCCTCGACCTGACCACCGGCACGGTGCACCCCGGCGGCTTCCAGGAGGGTCACCCCTACCAGAACGTCGTGGACACCTTCTCCACCTGGTACGGCGACGTCGTCTACATCGTCGCGATGCTCGCGCTCGGCCTGCACATCCGGCACGGCTTCTGGAGCGCCGCCCAGACCCTCGGGGCCGGCAGCCGCACCCGCGACCGCGCACTGAAGACCATCGCGAACATCCTCGCGCTGCTGCTCACGGCGGGCTTCATCGCCGTACCCGTGGGCGTCATGACCGGAGTGGTGAGCTGAAATGACCGCTGAATACGCCCACTTCACGACCGGGGAGCCGGTCGCCGACACCAAGGCACCCGCCGGCCCGGTCAACGAGCGCTGGGACAAACGCCGTTTCGAAGCCAAGCTGGTCAACCCGGCCAACCGGCGCAAGCACACGGTGATCGTCGTCGGCACCGGACTCGCGGGCGGCTCCGCGGGCGCCACGCTCGCCGAACAGGGCTACCACGTCGTCCAGTTCTGCTACCAGGACTCTCCGCGCCGTGCCCACTCGATCGCCGCCCAGGGCGGTATCAACGCGGCGAAGAACTACCGCAACGACGGCGACTCCGTGCACCGGCTCTTCTACGACACCGTCAAGGGCGGCGACTTCAGGGCGCGCGAGTCCAACGTCCACCGTCTGGCGCAGATCTCGGTCGAGATCATCGACCAGTGCGTCGCCCAGGGCGTGCCCTTCGCGCGTGAGTACGGCGGCCTGCTCGACACCCGTTCCTTCGGCGGCGTCCAGGTCTCCCGCACCTTCTACGCCCGCGGCCAGACCGGCCAGCAACTCCTGCTCGGCGCCTACCAGGCGCTGTCCCGGCAGATCGCCGCCGGCAACATCGAGATGCACCCGCGCACCGAGATGCTCGACCTGATCGTGGTCGACGGGAAGGCCCGCGGCATCGTCGCCCGCGACCTGATCACCGGCAGGATCGACACGTACTACGCGGACGCCGTGGTCCTGGCGAGCGGCGGCTACGGCAACGTCTTCTACCTCTCGACGAACGCCATGAACTCCAACGCCACCGCGATCTGGCGGGCCCACCGGCGCGGCGCGTACTTCGCCAACCCCTGCTTCACCCAGATCCACCCCACCTGCATCCCGCGCACCGGCGACCACCAGTCGAAACTGACGCTGATGAGCGAGTCGCTGCGCAACGACGGCCGGATCTGGGTCCCCAAGGCGCACGGCGACACCCGCCCGCCGAACGAGATCCCCGAGGACGAGCGCGACTACTACCTGGAGCGGATCTACCCGTCCTTCGGCAACCTCGTCCCCCGCGACATCGCCTCCCGCGCCGCCAAGAACGTCTGCGACGAGGGCAGGGGAGTGGGCCCCGGCGGACAGGGCGTCTACCTCGACTTCGCGGACGCCGTCCGGCGCATGGGCCGCGAGGCGGTCGAGGAGAAGTACGGCAACCTCTTCGACATGTACGCCCGGATCACCGCCGAGGACCCGTACACCGTGCCGATGCGGATCTACCCCGCCGTGCACTACACGATGGGCGGACTGTGGGTCGACTACGACCTCCAGACCACCGTCCCCGGCCTGTTCGCCGTCGGCGAGGCCAACTTCTCCGACCACGGCGCGAACCGGCTGGGCGCCTCCGCTCTCATGCAGGGGCTCGCCGACGGCTACTTCGTCCTGCCGTCGACGATCAACGACTATCTCGCCCGCAACCCGCACCGCTCCACCGACGACGACCTGAACGACGAACACCCCGCGGTGCAGGAGGTGCTGGCCGAGACCGAGGACCGGCTGAGGCTCCTGCTCGCCGTCGACGGCGACCGCACCCCCGACTCCTTCCACCGCGAACTCGGCGAACTCATGTGGGAGTTCTGCGGCATGGCCCGCAGCGAGAGCGGGCTGCGCAAGGCCCTGGAACGCATCCCGCAGATCCGCGAGGAGTTCTGGCGGCGCATCAAGGTGCCCGGCAGCGGCGAGGAGTTCAACCAGTCCCTGGAGAAGGCCAACCGGATCGTCGACTACCTCGAACTCGCCGAGCTGATGTGCCTCGACGCGCTCCACCGCGCCGAGTCCTGCGGCGGCCACTTCCGCGAGGAGTCCCAGACCCCGGACGGCGAGGCGGCCCGGCGGGACGCGGAGTTCTCGTACGCGGCCGCCTGGGAGTTCACCGACACCGGCGCCGCGCCCGTCCTGCACAAGGAAGACCTGGTCTTCGAGTACGTCCACCCCACCCAGCGGAGCTACGCATGAAGCTCACCCTGCGCGTCTGGCGGCAGAAGAACGCCGACGCCGACGGAGCGATGTCCACGTACGAGGTGGACGGCATCTCGGCCGACATGTCCTTCCTGGAGATGCTCGACACCGTCAACGAGGAGCTCATCCTCAGCGGCGACGACCCCGTCGCCTTCGACCACGACTGCCGCGAGGGCATCTGCGGCGCGTGCAGCCTGGTCATCAACGGCGACGCGCACGGACCCGAGCGCACCACCACCTGCCAGCTCCACATGCGCTCCTTCCACGACGGCGACACGATCGACATCGAGCCGTGGCGGGCCGCCGCCTTCCCGGTCGTGAAGGACCTCGTGGTCGACCGCTCCGCCTTCGACCGGATCATCCAGGCCGGCGGCTACATCACCGCGCCGACCGGCGCCGCGCCCGAGGCGCACGCCACGCCCGTCCCCAAGCCCGACGCCGACTTCGCCTTCGAGCACGCCGAGTGCATCGGCTGCGGCGCCTGCGTGGCGGCCTGCCCGAACGGCGCCGCGATGCTGTTCACCTCGGCCAAGGTCAACCACCTGAACACGCTGCCGCAGGGCGCCCCCGAGCGGGAGACCCGGGTGCTCGACATGGTGGCGCGGATGGACGACGAGGGCTTCGGCGGCTGCACGCTGACGGGGGAGTGCGCGACCGCCTGCCCGAAGGGCATCCCGCTGTTCTCCATCACCAGCATGAACAAGGAGTGGCTGCGAGCCACCCGCCGAGCGGGCAAGCGTTAGGCACAAAGTCGTTCGCCGTACGGTGCGGACGGGCGGGACCGGGTGTGGTGCTCACGCCCCGGTCCCGTCTCGCTTTTCGGGTCACCCCTGTCATTCAACATCCTCACATCCGCCCTCCTGGCACTGGTCACGCGCACGCCAACCGGCGTCGGAAGAACAGGAGCGCGCAGACCGTTCGGATCCGGCCTGCCTCCCCCGAGCAATCGAATCCGTTCGAGCAGGGGGTACCCCCTCCGCCGAACCGGCCCGTGACCAGGAGAGTGCCATGACCGGCGTTTCCACCCTCGACAGCCCGCCCCAGCCCGTCACCCCCACCCGCTACACCGTCACCCTGGCCACCGACGAGGCCGATGTCCGGGCCGCACAGCGGCTCCGCCACGAGGTCTTCGCCGGGGAGATGGGCGCCCTCCTGAACACCCCGCAGCCCGGCCTCGACATCGACGCCTTCGACGCCTACTGCGACCACCTGCTGGTCCGCGACACCGAGACCGGCCAGGTCGTCGGCACCTACCGGCTGCTGCCGCCCGAGCGCGCCGCGATCGCCGGACGACTCTACTCGGAGAGCGAGTTCGACCTCGGGCCGCTGGCCGGAATCCGCTCCGGGCTGGTCGAGGTCGGCCGCTCCTGCGTCCACCCCGACCACCGCGACGGCGCGGTCATCGGCCTGATCTGGGCCGGGATAGCCCGTTACATGATCGACGGCGGTCACGAATGGCTCGCCGGCTGCTGCTCCATACCGCTCGCCGACGGCGGCATGGTCGCCGCGGGCACCTGGGACCAGGTCCAGGCCAAGCACCTGGCGCCGGAGGAGTTCCGCGTCCGCCCGATGCTGCCCTGGAGCGCGGAGGGCGTCGCCCGCCCGGCCCGCACCGAACTGCCCCCGCTGCTGCGCGGCTATCTGCGCCTGGGCGCCTGGGTGTGCGGCGAGCCCGCGCTCGACGCGGACTTCGGTGTCGCCGACATGTACGTGCTGCTGTCGATGAGCCGGGTCAACCCGCGCTACCTCCGTCACTTCCTCTCGCTCGTCCCCGCCTGATGAGTACGCCCCGCACCGGAGCGCCCCGTCTCACGGTCGTCCGCCGCCCCCGCCTCGCCGGCGGGGGAACGGCGGTGCTCCCCGGAGCCGTCCCCGCGCCACGGCGGCCCGCCGCCGGCCCCGTCCAGGGGGCCAGCGCCTGGCTGCCCACCGCTCCCTGCTCGCCGCGCGGCTGCGTGGAGTCCGTACGGCCCTGGACGGGTGTACCGCGCGCCGTCCTGCGGCTGACCGGACTCCTGGTCGTGGTCGTCCTCGGGGTCGCCCTGATCCCGCTGGTGGGACGGCTGCGGGCACAACGGCGCGACCGGTGGATCCGCCGCTGGTGCCTCGCCGTGGTGCACACGGCCGGGGTCCGCACACGGATCACCGGAGCCGCCCGGCCCACCGGGGGAGTGCTGATCGTGGCCAACCACATCTCGTGGCTGGACATCCCGCTGCTCGCCGCGGTCCGCCCCGCGCGGATGGTCGCCAAGACCGAGGTGCGCGGCTGGCCCGTGGTCGGCGTGCTGGCGGCCCGCGGCGGCACCCTCTTCATCGACCGCGACCGGCTGCGCGCCCTGCCCGGCACGGTGGAGCGGATCGCCGGGACCCTGCGCGGCGGCTCGGCCGTCGCCGCCTTCCCCGAGGGCAGCACCTGGTGCGGCCGGGCCCAGGGGCGCTACCGCCGGGCCCTCTTCCAGGCCGCGCTGGACGCGGGTGTGCCGGTCCAGCCGGTGCGCATCCGGTACCGGTTCGCCGACGGAGCGGCGAGCACCGCGCCCGCCTTCGTCGGCGAGGACTCGCTGCTCGCCTCGCTGTGGAGGGTGGTGTCGGCGCGCGGCCTGGTGGCCGAGATCGGCCTGCGGCCGCCGCTCGCAGTCGGCACCCACACCGACCGACGCGCCCTGGCCGAAGCGGCACAGGCGACGGACACCACCCCGGTTCACGCTCCGGGGCGCATCTCTGGGATCCGGAGGTGAGCCGCGTCGGTTCATGTTCCGGGGCGCGTCTCTGAGATCCGGAGGTGAGCCACCCCTGTTCACGCCCTGGGGCGCACATCTGGGATCCGGAGGTGAGCCGCGCCGGCTCGTGTTCCGGGGCGCGTCTCCGAGATCCGGAGGCGGTGCCGTACCGCCTCGCCGTCCGGGCCCCACCTCCGAGATCCGAGGGTGGGGCCCGGACGGCCTCACACTCCGGGGCGCGCGCCCGGGATCCGGGCGGTGCCGCCCCGGTTCACGGCCGGCACGTACGCCTGAAATCCCGTCGGTGCCAGCCCAGTTGCCCCGGTTCACCTCCGCGGCGTCCTCCTGACGCTCAGGGGTTCGCGTCAGCGGAGCCGGCCGAGTGCTCGTGCGAGGTAGGGCGCCGTCCGGCCCGCCCCCGTCGCCACTCGGTCGGGTGGCCCGGCGGCCACGATCCGGCCGCCCTCGTCACCCCCGCCGGGGCCGAGGTCGATGACCCAGTCGGCGCCCGCCACGACCGCCATGTCGTGCTCCACCACCACGACGGTGTGGCCGGCGTCCACCAGTTCGTGCAACTGGCCCATCAGCACCTCGACATCGGCCGGATGCAGTCCCGTCGTGGGCTCGTCGAGCAGATAGAAGGTGTGCCCCCGGCGGACCCGCTGCAACTCGCTCGCCAATTTGATGCGCTGGGCCTCGCCGCCCGACAACTCCGTGGCGGGCTGGCCGAGTCGCAGATAGCCGAGGCCGACATCGAGCAGGGTGCCGAGGCTCCGCGCCACGGCCGGAGTGTCCGTCTCGGCGAAGAAACGCGCCGCCGCCTCGACCGTCAGATCCAGGATCTGCGCGATGTTCCGTCCCCGGTACGTCACTTCGAGCGTCTCGGGGTTGTACCGCGCGCCGCCGCAGTCCGGGCACGGGGCGTACGTACTGGGCAGGAACAGCAGCTCCACACTGACGAAGCCCTCGCCCTGACAGGTCTCGCAGCGCCCCCCGGCCACATTGAAGGAGAACCGCCCCGCACCGTAGCCGCGAGCCCTCGCCTCCTCGGTGGTGGCGAACACCTTGCGCACGACGTCGAACAACCCTGTGTAGGTGGCGAGATTGGAGCGGGGGGTACGGCCGATGGGCTTCTGGTCGACACCGACCAGCCGGCCGACCCCGGCCAACTCCTCCGTCAACTCGCCGATCAGCGTGGACTTCCCGGAGCCGGAGACCCCGGTGACCGCGGTGAGCACACCGAGCGGGAATTCGGCGGTGACCCCGCGCAGATTGTGCCGCGTGACCGGTCCGACCCTCACCTGTCCACGGGGCGGGCGCACCGGTCGCGCCGGCGCGGGCGAGCGGTCGAACAGGAAGCGGGCCGTCGCGGACTCCCGTACCTCCTCCAGGCCGGCGACCGGGCCGCAGTACAGGACCCGCCCGCCGTGCTCCCCGGCACGCGGGCCCACGTCGACCAGCCAGTCCGCGCCGCGCACGACATCGAAGTGGTGCTCCACGACGAACACCGAGTTGCCCGCCGCCTTCAGCCGCTCCAGTACGGTGAGCAGAGCCTCCGTGTCGGCCGGGTGCAGTCCGGCGGACGGCTCGTCGAGGACGTAGACCACACCGAAGAGTCCGGAACGCAACTGCGTTGCCAGCCGCAGCCGTTGGAGTTCGCCCGCCGAGAGGGTGGGGGTGGCCCGGTCGAGGCTGAGGTAGCCGAGTCCGAGCTCGACGACGGGCGCGATACGGGAAGTGAGGTCCTCGGTCAGCACACGGGCCGTCTCCGACTCTCCCGTGAGGGACTTCGCGAGCTCGACCAGCGGCAGCGCGGCCAGTTCGGCGATGGTCCGCCCCCCGAACGTCACCGCCAGCGCCTCGGGCCGCAGCCTGCTCCCGCCGCACACCGGACAGGGAGCGGCGGCGAGGAACCGCTCCGCCTTCGTCCGCAGGCCGGCGCTCTTCGTATCCGAGAATGTCTTGAGGACATAGCGCCGGGCGCTCATGTACGTGCCCTGGTAAGGGCGTTGGATGCGGTCGGCCTCGCGCACCGGGTGCACGGTGACGACCGGCTGCTCGTCGGTGAACAGGATCCACTCCCGTTCCTCGGCGGACAGTTCGCGCCAGGGCCGGTCCACGTCGTACCCGAGCGTGTCGAGGATGTCGCGCAGGTTCTTGCCCTGCCAGGCCCCCGGCCAGGCGGCGATGGCGCCGTCGCGGATCGACAGGGACGCATCGGGGACGAGCAACTCCTCCGTCGTCCGGTGCACTTGGCCGAGACCGTGGCACTCGGGGCACGCCCCGGCCGCCGTGTTCGGCGAGAACGCGTCCGAGTCGAGGCGCTCGGCGCCCGCCGGATACTCACCCGCGCGTGAGAACAGCATCCGCAGCGAGTTGGACAGATTCGTGACCGTGCCCACGGACGAGCGCGAGGTCGGCGCCGACCTGCGCTGCTGAAGGGACACCGCGGGCGGCAGCCCGGTGATCTCCCCGACCTTCGGCGCCCCCACCTGATGAATCAGCCGCCGCGCGTACGGCGCGACCGACTCGAAATACCGCCGCTGCGCCTCCGCGTAGATCGTCCCGAACGCCAGCGACGACTTCCCGGACCCCGACACACCGGTGAACACCACCAGACGGTCCCGAGGGATGTCGACGTCCACACCCCGCAGATTGTGCTCCCGCGCCCCGCGAACGCGGACACAGGATTCGTGCGGGCGGCCGTCGGGGCTGGGCATCGGCGGGACTCCTGGGGGCGGCCCGGGACCGCGGGCCGGTGGGCCGCGGCCCGGACGTCGGTGAGGTGCGGGGCAAACCCCACGATTCTAGGCCGCGGTCGCTCACGCGACCCGGGCGAGGCGCTCACAGCGGTCCCGGGCGAGGCGCGGGCAGGGGCCCCGGAGGGCGGTCCGACCGGGTTGGGAGCCACCGGGAGGGCGGACTCGTCCGCCTTCGGTCACGACGGCACGTTCTCCAGGTCCAGGAGCTGTCGCTTGCGCTCCAGGCCGCCGGCGTAGCCGGTGAGGGCGCCGCTGGCGCCGATTACGCGGTGGCAGGGGCGGACGATCAGCAGCGGGTTCGCCCCGATCGCCGTACCGACGGCACGGACCGCGGCCCTGGACGCGCCGATCCGCGCGGCGACCTCCCCGTAGCTGAGCGTGGTGCCGTACGGGATGGCCTCCAGGGCCTGCCAGACGCGGCGCTGGAAGTCGCTTCCGCTCGTCACGTACTCGATGTCGAAGGCGGTCAGCCGGCCGTCGAAGTACGAGCGCAGCTGGGGGACGATCTCCCGGAAGGCGTCCGCGTCCTCGCGCCAGCCGTCCTGGACGACCGCGCCGTACTTCTGGTCCGGCACGGACAGCGCGGCGAGCGCCGTGCCGTCCTTCGCGGTGGCCGACTCCTCACCCACCAGCAGCAGTCGGCCGAGCGGGCTGTCCATGGTCGTGTAGACCGTCATCGGTCCGGTCCTTTCCGAGGTCTCACAGCGTGTTCACCCTCAACAGTGCGCCCCGCGCGGCATTCCGTCCGGCGGGATTCGGACAGAGCGCTGAGCGGTCGCTACGGGAACGTCGTACACGCGTGGTCCCGGCCTGTTGAGGTCGCGCCGGGGGCGGTACGGGCACACGATCGAAGTCGACCACTCCGCACGGCCCAGGAGTCCACATGGTCTGGATCCCGCAGATCCCCGACCTCGTCGACCGGCTCGGCGCCGCCGAGCTCGCCGAGGCGCTGCGCGACCCGGCGTCGGCCACCGTACCCGTCGCCCTCGACGACCCGGAGGCGGGCCGGATCAGCGGTGTGGGTGTCCTGGCCGCCTGGCTGGCCGTGCAGGACACCTGGCGGGCCGAGCGGAAGGTGGACATCGAGGAGATCGCCACCACGCTCGGCGGGGGGCGTGCCGTCGGTGAATGGGTCGTGCACCTGGAGGGCCCGGAGGGCGGGCGCATCGGGCTGCCCGTGGCCGCCGCCGTGGACCCGGCCTCGACCCTGCCGGTGCGGGTCCATCACTCCCGGCTGCCGCTGCTCGGACGGCATGTCGTGCGCCGCCCGATGGTGCCGCCGGACCCGCGGGCACACGCTTCCGACGTGGTGGGCGCCTACCTGGCCGCCCTCTACGCGGGGGACACGGCGGCCGTCGTCGCCGCCTTCGCGCCGGACGGTTCCTTCCGCGGGCCGGCCGATGACGCGTACCGGCACAGCGGGACCGAGGAGCTGACCGAGCTCTACGACGCCTTCTTCGCCGCGGGCGGCGGCATCCCGCTCAAGCTGTGCACGGTGACCGAGGACGGCACCCGCAGCGCGTTCGAGTACATCTGCGACCGCTGGGGCGACGCCCATCTGCCGCCGCAGCCCGGCCTCGCGGTGTGCGCCCGGGGCGGTGATGGCCTGATCGCGTCGGCGCGGGTGTACGACGACGTGGAAGCCCCGGTGGAGTAGGTCTGTCGGGCGCCCGAGACGGGCAGGGACCTGTCCTCGGATCTCCCCACCCCCACCCCCACCGGCAGCGAGAGCAGGAGTGAGCATGCAGTACGTGAAACTGGGTTCGACGGGTCTGGACGTCTCCCGGATCTGCCTGGGCTGCATGAGTTTCGGCATCCCCGACCGGGGCGCCCACGAATGGACCCTCGACGAGGAGGCCTCGCGCCCGTTGATCCGCCAGGCCCTGGAGGCCGGGATCACCTTCTTCGACACGGCGAACGTGTACTCGGACGGCACCAGCGAGGAGATCGTCGGACGGGCGCTCGCCGAGTTCGCGCGCCGCGACGAGATCGTCATCGCCAGCAAGGTCAACGGCGCGATGCACGAGGGGCCCAACGGCCGCGGTCTGTCCCGCAAGGCGATCATGACGGAGATCGACAACAGTCTGCGCCGCCTCGGCACCGACTACGTCGACCTCTACCAGATCCACCGCTTCGACCGCCGTACCCCCGTCGAGGAGACGATGGAGGCCCTGCACGACGTGGTCAAGGCGGGCAAGGCCCGCTACATCGGGGCGAGTTCGATGTACGCGTGGGAGTTCTCCAAGGCCCAGTACACCGCGACGCTGCACGGCTGGACCCGGTTCGTGTCCATGCAGAACCACTACAACCTCCTCTACCGCGAGGAGGAGCGCGAGATGCTGCCGCTCTGCGCCGACCAGGGCGTCGGCGTCCTGCCGTGGAGTCCGCTCGCCCGCGGCCGGCTCACCCGCGACTGGGACACGGCCACCGCGCGCAGCCGCAACGACGCGTTCGGCCGGAACCTGTACCGGGACGGAGACCGCGAGATCGTCGACGCGGTCGCCCGCATCTCCGCCGAGCGTGCGGTGCCGCGCGCCAGGATCGCGCTCGGCTGGCTGCTGCGGCCCGGCACGGTCACCGCGCCCATCGTCGGCGCCACCAAGCCGTCGCACATCGAGGACGCGGTCGCCTCGCTCGACGTGGAGCTCTCGGACAAGGAGATCGAGGAGATGGAAGCGCCCTACACACCCCGGGCGATCAGCGGTCACTGACGATCATGATCCGGCACGCCGCCGTCGGCGGTGTGCCGCGACGGCACCGCGCGCTGTCGGCGAGGAGTCGGGAGACCGATGGCCCGGCGACAGGAATTCCGTGCGGAAAGGTGCTCGGATGAGCGCGTGAGAGCGCTCCCATTGTGGAGACTTCGGACGGACGGCGGATCCTTCGGTTTCCGAATTCCTTTTAGCGCGGGCTTGACTGACGTTCGGTCAATATCCGGGGCGGCAGCGCATTAAAGGAAAATCAGGGATCGCTTGTTCCCGCTCGTCGCCCTGTGCAAAAGTGTGCGTTGTCGGCGTGCAGACAATATTGGCTTCGTTCTGCGCGCGTGCGGCGCGCCCGCTCCCCCTCGCCCGAAAGGGCTGTCAGAGGTGGTCGTTCGCGGCGTCACCCCCCATGGGTAGACCCTCCGGCTCCGTCGGGCGGTCTACATACCCATTGGTATGGACTATTTGCCACGCTACCTTTGGGAGGAAAGCGGACGTGAATGACGGAACGCTGTCTCATTCGTCTGACCCCGACCGCTTCTTCGAGGTGTCGGACGAGCGGCTGGCGGCCGAACTGAAGAGCCAGGGAGGCGCGCCCGCGAACCATCCCGTCGGAGAACTCCTGGACCGCCACTGGGAGGCGGTGTTCTCTTACGCGCGGTTGTGCACCGACGGCGTACGTCCCGCCGGAATGCTCACCACGGCCTCATTCACGCGCCTGTTCGGGGATTCGCTGCACCAGGGCGGTCCGAGCGCTGCGTGGCGGCCCCAACTGCTCGTCACCGTCCGCCGCATCGCCGCGGAGTGGCTCACGGACCCCCGGCGCGAACTGCTCGATGCCGGACTCCTCGCCGAAGCGGAGCGGGAGGACCGGGAGAACCAGGAGAACCGGGCCGCAGCACGACTGCTCCCCCCGGAGGGCCGGCGTCTGATCTCCAGGGCGTTCCAGCGGCTGCCCGAACCGGCCCGCTGCCTGCTGTGGCACGGTGAGGTGGAGGCCGAACAACTGGACGTGCCTGCAGCCCTGTTGGGAATTTTCCCGGAGGACGCGGTCACCGAACTGGAGCGCGCCAGGGAACGCCTGCGCCTGGGCTGTCTGGAGATCCACCACGAACTCGCCCCCGGGGACGAGTGCCGCCGCTACCACCGCATGCTCGACGTCTCCTTCCGGCGCGGCGGCGCCGACCTCGACCCCGACCTGCGGCGCCACATGGACGAATGCGGCCACTGTCGGTACGCGGCCGACCAGTTGAGCCAGTTCAACGGCGACCTCGCCGTCCCGCTCGCCGAGGCGGTGCTCGGCTGGGGCGCGCGCGCCTACGTGGCCTCCCGGCAGGCGCGTGCCGAGGCCGGCGCGGAGGCGGTCCGGGAGCCCGGGACCGGCGACGCCGACCAGGGCATGCCTTTCGCGGGCGGGGCGACGGCCGCCGGGAACTGGCCGACCGCGGAGACCGCCCGCATCGTCGAGTTCCAGCCCGAGGCCGACGCCGTACGCCCGCCGGGACTTCCCCCGCTCACGGCGCCGAACACCGGCACCCCGCCCACGGCTCACGAGGCGGCGGCGCCGCAACCCGCCGCCCCGTCCCACTCGGCTGCCGCCACACCCGGTGCCGCTGCCCCCGGTGCCGTTGCCCCCGGCGGAGGCACACCCGGTGGAGACACGGCCGGTGGAGGGGCCCGCCCCTCCCGCCGCAGAGGCGCGCCCCGCTCCGGCGTCGGCACACGCCCGTCCCGCAGGTCCACCGGGCACAAGGCGCCCCGGCGCGCGCCGGGGCGCCGCAACGTCGCCCTCGCCGTGCTGACCGTCAGCGCGCTGATCCTGGTCCCGCTGGTGCTGTGGGTATCCGATCCGGGCTCCGACAGCAAGAACGGTACGGCCGACGGCAGCCACTCCTCCGCGGCACCGAGCCGGCGTACGAACCCGTCCTGGGTCGGGACCGGCGAGCAGAAGGACGGCACCGTGCGCGGCCGGCTGCGCAACGCCGCGACCGGGATGTGCGTCGGAATCGACGGAACCACGCCCGCGATCGGTGTGGAGACCCGGCTCATCCCGTGCTCGTCGGAGTCGGCCACGGAATACACGTACGCGGCGGACGGGCTGCTGCGCGACGCGGACCACCCCGAGCTGTGTCTCGACTCGCACCTGGGCTACTCCGTCCAACTGGCGCCCTGCACCGGCCCGTCGCAGCCCGGAACCAAGAACGTCCGCTACGACTTCACCCTCCAGGGCATGCTCGTGCCGCGCTGGAACCAGGATCTGGCCCTCGCCCCGGCGTCGGCCAAGGGAGGGGCGGCACTCGTCCTCAAACTCCGCAAGGACGAGCCGATCCAGCACTGGACGCTCGACACCTCGTCTCCCTCGCTCCAACTGGAAGTCGTCAACTGGGACTCCACGACCGGTGACGCGAAAGGCTCCACCACCCCGGAGCGGTCCACGTCCTCGACGTCACCGGCACCCACCGCCACCCGGACGCCCACCGCGACACCCTCGACCCCGGGCCAGACCACGCCGACCGTGGCCTCGTCCGACGGCTCCTGTTCCACCCTTTCCGCCTCCTGTCCCGGGGACGGGCACAACGGCTCGGCCCGGGACGGCGGTTACGGTACGGGCTCCGGATCCGGCGGCTCTGGATCGTACGGCGGAGGAGGCCAGGGAAGCCGCCGTTGACACGATGGACGCCGAGGGCTTCCCGGACTTCGGACCGTCAGGATGTCGCGGTGCCAGGGGACTTGGCGGCCGACCCGGCCGGGCCCAGGAACTCCGCCCAGCCGCCGAGCGGCGACTGCCCGGGGCTGAGCGTGCGCAACTTCCGCAGGACCGCGGGGTCCTGGACCTCCAGCCACTGGACGAGCTGGCGGAAGGAGACCATGCGGACGTCGTCGTGGGCAGCCATCCGGGAGACGGCCTCCTCGACGGCGTCCATGTAGATGCCGCCGTTCCAGCGCTCGAAGTGGTTGCCGATGAAGAACGGGGCCCGGTTGCTCTCGTAGGCGCGCCGGAAGCCGGCGAGGTAGCTGTCCCGGGCCTGGGCGCGCCAGGCGTCGTACCGGGTGCGGTCGCCGAGAGGGTTCGCGTTCGACTGGTTGGCCATCAGGTTGTAGTCCATCGACAGGACCTGGAACGAGTGGCCGGGGAACGGAATGGACTGGAGCGGGAAGTCCCAGATCCTGCCGCCCTGAACCTTCCCGGGCCACAGCTGCAGCCCGCCGGGTGAACTGGCGTCGTACTTCCAGCCGAGAGCGGCCGCGGTCGGCAGCAGATTCGACTGCCCCTCCAGGCACGGAGTGCGGCCGCCGGTCAGCTCCTTCTCGTAGTCGAAGGGCAGCGGTTCCAGGTCGGTGAAGCCGGTGTTGGTCCGCCACTCGGTGACGAACTTCTTCGCCTGCTCGATCTCGCTGCGCCACTCGGCCGGCGACCACCGCCGGACCCCGTCCGGGCCGCAGAAGTGACCGTTGAAGTGGGTGCCGATCTCGTGGCCCTCCAGCCAGGCCGCGCGTATCTGCTGGAGCGTCGCGTGGATGTGCCGGTCGGAGAGGTAGCCGATCGCGGAGGCGCCGACGGGATGCTGCGGCGGGTGGTAGAGGTGCTTCTTCGACTCGGGCAGGGCGTAGATGCCGCTGAGGAAGAACGTCATCGACGCCCCGTGGTCGGCGGCGACCTTGCGGAAGCGGGAGAACAGCTTGTTGCTGAGTTCGCCCGCGCCGTCCCAGGAGAAGACGACGAACTGCGGGGGGCGTTCGCCGGGCTTGAGACGTTCCGCCCTCGGCTGCTTCGGCTGGGCTCCGGTGTCCGCGGTCGAGCCGTCGCCGATCGGTTTGACCGGCCGGGGCCGCGCAGGGCCCTTGCCGCCGCTTCCCACGGACCAGTCGTTGGCCGAGCAGGCCGACAGGGCCCCCAGCGCGCCCGCAGACGCCGTCGCCGCCAGCAGCCGCCTGCGTGAGACACCGCTCATGGTGCTTCCCCCGATCCTCGCGGTACCGGCCGGGGTCGTACGGCCGGAACCTTCGTCCGTGCGACGCGCCCTTCACCGGGTGCGTCAAACGGTGGGATGCGCGTCATTCCGGAAAGGGTCGCGAGAACCCGGACGTGTAGCCGTTTCGTGACAAACCCGCCACCCGTGGGACGGGTGGCGGGCCGGGGGAGTGGGACGGCTGTCGTGGACGTACGGTCAGACGCCGCTTCCGGGGCTGACGACCGTCAGGGAGACCGACGAGGAGTTGCCGGACACGGGCACCTTGCCCCCCACCCACGTCACGGTGAGAGGGTCCCTCTCGTCGGGCGGCGTGACGATCAGTGAGGCGGGCGTTGCCGTATGGGCCCCGCTGATCTCCGGGCTGGAGAAGGACAAGCCCGACCACGCGCTGTGCCCGGGCGCGAGCACGACCGTCGTCGGCGTGCCCGATGACCGCCGGGGATCGGGGCCGAGCTGCTTGCCGGACGCGTCGACGAACGCCGCGCCGGGGTAGCCGCGCACGGTGCAGGTGCGCCCGGACTTGTTGGTCAGGACGATGGGGAAGTTCTCCTGCCCCGCTCCCGGGTCGTTGCGGCCGACCGAGGCGCGCAGCTCCGAGGTGTGACAGCGGCCGCTGCCGGCGGCGGCGCTCCCCGAGGAGGCCGAGACCGAGGCGGAACCCGTCCCTGTCCCCGTCCCTGTTCCCGTCTTCTTCGAGGCGGCGTTCGCGGACGGGCTGGCCGCTCCGGTGGAACCCGCTGTCGTGCTCGTGTCGCCGGAGGCCGGACCGGCCGTGCCGGGAAGCGTCTTCGGCGAGCTCTGCGTGCTGCCGTTGCCGCAGGCGGTGAGCAGGCTCAGCAGTGCGACACCCGCGAGCAGCGCGGTCCGCCGGGCGGCGGGTGAAGGACGGTGCCTGGACACCGTGCCGGGCCGGTCCGTGTCCGCCACCGTGCGCGGGAAGGTCGACATGTCACCACTCCTTGCGTTTCTCCGCACGGGCTCGTCGCCCGTGCGCGGGGCGTGTTGTGCCCCGTCACTACTCTCGGATGCGCCCGGGGGCCGAAAAGTTCGCGGGACCGCCGACGAATTCCACCGGGACCGCCAACCGCCTGCCCAGGATCAGCCCTTGAGCCGTACGGAGCCGATGACACCGTCGGCCGTGTCGCCGTCGCCGCTCTCCTGGCGGATCTGGACGTACACCTGGGGCTGTCCGCCGCCGCCCGCCGAGGTGAGCGCCGCTTCGGTGAGGGACCCGTGGTCGCCCGGGCAGCCGTCCCAGGTCCGTATCAGTCCGTGCCAGCGCGCGCCGGAGTAGGCGCGGCTTCCGGCGTAGTGGCATCCGGGGTGCGTGATGGCGCGGACCTCGCCCGCCACGTCACCGTGATCGCTGAGTCCGACGAAGGCTCCGTCGACGCCGGAGCCGAGGTCCTGCCAGCGATCCAGGTGGTTCGCGACGACGAGGCCGGGTTCCGCGCCGTCCTGGAGTCCCAGGGCCCGTGGATTCCACCCGGAGTCGCGCACCTGCCCGCCCCAGGCGGCCGGGATCTCCACCGTGATCCGGCCCGTTTCGTCCGTGACCCGGAGGGACTTCGCGGCGGGTTCGCGGGCCAGCAGTACGGCGGCGGCGCCGACGGCGCAGGCCAGGACGACGCCGGTCAGCGTCAGGAGCGCGGTGCGCCGACGCCTCCGGGGCGCGGGGACGCTCCCGTCCGCGACCTCCTCGGCCAGCCGGTCCAGCTCCTCGGCGAAGGCGGCCGCGGTCGGCCAGCGCCGCTCCCGGTCCGGTTCCATGGCGCGCAGCAGCGCCCGCCCGACGTCCGGGCCGACGTCCGTACGGAGCCGGTCGGGGCGTTCGACCTTGCCGGGCGGGCCCGGGACCGAACCGGTGAGGAGATGGTGGCCGAGGGCGCCCAGGCTGTACACGTCGGCCCGCGCGTCGATCCCGGAGCCGGGTTCCGCCTGCTCGGGCGGGGTGTAGCCGGCCGAACCCGCCGCGATCGTGAGCCCGGAGGCCTGGGCCAGGCTCTTGGCGAGCCCGAGGTCGGCCAGCAGCACCCGGTCGGCTCCGCCGGGCGTGGTGCGCAGCAGCACGTTGGACGGTTTGATGTCGCGGTGCACGATCCCGGCCTCGTGGAGCGCCGCCGCGCCCCGCGCGGCCAGGGCGGTCAGGCGCAGCGCCTCGGCGACGGGCAGCCGTCCGGCCTCGATCCGGTCGGCGAGGGTGCCCCCGTCGGCGTACTCCATGACGAAGTAGGGCCTGCCGTCAGGGAGTTCACCGATGTCGTAGACCTGGACGACCCGGTTCGAGTCGGCCTTGCGCAGCAGCCGGGCCTCGGCGAGGAAGCGTTCCCGGATGTCCAGGCGGTCGATCCAGTTCTCGGAGAGCACCTTGACCGCGACGGTCGCGTCGAGGACGTCGTCATGGGCGAGCCAGACCACGCCGAAACCACCGGCGCCCAGGCGCCGTTCCGGACGGTAGCGGCCGATCCGATCGAGGGGATCCCTCAGCACGGACGCCCCGCCGAACGGCTCGTCGACCGGTGGGTACGGCCGCGGTCGTCCCGGCTCGCCGTCCTCGCTCCGCCCGCGAAGCCGGACGAACGCGCCTGAGGCACGTGTCGGCACGTGTTCCCGGTCCCTCGACGCCGAGAGAGGTGTTCACAGCGGTCGTGTCCGGTCGGCCGCGTCCGTGAAGGCTTACGCATCCTGTGTTCACCAACGGGCATGTGCTCTCCAGGGCGGGGCGGAAACCACGAGCGCCACGCCGTGGCCGCGGTCCGTCTGAGGGCTGCTGCTCCTGGCAGCGCTCGAACCACTGAAGCGTACCGGGCCAGTTCGTCGCCTGACACGCCCCTGGCGGTGGCGGGGGTCCGGCTCGGTTCCGTGGTCCGGCCGGCGGCAACCGTGGCCACCTTCCCGCCGCTGTCGGGCCGTGCGGGAGCCGCGAGTGATCAGGGCCGCCGAGCCGGCCGTGCACGGTGTGTCCTCGCCGTCGGTCCGGCCGGTCCGGCTCTCAGCCCGGCTCCATGTAGGGGCGGCGGAAGACCGGTGCCTGGCGGTTGCCGTACGGCCGTACGGCTGCGAGGGCCTGGGCGACCGCGGCCTCCAGAGGACCGTCGGTGTCGATGGCGACGGCGTCGTCCCACGGCGGCTCCGCCGCCGCCATCGCGGCGGCCACGCCGAGGTCGGCGTCGGACACCCCGGTACCGCGGGTGTTCAGACGGCTGGCGGTGACGTCCTCCGGCACCTGGCAGTGCAGGGCCACCAGGTCGGCGCTGGTGCGTTCCGCCGTCTGCCGGGCGGCTGCGCGCAGGCCGGCGGCGGACCAGCTCGCGTCCAGGACGACGGACTCGCCCGCGGACAACAGGACGGAGGCGCGGTCCAGGAGGGCCGCGTAGGTCCTGGCGGTCCACTCCGGGCTGTAGAGCCCTTCGCCGTATCCGGCCGCCGCCGACTTCTCCGCCGGGATTCCGGCCAGCTCCTTGCGGAGACGATCGCTGCTCAGCAGCGTGACGCCGAGGCGATCGGCCAGCGCGCCGGAGAGAGTGGACTTGCCGCTGCCGGGCAGACCGCCGACGAGCGTGAGTCCGACGGCGGAGGTGCGCAGGTGGCGCAGAGCCGTCGACACCAGCCGGCCCGCGGCCGTGCGCGCGCCCGTTGCGCCTTGGCGGGCCTGGATCAGGGAGACCTTCGCCCGGACGAAGGCACGGTACGCGACGTAGTGGTGCATCAGGGAAGGCGGTGCGGGGTCGCCCGAGTATTCGGTGTACTGAGCGAGAAAGTACGCCGCGGCGTCCTGGGCGCCGAGCTGTTCCAGGTCCATGGCCAGGAACGCGGCGTCGTCGAGGCCGTCGACGTAGCGCAGGGGGTCGTCGAACTCCAGACAGTCCAGAACGCGGGGACCGTCGTCGAGGCAGAAGATGTCCTCGGTCAACAGGTCGCCGTGACCGTCCACCACCCGCCCCTGCGCGATGCGCGACGCGAAGAGCCGCTCGCGGCCGGCCAGATAGCGGCGCACCAGCCGTTCGACCTCCTCCACGCCGTCCGGCACCGGACCGTCGTCGGCCGACGCGCGGACCTGTGAGAATCCGGCTTCCCAGCGGGCCGACAGGGCGTCGCGCGTGCCCTGTTCGTCCACTTCCCGGTCGCGGTGCGCATCGGAGTGATGCGTCGCGAGCTGCCGGGCGACGGCGCGCAGCGCGTCGTCGACCTCGGCCCCTTCCCGTACGAGGCGGGAGAGGCGGCGCTCCGCCGGCATGCGCCGCATCACGACGACGGGCTCGGGCACGTCGGAGTCCGGGCTGCGGACCTCCCCCAGGCCCAGGTAGACATCGGGAGCGAAGCGTCGGTTGAGCGAGATCTCCCGCTCGCACGCGGTCCGTCGAGCCGTGACGGTCGTGTAGTCGAGGAACTCCAGATCGAGCGGCTTCTTGACCTTGTAGGCGCGGTCGCCGACGAGGAACACGATCGCGGAATGGGTCTCGCGCACCTCTGCGCGGGGGAGCGGCGGAACGCCTGAGCCCGTGCCGGTACGGAGCACGGACGCGTCGGTCCGATGGACCGCCTCCGCCGGTTCCCCTGTGCGGTCGGGCTCAGTCATGGGGGACGACGGCGACAGCGCAGCGGGCGTGATGGACGGCGGCCTGGGCCACGGGCCCCAGCCGGCCCGTCGGGGCAGGATGGTGCCGGCGTCGGCCGACCGCCAGCAGTCCGGCACTCTCGGCCTCCCGCAGGACGGCCTTGGCGGGACTTTCGAGCCGCACCACATCCGTCACCTCTACACCGGGGAACTTCTCACGCCATCCGCGGAGTGCCTGGTGCATCTGCTCCCGGGCCTCCTGGGTGATCTCCTCGGCCACGCCGTGGTCAAAGCCCCAGGGCGCGTGTGCATGCACCGGCAGGCTCCGGCCGTGGACGACCCGCAGGGGGGCGCTCCACACCGCCGCGGTGACGAACGCGAAGGAGAGCACGTCCTCGCACGGGCCGTGCAGTTGGAGGGCAGCAACCACGGGGGCTGCCGTACGGGGCGTGGGCTGCGGGCTCGCCCCGCGCGCTTCCGCGCGGATCAGGACCGCCGCATGCTCGGCCCGAGCCACGACGGGCATGCTGATGTCGCCCAGGAAGTAGCTCTCGACGTATCCCAGACCGCGCGAGCCGAGCACGATCATCTCGGACTCCGCGGCAGCTTTCAGCAGTGCCTGCTGGGCGTCGTCCGCGACCAGCTCTCCGACGACGGAGAGCCCCGGGTAGCGTGCCTGGAGTTCCGACAGCGCGTTGTCGACGATGCGCTTCGCCCAGTAGTTCTGATCCACCTCCGCGGGAAGACGGGCCGGTTCGGGCACCAGCAGGGGCCATGCGTGCAGCAGGCGCAGTGTGAGCTGCCGCCGCTGGGCTTCTTCTGCGGCCCAGTGGGCGGCGGCAAGGCTCTCGGGTGAGCCGTCGAGGCCCACGGTGATGGCTGGCTCCATGGCGGCTGTCTCCGTCTCGTACGAAGCTGGAGTGACGATGAACGTGTCCCCTCGTCCAGCCTGCGCCCGTATGCCGCCGACGGCCTCTTCTCGGCAAGGCGAGGAGGTACCGCCAGGTCCCGTGCGGAACCCGCCGGTCCTTGGCGGAGCAGGGTTCACGCCGACGCAGAGTCCCGTCGCGAGGACCGGGTGGGCGGAGTGAGGCTTCCCCTGGGGCCGTGGTCCCGGGACCTTCGGCCCTTTGACCGGGAGCCACGGACCGTCCGATCGTGGAAGGGAACCCGACCGGCGACTTCTGGAGGCCAGGGCATGAGCGCATACCGCACATGACCGTCCGCTGCCCGTCCGTCGCGCCGGGACGACTCGTCCACCGGCGCGGAACCGCCGCGGCACCCGTCCCACCGGGTCGAGGCGTGCGTCCGGGCCGGGGTGCACCTCGCGTGCTCACGGCGACGCGTTGTCGGCTCTCGCCCGGGACACGTCCGGGCGGCGTCACATGCGGCGTCGTCCCGCGCGTGCCACGTTGGCTTCACCACCCTCTCTTCAGGAAGCGGAGGCGATCATGCGAGCTCACCTCGGAGATCACCTCGTCATCGAAAGCGTGACGACCGGCGCCGCCAGGCGCGACGGAGAGATCGTCGGACTCCACCATCCCGATGGCGCACCTCCCTACGACGTGCGTTGGTCGGACACGGACGAGGTGACCCTGGTCTTTCCCGGGCCCGACGCCCGTGTCCGTCCCGTTGAGCACGCGCCCGGGCCCCCCGACACCTCCCGGCCGGGGGAGGAACCGAATGGTGCGGCCGCCATGAGCTCACGGCACGAGCCCCCCAACCCCGGCGACATCGGCCGGCGCCTCACCGCCGAGCGAGAGCGGCAGGGGCTGACCCGGACCGAGACAGCACGTCGCGCGCGAATGGCGCCGGACTACTTGGCATATCTCGAAGAACGTCACGCCGATCCGAGCCTGGCGAGTCTCATCAGACTGGCCGACGCGCTCGGCGTCAGCCTCGAGGCACTGCGCGGAGGCGGCGGTGACCTGCCGCCCGGCCGAGGGCAGGCGCTCCTTCACGCCCGGTTGCGGGACCTGGAACCCGACGAATGCCGCGCCCGGCTTTCCACGCACGGTGTGGGCCGCATCGCGGTGTCGGGCCCCGAAGGCCCATCGGTCGTCCCGGTGAACTACGAGGTCGTGGACGACGCGATCACCCTCCGGACCGCTCCCGGATCAGTGGTGGCGAAGGCGGTCGGAACGGAGGTCGCGTTCGAGGTCGACCATCTGGACGAGGCGATGAGCCAGGGCTGGAGCGTGCTCGTCGTCGGTGCCGCGTCGGGCGTCACGGAACCCGAGGCCGTGCGACGGCTGGCCGACCGTGCCCACACCGGGCCATGGGCGGGAGGTGACCGTCCGATGTGGGTGTCTATCCGCATCGGGCGCATCACCGGGCGTCGCATCACCGCGGCCGATCACTGACGGGTCGCGGGACGGTCGCTCGCCGGAGCCCGCAGGCGCGCACTGGATCCCGACGACCACTGACCGGACTACCGAAGTACGGTCCCGTCCCCCGGGGCCGCCGACTCGCGAAGGGAAGTTCCCGTGAACCCTCGGACACCGACCGACGAGTGGGTGGCGGCCCTGGTCCACGACGCTGCCGCCGCCCCGTCGATGCACAACGCACAGCCCTGGCGCTTCGCCTACTTCCAGGGCAGCCGCACGGTACACGTGCGGGCCGACTTCGACCGCACCATGCCGCACGTCGACCCCGACACCCGGGGCCTTCACATCGGTTGTGGAGCGGCGTTGCTGAACCTGCGGGTCGCGGCGGTGCACGGGGGCCGGTTCCCGGTGACCCGGCTGCTGCCCGACCCGGCTGATCCAGGACTGCTCGCGGCCGTGCAGTTGACCGACTCGGGCCCGGGCGAGAGCGACCTCGCCGCGCTGTACCCGGCGATACACAGGCGGCACACCAGCCGCTTCCCGTTCGACGCGACGGAGATTCCCGAGGCCATCCGTACGGCGCTCGGTGACGCGGCCCACCGTGAGGGAGCCGTCCTGGAGTTTCCCGACGTATGGCGGCTGGAGGAAGTACTGGAACTGATCGAGGAGGGCGAGGCGCGCAACCTGGCCGACCCGGGCAGCAGCGAGGACTTGGCCGCATGGACCCGTCTCGACTCCCCTGCCGGGACCACCGCCTCCGACGGGGTCCCGGAGTACGCGTTCGGTCCGGTCAAGCACGGCGGCAGGGCTCCGATGCGCGACTTCGCCGGGGACGAGCCCCTGGCGCATCGCGAGACGAGCCAGTTCGAGCGCTCCCCTCAACTCGCTCTCATCAGCACGGCCGAAGACCGTCCGGCGGACTGGCTGCGCGCCGGACAGGCCATGGAGCGAGTACTGCTGCTGGCCACCATCGAGGGCCTGTCCAGCTCATTCGCCACGCAGGCACTGGAGTGGACCGACCTGCGCTGGCCGCTTCGCGACCCGGTGTCGGGGAAGGGCGACGTACAGATGGTGCTGCGCCTCGGATACGGCCCTGACGGTCCGGGCGCACCGCGCCGTCCGGTCTCGGACGTACTCGAGTTCCGGCCCTGACGCGCCCCGGAACGGCGGGGAACGGCGGGGAACCACCGCCGGGCCACCGCAGAGTGCGCGGCACCGGTGTCGCGCCCGATACCGGTGCGGCGTCGGCGGCCCGGCGGATGGGGAGCCGGGTCCGACCATGACGGCCTGCCCGTGGCCGTGTCCGACCACGACCGCCTACCCCTGACCGCGAGCGAACGTCAGGGCAGCGGACGAGCCGGGCACTGCGGTGTCCCTGCCCTCGAAGTCGTGCTGGAGAGGCGTTCGGCTATCATCCTGGCCTCTGATCGACATCGAGGGGAGCGCCCGGTGGGGGACGCGGCGGAGACGGAGGAGCTGGCCCTGCGGGCGGCCGCCGGAGACCGGACGGCACTCGACGCCCTGCTCCACCAGGTCCGGCCCGAGGTCGTGCGGCGGTGCGGACGGTTTCTGCCCTGCCGCGAGGACGCGGAGGAGACGGCCCAGGACGTTCTCCTCCAAGTGGCGCGGAAGATCACGACGTTCGAGGGCCGCAGCCGCTTCAGTACCTGGCTGTACACGGTGGTCGCCAACTGCGCCCGGCAGAAGTACCGCGAGCTGAAGCGGCGTGCCGCCGAGCGGCCGGAGACGATCGACACGGCGCGGTACGTCGATCCGCGCACCACGAGTGTCATCGCGGGTTCGAAGATCGACCTCCTGGAGGCGCTGGAGCGCCTGGAGCGCGAACACCCCCATCTGGTCGCGCCGTTGGTCTACCGCGACATCTGCCAGCTGGAGTACGCGGAGGTCGCCGAACGCGTCGGCATTCCGCTCGGCACGCTCAAGTCCCGTCTGCACGAGGCGCGCAGGAAGGTCAGGCCCTGGCTGTCCGACGCCTCCTGACGTGCGGCCGGGTCCTCCGCCGAGTCCGTCGGGGCTCGGCGGAGAACGGGCCCTGTGCCTGTCGTCCGGTCAGCGCTGGGTGTAGATGAAGCCGATCTTGTCGACCTCGTCGCCCGCGCGGCCGTGGAATCCGGCGATCTGCCGGCCGGTCGGTGCGGTGCGGGTCACGCAGTCCGACGTCGTCGTGCCGCCGGCCAGGGTGCGGCCGAGGTTCGTGGTGAACTTCGTGGAGAAGATGCGGGTGTGACTGTCCTTCACGCCCTCGCAGAGCTGCGCGGAGGTGACGTACTCGGTGCTGCCCAGCGTCAGTGAGGCGGTGGTGCCGCCGGTGCCGCCGTGCGCGAACGTGGTGCCGTCGCTCAGTGTCAGTCCCATCCGGTCGACCCGTGCTCCGCTGCTCAGCGAGACGGTGGTCGCGCGGGCACCGGCCGGTACCGCGGCGAGGTCGTTGAAGTAGTCGCCGTGCGGTCCGCCGAACTGGTCGCTGAGCTGGAAGGCCGTGTTGCGCGACCAGGTGAACGACGCGGTGATCGGGTCGTGGTCGGAGAGCATCAGGCCGTCGGAGGTCAGGAAGCGGGTGTGCTCGTTGTTGTAGCTCGTCGCGTCGAGCGTGACGAGCTTGCTGCTGCGGTAGAGGATCTTGTCGACGACCTCGCAGGTGTTGGGCACGGTGGTGCCGCTCTGGTCGCAGACGAGCGCGTCGCTTCCCTTGGCCGGCGGGGTGCCACCGCGAACGAGCTGGACCCAGGCGTCCGTCAGCCCGTTGGCGGCGTCGAACTCGGCGATGGTGTCGCCGGAGCGGGTGTAGCGGGTGTTCGTGTCGCCCATCACGACGACGGCGTTGCCCGCGGAATGGGTGCCGATGAACGCGGTGAGCTGGCTCAGGTTGTCGGCGCGGGAGGCGAGGTCGCCGTCGTTGGTGCCCGCGTTGGTGTGCAGGTTGTAGAAGTCGACGTAGACGCCCTCGGCGAGGCGTTCCCGCATGAACGTGAAGCCCTTGGGCGTGAGGCAGTCGCCGGAGTCGACCTGGCAGGAGTTCCAGCCGACCCGCTCGAAGTCGTCGGTGTCGTAGGAGATCTTCGACAGGGTGTTGAGGCCGCTGCCGACGCCGGCGCCGCCGCTGGTGGGGGTGCGGTAGGGGTGCGCGGTGTCGGCCGCGTACAGGGCCGCGTGGTAGTTGAAGTCCTCCTCGACATGCACGATGTCGTAGGGGGCGATGAGCCCGCCGATCGCCGTGGTGCTGGACGCGCGGGGGGTCGGGGCGCTGGAGATGCCGTCGGGCAGCCCGGCGACGTTGTAGCTGAGCACACTGAACGTGCCCGAGTCGGCGGCCGTGGCGGGGGGCGCGGCCAGGGTGAGTCCGCCGAGTGCGGCGGCTGCCGCCGCGGCACCGGCGAGAAGTCTGCGGAGAGGGGACATCGGGGGTTGTCTCCTGGGGACGAAGGGACGTCAAGAACCGACCGAGAAGGTGGCGTCGGCCTTGTCGGTGGAGGTGGAGATCGGATCGATGCGCAGCACGTAGTCTGCGTGCCTGAGGTAACGGTCCGGGTGGTTGTAGGAGCGGAAGGATGACCACGACGTGTCGGCGAGGCCCGCTGTCCGGTAGAACGTGGCGTCCTGCGCGAACACCGTCGTCCCGTCGTTGGCGTCGAGCGCCATCTGGTAGTTGCTGTGGCGCAGATAGCGCGTGGGGTAGTTGACCGAACGGAACGAGAGGCCCGCCGTGTCGGCGAGTCCCGGCACCAGCGTCCACTGCGAGTCCGTGTACGGGTCGAAGGGGTACTCGTCGATCCGGCCGACGTAGTTGGAGTGCCGGACGTAACGCGCCGGATAGTTGTAGGACTTGAGCCGGTTCCAGGCCGGAGCGCCCCACTTGGCGAGGAGGTTGTCGTACTCCGTCGTGGTGATCGGCTGGATGCCCGCGTGCTTGGAGTTGAGCGGCTGTGTGTACAGGCGCTGGTCGACCGCCGTCCAGGTGCCGCTCGCGAGGTCGGCGGACCGCCAGGCGTAGAACACCCCGTTGGGGGTGTAGGTGTCACCCCAGAGGAACCAAGTCCCGTTCGCCTGCGCCTTGATGAGGATCGGGGCCTCGGTGCCGCCGTGCGCGACCGGGGTGCTGAACACGGTGAAGCTGCCGGGGTCCAGGGACGTCGATCTGGCGCCCACCAGGGTCTGGTCCTTCTTGAAATACAGGTAGTTGACGCCGTTGACGCCCACGGCCAGATCACCGTCGATCACGTCGTAGCCGGGGTCGAAGAAGACCTGCGGCGCCGAGGCCGTGATGAAGTCGGTCGTGTAGTTGACCATGATGACGTTGTGGCCGCTGGAGTCGACGGCGGAGTAGATGATCCCGTATTGGCCCCGCCCGGCGTCCCAGTAGGCCTCGGGAGCCCAGCTGTGGGTGGCCATGTCGTGCAGCTTCAGCCGGCGGTAGCCGCTGAAGGACCGCAGATCGGCCGAGTCCCAGACGTGGATGTACTGGCTCTGCAGACTCCAGTCGGTGCCCTTGAGGTCGGTGGCCAGGACCACGAAGGTGCCGTCCTGCCTGCGCAGGACGAACGGGTCGCGCAGACCGCCGGTTCCGCCCGCCGGGGTCACGACGGGCTTGTTCTGGTTCAGCGGCGTCCACTGGAGGGAGTCGGTGCTGACGGCCAGATGAAGGCCGTAGTCCGCTCCGTCGCCGTTCGGGGACTCGGTGAAGTAGCCCATCACGTAAGCGGTTGCGGCCGCGGCGCGGGCTGCCGGGGTGCCGACGGCGAAGGCGGCGGCGAGGCCCGCCATCGCGCCCAGGGCGACGCGCCGGGAGGGGTGAAGGGGCCTGTCGTTCATGCCGGTCTCCTCGATGCTCATGGGGTCATGACCAGGCCGTGACGGTTCCGTCGTCACAGGTGAGGGACGGCACGCCGGTGCGGGGCGGGTGGTTCACCCGGATCTCCGCACGCCGAGGAGCGGGGCGGTGGCGTCCCTCCACCGCACCCCTCTGTTCGAAATGTCAAACGCCGTGCGACATGCTGTGCGAGGCTTTACGGTAAGGGCTTGCCGGGTGGTGTGAACAGGGCCCGCAGGGACGGAAGTTGAGCGTGTTCACGCACGGGGCCCGGCGATGGTGCCCCGCCCGTTGTCGGTGCCGCTGTCTAGGCTGGTCCGCGTGAAGGACGTGAAGGAGCAGAGCGGCAGGCCACTCGCGGTGTTCGACCTGGACGGCACTCTCGCGGACACCGCGCACCGGCAGCGGTTCCTGGAGCGGACGCCGCGGGACTGGGACGGGTTCTTCGCCGCGGCGTCCGAGGACCCGCCGCTCGCGGAGGGCGTCGCGCTGGCGCGGAGCAGCGCGCGGGAGTGCGAGGTGGTCTATCTGACGGGGCGGCCCGAGCGCTGCCGGCGGGCGACCGTCGACTGGCTGGCCGCGCACGGCCTGCCCGAGGGGCGCATCTGGATGCGGCGCAACGACGACCGCAGGCCCGCCCGCCGCACCAAGCTGGAGGTCCTTCGCCGGCTCGCCCGGGACCGGGAGATCCGGGTCCTCGTCGACGACGACGAATTCGTCTGCGAGGAGGCGGAGCGGGCCGGCTTCACGGTCGTACGGGCACGGTGGGCGGCCGCGTCGGCGGCGCTGAAGGACGCGCAGGGGCGGGAGGGGCGGACCTGAGGGGTTGCCGGAGGGTGGGGGACCCGTGCGGCGCGGGTCGGGTCAGTCGGCGTCCTCCAGCCGGAAACCGAGCTTGAGGCCGACCTGGTAGTGCTCGATCCGGCCGTTCTCGATCTGGCCCCTGACCTGTGTGACCTCGAACCAGTCGAGGTTGCGCAGGGTCTGCGAGGCCCGGGTGATCCCATTGCGAATGGCCTGGTCGACGCCTTCGTGGGAGGTCCCGACGATCTCGGTGACCCGGTAGGTGTGGTCGGACATGCGGGTGCTCCTCTCCGCCGTGGCGCGAGTGCCAGGCGTCATTCCACGGTGCCCCAGGGAGTGGCGCTCCGCGAGACGGCGGGGGTGGCCCGGGTGACGTCGAGTGACATCGGGTGACGGTGGGCCCTTGACGGAGCGGATTGGTCCATACCAAACTCCAGACGCCCGTTCGAGCGACCGGCTCGTCCCCCACGTCGGGCCCTTGCCCCTGTCCGCCAGACAGAACAGGACCCTCGTGAACGTGAAACGCCGCCTTTTCGCCGTTGTCTGCGTCACCGCCTCCCTGCTCAGCGCCTGCGGCACCCTCCCCGGCACGGGCGCGCACCGGCGGACCGTCACGGTGTGGCTGATGAAGGACAGCGCCTCCAAGGATTTCCTGAAGCGCTTCACCGATGACTTCGAGCGGAGGCACGGAGGCCTCCGGCTCGACATCCGCATCCAGGAGTGGACCGGGATCGGTGAGAAGGTCCAGGCGGCGCTCAAGCGGGACGACCAGGCCGCACCCGATGTCATCGAGGTCGGCAACACCCAGGTCGCGCAGTACGTCGACGGGGGCGGCCTGAGCGACATGACCCTGGAGTCGATGCGCGACTGGGACATGAACGACTGGCTGCCGGGCCTCGCCGCACCCGGCCGGTTCGGATCCCACCAGTACGGCATCCCGTGGTACGCGGCCAACCGCGTCGTCATCTACCGCAAGGACCTGTTCGCGGGGGCCGGCATCGAGCAGCCGCCGAAGACCCGCGAACAGTGGCTCACGGACACCGAGCGGCTCAACTCCGGTGGCAACCAGGGTATTTATCTGGCCGGACAGGACTGGTACACGCTCTCCGGGTTCATCTGGGACGAGGGCGGCGACCTCGCCCGGGACTCGGGCTACGGGCACTGGGAGGGCACGCTCGGCACGCCCGCCGCCCTGCGCGGCATGGACTTCTACCGGCGCCTTCAGGGACTCGGCGAAGGACCGGCGGGCGCCGACGAGGAACACCCGCCGCAGTCAGGGGTGTTCGCCAAGGGCCGGGTCGCGCAGATCGTGGCCGTTCCCGGCCTCGTCCAGGCCATCGAGCGGGCCAACCCGGACCTCAAGGGCAGGCTGGGCTTCTTCCCGGTCCCCGGCAGGACGGCCGCGAAGCCCGGCGCGGTGTTCACCGGCGGCTCCGATCTCGTGGTGCCCGAGAACACCGACGACCGTCCCGGAGCCACCGCCGTCGTCGCCGCCCTGGCCGGCGCCAAGTGGCAGACCGAGCTGGCCCGGACGATGAAGTACGTGCCCAACAAGAAGACGCTCGCCCACGTCGTGGCGGGCGAGGCGGGGGTCGCGGCCATGGCGGCGGGCGCCGCGCAGGGCCGGGCGACGCCGTCGTCACCCCAATGGGCCGCCGTCGAGGCGAAGAACCCGATCAAGGAATGCATGACGAGGATCCTCGGCGGAGCCGACCCGGCGACGGAGGCCCGGCGTGCCTCCGACCGCATCACGGCCATCCTGACGGCCGACGGGCAATGAGGGACGCTCTCCGGCGCCCAGCCTGAACGGCCGCCTCGCCCGTCCTGCCCAGGCACGGGGCGGGCCCCGTCCGTTCCCCGGTACGAACGGCAGGCCGGCACCCGGCGTCCACCTCTACGAGGAAGCCGGATTCGTCGGGATCACCGGTTCCCGTCCATCCGAAACGGCCGAAAGCGCAGCCCTTAGGCCGGGAACGGGGGTGGGGGGCGGCGGGGAGTAGCGGGGCCGTCCGGGCCGTAACCGAGCCGGACGAGCATCTGGACGTGGTCGAAGGGTGCGATCGGGCTGCGCAGTTCCTCGCGCAGGTCGGGCCACTCCAGAGCCTGGTGGAGAAGCGAGCTGCGCAGACCGTGGACGGTCGCGACCAGAAGCACGTGCTGGAGCGACTGACCGGCGCGCAGCCAGTCGGAGCGCCGGTCGTGCCCCGTGGCCAGGGAGACCAGGGTAGGGGTGCGTTCGAACGGCCGGGCGGGCAACCGCTCCATGGAGCGCTGCGCGGAGAAGTCGCGCATCGGCAGCTGCTCGAAGGCGTCCTGCGGTCCGAGGGCCGCGGACGGAATGCCGGTGCCATCGGCTTCGTCCCGGCCGGTCCAACGACGGCTTTCGGCGCTGCGGTACGGGTCGGCGTGGTTGCGGTGTTCCCCCTCCGCGGTGACCCGCAGCAGTCGCCCCGCCTCGCCCGGGGCGGCCACGGCCAGCTCGGCGCCCTCGATCTGGGCGGCTTCCACGAGGTCGTGCAGGATGCCGGCGGGCACCGCCCTGTCGGTGAAGGGGAACCGGCTGCTGTGCCGCCGCCAGATCGCGTCGTACAGCTCGACTCCGTGCACCGCGCGGGGACTCGCCCGCTGCGTGATCCGGACGGACGCGAGCAACCCGGGATCGTGGGGATCGGGGAGCAGGCGGGAAACCGGCTTCCAGCCGAGATGCGTCACCGCGACCCGAAGGTTGAACAAGGCCGCGCCCGCCGCGATGTGCAGGGCGCGGCCCCGGGGATCCTCCTGGGGCAACCCCTGCTCAGGGGCCGCGTGGATCTCCACGGTGAGCGACTCCGCGGCGAGACGGAAGCGCCACGGCTGCGTGTTGTGCATCGAAGGTGCCGCGATGGCGGCCGAGATGAGAGTCTCCACCGTCGACGAGTCCGGATAGGTCGAAGACATGAGGTCCTCCTGCCGGACGAGGTCTGTGGGCGTGCGTATCTCCTCAGCCTGCGGCCACGGCGATCGGACGCTAAGGGGCCGACCGGCCCCACGCCCCGGCTGAACGGGTACGCGATGGCCGATCCAGCGGTGACCGCCCGGCACCGGTGGGTCCAGCGGCCGCGATGAGGCCGATCATGTTCGCACGAGGGGCAGGTGGGAGGGGATGCTGTGCGCGTGACGAAAGGAGCGCCATGCCCGTGCGCGACGCTGTGGAGGCAGGGATACGACGGCAGGCTTCCGCGGGGCGACTGGTCCCCGGAATCGCCGTGCTGGCGGGATACCGGCGCGCGTGGCTGCGCGGCGACCTGCTGGCCGGGGTGACGGTCGCGGCGTATCTCGTTCCACAGGTCATGGCGTACGCGGGCCTGGCAGGGCTGCCTCCGGTCGCCGGGCTGTGGGCGATCCTCCCGGCCCTGCTCCTCTACACGCTGCTGGGCTCGTCGCGGCTGCTGTCGGTGGGTCCCGAGTCGACGACCGCCCTGATGACGGCCACCGTCGTGGGGCCGCTCGCCGCCGGTGACGCGGGTCGCTACGCCGTGCTCGCCGCCGCCCTCGCGGTCGTGGTCGGTCTGCTGTTCCTGGCGGCCAGGGTGGCCCGCTTCGGCTTCCTGGCCGACCTCCTGTCCCGGCCGATCCTGGTCGGCTACATGACAGGCGTGGCGCTCATCATGATCGTCGACCAGTTGCCCAAACTGACCGGTGTGCCGACGACCGGCTCCGCGTTCTTCCCCCAACTCCTCTCCTTCGCACGGCGTCTGGGGCAGGCCGACTCCGCCACCGTGGTCTTCTCCGCCGTGGCGATCGCCTTCCTCTTCGCGGTGCCGCACGTCTCCCGCACCATCCCGGGCCCGTTGCTCGCCCTGGTGCTCGGCACCGCGGTGGTCGCGGTGTCCGGTCTCGACGCGCACGGCATCGCCGTCATCGGCGAGGTGCCGGCGGGGCTGCCCACCCCGGCGCTGCCGGATCCCCACGACCTGGCCCGGCTGGTCCTGCCGGCACTCGGTGTGCTCCTCGTCGGCTACACCGACGTCATCCTCACCGCGCGTGCGTTCACGGTCGACGACGCCGAACTCGACCCCAACCAGGAGCTGTTGGCGCTCGGCGCCGCGAACCTCGGCGCGGGAGTGCTGCACGGGTTCCCGGTGAGCGGCAGCGCGAGCCGCACCGCCCTCGCCGACTCGGCGGGCGGCCGCACCCAGGCGTACTCCCTCGTCGCGGCCGGCGTCGTCCTGGCCGTCCTGCTGTTCCTCAGTCCCCTGCTCACGTACACCCCGGCGACCGTGCTCGGTGCCTTGGTGGTCTACGCCGCCGTCCGCATGATGGATTTCGCCGGGTTCCGGCGGCTGGCCGCCTTCAGACGCCGGGAACTGCTGCTGGCGGTGGGCTGCCTCCTCGGGGTGCTGGCCCTGGACATCCTGTACGGCGTCCTGGTGGCGGTGGGACTCTCGGTCGCGGAGATGCTCACCAGGGTGGCCCGCCCGCACGACGCGGTCGAAGGGCTGGTGCCGGGCCTCGCCGGCATGCACAGCGTGGACGACTACCCGCAGGCCCGCACAGTGCCCGGACTGGTCGTCTACCGCTACGATTCACCGCTGTTCTTCGCCAACGCCGAGGACTTCAGAAGGCGTGCCCTGGCGGCGGTCCGCGCACACCGGGGACCCGTCGGCTGGTTCGTGCTGAACGCCGAGGCCAATGTCGAGGTGGACATCACCGCCCTAGACGCCGTCGACGACGTGCGCCGGGAGCTGAAGCGTCGCGGCATCGTCTTCGCGTTGGCCCGCGTCAAGCAGGACCTCCGCCATGACCTCGACGTGTACGGGCTGACGGAGTCCGTCGGTGCCGACTTGATCTTTCCCACGCTGCCCACGGCAGTCGCGGCGTACGAGGAGTGGCGGCGCCTCGACGGCCAACAGCGCCGTGCGAATGGCGTCGACGGTGAACGTCCCCGCGACAGCCATGACATGGGCCGTCCGGGCCCGAGCGAGAACTAGCGTGCCTCCCGCCCGGGCGACGTACGGACGAAGCCGGGCCCGCAGGCTGCCCAGGATGGTCCGGCCCACAGCGGTGAGACCGACAAGGCTTGCAGGAAAGGGCCGTTCGGCCCGCGGTCACGGCCCTACGGCACCCGGCGCACGGTGCCCCGTGTCGGGAGAGTGAGCCGTGTCGGGCACCAGCTCGGCTTCGTCCTTCGCTCCCCCGAAAGGATCACTGTCATGGCAGTCCACGAGCAGTCCCACCGGACCGCAGGGTTCCGCTTCCCGTCGCTGCGCAGGACCCGTTCGGCACAGGCGCCGGGTGAGGCCGTGACCACGTCGGTGACGGCGGTCGGCTCGTACGCCCTCGCCGGTCTGCGTCTGCTGACCGGGTTCGTCTTCCTGTGGGCCTTCCTCGACAAGGCTTTCGGGTTCGGTTACGCCA